>CAZDRH010000002.1:204423-611600 GCA_964507915.1 uncultured Caulobacterales bacterium
ATGTCAGCTTCACCTATACGGTGACGGACGGCACGGCCTCGGCCTCGAGCACGGCCTCGCTTAGCGTCGCAGCGGTGAATGACGGGCCCGTCGCGACGGCGGTGGCGCTCGGCGGCATACAGGAAGACGGCAGCTTCGTCGTCCGCGCTTCGGACCTGCTCGCCGGCGCTTCGGACCTCGACGGCGACACGCTGCAGGTCGCGGGTCTCTCGGTCGATCCGGCGCAAGGCGCGCTCGTCGCCAATGGCGACGGGACCTGGACGTTCACGCCGAATGCGAACTTCAACGGCAATGTCAGCTTCACCTATACGGTGACGGACGGCACGGCCTCGGCCTCGAGCACGGCCTCGCTTAGCGTCGCAGCGGTGAATGACGGGCCCGTCGCGACGGCGGTGGCGCTCGGCGGCATACAGGAAGACGGCAGCTTCGTCGTCCGCGCTTCGGACCTGCTCGCCGGCGCTTCGGACCTCGACGGCGACACGCTGCAGGTCGCGGGTCTCTCGGTCGATCCGGCGCAAGGCGCGCTCGTCGCCAATGGCGACGGGACCTGGACGTTCACGCCGAATGCGAACTTCAACGGCAATGTCAGCTTCACCTATACGGTGACGGACGGCACGGCCTCGGCCTCGAGCACGGCTTCGCTCAGCGTCGCAGCGGTCAATGACGGGCCGGCCAATCTTGGCTTCACGGGGACAGCGGTCAACGAAGGTGCGGCTGTCGGCACGGTCGTCGGAATCGCCAGCGCTACCGACATTGATGCAGGGGACGTGCTGCGCTTCTCCTTCGCGCCGGGACAGGACGCAGGCGGACGATTCACGATCGATGCGGCGACGGGTGAAGTCAAAGTCGCGCCGGGCCTCAACTTCGAAGCGAATACGTCACACGATGTGACCGTCCGCGTGACCGACAGCGCAGGCGCCGTGCAAGAGCGCGTTTACACGATCACGGTCAATGATGCCGCCGAGAATCTGACCCTCACGGCCGGCGACGATGTGTTCACCGACACGGCGGTGACCGAAACCTCGATCCGCGGCGGCGACGGCAATGATTCCATCACCGGAACAGCAAGCGCCGACAATCTCTTCGGCGATCGCGGCAATGACACGCTGACAGGCGGCCAAGGCGACGACACTCTGTCCGGCGGCGCCGGGAATGACGCGCTTTACGGCGGCGACGGCAATGACGCGCTCGCCGGCGATAATGGCGGCGATCTGCTTGTCAACGGCTCGTTCGAAAGCACGGCCGGGCTGACGCAGACCGGCTGGGGATTCTCCGGCCAGACGACGCAGGGCTGGACACTCGAGCGCGGTCCTTCGCTGGAAGTTGTGAATTCCGGGCATGGCGGCATCGTGTCGAGCGACGGCAGCAAATGGCTCGATCTCGACGCGAGCCCCGGCAATGTCACTATCAGTCAGGTCATCTCCGGCGCCCAGGCCGGCGAGACCTATGAGCTTTCCTTTGACGCCGCGAGCCGTGCGGCGGCGGGCAGCGGCGGTCTGCAAGTGTTCTTCGGCGGCCAGCTCGTCGGGACGATCGAGCCCGGCGCAACCATGCAGACATATTCTTTCGAGGTTGTCGGGGGCTCCGGCGACGGCTCGAACAAACTGAGTTTCGTCGGCACGGGACGCGAAGACAATGTCGGCGCCTCGCTCGACAATGTCCGGTTCAGCGCGGGCGGCAATGATCTCCTCGACGGCGGCGCCGGCAATGACACGCTGACCGGCGGCGCGGGCGCCGATACGCTTCTCGGCGGCGCCGGCAACGATGTTCTCAATGGCGGCGTCGGCAACGACATTCTGACCGGCGGCGCCGGCGATGACCGTCTCATGGGCGGGGCCGGAACGGACCGCGCCATCTTCTCCGGCTCATCGCGCGACTATTCCTATGCGGTCAACAGCAATGGCGAGACGGTCGTCACGGATCTCCGCGCGGGATCGCCCGACGGAACCGACACGCTGACCGGCGTCGAGACGGTTCAGTTCAGCGACGGCGTCCTCAATCTTGTCTCAGGCGCCTTTACGGCGTCCACCCTGACCGGTTTGGCGGGCGGCGATCTCGTCGTCGGCGGCGCCGGCAATGATTCAATCACGGCCGGCGCCGGGGCCGATGTCGTCTTCGCGGGCGCAGGCGACGATCGCGTCTATGCCGCCTCCGGCGAAACCAATCTCCTCGTCAACGGCAGCTTCGAGCAGAGTGCCTATTCCGGCGAGGCCTACGGCGCGCCGGCGGGTTGGACTGTCGGCGGCACGGCCAATTCCGGCGGCCTGCATGCCGATTCGAGCCGCGCTTCCGACGGACCGCAATACTACGCCTTAGGCGGCTGGAGTGGGCAGAACGGCGGCACGCTTGCGCAAACGATCGCCACCGTTCCGGGACAGACCTACACGCTCACCTTCGACATCGGCGTGCATTACGGCGCGGCTGCTGGCGCGCTTCAAGTCGAAGCGCTCGCCGGTTCTAACGTCATCATGTCGCAAACCGCGACGGATGCGGCGGGCGGCGGCAATTCAACTTACAGCTTCACCTTCACTGCGACATCGGACTCGACCACGATCCGTTTCACCGACACCACCGATCTGTCATCCGGCGGCGATCGCGACCTCGATCTCGACAATGTCCGACTCGTGACTGCTGACGGCGCGGACAGAATGGACGGCGGCGCCGGGATCGACACGCTCGATTACAGCCGCTCCTCGATGGGCGTAGACGTCAATCTCGCGACCGGCGTGGGCGCCGGCGGCGAGGCTGAAGGCGACCGTTTCGTCAATTTCGAGAACGCCGTCGGCAGTTCCTATGCGGATCGTCTGACGGGCGACAGCGGCGCCAACACGCTCGATGGCGGCGCAGGCAATGACACCCTGGTCGGTGGCGGCGGCGCAGATACGCTGACCGGCGGCGTGGGCGTCGATACTGCGGACTACTCCGGCTCCGGCGCGGGCGTCACCGTCAATCTGGCGACGGGCCAAGGTTCGGGCGGCGATGCCGAAGGCGACCAGCTCTCCGGCGTAGAAAACCTCAAGGGCACGGCGTCCAGCGATACGCTGACGGGCGACGCGAACGCCAACACGCTTGACAGCGGCGCAGGCGATGATCGCCTCGACGGCGGCGCGGGCGCGGATACGCTGCTCGGCGGGGCCGGCAATGATCAGCTCCTCGGCGGCGACGGCGACGATCGTCTGAGCGGCGGCGCGGGCGCAGATCAGCTCGACGGCGGCGCTGGTAACGACCTACTCGAAGGCGATCAGAACCTTCTCTTCAACGGCAATTTTGAAGCCGGGACCTATAACGGCGGCGTCTATGGCGCGCCGGAAGGCTGGACCCAGGGCGGCGCCGCCAATTCCGGGGGCCTCCACGCCGACTCCGGACGGTCTTCGGACGGCGCGCAATACTACGCGTTTGGCGGCTGGAGCGGCCAGAGCGGCGGGACGCTCGCGCAAACCGTGCAGACTGTCGCAGGCGAGACGTACACGCTCACTTTCGACATCGGAGTCAATTTCGGCAGCGCCGGCGCCGTCGGATCGCTGCAGGTCGACGCCCTGTCAGGCTCGAATGTCATCATGTCGCAAACGGCGAACGACGCCCTTGGCGGCGGCCGCTCGGCCTTCACGTTCACGTTCACGGCGACATCATCGTCGACGACGATCCGCTTCACAGACGTCACTGACATGTCGTCCGGGGGCGACCGCGACGTCGATCTCGACAATATCCGCCTGACCGCGAACAACGCCGCCGCCGACACGCTGACGGGCGGCGACGGAAATGACACGCTCTATGGCGACGGCGGCGACGATGCCTTGTCCGGCGGGGCCGGCGCCGACGCGCTTTACGGCGGCACGGGCGCTGACACGCTGACCGGCGGCGCCGGCAATGACCTGCTCCAAGGCGGCGTGGGGACCGACACGGCTGTGTTCTCCGGCAATTGGTCCGACTACGCCATTTCCTACGACGCGGCGTCAGAAACCTACACGGTCGCTGACCGCCGCGGCGGCGCGGCGGACGGGACCGATACGGTGACGGGCGTCGAACGGTTCCAGTTCGCGGACCGGACCATCGCCGTCACGCAACCGTCGGATCTTCTCAACGATGCGCCGACCAGTGTGACGTTTTCCGGCGCCGTCGCCGAGAACGCGGCGGCCGGAACCGTCGTCGGATCGGCGGCGGGCGCCGACGCGGACGCGGGCGACAGGCTCACCTATTCGTTCGTAACCGGACAAGACGGCGGCGGGCGCTTCACCATTGACGCCGCCACGGGCGAAGTCAGAGTAGCGCCAGGCGCGGTCCTCAACTTCGAGGCCGCGACTTCCCATGATGTGACGATCCGCGTTACCGACGCCTCCGGCGCAATCGTCGACAGGACATTCTCCGTCGCTGTCAACGATCAGGCCGAGAGCGGCACGTCGCTGACTTCCGGCGACGACGTATTCACGGACGCTGGCGTCACAGAAACCTTCATCGACGGCGGCGCAGGGAACGATACGATCACCGGTACGGCAAATGCTGACGATCTGCGCGGCGGCGATGGAAACGACACGCTGAACGGCAGCGCCGGCAACGACATTCTGTCGGGCGGCGCGGGCAATGATGTCCTGAACGGCGGCGCCGGCAACGACACGATCTATGACGGTCAGGGCGCGGACAGTGTCGACGGCGGCGACGGCTCCGACACGATCGTTCTCGATGCGATCGTCGGATCCTCCGGCACGAACACGATCCAGGATACCGGCGCGACTGGGACGGATACGCTTGTTCTCCAGAGCGGCACCGGCCTGAGCTTCGACGTACAGGCGAATTTCTCTGCCGGCACGTCGGGCATCGAAATCATCGACGGAACGCAAGTTTCCGGCGAAGTGCTGCAGGCGAACGGCCTTGCTTTGAACTTTGATTTGAGCGGCGTCACCTTGAACGGCGTCGACGCCATTCAAGGCACGGGCGCAGTCGACCGCGTGATCGGCTCGGCGGGCGCAGACACGATTTATGCGGGCGACGGCGCGGATGTCCTCTCCGGCGGCGGCGGCAATGACTCGATCTACGGCGAAGGCGGCAACGACGTCATCGACGGCGGCGCCGGCAACGACTTCATCATGGCCGGCGACGGCAACAACACCGTCCAGGGCGGCGCCGGCGACGACGTGATCGACGATGTCTGGGGCGCGCGCTTTACGGCGTCGAACAATTTCGACGGCGGATCGGGCAATGATACCGTCTATGGCGGCGACGGCAACGACGTTGTCTCTGGCGGTCTCGACAATGACCGCGTCTACGGCGAAGGCGGCGACGACCGAATCTATGGCGATGCGCAAACGGACGATGCGGCGACTCGCGTTGCGTTCACAGGAAATGGAACCTTTGACGGCGTCACCGTGAGCACCGGGAGCGACGCCCGAATCTCCTTCGGCGGCGCTGTCGAGAATGCCTCGATCAATCTCGCAACCGGCGACGGGATGCCCGCCTTCCACCACTTCAAAGTGACGGCGTTCAAGGGCGGCGCGCCGGTCGGCACGGTGTCCGTCGATGTTTACGGCGGCGATACGGCGGTGTCGCTCGACTTCGGCTCCGGCGTCGAGTTCGACAGCGTGCAGGTCGAGGCCCAGCAATATGACTGGTGGACCGGCGACTATCAGACTGTGCCGATCGGCGATCAGCCGCTGCAGGTTTCGGGCGTCGTCTTCCGCGAACACGGCCTTTTCGGCGGCAATGATATTCTCGTCGGGGAAGGCGGCAATGACCGCATCTATGGCGGCGCTGGAAATGACCAGCTCAATGGCGACGCCGGCAATGACATTCTCGTCGGCGGCATGGGCGCTGATGCGCTGAACGGCGGCGACGGTTTCGATACGGCAGACTATTCCGGCTCGGCGGTGGGCGTGACGGCCGTTTTCGAGAACACGGACAGCGCAGGGGTAGGGTTCTCGGGCCCGCTCGCGGCTGGCGGCGCCGGCGGCGACGCGCAAGGCGACACCTACTCCAGCATCGAGAAGTTTGTCGGCACGGACTTCAATGACCGCGTGTACGGATCTTCGGCGGGGATGACGGCTGAGCTCGGCGCAGGCGATGACGTGTTCGACAACAGCGCTGCGGCCAATGCGGTCGACACTGTCAATGCGGGCGACGGCGACGACAAGGTCTTCGTCGGCGGCGGCAATGACGTTGTTGACGGCGGCGCAGGCGACGATCAGATCGACGGTGAAGCCGGCAACGACACGCTCTCTGGCGGTGCGGGCCAAGACTATATCCAGGGCGGCGCCGGCAATGATGCAATTGACGGCGGCATGGGACACGACCGGCTCTACGGCCAGGATGGCGACGACACGATCTCAGGCGGCGACGGCTATGATGCGCTGTATGGCGAGGCGGGCAATGACACGCTCAACGGCGGCGCGGATGCCGACACGCTCGATGGCGGCGACGGCAATGACACGCTAACCGGCGGCGCCGGCAATGACTACCTCGTTGGCGGAGTTGGGGCCGATCGAGCCGTATTTTCCGGATCAATGGCCAATTATTCGATCACTGTCGCCGCTGCTGGCGTCGTCAGCGTGACGGGCCTCGGCGCGGCGGCCGGAGACGGAACCGACACGCTGAGCGGCATCGAAACGCTCCAGTTCAGCGACGGGACGCTCAATCTTGTGACCGGCGCATTCACGGCGTCCACGATCAGTGGAACATCCGGCGCAGACGCGCTTGTCGGCGGCGCCGGCAACGACACGCTGAACACCAGCGCTGGCGCCGACCGCTTCTATGGCGGCGGCGGCACAGACACGGTGAGCTATGCCGGCGCAAGCGCCGGCGTCACCGTCAGTCTTGCGACGGGCGGCACAACGGGCGATGCTGCAGGAGACACGTTCTCAAGCGTCGAAAATCTGACGGGTTCATCGTTCAACGACACCCTGACGGGCGACGCAGGCGCGAACATCTTCAGCGGCGGGCTCGGGACGGACAGCCTTTCAGGCGGCGCTGGCGGCGATACTTTCCAGTTCAGCAACGACTTCACGTGGCAGAACACAAACGCTCTGGAACGCGGCTCTGGCGACCAGGTTTCGATCAATGGGTTCGCCGGCTCCTATGACAGTTTCAACGGCGGAGACGGGACCGATACGCTCAACGGCACCGCGGCGAGCGATTACATCTCTGCGAACAACGGCGCAACGAACCTGATCCAGGGCGTTGAGATCATCAACGCCGGCGGCGGGAACGATGTTGTCGATCTTTCGCCCACATCCTTCACCTGGACCGACAGCGTCACCGTGAATGGCGGCGACGGCAACGACATCGTCTGGTCAGATGCGGGCAACGACATACTCAATGGCGACGCAGGCGACGACACGCTGAAAGCCGCCGCTGGCAACGACTCCTTGTATGGTGGGTCCGGGTCAGACAGGCTCTACGGCGGAAGCGGCAATGACATCTTGTCCGGCGGAAGCGGCAATGACTCATCCTATGGCGACGCCGGCTCGGACATGCTGCTCTTCGGCCTCGGCGACGGCGCGGACTACTTCTCGGGCGGCGCCGGCGGCGGCTATGTCGATGAAATCCACCTCAACATCGACGCGAGCGCCATGTTCGGTTCGGATTGGACGCTGACGCTCAGCTCGGGCAGCATCGCCGGCATGGGCGATCACCAGATTTTCCTGTCGGGCGACGCAGCCGGCGTCATCACGCTGAAGGACGGATCGACGATCCAGTTCGACCAGACCGAGCAACTGAGCTGGGGCGGCTGATCCGTAATCGGATCAACGGGCAGGATTGACGAGCGCGCCCGTTGCGGCGCGCTCGGATGCAAAGCGGACGACGCCGTCGGCCCCGAGCGCGGCTTCATCCGATGCGACCATACTAAGGCAAACCGGGTAGAGCGCGTGCTCGGCCGCAAGAATGCGCGCGGCGAGCCGGTCGGCGTCGTCGTCCGGCAATACGGGGACGGCGGCCTGGCCGATGATCGGGCCTTCGTCCATCTCAGGCGTCACGAAATGCACCGTGCACCCCGCAACCCTGACGCCTGCGGCGAGCATGCGCGCATGCGCGTCGAGCCCCTTGAAGGCGGGGAGGAGGGACGGGTGAATATTGAGCATGCGCCCACGCCAGCGCTCGACGAACGGCGCCGAAAGAAGGCGCATGAAGCCGGCAAGACATACGATATCGATGGCGCTTTCGGTGAGCGCATCCTGAAGCGCTGCGTCGAAGCGGAGCCGCGCTTCAGGTCCCTTGCCGAATCCGCGGTGATCGATGAAGCGCGTTGCAATGCCGGCGGCTGAAGCCCGCTCGAGCCCCTTCGCGTCCGCTGTATTGGAGACGACAAGCGCGATCTCGGCCGGAAAGTCCCGCGCCTTGGCCGCCTCGATCAGCGAGGCCATGTTTGAGCCGCGTCCGGAAATGAGGATGGCGACGCGCTTTCGTCTCGGCGCGGACATCAATGGTCTCAAGCCTTCACAATGTCGCCGATGACGCGCGCGGCTTCGCCCGACTGTCCCAGCGCCGAGAGCGCCGCATCGACGCCCGAGCGGCGCACAACGAGGACGCCGCCGATGCCGCAGTTGAAAGTGCGGCGCATCTCCGCCAGCGAAAGTCCGCCCGCCGCCTGCAGCCACTGAAAGACCGGCGGCAAGCGCAAGGCGGCGTCGTCGAAGCGAGGCGCCAGCGCATCGCCGAAAAGGCGGGGCACATTCTCCGTGAGGCCGCCGCCCGTGACATGCGCAAAGCCGCGGACATCTGCGCGTTTCGTCAGCGGCAGGATCGACTTCACATAGAGGCGAGTCGGCGTCAGCAGCGCCTCCCCGAGTGCGCGCGCCCGATCAAAGGGCGCCGGCGCGTCATAGGAAAGCTCGGCGTCGGCGACGATTTTCCGGATCAACGAATAGCCGTTGGAGTGCGGGCCCGAGGAGGCAAGGCCGATCATCACGTCGCCGGCCTCAATCGGGCGCGGCATCAGCTCGGCGCGTTCGACGGCGCCGACGCAAAACCCGGCAAGATCATATTCGCCGGAACCATACATGCCGGGCATTTCAGCCGTCTCGCCGCCGATAAGCGCGCAGCCCGCTTCAGCGCAGCCCTTCGCGATGCCGGCGATGACGCGCGCGGCGACGCCTTCCTGAAGCCGGCCCGTCGCGAAGTAATCAAGGAAGAACAGCGGCTCTGCGCCATGGGCGAGCACGTCGTTGACGCACATGGCGACAAGATCGATGCCGATCGTGTCGTGAAGCCCGGTCTCAAAGGCGATCTTCAGCTTTGTGCCGACGCCGTCCGTGCCGGAGACAAGCAAAGGGTCCTTGAACCCAGCGGCCTTGAGATCGAACAGCCCGCCAAAACCGCCAAGCGCGGCGTCCGCGCCCGCCCGCGCCGTCGCCCGGGCCATAGGGGCGATCGCGGAAACAAGCCGCTCCCCCGCGTCGATATCGACGCCCGCACGTTTGTATGCGTCCGACATGTCGTGTCCTGTACCGGGTTCGCCGCGCCCTGGGTAGCCGATTCCCTTGAGTTCTGAGCGCGCCGAAATGATCCCGGGGGGTCGCGCTCCCGGGGCGGCGCCTGTATATAGCGCGTCAAGCGAACGCGGGGCGTGGTAACGTGGAGACGCGCATGGGTCGAGGGGCAATGCGGCTGGCAGTGATTAGTCTGTCGGCCTTTGTTGGGCTTATTCTTGCGCCGTTCAGCGCGGCCCTGGCGGCGGACGCAGTCTTCGTGGTGCCGCGCGTCGCCGTGCAGGCGACTGGCGACTCGGCGACGGCCGCGAAGGCAGCTGCGCAGGCGCAAGGCCGCCGCCGCGCCATGGACATTCTGCTTCGGCGCGTGACCGTCGAGGATGATTGGGCCTATCTGCCGCGCCTTGCCGCCGGCCAGCCTGCGCCCGCAGCGCCGGTTCCGGGCGGCAAGACCCCGGTCGCTTTGTCAGACCGCATGCTTGAAACGCTCGAATCCGGCTTTGAAGTCTATGGCGAAAAGGGTTCGGCGAGCACCTATCGCGCGACCATCACCTATCGGTTCAAACCGGACGCGATCCGGCGTCTCCTGCGCGCATCGAGCATTCCCTATAGCGAAACCCAGACCTTGCCTGCGCTCGTGCTCCCAGTGCTGGAGACAGGACAAGGCCTTTATCTTTGGGAAGGCAATAATCCGTGGATGGGCGCCTGGAAGGCGCGGCCCTTCATCAACGAATTGACGCCGATGACGACGCCCCTCGGCGATCTTGAAGACATGCGCAATATGACGGCGCGGCAAGCGCTCGCGCTTGACGAAAGCGCGATGGCCGCAATGGCCAAGGATTACGGCGTCGCACAAGTGATTGTCGCCCATGCACGCCTAGACAAAGGCGCGTCAACCGACAGACTTTCCGTTCGCCTGCTGAACGGCTTCCGCGACACGGCTGCTGCAAACGCAAATCCCGTGTCCAGCGAGGAAGACGGCGCCGTCGAGAACATCGCGCTGCAAACGGCGCCGCCGGAACAAAGCGCAGCCAAGGTCGGCGATGTGCTCGCCTCAGGGGTCTACACCGAGGAAACCGGACGCTTCGGCGGGCTCGCCTCGCGCGCCATCGAGTCGACGATCGCCAAATATGCGGCGAGCTGGAAGGCGAAGACTCTCATCGATCACTCCAAGGAAGCAATCGTTGAGGCGACCGCGTTCTTTCAGTCCGTCGACGATTGGGCGCGTATCCGCGCCGGTCTCAATGCAACGCCCTTGGTCGGCTCGATCCAGGTCTTCGCCATGTCGCCGAGAGGCGCGGAACTTCGCCTGCGCATTTTCGGCGATTCATCGCGCCTTGCCGTCGCGCTCGACGCCTACGGTGTCGTCTTCTGGTCGGAGGATGGCGAACGCTTTCTCATTGCGACGCCGGCGCAAGCGGCCCAACTCAAGGGCGATCGCAGCTTGCGCCGCAGGCGCGTGAGTTTCGAGGAACAGCCAGGCTCTACGGACGGCGATCCGACCCTCCAACCAGCGTCGGAGTTTTCAGACCCCGATCTTGCGCCAGATTCGAAGGTCGATAACGTCTTCAAGGACCCACAGAATTAGGCGCGGCCGCGGCGCTGACGATGTTTACCGGCAAGACCGGAGCGCGGTGCGGATGAACGCTATGTCAGGCCGGCAATTGGCGCTGCTGTTTGAGGCGCACGAACCGCGTTATCGCCGCGAGAATTTCGTTCCACCGGCAGAGGGCGTAAATCCGCTCGATCTGCTTGATGCGTTTCTGCGCTCGCCCGCGACGGTCCTCGTGATCACCGGTCCGTCCGGCTCGGGGAAGACATTTCTCGGCGGAATCGCCTTGCAGCATTTGGGCTTACGCGGCCCGGAGCCCCGGGGCGTCTTCGCCGATGCGATGCACCTTTGCGCGGAATCGCAACTCCTCCTGGAGCTGATAGAAGGCGCTGCCGGGACGGGTCAGCGCGTCATCCTCGCCGGGGAAGGCGAACCGCGCGAATGGGCGCGCGGATTGCGCGACCTCGAGACGCGGCTTGGCGCAGCGGCGAGGATCACGCTCGTCGATCCTGATGAGCACCAGTTGCGCGCTGTGCTGCTTCGGTCCTTCATCGACCGTCAGCTACGCGTGCCGGAGGCGGTGATCGAATTCGCGGCCGTCCGCCTTCCACCCACCTATGCCGCGATCCGGACCTTTGTGGACGCCGCCGTTGAGGATCTGACTGCGACGGCCCAGCCCATCAATCTCGCGCTCGCGAGAAAGATCGTGGCGAGCCTTTCTGACCGGGAGCCGGCAGCCTAAATGTAGAGTATCCCGTAACCTGGAAGCGCCTATTCTGGAGGCCTATGACCTGCCCCGCCGATGACGCCCCGTCCGAGGCCCGCGCGCCTGCCGCGACGGACGATCTCGTCGCACAGGCGGCCCCCGCAGCCGCCGAGATCCGGATCGCCCGGAACGCGCCCGAGCGATTCATTAACCGGGAAATGTCCTGGCTTACCTTCAATTCCCGCGTTCTCGACGAGGCGTTCAACGAGAATCATCCCCTGCTCGAGCGCCTCCGCTTCCTTTCGATCTCGGCGTCGAATCTGGACGAATTCTACATGGTGCGTGTCGCGGGGCTTCGGGGGCAGTTGCGGGAAGGCGTCACGATGTTGAGCCAGGAGGGGCTGACGCCCGCCCAGCAGCTCGACATGGTCAATGCCGAAGCGTTGCGGCTCATGGAACGGCAGCAGGAGTGCTGGCTCGATCTGACGGCGAAACTCGCCGAGCGCGGCTTTCACCTCGTCGATTCAAATGGGCTGAGCGCGGAGGAAGCCGCCTGGCTCGAGGCGGAGTTCCTGCGCAATATCTTCCCGGTGCTGACGCCGATCGCGCTTGATCCGGCCCATCCGTTTCCCTTCATTCCGAATTTCGGCTTCGTCCTCTGTTTCAGCCTGAAGCGGCGCGATGGCTCGGCGCTGACCGCGCTCGTGCCGCTGCCGATCATGGTGAACCGCTTCCTGCGTTTGCCGTCGCCGCCTGGCGAGGACGCGCGCAGCCGTCAGCGCTTCATCGCGCTGGAGAAAGTCATCGTCCGCTTCATCCAGCATCTTTTTCCGGGCTACGAAATTCTCGGCCATGGCGGCTTCCGGCTGCTGCGCGATTCCGAAGTCGAGGTCGAGGAAGAGGCCGAAGACCTCGTCCGCGTGTTCGAGACCATGTTGAAACGCCGGCGCCGCGGCGATGTCATCCGTGTCAAGATCGACGCCGCGACGCCCGCGCCGCTCGTTGCGATGATCACGGAGAAGCTGCACGCGACGCCGCAGGATATTGTCCACGTAAACGGCATTCTCGGCCTTGCGCAGACGGCGTCGATGATCGCGCCGGAACGCACCGATCTTTTGTTTCCGCCCTTCGAGCCCCGTTTTCCCGAGCGTATCCGGGAGCATGGCGGCGATTGCTTCGCGGCGATCCGGGCCAAGGACATCATCGTCCACCACCCTTACGAATCCTTCGACGTCGTCATCCAGTTCCTGAAGCAGGCGGCGGCCGATCCGCGCGTCGTCGCGATCAAGCAGACGCTCTATCGCACGCACAAGACCTCGCCGATCGCGCGCGCGCTTATCGAAGCCGCCGAAGCCGGAAAAAACGTGACGGCGCTCGTCGAACTCAAGGCTCGCTTCGACGAGGAGACGAACATCCAGTGGGCGCGCGAACTCGAACGCGCCGGCGTCCACGTCGTCTACGGCTTCCGCGAATACAAGACGCACGCCAAGCTCTCGATGGTCATACGCGAAGAAGCGGACGGCCTGCGCACCTATACGCATGTCGGCACGGGCAATTACCACGCAATTACGGCGCGGATTTATACGGACCTGTCGCTTTTCACCTGCGATCCCGCGATCGGGCGCGACGCTTCCAAAGTCTTCAACTACATCACCTCGACCGCGCGGCCAGAGGCTTTCGAGCGCTTTTTCGTCGCGCCGATCAACGCCCGCGAGCGCATTGTCGCGCTCATCGATGAAGAGATCCGGCATGCCAAAGCCGGCAGGCCAGCGGCGATCTGGGCGAAGATGAACGCGCTCGTCGACGGCGTGATGATCGACAAGCTTTACGAGGCGAGCTGCGCCGGCGTGCAGATCGATCTAGTGGTGCGCGGCGTCTGCTGTTTGCGTCCGGGGGTCCGCGATCTCTCTGAAAACATCCGGGTCAAGAGCATTGTCGGCCGGTTTCTCGAACATGCGCGCATCTACGCCTTCGGCGCCGGCAAGCCCCTGCCGCATGCGCAAGCCAAGGTCTTCATCGCCTCAGCAGATCTTATGCCGCGCAACCTCAATCGGCGCGTCGAAATTCTGTGCCCGATCCTCAATCCGACCGTGCACAGCCAGGTGCTCGACCAGATCCTGCTCGCCAATCTGAAGGACGAGGCCCAAAGCTGGAGTCTAGGGGCCGACGGCGCCTTCACGCGTATCGCCACGCCCGCCGGCGACAAGGCGTTCAACGTGCACGACTACATGATGGTCAATCCGAGCCTTTCGGGCCGCGGCGCGGCGATCGGGCTCAATGCGCCGAAGCCCTTGAAAGCGGCGGAATAGGATCGCCCCCTTGTCGAGCGACGACGGCATCATCCGCCCCCTGACAGACGCCGCAGACGGCGCGAAAACGCGTCAGGCGGTGCTCGACATCGGCTCCAACTCGATCCGCCTCGTCATTTATGACGGACCGAAGCGCGCGCCGGCGCCGATCTGCAACGAAAAGGCGCTCTGCGGCCTCGGCCGGGACATGGGGCCGGATGGGTCGCTCAATCCGGCGGCGGTCGAACATGCGCTGCAAACGCTGCGGCGCTTCCGCAAACTCGTTGAAGCCCATGGCGACCCGCCGGCCTATGTCGTCGCGACCGCTGCGGTGCGGGAGGCGCGGGACGGCGCCAGATTCGTGCGCGCCGTCGAAGCGCTCGGATTCAAGGTCGGCGTCATCGAAGGGGGAGAGGAGGCGCGCCTCGCCGCGCTCGGCGTCGTCTCCTATGAACCGGACGCGACTGGCATTGTCGGCGATATGGGCGGGGGCAGTCTTGAGTTGATCGCCGTCGATAACGGCTTCGTGCGCGAAGCGACAAGCCTTTCAATCGGGCCCCTGCGCCTTATGCAGAAGACCGACGGCTCGATCGTCGATTCTGAAAAGCTCGTCGCAAAAGCGCTCGACGGCGCGCCCTGGGTCGCGCCTGGCCGGTTTGAGACGCTTTATTCCGTAGGCGGCGCCTGGCGGGCGGTCGCGCGCATCCATATGCGCCTCAAGAGCTACCCGTTATCGGTGCTCCACCATTATGAGATGTCGCGCCTCGATGCGCTTGACGTATGCCGCCTTGTGTCGCGCCAGAGCCGGCGGTCGCTTGAGGAAATTCCGGGCATTCCACGGCGCCGTCTCGACACCTTACCCTTGGCCGCCATGGTGCTCGCCTCCGTCCTTGAGCGGACGAAAGCGGCGCGTGTCGTAACGTCCGCGGGCGGCGTCCGCGAGGGGCTTTTGTTCAACGCCCTCTCCGCCGAAGAGCGGCGCGAAGATCCTTTGATCGCTGGGGCGCGCTTCATGGCGCGCCACCACGCGCCTGATCCGCGATTCGGCGAGGCCGTCGCGGCGTTCACCAGCGGGCTTTTCCTCGATGAAACGCTCGCCGAGCGGCGCGTCCGAATTGCAGCGTGCGTTCTCTGCGATATCTGCGCCTATTTTCACCCCGACGCGCGCGCGGCGCACGCGTATGACTCCGCTGTCAGAGCGTCATTCTACGGCGTCACGCATGATGAGCGTCTCGCGATCGCCTGGGCCCTGTTCGTGCGCCATGACGGCGAGCGCGCCGACATGCCGGACGCGCAAGCCATGGGCCTCTTGTCTTGGGAGCGGCAGCAGCGGGCGACGCGCCTTGGCCTCGCCATGCGCTTTGCGACAGCCCTCTCTCCCAAAGCGCCGGCGGGTCTTGAAGGCGCCTCGCTTACATTCGACGGCAGCCGTCTCGTCTTCCGCGCGCCGGCGGCGACGCGCGACCTGATGGGCGAATTGCCGCGCCGGCGTCTCGAACAGCTCGCCGCCGCCTGCGACAAGGCGCCGATGGAGGTCTACGATTGAGCCGACTTGCTACGGCAACAGAGAGCAGGGCGGGACGGCGGACCCCGGGCATCATACGGGGGCGATTTCGACGGCGCCGCCTGAAAGCCTCAATGCGATCTCGCCGCGCTTGAGACGCAGCGCGTCTTCGCCGAATACCTCGCGGCGCCAGCCCTGAAGCGCCGGCACGTCCGCCTTGTCGTCGATGGCGATCGCTTCAAGGTCGGCGACCGAGGCGATGAGGCGCGGCGCGACTTCAAACTTTTCGCAGCGGCTCTTCAGCAGAACCTTGAGGAGATCGACGACATCGGGCGGCGCCGGCGCGCGGGCGTCGTCGCGGTCAATCCTCGGCAGGGATGCGCGCGGGATAGCGACCCCGGCTTCGATGGCGGCGAGAAGGCCTTGTCCGGAACGCGAACGCTCAAAACCGCTGGGCACGGAGCGGGCGCGGGCGAGATCCTCCGGCGTCTTGGGGCGCAGCCGCGCCAGTTCGAACAGCGCCTCGTCCTTGACGATGCGGCCGCGCGGCACGTCGCGGGCCTGCGCCTCGCGCTCGCGCCATTCGGCGAGCTTCAATATCGGGCCGACTTCATTGGTGCGCACGCCGCGCAGCTTCAGCCGGCGCCAGGCGATCTCCGGCTCGACGCGATAGAGCGCCGGGTCGGCGAGGGCCTGCATCTCCTCTTCCACCCAGTGGCGGCGATCATCCTTGTCAAGACGATCGAGGAGGAGGGGATAGGCTGCGCGCAGATGCGTCACGTCCGAGAGAGCGTAGGCGAGCTGTGCGTCTGACAGCGGCCGGCGCGACCAGTCGGTGAAGCGGGAGCCCTTGTCGATCTCGGCCCCGAGGAGCGAACGCATCAAAGGCTCATAGCCGATCTGGTCGCCGAATCCGCAGGCCATCGCGGCGATCTGCGTGTCGAACATCGGCGCCGGCACCGCGCCGTGCTTCACAAAGAAGATTTCGACGTCCTGCCGTGCGGCATGAAAGACTTTGACGACCCGGTCGTCGTAGAGAAGCTCGGCGAAGGGAGAAAGGTTTATGCCCTCCGCCATGGGGTCGATGACGGCTTCAAGACCGGGCGCCGCCGCCTGGATGAGGCAGAGGATCGGCCAATAGGTCTTTTCGCGCATGAATTCGGTGTCGACGGCGACAAAGGGCGCGGCCCTTGCCGCCCGCACGAAGTCGGCGAGCGCGTCCGTGGTCGTAATGAGGTTCATGGCGGCGGCTTCTAGCAGGCTCGGCCGCCGCCGTCATGGGCGGCGGGCTTCATGGCCGTTGACGCTTCACTTGTCCGCCGCCCCGGTTCTGGCCGGGACCATTTTTCTTGACAATATCAAGGCCCTTAGCCACCTCGGGCGGCCAATTCCCGAGGGGAGACCTCATGCACGCCTACCGCACCCATACCTGCGGCGCCCTCCGCGCCGGCCATGTCGGCGAGACCGTCCGCCTGTCGGGGTGGGTGCACCGCAAGCGCGACCACGGGGGGCTTCTTTTCATCGATTTGCGCGACCATTACGGCTTGACGCAGCTGGTCGTCGAACCCGAACAGCCCGTTTTCAAGGAGCTGGAGCGCCTGCGGGCCGAAAGCGTCATCCGCATCGACGGCAAGGTCGTCGCCCGCACGCCGGAGAGTGTGAATCCCAATTTGCCGACCGGCGCCGTCGAGGTCCGCGTCACAGCCTTCGAACTCCACTCGGCCGCCGACGATCTGCCTTTGCCGGTGTTTGGCGAGCCCGATTATCCGGAAGAGATTCGACTCAAATATCGTTTCCTCGACCTGCGGCGCGACAGCCTGCACCGCAAAGTGGCGCTGCGCTCGAAAGTTATCTCATCCTTGCGCCGCCGGATGATCGATCAGGGGTTCACCGAGTTTCAGACCCCGATCCTCACGGCGTCTTCGCCCGAAGGCGCGCGGGACTTTCTTGTCCCGTCACGCATCCATCCCGGCAAATTCTACGCGCTGCCGCAGGCGCCGCAGCAGTTCAAGCAATTGCTGATGGTCGCGGGCTTTGACCGCTATTTCCAGATTGCGCCCTGCTTCCGCGACGAGGACGCGCGCGCCGACCGGTCGCCCGGCGAATTCTACCAGCTCGACTTCGAGATGAGCTTTGTGACGCAGGAAGACGTCTTCGCCGCCATCGAGCCGGTGCTGCACGGCGTCTTCGTCGAATTCGGCGAGGGAAAATCGGTCACGCAGTTTCCGTTCCCGCGCATCAAGTTTGCTGATGCGATCCGCAAATACGGCTCGGACAAGCCGGACCTCCGCAACCCGCTCGTCATGCAGGCGGTGACGGAGCAATTCCGCGGTTCGGGGTTCAAGGTCTTCGCCGGCATGATCGAAAAGGATGCCAAGGTCGAAGTCTGGGCGATCCCGGCGCCGAAAGGCGGCAGCCGCGCGCTCTGCGATCGCATGAACGCCTGGGCGCAGGGCGAAGGCCAGCCTGGCCTTGGCTATATTTATTGGAGCGCGGAAACCGGAGAAGCGACGGGGCCGATCGCGAAGAATATTGGTCCGGAACGCGCAGAAGCGATCCGCACCCAGATGGGTCTTGCAAAGGGCGACGCCGTGTTCTTCGTCGCCGGGTTGCCGGACGGCTTCTACAAATTCGCCGGTCAAGCGCGCAATCGCATCGCGCAAGAGATCGGCGCGGTCGAAGAAGGCGCCTTCCGCTTCTGCTGGGTCGTCGACTTTCCGATGTATGAATGGAACGAGGACGAGAAGAAAATCGACTTCTCACACAACCCGTTCTCCATGCCGAATTTCGACCACGTGAAATTCCTGGCGCTCGACCCCGCAGACAAGGCGACGATCCTCGGTATGACGGCGTTCCAGTACGACATCGTGTGCAACGGCATCGAGCTTTCGTCGGGCGCGATCCGCAACCACAAGCCCGACATCATGATCAAGGCCTTCGAAATCGCCGGCTACGGCCGCGAGGTCGTCGAGTCGAAATTCGGCGGCATGCTGAACGCCTTCCGTTTTGGCGCGCCGCCGCATGGCGGCTCGGCCCCGGGCGTCGACCGCATCGTCATGCTGCTCGCGGGCGCCGAGAACATCCGCGAGGTTATCGCCTTCCCGCTGAACCAGCAGGCGCAGGACCTGATGATGCAAGCGCCGAACGAGGTGACGGAGAAGCAGCTCAAGGAGCTGCATATCCGCCTTGCGCCGCCGATCACGGAAAAGAAAGCATAGGCGCGTCGTCCAGCGTCACAGACTTGTCGCGGAACCGGCCTTTACTCTCGGGACGCTTCCCCGGGAGAGAACAATGCCCAAGCTTTTTTCTGTCGCGTCCTGGAATGTCGAGCATTTCAAGGACGATCGCGGCCGAATCGAACGCGTCTTGCAGTTTTTGAACGCGCAGAAGCCGGATCTTTTCGCGCTCTACGAAGTCGAAGGCGCAGCGGTGTTCTCGGCGCTGATGGCCGAAATGCCGGGCTACACATTTCAGATCACGGAAGGTCCGCAGACGCAGGAAATTCTGATCGGCGTGCGCAAATCGCTGACCGCGTTCATCACGCAGAAGATCGAATACAAATCCGGGACGACGCATATGCGCCCGGGCCAGCTTGTGTCGGTGTCGGTCGGCGGCGAAACCTACGCCGTCCTGTTCCTGCATGTGGCGAGCGGCACCAATCCGCGCGGCATGGGTCTGCGCGACGACATGATCGACCGCGCTCTTGAATTTAAAAAGGTGCTCGACAAGGCGGTCAAAGGCAAAGCGAAATATCTTTTCCTCGGCGACCTCAATTCCATGGGCCTTGAATATCCGTTCGGTCGCGACATTCCGTTTTCGGATGAATTAAGGAAATGGGATGCGCGCGCGGCGCGAAAGTCGATCGACATGCGGCGGCTGGAAAAGACCCATCCCTTCAGCTGGTCGAACGGCTCGGATTCGCGGATCGCCCCGTCCAATCTCGATCACGTCTACGCGGCGAATGGAATCAAGTTCAAGACGTTCAAGGCGCCGGGCGGGGCGGTCGCGGAAGTCGATGTGCGCGGCTGGGTCAATTTCGAATCCGCCGAAGACCAGGACAAATGGATCAGCGATTTTTCCGACCATTCGCTCCTCTACCTTGAGGTTCACGCCTGACGGGCGCGAGCGCTGAGCGGATCGAATCACTCAGGCGCCGCTTGAGCGCCGCCATGTCGGCGCTGCCGCGTTACGAACCCGATGGCGCAGGCGGCGCATAGCTTTCGGTCGCCTGGATCTTCGCAAGCGCCTCCTCGCAGCCCTCGTCGATGAAGGCCAGATCGTCGACCAGAAACCGCACGGCTTTCTTCGGCTCATCGGCGCTGTCGACGCGCACCTTCACGGAAGTCGCCCGCTCTTTGAGCATGTAAACGCCCGCCATCAGGCGCCAGCGAAATGTATTCTCTTCCCAGGTGAAACGCATCACTGACTTCTGAAGCGGCGTTCCATCGGCTGCGAAGGGTTCAAGCGTCACCTTGAAGGCTTCGCCCTGCTTGCCGCCGGTCGGATAGATCGCCATCGCGGCGACACACACGGGCTTGGCGAATTTCACCGCCATCGGCGCGCCCCAGTCATGGCGGTAGATCGCGGCGAAGCGCCCGCTCGGCGCGCGCAGATACGTGCACTGAGTATCGTACTGGAAATAGCGATTGCCGCATATCTGACGGCGGACGCCGGTGGGGAAGGTTACGCCGAATTTCGACGCGTATTGCGCCTTCAGGACTTCGTTGTGGCTGCCGGGCGGCGCCTCGAAGGTGATGACCCGATAGGGCGGATCGAACGCGGCCTCAGCGGCGTCGCCGATGCGCAGGAAGCCTCGGGTATTGGTGGCGGGATTGCCGTCGCCGTCCGGGTCTGGACCTATGCCATTTCCACCGCGCGCCGGCGCGGCGCTTGCGACTGAAGCGAAGCCCGCTGCGGCAAGCGTTGCAGCGACCGCCAAGATTACGCGACGTCTCATGGCCAATCTCCCCATCAGCCTCAGGCGCCCAGGATAGGGCGCCGTTAACCAACCGCCAATGGGCGGATTTTTGGTTTAGAATTCAGGCGCTTATGTGGCGGCCGGGCCGCAGGATGCCGTAAATCGCGGGGCCGTTACGACTGGCGACTGGTTTTGCGGCGAAACGAGGGAGCGCTATCGGCGGCGCGGCTCTATGATGCTGGAGAGGTGATTCCAGCAACGGAAAGGAAGCAGGGCATGGCCGTGCGGTTTTTCATCAGCCTCTTGATCGTGATGGCGCTCGGCGGCCGCGCGCTTGCTCTTGATGTCGAGGCAGCCGCTTCCGCGTCTGCTGCGGCGCCCAGCGCCGCTGAACGGATCCGCGCCGATATCGCATGGCTCGCAGATGATGCGCGGCAGGGCCGCGAGGCGGGCACACAAGGCTATCTCGACGCCGCCGCCTATGTCGCCGCGCGCTTTCAGGGGCTCGGTCTCAAACCCGCCGGCGAGAATGGCGGGTTTTATCAGTCTGTGCCGCTTCGTTCCGCGCGCCGCGACCTTTCGGCCGCGACATTGACGGCGACGGTCGGCGGCGCGCCCGTCGTTTTCGAGCATTTGAAAGATTACATCATCGGACGCTCCTTCCGTACGCCAACGTTTGCGGCGGAAGGCGGCGTTGTTTATGCCGGCTACGGCGTCGTCGATGCGGCGTCGGGCTATGACGACTATGCGGGCCTCGACGTGCGCGGCAAGATCGTCGCGGTCTTCGCGGGCGCGCCTGCGCGATTCGATACGGAGAAACGGGCGCATTTTTCGTCCGGCCTCACCAAGCTTGATGCCGCGGCGGCGCGCGGCGCAATCGGCATGCTGACTCTTCAGTCGGACGCATCGGAGAAGAGAACGCCATGGGCGCGCGCGGTCGACCGCCCGGAAGCGGTGTCGATGACATGGGTCGGACCCAAAGGCCCATCGGCGGCGCCGATTGAGGCGACGGCCGTCCTTAGCGCAGAGGCGGCGCGCAAGCTCTTTGCGGGCGCTCCGCAATCTTATGACGACATCCGCGCTGCTGAGGCCAAGGCAGACGGCGCCCCGAAAGGCTTTACGCTGCCGGCGATGGTCAAGATTTCAGGGTCGACAATACTCGAGGACACGACGAGCCCGAATGTCGTCGCCATGCTGGAAGGGTCGCACCCGCGCCTTCGCAAGGAACTTGTCGTCCTCTCGGCGCATCTCGATCATATCGGCGTCCGGCCGGTTCAAAAACCGGCGGAGGATAGGATTAACAATGGCGCGCTCGACAACGCCTCTGGGATCGCGTCCATGCTGGAAGCGGCGCGGTTTCTCTCCATGGGCAACAGGCCAAAACGCAGCATCGTCTTTGTCGCCGTGACGGCGGAGGAGAAAGGTCTATTGGGCGCGGCCTATTTCGCGCGTCATCCGACGGCGGCGGGACGCATGGCGGCGAATGTCAATCTCGACATGCCGATCCTGCTTTATCCGTTCAAGGACGTCATCGCGTTCGGCGCAGAGCGGTCAAGTCTTGGCCCGATTGTCGGCAAGGCCGCCGAGTCGATGGGGATCAAACTATCGCCTGATCCCATCCCCGAGCAGGGCCTGTTCACGCGCTCCGACCATTATGCTTTCGTGCAGCAGGGCGTGCCCGCGGTTTTTCTGTTCACCGGTTTTGAAAATGGGGGCAAAGAGGCCTTCGAGACCTTCCTGGCGAAGAATTATCATCGGCCAAGCGACGAGATCGCCCTGCCGATCGATTATGAATCGGCGGCGCGTTTCGCTGACCTCAATGCGCGCATCGCCGCGTCGATTGCCGCAGAAAAGAAATCGCCCGCCTGGAAAGCGGGCGACTTTTTCGGCGAACTCTACGCGAAATAGCGCCTATTTGATTTCGTAGATCAGCGTGACGGAGGCCGACAAAGTCGACTCTCCAGGCGCGATCGGCACGGATTTGGCGTCTGCGGCCATGGCCCGCGCTTCGTACATGGGCTGCGGCGCGGGTGCCGCGTAACCGTCATTGATCTGGAGGATAGGGCCGAGCGACACGCCCGCGGCTTTGGCGAGCACCTCGGCTTTGGCCTTGGCGTCCGCGACAGCGTCGGCGCGCGCGGCGTTCTCAAGAGGCTTCGGATTGGCGAAGCCGAAAGTGAGGCCGCCCAGCGTATTGGCGCCGTCGGAGACGGCGGCGTCTATGAGCGCGCCGGCTTTCGAAAGGTCTCGGAGTTTCACGCTCAGCGTGTTCGAGGCCGTATAGCCTATGATCTGCGGGGTCTGCGGACGAGACTCGTAATTGTAGCGCGGGTTCAGCGACAGGCCCGAAGTCTGTATGTCCTTCTCGGCGACGCCGCCGGACTTCAGCCGCGCCATGGTCGCGGTCATGCGCGCGCTCATCGCCTTCAAGGCCTCGGCCGCGGTTTTGCCGTCCGCCTGCACGCCGATCTGGAGCATCGCCTGATCGGGCGCAGCGGCGGCCTCGCCAAGGCCGGAAACAGCGAGCGTTCGTGTCATCATAGGGCCTCCCGGCCCGGGGCCTAGCTGCGGACCGGCCGAAGAGGGCGCGCTGCAGGCGGCAAGGGCTGCGATCGACAGAAAGGGAAGGGCACGGAGCTTCATGGGGTTCCCCCGTTATTGCAAGGCGCAGCATTCCGCCGCGCGGCGGCGAAATCAAGGCGATGACGCGGCGCAAACGCGTTCTGTGCGTTTGGTTCGTGAGTGTTGGTACCAAGGCTTTCCCTCGGTGCGCAGCCATTCATTCTTTTCGCCGCTTGAGGCCGCCGCGGCCAGCCAATGACGAATGGGACGTTTCACAAGGGAGATGGTGGGCCCGGAGGGACTCGAACCCCCAACCTAGCGGTTATGAGCCGCCAGCTCTGACCATTGAGCTACAGGCCCTCCGGCGGCGGCGCACTGCCCCGTATGCCGAAAGTGCCGGACCGCATATCAGATGGCCTCACTCTCTCCAAGGAGACGGACGCGAGACCTATCGCGGGGCGGCGAAAACCTGTCATTCTAGGCGCATAGCTGCGGCGTCCTATCCGCGGCGGTCTTGGGGGCGACCCGACCTCACTGGAGCCGAGTATCGATGGCTGATGCGACGCGCGATCTCAATGCGGCGCTTGCGCATGGAGCGGACCTGCTCGAGCGCGCCCCCGCGCGCGCCGCCGAGCAGGCGGCCGAAATCCTGAAAGTCGTTCGCGAGGAGCCGCGTGCGCTCGTTCTCCTCGGCGCCGCGCGGCGGCGGACCGGCGACGCCGCCGGCGCCGTCGAGGCGCTGACGCGCGCCTGCGTAATCACGCCGCAGCTCGCGGAAGCGGCGTTTGAACTCGCGCTCGCGGAGGCCGCTTTCGGACGTTCGAAACGCGCGATCCGGTCCATGGGCCGCGCGCTCTCCCTGAAGCCCGGCATCGTCAACGCCTGGCGCGCGCTCGGCGACGAACTTCTCAAGGCGGGCGACGATGCGGCGGCGGGCGAGGCCTTCGCCCGGCATGTCGGCGCGACGGCGAAAGACCCGGCTCTCATCGCGGCTGCGGCCGCGCTAAACCGCAACGACATTCCTTCTGCAGAACGTCAGCTCAAGGACTATCTGAAGCGCGCCCCGACGGATGTCGCCGCCATCCGCATGCTCGCCGAACTCGCCGCCCGGATCGGCCGCCTTGCCGATTCCGAAAACTTGCTCGCCCGCGCCGTCGAACTCGCACCGGACTTCCGTGCGGCGCGCCACCACCTCGCCATCGTCAGGCTGCGGCTCGGCAAAGCTGAGGAAGCGGCCGCCGAGACGGCGCGGCTTCTCCAAGACGAGCCGCAAAACCCGAGCCTCATGACGTTATACTGCGCCGCACTGGTGCGCATTGGCGAATTCGATCGCGCCATCGCACATTATGACCGGCTGCTGAAGGTCCATCCAGGACAGCCCAAGGCCTGGATGAGTTACGGCCATGCGCTGAAAACGGTCGGACGGCGCGACGATTCCATCGCCGCCTACCGCAAGAGCCTTGCCCTTGCGCCGCATCTTGGCGAGTCTTGGTGGAGCCTCGCCAATCTGAAAACCGTCCGCTTCACAGACGAAGACGTCGCAGCCATGGAGGCCGCGCTCCAGCGCGAAGGGCTCGATGACGACGATCGCCTGCACCTCCATTTTGCGCTCGGCAAAGCACTTGAGGATCTCGGCGCGTATGAGCCGTCTTTCCGCCATTATGAGGCGGGCAACGCGCTGCGCCAGAATCAGATCGGCTATGACGAGGACGACATGGAAGGGCGCGCAGGGCGCCTGTCGGCGCTCTTGACGCCGCAGCTTTTTGCCGATCGGGCGGGGCAGGGACATCCGGCGCCGGACCCAATTTTCGTGCTCGGCATGCCGCGCGCCGGCTCGACGCTGGTCGAACAGATTTTGGCGAGTCACTCGCTGATCGAAGGCACGATGGAGCTGCCGGACATCATCACGCTTGCACGGAAAGTCGGCGCAAAGCGCGGCGAGGCCTATCCGGACTGCGTTACTCGCCTGTCAGCGGAAGAGCTCCGCGCGCTCGGCGAGGATTACCTTCAACGCACGCGGATCCAGCGAAAGACGGACAAGCCCTACTTCATCGACAAGATGCCGAACAACTTTCTGCATGTCGGCTTCATTCGTCTCATCTTGCCCCAGGCGAAGATCATCGATGCGCGGCGCCATCCGCTCGCCTGTTGCTTTTCGAATTTCAAACAGCATTTCGCCAAGGGGCAAGGCTTCAGCTATGGCCTTGAACGGGTCGGCAAGTATTACCGCGACTATGTCGCCCTGATGGCGCGTTTCGACGCCGCTGCGCCGGGCGCTGCGTATCGCGTCATTTACGAGCGCCTGGTGGATGACACCGAAGCTGAAGTGCGCCGAATGCTCGATTATTGCGGCGTGCCATTCGAATCCCAATGCCTGAGATTCTATGAAAACGACCGGCCGGTCAGAACCGCGAGTTCCGAACAGGTCCGCCGGCCGATCTTCAGTGAGGGCATCGACCAATGGCGCCACTACGAGCCCTGGCTCGGTCCGTTGAAGGCAGCCCTCGGGCCCGTGCTCGATTCCTATCCGGATACGCCCCCATCGTGAGCTTTCAGAACAGCCCATCGTGGGAAAGGCGCAACACTTGACGGTTTCGTGACGGTTCGCCGCAATATGCCTTGGCGGACCCAGTTCAATCGCGTTAGCATTTTTCATCACGATTTTGCGGTGCAGCAGGGGCTAGCCCCTGTGGGGAGGGTTGGCTATGAAATTTTCTGCGAAAATCTCCATCGATGGTCAGGGCGCGCGGCGCGCATTAAGGACGGCTTTGCTCGCCACCTCGATGATGACGGCGGCGGGCACGGCGCTCGCCCAGGCGGCGGATGAGCCCTCGGGCGGGATCGACACGCTGACGGTCACAGCGCAGCGCCAGTCTGAAAACATCCAGGACGTTCCGATTTCCATCATCGCGCTCGGCGATGAGAAGCTCGACCAGCTCGAAGTCTCCGCGTTTGACGATTACGCGAAGTTCCTGCCGAGCGTCACTTTCCAGTCGGCCGGTCCCAATCGCACAAACGTCTATTTCCGCGGCGTCGTCAGTGGCGGCGACGGCAATCACTCTGCCTCTCTGCCCAGCGTCGGCGTCTATTTCGACGAACAGCCGGTGACGACGATTTTCGGTTTCCTGCCGATCCACATCTACGACATCGCACGCGTCGAAGCGATCGCAGGGCCGCAGGGCACGCTTTACGGGGCGAGCGCGCAGTCTGGCGTGTTGCGCATCATCACCAACAAGCCCGATCCATCCGGCTTTGAAGCCGGATACGACCTCGAAGGCAACGCCGTCCAACATGGCGATTTCGGGTATCAGTTCGAAGGATTCGTCAATCAGCCGCTCTCCGACAACGCCGCCGTCCGGTTCTCGGCCTTCTATACGAAAGACGCGGGCTATATCGATAACGAACTTGGCGGACGGTGCTTCCCGACATCGGGCATTTGCAAGACGAACGCGGCGCGCCTCGAAGACAATTTCAACGACGTCGAAACCTTCGGCGCGCGCGCAGCGCTGAAGATCGACCTCGATGAAAACTGGTCTGTGACGCCGTCGATCCTGGCGCAGAAGCAGAACTCTAATGGCATTTTTGCCTTTGATCCCGACGCAGGCGACCTCAACGTCTCGCGTTTTGAAGACGACTTCAACAACGACAAATTCGTCCTGGCGGCGCTGCTACTCGAAGGCAAGATCGGCGATTTCAATCTTGTCTATTCAGGCGCTTACCTGAAGCGCGAGATCCAATCCTCTTACGACTACACCGATTATGCTTATTATTACGATACGTTGTTCGGTTCGGGCGCAAGCTTCTATGACAATGGCGGCAATCTCATCGACCCGACGCAATTCTATACGGGCGATGACGATTACGGCAAAATTAGCCAAGAGATTCGGATTTCCTCCCCGCAGGACAACCGTTTCCGCATCCAGGCAGGGCTCTTCTATAATCGCCAGTCGCACTATATCGAGCAGCGCTACATCGTTCGCAATCTTGCGGACGCCATCGAAGTCCCTGGTTATGCAGACACGATCTGGCTGACACAGCAGCATCGCATCGATCGCGACTATGCCGTCTTCACTGAAATGTCGTTCGACATTGCGCCGCGCCTGACCCTGACAGGCGGCGTTCGAGGCTACAGATATGACAACTCGCTGCAAGGCTTTTTCGGCTACGGCGCGGGCTTCAGCAGCAGGACGGGCGAAGCCGCCTGCTTCCCGAGTTCCGTCACTGTGCCAGGCGCGCCCTGCATCAACATCGACAGGGTGACCAGGAACACCGGCGTCACTTATAAAGGCAACATCACCTGGAAGTTCGCCGAAAACAAACTCTGGTATTTCACGAATTCGACCGGCTTCCGTCCCGGCGGCGTCAACCGCCGCGGCACGCTGCCGCCCTACCTTGAAGACAAGCTCATCAACTACGAGACCGGCTTCAAAACATCGTGGGCGGATAATACCTTCATTCTCAACACGGCGTTCTTCTGGCAGAGGTGGAACGACTTCCAGTTCCCGGTTCTCGGCCAGAACGGACTGACAGAAATCCAGAACGCGGCGCAGGCCCGCGTGCGCGGCATTGAGGCCGATCTCACCTGGGCGCCGACGTCGCGCCTGACCATGAACGGCGCATTTTCGCTGATCGACGCTCAACTTACGGAGAATTATTGCGGTTACGTCGCATTTGGAACGACGCAGCCTGAAACGAATTGCCCCGCCGCCGTCGACAACCCTGCAACGACCGACATTGACGAAACGGCCCCGCCGCAGGCGCCGTCCGGCCAGTCCCTGCCGGTCGTTCCGACCTTCAAAGGCACGTTCACGGCGCGCTATGAATGGCCACTTTGGGGCCAAACTGCGCACATGCAAGGCAGCGTTTCCGGTCAAACGACGAGCTTCTCCGACCTGCTCTCCGCTGACCGCGCCATACTTGGCGACCAGCAAGGCTATGCGATTTCGGACTTCAGCGTCGGTCTTGCGAGCGATAAATGGACTTTCGTCGCCTATCTCAACAATGCCTTCGACGAGCGCGCCGATCAGTTCCGGTCGGTCGCCTGTCCGATCGGGACTTGCGGCGCGGGCGTCTATCAGGGCACGAACCAGCCGCGCACCTACGGCATCCGCTTCGGCCAGCGCTTCTAGAAACTTCTGTGCAGACTGCGACGCCCCGCCTTTCCGGCGGGGCGTTTGCTATTTTGCGATCTCTGTCAGCAGTGCGTGATAATGCATCAGCGCTTTGGCGGCGGCGTCGATCGGCACGCGTTCGTCGAGCCCGTGCGAAAAGTCATCCTCCTGGCGGATATACAGACCCGATACGCCGTAACTCGGCACGCCGGCGGCGCGGAACCAAAGGCTGTCGGAAGCGCCTGCCGACATTGCCGGTGCTACGGGCAGGCCCGGGAACACGGCGTCGACCGCCTTCCGTACGGCGGCGGTCACATCGTCACGCAGCGGCGAGGCAGGGCTCCACAAGGTTGCATCAAGCCGCCTCACGTCGACGGCCTTGTCGTCGATCGCCGCCTCAAGCGCCGTCTCTACGTCCTTCGGATCGACGCCGGGAAAGATTCGGCAATTGACAGTCGCCGTTGCGCGCTGCGGCAGGGCGTTTGCAGCGTGCCCGCCGGAAAGCAAGGTGGCGACGCAGGTCGTCCGGAGCTTGTTCGCGTAATCGATATTCCCCGCGAGGATTTTCTGCGCTTTCTTGTCTTTCGGATTGGCTGCGAACTTCAACATCGCCGCGCCGGTCTCGCCGCCGAGTGAGGCGCCCGTCACCCGGAAATAGGCGCGCGTCACCTCGTCGGCCTGCACCGGAAATTCGTGCGCAGCGACTTTGTCGAGCGCTCGCGCGAGGGCGTAGATCGCGTTCGTCGGCGTCGGCCGGCTCGAATGGCCGCCGGGATCGACGACAGTCAGCTGATAATCCGCATAGGTCTTTTCCGCCGCCTGAAGGCTGTAGGCGACGGGCTTTCCCGCAGCGTCAAGGTCTCCGCCGCCGCCGTCGCCGTTGAGGACAAGGAAAGCGCCCTTAAACCTTTCGGCGAGAACGGCCGTCGAGGCCATTTCACTTTCCTCGTCGCCGGACAGAACCAGCACGAGATCGCGCTTCGGCGTAAAGCCCTCGGCCTTCAGACGCAGAAGCGTCGCGACGATCATCGACACGTCGAACTTGTTGTCGACCGCGCCGCGTCCGAAAACGAAATCGTCCGCTTCGCGCGGCGTGAACGGATCATAGGTCCAGTCCTTCGGATCGGCGGGCACGACGTCCATGTGACCCGAAAGCAGGATCGGCGCCTCGCGCGTTGCGCCGCGATAGGTCGCAATCAAAAAGGGCGCTGCGCCGGCCGCGCCGATCTCGATATCGCCTGCCGCAAAGCCGCCATTCTTCAGGATTCCCGCGAGATAGTCCGCATAGCGCCTGACCTCGGGCGAGCCGGAGACGGACGGTATGGCGATCGATGATTTGTGGATGTAACGCGCTTTCAGCGTCCAATCGGCGTTATCCGCGGCGCTCGCTTGAACGCCGGCCAGAAAGACGGCTGCTGCTGCGCCGTTCAATACGCCACGGATCATGGAATTCTCCTTCTGCAAGCGCCCAAAATCCGGCGAACTGGGCTATGCCTATGCCACAAAACTGAGGAACCGTGCATGCTGCGTTACAGCCCGATTCTATTCGGCCTCCTCATCGCCTCCGCGGCTGAAGCCGGCGGCGTGACCGTGCGCGCTGGGCGGCTCATCGACGTCGAGAGGGGGCGAGTTCTTGTCGATCAGGCCGTCGTCATCCGTGAAGGGCGGATCGTGTCTGTCGCCCCGTTCAAAGATACGCCGCAGGGCGCCCTCATCGACTGGTCTGCCTTCACGGTGCTGCCCGGCCTCATCGATGCGCACACGCATCTTGTCGGCGACATCCAGTCCGCGAGCGCGACGGCGCCGCTCGAAGCAACGGAAGCAGACGACGCGCTGCAAGGCGTCGCCCATGCGCGCGCGACCTTGTGCGCGGGCTTCACCGCGGTGCGGGACGTCGGAACCTATCGCGCCTTCGTCGACGTCGATCTGCGTGACGCTATCGAGGCGGGTCTTGCGCCGGGGCCGCGCCTGTGGGTCGCCGGCGCCTATATCACGGTTCCGAATGGCGGCGGGGCGATCACGGGCGTGCCCGAGGGAACAGTCATCCCGCCGGAGATGAGCCGCGGCGTCGTCCGCAACGCGGAAGAGGCGCGCGCCAAAGCCCGCGACATTCTTCAGCACAAGGCGGATTTCCTCAAGCTGATCGCGACCGGCGCGGTCCTGACGCTCGGCACGGAACCTGGCGCGCCGGAGCTCTCCGAAGCCGAAATGCGCGCCGCTGTCGCGGAGGCGAAGGCCGCCGGGACATATGCGACAGCGCATGCGCATGGCGCCGAAGGCGGCAAAGCCGCGATCCGCGCCGGCGTCGCCTCCATCGAACACGGCTCGCTCTTCGACGACGAGACGCTTCGCATGATGAAGAAGCGCGGCGTCTATCTCGTCGCCGACATCTACAACGGCGACTACATCGACGCCGTCGGCAATCGGGACGGGTGGCCGGAAGAAACGCTGCGCAAGAACCGCGAGACGACGGACACGCAGCGGGAGGTGTTCCGCAAAGCGGTGAAAATGGGCGTCCCGATCGCCTATGGCACGGATGCCGGCGTGTTTCCCCACGGCGACAATGCGAAGCAGTTTGCCTACATGGTCCGCTACGGCATGACGCCGATGCAGGCGATCCAGTCCGCGACGATTGAGCCGGCGCGCCTCATGCGGGCCGAGGACAAGGTCGGGGCCGTCGCGACCGGCCGATTCGGCGATCTCATCGCCGTCGAGAACGATCCGCTTACGAATATTACGGCGCTCGAGCGCGTCGACGGCGTGATGAAGGGCGGCGTCGTCGTGAAGGCGCCGGGCAAGACCGACGGCCTGTGCGCTCCCGCACTGGACGCGCGCTAGAAAGAAATCGTCTTGAAGCAAGCTTCCGTGGAATGGGTCTTTAGCGGTAGCCCGTCCGAAACGACGTCGAACGAACCGATCCAGGCTTTATGGACGTCAACGCAGGTCGCGCGCCTTGTCCGCATAACCCATAGCGAGCTGCGCAAGCGGGCGCACTTGCGCGCCGAGGGCAAGGGCCCGTTCCGAAGACGCGTTGCCCTGTAACGCCCGCGCGTAGACGCCCTGCGCAATCGCGGCGAGGCGGAACATATTGTAGGCGAGGCAGAAGTCGAGGTCCTCGAGGCGCGCGCGGCCGGTCCTCGCGCAATAGCGCGCGATGGCTTCGTCTTTGGTCGGAATACCGAGCGCCTCAAGGTCTAGTCCGAACAGCCCGCCGCGCACGCTCGGCGGAAAGTGCCAGGCCATCAGGAAATAGGTGAAGTCGGCGAGAGGGTGGCCGAGCGTCGAGAGCTCCCAGTCGAGGACGGCGGCGGTCCTGGGCTCAGTCGGGTGCATGATGACGTTGTCGAAGCGGAGGTCGCCGTGCACGACGCTCGTTTCCTCGCTCGTCGGCGCCGCGCCGGGCAGAAAGGCGATGAGTTCGTCCATCTCCGGGATCGCGTCTGATTCGGCCGACTTGTATTGCTTCGACCATCGGTCGATCTGGCGCGCGAAGTAATTGCCAGATTTTCCGTAGTCTGACAATCCGGCCTTGGCGACGTCGATGCGATGGAGATCGGCGATCGTGTCGATAAGTGCGAAATAGAGCGGCCGGCGCTCCTCGCGGCGCGCATCGGGCAGGGCGGAGTCCCAAAAGATTCGTCCCTCGACGAAATCCATGACGAAAAACGACGTTCCAATGACGGCGGCGTCCTCGCAAAGAAGATAAGTCCGCGGGGCTGGAAATCCCTGCGCATGAAGCGCCGTCATGACGGCGTATTCGCGCTCGACCGCGTGCGCGGAGGGGAGGAGTTTGCCCGGCGGCTTGCGGCGCAGGACGTATTTCTTGTCGGGCGTCGTCAGGAGGTAGGTCGGGTTCGACTGCCCGCCCTTGAACTTCTTCACCGCGAGCGGCCCGGCGAAACCGGGGATGCGGGCGGCGAGGAATCCGCCGAGTACGCCCTCGTCGATCGCAAGATGGGCGGGCGCGTCGATGACGCCGGTGAATTCTTCCTTGTCGCCCATGGTTCCTCCGCGCCGCTTATCGAACGGCGACTGTCGCGAGCTTGTCGTGGAAGGCGAGAAAATGCTTCAACACTTCCGCCGGCGCTTCCGTGTGCGGATAATGCCCGATCGCCGGCAGCAGCACAGCGTCGGCGCGCGGCGTTTGTTCAAGATAGTAGTGATATAGGTGCTCGCCTGACACGGGGTCCGCGCCGCCGTCGATGAGGCGCAAGGGGCAGCGCGCATTTTGCAACGCCCCGATCCAGCGCGGTCGGAAGGTGCGCCGCTCCGGAATGTAATGGAGAAGGCGGTGCAGAACGGCGAGGCCGCCATTCTCGCGCATCAGCGCCCAGTGCGCGTCGATTTCGACGTCGCTCGCTTTCGTCGCCGGGCCGAACACCGTGTCAAACGTCTTGCGCAAGCGCGCGCGCGACATCATGAAGCCGAGCACGGGCCCGAGCGGCGTGAGGCCGAGCTTTTGGATCGGCCGGGCGCGGTGCTGTTCGGGGAAGAGACCGCCATTGAGGAAACAGATCGACCGTATAGAGAAGGACAGCGAGCCCTCATTGTGACGCGCGAGGAGTTCTTGCGCGACCGTATTGCCGTAGTCGTGCACGAGAAGATGCGCCTCGCCGGCGCCGAGGCGCTCGAGCAACGCCTCCTGCAAATCGGCCTGGCCGTTGATCGTGTAGACCGCCTCCTTCGGCTTCTCGGAAAGCCCGAAGCCCAGCATGTCGAGCGCGGCGAGCCGGAAGCGGCGGCGAAGATCCGGCCACAGATAATTCCAGTCCCAGGACGAGGTCGGATAGCCGTGGATGAGCAGGAGCCAGGGCTTATCGTCGTCGCCGTCATCGGCGGTCCAGTAGGCGATCAGGCGGCCGCCGGCTTCAAAGCGCCGCGCATTCTTGACCCATTCATCGAGCAGAATCATGAGCGCGCCCCGTCTGCAATGTCGCGGCGGCAGAAGCCGCCCGGCCAGTCGATGCGGTCGATGCCGGCATAGGCGCGGGCGCGCGCTTCGGCGATCGTCGCCCCCGTCGCTGTCACGTTGAGAACGCGCCCGCCCTTGGCGCGCAGCGCGCCGCTCTCTTCGTCCGTTCCCGCATGAAAAACGACGACGTCTTTCTCCGACTCCGCTGCGTCGATTCCGGCGATGCGTCCGCCCGTCTCATAGGCGCCAGGATACCCTTTTGCCGCGAGCACGACGCAAACCGCGGCGTCTGGCGACCAGTCGAGACGGATGCGCGAAAGCCCGCCTGTCGCCGCCGCGGACAGGGCAGGCAGAATGTCGCTTCGGAGGCGCCGCATCAGGATCTGGCATTCCGGGTCGCCGAACCGCGCGTTGAACTCGACGAGCCGTGGACCCGCATCCTCGATCATGAGGCCGGCATAAAGGACGCCGCGGAAGGGCGCGCCGCGTTCCGCCATTTCGGCGAGAACGGGGCGAATGATCCGGGCAAGGACAGTCGCTTCTATCGCGGGCGTGACGATCGCCGTCGGCGAATAGGCGCCCATGCCGCCTGTATTGGGGCCTTCGTCGCCGTCGAATGCGCGCTTGTGGTCGCGCGCCGCAGCGAGCGGCAAGCATGTCTCGCCATCGCACAGCACGAAAAAGCTCGCCTCTTCGCCGCGCATGAACTCTTCGATCACAAGTTCGGCGCCGGCAGCACCCAGCGACCCGCCGAGGAAAGCGTCGATTGTGCGTTCCGCTTCGGCGATCGTTTCGGCGATGACGACGCCCTTGCCCGCGGCGAGCCCATCGGCCTTGACCACATAGGGCGGCGCAAGATCGCGCAAGAAGGCTTTGGCGGGACCTGCCGCGCGGAAACGGCGATAGGCGGCGGTCGGCGCCCCGACTTGCGCGGCAATGTCCTTCATGAAGCCTTTTGAGGTCTCAAGCTGTGCTGCCGCGGCGCTCGGCCCGAAACAGGCGACGCCGCGTTCTGCCAGGCGATCGGCAAGCCCGGCGGCAAGCGGCGCTTCGGGGCCCACGACCACGAGGTCGATTTTTCGGTCGGCGGCGGCCGCCGCAATTCCGGCGACATCTTGCGGCGAGATGGGAAGCGTCTCTCCGAGCGGCTTGAGTCCCGGGTTCCCAGGCGCCAGATAGAGTTTGGAGAGAGCCGGACTCTGCGCCATCTTCCAGCCAAGCGCGTGCTCGCGCCCGCCGCCGCCGACCAGCAGGACCTTCACGTGGCCTTTCTCCATTCGTTCAATTGCGTGTAGGCGTCGCGCGATATGGATTCAATGCCGACCGACACTCTTGACGCCAAAGCGCCGCCGCAGAAACCGCTTATCGCCGGTAAGGCGGCGCATGATTTCACTGCAACGGCGCTGCCCCAGCCGCCAAGCTTCACGCGCTATGTGGCGCCGCGCGACGGCTATCTCGCGACACTGAAGCCGCCAGGACTGCCGACAAGCGTCGGACGCGCGCTGAAGCCCGCTTTGATATCCATCCGCGCGTATGCCGACCATGTCGCAGCGGATGTCCGCCGCCGCCGCCGCACGTCGATCTGGGCCGCGTTGGCGCTGAATGCCATTATCCTCACCTTTGTCGGCGTATACGGCACGGTGCAGATCTGGATTCCGTCCGCCCCGGGCGAATCACATGTGGTGATGGTGACGCCGACGCCGCCCGCGCCATTGCCGGAGTTGCGTGAAGAGCTTACGACGCCCGAGCCAGTCAAGGCGGAACCGGAGATCGTCAAAGAACCTGAATTGACGCCTGAGCCGGAGCCCCTGCCGACGCCGGAACCTGAACCCGTCATTCCTCCGGAACCTGAGCCTGCGCCCGAGCCCGAACCGAAAAAACCCGTCATAAACCTCGCCCCGGAACCGGTCTTTGCGCCGCCAGCCGAGGAAGAGCGCGGCGTGCTTGTCCCGGAGACGCCTGCGCCGTCGCAAGAACCGTCTCTGGCCGTCACGGAGCGCGAGCGCGCCGCCGGGCAACAATCCCCCGAGCCGTCGCCCGAACCTCTGGTCGAGCCGGGTGCGGACAGCAAGGCTGCGGAGGCTGCCGCCGACGAAGCGCGGCGGCGGGAGGCTGAAGAGGCGGCAAGGCTCGCCGCTGAAAAAGCTGCCGCGCCCCAGGCGGAAGCCAAGACCGGCGACGATGCTTTCGACGAAGAGCCGGTTCTGGGTTCGCGCAAACCCTTGCCGAAAGTCGATCTGCCGGCCGGCGCGCAAGTCGCCACGCCCGGCGCTTCCGGCGTCGTCGCCATCTTTTGCCCGGAGGAGTTCAAAAACAAGGACAAGGCGGCCGAATGCGCGGGCCGCACGGAGATCCGCTCGGGATGGAAGCCCGGCGCTTCCGGCGAAGACTGGTCTGAAGCGGTGCGGCTCCTCAAACAGGCCCGACAGCGCGGGCAGGGTGGCTCTGATCCCGCGACGGCGTTCTCGCCCGAAGTTGCGCGGCGCTTGCAGCGCGACTACCAGAACAAGGACGCCGCGCCGAGCGTGCTCGGCGGCCAGCGTCCGGCGACGGATGGTTTTGGCGGTGTAGAAAACACGACCCAGACATCGGCCGACAATATCGAACGCGGCCTCGGCCGTCCGGATATCGGCCCGGCGGAGCCTGTCTCGGCCGATTCGCGCCGCGACCCCGCGCCCGTGTCTGACGGCCGCATCCGCAAACTTGAAAAGGCTCTGGACGAGGCGGAGAATGCCAAGAAGGCCCCCCCGCCGGATAGTGACTAAAGCGGCTTAGCTTTGGGCGTCAGTTTGGCGCACCAGCGCTTTCCGATTCGGACGGTGTGTCGGCGTGCGGGTCTTCGTCATGCATCGCCGCGCCATCTGTGTCGCCATAGACGTCGCTGGTTGCGCCTTCCGGAAGCGATTCGCCTTCCGCCGGTTCGGCGCCTTCCTCAATCGCATCGACGGCCTCAGATGCGTCGTCAGAAATGCCGCCGCCGTCGTCCGTACCTAGCGTGTCCTTGACTGTTTCGCCGGCGGCTGTGCCATCGGCCGCGGGCACATGTTCGCTGGCGTCGACGTCAGGATCGCCGCCCTTATTCAAGAAGACATACGCGCCGCCTGCCGCCGCCAGCGCAACCACAGCGAGGCCGCCAAACACCAATGCCCTGCTCATGACCTGATCTCCTCTACGCTATCCTTTGGTCCGCGCGGTTCACCCCGACCCAAATCTTCGCTGCCGGCGCCGCACTAGAGGGCGCCCGAGGGGCGTGGACGTGACGAAACTAGCTGTACTGGCGGCTTCTGAAAAGGCCGCGCCAAGCGGCCCCTGCCCGGGCCGGCTTCAGCGCGAGCGCCCGTCCATCGCCCCCTCAATAGCGTCCTTCACAACCGGCTCATGCAACACGTCTTCGCCGCCGTGCCAGATCATCTGCAAGGCGACCAACAGGATGATCGCAAGCCCGATAAAGCCGATCCAGCGATGGCGCTGCAGCAAATTGGCGATGAAGCTGGCGGCCGCGCCCATGAGAACAATCGACAAGGCAAGACCGAAGACGAGCACGACCGGGTGCTCCCGCGCTGCGCCGGCGACCGCAAGCACATTGTCGAGCGACATCGACACGTCGGCGATGATGATCTGCGTCGCCGCCTGACGCAGCGTTTTCTGCCGCACTGGCGAATCGGGAAGCTCCTCTCGCGGATGCGCCAGCGCGTCGGCGCCGACATCGCCCCGATGCGGATTTCTGAGTTCCTGCCACATTTTCCAGCAGACCCAAAGCAACAGGAGACCGCCCGCCAGCATGAGCCCGACAATCTGCAATAACTGGGTCGCGATCAGCGAAAAGGCGATGCGCATGACCGTCGCGGCAAGAATGCCAATCGCGATCGCCTTCAACCGCTTGTCCGGCGGCAGTCCGGCAGCGGCGAGCCCGATGACGACGGCATTGTCGCCGGCAAGGGTCAGGTCGATCAGAACGACCTGCACAAACGCCGTCCAGAAGTGCGCGTCAAAGAGTTCCATGGTCGGCGGTACTGACTATCCCGGAAACGGTCCCGATCGCGGGGCTCGGCGTCTGATCGGGGACCTTGCTCGCGCAGGCCATAGGTAGTGGGCTCCTTCCCAGGCGCCAAGCTCTGCGATGATTCTGGTGCGATGAGTCGCGGATGCGCGGCGACAGGCGCCGCTCAGAGTTGGTCGAGGGTGGGCATAACGCTGCCCCCGGCCCAGGCGCGTTTGAAGAGCGTGCGCGCGAGCTTTGCGCCGCTTCTGTCATTTTGCGCCGCAAAAGATTCCGCAAGGCCATAATAGGCCCAGGCGTTGTTCGGCGACTCAACGAGCGTTTCCATGAAGAGCTGCTCGGCGCGCTCGGCGTTCCCCGCCTTCAAGGTCATCGCGGCCAGCGTCAGCTTGGCTGGGTAAAACCAGTGCGGCGGCTCGGTGTAGACGAGCGTTTCCTGGCGCGCGACGGCGTCCGTCATGGCGGCAAGAGCCGCCGGCATGTCGCCCGCCGCGGCGGCGGCGCGCGCCGTGATCGTCCGCTCCGCGATCGTGAGGACGTCTGGCGCCGGTATGGAGGCTTCGATGAGCCCTGAGAAGTCCGCGCTGTCGATGAGCTTCCTGATCTCGTCAGCTTCGGCGCGCGCGGCTTTTGCGTCGCCGCTGCGCGCAAGGGCGACGCCGCGCGCATAGCGCCACGCGCCGCGCAGGAAGGGATAGTCTTTACCCGGATCTTTCAGCGTCAGAATGGCTTCGGGCTTGGCGAATTGGGCCATTGCGAAATAGGGCGCGGCCTTGATCGGCTCGGAGAAGGGCGAGGCCTCGACCATCGCCTTGGGCAGCTTTTCGTCGAGCTTGGCCGCCATTTCCAGCGCGGTCGCGGCGTCGCCCGCCATCTGGGCTGAGGTCACGATGAAGTGCAAATTGTGGACGTAATAGCCGTATTCGTAGAATGGGCTTGCATCGTTCGCGGCGATCCACGCCTCGTCCGCTTTTGCGGCGGCCACATTGAGGGCGAGGGACTCCTTGAACCGGCCGACCCGATAATAGGTGTGCGCCGGCATGTGAATGAGGTGGCCGAGCCCGGGCGAGAGCTTCGCCAACCGATCCGCATAAGGAAGGGCGCGGTGCGGGTCAAAAGACGCTTCGGTCAGATGAATGTAGAGGTGAATGGCCGGGACATTGTCGGGGTTGCGCTTCAGCACCGTCTCGAGAAGGCGCAAGGTCTTCGACGTCCGCCCATCCGGCGTGCGCCCATCGGGCAGCCAATAGGCCCAGGGCTGCGTGTCCATATTGGCTTCAGCGGCGAGCGTCAGCACGAAATTGTCATCAGGGTAGAGCGCAGCCTGGGCTTCCATCGCGTCTGCAAAGAGGGCGTCGTAGCGGCTCCGGTCGGTGACGGCCGCCTTTGGGTAGCGCAGCGACAGGGCGTCAATCAGGTCGCGCTCCTTTTCGCTCGCCTTGGGCTTCAAGGCGACCGCACGCCGCAACGCCGTGTTGGCGGGCGCGATCGCTTCATCCGCCATCGGCGCATTGATGTTCGGCCCGAGCGCAAGGGCCTCGCCCCAGAAGCACATGGCGCATTGCGGGTCCGCCAGTTGCCCGCGCTTGAAGGCGCGCACAGCCGCGTCGTGATTGAAGTTGAGGAAGTGCGCGTAGCCTTCATCGAACCACGCTTGCGCTTCGGTGTTCTTGGTAGAGATCGCATAGCCGATCGCGCCGAAGCGAACCGGTTTTGCCGCGTTGCGCGGCGCGAGTGAGGGCGGCTCCGGCGTCGCCGCCGCGGCAGCGGCCCAGCGCGGCAAAGGCGCGCGGTCATCTGCGCGGCCGCTGCAGATCGACGCGGAAAGAATCGCAGGGTCGATGAACGCGGCAGGCTTCGGCCTGAGGTCGATCGCGGCCATGCCGCCCGAAACTAGCGCCGCCGCCGCAGTGCAACAGATGAGTGCCGTTCGCCGCATAGACCTTGCCCCTTACGCGAGCGTGGGACCTAGTATAGCGCGGTGTCACGGCCGTCTCCAATCCCTGCGGCGTTGATTTGGCCCACCGCCTGAAGATTCTGACGGACGCAGACGATTGTCGGTCGCGCGCGCATCCCAGATCGCCGCTTATCATGAGCGCCGACAGGCTGAAAAAGGGGCGAAGTCCTTTCTGGAGACAACTCAAGGGCGCGCCCGCCAGATCAGATGGGCGCTTGCGCTCATTCGGCTGGGCGTCGTGACGCCTGGTCCCCGAAACGCGCGCGGTATGCGGCGGGCGTGACGCCGAGCCGCGCCAGAAAGTGCCGGCGCAAGGCGCCAGTATCCGAAAAGCCGCAGCTTTCGGCGACAGCGCTCACGGGCGCTTCTGTCGTCTCGAGCAACTCCTGCGCGCGGCGCAGGCGGGCTTCAAGGATCCATTGACCGGGCGAGTGCCCAGTCGTCGCCAGAAAACGCCTTGTGAAGGTGCGCTCGCTCATTCCGGCCGCGCGCGCAAGATCGGCGACGGAGTGGCGGTCGGCGAGGCGTTTCGAAACGCTTTCGAGAAGCGGCGACAGGCGCGCCGCCTCGTCAAAGCGCGGCACCGGCTGCTCGACATATTGCGCCTGGCCGCCTTCGCGATGCGGCGGCACGACCATGCGCCGCGCCACCATATTCGCAGCCTTGGCGCCGAAATCGCGGCGAATGATATGGAGGCAAAGATCGATCCCCGCGGCGCTCCCGGCGGACGTCAATATCTCGCCTTCGTCGACATAGAGCACGTCGCGTTCGACGGCGATCTTGGGGTAGTACGCGGCAAATTTGTCCGCATACCGCCAATGCGTCGTCGCGCGCTTTCCGTCGAGCAGGCCCGCGGCGGCGAGCGCAAAGACGCCCGAACAGATGGAAACGAGGCGGGCGCCGCGCGCATGGGCGGCGCGCAAAGCCGCCAGTAGCGCTTCCTGCGGAGCGACGTCGATCCCTTTCCATCCCGCCAGCACGACCGTGCCCGCCCCGTCGAGGAGTTCGAGACCGCCGTCGACGTGAAGGCGCACGCCGCCGGTCGCGCGAAGCGGCGGCGGATCGATGCTCGCCGCCGCGAAACGGTACCAGTCCGGCCCCATCTCCGGCCGTGAGAGGCCGAAGGCCTCGATGGCGATGGAGAACTCGAACATCGGCAAGCCGTCATAGGCGAGGGCGACCACATTGCGGTTTGGCGCAGGCGCATTTCGGCGCGACGAGGCGCGGGCGCCCTTCATTGTGCGGCGAACGACGGGCAAATCGCTCTTGCGCTTGGACGACATCGCCGGGTCAGCGCTTTTCTGCTTCAGCGTGGGCGCTTCTTCCAAGACTCGACGGCGCGCCTTCTTTGTCAGCTTTGGCATAAAACGCACCCTAGATGTCATTTCCGCCACTATGCCTCAACCGCCAGGAATTGCAAGATTGCAACGCTTACGGAGGAAATCATGTCGAACGCCGTCACGGAGATTAACGCCGCCGCCGCGGCGGATGCCGAGGCCTTCTTCGGCCGCAAATTCCAGTTTGAGACGGATTGCTGGGACGTGCATGAGGCGCTTCGGTCAGGGGAACCGGGGTTCGTATTGCTCGACGTTCGCTCGCCTGCGCTGCACGCCAAGAGCCATGTCCCAGGGTCGGTCAACCTTCCTCACGGCAAGATCACGCGCGGAAAGATGGCTGAATGGCCGGAAGGAACCCTGTTCGTCGTCTATTGCGCGGGCCCGCATTGCAACGGCGCGGATCGTGCGGCGCTGAAGCTCGCGCGGCTCGGCGCGCCCGTGAAGCTGATGAACGGCGGCATGACCGGGTGGGCGGACGAAGGCTTTTCTTTTGCGCACGCGGAGGATGCGGCGTAACGCGGCAGCGACCTCTGGATGGAGCCCCACCGATGACGAATATCTTCTATTACGCCGTGCGCAACTACTCGAGCTGGTCGCTCAGGCCCTGGCTTGCGCTCACCTGGGCCGGCATCCCGTTTGAGGAGCGGTTTGTCGATCTCGACCAGGAGGGGTACGGACAATCGGCTGTGAAAGACGCGAAAGCGGTTTCGCCCTCGGGCAAAGTTCCGGCGCTCGTCGCGGACGGCCTCTCCATCTGGGACAGCCTTTCGATTTGCGAATGGGCGGCCGAAGAGGCGCCGGCTGCGAAGCTCTGGCCGGCGGACAGGCGCGTCAGGGCCGAAGCGCGTTCGGTGACGGCGGAGATGCATTCGGGCTTCAGCGCGCTGCGCCGCGACCTCACCATGAACATCCGCCGCCGCGCCGCCGCGCAAAACTGGGCCGACGACGTGAAGCACGACATAGACCGCATGGTCGAAATCTGGACCCAGTTCCGGTCCGCGCCGCGCGGCGAGGGGCCGTATCTGTTCGGCGCGCGCACGATCGCCGACGCGTTTTTCACGCCGGTCGCAACGCGCTTTCGCACCTATTCGGTCGCCTTGCCCCCGCTTGCGGCGGCCTATGCGCAGACTTTGCTTGCCGACCCCGCGTTTGTCACATGGGAAAGGCTCGCTGAAGCGGAATGGAAGCCGTTCAAGCAGGTCGATTTCGACGCGATGTATGCCGGGTCGGATTTGAAAACGCGCTGATCTGCGCCGCCGCAATCGGGTTTGGTCGCGTTGAAGGAAGCTCAAGGTGGAAGCCGCCGCCGGCGGCTTCCTTGAAGCCGCGACATCTATGGCCAGTTTCGCGCGTGTGCAAAACACCCTAAACGGCGGGCATGGCTGAGCCATTCGGCAATATCCACGAATACACTGTCTCCGAACTTGCCGGCGCGGTGAAGCGCGCGGTCGAAGACGGGTTCGGTTTCGTGCGCGTGCGCGGCGAAGTCTCCAAAGTGACGCGCGCCGCCTCCGGCCATGTCTATCTCGACCTCAAGGACGACAAGGCCGTGCTCGCCTCCGTCGTCTGGAAGGGCGTTGCGGAGCGTTTCCGCGTGCGGCCTGAAATGGGCATGGAGGTCATCGTCACCGGCAAGATGACGACCTTTCCGGGGCAGTCGAAATATCAGCTTGTCATCGACAGTCTTGAGCCCGCCGGCGCCGGCGCGCTGATGGCGCTGCTTGAGGAACGCAAGAAGAACCTTGCCGCCGAAGGGCTTTTCGACGCCGCGCGCAAGAAGCCGCTGCCGTTTCTGCCGGAGGTGATCGGCGTCGTCACCTCGCCGTCGGGCGCCGTGATCCGCGACATTCTTCACCGTCTACGCGAGCGGTTTCCGCGCCACGTGCTCGTCTGGCCGACTCTGGTGCAGGGCAAGGGCGCGGAGATGCAGATCGCCGCCGCGATCGAAGGCTTCAATGCGCTGGCGCCGGGCGGCGAAATTCCGCGTCCGGATGTCCTGATCGTCGCTCGCGGCGGCGGATCGATTGAAGATCTCTGGTGTTTCAATGAGGAGATCGTCGTGCGCGCGGCGGCCGCCTCGAAAATCCCGCTGATTTCCGCCGTCGGCCACGAGACAGACACGACCCTGATCGACTTCGCCGCCGACAAGCGCGCGCCGACGCCGACGGCCGCCGCTGAAATGGCGGTGCCTGTGCGCCGCGAACTGATTTCGGAACTCCTCAACAAGGAGCGCCGCATGATCGACGCCGAGGCGCGCCTTCTGAAACAAAGAAGCGAAAGCTGGCGCGCGGCGGCGCGCGGTCTTGGGCGCCCGGAAGACATGCTGGGGCCGGCCGCGCAGCGTCTCGACCGTGCGGGGGATCGCCTGAAATCTGGGCTCGCGCAGCGCCGTGAGATCGCCGCGACGCGCCTTGCGCGGACGGCCGCGCGCATCCGGCCCGCCCTGCTCGCCGAGAGCCTCGGCAAGATCGGTATACGGATGGAACGCGCAAAGACGCGGCTCGCGGGCGCGGGCAAGGGCCTGACGCAAGGCGCCGAGCGGCGACTTGGCGCCGTCGGCCCGTTGCTCGAATCCTTGTCGCACAAGAGCGCCCTTAGGCGCGGTTTTGCGCTGGTGCGGGATGCGGACGGAAAGTTGATCCGCAGTGCTGCGGCGGGCGCCTCTGGCGCGCGCGTCTCTCTCGGTTTCGCCGACGGCGAACGCGCCGCCATTCTCGACGGCGCGCCGGAAGGCGGGGCGTCAACGTCGAAAAAGCCGGCCGCGCGCGGCGCCAAGCAGGCGAGCCTTTTTGACGACAGCTAAGGACGCCTTGTCCGCGCGGCGCCGCAATGGTAACGAATGTTACTAATCAGGAGGAGCGCACGCGATGGCGAGAAAATGGATCATGCCGAGCCGGGTCGAAGGCGACGCCTCGCGCCAGGCCCATGCCGACATGCCCGCCGGCACCTATGAACGCGAAATCTCGAAGGAGGGATTTTTCGGACCGGCGGCGTTCCTTCACCACAAGCGGCCGCCGACCGGCTGGTCGCAATTCGAGGGGCCGTTGCGGCCGCGCGCCTTCAACCTTGCCGCCTTGGCGGAAAATCTTTCGAGCCCCTGGGTCGCGCCGCGCGTCATTCACAACGCCGCCTGCGACATCCGCTTCTGGCGGCTCGACCGCGCAATGCCCGCGCTCGCGCGCAATGGCGACGGCGATCAGCTTCTCTTCATCCATGAGGGGGAGGGCGATCTCTTCTGCGATTATGGCCATCTTGCGATCGAAGCGGGGGATTATGTCGTCCTGCCGCGCGGCACGATGTGGCGGCTTTCGCCGAAGTCATCGTTCAGCATCCTGATGATAGAAGCGACGAACACGCATTTCACGTTGCCCGACAAAGGGCTCGTCGGCCCGCATGCGATCTTCGATCCCGCGCTGCTTGATGCGCCGAAGATCGACGATGTTTTCCGGGCGCATCAGGCGGACGACCGCGAAACGCGGGTCGAGATCAAGAAGCGTGGCGAGGTTTCGGTCGCAACCTACCCTTACAACCCGCTTGATGTCGTCGGCTGGCACGGCGAGCTTGCGCCGGTGCGGATCAATGTGCGCCACATCCGGCCGCTGATGAGCCATCGCTATCATGTGCCGCCCTCGGCGCACACGACCTTCCTGTCGGACCGTTTCGTCGTCTGCACCTTCGCGCCGCGCCCCTTCGAGACCGATCCCGGCGCGCTGAAAGTGCCGTTCTTCCACAACAATGACGACTATGACGAGGTCTTGTTCTACCATGCCGGCGACTTCTTCAGCCGCGACAACATCAAGGCCGGCATGATGACGTTTCATCCCTCCGGCTTCACGCATGGGCCGCACCCAAAGGCGCTCAAGAACATGCTGGAGCAGAAAAAGCCGGCGACGGACGAATATGCCGTGATGATCGACACGCGCGATCCCTTGAATGTCGGCGAGGGCGCAGCGCGCGTCGAGAATGCAGCCTATGTCGACAGTTGGAAGGCGCGCGATTAGGGGACAAGCGCAGCCAACAAAGTCGCCGCCGATTCCGCTGGCGTGCAGGCATTTGCGCGTCGGAGCGCAACGTCGCGCGGCGGACGCGAAGATCTGCAGCCGGCAAGCGGGGTTTGACAACGCCGCCTGACATCGCGATCGTTCGTCCCACATGACGGAGCATCCCATGACCCAAGTCCGCGCCCTTGCAGCGCCCGCCGCGCACAAGCCCTTTGAGGCGATCCGCTATGACCTCGGCGCGCTCGGCGCGGACGAGGTTGAAGTTCAGGTCGACTATTGCGGCCTCTGCCACTCTGACCTTTCGATGTGGGCCAATGACTGGCGGCGGACGAGCTTTCCTTTTGTCGGCGGCCACGAGATCGTCGGGCGTGTCGTCGCCATGGGGCCGGAGGCCAAGGGCCTCAAGATCGGCCAGCGCGTCGGCGTCGGCTGGTATGTGCGCAGCGACCTCACGACGCATCAATGCCTCAGTGGCGATCACCACCTTTCGCCTGGGAATGACCCGACGATCGTCGGACGCCATGGCGGCTTTGGCGAAACCGTGCGTTGCCAGTGGGTCTGGGCTGTGCCGATCCCGGACGGTCTTGATCCCGCAAAGGCGGGGCCGCTCTTCTGCGGCGGCATCACGGTTTTCACGCCGATCTTCGATTTCGGCGTCAAGCCGACTGACCGCGCCGCCGTCTTCGGTATTGGCGGGCTCGGCCATCTTGCGGTGCAGTTCCTCGCAAAATGGGGCTGCGAGGTGACTGCCTTCACGTCTTCCCCTGGCAAGGCGGACGAAGCCAAGGCGATGGGAGCCCACCACATCGCTTCCTCGACCGATGTCGCGTCTTGGAAGAACCTCCGAGGGCGGTTTGATTTCCTCATCGTGACCGTGAATGTCCCGCTCGACTGGAATGCCTTGGCGCAAACGCTGTCGACGCGCGGCCGTCTCCATATTGTCGGCGCGGTGAGCGAGCCGATCGGATTCCCGATCTCGGCGCTGATGGGCCAGGAGCGGTCGGTTTCGGCCTCTCCGGTCGGCGGCCCGGCCACGACCGCAACCATGCTCGAGTTTTGCGCCCGCCATCAGATCCTGCCGCTGACGGAGGAATTTCCCCTGTCGAAAATCAACGACGCGTTCGCACGCCTCGAAAGCGGCAAAGCGCGCTACCGGATTGTTCTGAAAAATGATTTGTGATGCCGAACCCCGTTGCGGGCGCAGGCATGAATCCTATACAGGGAAGTGATTGGTCGTGCCTTGCGCGGGGCGCTACGTCTTGAACCGAACATAAGTGATCCGGTGCGCATCGGCGCCGCGACTGTGGAGGGCGACGTGAAAACAATCCTGAAGCTTATGCCGCATGGACTTGCACTGTTCATGGCGGCGATCTTCCTCGACAGCCTGCGCTATAAATTTACGGATCATCCAAAGACGCAGGTCATCTTCGGACGGCTGAATGATTGGGCGGGGACGCTCGGCCTGCCGGGACTTTTTGGTCACACCGGCCTTTTCAGCCAATACACAATCGGTTCGGCCGAGCTTGTGGCGTCGACCCTGTTGATCGTCGGCATCCTGCCGAAATTCAGCCATTACCAAGCGATGGGCGCGATGCTTGGCTTTGCCATTATGATGGGGGCGGTCAATTTCCATCTGTGGACGCCGCTGACGATCGATCCGAACAAGGATGGCGCCGGGCTGTTCGTCGCCGCCTGCATGAATCTCGTGTTCGCCGTGCTGATGATGGCGGTCTTCCGCCGCAAGGAGACGATTGAGGTCCTCCGTCGCATCGGTGGTGTCTTCGCGCCGCTCAACTAAAACTAGCTACATAGTCTACCGCCCGCCGATCGCGTCATTGGCGATCTTGCGGAGCTCACCATAGGATTGGGCGTCGCTAAAGACGTTTTCGAGAGCGTCTCCGCCCGCGATCGACTTCAACGCCTTGTAAGTCACAGCATCAACGCCAAGCCTGGCCGCCGGCTGATGGTTCGCGTCGATGATCTTTTCGCGCGGCGACGCATCGCCGCCTTCAAAGGATACCGTCGACGCGTTGGAGCCTTGCGCGGCGTAGAGCGCGGTGAAGAGCGCGAGGTCGAAGGTGATGCCCTTGGCCGTTTCGCCATAGAGCGTGTCCGCGTTGACATAGGCGACGCCGCCGTCTGCGTCCTTGGTGAACCAACCGAATTGCGAGCTGCTGTTCAAGGCGCCGACCGCCGCGGCGGACATCCGGCCGCTGAGGCTCTCGGGATAGTAGCCGACCTGAACGAAGCTGAGCCCGCGGCCTGCCTCATCGAGATTGAGCGCGACGACCGTTTTCACGCCGGAGAAGTCGATGATGAAGACGGGCGTGCCTTGCACCACATCTTCCTTGACGATCGCCAGTCTCGGCTCTGAAGCGATCACTTGACGGAACTGCGCCGCCGTCAGGCCGTCGAAGCTTTGGGCGCCCGCTGGAAGAGCCGCAGCAGCAAGTCCTGCGGCCAGAACGGCCGCGCGCAGTGTCAACGCCATGTTGGAGCCCCTCTCACTTTGATGTCGAACGATAGCTGCCGCGGGGCGCGCCGTAAAGGAACGGCTGCGGCCGAAACGATTTCAACCGCTTACGCCATGCTTTTGGGCTTGCACCTTTGACAGCGCCGCCGGACGGCGCGACAAGTTCGTGAAGAAATGCGCGGATTGGGTGATCGATGAAACTCGCCTCGTTGAAGGGCGGCCGCGACGGCCGCCTGGTCGTCGTCAGCACGGATTTGACCCGCTACACCGAGGCGCACCGCGTCGCACCGACGCTGCAGGCCGCGCTCGACGACTGGGATTGGGCCGAGCCGCATCTCCGCGAGCTTGCGCAAAGTCTTGAGGTCGGCGCGGTTCCCGTCGGCCGGTTCCACGAGCGCGACTGCGCCTCGCCCCTGCCGCGCAGCTATCAGTGGGCGGATGGTTCAGCCTATGTCAACCATGTCGCGCTGGTGCGCAAAGCGCGCGGCGCGGAAATGCCCGCCTCGTTCTGGACGGACCCGCTGATGTATCAGGGCGGATCGGATTCCTTCCTCGGTCCGCGCGAAGACATTGTCATGGCCGAGGACGAGAAATGGGGCGTCGACATGGAGGCCGAGGTCGCCGTCGTCACAGGCGACGTGCCGATGGGCGTCGCGCCCGCGGACGCGCGCGCGTTCATCCGCCTCGTGATGCTCGTCAACGATGTCTCTTTGCGCGGCCTCATTCCGGACGAACTTGCCAAGGGCTTCGGCTTCTTCCAGTCGAAGCCGTCTTCGGCCTTCAGCCCTTGCGCCGTTACGCCGGACGCGCTCGGCGACGCCTGGCGCGACGGCAAGCTCCATCTGCCCATTCAGGTCTCGCTCAACGGCGCCCTGATGGGCAAGGCGAACGCCGGGGTCGATATGACCTTCGACTTCGGCCAGCTTATCGCGCACGCAGCCAAAACCCGTCCGCTCGCGGCGGGATCGATCATCGGCTCGGGAACCGTATCCAATCGCGGCGCGGACGGGGGTCCGGGCAAGCCTGTAGCCGAGGGCGGCGCCGGCTATTCCTGCATTGCAGAGATCCGCGTCGTCGAGACGATCCTCGAAGGCAAGCCGAGGACGCCCTTCATGCGTTTCGGCGACCGGGTCGAGATCGACATGCTCGACGCCAAAGGCCATTCGATCTTCGGGCGGATCGATCAGACTTTGCGACCTCAGGCGAAGTGACCGCGCCAATGGCGACGTCTGGCGGATCGCCAGAAGCTGGCCGCCAAAAGAGCAGTTCAAATCCGGCGACCTGCCGAATGTGTATTGTGGACCCTCAAGGCAGCGCACGCCGGCCGATGTTGCGCCTGCGCGGCAAACGCGCCAAAGCAATCCAGCGCCGCTGGGCCTGAATGCGGCGGCGCGGAAATTGTCAGGACCCTGATTCAATGCCGAGCCTGCGCGCCACGCTTCTGGACATGTATTTGCGCTCGACCATGAAGCCCAAGCCGCTCCATGAGATCGACTCCATCGAATTGCGCGACTGGTTCGACAAGCGCGCGATCATGTTGACGCCGAAGGGCGTGGACCTCGAGACCGTGACCGAGGGTCCGGTGAAAGGCGAGTGGCATCGCCTACCGGGCGGCGCCACCCGGACGATCCTTTACCTCCATGGCGGCGCCTATGTGTTCGGCTCGCCGCGGCTCTATCGCACGATGACCTACCCTTGGGCGTTGCAGGCCAAAGCGGAGGTCTTCGCGCCGGTCTATCGCCTCGCGCCGGAAAATCCGTGCCCCGCCGCGATTGAGGACGCCGTCGCGGCCTTCGACTGGCTAGTCTCCGGCGGCGAAAAGCCGGACTCGATTGTCATCGCCGGCGACAGCGCGGGCGGCGGCCTTGCGCTGGCGGCGATGATGGCGCTGCGTGATGCAGGCAAGCCATTGCCAGCCGGCGCCGTCCTTTTTTCTCCGTGGACGGATCTTGCCTGCACGGGCCCAAGCCACGCCGCCAATGACCGCACGGACGCCATGTTCAAGCGCGAGACTGTCGCGAAGGGCGGCGCGCGCTACAGCGGAACCCTCGACATGAAAGACCCTCGTGTCTCACCCCTTTACGGGGATTTCAAAGGCCTTCCGCCCATGCTCGTCTTTGCGAGCCGGAGCGAACTTCTGTTCGACGATTCCGCGCGGCTAGTCCCAAAAGCGAAATCGGCCGGCGTGCCGATGCGCCTCGAAGCCCGCGACGGCCTGCCTCACGTCTGGCCGATTTTTCACGCGCTCATCCCAGAAGCGCGCGAGTCGATCCGCATCGCCTCCGAATTTGTGCGTGACGTCACTCGGGCGTCCTGACGCTGACATGAAATGCGCCGGAGCGTCGCCGCCCCGGCGCCAAACTCGAAACGCAGAGTTTTGTCTCTAGCGGCCGCGGCCGGAGCCGTAGCTGCGGAAGGCGCCGTCTTCCCAATAGCTGTCGCCGGTGTTCGGATCGACATAGTAGTAGCGGCCCGCATAGCTGTCATAGCGGCGGTCATTGGCCTGCTTGGCGCGTCCGAAGCAGTCCTTGGCGCGCGCGCAACCGATGCCGGCGCCGGCGACGGCGCCGATGATGGCGCCGACGGCCGCGCCTTTGCCGGGCTGGCCCGAAATGATCGCGCCCGCTGCGGCGCCGGTCGCAGCGCCTGCGGCGGCGCCATAGACGGCGTTGCGTTCAGCGGTGCCCGAAGCGGTGCAGGCCGAAAGGACCATGGCTGCGGCTGCTGTCATAGCGAGTGATGTGCGCATTGAATTCTCCTCCAAAAGGTAAAAGGCGATTCAGCTAGTCTGTGTCTTGAGAGCAGGGTGTAGGGGCCGTCCAAGGCAGGAATAAGGCCGCAACAGGGCCGAATACGATCCTTTCTTCACCCTGTTTGCGTGGCGTTGGGCTCGGCGCCGAAAGATCCTGTGGCGCTCCGACATCGCGCATCGAACAGTGCGCCCATTACACGCGGCATTGGCCGCAATGCCAATGGTTTCCGGCATGGCTTCATCGGACAATGGCCAAGTCCATGACCGCAGGGCGTCAAGGCATTCTCGCCGACGCGGCTGCACGAATCTCCACGCACTGCCGCCGCGCATTGCATGAGCGGCGCGCAGCGTTACGGTCCTCGCACACCTACCCAGTCAAAACCTGCGGGAGCCGGAACAATGACAAAGGCCAAGGCGATTTTTCTGAAAACCTTTCCGCAAGGCATGCCCGCGCCCGGCGATTTCATTCAGCGCGAGATCGAGGTCGGAGCGCCGGCTGAAGGCGAAGTCCTTCTGCGTCCGGTCTGGATGTCGGTCGATCCCTATATGCGCGGGCGGATGCGGCCTGAAATGAAGAGCTATATTCCGCCATTCACGCTCGACGCCCCGCTCGACGGCGGCGCTGTCGGCGAGGTGATCGAGTCGCGGCACTCCAAACTCGCCAAGGGCGATTACGCCGTCGGCTTCCAGGGGGGCTGGCGTACGCTCGCTGTCGTTTCCGGTGAAACGCTCACCAAAGTCGATCCCTCGCTGGCGCCCTTGTCCGCCTATCTCGGCGTCCTTGGCATGCCGGGCTTTACAGCCTGGGCGGGTCTTAACCAGATCCTGAAACCGAAGCCGGGCGAGACGCTTTTCGTATCCGGCGCGGCCGGCGCCGTCGGCAGCCTCGTCACGCAGCTTGGCAAGCTGAAGGGCATGCGCGTCATCGCCTCGGCGGGGTCGAAGGAAAAATGCGAGTGGCTGACGCGAGAGGGCGGCGCCGATGTCGCGCTCAACTACCGCGACTACAAGAACGCCGCCGAACTGACCAAGGCGCTTGCCGCCGCCGCGCCGCAAGGCGTCGACTGCTATTTCGAGAATGTCGGCGGCATGCATCTTGAAGCCGCGTTGAACTGCATCGCACTCGGCGGGCGCATCGCGCTCTGCGGCATGATTGCGATCTACAATGCGACTGAATTCGAACCGGGCCCGCCCAATCTCGCCAACATGATCGGCCGAGGCGTCATGGCGCAGGGCTTTATTGTCTCGAATTACATGCATCTTGCGCCGCAATTCGCGATGGAAGTCGCGCCCTTGCTCGCGCAAGGCAAGATCAAGTTCAGAGAGTCCGTCTACGACGGATTGGACAGGGCGCCGGATGCCTTTATCGGCCTCTTCAAAGGCGAGAATTTCGGCAAAGCGGTCGTGCGCGTGGGGCCGGACCGGGCTTGACCCAGACTACCGGGAAAACCACGCCTCGGTCGCCGCGTCCGCCGGAAACATCAGCTCGATCTTAACTTCGCTGAGGGCGATTTCCTGCGCGGAGCCGAACTGGGCGATGGTCGTGAACAAAGCGAGCCGGTCGCCGCCGGCGCGAATCCGCATCGGGATGATCATGCGGTCATCCGCCAACGGACGAACGCAGCGCAGGCGCGGATGGCGCGCCAGGCGGTCGGCGAAAGCTTCGAGCGCCGTGTCGCTGCCGAAATAGGCGATCTCGGCCCGAAGCCGTGCAAGGCCCAGGGCCGCGACTTCCTCCCAATTCTCAACGACGTCGCTTGCGCCGAGAGTCAGCAAGGCTTCGGCCATGTTCGACGCCTCGCTGGCGAGGCCACCCACGCCGAAGAGACGCGCTGCGCCAGCATTTGCCGCGACGACATTCCATCCTCTGTCCATGACGACGCCTGGATAGGGGGCGTGGCGTTCGAGCAGCCGGTCAAGCGCGTTGCGCGCCCAGTCCAGTTCCGGTGCGCCGGGCGCAGCGGAAGGATAGGCCGGCGCAAATCCTGCCGCGCCGAGCGCCTGGTTGGTCGCGGGCTTGGGCAAGTCGAGCGCTTCTGCCAGTCTCAGAACCATTGAGCGGCTCGGCGCAGAGCGTCCGGATTCGAGAAAGCTCAAATGGCGCGCAGACATGTCCGCACGCAAAGCGAGGTCCATCTGGCTCAAGCGCCGCGTGGCGCGCCATTCGCGCAAGACGACGCCAAACTGATCCGCCAATCCTGTCTCCCTATGTGACCTGCGCTGCCATCTGGTGCGCGACCCCGGCTCCAATAGCGGGCGATCATAGCGCGCCCCTTCCGCGCAGCCATTACGTCGGAAGTAATTGATTTCCGGAAAGCGCTCGTGACGCTTGCGGGCGAGTTTTATAGGGACCGACATATGTTGCCGCCGAAGTCCGCTGCGTCGCTTTTCCGGTTCAATGTCGCCGTTTGGATCATCCTTGGCGGACTCCTATGGGCGCTCGCCGCCTACGGCTTTGAGGCGCCGGCGCGACTTGCCTTCGATTTCTTGAAGTATCCGATCGACGGTGATCCTGGGCCATTCGACGCCAACCATCGCTTTTTCAGCGCGCTTGGCGGGGCCTTCCTGACGAGCCTCGGGGTGTTGATGTATCTGTTGGTCGCGCCCGCGATCGAGCGCGGCGATGCCGAAGGGAAACGCGCTGGGTTGATCGCAGCCTTTGTCTGGTTCGTCATCGACAGCGGCGGGTCAATAGCCTCGGGCGCTGCGTCAAATGCCGCGATTAACGTCGTGCTGCTCGGATTGCTGGTTTTGCCGATTGTTCTCGCCCGCAACCCGGCGGAGTCCCATTAGGGCGATCGCTGACAAATGCAAAGCAGGGGGCCTGCGCCAAAGCGGCAAGCTTGCGCCATACATTAGATGCGCGAGAGGCGACGACTACCGAATCGCGATGGCCTTTCCGTCGGCAATCGACTTTTCGATCAGCTTGCGGAGTTTCATTTCGGCCTTGCGCGAGGCCTCCGCCTGACGGCGGCCGAGGTCTGCTTGCTGCTTGCCAAGTTCGTGCATTTCCGCTGCAAGTTCGGCTTGCTCTTCGCCGAATTCCGAATGGTGATCAGCCGCCTTACCCTGCAATTCGCCGAGTTCTCCCTGGAGCTCGCCTAGCCGTTCCTGGATTTGGCCGAGTTCCTCTTGCGTCAAGCGGCCCTTACTGGTCAACGCGTCGATCTCCGCCATGCGTTCGCGAATGCGCGCTTTCAGCGCGCCGGTCTCGACTGTCACTTCCTGTTGGCGTTCGCCGAGGGCGGACATTCTCTCGCCGATGCGGGATTGCTCCTCGCCGATATAAGTCTGCTCGGCGCCGAGCTCGTTTACCGGTTCGAAATAGGCGTTCGCTTCGGCACATTTGTCTTCGTCTTTGATGACGTAGCGCTTCATGTCCTTCACGAACTCGATCCGGTCGTCGCGGATATTGATAAGGGAATACCCGGCGTCATCTTCGGGCGACGACGAATAGTGTCGTGAGCTCCAGCGGTGTTTGGCGTCCTTTGCGTCCTCGGCCGCATCACGCGCGCGTTCGAGGGCGCGCATGGTCTCGCGCGACAAGGTCAGGGACGACCCGGCGAGCCACGCATCGACCTCATCCAAGTCATCCGTAGACGGACTATCAGGCGCTTCCGCCGCCTCCGCCGCTTCGGGAGGGGAGGGCGCTTTTGCGGGCGTCGGCGCCTCAGCGGGGATTGGCGCGGAAGCAGGACTCGGCGCCGCTGCGGGTGAAGGGGCGGCGGGCGCCGCCGCTGGCCTCAGATCCGCAGACCGCGCCGGTTTGGCCGGGGCCTCGGCGAGCGATATGCCGGCGGCGAAATAGGCGGCGGCCGCAAGCGCCGCGCCGAGAAGAAGACCAGTCTTCAAACCAAGCGCGGCCGAGAGGGGTCTTGCCCCGTCGAGCGCCCGCTCGATCCGCGCTGAGACAGCGCCGCGCGCCATCGGCAAGGCTGATGCAACGGCGGTCTTGCGCCCGGCGAAACTGAGCAGGACCTCGGCATAGCTGGCGCGGTCGCCAAGTGCGGCAAGCGCGCGGTCATCGCTCGCCTGTTCGCTCGCTTCCGTGATGCGGCGCTTCAGCCACCAGGCGTGCGGGCTGAACCAGAAGATCGCCGCATTGAGATTGGCGAGGGCGTTGAGAAGGAAATCGCCGCGCGCAACATGCGCGCCCTCGTGGAGCAGCACAGCGCGCAGCTTTACCTCGTCCCAGAACGGCCACACGGTGGGCAACACCACAAAGGCGCGCGGCCAGCCGAAGGTCAGCGGCACACAGACGGCGTCGCTTTCACGCACCTCGAACGGCGCATTGACACGAGCAAGGCGCGAACGGCGGCGCAAAGTCTCACCCGCTGCAAAGCCGGCGGCGAGGCGCAACAATCCCATCGCAAGACCGAGCCCATAAATGAGCGACAGCCAATCGAAGGGCTGGGACGCAGGCGCAATGGACAGCGCTCGCACCGGCGCGGCGCCGAGGGCGAAAAGCGTCTCGCCCGCGATTTCGGGCGTTGCGACTGGCGATGGGGACACGGCAGTGCGCAGAAAAATTGGCGGCGCGAGCGCCATAATGAACGGCATGGCGAGAGACGCGGCGAGCGCGCCGCCCCAGACCGCGCATTCCGCCGCTGCGCTCCGTTTGCGGATGATCAGCAGCGCGCCGGCGGCGATCAGCGTGACAAGGCAGCCGCGCAGCGCCGCCTCTCCCATGGTGCGCGCCAGTCCGTCGAACGCCAAACCGGTCATGATTTTTCTCCCGCTGATTTCGATGACGCCCGCGCCGCAGCAATCTTGCGGGCGAGGCGCTCAAGTTCGTCGCCGTCGATGACGTCGCGATCGACCAGGCCGACCAGCAGCGCCTCCATGGAGCCGCCGCAGAAGCGATCGATCACCCCTTGCACGGCGCGCGCGGCGACGTCGGCCGGTTTCTCGGAGGCTGAATACATGAAGGTGCGGCCGTCCACCGTATGCGCGATGAAGCCTTTTTCCTCGAGGCGCCGCAGCACCGTGCGCACCGTCGATTCCTTCAGCGGGCGCCTGAGATTTTCCCGGCAAGCCTCGGCCGAAATCGGCCCCTTGCTCCAGACAAGCGACAGGACCTCATGCTCAAGCTCGCCGAGCTTGGCGGCCGGCGGGGTTTCGGGGGGCTTCTGGGGCATCGCTACTCCCTGTAATGCGACGTACCGTAGCATTAGAAATTGATCGTCGGAAGCCCGATCCGAACTCGGTTCGCCGCAAAGTCGCCACTGATCGCCGCTGCGGCCGGTGACAACACAAGGACGCATCCCGACATGTCTGCCGATCGCGGCGCTTGACGGGAAAGCGGCGCAGGCGCTTTCGCGGCTGTTCCAGCGCGTGCGGGCGGAGGGGCGCAACAAGATGGTAAAGGCAGGCCTCGTCGTCATTGCTCTGGCTTCGGCGGCCGCAGGCGCGCCGCCCCCTCATGAGGCTGAGCTGGATTTCATGAGCGAGTGCGTCTCTACGCTCCAAAAGGACGGACGCCCTCGGGAGACAGCCGACGCGGCTTGTTCCTGCATCGCCCGGCGGACGACAGACAGGCCGGATTTGCGCGACGAATTCCTTTTGCAGATTGCCGCGCCGCGCCAATCGCCGCGCAAATCATCGCCAGATCTGCGGCAGGTGCGCGCCGCCTGTGTGCCGATGCCCATTCTGGTCCAGGGTGAGGCTGGATAGGCGCTTGCCATTCGCAGACAAATGCAGCGCCGCAGACATCAACAGGCCATGCAGCGAGATATCGGATCGAGCCAGCGTCTCTTTGGAGACTGCGCCTTCCGCGCTTGACGCGCTACGGGGCCTCGCCTACACGGCGTGCTCTTCGCTGCAAGGCGAAACGCGGGTGTAGCTCAGTTGGTTAGAGCGCCGGCCTGTCACGCCGGAGGTCGCGGGTTCGAGCCCCGTCACTCGCGCCAGATTTATCAACAAAAACATTCTGCTACGAATGGGCTATATTCTGAGGCCGGGTGCGCGCACTCTTGGGACTGTCATGTCAGCCCCATTGTGTCACGTGAGCTCGGCCCACACCGGCACATGGTCCGACGGCTTTTCCTTGCCGCGTTCGGCGCGGTCGATGCCGGCGTGCTTCAGGCGATCTGCAGCTTGCGGCGAAAGCAGAAGGTGATCGATCCTGATGCCGTGATCCTTTTCCCAGGCGCCCGCCTGATAATCCCAGAAGGTGTAGCGGACGCCCGTCGGGTCGAGCTGGCGCAACGCATCGGTAAAGCCGAGGTTGACGATTTCGCGGAACGCCGCGCGCGAGGCGGGGAGGAAGAGCGCATCGTCCTTCCACGCCTTCGGGTCGTGCACATCCTCCGTCTGCGGAATGACGTTGAAGTCGCCGGCGAGAACGAACGCTTCTTCAAAGGCGAGAAGCGCTTCGGCGCGAGCTTTGAGGCGCCGCATCCAGGCAAGCTTGTAGTCATATTTCGGGCCCGGGGCCGGATTGCCGTTGGGCAGGTAAATCCCGCAGACGCGGACGGGCGCCGCGCCCCCGGGCATGACCAGCGCCTCGATATAGCGCGCCTGCTCGTCCGCATCGTCGCCGGGCAACCCGCGCGCGATGTCGTCCATCGGGAATTTCGACAGGAGCGCCACGCCATTATAGGTCTTCTGTCCGTGTACGGCGAGATTGTAGCCGCGCGCTTCGAAGGGCTCGGCCGGAAACTTTTCGTCGACGCATTTGATTTCCTGCAGCGCGCAGACATCCGGCCGGGCGAAATCGAACCAGGCGAGCACGCGGTCGAGCCGGGCATTGATCGAATTGACGTTGAAAGTCGCGATCTTCATGAGGCGGCGGCCGTCGCCGGCGCGCCGGCGCCCGTCTCGATCGACGCGAGAAACCGCGCGAGCGCCGCCTTCATGAACGGCTTGTAGAAGCCGCTGAGAATGACCCAGAGAAAAGGCCGGAAGAAAGGTTCCGTCGCCGCGAAAGTGTAGCGCCACATGACGGTCGAGCGGCCGGGCGTCGTGTCCTGGAACAGCCACTCGCCGAAAGCCTCATGCACGAGTGTCCCGAAAAAGCCGGTGAACTCGCGCACGTCATAGGCAAGGCTGACGCCGGGCAGAAACACGTCGAGCTTTTCAAGAATCGTGTCGCCATTTGTCAGCGTCACGACGCGCTCCTGGCCGATCTCGCTCCATGGGCCCTTGTGGCCCTCGATTGCGCGCACGCCGGGAATGGGTCCATGAGGCAGAATGATCTTCGGCGCATCGAGCGCTGCCGCGGCAAGAAAGGCCGCGTGCCGATCGAGGGGCACTTCGATCTTGGACTCGACGTAGAGAAATCCGGTCATGCAGGTCTCGCGGGGAGGCTCAGGCCTTCAGTATCGTGACGAAATCATCGAGCGGCGCACGCTCCGAACGCAGGCGGTTCACTGGCGCGTCCAAGTCCTTGTAGCCGAGCGCCATGCCGCAATAGATCTGTTCGGTCTGAGGCAAGCCGAAAAAGTCGGCGACGAACTTGGCGCGCGTCGCCCAGGCTTCCTGCATGCAGGTGCCGAGGCCCTTTTCCTCGGCGACAAGGGCGATCGACTGCATCAGCATGCCGAGATGGGCCCACTGGCCCTTGTCGAAGCGCCGGTCGAGCGAGAAGAAAAGGCCGACAGGCGCGCCGAAGAGTTCGAAGTTCTTCGCAAGATTCATCAGGCGCGCCGTCTTGTCTTCGCGCGGGATGCCGAGGAGGGCATACATCGCCTCGCCGACCTCGAACCGCCGCGTGCGGTAAGGCTCCCAGAGCGCGTCGGGATAGACTTTGATCTCGGCCTCGCTGGCGAAGGGGTTCTCGGCGATCGCCGCCTTGACCTCTGCAACAAGCCGGTCGCGGGCGCCGTCCATGGCGACATGGACGCGCCAGGGCTGCAGATTGCCGCCCGAGGGCGCAAATCTCGCAGCGTCGAGCACCTCCCGGACGAGGCTTTCGGAAACCTTCTTGTCCAGAAAGGCACGGACGGAGATGCGTTGGCGAAGGGCTTCGGTCACATTCATGCGAGTCTCCTTCGCCCGGAGGCCGCAGGGCGTCAACCGCGCCGGGCGCCTCTTTCCGTCCGCAAAGACCGTCGCCATCTAGCCGCCCATGGACACCGCCCCGAAACGCCGCTCCGCGATCATGGTCTTCGCCACGCTGCTCATGCTGGCGGCGGCGGCCATGCTCGCCAACGACATTGAGACCTTTTCGCTGCGGCGGGCGCCCGAGCTGAAGGTGCGCACGGAAAAGGAAGCGCTCGTCTTCGTCTGGCGCGGCGAGGTCACCCCTGGCATGGCGGAACGGTTCAAGACCGCCTTCGCCGAATCGCGGGACAAGTCCCGGCGCATCATCATCGATCTTCACTCGCCCGGCGGGCTCCTCTCAGAGGGCGCGCGCGTTGTCGATGTCGTTGAAAGAATGAAGGTCACGCACCAGATCGAAACCCGCGTTGGTCCGCGCGGCAAATGCTATTCGATGTGCGTGCCGATTTTCCTTCAGGGCGAAACGCGCGTCGCCGCGCCGACCGCCGAGTTCATGTTCCACGAGCCGACGACGTTCGACGCCGTCACCAACGAAACCGTCGACATCCCCGCTTTCGAGCAGCGGCGCGTGACCGACAGTTTCTTCCGCCGCTTTTTCGAGCCGACCGACATGGACCCGCGCTGGCGCGAAAGATTGCGCAAGGACCTTCCGGGCCAGGACATTTTCAAGACGGCGCAGGAATTGACGGACGAAGGCTCGAATGTTGTGGAGCGGCTGGAGTAGCGTCGCGCGGTTCAAACCCCAAAGCTCGTCCCGCAGCCGCAGGACGCCGTGGCGTTCGGGTTCTTCACGACGAACATCGCGCCGATGAGTTCGGACGAGAAGTCGATCTCCGAGCCGCGCAGGAGGTCGAGCGAGACGGAATCGACCAGCACGGCGACGCCGTTCTTTTCAATGGCGACATCGTCGGGTTCCCGCTCGCGGGTGACGGAGAAGTCATACTGGAAGCCGGAGCAGCCGCCGCCCTTCACCGCGAGCCGGATCTGTGCGCCTGACGGCTCACGCGCGAGGATCTTGGCGATGCGCGCGGCGGCGCGGTCGGACAGAGTGAGGGGCAGGGCTTCGGCGACGGCGGACATAAGGCGGCTCACGCACTGAAATCGGCACTAGGGGCCAAGACACCTTACATAGGAGGTCTTGGCGAACGCAAAACCCCTTAATGGCCCAAGGCGCGGTATCGTGACGCCGAGATGTGGTCTGGAGCGCGCGCCCTGCCCTTCGAGGCGGACCTGCGGTCCGCACCTCAGGGCGAGGCAAGAGTGGGCAAGAGTGGATGTGCCTAAACAGACAGAGCGCCTCTTCCTGAGGCGCCCGGCGCAGCCGGGCCTCGAAGGACAAGGCGCGGGCAACGAATTACCGCCGACCCGGGCGCCGCTTTCGGGCGTTCAGGTCCGGCGGAAAGAGCTCCCACTTCCCCCGTCGCCAGACCGGGGAAGTGGCGCAAAGTGCCGATGGGGGCTGTCACGCAAGCGCCTGGCTCGCAGCTTCCCCCCACAGTCGCCTTCGGCGACAGCTCCCCCGTGAACGGGGGAGCGGGAGAGCTTAGGGGGACACCTTGCGATATGCCGGTGACGATTGGTTTCTTCTATTAAAGTGAAACATGAAAATAGAACTCACAAGACCATGAAAAGAAAGATAATAAAAAAATCTATCCACACCACTCCCCAACGGACTTACACTCCGCGTTGACCCAAAACCCGCGAATCGCCTGACGGACCTATTCCATGCCTGACACGCTTCCTATCGCCCCGATCTGCGCTTTCCCGGCGCGCCTTGCCCCCTTCGCGGCCAAGGCGACGGAAACCCGCGGCCGTCTGCACCAGGAGCCCGAAAGCGCCACGCGCACGCCTTTCCAGCGCGACCGCGACCGGGTCGTCCACGCCGTCGCCTTCCGCCGCCTGATGCACAAGACGCAGGTCTTCATCACCCACGAGGGCGACCACTACCGCACGCGCCTCACACATAGTCTCGAAGTCGCGCAGATTTCCCGGTCGATCGCGCGGACCTTGCAGCTCGATGAAGACCTCGCCGAGACGGTCGCGCTCGCCCATGACCTCGGCCATCCGCCCTTTGGCCATACGGGCGAGGACGTGCTTGTCGACTGCATGGCGGCCTATGACGGCTTTGATCACAACGCCCAGACCTTGCGGCTGCTCACCAAGCTCGAACGCCGCAGCGCCGCCTTTGACGGGCTGAACCTCACCTGGGAAACGCTTGAAGGCGTCGTCAAACACAATGGCCCGCTCACCGGCGCCGGGAAGAAGCCGCTCCCCATGGCGATCCGCGAATATGCAGGGATCCACGATCTCTGGCTTGGGACCTGGCCGAGCCTTGAGGCGCAGGTCGCCGCCGTCGCCGACGACATCGCCTACAACAACCACGACGTCGATGACGGCCTTCGGGCGGGCCTCTTTTCTTTTGAGGAGGCGCGCGGTTTGCCGCTTGTCGGCCCGGCGCTTGCCGCCGTGTGCCGCGACCATCCTGACGCGCCGCGCGGCGTCGTCATCGCCGAAGCCGTGTCTGACCTCATCGGGGAGATGGTCGGCGACGTCGTCGCAGAGACTCGCCGCCGCCTTGCCGCCTTGAGCCCCAAATCCGCCGACGACATCCGCCACGCCGGCCGGGCGACCGCAGACTTCTCGGAGGGGATGCGCGAAAAGCTCGCAGGTCTGCGCGCCTTCCTGCACGAGAACATGTACCGCCATTTTCGCGTCAACCGGGCGCGGAGCAAGGCCAAGCGGATCGTCCGCGCGCTGTTTGACCTCTTCTTCGCCGAGCCCGAGACCTTGCCGCCGGAATGGCGCGGTCGCGACGACCTCAGCGATCCGCACCGGCGCGCGCGCGTCGTCTGCGACTACATTGCGGGGATGACGGATCGTTACGCCCTCAAGGAGCACAAGCGCCTCTTCGGCGAGGAGGGGGTCTTGTGAGCCGGCGCCGCGTTCGCTGTCAGACCCGTGCGGTGCTATGCTTGCGCGCCAGCGGCGATTCGGGCACGAGACACGATCGAATGAGACAAGAATGCAGCGGCCGCTGCGTGCGCCGGGATCGGCGCCGCCAGCCGCATTAGGCCCCAAGGGAAGCGAATATGAGCGCCCAACAAGCAGTGCAAAAAGACGCGGCCGAAGAGCCGGATTTTGAAGAGTTCGAAGACGAGGAAGAAGAGGAAAAAGGCCTCTCCGGTCTCGTCGTGCTCATCATGGGCATCGTCATGCTCGCGGCGTTCACCTCAATCGTGTTCATCGCCTACAAACAGGGCGTCAAGAATGCGCAGCTCGACTCGTCCAACGTGCCGGTGATCGGCGCCGACCCCAATCCGACGCCCGTGAAGATCGAAACCAAACCGGCTGACGCGGCCGGCAATGACCGCGCCGTTTATGACCGCCTCGACGGCAAGACGGCGTCGGTTGAGACGCTGGCGCAGCGTCCCGAAGAGCCGGTCAACCGTGATTCCAGGGACCCGATCGCCGCGATCGCGCAGGAAGCCGGCGCCGTTCCGGCGCATGCGGACGATGCCGTGGCGGACCGCATTGAGGAACTCGCCAAACAGGATGCGGCGGCCCTCGGCGTCAACACGATCAAGCAGGCGGCGGCGCCGGTCAAAACGCCCGAACCGCCCGTTCATGCGCAGCCGAACCGTCCGGTGACGGAGCCGACGCCCGTGAAGATCGACGCCAAGCCGCCGACCGTCGCCGTGGCGACGCCGGCGTCCGGCGGCGCGCGTTCGGGCAGCCACCTCGTTCAGGTCGGCGCCTTCGGTTCAGAATCCGAGGCGAACGGCGTGTGGTCGAAGATGCAAGGCAAGCTCGGCGGGCTCGTCGCCGGCAAGTCGACGGATATTGAGCGCGCCGATCTCGGCGCCAAGGGCACGTTCTATCGCCTGCGCCTTGGACCCTTCGCCTCGTCAGCCGACGCCAAGACCTTCTGCGAAAGCCTCAAGGCGCGCGGTCAGGATTGCCTTGTCAAATCGAAGTGACCGGTTCTTCCCGGAAGGCGGCGCGTAATGCCTAAGGCGGTCGTATTCGATTGCGAGGGTGCGCGGCCGACGGCGGAAGAGCGCGCTTTCTTTCGCGACGCCGATCCCTGGGGCTTCATTCTCTTCGCGCGCCATTGCGAAACGCCCGAGGCGGTCAAGGCGTGCATCGCCGATCTGCGCGAGGCGGTCGGACGGGCAGCGCCGCTCCTCATCGATCAGGAGGGCGGGCGCGTCGCGCGCATGAAGCCGCCGGTCTTCCACGCCCACAAAGCGCCGGCGATTTTCGGCGCGCTCCACAAGCTCGATCCCGCCAAGGCGCGCGCTGCGGCGCAAATCAACGCGTTCCTCCTTGCGCGGATGGTTTCGGACCTCGGCGTCGATTTTAACTGCGCGCCGATGCTGGACGTGCCGCAGAAGGATTCCAACCCGCAAGTGATCGGCGATCGCGCCGTCGCCGCTCACCCGGATGTCGTCGCCGCGCTCGGCCGCGCCGTGATGGACGGGACGTTCGACGGCGGCGCCGTCCCGGTGATCAAGCATATGCCGGGGCACGGCCGCGCGCTTGTCGACACGCATGACGCGCTCGCACGAACGGGCGCCGCCAAGCAGGACCTCCGTGCTGTCGATTTCGCGCCGTTCCGCGCGCTCAGCGACTGTCCGGCCGGCATGACCGGACATGTCGTCTACGAGGCCTATGACGACAAGCCCGCGACCCTGTCGCCGACCGTGATCGGCGAAGTCATCCGCGGCGAAATCGGCTTTGACGGCCTTCTTTTTACGGACGATCTCAAGATGAACGCGCTCGGCGGGCCGCTTGGCGCGCGGGCAGGGCTCGCGCTTGCGGCGGGTTGCGATATCGCGCTCTGCTGCAACTATCCTTTCGCCGACAAGGTCGCGGCGGCGGCGGCGACGCCGATGCTCGCGGGGAAGAGCCTTGAACGGGCGGACCGGGCGCTGGCGAGCCGCCGCGCGATCGACCGCGCTCCAACGGCAGACGCCTATGCCCGGCTCGAGGCGCTTTTGCGTCCGGCTTTGGCGTAAGCGGCTAGACTCAACGATTGTCGCGTTTTCGGTCGCAAACCGGGCGCTGCTTTTCGGAAAAACGCTCCAGTGACACACAGAATCGGCCCTAGGCTCCCCTGATGACCGAAGCAGCGCGCGCGGAGATCGAAACGAAACCGGCGGAGGAGCCGTTCGACGCCCCCGTGCGCGGCGCGCCGGCCGATTCTGTGGTAGACGCCCTCATCGTCAATATCGACGGTTTTGAAGGCCCGCTCGACATTCTTCTCGAACTCGCGCGGACGCAGAAAGTCGATTTGCGCAAGATTTCGGTGCTTGCGCTCGTCGAGCAATATCTTGTCTTCGTCGAGGCGGCGCGCCTGAAGAATCTCGAACTTGCCGCCGACTATCTCGTGATGGCGGCCTGGCTCACCTATCTGAAGTCGAAGCTGTTGTTGCCGGTCAGCGACGCTGATGGCGGAGAACCGACCGCGGACGAAATGGCCGCGCGCCTCGCCTTCCAGCTCCAGCGCCTTGAAGCGATGCGCAAGGCGGCTGACGCCTTGCTCGGCCTGCCGCAGCTCGGCCTCACTGTCTTCTCGCGCGGGGCGCCCGAAGGCCTCACCGTTCGCCGCACGCCGGACTGGCAGGCGAACCTCTTCGATCTCTTGCAAGCCTATGCGCGCCAGCGCATCGGCGCGATCGATCGCACCTATATCGTCGTCAAGCCCAAGGTCTATTCGATCGAGGAGGCGCGGGCGCGCATCGAGCGCATGCTGGGCGCCATTCCGGACTGGACGACGCTCGAAAGCCTTCTGCCGGAGCGCGAGGCTGACATGCCGTCATCCTCCGTCGTCGCGAGCGCGTTCAACGCGGCGCTGGAATTCGCCAAAGGCGGCAAGCTCGATATCCGCCAGCTCGGCGCCTTCGAGCCCATCTATGTGCGGCGGCGCAAGGCCGCTGAGGGAAGCCAGAGCCGATGACCCATGACATGAACCATGATGGGCGCAGCAACGCCGCCGAAGCCTTTGACGGGCTCGACGCGCGCGCCGCGCAGCAAGCCCTGGAAGATGCGCTGCATATGACGGATACGGACGATATGGGCGAAGATCGGCCGGCCGGGGGGATCGCCGATCCCGTGCGCACGGCCGCTGAGCGCGCGGAACACGCAAGGCTCATCGAAGGGCTCCTGTTCGCGAGCCCCGACGCGCTCGACGAGGCGGCGATCGCCGAAAGGCTTCCCGCGGGCGCGGACGTTTCGGGCGTGCTCGAACAGCTGAAGCAGCATTACGAGAACCGCGGCGTGCAGCTCGTGAAGGTCGCGGGCCGCTGGCGCTTCCAGACCGCGCCCGATGTCGCCCCCATCCTCGAGACGCGCCGCGTCGAGCCGCGCAAGCTGTCGCGCGCCGCACTCGAGACACTTGCCATCATCGCCTATCATCAGCCATGCACGCGGGCCGAGATCGAAGACATTCGCGGCGTCGTCGTCTCGAAAGGCTCGCTCGACCAGCTGCTCGAAATCGGCTGGGTGCGCCTCAAAGGCCGCAAGCGCGATGCGCCAGGCCGCCCCGTGCTCTTCGCCACGACGCCTGCTTTTCTCGAGCATTTCGGGCTTGAGTCTGTTTCCGATCTGCCGGGCCTATCAGACCTCAAGGCGGCGGGCCTTCTCGACGCGCGCCTGCCGCCGGGCTTCAACGTGCCGACTCCGGCCGACTCGGGCGCTGAAAATGACGATGAAGACGATGAAAACGGCGAAAGCGCCGTGTTTTCGCAGGACTTTCTTGACGAGGAGACGCAAGAGTCAGGCGCAGCCGGTCCCTCGGAGTCGTGACCATACCGGCGCTTTGCGCAGACGGCGCCGGGGGGCTAGATTGTTAAGGGAGCGGCGTCGGCGCACATCCGCGCTGTCGTTCGGGAGTTTGAGGAGCGTTTCGCCATGCAAGTCGGTTTCTGGCAGGTCGTCATCATCATCGTGCTTGCGCTGCTGCTCTTCGGCGGCAAGGGCAAGATTTCGTCCATCATGGGCGACTTTGCGGGCGGCATCAAAGCCTTCCGCAAGGGCATGTCTGACGAGGACAAAAAGCTTGAAGGCAAAACCGTCGTCGACGTGACGCCGTCGAAAGAGGCGGACAAGGCGGGCCAACACTAACGCCCCCAAGGCGGAAAGCCCGCTATGAACATCGCGCCCGATGTCGGCCTCTCCGAGGTGTTGCTGATCGCCGTCGTGGCGCTCGTCGTTCTTGGGCCCAAAGACCTGCCGCGCCTTATGAACATGGCGGGAAAAATGGCCGCGCAAGCGCGCCGTCTTGCCGGCGAGTTCCAGGCCGCTTTCAACCAGATGGCCCGTGAGGCCGAGATGGAAGAGATGCGCAAGGAGATCGAGGCGCTGAAGCGCGACAATGTCTTCGAGGATGCGCGCCGCACGATCGAAGACAGCGTCAAGCCCGTCGACTCGGCGCTCCGGACCGAAGCGCAGGAATTGCAGGACGCGATGCGCAAACCGCTGGACGCGCCCGCGCCTGACGCGGGGGCTGAGGCGCAAGGCGCCGTCAAGGCCGGATAATGCTGAAGCCGAAAGCGAAATTGCCGGCCAAGCCCGACACGCCGCCTCTGTCGGAGGATGATGAACTGCAGGCCTCCGCCGCGCCGCTGATCGATCATCTTACCGAATTGCGCGGCCGCCTCGTCGTCGTCATCGGGGCGGTGTCCGCGGCCTTTGTCGTCTGCTTCCTGTTGTCGAAGCAGATCTTCAACATACTGATCATTCCCTATGTCGACGCGGTCGAAAAGGTCAGCGGCAAGGAGCCGACGCTCTATTTCGCGCCGCTTGAATTTCTGCTGACGCAAGTCAAGCTCGCGGCTTTCGCGGCGATCGCCGTGGCGTTTCCAGTGATCCTCCACCAACTTTATGCGTTCGTCGCGCCCGGCCTCTACCGGCGCGAGCGCAAGGCGGCGCTGCCGTTTCTCGTGGCGGTGCCGATCCTTTTTTCGATGGGCGCGGCGCTCGTCTATTTCCTCATGATCCCCTTCGTCATGAATTTTGCCCTAGGGTTCGAGGCGAAGTCGGGCGAGGGGGCGCCCGCAAATTTCGAACTCCTGACGCGTGTCGGCGATTACCTCTCGCTGATCACGACGCTGATCCTCGGCTTCGGCGCGGCGTTTCAATTGCCCGTGGTGCTGACCTTGCTCGCGCGCGTCGGCATCATCGATTCGAATTTCCTGGTGAAGAACCGCCGCATTGCGATCGTCCTCATCTTCATCGTCTCAGCTTTCCTGACCCCACCTGATCCTTTGAGCCAGATCGTGCTCGCAAGCTGCATCATGGTGCTCTACGAGGCGTCCGTGATCGCCGTCCGCATGGCTGAAAAGAAGGCCAAGGAAGCGCCAGAGGAAGCCCCGGCGGCGGGGTGAGGGCCTCTTTCCGAGCGCGCTCTTGCCCGCTCGGCCCATTCGCCGCTAAGCCCCGTCCATGCACGATATCAAAGACATCCGCGATAACCCCGCCGCCTTCGACGCCGGCCTCCAGCGCCGGGGCCTGCCCGCGCGTTCCGCCGAGATCCTCAATCTCGACAAAGAGTCGCGCGCGCTCACCCAGCGCCTCAACGACCTGCAGGCGCAGCGCAATGCCGCGTCGAAAGCGATCGGCGCCGCCAAGGCGAAGAAAGACGAGGCCGAAGCCGCGCGCCTGATGGCGGAGGTTGAGGCGGTCAAGACAGCGATGCCGGCTCTCGAAGCCGAGCAAGCCGGCGTCGCCGCGCAGGTTTCCGACATTCTCGCCGCCATCCCCAATCTGCCGCAGGCGGATGTTCCCGACGGGCGCGACGAGAGCGCCAATGTCGAAATCCGGCGCTGGGGCGCGCCTAAGAACCTTGCGTCGGCGAAAGAGCATTTCGACATCGGCGAGGCGCTCGGCCTCATGGATTTCGAGACCGCCGCGAAAATGTCCGGCGCGCGTTTTGTGTTTCTGAAGGGCGCCCTGTCGCGGCTCGAACGCGCGCTCGCCAATTTCATGCTGGACTTGCACACGGGCGAATTCGGCTACACGGAAGCCTCGCCGCCCTTCCTCGTGCGGGACGCGGCGGCCTTCGGCACGGGCCAATTGCCGAAATTCGGCGAGGACCTCTTCAAGACGACGAATGATTTCTGGCTGATCCCGACGGCTGAAGTCTCGCTCACCAATTCCGTACTCGATGCGATCCTTGATGAGGACGCGCTGCCGATCCGGCTCACGGCCTGGACGCCGTGCTTCCGGTCGGAGGCGGGCGCCGCGGGGCGCGACACGCGCGGCATGATCCGTATGCACCAGTTCTCCAAGGTGGAACTCGTCTCGATCACGGCGCCGCACCAGTCCGCCGAGGAACACGAGCGCATGACCGCCTGCGCGGAAGAAGTGCTGAAGCGGCTCGATCTCCCCTTCCGCACGATGACGCTCTGCGCCGGCGACATGGGATTCTCGGCGCAGAAGACTTATGACATCGAGGTCTGGCTGCCGGGGCAGGGGCGCTACCGGGAAATCTCCTCCTGCTCGAACTGCGGCGCCTTCCAGGCCCGGCGCATGAAGGCGCGCTGGCGCAAGCGCGGCGAAAAGGGGACAGATCCCGTCCACACGCTCAACGGCTCGGGTTTGGCGGTCGGCAGGACGCTCGTCGCCGTTCTTGAAAATTATCAGGAGGCGGACGGGTCGGTCACGGTGCCGGCAGCGCTGCGTCCCTATATGGGCGGCCTGACGCGCGTCGAGCGCGCCTGATGCGGATACTGTGCACGAATGACGACGGCGTCCACGCGCGCGGGCTCGAGAGCCTCGTCGCCATTGCGCGCGCGCTTTCCGACGATGTCTTCGTGGTCGCGCCGCAGGAGGAGCAGTCTGGCTCGGCGCGCGCGTTGACGCTCGCCCATCCCATCCGCGTTCGGAAGTTTGACGAGCGGCGCTACGCGGTGTCCGGCACGCCGACGGACGCCGTGACACTCGGCGTCACGCGGCTGATCGAAGGCAAGCGGCCGGATCTCGTTTTGTCCGGCGTCAATAACGGCCAGAACCTCGCGGAGGACGTGACCTTGTCGGGCACGGTCGCGGGCGCCTTCCAGGGCATGACGCTCGGCATTCCCTCGGTCGCCCTGTCGCTGGCGCGCTTTTCACGCGACAGCGCGCGCTGGGCGACGCCCGAGGCGCTGGGGCCGGGGTTGCTGCGAAAACTCCTTGCGGAGGGATGGCCGTCCGACGTTGTCCTCAACATCAACTTCCCGGATCGCGACCCCGCCGACGTCAAAGGCGTCGAGGCGACGCGCCAGGGCGCCCGCGACGCCCTTCCTTTGTATACGGAAGAGCGCGAGGACCTTCGCGGCGGCAAGTATTTCTGGTTCGGCCATTCCGGGAAGCTCTCGAACCCGCCGGAGGGGACGGATCTGCGCGCCGTTTATGACGGGCGTATCTCTGTCACGCCGCTGCACCTTGACCTTACCCACGAGACCTGCCGGTCGGCGCTCGCCCGACTCTTGTGACGGCTGCGAGGTTTTGTCGGTTAACCTCTTCTTAACCGGATTCAGCCAGCGTTTTTAACATATGTTAAACCGTCCGGCCCCGCGCCGTCGGAGACCGCTATGACGCCTGTGCCACGCCTCTTCATCGCCGCCTCGCTCGGGGCGCTCGCCGCTTGTGGGTCGAGCAGTACGCCGGCGCCGGTCGTGTACGGATCGCAGCCGCAATACGCCTATGGTCAGCCGGCGGCCTATCAGCCGCCGAGGGCGCCCTATGCGCAGCCGGCCTATGGCGCCCCCGCTTATGGCGCGCCCCCTTACACAGCGCCTACCTATAGCGCGCCGCCTTATGCGTCCCAGCCGGCGCGCGAACAGCTCTATACCAACACGACCTATACGCCGGGCTCGAACCCCGCACGCCTGACGCCCGTGTCGCAGGAAATGCTCGACCCGCCGGCCCCGGAATACCAGCGCGTCGCCCAGACCTATCCTCAGCCCCCGGCCTATCAACCCCAACCGGCCTTCCAGCCTGCCTACCAGCCTCAGCCCGCGGCCGGCTGGGTGACCGTGCAGCCGGGGGACACAGTTTACGCGATCGCACGCCGCTCGGGCGCGCGTCCCCAAGACATCATTGCGGCGAACGGTCTTTACCCGCCCTATGCGCTGAAAGTCGGCCAGCCGATCCGGCTCCCGGGCGCGCCGGGCTATGCGCCAGGTTCGGGCTATAATCCCGGCAGCGGTTACGCGCCGCAGCCGCAGCCGCAGCCGCAGCCGATCAACTATCCGCAGAATACGACGCGCATCGTCCGCATGGGCGACACGCTCTATTCGATCAGCCGGTCAACCGGCGTTCCCGTGCAGCGCCTCGCCGACGCCAATCGTCTGTACCCGCCGTATAGCTTGCAGGTCGGGCAGTCGCTGATCATCCCCAATACGCGCGGCGACGCGATCGGCTATCAGCAGCCCAGCCGCAATCCGACTTCGGTCGATGTCGCCGATCTTGCGCGTTCGATTTCCTACACCTCGCCCAAATCGCCTGGCGGACAACGCCTGTTCGACTGGCCGGTGCGCGGGGCGGTGATTTCGAGCTATGGCTCCGGCGCCAAGGGGCGTCGCAATGACGGCGTCAATATCGCCGCGCCCGTCGGCACGCCCGTGCGCGCCGCGGCGGACGGCGAAGTCGTCTATCGCGGCTCAGAGCTCGACGGTTACGGCAATCTGCTCCTCATCAAACACCGCGACGGCTTCGTCTCCGCCTATGCGCATAACGATGTGATGCTGGTGAAAAAGGGCCAGAAGGTTCAGCAAGGCCAGGTCATCGCCAAGGTCGGTCAGACGGGCGCCGTCAGTGAGCCGCAGCTCCATTTCGAAATTCGTCAGGACCTGAAATCCGTCGATCCGCTCGCCTTCCTGCAATAGAGCGTTTTCCGATCAAGTGGGTCCGGTTGATCGCTAGAAAACGCGACCGCTCAGATTCTAGAGCCCCGACCTGATGCAATCAGGTCGGATCAGGCTCTAGCGGCGCGGGCCGTCTCCAGAACAAAGTGTCTTGTTCTCGATTGGGGGGCCGAAGGGCCCCCTTTCTTTTCGCGTTTCCTCTCGCCATCTCCCGAAGGTTTGCGGCGGGATGACGGATGGATGGACGCGTAATTCAAGTGCGGCAGGCCCGGCCCGAGGACGCTTCGCGTCTTTCGGCCTTGCTCTCAGCATCCTACGCCGCCGTCTATCCCGCCTGGTATGGCGACGCGGTTCTGGCGGCGGCCTTGCCATCGATGGCGACGGCGCGGCCGGAGCTTTTGTCCTCGGGCCGTTATTTCGTCGCCGAATGCGATGGAAAGGCCGTCGCCTGCGGCGGCTGGTCCGTCGAGCGTCCGGGAACCGTCATCGTCGAGCCGGGTCTCGGCCATGCGCGGCACTTTGCGACGGACCCGGATTTCCTGCGCCGGGGCATTGGCGGGGCGATCCTCGATCTTTCGATAGCGGGCGCGCGCGCTGCGGGCTGCGTCGAGATGGAATGTGATTCAAGCCTGCCCGCGGAACGCTTCTACGCAGCGCACGGGTTTATTCGCGTCGGCGCGCGGGACATCCTGGTCAGCGGCGCTTATCGCTTCGCGGTCGTCCGCATGCGCCGGGCCCTATAGGCCGGACTTCATCACCAAATAGGCCAGATAGGCGATATAGCCCGCGATGAAGATGAACCCCTCGCTCCGGTCGAGGCGCCGGCCCGTAAAGGCGAAGACGATCAGCGCCAGCGTTGCAGCCATCATCACCATGTTGTCGACGAAAATGTCCGGCGGCGCCGCTACCGGATGAATGACCGCCGTAAGCCCCAGAATGCCGAACACATTGTAGATGTTCGAGCCCACGATGTTGCCATAAGCGAGGGCGCTGTTGCCGCGCGCCGCGGCGAGGGTCGACGTTACGAGTTCAGGCATGGAGGTGCCGGCGGCGACGATGGTGAGGCCGATGATCGTGTCGGAAACGCCAAGATTCGCCGCGAGATCGACGGCGCCTGAAACCAGAAACCGCGCGCCGAAAATGAGAAATCCGAGCCCCGCGACGGCCAGCCCGACAAGCGCAATCGCCGGAAATCTGCGCCGCGATGAATCGACCTCCGCCTGCGCGCCCAGCACCTCGGGGCTCTCCCTTTCGCCGGCCCAGGCCGCGATTATGTAAAGGGCGATGACGATGAGAAACCAGAAGCCCGCGTCGCGCGAGAAGATGCCCGTCTTTGACACCGAGATGACGGCGATCGCCGATCCGAACAGCACGACGGCGTCGCGCAGATAGCCGCGCCGTGACACCTCGATCGGCGCAAAGGCGGATGCAAGGCCGAGGATCAGCAGGATATTGAAAATGTTCGAGCCGACGACATTGCCGACGGCGATGCCCGGCGAGCCGGCGAAGGCCGCCTGAACGCTTGAGACAAGTTCCGGCGTCGATGTGCCAAAGCCGACAAGGGTGAGGCCGATGAGGAGTTCGGAAACGCCGAAGCGCCGCGCAAGGCCCGTCGATCCCCGGATCAGCAATTCCGCGCCGATCGTCAGCAAGACCAAGCCGATCGCGATGTCAGCCCAGTTGGACTGCATGCCCCCTCCGAATACCCGCCCGGCTGAAACTCTGTGCTCTGGCGCGCGATTTGGCAAGTTAACGGGCGAAAAGCCGTTCTCAGGCGCCGGGCGGCGGCGGACTGAGGCGCTCGTCCTGATATTGAATGCCCCAGCCGATGATGAGGCGCCACACGGCTTCGGCCAGTTCCGGCGGCACGCCGAGCGCGGAGGCGCGCGCGCGCATGCGTTCGATCACCTCGCGGTTGCGCCAGGGCACGTTCGCTTCCTGGCCGTGTTCGCGCTTCAGCGCCCACATGCGGCCGACATAGCCCCAGCGCTCGCCGAGCAAGGTCATGATCGAAGCGTCGATGCGGTCAATTTCCGTGCGGACGTCCGTCGTCGTCCTGCATTCGGCGGGAGGTTTCACGGGCGGGCCTCTTGGCTGTCGCGTTCAAAACTGGTCGCATGCGGATGAACGCGCTTCAAGTCCTTCCTGGCGTCACGCGTCGAGGACTTCCGTGCGCGCGGTTTCATAGGCCTCGAGCGTCGCAAGCCAGGTCGTCTCTGCTTTGCCGATCGCCTCAAGGAGCGCGGCGCGTTCCCGCTGCAGCTTCTGGGCTCTTGAAAGATTGGTTTCGTAAAGCCCGGGCTCGGCGAGGGCTGCGTCGAGGCGCGGCAGGATCGCGTTCAATTCATCGAGCCGGCGCTCTTCGGCTTCGGCCTTTTTCTTGAGCGGCGCGAGAGCCTCGCGTGCGATTGCCGAGTCGCGGCGGGCGCCGGCCCGTTTGTCATCTGTCGCCTTCGCCGATTTTGCAGCGGCCGTCTTGCTCGCGTCAAGCACCAGCGCCCGGTAGTCGTCGATGTCTCCGTCGAAAGGCGCGACCTTGCCGCCCTTCACCAGCAAAAGCCGGTCGGCGACGGATTCGACGAGGTGGGCGTCGTGGGTGATCAACAAGACGGCGCCCGCATAGGCATTCAGCGCCTCGACCAGCGCCGCGCGCGCATCAATGTCGAGATGGTTGGTCGGCTCGTCGAGCACGATCACATGCGGCCCGTTGAAGGTGATGAGCCCGAGGAGCAGGCGCGCTTTCTCCCCGCCCGACAGCTTCTCGACAGCGGTGTCAGCCTTGGCCGCGCCAAAGCCCATCGCCGCCGCCGCCGAACGCGTTTCGGCCTCGGTCGCTTCCGGCATCAGCGCGCGCACATGATCGAGCGCCGATTGCTTCGGCTTCAGTTCGTCGAGCTGATGCTGGGCGAAATAGGCGATGTCGATCTTCTTGTGCCGGAAGATGTCGCCTTTAAGCAGCGCAAGCCGGCTCGACAGCGACTTGACGAGGGTCGACTTGCCCTCGCCGTTCGGCCCCAGAATGGCGATGCGGTCGTCCTGATCGATCCGGAGGCTGACATTTCTGAGGACAGGCTTGCCCGGCTCATAGCCGAGATCAGCCTCGACAAGCCGGATGAGGGGCGGCGCCATCGGCGGCTTCGGATCGCGGAACTGAAACGTCGTCGCCGATTCTGGCGGCGGCGCGGCGACGAGCTGCATCTTTTCGAGCGCCTTGATCCGGCTCTGCGCTTGCTTGGCCTTCGAGGCCTTCGCGCGAAAGCGGTCGATGAAGGCCTGCATGTGACGGCGCTGCGCTTCCTGCCGCGCGCGGAAGGAGAGGGCGAGCGCGCGCGCTTCGGCGCGGCGGCGCTCATAGGTGTCGTAGTCGCCGGGCGACACGGTGAGCTTCATGTCTTCGAGCGCCAGAATATGGGTCGCCGCGCGATTGAGGAAATCGCGGTCATGGCTCACGATCATCGCCGTAAAGGGAAAGCGCTGGAGATAGCCTTCGAGCCAGATCGTGCCCTCGATGTCGAGATAGTTCGTCGGCTCGTCGAGCAGCAGAAGATCGGGCGCCGAAAAGAGCACGCCTGCGAGCGCGACGCGCATGCGCCAGCCGCCGGAGAAGGCGCGGGTCGGGCGTTTCTGGGCGTCGGCGTCAAAGCCGAGGCCGGAAAGGATTTCGCCGGCGCGCGCTTCTGCGGAATGCGCGTCGATGTCGGCGAGCCGCGTGTGGATTTCAGCGATGCGCTGCGGATCGACTGCATCTTCGGCTTCGGCAAGGAGCGCTGCTCGTTCCCGATCGAAGCTGAGGACTGTTTCAATCAGCGAGTCATCCGTCGCCGGCGCTTCCTGCGCGACGCCGCCGATGCGGCGGCCTTTGCGCAAGGCGATCTCGCCGGACTCGGGCGCGGCCTCGCCGCGGATCATTTTCAGCAGCGTCGATTTGCCTGCGCCGTTGCGTCCGACGAAACCGACTTTCCAGCCGTCGGAAATCGCCGCGGTAGCCTGCTCGAAGAGCGGGCGGCCGTCGATGCGGAAGGTCACGTCATTGATATGCAACATGAGCGTCGTAGGAGAAAGCGAGAGCGGCGCTTTGTCTCTCGCGGCGGGACGCAGCGCAATCCCGATTTCTTTGCCCCCGTTCACTTCGGGAATGCGCTGGCCCCGCGTCAGATCCGGCTTGCCGTCGCCTCTGTTACGCGCGATGGGGCGCTGGAGAGTTCTTTGAGCGGACAGTCTATGCCCAGAATTATGATGCGCGCGTTTCCCTTCGCCTTTTTTTGCGCCGCGCTCGGCGCCTGCGCCGGCGAGGACAAGACAGGGGTCGGGCAGACGCCGCCCGCTGTCGCCGCGCCCGAAGCGCCTGCGCCGGCGCCGAACGCCACAGGGGTCGCGCCTGAGCTTTCCCTTTCCGAGGGGCCGGTCTTTACGACGGGGGGCGCAGATTCCATGATGGCCGCGACGGTCGGCGCGATCACCCGCGTCCGCAGCGCCGAAGCGATCACGGCGCTCGCGACCGAGGCGTTCAAGGCGAACGACGCCGATGGGAATCAGGCGCTCTCTCTGACTGAGTTCGGGGCGGCGCTTGAACATGTCGCGATGCGCGAGCTGAACGTCCAGGCGCGCTCGGCCGGGCTGGACGACGCCGGCGTCAAAAGCGTCCGGCGCGGCGCAGCGTTTGAGGCGGCCGCGCGGCGCACGGGGGGCGTGACGGAAGACCAGTTCGCGGCGTTCTTCGACCTCAAGCGGGTCGAGGCCGATCGCGACTTCGACGGCAAGCTCGACGACGTCGAATTCGGGCGCTTTAACGCCCTGATCAACGGCGCGAACGGATCGAATTGATCCCCGCATCCTCGTGCTTGCCCCGGGCGCGCCGCGTTGTTAGGAACCGCGACCCAAAAGTTTCCATTCCTGAAGGACCTCACCCATGGCGCTCGAGCGCACTTTTTCGATCATCAAACCGGACGCGACGCGCCGGAACCTCACGGGCAAGATCACAGCCAAGCTCGAAGAGGGCGGGCTTCGCGTCGTCGCGTCCAAGCGCATCATGATGACGCGCCGCCAGGCCGAAGGCTTCTACGCGGTGCATCGCGAGCGGCCCTTCTTCGGCGAGCTTGTCGAATTCATGATGTCGGACCCGGTCGTCGTGCAGGTGCTTGAGGGCGAGAACGCTATCGCGCGCAATCGCGAGATCATGGGCGCGACCGACCCGAAGAAGGCCGCGCCCGGTACGATCCGCGCCGAATTCGCTCTGTCGATCGGCGAAAACTCCGTGCACGGCTCGGACGGTCCGGAGACGGCGCGCGAGGAAATCGCCTTCTTCTTCGCCGGATCCGAAATCGCCGGCTAGGCGCCGGCGCGTCTTCGATGACCGGCGACCCGCTCCTCGATCTTGCGATCGCCTTCGCCGGGACTGTCTTGTTGATCGGCCTTTCTTACGCGCTCGGCGCATTCCGAAGCGTGGTCGTCGAGGCGGCGGCGGCGGCCGAGCGCCTTGCTTTCGACGAGCCGGATTTTCGGCCTGCCGCGTGGCTCGTCAGCGAGGACGGGAGGGCTGCGCTCGCGATGGCTGAGGGCGATGCTGAATATGCGGCGGTCTTTGCAATCGGCGACGGTCTTGCCACGCGGCGCCTGAAATCGGGATCGAAGCAGGTTATTCACGACGGCCGGACGCTGACGCTCCTGCTCGGCGAAGTGTCCAAGCGCCGCGTGGCGCTGGTCGTTCCCGATGAATCCGCCGCTGCCGCCTGGGCTGGCCGCCTTTCCAAACCCTCATTATCCTGATCGCATGGAATTCCCGGACGCCGTTCAATATGCGGTCCCGTTCTTCGTGCTGCTCATCGTGCTCGAGATGGCGGCGTGGAAACGCACGGGGAGGGGCAGGGTTGAAACACGCGACGCGGCGGCGAGCCTCGCCATGGGTTTCGGCAGCCAGATCGCGCCCTATTTCGGCGGCGCGGCCATTGCCGCCGCAGGGCTCCTTGCCGCCTATGAGCATCGCCTGTTCACGATCCCCAATACGTGGTGGGCGGTCGTCCTGTGCTTTGTTCTCGACGATTTCCGCTATTACTGGTGGCATCGTATCAGCCATGAACGGCGCTGGTTCTGGGCGAGCCATGTCGTCCATCACTCCTCGCAGCACTACAATCTGACGACGGCGCTGCGCCAGCCCTGGACCGGTCTCGTCATCGGCGCGCTGCTGACGAAAACGCCGCTCGTGCTGCTCGGCTTTCACCCGGCGATGATCGTTTTCGCCGGCGGCGTGAACCTCGTTTACCAGTTCTGGATCCACACGGAATTCATCGGAAAGCTCGGGCCGGTTGAGTGGGTGATGAACACGCCGAGCCACCACCGCGTCCACCACGCAACAAACCCGCGCTATCTCGACGCCAATTACGCCGGCGTCTTCATCGTCTGGGATCGGCTCTTCGGCACATTTGTTCCGGAGGCTGACAATGAGAAACCCCGCTACGGCATCATCAAGAATTTGGGATCGTTCAATCCGCTCGTGATCTCCTTTCACGAGTGGATCGGGATTGCGCGCGACGTTTCCGGGGCCAAATCCCTGAAGGAAGCGGCGGGCTATCTCTTCGGGCCGCCCGGATGGTCGCCGGACGGCTCGCGCATGACTTCGGCGCGGATCAAGGCCCGCGCCGCGCGGCTTGAGGCCGAGCGCGCTGAGGCGGCGCAACCGGCGGCGTAGCCCGCCCTGATTTTGCCGCAAAGCGCCACGGTAAGACCTAAAACCGAGCCGCAAGGCGCCCCAAAGGGGTGATGGCATCGTCGCATGGGGAAGAGGAGATGATCGCCATGTTGAACCGCACCCTCGTGAGAAAGGCGCTGCTGCCGGGTCTTGCCATCGCCGCGGCAGCCGGCGCCGTCACGGCCGCAACGACAAGTGAAATCTTTGCACCCGCCTATGGCGACCAGGCGACGATCGTCGGCGCGGGCGCGGCACAGATCCATGCCTCGAACATGTTCGAGGCGGCGGATGCGGACCGGTCGGGCGACCTCAATTCTGATGAGTTCGCCGCCATGCGGCTCGTCACGGCCGAACTCGCGCATCTCAACGGATTTGTTCCGATCGCTGCGGGCGACCAGCCAGAGCGGATTTTGCTGCCTGTCAAAGCGCCAACGACATTGGCCGCGGGGGAGCGCGCGCGCATCACGGCGATCGCCTATCGCGAGTTCTATGTCGCAGCAGGCCCGGATGCGCGCCTAAGCCGCCGCGAGTTTCTCCAGATCAATGCGCAAATGTTTGCGCGGCACGATCGCGATGGGGACGGACTTCTTGCGCGCCACGAACTGACGCGCTTTGCGACGCAGACGGCTTTCCTGCCTTCCGGCGGGGCGTAACGCAGTCCTTGCCTGCGCACAGGGCGCGCTGCAGCCGCCAAGTCCCCCTAATCGGGGGCTGCTTCCGCCCTTGACCGCCGGGCGGGCGCACTCAATTCGCGGCGCCGCGGCAGTCGACGCGGAGCCCAACGCCCGTTATGGTGCCCGCAATCTCATTCATGTATCGGACAGCGATATCAGGAATGCTTGAGGGTATGACGGGTCAGACCGCCGTGTTTCTGCGTATCCGGGGCGGCGTCGCCTCTATGGGCTCAAAGGCTTCGCCGTCGAGAGCGGCCGGCTTGGCCGTTTCGATTCTCCTTGCCGCCTTGTCGTCCGGCTGCGCTACACTCGGCGGCGGCAAGACCGCGCGGCTCGCGGAAGAGCGCGCGTCCTTACTTGCCCAGTCTGAGGCCAAGGCGACCCAGCTCGAAACCAGGCTCGCCGAAGTGCAACGGGAGAATACAAGGCTCTCCCGGCGCGTGACCGAACTCGAATCGACGATCCGCACCGCGCAATCCCAGGCGGCGAACGCCGCAAAATCCGCCGAACTCGCAAGCGCCGATTCCGCCGTCCGGGCGGCGACAGCAGACCAGCGAGCCGTCGCGGCGACCGCGCAGCCGGCGCGCCCACTGGCCGCTTCGCCGGTGCAAGCCGCGCCTCGCCTCGTGCAGCCGTCTTTCGCGAACGAGCAAAAAACCGTATTCGAGAACGAAGCCAAGAACGGCGACATCCGCCTCACGAGCGTCCTTTTCGGCGTGCACCTTGCCTCTTACCGGCACAATGCCGACGCCGCCGCCGGGTGGCGCACCTTGCAGCGGCAATATCCGAGCGAGCTCAGTCTGCTCGAACCGCGGATCGCGCCGGTGACGCTCGAAGGGCGCGGCGATTTTGTCCGTCTCATTGCAGGCGGATTTTCGACGCAGCAGACCGCCGCAGCGCTGTGCGAGACGCTCAGCAATCGCGGCCGCTTCTGCGAAGTGACCAGCTTCGACGGCGAAAAGCTTTTGGACTGATCATTTGCGCGGCGCGTCGACGACGAATTCGCGCGCTACGAAGACGCGGCCCTTGAACTCCTCATCGCCTGCGAAAGTGACGCGCAAACGTCCGGCGGGGAGTTCACTGGCGTTAAGCGGGATCGAGTAGACTCGGCGCTTGGCGTCCGTAAAGGCGCTGACATTGCGGATTTCGCCGAGACGTTTGGGGCTTTGGCCCGGCGCGAGATAATCCGCGACAAGGCGTCCGTAGGCGGAGTAAGCGCCGTCCGGCTCTATGCTGGTTTCAAGAAGAAGCGCGCCCTCGGGCGACCGCAAGAAGCGCGTCGCGCCGATACGCGCGCCGGCCGCGCCAGAGCCGCCGCGTAAAATGACCGGCGCCGAGACGCCAAGGCCGATGTCGAGTTCAAGGCCGAATGTCTTGCGCAAAGGCGTCCGCGCGGCGCCAGTCTCGACGAGGAGATGCGAACGGCGCTCGCCGGGCGGCGGTTTTGCGCCTTTCTTTAAAGCGATAGCCACGGTCGCAGCGCCGCCTGGCTCAATACGCGCATAAGCCGGCTTCAAGGTGAGGTAGGGCGCAGCGCTGAGCGAAGCGCGTTGCTTGGCTGTTGCGGTCTCATAGCCTTCAGGTGTCGCGGCAAGATCAATCCACGACATGCGGACTTCAAGGATCCTGTCCGTCGGATTTGCGATTCGGAAGGCGGCCGCCGGCTGTTCAGCTGAAATGACAGTCCGCAGCGGTGCGATCGAAAACTCAGATGCGGCGGAGGGCCCGAAGGTCGAGAGCGCCAGTAGGAAAGCAAATACGCGCATGGTTTCGCCGAATTGGGGCGCGACCTTGTGCGAATCGCGCGATGCTGCATCAGGGAGTGTGACCCTAGCGGTCGGCAGTTTCGGCGGCGTAACCGCGAAACGCTGAAAGCCTTGGAGTACGCGGCGACCGCGGCGGGAAAGGCGCAAATATGACCCACGTCATTGTTTTGGGAAACGAAAAGGGCGGTTCAGGAAAATCGACAGCGGCGATGCATATCACCATCGCCCTCCTGAAAAGCGGCTATCAGGTCGCCGCGATCGACCTCGACATGCGCCAGCGCAGCTTCAGCCGGTATCTTGAGAACCGGCAGAAGTTTAGCGAATTCAAACAGAAAGAATTAATCTTTCCGCTGATGCCGAAGGTCGAGCCGTCGTCGAACGACAGCCGCGAAGCGGCGCGGGCGGAAGAGACGGAGCGCTTCACCGGCGCCTTGCGCACGCTCGGCGCCTGCGATTTCGTCGTCATTGATTGTCCGGGGGCGGACACGCACCTGTCGCAACTCGCCCACGCCCACGCCGATACGATCGTGACACCCCTCAATGACAGTTTCGTCGACTTCGATCTGCTGGCGCGGCTCGGGGCTGAGGGCGAACTCCTGGGGCCGAGCCTTTACAGCGAAATGGTCTGGACCGCGCGCAAGAAGCGGGCGCTGTCCGGCATCAAGGGCGGGATCGACTGGGTCGTCGTGAGGAACCGCCTCTCGGCGACGCAGGCGCGCAACAAGGCGGAGATGGGGCGCAAACTCGAAGACCTTTCGGCGCGCATCGGCTTCCGCCTTGCGCGCGGCATCGGCGATCGCGTCATCTATCGCGAGCTTTTCCCGATCGGTCTCACCTTGCTCGATCTCGGCGGCGCTGACGCGCCCTTGCGCCTGTCGACCATGAGCCATGTGACGGCGCGGCTTGAAATAAGGTCCCTGATCGCGACCCTGAAACTGCCGGTGAAAGAGGCGCGCGAAGCGGCCTGATCATTGTCCGCGTGTCTGGGCGCCGCGGTTGGACCTCTCGGGCAAAGCCGCTTAGCCTGAGGGTCGGTTTCTCAAACAGGCGCAACGCCCATGCTCGGCTTTCTTGGCCTCCTTGCCGCTGTCGCGATTGCAGGCTGGCTGCTGATGCGCGCCGCAAGATCGGGCGAGCCCGCTAATTCTGATCGCACAATGACGATGCTGAAAGGCGTCGTCTTCTTCGGCATCGCCGCCGTGCTGTTCGCGGCAAAGCTCTGGCCGCTAGCTTTCATGGCGCTGGTCGCCGCAGGCGGCGTCACGGCGATCGAGATCTGGCGCGAGCGCGCGATCAAGGCCGAAGGCGGCGCGCCGGTCGCGCCGGCGCCCGTCCGCACTGCGATGTCGCGCGAGGAGGCGGCTTCGATCCTGGGCGTTGCGACCGGCGCAAGCCTTGATGACATTCGCGCCGCGCACCGGCGGCTCATCGCTCAATTACACCCGGACAAAGGCGGTTCGGATTATCTCGCCTCGAAAATCAATCAGGCGCGCGACATTCTGAGCGAGGGCAGGGCGGAGACAGGTTCAGCCGACGCGGCCGGGTCTTGAGGCGAGAAGGCGCCGCGCCAGGAACTCCGGCGTTGCGTCAAGCAGGCCTTCCGAAATGAAGGCGGTCTCGGAAAACTGGGCGAGCGTCATTTTTGCGGCGAAGGCCGCATTGAGCGCCGCGCCCACGCGCTTTGTCGCGTCGAATTTGGTGATGATGGCGCGCCTGACGCCGAACTCCCGGAAGGCGAGCGCCCAGTCGCGGAATTCGGCCGGATCGCCGCTCGCCGGCAGGACGAGAATTGCTTCCGCGCCGACGGTTTCCTGAAAGCTCTTCAGCGCCGCAAGGTCGCCAGAGTCGTAGGGGCTGACGCCAGGCGTGTCGAGAATGACCGCGCCTTGCGGGCGGACGAGGCGCAAGCCCTGTTCGATGTCGGGCGGGGTCTCGACGATGTAATAATCCGCACCGAGATTGTCAGCATAAGTGCGCAGCTGGTCGATCGCGCCCGCCCGTCCGCCATCCGCCGTCATGATGAGCGCGTGACCCGTGCGGACAATGGCGGCGGAGGCGAGTTTGGCGGCGCAGGACGTTTTGCCTGCGCCAGTCGGCCCAACAAGCATGATCGGCGCGCCGGCCGAAAGATTGAGCGCGCCATAAGTGAAGGCGGCGCCGAACGCTGCTTCAAGGCGGCTGAGATCGTCATTGATGCGCGCGCCGCGCGCGCCTTCGACGAGCGTGGCGATGAGGTCGTCGCCGACGCCATGAGGGCCGAGGAGGTCGCTCATGCCTTTGACGATGCTGTCGGTCAGGTCGAGCTTCGGCCCGGTGTCGGCCTTGCCCCCGCGCGAAAGATCGCCGCGGAGCCTGGCGAGCGCATCTTCTGCATAGCGTTGTTCGAGTGCCTCATTGAGGCGCGCGCCGGAAGACGGCTTTTGCGCGTGCTCAGCAAGATTGCGCTGCGCCTGCAAACCGAAACCCGCCTCGACAGGCTGGGGCGGGGCGGCTGGCGGCGGTTTGTCGGACGCCGAGACTTCGATGTCGCCGCTCGGCAAGGTGCGCACGGACACGATCACCGCCTTCTCGCCGAGCGCGCGCTGGGCTTTCAGCTTGGCGGCGTCGACAGTCGAGGCGATGAACTTCATCATGGTCAAGACATCACGGTCTGGACGGGCGTTTCCGGCAGGTAGGCTTTCGGCACTATGGTCTCAAAAACACGGCGGCGGAAGCGGTCCTATCTCTGAAAAGAGGGTTAACCTCAAGCGATTTCTGAAGAGGCGCGCATTCATGGAAATCAGCGCGACGCGCGGCCGATTGCGGGGCCCATAGCAGGGAGCCTTGCCGGTTCGGCGGTCGCAAGCGCCCTGTAGGCGGCGAGCTTATTACGAAGCGTACGGATGGAAATGCCGAGTGCGGCGGCGGCGTGCGTGCGGTTCCCGTCAAAAGCCGAAAGCGTGTCCATGATAAGCTGACGCTCGACATCGGCGAGCGTGCGTCCGGCGAGCGCCGGCGCGCCGCCGCCTAGAGCGGTCAGCGCTGACGCCGGAACGCGCGCGGCGAACGCTGCGTTCTCACGGCCGGCCGCCGGCGCTGCGTCTTGGCTTGTGTCCGGCACGAGGTCGATTTCAGGCCCCGTCGACAGGAGGACGGCCCGATGAATTTCGTTTTCGAGTTCGCGCACATTGCCGGGCCACGGCGCCATCGCCATCATTGACTTGGCCGACAGAGACAAGGCTCTCCGCGGCAGACCGTTTTCATCTGCAAATTTCGCCGCGAAGAAATCGGCAAGCGCTGCGGCGTCGGCAGGCCGTTCCCGCAAGGGCGGGACGCGGATGGACACGACATTCAGCCGGTAAAACAAGTCTTCGCGGAAGGCGCCCGACATGACCGCCTGTTTGAGGTCCCGGTTCGACGTCGCAATGACGCGCACATCGACGCGGACAGGCTTGCCCCCGCCGACGCGATCGATGACGCGTTCCTGCAAGGCCCGAAGGAGCTTGGCCTGCAGGCGGACGTCCATCTCGGAGATTTCATCGAGCAGCAGCGTCGACCCATGCGCCTCTTCGAATTTGCCGATGCGCCGGCCGACGGCGCCGGTGAAGGCCCCGCGTTCATGGCCGAAGAGTTCGGATTCGAGGAGATTGTCCGGGATCGCTGCGCAATTGACCGAAACCATCGCCTTTTCGGCGCGGCCCGATTGGCGGTGGACTCGCCGCGCAATAACTTCCTTGCCGACGCCGGATTCGCCCGTGATGAGGATGGTCGCTTCCGAAGGCGCCACGCGGTCGGCAAGGGCGAGAACGTCGAGCATCGCCGCGTCGATAGCGATGATCTCTCCCTGACCTGAAAGGGCCCGGTCGATTGCCGCGGTGATGTCTTCAAGGTCCGACTGCGGCGTCATGTAGGCGGCGGCGCCCGCGCGCAAGACCGCGTCCTCGTCTGACGGCGCATAGCCGCAGGCGATGACGGGCGCGGCGATCCGGGCGGCGCGGAGCGCCGCGATGGACGCCGCGAGCATCGGTCCCGCTTCCAGAAAATAAAGATCGATCGGACGCGCGCGCGCGGCGGCGTTCAGAGCCGCGCGTGGTTCTGCGGCGTAGTCGATCTCGACATCGGCCCCAAGAAGGCCGTGCGCCGAGGCCGCAAGCCGGGCCGCCAGATTGCCGACGATCAGAATGCGCATGGACGGACGCCATAAGGGTTCGACTGCGCCGCCGAGTTTCGGCGAAAACCGGTAAGCAATTGTTGATCGTTCGCCAAAAAGAAAGCCCGCGCTTCACGCGCGGGCAGTGAGGAGAGAGCTTGGGGGGGGGAGAACTCTAGCGGTATTGCTGCAAGCGGGTCGCCCGCAGACCCGGCATGCCGAACTGGTCGATTGCCTTCTGCCAGGCGAGGAATTCTTCAAGAGTGAGGGTGTATCGGGCGCAGGCCTCTTCAAGGGTCAAAAGCCCGCCCCGCACCGCCGCCACCACCTCGGCCTTGCGGCGGATGACCCAGCGTTTGGTATTGGTCGGCGGGAGATCTTTGATGGTCAGGGGCATGCCATCGGGGCCGATGACATAGGGCTCCTGGTTTCGCGTCGGCGCAGCCTGAGAAGCGGAGCTCATGGGCGGGCAATCCTTTGGGTACGCAACTGGATTGGTGTAAACCTAGCCCTCCCGCTTTTAAAATTCGGCTAAGCGTTACGGTGAATTTTTCAGCTAAGCTATTGAAACAAATTGAGGAAATTACCCCGTTGCAATTGTCCTGTTGCGGAACATTGCGGTTCAGTAAGGCGCCGGTTTCACGGCGCAGCAACTGCGCTTTGGGCCTGAATATGTTCAACCTTTCGCCGGACCCGATGAACGCGGCGCCTCCCTCCGTTCCGCCGCCAAGGGGTGGACAAAAACAGGACGGACCGCCATCTCCTCACGATGAATACGGTTACCGCAGCGCCAGATTTTGCCGTCGTTCCCCGAATTGATTGCGGGGTTCCGGCAGGCGCGCGCGTTGTCGTGGCGATGTCGGGGGGCGTTGATTCCTCGGTGACGGCGGCCTTGTGCAAGGCGGCGGGCTATGACGTCGTCGGCGTCACCTTGCAGCTCTATGACCATGGCGTCGCCATTCAGAAGAAGGGCGCGTGCTGCGCCGGTCAGGACATCCACGACGCAAGGCGTGTCGCTGAGCGCCTGGGCATCCCGCATTATGTGCTCGACTATGAGGATCGCTTCTCAGAAGCGGTCATGCAGGATTTTGCAGACACCTATCTTGCCGGCGCGACGCCTATCCCCTGCATACGCTGCAATGAGCGGGTGAAGTTCCGCGATCTTCTCGAGGTCGCCCGCGATCTTGGCGGGTCGGCCATGGCCACCGGCCATTATGTTCAGCGCGCCGTCGGGCCCGAGGGTCCTGAATTGCGCCGCGCGGCCGACCCTGATCGCGACCAGAGCTATTTCCTGTTCTCGACGACGCGCGAGCAGCTCGACTATCTGCGGTTCCCACTCGGCGGCATGCTGAAGCCGGAGGTTCGGCGCATCGCGGACGCTTTCGGTCTCGTCGTCGCCGACAAGCCCGACAGCCAGGACATCTGCTTCGTGCCGGAAGGCAAATACGCCTCCGTCGTAGAACGTTTGCGTCCGGGCGCCGCGGAGCCCGGCGAGATCGTGCATCTCGATGGCACGGTGATGGGCCGCCATCCCGGAGTCATTCACTACACGGTCGGTCAGCGCCGCGGCCTCGGCGTCGCGACGGGCGAACCGCTGTTCGTGGTGCGTCTCGATGCGACGGCGCGGCGCGTCATCGTCGGGCCGCGTGACGCGCTGATGGTGCGGCGTATTCGTCTAAAGGAGCCAAGCTGGATCGGCGGCGGCGCCCTTGAAGACGCCGCGAGATCGGGCGCGCGCGTCGCCGTCAAGGTCCGCTCGACACGGGCGCCGTCGACTGCGCGGCTCGCCTGGCAAGAGGGCGCCGTTGCGGTGGAACTCGACACGCCGGAAGAGGGCGTCGCGCCCGGACAGGCTTGCGTCTTCTATTCAACCGACGCTGCGCACAGCCGCGTACTCGGCGGGGGCTGGATTTCGAGCGCCGAGTCTGGCCTATAAGCGGCCCCTGATCATCACTGGGGCGGCGTCGGCCGCATAACCCACAGCGGACCGGACACCAGATGGGCGCCAAGCTCTACAATTGCCTGAAGTGCGTCGCCTATTGCTGCAGCTATGCGCATATTCCGGTCAAAGACTCGGATCTCAAGCGGCTTGCGAAACATCACGGCGTCAGCGAAAGCGTCGCCGAAAAAAAATTCACGAAGAAGGGCGACAAGCTCAATCCGCGCGTGCTTCGTCACACGGCGGACGAGCACTTCGTTGCGAGCTGCATGTTTCTCGACAAAGAAAAACGCACTTGCACGATCTATGAGGCGCGGCCGAAGATCTGCCGCGAGTTTCCCGTGCAGAAGCGTTGCGGCTATTACGAGTTCCTGAAATTCGAACGCGAAAATCAGGATGATCCGACTTGGGTCGCGACGACGACCTAAGCCTTCCTGCCGGTTGAAACGCATTTGGCCCCGCGATACGTTGCGCCCCGGGGCAATCAGGGGCGGGGCATGGCCGACAACACCGAGACCGGGCGCGGACCGGGCGGGGAAGAACATCTTCGTTTCGTCCGCAATTTCCATGACATATTCTTAAGTCTCGGGCTCATTATGTTCGGCATCGGTCTTGCGATCGGCGCCGGGCTCGTGCTTGGCCAGATCGTCGGCGAATTCGCGGAATCCGCGTGGCGCAAGGCGGCCTGGGCGGTTCTTGGCGTGTCGCTCGTCTGCGCGGCGATTATGTGGGGCTTTGCCGAAGTGTTCGCACGAACGCGGCGGCTCTTCTTACCGGCCATCGTGATCTTGCTGTTTTTCATGCTGTTCCTCAGCGGCGCCATTTTCGCCGGCTATGTTCTCGCCCATTTCCATGGCCGCACCGAAGCGCTTGAAACGCGCATATCCGCGCTGCCGACCTTCCCGCTCTGGTTTGCCGGCATCACGTCGCTCGGCGTTCTTGCCTATTACTGGCGCACGCGCTTGCCCTTCGCGCTCGCGACCTTCGCGGCCTGGCTCGCCAACACGGCGGTCGCCGGTCTGTTTCTTGTGGCGCCGGAGTTCACCAGTTTGAATTTCAACCTTCTGCAACTTGGTTCCGGACTGTTCCTCTTCACGTTGGGAGTCGCCTTTGATGCGCGCGACCCAAAGCGTGAGACGCTCAACTCAGACAATGCGTTCTGGCTGCACTTCTTCGCGGCGCCGCTGATTTTCTACGGCGTCATGGACATCGTCTCGAAAGCCTTCGGCGCGGCGGCGGGCGGAACGGCCTGGGCGATCACGACTCTCGGGGTCGTTGTGGCTTTCGCTTTCGTCTCTCTGCTGATCAATCGCCGCGCCCTTGTCGTGGCGGGCCTGCTGACGGCGCTCGTCGCTACGGGAATCCTTCTGTCGAAGACGGGGCTCGACGGTTCCTGGATCCTCGCTTTGACTCTCTTGCTGCTCGGCGGCGCCATGGTCCTGCTCGGCGGCGCTTGGCATTCGGCAAGGCGCATTCTCGTTTCCGGCTTCCCGAAGGCGGGCCCAATCTCGCGCATCGTCCCGCCCGAGGCCGTGGTCCGGGCAATCACGCCGCAGCCCTTCTTCACATCGGTCTGAGACGGCGGGCGCTCACCCTCCGAAGGATTTCAGCCGCTCAACGGTGTCGGTGATCTCCGGAAAGTCGCGGCGCACTTCTTCGTCAAGCGCCTCCTCAAGCGCGCGATTTTCTTCGTGCACGCCGTAGAGCGTCTTGTAAGCGCGCACGGCGCCCGGGCTTGCGGCGGCGATTGCGGCGGCGCGTTCTGCAGCGAGCGCGTCCAGCGCCCCTTTGCTTTCCACGGCGGCATTGGCGAGGCCCCAGGCGGCCGCATCCGCGCCGGTGAATGTTCTCGCTGTAAACGACAATTCGCGCGCCCGCCTGACGCCAACAGCGCGGGCGAGATTCTGGCTCATGCCCCAGGTGGGCCTTAGGCCCCATTTCACATGCGTGTCGCCGAACTTGGTGTCGATGGTCGTGAGAATGAAGTCGCAATGGAGCGCAAGTTCGAGCGCGCCCGTAAAGCAGAAGCCGTGGACCTTCGCGATGATGGGGAAGGGCGAGGACCGCACGGCCTTCGCCGCCTCATGCGCGGCGCCGTCGAAGGCGCTGATGATACGGCCATGGGCCGGCGAGGCGTTCTGCAACGCCTTGAGATCGACGCCGGCGGAAAAGGCGCGGCCCGCGCCTTCGAGAATGGCGACATGAACGTCGCTCCGCGCGGCGAGCGCGCGGAGCGTATCGTTCAGCATACGCAGCAAGTCCGGCGTGAAGGCGTTGAGCGCCTCGGGCCGATTGAGCGTCACTGTGGCGATCGCACCCTCAATGGAGAGCGCAACCAGCGCATGTTGAGCCTCTGCCTGCATCCGCTCATCCTCGACTGACTGTCGCCATGAGAATGAGCGGATCATTTGGCGCCCGCAAGGCGGACGCGCAGGCGGCCGGTTAGTCGAACAAGGACGTCAATGACGGCGAAAGACCGACGCGAGTAGCGACCGCATCCCAACAGCCCGCATAGCGCGTGTTTTGAAGCGCCGCCTTAGAGAAGGCGGAACCGGCCGCCATGGCGTCGGCCTCATTCCCTGCGGCGACAGCGGCCGCGAGCGGCTCATACGCCTTGATGATGACTTCGAGACGCGTCACTCTCGAGTTGCCGATTTCGCCGCAATCCGAATTGCGCATCACCATAAGGCGGCGCCAGCCCTTGTCCGCTTTTGCGAAGGCATCCGTCTTGACGGCCTTGGCGACTTCCTCAAAGGGCGCTGCGGCGTCTGCTGTGCCCGCCGCAAACAGCGGCGCAGCCGCCGCAAGACAAATCAGCAATTTCTTCATATTCCGCTCCAGGTTTTTTGATCGCACGCTCCCTTCGCCCCAAAGCGCGCTCAGGGGCTAAGTTCGTGTGCTGACGAAAGACCCGCATTACCTAACAGGCGGACCCATGCGCCGCAATCGCAGCGGCGTCAGACCGGTTTCCTTCCACGGCGAGGCGATTCAATTTGCGACGAGTCGAGCGCGTGTCGCGTCGTGCGACGGCAATTCTTGTCCGCGCTGCGCAAAACAGGCGCGCGCAAGGTCGACTTCAGCGCGTCGAAAGGCCACGTTTCGCTCGAAGCATAGACTGTCGATCGCCGGACGCCGCCGACAGTCGCCAAAGCGTCATGTGTCCCGATCATGCCAGGCAGCGCACATGCGCCGTCACGCGCAGACAGTCAGAAATGCAGCTTCTTCGCACGCGCATGTCGTTTTGTGTTCGTGCCCGCGTTGAACCTCGAGTGACCCAGCCAACCCGCTCACGCCGCAAACGAAAAACGCCCCCGGTTTTGCGGGGGCGTTTTCTGAAAGCTGCAGCGCCGGCCGGCTGTTTCCCGGCGGCCTTCCGCCGCCTTAGGCGGCCTTTTCGGCCGCCGGGTCGCGCAGCACATAGCCGCGTCCCCAGACTGTCTCAATGTAATGGTCGCCCGACGTCGCCGCCGCGAGCTTTTTGCGGAGCTTGCAGATGAAGACGTCGATGATCTTCAATTCGGGTTCGTCCATGCCGCCATAAAGGTGGTTGAGGAACATTTCTTTGGTGAGGGTCGTGCCCTTCCGCAGGGAGAGGAGTTCCAGCATCTGGTACTCCTTGCCCGTGAGGTGCACGCGCTGGCCGGCGACCTCCACGGTCTTGGCGTCAAGATTGACGACAAGGTCGCCGGTCTGGATGACCGACTGGGAATGACCTTTCGAGCGGCGAACGATCGCATGAATGCGGGCGACGAGTTCATCCTTGTGGAAGGGCTTCGTCATGTAGTCGTCGGCGCCGAAGCCGAGGCCGCGGACTTTCGTTTCGACATCGCCCTGGCCCGTAAGGATCAGAATCGGCGTGTTGATCTTCGCGACGCGCAGCGACTTCAGAACGTCAAACCCCGTCATATCCGGCAGATTGAGGTCGAGAAGAATGATGTCGTAGTCATAGACCTTGCCGAGGTCGACGCCCTCTTCGCCGAGATCGGTCGTGTAGATGTTGAAGCCGTCTGACTTCAGCATCAGCTCGATGCTCTGGGCGGTGGCGCTGTCATCCTCGATCAACAGAACCCGCATTGAATGTCTCCTGTCCGACGCACGGGTTCCCCTCGAACCGCGCCCTTGTTGTGGTGTCCGTAATTAAGCCTGATTTGCTTTCATAAAGGTTAACGGCGCGGGGAATCGCGGACAGATTCCCGCCGCCTGTTAAGCCGGACGCAATTTTCGTTACGCGAAAAGGTGCGGCGCGATGCGCATTTCCTGCAGCGCGCGTAACCATGACGCTTGGGAGATATCGTTAAGGCGATTCACGGCGCGACGAGAGCGAGGCGCTGCGGAATTTACGATTGCGCCGGCGGCCGGGCATTCCTTGGGCGGATCATCGGGCGCGTTTCGGCGGCGGATTGACTTGACGCGCCACGTTCGTTGGGCCGCGCGCGACCTCACGAGATTTCGGCCATTACCGCTTCGTGAGACGGCGGCCGCATAAGGGTTTTGTCAATCGATGCGGGCGAAGGATCGCGCCATGCCGCGCACTTCGACCATTCGTTCTTCCAGACGCGGCGGGCCGACGCGGCAGGAGCGGCAACGTCTCCAGGCTGCAAGGGACTCCCGCCGATCCCTGGAGCTTGCCCAGGGGCGCCTCGAGAGCGTCGATGCGGCGCTCGCGTCCGCACGCTCTTCCTTGCGCTGGCTGCAGCAGGCCGCGCGGACCGTCCAGACAGGCGAAGCGCATTTCCGCGACCACCCCTTGAACCTCGCGCACCATGTCGCCGGCGCCGCGGACAAATGCGCGGCGCTCGAAGCAACGATTGCGCAATTGGAATCCGAGCGCGCCATCGCGCTGGCAGACTGCGCAGAGGTCGCGGCGCAACTTGTCGAGGCGCGCGTTTCGCGCCAGCCGCAGGCGGGCGCTCCGAAACGAGATATTGGCGTGCTTTCGGACGCGGAATAGACTGCCGAAGCCCTACTCGGTTTCGGGATTTCGATTGCCTCCCATGAAATCCCGTGATATCCCGGCCAATGTTGGTTAATCCCAGCATCAGGCTGAATGCTGCCTGACATCTCCCTTCCGGGCGGCCAGAGCGCGTGCGGGCGCAACTGGAGCCAATTCCGACTGGGGATGCCAATGGGATCGGCTGCGGCGCTGTCGCTGCGGCCCAGGCGAAGAGTGGCGGCGGAATGCAATCGGCGCATAGCCTCTTTACGGGCAGTCATGCCCTGAAGGTCGACGCCAAGGGGCGCATCGCCATGCCCGCCAGTCTGCGCCGTTCGCCGAGGCTGGAGGCGATGAAGGGCTTTCACTGCACGCCATCCCTGGTCAGCGACTCTCTCGATTGCGGCGGTCCCGAATTCATCGAGAGAATCTACGCCATGATCGGGGAACTCGACCCATACGATCCCAGCCGGCTCGACCTCGAGGAGACGCTCCTCGGCCGCGCCGAAGAAGTCTATTTCGACGGCGACGGCCGGTTCATCCTCTCCCAGAAACTGCGGGACCACGCGCACATCGAAGATCGCGTCGTGATCTTTGGCCTTGGCGCGACCTTCCAGATCCGCAAGGGCGTCTCCGACGAGGTGACGGTCGCGCCGGCGACGATCGAACGCGCGCGCCTGGCGCTGCCCAAACTCAAGAATCCGGTGATGTCCGTTGCGGAGCGGCCGAAATGAGCGCCGCGCCGCATCTCCCCGTCATGCTCGCCGAAGCTGTCGGCGCGCTCGCGCCGCAAGACGGCGGCGTTTATGTCGACGCGACCTTCGGCGCCGGCGGCTATACGCGGGCGATTCTCGCGCGGGCGGCCTGCCGCGTCATCGCTTTCGACCGGGACCCGTCGGCGGCGGCCTCCGCCCGCGACCTTGGCGGTCTTGCCGAGCGCTTCATGCTTGTCGAGGCCCCGTTCGGCGCGCTTGAGAGCGAGCTGGCCGCGCGCGGCGTCGATCTCGTCGACGGCGTCGTCTTCGATATCGGCGTCTCGTCGATGCAGCTTGACGAAGCCGGGCGCGGCTTCTCTTTCAGGCTCGACGGCCCGCTGTCGATGCGCATGGACAAAGGAAAGCCCGACGCCGGCGACGTCGTCAATGCAGCGGATACGGATGATCTCGCGCTGATTTTCAAAGTCTATGGCGAGGAGCCGGCCGCGCGCCGGATCGCGCGCGCCATCGCCGCCGCGCGCGAAGACAAGCTCATCGCGACGACCGTTCAATTGGCGGAAATCGTCGCGCGCGCTGCGCCCGCGCACCCCAAAGAAAAGACCCATCCGGCGACGCGCGTTTTTCAGGCCCTGCGCATTTTCGTGAATGACGAACTTGGCGAGCTTGCGCGCGGACTCCTCGCCGCCGAGCGCGTGCTGAGGCCGGGCGGCAACCTCGCCGTCGTCACCTTTCATTCGCTCGAAGACCGTATGGTCAAACGCTTTTTCGCGAACCGCTGCGGGGCGACGCCCGCGCCGTCGCGGCATGCGCCGCCGCAAAGCACAGCGCTCGCCACTTTTCACCAATCTTCCGCGAAAGCCGCAACGCCCTCCGGCGCCGAAATCGACCTCAATCCGAGGGCGCGGTCCGCCAAGTTGCGCGCCGGCGCAAGAACGGCGGCGCCCGCCAATCCGAGCCGCGCTTTTGCCGTACACGAACTGCCCTTTTCCATAGCCGATTGGAGTTGACCCATGGTCCGACTGACGATGCTTCTCCTGTGCCTTCTTCTCGCCGGCGCTGCGGCAGGCCGCTACCAGGCGGAGATCGCCGTGCGCCAATCGAAGAAAGAGATCGAGTCGCTGAAGGCGGAGCGCGCCTCCGAACTGCGGCAGATTCAGACGCTCCGCGCCGACATCGCCTATCTTGAGAGTCCCGGGCGCCTCGCCGCGCTTGCGGCCAAGCTGACGGACCTGAAACCCCTCGCTGCTGACCAATTGATGTCGGCGGCGGACTTCCACGTCGCCTTCCGCGAGACGCCCGCCGCGCCGTCTGTCTCCGCCGGAGACCAACCGACGGGGCGGCTCGCGCTCGCCGACTTTGCAACGATCGAGTAGCGCCCGTGATCCGGCACATCCTCAAGCGGCGCAAAAAGCGGATCGCGGCCTATATCGTGTCGGGCGCCGATGATCGCTTGCCCGCGGGCGCGCCGATTGCGGCGGCGCCTTCCGCTGGCCGTTCAACGCGCACGCGACAGCGCATCGCGCTCTGCAGCCTCGTTTTCGGCGCGGCCTTCGCAGTACTGGCGGTCAGGCTGTCTGTCGTGTCGCTCGGCGGCGCCGGGGATCGGAAGACCGTGGCGATGGCGACGGCGCCGTCCGCGGCGCGTCCCGAGATTCTCGACCGCACCGGCGCGCTCCTCGCGGCGAATTTGCCGGTCACCGCGCTGCAAGTGTCGGGCAAGGAAGTATGGTCGCCGCAGGAAACAGCAGCGACGCTCGCAAAGACTTTTCCCGCGATCGATGCGCCGGACCTCGAGCTGAAGCTCAAAAAAGGTCTTTACGCCGAACCGCTCAGCGATCTGACACCCGCGGATCAGGCGCGCGCTTTTGCGCTCGGATTGCCGGGCGTTCACTTTCTGACGCGCACCAAGCGCTTCTATCCTCAGGAGCGGCTCGCGGCGCATGTCGTCGGCCATCTGGAAGAGGGGCGAGGCGGCGTCATGGGCCTCGAACATGTGCTCGATACGCGTAAGGGAACGGGACCGGTCGTCGCCGCGCTCGACATACGCGTACAGCAAGTGCTCGAGGAAGAACTCGCCGCCGGAATCGCCGAATATCGCGCGACCGCCGCCTGGGGCGTCGTGCTCGACGCCGACACGGCCGAAGTCATCGCGCTCGCAAGCTTTCCCGATTTCGATCCCAACCAGCCGGGCGCCTCGCCCGCCGATTCGCGCCGCAATCGGGCCACTTATGACAATTACGAGCTGGGTTCGGCGCTGAAAGCGGTGACGGCGGCGGCGGCGGTCGAGGCCGGCGTCGCGACGATCAATTCGACTTATGACGCGCCGGCCTTCGTCCGCGTCGCCGACCGCGTCATCCGGGACTTTCATCCGGAAAACCGTGTGCTGACCTTTTTCGAGGTGATCGAGAAGTCGTCCAATGTCGGCATGGTGAAGATGGCGCAGGATCTCGGCGTCGAACGCCAGAAGGCGTCGCTGAAGGCGCTCGGCCTGCTCAATGCCTTGCCGATCGAACTTGCCGAACGGCGCGCGCCGCAAGCCCCGGCCAAATGGGGGCCTGTCGAATCCGCGACGATTTCCTACGGGCACGGCCTATCCATCACGCCCTTGCACCTGGCCGCCGCCTATGCGGCGGTCGTCAATGGCGGCGAGTTTCGCGCGCCGACATTTCTGAAAGCGGAGGGCGCGCGCCGCGGAACGCGCGTGTTTTCCGAACGGACCAGCGAAACGATGCGCAATGCGCTGCGCCACGTCATCACCGTCGGCACCGGCCGCGCCGCAGAAGCCGCGGGCTATTTCCCAATCGGCAAAACCGCGACGGCGGAAAAGGCGACAGCGGGCGGCTACGACAAGAACAACCGCATTTCGAGTTTCGTCGGCGCCTTTCCGGGCGATGCGCCGCGCTATGTGCTCCTGGTCTCATACGATGAGCCCAAACCCACGGCGAAATCCTTTGGCTATGCGACCGCCGGTTGGAATGCGGCGCCGACTTTCGGGCGCATCGTTGCGCGCATCGCGCCGCGCCTCGGCGTCATGCCGATTGAAGACCCTTGGGCTGTCGCAAGCGTGCAGGACCTCTCCGCGGCGCCCGGAGGCGGCATGTGAAACTCTCGGCCCTCATCGGCGCGGCGGCGAACCCTGATCCCGAGATCAACGGCGTTACATCCGACAGCCGCGCCGTGCGGCCGGGTTTTCTTTTCGCCGCGCTCGCGGGCGAGAAGTTCGACGGCGCCGCCTTTATTCCGAAGGCGGAGGGAGCGGGCGCGGTTGCGATCCTCGCTAGGCCCGGCGTCACAGCGGGCGTGCCCGTCATCGAAGACCCGGAGCCGCGCCGCAGACTCGCGCTCATCGCTGCGCGCTTCTATCCGCGTCAGCCAGAGTTTGTCGCCGGCGTCACCGGCACCAACGGCAAATCCTCGACGGTCCGCTTCGCCGCGCAGCTCTGGAATGCGCTCGGCGTTCCGGCGGGCAGTCTTGGCACCATCGGGGCCGAGGGGCCGAATTTCCTGCGGAAACTCGAGCATACGACGAGCGAGCCTGTCGCGCTGCATGAAACGCTGCAGGCGATGGCCGAGGCGGGCGCGCGCCGCCTCGCCATGGAAGTCTCAAGTCACGCGCTCGCGCAGTTCCGGGCGGACGGCGTCGCCTTCAAGATCGCCGCCTTCACCAACATCACGCAAGACCATCTCGATTTTCACCACACGTTCGCGGACTACTTCGCCGCCAAAAAGCGGCTCTTCTCCGATTTACTGCCAAAGGACGGCGCGGCCGTCGTCAATGACGACGGGGAGGGCGCCGCCGAGATCGCAGCCTTAGCCGCCGATCGGGGCATCCGTGTGCTGACGACAGGGGCTGCGGGCCGCGATCTGAAGCTCATGGCGTCTGCGCCGACGGCGCAGGGGCTCGATATCGTCGTTGAGGCGCACGGAAAGAAGCATTCAATCGGCCTCCCGCTTGTCGGCGGCTTCCAGGCGGAGAATGCGCTGGTCGCCGCCGGCATCGTGATCGCATCAGGGTTGCCGCGGGGAGATGTGCTGCCCTTGCTCGCGCGGCTTGAAGGGGCGCCCGGCCGCATGCAACGCGTCGCAAGGATCGGCGGCGCCTCGATTTACGTCGACTACGCGCACACGCCGGACGCTGTGGCGACCGCGCTCGCCGCCATTCGGCCGCATGCAGCGGGCCGCGTCGTCGCGATCATCGGCGCAGGCGGCGACCGCGACCGCACGAAACGCCCTTTGATGGGCGCGGCGGCGGCCCGCGCGGCCGACATCGTGATCGTGACGGATGACAATCCGCGTTCGGAGGATCCGGCGGCGATCCGGCGCGCCGTGAAGGACGGCGCCCCGGCCGCCGTCGAGATCGGCGATCGGGCGGAGGCGATCACGCACGCCATATCCTTGCTGCGGCCGGGCGACGCGCTCGTCATCGCCGGCAAGGGCCACGAGACCGGGCAGATCGTGCAAGGAAAAGTCATTCCCTTCGACGACGCCGAGACAGCGCGCGCGGCGGTCCGCGCCCGCGGAGGAGACGCATCATGACCTCAAATCTGTGGACAGCCTACGAAGCGGCGGCCGCAACCGGGGGCGCGCTCTGCGCGCGCGGCGGCGACAGCGACCGCTGGGTGGCGGAGGAGTGGGCGGCGGACGGATTGTCGATCGACTCGCGCACCTTGAAGCCGGGCGAGCTTTTCGTTGCGCTGTCTGACAAGCGCGACGGCCATGAATTTCTGCACGCGGCCTTTGAAAAGGGGGCCGCCGCGGCGCTGGTCGCGCGCGCGCCGGATGATGCGCCGTCGGGCGCGCCCTTGCTCGTCGTGCGCGACACGGTCGAGGGATTGCGCGACCTTGCGCGCGCGGCGCGGCTGCGCAATTTCGGCGTCCGGATCGCCGTCACGGGATCGGCCGGCAAGACCAGCACCAAGGAGATGCTGAAAGCCGCCTTTGGCGCCAGCGCCAAGGCGCACGCCGCCGAGAAGAGCTTCAACAATCATTTCGGCGTGCCGCTGACCCTTGCAGAGCTCCCGATCGATGCGGACTACGGGATTTTCGAGATCGGCATGAACCACGCGGGCGAGATCACGCCGCTCGTCAAACTGGTGAAGCCGCATCTTGCCATCATCACCACCATCGCGCCGGCGCATCTTGAAAACCTCGGGTCCATGGAAGGGATCGCCGACGCAAAATCGGAGATCTTCTCCGGCCTTCTCCCGGGCGGCACGGCGATCCTGCCGATCGACAACGCCTATTTCCCGCGGCTCCAGGCGAATGCGCGGGCCCAAGGCGTCGGCCGCATCGTGACCTTCGGCGAAACGGCGGGCGCCGATGTGCGAATGCGCGGCTATAAGGATGATGGAGACGGCGGCGCGGTCGAGATCGAGCTTTTCGGGACGCCGTCCGCCTTCCGTCTTGGTGCGCCGGGCAGGCACCAGGCGATGAACGCGCTCGCGGTCCTTGCCGCCGTGCATATCGCCGAGGCGCCGATGGCGCCGGCCCTCGACGCTCTGGCCAAGCTTGGCGCGGCGCAAGGACGGGGCGCCCGGAAAGAGATCCGCCTCGATGCGGCCCGGACCGTGACAGTCATCGACGAGAGCTACAACGCCAATCCAGCCTCTATGCGGGCGGCCCTGTCGCTCCTTGGCGCGGCCAAGCCCCGCGGCGCCGGCCGGCGAATCGCTGCGCTCGGCGACATGCTGGAGCTCGGGCCTGAGGCGGCGGCGATGCATGCCGGCCTTGCCGAACCGCTCGGCGCGGCGCGCGTCGACTGGCTTTACGTCGCCGGCCGGTTCATGGAACACCTCTGGAACGCCGTCCCGGACGCCATGCGCGCGAGGGCTGCGGCCTCGTCCGCCGAACTCATTCCGGCCGTGCTCGCCGACCTCAAAGACGGCGATGTCGTCATGGTCAAAGGCTCGAACGCGTCTAAGATCAGCGACGTCGTCAAAGCGATCGTCGCCGCGGGGGAAGGGGCGCAAGGTCAGGCGGCGGCAGGGGCGTCTAAAGGCGCTGCTTAGGACATAACAAGAATTGGGCCGGGCCGTTTCATGCTTTATCATTTGCTGACGCCGTTTGCGGAAGACTTTCAGCTTTTCAATCTCTTCAACTACATCACCTTTCGCGTCGGCGGCGCGATCATGACCGCGCTGTTGATTTCGTTCTTGCTCGGACCGTCGCTGATACGCTGGATGCGCCGCAAGCAGGGCCGCGGCCAGCCGATCCGCGCCGACGGGCCGCAGAGCCACATCATCTCAAAGGCCGGCACGCCGACCATGGGCGGCGTCCTCATCCTCCTGTCGCTGACGGTTGCGACCTTGCTCTGGGCGCGGCTCGACAACCCTTATGTCTGGATCGTTCTCGGCGTGACGCTCGCTTATGGCGGGCTCGGCTTCATCGACGACTATCTCAAGGTGACAAAGCAGAAGTCGACGGGCGTCGTCGGCAGCATGAAGCTGATCGTGCAGTTCGCCGTCGCCCTGCTCGCCGGCTATTTCTGCATGACCGTTCTCGGCGCGACGCCCGACGCGCCGGAGGGCATTGAAACCTCCGTCGCCGTTCCCTTTGTGCCGCTCTCGTTTTTCGAGGGTCTCTTCGGCGCGGGCGCCATCGGCGTGCCGATCGGCTGGCTCATGGTGCCGTTCGCCGCTTTCGTCATTGTCGGCGCCTCCAACACCGTGAACATCACCGACGGCCTCGACGGTCTTGCGACGGTGCCGGTCATGATCGCGGCGGCGACCTACGCCCTCATCGCCTATCTCGTCGGCAATGCGATCTATGCTTCCTATCTCGCCATTCCCTACGTGCCGGGCACGGGCGAGCTTTCAATCATCTGCGGCGCCATTATCGGGGCGGGCCTCGGGTTCTTGTGGTTCAATGCGCCGCCGGCGATGATTTTCATGGGCGACACGGGCTCGCTCGCGCTTGGCGGCACGATCGGGTCGATGGCGGTCGCGACCAAGCACGAGATCGTGCTCGCCATTGTCGGCGGCCTTTTCGTGCTCGAAGGGCTTTCGGTGATGATACAGATCGCGTCCTTCAAGATGACCGGCAAGCGCGTCTTCAAAATGGCGCCGATCCACCATCATTTTGAACAGCTCGGCTGGAAGGAATCGACCATCGTGATCCGCTTCTGGATCATCTCAGTGATCCTCGCCCTGATCGGGCTTGCGACCCTGAAGCTCCGGTGACGCGATGATTCAGGTTCCCGGCGTCAAAGGCTGCAAGATCGGCGTCTACGGCCTCGGCGCGACGGGCGCCGCTGCGGTCGCGTCGCTCGCCGCCTCGGGCGCCGATGTCTACGCCTGGGACGACAACGCCGCCGCGCGGAAATCCGCACAAGGGGCTCTTGCCGATCCGTCCGAATGGCCCTGGGCGGCGCTGTCGATGCTGGTGCTGTCGCCGGGCGTGCCGCTGACGCATCCTGCGCCGCACGCGATCGTGCGCCGCGCCCGCGAAGCCGGCGTCGAGATTGTCGGCGATGTCGAACTTTTCGCGCGCGCGGTGAACGCCTGCGTGGCGGCGGCGCGTCCGAAGGTGATCGGCGTCACCGGCTCGAACGGCAAATCGACGACGACGGCTCTCATCGGCCACATGCTGTCGCAAGCGGGGTTTGACGTTTCCGTCGGCGGCAATATCGGCCGCGCCGTGCTGTCGCTCGATCCTGTCGCGCCGGGCCGCGTCTATGTGCTCGAGCTTTCATCGTTCCAGCTCGACCTTGTGAAATCCTTGCGCTGCGATATCGCCGTCTGGCTCAATATCTCGCCCGATCATCTCGACCGCCATGGCGACATGGCGGGCTATGTCGCCGCCAAACGGCGCATCTTCCTCAACCAGACGCGCGAGGAGACAGCCGTGATCGGCGTCGACGACGCCTGGTCGCAAGGCGTCTGCGCCGCACTGTCAGCGGGGCAGGGGGGACCGTCCGTGACCCCCCTATCCGCCGCCGGCGCGCTCGGCCGCGGCGTCTTTGCGCTCGGCGGCAAGCTCTTCTGGAACTTCGACGGCAAGACCGGCGAGGCGGGCGACATCGGCCATATCGCGGCGCTCAACGGCACGCATAACCAGCAGAACGCCGCCGCCGCGCTCGCGGCGGGAATCGCTTTCGGCCTTTCGCCGCTGGTCGCGGCGCGCGCCATGGACCGTTTCGAGGGACTTCCCCACCGGATGGAAATCGTCGGCCGGATCGGCCGCGTCGTCTTCGTCAACGATTCCAAGGCGACAAACGCCGATGCGGCGGAAAAGGCGCTGCAATCCTATCGCGAGATCTACTGGATCGCCGGCGGCAAGCCGAAAGAAGGCGGCGTCGCCTCGCTCCGCCCGCTGATGGATCGCGTGCGCGGCGCTTATCTCATCGGCGAGGCGGCGCAAAGCTTTGAAGCGCAGCTTGCGGGCGCTGCGCCTTGCGTTCAGTGCGGCGATCTCAAACAGGCCGTGGCGCGCGCGGCGCGCGATGCGGCGCAGAGCGCCGCGCCCGCGAGCGTCGTGCTCCTGTCGCCGGCCTGTGCCTCCTATGATCAGTTCAAGAACTATGAAGAGCGCGGCGACGCCTTCCGCCGTCTCGTCGCCGAAGCCGCCCAAGCCGCATCCGCATCCGCATCTTCAGGCGCCGCCGCATGAAATCTGTCTCGCGTCTCGACAATTCGCTGTTCGCACGCTGGTTCTGGACCGTCGATCGGCTCGGCATCGCGATGGTGCTGACGATTGCGATGATCGGCCTGACGCTGCTGTTCGCGGCGGGGCCGGGCGCGGCGGCGCGCCTCGACATCGACAACAGTTTTCACTTTCCGATACGGCAGCTCGTTTTCCTCGCCCCGGCGTTTGTGCTGATGCTCGGCGTGTCGATGCTGACGCCGCTGCAGGCGCGCCGCCTCGGCGTCATCGTGTTCGTTCTGGCGCTCGCCGCCATGGCGTTCACGGTCGTCGGCGGGGAGGTGAGGAACGGCGCCCGGCGCTGGTTTGAGATCGGCCCCGTTTCGTTCCAGCCCTCGGAATTTGCCAAGCCAGGTTTCATTGTGCTCGCGGCCTGGATGCTCGCAGAAGGCAAACGGACGCCGGGCTTTCCCGGCGCGGCGATCGCCTTCGGGCTCTATCTTGCCTTCATGATGCTGCTCGTGCTCGAGCCCGACTATGGTCAGGCGGCGCTGGTGACGGCGGTCTGGGGCGTCATGTTCTTCATCGTCGGCGGCGCCTGGATCTGGATCGCGGGCCTCGTCGGCGTCGGCGCATCGGGCCTCGCATTCGGCTATTTCTTCTCGCCGCACCTCGCCAAACGTATCGACGCGTTTCTGGAGCCGGGATCGTCGAGCTCCTATCAGGTCGACAAGGCGCTCGAAGCCATTCGCGGCGGCGGGCCGTTCGGGACCATGGCGGAAGGCGCGAGCGTCAAATATCAGCTCCCCGATGCGCATACGGACTTCATATTCTCCGTCGCGGGCGAAGAGCACGGCTTTCTCCTCTGCGTCGCCATTATTGCGCTTTATGCCGGCCTCGTCATTCACCTGATGAAGCGCGCCGGGACGCTGAAGAGCCTCTTTGCGCAATGCGCCGTCGCCGGCCTTGCCGCGATGGTGGGGCTGCAGGCCTTCATCAATATGGGCGTCAATCTGCGCCTCTTGCCGGCCAAGGGCATGACCTTGCCGTTCATCTCCTATGGCGGCTCTTCGCTGATCGCGATGGGTCTTGTTTTCGGGCTCATCTTCGCGCTGTCGCGCAGCGCGAGCGGGCCTGCGCGCCGCAAGGAGATCATGCCGTGACGCAAGGCCTGATCGCCATCGCCGCGGGCGGCACGGGCGGCCACATGTTCCCGGCCGAGGCCGTTGCGCAGGAGCTGAAGCGTCGCGGACGGCGCATCTTGCTTGTCACCGACGCGCGCGGCGCGCGCTACGCGGCCAATTTCCCCGCCGATGAGCGCTTCGAGATTCCGGCGGCGAGCCCGAGCGTCGGCGGACCTGCCGCCAAGGCGATGGCGGCGCTGGCGCTCGCGCGCGGTTTCTTCGCGACGCGGCGCGAATTCCGCAAACGCGGGGTCGTCGCCGCGATCGGCTTCGGCGGCTATCCGTCCTTTCCGTCGATGAAAGCCGCGGAAATGCTCGGCCTGCCTTACGGCGTGCACGAACAAAACGGCGTTCTCGGCCGCACCAATCGCCTTCTCGCTGGCAAGGCGGACTTTACCGCGCATGCCTTTTCGGCTTTGACGCGCGCGCCCGCGGCCGCGCGCCTCATCGAAGTCGGCAATCCGGTGCGCGACGCTGTCAGCGCCGTCGCCGCTTCGCCCTATGTCACGCCGCGCGGCGCTGATCCGATCCGTCTTCTCGTCTTCGGCGGCAGCCAGGGCGCGGCGATCTTTTCCGCGGCGCCCCCCAAGGCGATCGCAACCCTGCCCGAGACGTTGCGCAAGCGCCTCGTCATCACCCAGCAGGCGCGCGAGGAAGACATCGCGGCGGTCAAGGCCGCCTATGACGCGGCCGGCGTCACAGCAGAGGTCGCAAGCTTCTTCAAGGACCTGCCGGCGCGCATCGCCGCGGCCCATCTCGTCATCGCGCGCGCGGGCGCCTCGACCGTCACTGAACTCTCCGTGATCGGACGGCCGTCCATTCTTGTGCCGCTGAAGATCGCGATGGACGACCATCAGACCGGCAACGCGCAAGTGCTCGCCGGCGCCGGCGCCGCCGTGCTGATCGCGGAGCCGGATTTCTCGGCGGAGACGCTGTCGCGGGCGCTGACCGATATTCTGACGACGGAGGGCCGGCTCGCGGCCATGGCGGCGGCGGCCGAGGGCCGCGTGAAGACAGGCGCCGCCAAAGCGCTCGCCGACCTCGTCGAAACCCTGGCGGCGCGTAAGGAGAGGCGAGCGGCGTGAGTGAACGCAAGATCAAGATCAGGCTGCCTTTCGGCGTCGGCGTCGTGCATTTCGTCGGCATCGGCGGCATCGGCATGTCGGGCATCGCCGAAGTGATGGACAATCTCGGCTATGAAGTGCGCGGCTCCGATGTCTCGGAAAGCGCCAATGTCGCGCGCTTGCGGGCCAAGGGCATCGCCGTCTCGATCGGCCATGACCCGGCCCATGTCGCGGGCGCAGACGCTGTCGTCGTTTCGACGGCGGTGAAAGCGGACAATCCCGAAATCCTCGCCGCGCGCGCGCGGCACATTCCGGTCGTGCGCCGCGCCGACATGCTCGCCGAACTCATGCGGCTCAAATGGACGATCTCGGTCGCCGGCACGCATGGCAAGACGACGACGACGACCATGGTCGCCGCGCTCCTCGAAGAAGCGGGGCTCGATCCGACGGTCATCAATGGCGGCGTCGTCAACGCTTACGGCACCAATATGCGGCTCGGCGAGGGCGACTGGATGGTCGTCGAGGCCGACGAATCGGATGGCGCCTTCCTCCGCCTGCCGACGACCGTCGCGATCGTGACGAACATCGACCCCGAACATCTCGACCATTGGGGCGGATTCGAGGCGCTCCGCCGCGCTTTCGACCAGTTCATCGAGAACACGCCCTTTTACGGCTTCGGCGTCGTCTGCCTTGATCATCCGGAAGTGCAGGCCCTTGTCGGCCGCGTCACCGACCGGCGCCTCATCACCTACGGCTCCAATCCGCAGGCGGATGTCCGCGCGGAGAACATCGCTTTCGAGGGCGGCGGCGCGCGTTTCGACATCGTCTTCCGCGAACGCGGCGAGGAGGCGCGGCGCCTTGCCGATGTGCGCCTGCCGATGCCGGGCGCGCACAATGTTCTGAACGCGCTCGCAGCCGCGACGGTCGCGCGCAAGCTCGGCGTCACGGACGCGGCGATCAAGGCGGGCTTTGCGAAATTCTCTGGCGTCAAGCGTCGCTTCACCAAGGCTGGCGAGTGGAAGGGCGTCACCATCATCGACGATTACGGCCACCACCCGGTCGAAATCGCGGCCGTGCTGCGCGCCGCGCGCGGCGTCTCGTCCGGCAAGGTCATCGCAATCGTGCAGCCCCACCGCTTCACGCGCCTGCGCGATCTCTTCGACCAGTTCGCCTCCTGCCTCAACGACGCCGACATCGCGATCGTGACCGACATCTATACGGCGGGCGAGACGCCGATCGAGGGGATCACGCGCGATGCGCTCGTCGCCGCCGCACAAGCGCATGGCCACAAGAATGTCCGTGCCCTGACGGCCTGGGACGCGCTGCCGGCGGTGATCGCCGCAGCAGCGGAGCCAGGCGACTATGTCGTCTGCCTCGGCGCGGGCGACATTACGAAGTATGCGAACGGGTTGGCGGATGCGTTGAAGGGGTTGACGTGATGGCCGGACTCGCGGCGATCCCCCCCTGTCCCCCCCTTTTCAAGGGGGGGGACTTCAGCGTCGGCGCCTCCCCCCCCTTGAAAAGGGGGGGACAGGGGGGGATCCGCCGCACAAAGAACGCTGGAGGCGGACGATGATCCGCGCCGCCGATCTCCCCGCCGTCCGCGGCCGTTACGCTGAAGCTGCGGATATGTCTGCGATCACCTGGTTCCGCGTCGGCGGGCCGGCGGATGTCCTGTTCACGCCGGCCGATGAGGATGATCTTGCGCACTTTCTGAAAGAAACGCCGCCCACAATCCCGGTCTATCCCGTCGGCGTCGGCTCCAACCTACTCGTGCGCGACGGCGGCGTGCGCGGCGTCGTCGTGCGCCTTGGTGCGGCCTTTGCGAAAATTGAAATCAATGGCGAGATGGCGCGGGCGGGCGCCGCTGCGCTCGACGCCCAGGTCGCCAAACGCGCCGCAGCGGCGGGCCTTGCCGGCCTTGAATTCTATCGCGGCGTGCCAGGCACGATCGGCGGGGCGCTCGCCATGAACGCCGGCGCCTATACGCAAGAGACAAAGGACGTGCTCGTCGAAGCGGTCGCCTACGATCGCGCCGGAAAGCGCCGCGTACTGATGAATGCGGAGATGGGATTTTCCTACCGCCATTGCGCGGCAGCCGATGGGCTGATCTTCACCGAGGCCCTGTTCCGCGGCCGCGCCGACGATCCGGCCGCGATCGACGCGCGCATGGCGGAGATCATGAAACGGCGCGAGGCGAGCCAGCCGATCCGCGAGCGTACGGGCGGGTCGACCTTCGCCAATCCGGACCCGGTGCAATCGGGCGGTCTCAAGGCCTGGCAGCTCATCGACAAGGTCGGCGGCCGCGGCCGCATCGTCGGCGACGCGCAGTGCTCGGAGCTCCACTGCAACTTCATGATCAACCGCGGCAAGGCGACAGCGGCCGACGTTGAAACTCTGGTGGAGAGTTTGCGGGCGGACGTAAAGAATCAGCTGAACGTGGAACTGCGCTGGGAAATCAAGCGAATCGGCGAGAGGTCGTAAGTGAAACACAAACGCATCGCCGTTCTCAAAGGCGGCTGGTCTCCCGAGCGCGAGGTCTCGCTCAACTCCGGCGCGGCCGTCGGCGAGGCGCTCCGGAAGTCCGGCTATGACGCGGTCGAGATCGATGTCGGCCGCGACCTTGCCGCCCGGCTCGCGGAGGTGAAGCCCGACGCCGCCTTCAACGCGCTCCACGGCCAATGGGGCGAGGACGGCTGCGTGCAGGGCCTCCTCGAAATTCTCAACATTCCGTACACGCATTCGGGCGTCCTCGCCTCGTCGCTGGCGATGGACAAGCAGAAGACCAAGCTCGTCCTCGCCGCCGTCGGCGTGCCGTCGCCCACGGGCAAAATCATGTCGCGGTTCGAGGCGGCGGGCGGCCACGCGATGGAGCCGCCCTATGTGATCAAACCGAATGCGCAGGGTTCGTCGGTCGGCGTCTACATCATCCGCAAGGGCGACAATCGCCCGCCCGAGGAGATCGCGAGCAAGAAATGGTCGCTTGGCGATGAGGTGCTGGTCGAGAAATTCATCGCCGGGCGCGAACTCACCGTCGCCGTGCGCGGCGGCGAGCCGCTCTGCGTCACGGAAATTCTGCCGGCGACGGAATTCTATGACTATGAGGCGAAATATGCCGAGGGCGGGTCGCGCCATGTTCTCCCGGCCCCGGTGCCGGAGCCTGTTGCGCGGCGCTGCATGGAGCTCGCGGTCAAAGCCCACCAGACGCTCGGCTGCCGCGGGGTCTCGCGATCGGACTTCCGCTATGATCCGGATCTGAAGGGCGAGCAGGTCTTCTTTCTCGAGATCAACACGCAGCCAGGCATGACAGGCACCTCCTTGACGCCCGAGCAGGCGGCCTATCGCGGCATGTCCTTTCCGGAGCTTTGCGCCTGGATCGTGGAGGATGCGTCATGCCTAAGGTGAAGACGCAGAAAGCCGGCGCCAAAGGCCGGCCGGCGAAAGCCAAGCCCGCGCCGCCCATGCCGGATTTTGCGGAAGTCTTCGCCGGCTGGGCAGAATCGGCGCGCTCTTATGGTCTTGCCGCCGCTGGCGGTCTCCTGGTCGTGCTGCTTTGCGCAGGCGTCGTCATGTGGGCGGGCGGCTATTTCGGCGCGATCGCCGATGGGGCGGGGCGCATCGCCCATGCGCGCGCCGTCGATGCGGGGCTCGAAGTCAAGCGCGTCACGGTGATGGGCCGCGAGGAAGCCGATCCGCACGATATACTTGAGGCGGTCGGTCCCGTGCTTGGTGCGTCGATCCTCCATGTCGATCTGGCGGCGGTGAAAGCGCGTGTTGAGGGGCTGGGCTGGGTGCAGTATGCGGCCGTGCGCCGCCTCCTGCCGGACACGTTGCAGGTATCAGTCGAAGAGCGGCGTCCCTCGGCTGTCTGGCAGATGACAGGCAAGCTCCAGCTCATCGATCGTTCGGGCGCGATCATCCGCGAGGTCAGCGCCTATGAATTCGCCAACCTGCCGCTCATCGTCGGCGCCGGCGCGCCGGAAGCGGCGGCTGAAGTTCTTTCCGCGCTCGCCGCGCATGAAGAGCTGACGGCGATGACGGCGGCGCTCGTGCGCGTCAGTGAACGGCGCTGGAACATGCGCCTGCGCAATACGGCGGACATCAAACTGCCGGAGACGGACCTTCCGCGCGCGTTGAATATGCTGGCCAAGCTCCAGGCCTCTGAAGGGCTTCTTGACCAGCCGCTCGAATACATCGACCTCTCGGATCCCGAACGGATGATCGTTCGGCGAAAGGGTGAGGCTGCGCCGGCGGAAACGCCGCCGCAGGATTCCTGACGTAGGAGAGCGCGGACTGAAATCCGCGACGGGGGCGTTTGACCATGGCCCGCATCGGCGGGAAGACGCGAGTCGGCGACATTGTAGCGGCGGTCGAGATCGGCGCCTCGAAATCGGCGTGCCTCATCGCGGCGGTCGTGCCGGGTGACGGCGCGCTCGGCCTTGAGGTGCTGGGCGTCGGCTTGCACGGCTCGGCCGCGGAAGCGCGTGTCAGCGGCAAGACGGCCGCGCGCGAAACCGCGCTGCGCGGCGCGATCGAATCCGCCGAGCGCATGGCAGGCGTGCGCATCCGCGCCGCCGCGGTTGCTGTCGCCGGACCAAAGCTCCTCTCTCGCCGCGCGGGCGTCGACCTGGAACTACGCGGCGAGCGCGTCACGCGCGAAGACGTCGCCGACTGCCTCGCGCATGCGGCGCAGGCCGCCGCCGCCGAGGGCCATACGCTGCTCCACGCTCTGCCGGTTGCGTTCCGTATTGACGGCGAGTCTGTCGGCCTGGCGCCGGAAGGTCTTGCCGGCGATCTCTTCACGACCGAAGCGGTCGGTGTCCTCGCCCGCGACAACGCCCTGCACAATCTCGAAGCCGTGTTGGAGCGTTGCGGTCTTGCCGCCGAAGAGCTGGTCGCTGCGCCCTATGCCGCGGCTGAGGCGGTGCTGGTCGAGGACGAAAAGGATCTTGGCGTCGTGCTCCTCGACATTGGCGCTGCCTCGACGGGCTATGCCGTCTACGAGAACGGGCGCCTTGTCGATTGCGGCGGCGTGCCGGTCGGCGGCGATCATATCTCCCGCGACATTGCGCAAGTTTTCGCTGCGCCCATCGCACAGGCCGAGCGCGTGAAGACTCTTTACGGTTCAGCGATCGCGGGCCCCGGCGACGAGCACCGCGTCGTCGAGCTCGCCATGCTCGGCGACGCCGAATCGATCCGTGTGCCGAGGGCCGAGCTGTCGGCGGTCATCCTGCCGCGCATGGAGGAGATCTGCGAACTCGCCGGGGCGCGGCTGCCCGCCCATGCGCGCTCGCGCATGGGCGTTCGTCGCGTCGTCATCACGGGCGGGGCGAGCCTTCTTCTCGGCGCGCGCGAGACCGCCGAGCGCGTGCTCGGCATGAAGGCGCGTCTTGGCCGTCCGGTTTCAGCGCTGCAAGGCACGCCGGAAGCGGCGACGAGCCCGCCATTCGCCGTATGCGCCGGAACGCTGCTCATCGCCCATCGCCGCCGGGCGACAGGCGAGGGCAAGGTCAGCTCGGCCGAGTTCGGCCCCGCGGGCGGATTGGGGCGGCGGCACACGGGTTTTGCGGCCGCTGTCGGCCATTGGCTGAAGGCGCATTTTTAGCGTCTTCGGCGTCGTCGTTAAGACGGCGTTAACCAAATCGAAACTCTTATGAATGAATCATTAACTGACCGGACTTTGAGTCGAGCGGGCGACAGCGGGAGCGATCGATGCCACTGAATCTGGGCGTGCCTGAGTTTACGGAACTGAAGCCGAGGATCGCGGTCATCGGCGTCGGCGGCGCCGGCGGCAATGCCGTGAACAACATGATCGAGAGCCAGCTCGAGGGCGTTGAGTTCATCGTCGCCAATACCGACGCACAGGCGCTCGGCCTCAGCAAGTCGGTCCGGCGCATCCAGCTCGGCGCGAAGACGACGCAAGGCCTCGGCGCGGGTTCGCTCCCCGAAGTCGGCCGCGCCGCCGCCGAGGAGTCGCTCGAAGAAATTTTCCAGCATGTCGGCCCGGCCCATATGCTGTTCATCACCGCCGGCATGGGCGGCGGCACCGGCACGGGCGCAGCGCCCGTCATCGCCGAAGCCGCCAAACAGCGCGGCATACTGACCGTCGGCGTCGTGACGAAGCCCTTCCATTTTGAAGGCCAGCGCCGCATGCGCGTCGCAACCGCCGGCATCGAGGCCCTGCAAGGCCATGTGGACACGCTCCTCATCATCCCGAACCAGAATCTCTTCTCGATCGCCAATGAACGCACGACCTTCCACGAGGCGTTCGCCATGGCCGACCAGGTGCTCCATTCAGGCGTGCGCGGCATCACCGACCTCATGGTCATGCCGGGGCTCATCAATCTCGACTTCAACGACGTGAAGACCGTCATGGGCGAGATGGGCAAGGCGATGATGGGCACGGGCGAGGCTGAAGGCGAGAAGCGCGCGATCCGCGCCGCCGAAGCCGCGATCTCGAATCCGCTGCTCGACGACGTGTCGATGAAGGGCGCGCGCGGCGTGCTCATCAACATCACCGGCTCGATGGACATGACCCTGTTCGAGGTCGACGAGGCGGCGAACCGCATTCGCGCCGAAGTCGATCCCGAGGCCAACATCATCGTCGGCTCGACCTTCAATCAGGACCTTGCGGGCCGCGTGCGCGTCTCTGTCGTGGCGACGGGCATCGATTCCTTCACGCGCGAAATGTCGAAGCCGGCCGAAACAGTGAAGGCCCAGGTTCCGGTCTCCAAGCCCTGGCGCGAGCCGGCGGTGACGGTGCAGACAGCGACGGTCGCCTATACGCCGGCGCCGCCGCAATCCCGCGAATATGTGCCTCAAGCAACACCCGCCGTTCAGGCGCGCGCGCCCGAGCAGCAGAGCTTGCCTGTGGAGCCTTCCGTCGTCCACGAACCCGCGCCCTTGCCGCCGATGCCCGCGCCGCAGGCCAATCCCGTCGGCGACGTCCATGAACGCATCCGCCGTATGCTGACGGAAGGCGCCGATGCGCCGCCGCCGCGCCGCGCGGCCGACGCCTATCGCGAACAGCCGCCGGCCCGTCCGCAGGCGGAGCATCCGCTTCGCGCCGCCGAGCCGCGGCCTGCGCCGAAAAACCCCTTCCGGCAGACCGATCACGGCCGCAGCTCCATCGGCGCCGCGCTCGACATGATCCGCAATCTCGGCGCGCCGCCGAAAGAAACGCCGCGCACGCCCGTCGCTCCGCCGCCGCAAGCGCAATCGCCTTCGGCTCGTCAGACGCCGCAGCCGCGCGGCGACCTCTTCGACGATCAGGCGGACGCAGAGCTCGATATCCCGTCCTTCCTGCGCAAGAAGAAGACGGGTTAGGCCCGCGTTGCCTTCAATATGATTGGGCTATCCAAGCCCGCTCGTCCCGGCGTCCTTCGACAGGCTCAGGATGAGGAGCCGGGACCGAGGCCACCAATACGCAACACGCGCAGTTTTCCGCGCCAGGTTCCGCGGGCATTCTTCCCCCGTCGCCAGACGGGGGAAGTGTCGGCGCAGCCGACGATGGGGGCTCTGTCGCGCATGCGTTTTTGGGGAAAGCCCCCCTCCGTCGCCTTCGGCGACACCTCCCCCGCTGCGCGGGGAGGAATTTAGCAAACACGTTCGTCCCGGCTTTCGCTGGGATGAGCGTAAACAAACCCAATCGGATTCCTCGCAACCGACGTCAATGCGTCTTCGCGCGGAGGTCCGAAATCGCCTTGTCGACGAGCGAGGAATGTCCGCCCTGGTCGATCCGGTTACGGATGATCACGCGCGCGGCCTCGACGGCGAGGTCGGCGGCCTGGCCCCGCACTTCGGCGAGCGCCTGCGTTTCAGCACGGGCGATTTTTTCTTCGGCCGAGCGGGCGCGGCGGTCGATCTGGTCGGCGATCTTCTGGCGCATCTCGGCGCCGAGGCGGGCGGCCTCGCGGCGCGCTTCTTCGATGATCACTTTGGCTTCGGCTTCCGCCTCGCGCTGGCGCGTCTGGTATTGGGCGAGCAGCGCCTCCGCCTCGCCGCGCAAGCGCTGCGCCTCGGCGAGTTCGTCGGCGATCTTTTGGCTGCGCTTGTCGAGCGCGGCGGCGCCCGCCTTGAAGGCGCCGAGCCGCCACAGCAGCGCGACGACGACGAGAAACGCAAGGCTCACCCAGATCGCCGGGTCCTGCCACCAGGCGAGCGTCTCGTGGCCGTCATGCGCGGTTTCAGCGGCGGCGAGCGCGCCAAGAGCGATTTCGATCATCGTTAGGCTCCCTGCATCGCGACGGCCTTGCCGATCGCAGCCGCGACCTGATCGGCCGCCGGAGTCTCGTCGATCAAGGTCTCAACGATCGCCTTGGTCGTGTCGGCGGCGGCGTCGCGCACTTTCTCGGCCGCGCTCTTCTTCATGGCGGCGATGCGCGTTTCGGCGGCGGCGACGGCTGACGCGGCGCGGTCATCCGCCTCTTTCTGCATGGAGGCAAGCTCAGCGGCAAGCTTGTCGCGGGTCTCGCCCGCGAGCGCGCGCGCCTTGGCCTTGGCGTCGGCGAGGGCGCCGAGATAGGCCTTTTCGGCGTTCTCGGACTGGACTTTCATCTCAGCCGCCTTGTCGAGGTCGCCCTTGATCTTGCCGCGCCGGGCGGCGATCGCGCCCGTCAGCCCCGGCAGAACGAGCGCCGAGACGACGAAATAGAGAAAGCCGAACGACACGGCGAGCCAGAAGAGCTGGCTCGGGAAGGTCGAGGCGTCCATCTGCGGCAGGCCGGCCTTGGCCGCCTCGCCGCCCGCTTCCTCGGCCGCGAAAAAGACCATGTCGAAGGACGCAATCATGGTCTTCCTCCTTTTGTCTTGGGACGGATGTTCGAGCCTAGAACACGAACAGGATGAGCATCGCGACGACGAAGCCGAGAAGGCCCGTAAATTCCGTCAGCGCGAAGGCGAGGAGCAGCGTCTGCTGGTTGCCGGCCGAGGCCGACGGATTGCGGAACGCGCCCGAAAGGAAGTTGCCGAAGATCGTGCCGAGGCCGACCGCCGCGCCGGCGAGCGGAAGAGCCGCGATGCCCGCGCCGATGAGTTTTGCTGCTTCTGCGTCCATTGTCTTAACTCCGTGAAGTTCGAGCCGAGTGAGTGGGGAGCCAGTCGCGGCCGGCCCTTGAAGGCCGCGGCGGCGGATTTCTCAGTGATGGCCGGCGTGCACCGCATCGTTGAGGTAGATGCAGGTCAGCATCGCGAAGACATAGGCCTGCAGGAACGCGACAAGAATTTCGAGCAAGGTCACCGCGACGATGCCGAGGAAGGGGAAGATCGAGATCCAGCCGAAGGTCATGCCGGAGGCGAGCAGCATGGTGATGAAGATGCCGAAGATCTTCAGAATGACGTGTCCCGCCAGCATGTTCGCGAAGAGTCGGATGGCGAGGCTGATCGGCCGCGACAGGAACGACACGAACTCGATCAGCGTGATCAGCGGCAGAAGCCAGATCGGCACGCCCGACGGCACGAAGAGCTTCAGGAACCCGAGGCCGTTCTTGTAGAAGCCGTAGCCGATGACGATCGCGATCGTCAGCATTGCCAGTGCGAAAGTGACGACGATGTGGCTCGTCGTCGTGAAGGTGTGGAGCCCATGCGGCGCGCCCGGGATCGAGGGCAGGAGGCCGAGCAGGTTCGCCGCCAGGATGAAGATGAACAGCGTGAAGACGTAAGGGAAGAACTTCATCCCTTCCTCGCCGATCGCGCCCTTCACCATGTCGGCGATGAAATCATGCATTACTTCGCCCACGGACTGAATGCGTCCGGGCACGAGCGCGCGGCCGCGCGAGGCGAGCAGGAGGATCACGGAGGCAAGGCCCACCGCGATGAACATCCACAAGGTCGAGTTGGTGATGGAAATGTCGTAGCCGAACAATTCGATCGGCACGAGGCGCACGATCTCGAACTGCTCCATGGGGCCTGCGGCCTTGAAGTTGAGGAGGCTCTCTACTGCGTTCATGGCAATCGCGTGTCTGATCCGTCCGTCGCGGCGCCGCCGCCCTTATGTCTTGTCCGGCTCGCCGGCGCCCGCCTCCCGCGCCGACTTCATGGCGCGGGCGACGTTGAAGACCCCCGCCGCAAACCCGAGGAAGATGCCCGCGACCAGCGCAAAAGGCGTCGTTCCGAGGAGGCGGTCGATCCCCCAGCCGAGCAGCGTCCCCACCAGAATGCCTGCAAGCAGCTCCGAGGACAGACGAAACGCCTGACCTGAGGCTTGCCCGCCTGCAGCGCGAGTCTCTTCAGCGTTTGTTGTGGCGCCGCGGACGGCGTCCAAACGCTTCGAAAACTCATCGAGCGAGGAGGGCGGCGGCTTGCCGGCGTCTTCCGCCATGAGCGTTGCCCGAAAGGAGGCGCGAGGGGAGCCCCGCACCCTTAAACTCGGCGCGGAACCTATCCGCGCCGCACCGCAGCGTCAAGCAATCCCACGCGCCAAAATCGCTTGATTTTCAGCGCGGAAGCTCGCGATGCGGCGATGCGGCGCGGCTTTATGCTAAGGCTGCGCCGGCGCTGGCGGAACCGGAAAGCCCCGGTCCCGCATCAAGGCCGAGATGTCGGCGTCGCGGCCGCGGAAGGCGCGATAGGCGTCCGCGGGGTCAATCGCATTGCGCGGAGCGAAGAGGTTGTCGACGAGCTTCTTCGCCATCGCCTTGTCATAGAAGCCGCCGGGCGCGGCCTCGAAGGCTTCAGCAGCGTCAGACGTCAGGACATCGGCCCAGAGATAGCCGTAATAGCCCGCCGAATAGCCCTCGCCCGAGAAGATGTGGCTGAAATGCGGGAGCCGGTGGCGCATCACGATCTCAGACGGCATGCCGAGCGCGGCGAGCGTGTCGCGCTCGAACGTGTCGGGATCGACGCCCTTGGGGTCGCTCAGCATATGGAGCTTCATGTCGACCAGCGCCGAGCCGAGGAACTCCGTCGTCCCGAAGCCCTGATTGAAGGTCGCCGCATTCTTGATCTTGGCGAGGAGCGCGGGCGGCATGGGCGCGCCGGTTTTGTAATGGGTCAGGAACTTCGTGATCACCTCGTCGGTGAGGAGCCAGCGCTCAAGAAGCTGCGACTGGAACTCGGTGTAGTCGCGCACGCCGCCGTTCAGCGTCGGATAATCGACTTTCGACGAGAGTGAATGGAGCGCATGCCCCATCTCGTGGAAAAACGTCTCGGCGTCGTCCCAGGAGACGAGCACAGGCTCGCCCGCCGCGCCCTCGACAAAGTTTGAATTGTTCGTGGACAGAACAGTCTTCCGGCCGTTGAAGGTCTCATGGCCGCGGAAGGATGAGGCCCAGGCGCCGGACCGCTTCCCCGTGCGCGCGTAGGGGTCAAGATACCAGAGGCCGATATGAGCGCCCGTCGTCTTGTCGGTCACGTCCCAGACTTTCACGTCTTCCTGCCAGACCGGGACGGAGCCCGCCGGAACCGGCGCGAAAGCGAAATTGAACAGCTCGCCGGCGACGAAAAACATGCCCTCGCGCAGCTTGTCGAGCTGGAGGTACTCGCGCACTTCGTCCGAGTTCAGATCATATTTCGCCTTGCGCACTTTTTCCGCGTAATGGCGGTAATCCCAGGGCGCGATCTTGATGCGGGCTTTTTCGGCGTCGGCGACCGCCTGCATGTCGGCGATTTCTTCTTTCGCGCGCGCGACCGCGGCCGGCCACACGGCTTCCATCAGCGCCATGGCGCGCTGCGGCGTCTTCGCCATGCGGTCCTTGAGGCGCCACTCAGCGTAATTGTCATAGCCGAGGAGCCCGACGCGCTCGTCGCGCAACGCCATGATCTCGGCGATGACGGCGTTGTTGTCGCTGGCGTCGCCGAAATCGCCGCGGTCATAAAAGGTGCGCCAAACGATTTCGCGCAGGGGCCGGTTCGTCGAATAGGTGAGGAACGGGTCCATCGAAGAACGCGTATTGGTGATCGCATACTCGCCCTTGCGGCCGCGCTGTTCGGCGGCCGCCGCCGCGGCCTTGACGAAGGAGTCTGGAAGACCGGCGAGCTGCGTCTTCTTGATATAGGTGACGCGGCCCTCTTCGTCGGCGAGGACGTTGTTGCCGAATTTCGTGTGCAGCTCAGCGAGGCGCTTGTTGATTGCGGCGTAGCGTTCCTTGGCGGCGCCGGTCAGCGTCGCGCCGCTCGATTCGAAATTGTTGTAGACGAGCCAGGCGAGCCGCTGCTCATCTGGGCGCATCTTCTTCAGCGCCTTGCCCTCATAGACGGCTTTGATCCGGGCAAAGAGCTTTTCGTTCTGGACGATCTTCGTCTGGAACTCGGCGATCTTCGGCGCCATCTCTTGCTGGACCTTGCGGAACTCCGGCGACGACATGTTGCTCGACCAGATGCCGTAATAGGCGAAGACGCGGGAAAGATCGTCGCCTGCCTTTTCGAGTTCGAGGATAGTGTTCTTGAACGTCGGCTTTTTGGGATCGGCGGCGATCTTATCGATCTCGGCGAGATTGTTCGCCATCGCCGCTTCGAGCGCCGGCTTGATCAGCGCGACGTCCATCTTGTCGAAGGAAGGCACGCCGCCATAGGGGCCGGACCAGGGCGCGAGCAACGCGTTTTCGGCGGCTTCGGCCGGGGCCTCCTTTACGTCCGCGGCATGTGCGGTCGCGGCGAAGGCGAGTGCGGCGGTTGCTGCCGTCAGGGTGAGGATCGAGCGCATGGGTGTCCCTCAAATTGCATCTGAGCTGGTTAGAGCAGGGGCCGGGGAGGCGCGCCACAAGAAATGCGGCCGGGCGTTCCGGCCAAGCGGCCGGCGGTCAGCCAATCCGTTCTGTGCCGTCGATTTTCGCAAGCGCCCGATCGAAGGTTCCGAGCGGCAAATTCGCCGCCTTCCGCGCCGTCTCAAGGATGAGGCAATCCGCAAAATCTATCCTGGGATTTTCGCGGAACAGTTTCAAGGCGGAGGAAACGGTCTCGGGGTCTTCCAGCGAAAGGCGATCCTGCGACAGCAGCATTTCGACAGTCTCTGCGATCTGCTTGTGCGCGGCGCCGTATCCGGTCCGGAGCACCCAAACAGTCTCCGCTAAGACGACAAGGCCTACGAAGGCGCCGCGCTCAACGAAAGACTCCGCGAGTATTGTCTGTTTCGGATCGTCTTCGATCAGGAGGCGAATGAGGGAATTTGTATCAATCGCGCGCATGCTTGCGCCGGATATGCTCTGCGATCGCCTTCTTCACATCGACCGGCGGCCCCTCGGGCGGTCCGTGCGGGAAGAGCGTCTTTCGGATATCGGCAAAGCTGTATTTGCCGCTGCGTCGCACGACGACTTCGCCTTCGCGGGCTTCCCAATCGAGAACCGAGCCCGGGCCGACGCCCAGTTTTCTGCGAATCTCGGCAGGCACCGAGATCTGGCCCTGCGCGGTGATCTTTGACCGTATCGCCATTGCTTTCCATTACCACGGTAATGGAACACCGTCAACGGCGTTGACGTCACGCGGCTCTGGCAGGTTGCGCCAGCGCCTGTAGTCCTTGGCCGCGCCTCACTCCGCCGCGGCGAGCTGTTCGGCGCGCTTCAAATCCACGGAGACGAGCTGGCTGACGCCGCGTTCGATCATGGTGACGCCATAGAGGCGGTCCATGCGCGACATGGTGAGCGCGTGGTGCGTGATGACGACGAAGCGCGTCTGCGTCTCCGCCGCGATTTCGTTAAGGAGGCGGCAGAAGCGCTCGACATTGGCGTCGTCGAGCGGGGCGTCGACTTCGTCGAGAACGCAGACCGGCGCCGGGTTCGCCATGAACACGGCGAAGATCAGCGCCGTCGCCGTCAGGGCCTGCTCGCCGCCTGACATCAGCGACATGGAGGAGAGCTTCTTGCCCGGCGGCGAGGCGTAGATTTCGAGGCCAGCTTCCAGCGGGTCTTCAGAATCAATAAGCCGCAATTCCGCCTGCCCGCCGTTGAAGAGGCGCGTAAACAGCGAGGTGAAGTTGCGGTTGACGGTCTCGAAGGCTTCGTTAAGGCGTTGGCGCGCTTCGCGATTGAGGCCGCCTATGGCGGCGCGGAGCTTGCGCACGGCGCCTTCGCAATCCTCGCGCTCGGCCGCGAGTTCGTCGAGGCGCTGCGACACCTCCTGCATTTCTTCGTCCGCACGCAGATTGACGCCGCCGAGCGCTTCGCGTTCGCGCTTGTAGCGCTCAAGCTTGCGGTCCGTGTCCTCGCGGCTCGGCAGGTCGCGCTCTTCCTTGTGTTCGGCGATGTCGAGCAGGCGGTCGGGCTCGGCCTCGCAGGATTCAAGGCCGAGGCGGCGCGCTTCCTCGACGCGCTGCACGGCGGCTTCGAGCTGCGCCTCTGCGCGGGCGCGCGCCTCGCGCGCTTCGGCGGCGGCGCTGTCGGCGGCGCGGGCGTTGCGTTCGCAGTCCTGCGCGCGCGCGATGGCGGCGGCGAGCGCGTCGCCGGCGATGCGGCGCTTGCCTTCGGCCTCGCTGAGGAGGTCGAGCAGAGCGAGCCGGCGTTCTTCGAGTTTCTGGGGCTCGTCTGCGGCGGCGGCGCGCGCGGCTTGCGCTTCGGCGAGGCGCGTCCGGATATCGGCGATGCGCCGGCGGGCCGTCTCGCCGCGCGCGCCCCAGACGCCGCGTTCGCGCGCGATTTCGGAGAGCCGGTCCGCCCGGGATTTGGATTCGCGTGTCAAATCGCCGAACGCCGCGCGCGCTTCGCTCGCCGTAGCCCGGGCGGAAACGACGCGCTCGCGAAGGGTTGAGAGGTCCTGCGCAAGAAGCGCAGCATCGGGCAACGAGGCAAGATCAGCGCGGCGCGATTCATGGCTTGCGGCCGCGTCGCGCTGGTCATCGCCTAGCCGCGTCAGCGCATCGGCGACTGCGGCAAGGCGCGTGGTCGAACGCTGGTTCTCGCGCTCGAGATCAGCGACGCGCACGCGCGCGCTGTCGATCGCGCGGCGCGCCTCGGTGAGAAGGAAGCGGGCATCGCGTTCAGTTTCCTGGCGGCGGGAAAGTTCACGCGCTGCGGCGTCGTGATCTGCCCGCGCGCGTTCAAGACGCGCCTGCGCGCCTTCGATGTCGCCGGCGAGCGCGGCAAGGCGGTTGCGCTGTTCGAGCCGGATCGCCGCGGCGGTCTTGGCTTCGGCGCGCGCGACAAAGCCGTCCCAGCGCCAGAGGTCGCCCTCGCGAGAAACGAGGCGTTGCCCGGCGGCGAGGGTCGCCTGGAGGCGCGCACCCTCGCTTCTTTCGACGACGCCGACCGCGGCGAGGCGCCGCGCGAGCGGCCCCGGCGCCTCGACGAATCCGCTAAGCGCGCTTGCGCCTTCGGGCAGGGCGTTCGCTTCGGCGAGGGGCGATCCGCCGAGCACGGACCAATGCGCCGGCGCCTCGTCCGACAGGGCGGCGCCAAGATCGTCGCCGAGCGCGGCGGCGAGCGCATTCTCATAGCCCGGCTCGACGGCGATCTTTTCGATGAGCGCCGGCCAATCGCCGGAACTCGCCGTATCGAGCGCGCGTTTGAGGCCGTCGCGCTCGGCGATAATTTCGGCAAGGCTCTGTTCGGCGCGCAGGCGCGGGGCCTTGGCGGCGGCCTCGGCGGCGTCGGCGGCGGCGCGCTCTTCCTCCGCCCGCTGAAAAGCGGCGTCGGCGGCGCGGGCGGCTTCTTCGGAAGCAGCAAGGCGCGCGATCGCCTCTTCGGCGAGACGGGCCTGTTCCGGCGTCGGGGCGAGCGCGGCGCGTTCCGTCTCGAGCTGTTCAATCTGCGCACGGATCTTGGCGAGGCGCCGGTCGGCATCGTCGATCGCGGCCGCCGTCGCGCGGCGGCGGGCCTCAAAATCGGCGGCCTCACGCGAGCGCGCATCATGGGCGCGTTCCTCGCCGGCGAGGGTCTCCGCCGTTTCGCGCATGGCGGTTTCGGCGGCGGCGAGGCGCTCCTGCTCGGCGGCTTCGCGGGCTTTCAGGCTCTCGTCCTCGCGCCCAAGCGTGTCGAGCGCGGCCTCAGCGTCGGCGGCGAGTTCGGCCTCGCGCGTCTCGTCATTGGCGAGGCGTTCGATTTCAGCGGAAAGCCGCGCAAGTTCCGCCGCCGCCCTGCGCGCTTCGTCCTCGATCGTCTCGCGCGCGACTGTGAGCCGGTGGAGCCCGGCGGCGGCTTCGGCTTCCGAAAGCCGCAAGGGATCGAGCGCGTCACGCGCTTCGATGAGCGAGGTCGAGGCTGAAGCTGCGGCGCGCGCCGTATCCTCAACCGCAAGATTGAGCGCGGTCACGCTTTCTTCGGCGTCTTCGCGCTGGGCGACGGACTCGTTCCAGCGCAGGAACGCCGCCATCGCCTCTGTGCGCCGTATATCGCCGGAGAGATTGCGATAGCGCGTCGCCTGCCGAGCCTGACGCGCAAGCGCCGCCTTCTGCGTTTCGAGCTCGCCGATGACGTCGTTGAGACGCTCAAGATTCTGCTCGGCTGCACGCAGACGCAATTCGGCTTCGTGGCGCCGCGTGTGGAGGCCGGTGACGCCAGCCGCATCCTCAAGCAGGCGCCGCCGGTTCTGCGGCTTGGCGTTGATGAGTTCGGCGACCTGGCCCTGGCGCACGAGCGCGGGCGAATTGGCGCCGGTCGCGGCGTCCGCAAACAGGAGCTGCACGTCGCGCGCGCGCACTTCCTGATTGTTGATGCGATAGATCGACTGCGTGCCGTCGTCCCGGTTGAGGATGCGGCGCGAGACTTCGATCACCGTGCTGTCGTTGTATTCGCCCGGCGCCGTGCGGTTGGCATTGTCGAGCGTCAGCGTCACCTCGGCCCAGTTCCGGGCGGGGCGGGCGCTTGTCCCTGAGAAAATGACGTCAGCCATGCCCTCGCCGCGCAGGGCCTTGGCGGAGGTTGCGCCCATCACCCAGCGCAAGCCTTCCAGAATATTCGACTTGCCGCACCCGTTCGGCCCAACGACGCCCGTCAGGCCATCGCGGATTTCGAAATCCGTCGTTTCGACAAAGGACTTGAATCCGACGAGGCGGAGATTGCTGAATTTCACAGATCGGTTCCTGGCGCGCGTCCCATCGGTTCATGGGGCCGCGAAGCCGCCAGACTCATCGCCGATTCTGCCGGGCCGCCAACAGCGGCGCGTCAGAGCTTCTTGTCTGCGCCCCGCGCCTCGTCGATCGCCTTCTGGAAATCCTCAATAGACCCGACGGCGACGCGCTTGCCGTTGATCACGAAGTTCGGCGTGCCCGTGATGTTGTATTTTTCCCCAGCTTCGTTGCTGTTCGCGACGATGAGATCGATGAGGTCCTGGCGCTTCATGCAGGCCTCGAATTCGGTCTGGTCCAAGCCAGCCTGGGCCGCAATTTTCTGCAGGTCGCCGAGTTTGTCTGCGCCGAAAATCCAGGATTTCGTCATGTCCTGCGTGTGGCCGGTTTTGAAAAGCGTGCCGAGCACCATGAAATAGGCGCTGTCGTCGCCCTTTTTCTCGGCCGCGCAGCGCGCCAGCAGCGAGCCGACAAAGGCCATGTTCTGCGGCGGCGTCGGGATTTCGCGGAAGATCAGCTTCACGATCCCCGTGTCGATGAATTTCGCCTTTAATTCCGGGAAGACGGTCTCGTGGAAGGTGGCGCAATGCGGGCATGTCGGCGAGGCGTATTCGATGATCGTCACCGGCGCGTCGGCCTTGCCCATGGTGATGTCCTTGCGGACGGACTTGTCCGCCGGCTTTGCCGCCGCCGCCTTCGTTTCGGCGCCCGGTTTGGCTTCGGCCGCCTTATTGGCGGTCTTGGTTCCGGGCTCGGAATTTGCGCCGCCGCAAGCCGCAGCGAGAAGAACCAGCGCAAACAAGGCGGTACGGGCCATGGGCTTCAACATCGACATAACCTTCCGGGATCAAAATGCTGGCCGCAAAATCGCCCAAGCGGCAAGGCGGCGCAAGGGGTTTCGCGGGGCGGGCTCCACGAACCTGAACGCGCCCTTGGCGCGCCGGCGGCGAAAATTTGATCATTCGCAGTGACCGTAGGATGGCAGTATACGATCATTTAGTTCGCTTCGATCGTAATGCCGATGCAAGTCTTCTCTCTTGAAATCGACATTTCCCGTTCTGGCTTTGAGGGCGCTGACCTCGAAGACCGGTTCTGGGCTCTGCTTTCATCTCTTTATGACACGCGGCAGATCATCTCGAACGAACACTGTGTTGTGCGCAGCGGCGACCGCGTTTCCGTTCAGGTAACAGTTCCCGAACCTGACGCCTTGATGCATCAGACGACCGCCTATGTCCATAAAGCCTGGAACGATGTTGAGCGGCTTACCGGCAGCAAGGTAGCGCTCGTGCCGCAAGGCCAGCGCGTTGAGTATTATCACTTCGATGTGTCGGCCCGGTCGTCCTTCTATATCCTGCGTTGGGGCTGGTATTCTCCATTGATCTGCGGCGATACGCATATGCCGATCCCGCTCTATCGTATCCCGCCGACCAACCCTGACGCCTTGTGCTATGACAATCTCCGATCGTGGGAGAACGCGTACAAGCGCCTCTATGGCCTTTGGCTCGGCAGCGGCGTCGGGGAGCGGTTCGCCCAACGCCAGATGCAGGAACTTAACTCAAAGCTCTCAGAGGAAGGCCGCAGGCTCTGTCGTCAGATCGAAGTGCTAACCGGTGTTCCTACTTACTATTTCCTATTCAACTATCGCGCCTGGAGCCAAAAAAGCGATCGCGCTCGTCTCTGCCCGGCGACAAGCAGACCCTGGTTGATCGAGGGCGCTACGGAAGCCAGTTACATAGCGTTCAAGTCCGATGAGGCGCGGCTGGTATCCCAACTCTCATCGAATTGCAGCACGTGAAACGGGTACCGTGCGTCTATGGTTTTTTCTATTCCCCGCGCGCCTTGAAACTCGCCCGAAAGCGGGACAGGGCGGATTCAACGGGCGCCGCCTCCGCCGTGCCGGATTGGCGCACCGATATTTGGCCGACCCGGTCTGGACCCAGAAACTGATTGACCCGGCGGCGCAGCGATTCGGCCTCGAATTGCAGCCGCGCCGCCGCAGCGCCATTGAGCGCAATGATTTCGAGCGTCGCGCGCCGCGTTCCGCCAAGAAGACGCCCGGGCCGGCCGAGCGCGGCAAGCTCGGGCCCCGCGATCTCGGTCCAACGTTCCAGAAGCGCGGGTTCGGCAAAGCGCGTCCGAGCGGCGATGTCGGCAAAGAGGCTCGACACATAACGGTTGAGATGCGGCGGCGGCGGACGCTGCGGCCTTGTGACGACCGTCGGCGCGGGCTCATCGCTGTTGCGGGGAATGCGTCTCATCGGACCCTGCTCGTCTTGCGCCTTGAGGCGCCCTTATAGCATGGCTCGGCGATGACGCACGCGCACGACTTTCCGGCGGACCTGCTGCTCGCCTGGTATGACCGCACCGCGCGGGATCTTCCCTGGCGGGTCGCGCCGGGGGCGAGGAAGAAGCCCGACCCTTACCGCGTCTGGCTCTCCGAAGTGATGCTGCAGCAGACGACGGTCGCAGCTGTCACGCCGCGTTTTGAACGGTTCCTTGCGCGCTGGCCGAGCGTGACGGCGCTTGCCGCCGCGCCGCTCGACGACGTGCTCGGCGAGTGGGCGGGGCTCGGCTATTACGCGCGCGCCCGCAACCTGCATAAAGCCGCGCTTGTGGTTGCGCGCGAGCATGGCGGTGATTTTCCGGGTACGGAGGAAGACTTGCGCGCGCTGCCGGGCGTCGGCGCCTATACGGCGGCGGCGGTTGCAGCGATCGCCTTCGGGCGGCGGGCCGTCGTTGTCGACGGCAATGTCGAACGCGCCGCTGCGCGCTGGTTCGGGATCGAAACGCCGTTCCCCGCGGGCAAGGCCCTCGCGCGCGCCGCGGCCGAGCGCATGTGGCCGGACTATCGGTCGGGAGATTTTGCGCAAGCGCTGATGGATCTCGGCGCCGGCGTCTGCACGCCGCGCGCGCCCTCCTGCAGCGTCTGTCCTGTTGCTGAAGGATGCGCGGCGCTGGCGTCCGGCGCGCCCGACTCCTATCCGCGCCGTTCACCCAAGAAGGAACGGCCGACGCGCCGCGGCGCGGCTTTCGCGCTTTTCGACGACAGGGGGCGCGTGCTTGTCGAACGCCGCCCGGAAAAAGGGCTTCTCGGCGGCATGATCGGCCTTCCGGGCGCGCCCTGGGAAAGCGAACCGCTCAGCGGCCCGCTCGCTTTCGCACCAACCGAAGCGCTGTGGCGCAGCGCCGGCGCCGTCGCCCATGTCTTCACGCATTTCCGTCTCGAACTCGACGTCTTCGCCGCGGAAGGAAACGCCGTGGACGGCGAGTGGCGCGATCCGATGACCGTCCGTATGCCGACTGTCATGCGCAAGGCGCTCGACGCGGCGCTGAAAACTCAGGCTGAGCGGCGGACGATCACCGAGCCCGCCGAATAGCCGGCGCCGAAGCCGGAGATGACGCCGAGATCGCCGGGCTTGAGGTCCGCCCGGTGCTTGTGGAAGGCGATGATCGAGCCCGCGGAGGAGGTGTTGGCGTAATCGTCGAGGACGACAGGCGCTTCCACCCGCGTCGCATCGCGGCCGAGCACGCGCTTGGCGATCAGCTCGTTCATGGCGAGATTGGCCTGATGGAGCCAGAGCCGCTTCACGTCTGTAACCGGCGCGCCGAGCGCGGCGAGATGTTCGGAAATGAGATCCCCGACCCAGGGCACGACATCCTTGAAGACCTTGCGGCCTTCCTGCTTGAAGAGTTTGTCCGTAAACGGCGTATCCTGCGCGTCGGCAGGAGCGCCGGTCTCGCGTTCGCAATGGTTGAGAAAGCCGAAATTGTTGCGGATGTTGTTTGAGAACTTCGTCTTGAGCTTCGTGCCGAGAATGGCCCAGGCCTCGCCGCGCGCTGGGCCGTCCGCGCGTTCGATAATGACGGCCGTCGCGACGTCGCCGAAAATGAAATGGCTGTCGCGGTCGCGGAAATTGAGGTGCGCCGAGCAAATCTCCGGATTGACCATCAAAATGCGGCGCGATCCGGCGCGGATGAGGCCAAGGCCGGTCTCGATGCCGAAGGCGGCCGACGCGCAAGCGACATTCATGTCGAAGCCGAAGCCGTCGATCCCGAGCGCGTCCTGTATTTCAACCGCGACGGCCGGATAGCCGCGCTGCATGTTCGAGGCCGCGCAAATGACGCCGTCTATGTCCCTGGCTTCAAGATCGGCGGCGCGCAGCGCGTCGCGGGCGGCCTTGACCGCCATTTCGGCGAGCACGGAGAGGGCCTCATTCGGCCGCGCCGGGATGCGCGGCGCCATCCTCTCGATGTCAAGCACGCCCGATTTGTCGACGACATAGCGCGACCTGATGCCGGACGCTTTCTCGATGAACTCCGCCGAGGAGGGCTGCAAGGGCTGCAGCGCGCCGGCGGCGATTTCGTCTTTATGCTGCGCATTGAAACGCGCGACATAGGCGTTGAACGCCTGGACCAGCTCCTCGTTCGAAATCGACTGCGGGGGCGTGTAAAGTCCCGTCGCGATGATGCGCGTGTCAGGGGCGGGTGCGGACATAAGGCTGAACTCACGATCAGTTTTGCGGCGAGCATGCGCCGGTTGGCGCCCGCGTTCAAGGCGAGGAAACGCTGATGTGAACGGCCGTCTAGCGGCCCTCGCCATAGGCGAGCGCCGCGAACTCGCAGAGCAGCGGGCGCGTGTCGCGCGGGTCGATAATGTCTTCGATCAGGAATTGTTCCGCCGTCCGGAAGGGCGAGGACGACGCCTTGAGACGCGCCTTCAGAGCCGCAATCGCCGCGGCGGGGTCTGACGAATTCGCGATCTCCGCCTTGTAGGCGACCTCAATGCCGCCCTCCATCGGCAGGGAGCCCCAATCGCCTGACGGCCAGGCGAAGCGATATTGGTAGCGCGTGTGGTTCGACATGGCCGCGCCCGCGACGCCATAGGCCTTGCGGATGATGACGACCGCCCAGGGTACAGTCGCCTTGTAGATCGCGTTCATCGCCTCGACCCCGCGCCGGATCGTCGCCGCCTTCTCGGCGTCAAGGCCGATCATGAAACCCGGATTGTCGACGAAATGCGCGACTGGCAGGCGGAATTGATCCGCAAGCTGAACGAAGCGCCTGGCCTTTTCGGAGGCGTCCGCCGTCCACGAGCCGGCGAGGAAGGAAGGGTCGTTGGCGAGGACCGCGACGGGCCGTCCTTCAAGGCGCGCAAAGGCCGTGATCGCGGAGCGGCCCCAGCGCTTGCCCATTTCGAACAGCGAGCCCTCGTCAACGACGGCTTCGAGAATCTTCCGCATGCTGTAAGCCTGGCGGGAGTCGCGCGGCACGGCGGAAAGAAGAGCCTCTTCGCGCCGCGATGCGGGATCGCGCGCAGGCTGGCGGGGCGGCGCTATTCCGATCTTGGCGGGCAGGTAGGAGAGAAACCGGCGGGCGAGGGCGAAGGCCTCATCCTCCGTATCCGCCTCATCGTCGGCGACGCCGTTGCGCGCGTGGATGTCGGCGCCGCCGAGCGCCTCATTGTCGAGCTCTTCGCCGAAGACCGCCGCGACCTTCGGCCCGGCGGTGAAAACCTGCGCCGTGCCGCGCGTCATCACGGCGTAATGGCTCGCGACGAAGCGCGCCGCACCAAGGCCCGCGACAGGCCCGAGCGCCAGAGCGACGACGGGAACAGTCTCCAGATTGCGGACGACATGCTCCCAGCCGGGAATGAACGGCACATAGGAAAAGCCGAGCTGTTCGAGCGATTTCACCGAGCCGCCCCCGCCCGTGCCGTCGATCATCCGGAGAAGCGGCAGCCCGACCTCATGCGCCATCTGCTCGGCCATGGCGAATTTGCGGTGGATGGCGGCGTCCGCCGCCCCGCCGCGCACGGTGAAGTCGTCGGCCGAGGCGACAACGGCGCGGCCATTGATCCGCCCACGGCCGAAAATGAAATTCGAGGCCGTGAACGCCTCAAGCGCGCCGTCTTCGTCATAACGGCCGCGCCCGGCGATCTTGCCGATTTCACGAAAACTGCCGGGATCGAGGATGCGGCGCAGGCGCTCGCGGGCGTCGAGCTTGCCGCGCGCCTTCTGGCGTTCGAGCTTTTCCGCGCCGCCCATGTCTTCGGCGAGCGCCGCGCGGCGGCGCAGCTCTTCGAGTTCTTTGTCCCAGGACATCGGCGCACGATGGACGAGGGGGTCCCGGCCGTAAAGCCCGGCGTCTACTTCATCCCCTTGCGCATCTTCTCGCGCAGGAAGTCGATGGGCTTGAGGCCCGTCGCCGTTTCATATTGCCAATAGGTCCAGCCATTGCAGGCGTCCGCCTTCTGGACGAGCGCGCCGATCTTGTGGATCGAGCCCTGCACCGTGACGCCGTCTTCGTCCTCCACCGCGATCGAGCCGTCGGCGCGGATGCGCGCCTGCTTCTTCTTTTGCGGCGAGAACAGCGAGTCGCCGGGGCGCAGATAGCCCTGTTCGACAACGGCGCCAAAGGGCACGCGCGGCTCGGCGCGTTTGGAGCGCGCCATTTCGAGGTCCTCGGCGGGCGCCGGCTCAATGAGCGCGATGCGCTTGCGCGCCGCCGCCGCATAATCGCGGTCGCGCTCAAGGCCGATGTAGTGCCGTCCGAGCATTTTCGCGACGGCGCCCGTCGTGCCGGAGCCGAAGAAGGGGTCGAGAATGATGTCGCCCGGCGCCGTCGTGGAGATGAGCACGCGGTAGAGCAGGGCCTCGGGCTTCTGCGTCGGATGCGTTTTGACGCCGCTTGCGCCTTTGAGCCGCTCATTGCCGGTGCAGATCGGCAAGGACCAGTCCGATCGCATCTGCAGATCATCATTGGCCGCCTTCATCGCGGCGTAGTTGAACGCGTATTTCGACTCGCGCCCGCGCGCCGCCCAGATCAGCGTCTCATGCGCGTTGGTGAAGCGCGTGCCGCGGAAATTCGGCATCGGGTTCGTCTTGTTCCAGACGATGTCGTTGAGGATCCAGAATCCGAGATCCTGCAGCGCCGCGCCGACGCGGAAAATGTTGTGATAGGAACCGATCACCCAGAGCGCGCCGTCGGGTTTGAGGACGCGCCGCGCTTCGCCGAGCCAGTCGCGCGTGAAGCGGTCATAATCCGCGAAAGACGAGAATTTGTCCCAGGCGTCGTCGACGCCGTCGACGCGGCTGTTGTCAGGCCGCGTGAGTTCGCCGCCGAGCTGGAGATTGTAAGGCGGGTCGGCAAAGACGAGATCGACCGACGCGTCCGGCAGACGCTTCATCGTCTCGATCGAACAGCCCTCGATAACGCTGTCGAGCGCGTCCTCGATTTTGATCTCTGTGCGTCCTTTGTCGGCGGCGCGTCTGCGCATGGGGCTTGCTCGCTCGTCTGTCTGAAGGGAGCGGGAGCATGAGTCCCGGGGATTCCGCCGTCAAGAGTCCGCAGACTCACAGCGCGAAAATATTTAGCGGAGTCAAAGTGTTAACGAAATTCACCGCGCGCCGAGCAAGGAAGAGTCCGCATACAACATATTGTGGATCGGCGCGAAGGAGCGCCTGTGATGTGGTGTGACGCCGAAGCGCGAAAGCGCGTCGCGATGCGCTTCGACTCCATAGCCCTTGTTACGGTCCCAGGCATATTGCGGAAACTCGCGCGCAAGTTCGCGCATCATGCGGTCGCGTGTTTCTTTCGCGACGATCGAGGCTGCCGCGATCGAGAACGACTTCGCATCGCCCTTGACGACGGTATAAGCGGGGCAGGGGAGACGCGGTTTCATCACGCCGTCGACGATGCAGGCGTCGGGCGAGACCGGCAAATTGGCCGCGGCGCGCGACATGGCGAGCAAGGTCGCCTGCAGAATATTCAGCCGGTCAATCTCCTCGACGCTCGCAACGCCGACACCGACGCGCGCGGCCTTCCAGAGCGCGGCGGCGAGTTCCTTGCGCCGCGTTTCGGAGAGCGTCTTGGAGTCGCGAAGACCCGCCGGCGTGCAATGCGGGTTGAGGATCACCGCGGCGGCGACGACCGGGCCCGCCCAGGGGCCGCGCCCCGCCTCGTCTATGCCGGCGACGACGCCGCCTATTTCCTGTTCGATATCGAAGGTCGGGCGGACGGGCATGATCGGCGTTCTCGGTGCGGTCGGCCCTTCGGACGCTTTCGTCTCGGGCCCGTTCTGACCTCATCACGGCGACGATTCTCCGAACAGCGAAAGCTGCGCGGACTTTTCCACAGGCCGCCTGAACTGACTGTGGTCAAGCACCGGCATGGTCAGGGCAAGGCCGGACCGCGTCGCGGCTTTCGTGAAGCGCTGCTCGATGAGCTTGGCGAAGACCGAGCGAGGTCCTTCGGCGCGCGACCATTTCGGATCGTAATCGCGGCCGCCATTCATGTCGCGGATATGGCGCAACACGCGTGCCGCGCGGTCGGGATAGCGCGCCTCCAGCCACTCCTTGAACAGGGTCGAGACTTCGAGCGGCAGGCGAATGATCGTGTAGCCCGCCCAGACCGCGCCGGCGTCCTTCGCCGCCTCAAGGATCGCTTCCATCTCATGGTCGTTGAGACCGGGGATCATCGGCGCCGCCATGACGCCGACGGGAACGCCCGCCGCGCTCAGCCTCCGCATCGCATCGAGGCGCCGCCTGGGGCCGGAAGCGCGCGGCTCCATGGCCCGTGCGAGCGCGGGATCGAGCGTCGTCACGGACAGCATGGTCTTGACGAGGCGGCGCGCGCCAAGCGGCGCAAGCAGGTCGATGTCGCGCGCGACGAGCCCCGATTTCGTCAGGATCGAGGCCGGATGACCGAACTCTCCGAGCACGGAAAGAATGCCGCGCATGATCTGGAAACGCCGTTCGATCGGCTGATAGGGGTCCGTGTTCGTCCCCATGGCGATGAGGCGCGGCTTGTAGGACGCGGCGGCGAGTTCGCGCCTCAAGAGCGCCGGCGCATTCGGCTTGGCGAACAGCTTCGTTTCAAAATCGAGCCCCGGCGAGAGGCCGTAATAGGCGTGGGTCGGCCGCGCGAAACAATAGATGCAGCCATGCTCGCAGCCCCGATAGGCGTTGATCGAACGATCGAAGCCGACAAAGGGGCTGTCGACATAGTTGATAATCTTGCGCGGCGTTTCCGCCGTCACTTGCGTCAGCGGCGAGGGCGCCTCGACTTCATTCCAGCCGTCATCCGCCTTCTCACGGGCGATTGGCTCATAGCGGCCGGACGCGTTCGACTGCGCGCCGCGCCCCTTGCCTCCGGGCGGCGCTTCCTCGCCGTGCGGGCGGCGAGGGGAGCGAGAGGGGGACGCGGCGCGAGCCATGTCGCGGACCCTAGACGGCAAGACGGAACAAAACAAGAACACATTTTCAACAATGCGCCAGGGCGCTTGATCGGAATGGCCGACGGGCTGGATATGCGGCGCATGATCTCCGTCGTCATCCCAACGCTCAATGCGGCAGAACGGCTGCCCGCCTGTCTTGACGCGTTGCTGCCGGCGGCGGCGACATTGCTCAAGGAAGTCATCGTCGTGGACGGCGGCTCTGAGGATGCGACAAGGGCGCTCGCGGACGCTGCGGGCGCGAAAGTCCTTTCAACGCCGAGCGGCAGGGGCGTCCAGCTTGCGGCGGGCGGCGCGGCGGCGCGCGGGGCCTACATCCTGTTTCTCCATGCCGACACGGTCCTCGATCCCGCCTGGGCGCCGGCGGCCGATCGATTCATGGACGGGCATGGCAAAGCCGCGGTCTTCTCGCTCGCCTTTGACGGGCAAGGCCTCGGTCCGCGCCTGGTCGCTTTCGGGGCAAATTTGCGCACGCGGCTCTTTGCGTTGCCCTATGGCGATCAGGGGCTCCTCATTCGCACAGATCTCTACCGTGCGCTCGGTGGTTTCAGGCCGATGCCGCTTATGGAGGATGTCGATTTCATCGACCGTTTCGTGCGCGCCCATGGCCGCAAGGCGCTGACCGTGCTCTCGCCCCGTGCGGTCACGTCGCCTGAACGCTATGAACGCGAAGGCTATGTCCGCCGCGTCGCAGGCAATCAGATCCGGCTCGTGCAATATCGGCTCGGCGTCGATCCCGCAAGGATCGCAGCGGGCTACGCCAGGCGATGAGGCGCACACTGATCATCATGGCCAAGGCGCCCGACATGGGCCGCGTGAAGACGCGGCTCGGCCGCGCCATCGGCATGGGGAGGGCGACGCAAATCTACCGCCGTCTCCTGCGCCTGACGCTGGAAGAGGCGAGGGGTCCCGGCTGGGAGACGGTGATCGCCGTCGAGCCGCGAAGTGGGTTGCAGGCGTGGCGGCAGCTCTGGCTGCGCAATGCGCGCCTCATTGTGCAATCGCCGGGCGATCTCGGCGCGCGGCTCCGCGCAGCGATAGCCGCGGCGGCGAGAAATGGCCCGGTCGTCATCATCGGCGCCGATGCGCCGGCGCTCCGCAGGCGGCATATCACCGAGGCCTTCCGGCGCCTTGACCGCGCCGACGCCGTCTTCGGCCCGGCCGCAGACGGCGGCTTCTGGCTCGCCGGTCTTGCACGCCGGAAACGCGCACCGGACGAATTCGAAAATATCCGCTGGTCGACCGCGCATGCGCTCGAAGACGTACGCAAGAGCCTGCCCAAGGCCTTTACCGTCGCGCTTCTGGAAACGTTGCACGATGTCGATGAGCCCGAAGACCTTGCGGCGCTGACGCCGCGGTCGCGAAAGTGACGGCGCTCGCACGCTGCCGCTTCCCCCGTTTCGCGACGGGCGAAGGGGGAGTGCGCACCGCCCCTTCCGCTCCCCCGCTTGCGGGGGAGCTGTCAGCGAAGCTGACTGAGGGGGCAGGCCGCGAGTCCGGCGCTCGCGACAGAGCCCCCATCGTCGGCTGCGCCGACACTTCCCCCGCTGGCGGGGGGGAAGAGGGAGCATGCGGCTGAAAATAGGTGATTGCCGATGGGCCAGGGTGTTTGGCAGAGTTCAAGGCTGAACGGGCCGCCCGACCGCCGACGATGCGAAAGCCAAATCCCCAAGCAAAGGCCTTGCGCAAATCCATGCCCGAAGCAGAGCGCAAATTGTGGGCGCGGCTTCGCAACCATCAACAGGATGGCTGGCGATTCCGCCGCCAGCATTCGATCGGGCCCTATGTTGCGGATTTCGTCTGCATCGAGGCGCGGCTCGTTGTTGAACTCGACGGCGGCCAGCATTACGAGGACCCATCTCTTGCCTATGACCGCCGTCGTGATGCGTTCATGGAGTCCGAAGGCTGGACGGTTTTGCGGGTCAACAACCGAGACGTCTATGTGCAAATTGACGACGTGCTCGACGGCATCGTCCGCGCGGCCCAGCAATCCGCAGCGCTTGTGCGCGTTTCATCGCTGTAGCCGCGCCATTCGCTCCCCCGTTTACGGGGGAGCTGTCGCCGCAGGCGACTTAGGGGGCAGGCCGCGAGTCCGGCGCTCGCGACAGAGCCCCCATCGTCGGCTGCGCCGACACTTCCCCCTTCAAGGACGGGGGAAGTGGGAGCGCGCTATTCCATCCGAGAGCGGATCGACGACGCCTATTGCGGCGCGGCGTGCACGAGATTCCGCGGCGTCTCTCCGTCGGCGATGAGGGCGCTCACGCGCTCAGCAGCGGCGTCGACGGCGAGGAGATGCGCCGCCGCCGCATCCTCGACGACCGCTTCGCCGCCCAGAGCGGCGTAGGACGCGCGATTGAGGCTTGCTGCGGCGAGGTCGGAGGAGAAACCTTCCGCAGACGCCGTAACCGGACTTTCGGCGAGCGCCTTCCGGAAGGCGATCGCCTGGTTCAGGAACACGGCGAGGCTGATCGCGAAATTGCCGCGCGCCGCGCCGTAATCGCAAATCTCGTAGCGGCTGATGAAGGCGTCGCCCGACGGGTCGAGCCCCGCGCTGGTGAAAGCAAAGCGCGCATTGAAGGCGTTGACCGCCTGCTGATTGTAAGGCGCGCCGCGAAAGACCGCGATCATATGCGCGCCGAGGCAGTTGGTTTTGCCCGCGCCCCGGCACGCCTCCGGCGTGAAGATGAACTCAAGGTCGCGATACTGCGCGGCGATATAGGGCTCGCCTTTCGAGACCGCGCGCCGCCAGACGATCCCAAGCTCCGTGAGCACGGGCCCGACGGTCGCAATGTCGAACGACTTCAGGACGACCTCAGGCTGTTTGATGAGGGGCGTCTGCGCGACCGCCGTCCCAGAAGCGACTGTCATGGCGAAGACCATCGTCGTTGCCGCCAAACGCAAATACTTCAACGCGCCCTCCCGAAACCAGCCGTCCTTACCCTGGCCCAAGACTAGTCGGAAATCGTCTCCCGCGCCACGCCCGCCGCGCGAGGCTCGCAACCCATCGGCGGATGCGCTAAGGCGGCCTCTTGTTGGCAATCATAAAGGACAGCGGCAATGACGGCGGGCGTCAGCGGGCTCGGCGTGTGTTACTACCCCGAGCAGTGGCCGAAGGCGCTCTGGCGCGAGGATGCCGCGCGCATGGCCGGGCTGGGCTTGCGCTTCGTGCGCATCGGCGAATTCGCCTGGAGCCGCATCGAGCCTGATTCTGGCCGTTTCGACTGGGCCTGGCTCGACGAAGCGGTCGAGACGATCGCCGGCGCCGGCCTCAAGATCATCTTCGGTACGCCGACCGCGACGCCGCCGAAATGGCTGGTCGATGCGTATCCGGACATTTTACCCTGGGACCGCGACGGGCGCCCGCGCCGCTTCGGCTCGCGCCGCCATTACTGCTTCTCTTCGGAGACCTATCGGCGCGAGACCGCCCGCATCGTCGCGGCGGTCGCGGGGCGCTACGGCGCGCATAAGGCGGTCGCCGCCTGGCAGACCGACAATGAATATGGCTGCCACGACACCGTGCGCAGCTATTCGCCCGCCGCCGCGCGCGCGTTCCGGCGCTGGCTTGAGGCGCGCTACGGCGCCGTCGAGGCGCTCAACGCCGCCTGGGGAACCGCCTTCTGGAGCCAGGACTATCGCAGCTTCGCGGAGGTTGATCTCCCGCATCTCACGGTGACCGAAGCGAACCCGGCGCATGCACTCGATTTCTGCCGCTTCTCCTCTGATCAGGTCGCGTCCTATCATCGTCTGCAAGCGGAGATTCTCCGCAAGGCTTCGCCGGGCCGGCCCATCCTGCACAATTTCATGGGCTTCTTCACGGATTTCGACCATTTCGCCGTCGGCGCCGATTGCGACGCGGCAAGCTGGGACAGCTATCCGCTCGGCTTTCTCGATGTCGGCCCTTTCGCGCCGGCGGACAAAGCGCGTTATCTGCGACAGGGCCATCCTGATCTTGCCGCCTTCCATCACGACCTCTACCGCCGCTGCGGCAAGGGGCATTGGCTCGTCATGGAGCAGCAGCCGGGGCCCGTGAACTGGGCCCATCACAATCCTGAACCCAGCGCCGGCATGGTCCGCCTCTGGACGCAGGAAGCCTTCGCGCATGGCGCATCGGCGGTCAGCTATTTCCGCTGGCGTCAGGCGCCCTTCGCGCAAGAGCAGATGCATGCCGGGCTGTTGCGGCCGGACAGCGCGCCGGCGCCGGCCTTCAGCGAGGCAGAGGCCGTGCTGCGCGATGGCGCGCCGATCGAGGCGCCGGCGCAGCCGGGCAAGGCGAAAGCGGCGCTCGTCTTCTCCTATGAAGCCAAATGGGTTTTCGACATCCAGCCGCAGGGCCGCGCCTTCGACTATTGGAGGCTTGTGCTGCAATCCTACGGCGCCCTGCGCCGGCTTGGCCTTGACGTCGATATTCTGGCGCCGGACGATTCATTCGAGGGCTACGGCCTCGTGCTCGTCCCGCCCTTGCCGATCCTGCCCGAGGGGTTTGTCGAGCGCGCCCGCGCCTCGACGGCGCAGTTCATTTTCGGACCGCGCACGGGATCGAAGACGCCCGACTTTCAGATCCCGGCCGGTCTCGCCCCCGGCGCGCTCAAGGCGCTCCTGCCGCTGACGGTCATCCGTTCCGAGAGCTTTCCGCCGGACCATCGCGAGGCGGGAGAGGGGCTCGGCGGCGCTGTTTCTGCCGGCGTTTGGCTCGACCATGTCGAAACGGCGCTCGACCCCATGGCGCGCACGAAGGACGGGGCAGGCCTCGTCTATGCGCAGGACCGTTTCGTCTATTGCGCAAGCGTTCTCGACGACAGCGCTTTCGGGCGGCTTGTCGCTGAACGGGCGCAGGCCGCTGACCTTGTGACCGCGCCGCTGCCGCCGGATCTGCGCCTGCGCCGACGGAATGGCCTCGTCTATGCGTTCAACTATGGGTCGGATGCCGTCGCGGTCCCGGCGGAGGCTTGCCCTCCGGACGCAGAATTCCTGACCGGCGGGCGTCTTCTTGCGCCTTCGGGGGTCGCCATATGGAAATCGTCACGGGGCGCATGATAGGCAGGCGGCGGGGGCCTCAAACGAAAGCTGCGTTCTCATGTTTTTTCCGCAATCAATTCCTGACGTCGTCCTGATCGAGCCCAAGCGCTTCGGGGACGACCGCGGCTATTTCGTCGAGACCTATCATCAGTCGCGTTTCGACGCGGCGGGCGTCAAGGGCCCCTTCGTGCAAGATAACCATTCCCTGTCGCGCGCGGCGGGCGTCGTCCGGGGCCTTCATTTCCAGACCTTGCCGAAGCCCCAAGGCAAGCTCGTGCGTTGCACGCGCGGGGCGATCCTCGACGTCGCCGTCGACATGCGCGCGGGGTCGCCGACCTTCGGCAAGCATGTCGCGGCCGAACTCAGCGCGGAAAACGGCCGGCAGCTCTGGGTGCCGGTCGGCTTCGCGCACGGCTTTTCGACGCTTGTTCCGGATACGGAAGTTCAGTACAAGGTGACCGGCTTCTACGCCCCAGAATGCGACAGCGGCATAGCCTTCGACGACCCGGCGCTCGGCATTGACTGGCGCCTGCCGCCCAGCGGCGCGATTTTGTCGGACAAGGACCGGAAACTGCCGCGCCTCGCCGACGCGCCGGTGTTTTTCCGCTACGGCGAGGTCTGACGCGGCGGTCGCGTCACTTCATTTCTCCATTAGACGCCGCCGCACGCTCCCTCTTCCCCCGCGCCAGCGGGTGAAGTGGCGGCGCAGCCGACGATGGGGGCTCTTTGGTGAGTTCCACGCTCGCGGCCGCCCCCTCAGTCAGCTTCGCTGACAGCTCCCCCGTGAACGGGGGAGCAGACAGGCGGCCGCACGCTCTCTCCGCCGCGAGGCAAGGGGCGTGCGTCTGCGGCGGCCAGAAGCTGAAATCTTACGCCGTCTTCTTCAGCTTCCATTCCGGACGGATGAAGTGGCAGGTGTAGCCTTCGGGATATTTCACCAGATAATCCTGGTGGAAATCTTCCGCATCCGTCCAGATGCCGAAAGGCGCAAGCTCCGTCACGATCTTGCGGCCGTAAACGCCCTGCGCCTCGATTTCGCCGATCAGCGCGCGCGCGGTCAGCTCCTGCTCGGGCGAAAGGTAAAAGATCGCGGAGCGATACTGGCTGCCGATATCGTTGCCCTGGCGGTTCAGCGTCGTCGGGTCGTGGATCTGAAAGAAGAATTCGAGCAGCGCGCGATAGGAGGTCTTCGTTGGATCGAAGCTGATACGGATCGCCTCGGCGTGGCCGGTAGAGCCGGTTTTCACATCCTTGTAGACGGGCGCCGCCGTCTTGCCGCCCGTATAGCCGACTTGCGTTTCGAGCACGCCCGGCAGCTTGCGGAAGAGGTCCTCGACCCCCCAGAAACAGCCGCCCGCGAGAATCGCGATTTCTTTGTTCATGTGACTACTCCTTAATGCCCCGCGCCGATTGCGCGGCCGGCAAGAAAACGTTCCGCCTCAAGCGCCGCCATACAGCCCATGCCGGCGGCCGTAACGGCCTGACGATAAATGTCGTCCGTCACATCTCCCGCGGCGAAGACGCCGGGGATCGCCGTCGTCGCCGTGCCGGGCGTGACGACAAGATAGCCGTTGTCCTTCATCGGCAACTTGCCTTTGAAAAGCTCCGTCGCCGGCTTGTGACCGATGGCGATGAAGACGCCGTCCGCGGCGAGGTCGCGCTTGGCGCCGGTCTTCACATTCACGATGCGCGCGCCGGTCGCGGACTTCGGAGTGTCCGTACCGAGAATATCTTCGACGGCGCTGTCCCAGACGACTTCGATATTCTTCTTCGCGAAGAGCCGGTCCTGCAGGATTTTCTCCGCGCGGAACTCATTGCGGCGATGGACGACCGTCACCGAACGCGCAAGGCCGGAGAGAAAAAGCGCTTCCTCGACCGCCGTATTGCCGCCGCCGACGACGATCACGTCCTTGCCGCGGAAGAAGAAGCCGTCACAAGTCGCGCAGGCCGAAACGCCGGCGCCCTGATATTTCTGTTCGGAGGCAAGGCCGAGCCACTTTGCCTGCGCGCCGGTCGAGATGATGAGCGCGTCGGTCTCATAGACTTCGCCGCTGTCGCCTTTGAGCTTGAACGGCCGCGCGGAGAGATCGACCTCAGTGATGAGATCGGCGATGAATTCCGTGCCGACATGTTCGGCCTGTTTTTGCATCTGCTCCATGAGCCAGGGGCCCTGGATGACTTCGGCAAAGCCGGGATAATTCTCGACATCGGTCGTTATGGTCATCTGCCCGCCCGGCTGCAGGCCGTGCACGACGACGGGCTTCAAGCCCCCGCGCGCGGCATAGATCGCGGCGGTGAGCCCTGCAGGGCCGGAACCAAGGATGAGAAGTTTCGTCTTCAAGGGAGGCTCTCCAAACGGAGCCGGAATGTGGTCGCGTCGCGCGGGGGCCGCAAGTCCGAATCGCGGGAGCGTGATAGAATATCAATCACCGCTGTGGCGACTGGTATTCGACCTTGCAATTGCGGGGGGCATACAGCGTCGAACGCATGGACCCGGGGTCGTAGACGGCGATCGTGTCTCTGCCGCCGATGAGAATAGATCCATCCTTCGTAATGAAAACGCTGCCGGCCGATTGGACATATTTGCCCGGATTCCGGTCGGTATTGTACCGGACAACGCCGTCGCGATCGACGACCACCGGGCCATGGACGGTGGCGCCGGCGATCATGCCTTGTCGGACAAAGACGGCGCGCACATTTGCCTGCGTCTTCGGGCGAACCTCTTTCCGACTCCAGAATCCCGAAACAGGATCTCGAAAATATGTGCCGATGGAGCCGTCGATGAACAATCCGTGCGCGTCGGACCCTTCCGCCGAGTACACTAGGTCCGGTTCTGCCTGAAACAGATCTTTGCCCGCATCATAGGAAAGGCGCATGGCTTTGCAGCGGGCGCAAAGTCCCTTATCCGGAAGCCAGATGATGCTTCCGCCCCATTCTCCGACGTCAAAGGCGAGAATCCAACCGTTCTTTACCCGGACGAAATCGGTGAGCGCGTCATCTTCAAAACCGAAGTGTGGATCGTTGTGTCCCTCGGCAAGGCGATCCACATCTGACGGCACCGCATCGCCATTCTTCAACCGATCGAGCAATTCAGGCGGGGTGGGTTCGCGCGGTGTCTTGTACGGCGTCCACTTGCTCGCCACGATCTTCAGATCGCCTTGATCATCCTCTTCAAAGGAGAATCGGCGCGGCGCTTTGCCCGCGCAATTGAAAACGATCCTGTCCCCTTCGGAATCGAGGCCTCTGGGAAATAGCGCCTTCGCGCGCGCTTCGAAATCCGGCGCGATCTGCAGCAAGGGCACGAAGGCGTCGCCGAGCGGCGATTGAACCTGTGCTTGCGCAAGGCAGGGGGCGAGTGTTGATAGCGCAGCCAGCGCTGTCAAAAGAATGTGGCGCATGGCGCCAAGCTAAAGCACAATCAAATGCTTTTCTACTCGCCTGAGGCGTCCTTTTTGCCTTTGGCGAGCCAGTCCGAGATCGCGAAGGCGACCGCCGAGAGCACGAGCACGAGATGGATGCCGACGAGCCACATCAGGTTCCGGTCAGACACTTTGTCGACGGTCATGAAGGCTTTGAGGACCTGCACGCCCGAGATGAGCACGATGGAGGCGAGGAGCTTCTGCTTCAGCTCGGAGAAATCGACCTTCGTCATCCAGTCCGGCCAGTCGTCATGTTCGTCGGCGCGGATGCGGGAGACGAAATTCTCATAGCCCGAATAGACCACAATCAGGATGAGGCTTCCCATCAGCGCAAGGTCGATCAGCGACAACGCCCCGAGAATGGCTTCCTCCTCCCCGAAGGCGACCCCGGATCCGAAGAGCGAACCCGCGGCAGTGCGCACATAGGTCACGAGAATTGCGGCGAATTCCGTGAACAGCACGACGAGCGCCACGATAAGGCCGAGATAAAACGGCGCCATCAGCCAGCGCGCGGAGAAGAGCGTGTTCTCTATGAGCTTTTCGAGCATGACGGACTCCGGCTGACCCCGGCCGGACCTAGGCCCCGAGTCGGGGCTTGCGAGAAGCGCAGGGTTTAGGGCGCTCAATCCGATACAGCGTCGTGCGGGGTTCCCCGGACTTTTTGTCGATGATCCTGGCGACTGGCTGCATCCGACAGGAAGAATATAAAGACTAGGTCGCTCGATAGCCGATCCATACGCGGCCAGAAAGCGGGAACCCGGGCGGCAAGCGACCATGGGGAATGAACTTCGCCATACGGCAGAGGGCCTTGCTGATTGTTGGAGACCGGTTTCCAAACAGTCTCTTAGAAGCGTTCAGAGTTCACAATCTTGACTCAAGTTGTCTCGTAAACTAATAAGATATAAGGGGCATATACTTTAGGGGGGGGGCGCGCTTGTATTGGTGGCTTACAAAAGCGATCGCTTCGGTCGCCTTCTGGATGCTTTTGTTGTGGGCCGACCCATTCGGCATTGAAAGTGCTACCGAAAAAGCGTCAATCGACCTTTTTCAACGTGTCGTATCGCCGTTCTACAGCACAGCGGGTCAGGACAAAGTCCGGGTTGTCCTTATCTCGGACGAAGACCTTCCCTTGGGCGGTGTCGGGCCGGCTGCATGGCCGCCTTCGTATGAAGATTATGTGAAGTTACTTAATGGCCTCGGGGGAACAGCTGATTATCGTCCTAGCGCCATTTTCCTTGATATACTTTTTGAAAATGTTCCGATGAGTTCTGAGTCTATCGTCGCCTTCTGCGCTAAGGCTGCAGAAATATCGAATGCCGGCACGCCTGTAATCTTCGCTGCGCTCCCGAACGATACCTTCACGGAGCTGCGGCGGCCAAGCGCGCTGCAGCTGTGCCGTGAAATGGCGGATGATCGAATTCGACTGGCGTCTGTCGGTTGGCGCGCGGTTAAGGGGCTCTACCCATTCGGTGTTGTTAAGAACAGCACCTCGGGACTGACCGCCGCGGCGGCATTGTATGACACGGCGCTCCGCACTGAAAGCAAGTCGGATTTGGAACGCCAGGCCGCGTTTGAGGCGCAAATCAAAGCCAATGAGCAGATGCGTATAGTTTGGGGCGCATCGCTTCCCTTAGGCGCGCGGCCATCGCAGGGCGCGTGCGAAAACGATTATCGTGGTGGGTTTGCGGAAAAGCTAAGCGATGCCGCCAAGATATTCTTGAATGGGCTCATTCCTCATCGCGCCCGTCGCGATGCCTTTAGATATCCGCAAACTTGTGCGTTCCACGAAACAATTTCCGCAAGAACTCTAATGGAGATGTCCGCTAGTGAGCGTGACAATTTCGCAGCATCAATCGACGGCGCGTATATCCTCGTGGGAGCGGACGTCGACGGCATTCCGGACTTTGTCGATTCTCCGGTCCACGGCCGTCTTCCCGGCGTATTCGTACACGCGATGGCATTAGACAACCTACTGGCACTTGAAGACCGATATTTGCGAGACGCTAAAGGTATAGAGCTGCCATTCGGCGGCTTCGAGCTTTCGATCGACGTGATCCTCCAAGCCGCGGCGCTGTTTACCCTCGCTTTGGCGCTTGCTTACTTCCGTGTACGGAAACCAGCGCGGCTCAAGAATGAAGTCTTGGGGAAGAAAGATGCGACCAGTTGGGTGCGCGGCCTTGCGACTAATTTTGTCATCGGCGCCGTTTTCACAATCTGCGTCCTGATCCTGGCTTTCGTAACCTATGGCCTTTTTCGATGGACGCCGCTGAATTATGGAGCGGTGCTCCTGGCTGGGGCCGGCATGATTTTTTCAAATATGCCGAAGACCGGCGCGAGAGAAACAAAATTCTGACCGAACGTCGTTCGGCTTTGACAAAGGGTAGGATCGACATGCGTAACCCATCGACTTTCTTGGTTGCGTTGTTAGCTGCAGCCTTGTTCTCTAGTGCTGCAATGGCCCAATCCTATGGTGGGATCAAACGCTTCACAGTGGACTTCCCAATCCAGACCTATCAAAAGCCGGAATTGGGGGAAAGGCTGCAGGCAGCGAGCAAACTCTTACAACAAAACGACGTTGGGCGGATTTCAGATGTTCTCATTATCGCTGTGTATGGCTTGAACGGAAATGGTTATGTCGAGATCGAAACGCTGACCGGCGATTACTGGATTCGGCGCGGCCATATCGAGCCGCTGCGGGCCAGCCTGGTCGATAAGCAGATTGATGAAAGCAACGGAAAAGTCGGCTGCCCGCCGGGCACGACGATGGTAGCTCAGGGCAGCAATACGGATGACCAGTCAGGCGTGGCGCGCAACCTTGGCGGCGTGTCCATATTTTGCAAACCACTCAATTAACTTCGCTTTGGGGAGAGATGTAAGGCCATGAGAAGCGTTTACAGCATTTTGTGCGTCACTACCGCAATGGCGGCGGCGCTGTCAGCGTGTCAGACGATTGAAACTGTTCCGGAACAGACGCGCCTTGCACTTATTCAACAAAAGCCTGTTGATTATGGACGCTTCCCGAAAAGGGAGGCCGAAGACAAACAAGAAGGCAGAGGTTTGCGAAACAGCGTTTCGCTTGCGCAAGAGATCGGGGATTTCAATCTCGTTGAGGACCGGGTCATTGAGGAAGACCTGTCAGAACGACTGACAGCGCTCTTGCCAAAGGACTATTCGTATAAAATGGGCGATCAGACTCTGAGCGACTATCCGCTCGATACCCAATTTCACATCTATGACAAAAAAGTCTTCGATGCCCATGCTTTGCCAAACGGCGATATCGTTTTCAGCAACGCCATTCTCAACGAAACGACATCGGCAGATACGCTAGACTGGATTGTCGCACACGAGGCGGCGCATCAGTTGTTGGATCATCATAAGTCTCGAGAAGACCGTGAGGCGCGAAATCAGGTTATTTCAATACTTGGCACTATCGCGATTATTGCGACCGGCGACTCCCGCGCCGGCAATATCGCCTTGGCGGCGACGCAAGCCGCGCTGATCGCCAATCAGATTGGCGTATCTCAGTTTGAGCTGAAGGAAGAGATACAGGCCGACCAACTTGCAATGGATCTGATGCTGAATAAGAAAGTTGATCCCCGCAATCCTACGAGGGGCGTCGAAAAGCTTGAGCTGTTCCGGGACGGCCTAGAGGGAACAGTGAAGGAAATCAGCGCAAAAGTAGATGCCGCTGAAAGGCAGTACACGAACTATTGCGGGGAGGCGGGCGTATTCAGCCCGTTGACGCAAGCGCAGAATCCAAATTCGCAAACGCAACTTTGCAAGCAATGGTATTCTGTGGGAAGGGCCGGCATTGAGCAGTATTTCAAACTGCCGGAGGCCAAGCTGGAATTCGAAAACATGGCGAAAAGGGTCGCGGATTCAAAGCGATACTTCGAAGTGCATATCGCCACGTTGCCTGGCGAGCTGCCTCCTGTTGTCGACTTTAAGGACAAGCGAACTGGTCAAGTTACGAGCTACGCAGAATCGATAAACAAAAATGGCCCTTCTGTGCGCACATACGCTGTGCGGCGCGTCGATCAACTGCTCGACGAAGGTCGTTGTAAGGAAGCGGTATTGCTTTCCCGTCGTACGCTGCTCGGGCCTAGCGACGCCGATCCGTCGGTCAGGGGAGCTGCTTTTCGTGCAGAAAAGCGCTGCCCCACGGATGCTCAACCCTACCAGACCGTCAGGACCTGTAAGAAATCGGTCGGGCATTTCGGCCCCTATGAGCATCTTTGCATCTCCTTTGAAGCCAGCCGGGCGAGCGAAAGTATGATGCGAGAACTTCAATCAGAGTATGAGCGACGCGAACTTTACAAAGATGCGCTTAACGTTCTGCTCGTTCGGAGAAGCAAGAGCGGACTTCCGGTCAGTAGTTGGTATCCGGAAGAGATCCGACTTCAACGGCTGGCCGGCGACTTGGAAAAGGCGAAAGCGCTTTACGAAGAGTGCGCTACGCTGGACAAAGTCGACAAAGACTTCAAACAGCTTTGCCGCCGTAGCGCGTACCCGGAGGAATTTGAGATCGAATCAGCCCCGCCGGTCCTTTCGGCATTAGACGACGCTGCCTTGCAATTGCCGCCGCTTGTCGCGATTCCTGTGACCGCAACTCTGCCAGTTTCTTTCGATGTATTCGAGGAAGCGGTATTGCGAACAGAAATCAATAATCTTATTGGCGGCGAAGGCGAGTTTACTATCTATATGCCTTCGGACAATGCGCTCAGGCGATACCTCGATGGGCAAGATCCGCATACGCTTCTGGAACCGCAGAATCGAGAAGCTCTGCGCAGAATCATCTCTGCGCATATCGTTCGAACCGACAAAGACGGCAAGAGCCATCACAGTTCACCCCACCTGTCCGCCGGATTTGCGACTGCTGATGACGTCGAAAGCGCACTCTTCCGCGTCGGCGGAACCGTTCACGGCTCTGCCACTTACGGGCGGATAACGCTCAAACCAGTGGACACCGTTATTGCGCCGATTGCCGCGAACTGACCGGCACATTTCCGGCCAACTGTCGCGAATGAGGCCGTAGGCCGAGGAAAGTTCTCCAACAACGACCCTCGGCTCTTGGGCGGGGCGATCACCCCGACATGATGCTTTATGCCAAGTTGCGCTGACTTCGACCGATTGCACGCGAAAGTCGGTTGCCGTTTGCGGGCTCTATCCGCAGGTCAATGAGTCAAGGTCAGCGCAACGCAGTATTTCCCGTTGCGTGGTTGCTCCAGCGGCGGCCAAGTCGCTGGGCGCTGGAACGGTCGCCGCATCAGCGCCTTTGCGGCATTGCATGCTCGACGATCGCAAGAGGCGGCGCTGCGCCGGGTTTGATCACGGGGATCGGATGACGGGCGAGATTGTCGAATATCCTGGCGGCTGTCTGCATCCGGCATGAAAGGCGTGGCGGAGCGACCATCGACCGCCAGGCCACACGCCGACGGAAACACGGACACTGACGACAGGCGATCAATGGCCGTGTGAGCTCCGACCTACGGCCTGACGACACAGCGCCGCCTTCGCCGTTCACGAATTTGCGCAGCCCTGTGACCGCTTGTGTTTGGACTTCGCGTGCAACCGCGCGCAATCCCTCCCGCAGAAAACGCGGCGCGCGCCGCCCCGCAGGGAGAGACCCATGAAAACCGACTTTGCCGCAAAACTCTTTTGGCCCGCCGTCTATGTCGCGCTCATTCCTCTGGTGAACTGGCTCTTCGCCTTCACGCCGGGATGGCGGATCGCGGAAGGCTTCATCTTCAACCCGCTGAGCTTGATGGTCGGCCTCATCTTTATCGCGCGCGACTATGCGCAACGGGCGATCGGGCATTACATCGGCTTTGCGATGCTGATTGCGCTCGCACTCACCTTCAAGCTTGCAGGGCCTGCGCTCGCCTTGGCGTCGGGGGTTGCGTTCATAGTCTCGGAAGGCGCGGATTGGGCGGTCTACACCTTCCTCCGCCGGCCCTTTTCCGAGCGCGTTCTGATCTCAACGCTGATCGCGGCCCCCATCGACACGCTCACTTTCCTCTATGGCGCGACCTTCAGTCAGATCGGCGGGGAAGCGCTCTCCTGGAGCAACGCTGCCTCCTGGATCCTCGGCAAGTTCATCGCGGCGCTGATCGTCTTTGCGATCATCCGCCAGCGCGAGCAGCGCGCCCTTGCGCGTGTCGCCGCGTGAACAGCAAGGTAGGGTGCATTAAGCCGAAGGCGCAATGCACCATCTACGCATCGGGATGGGGCTTTGAGGTCCGCATACGGTCGCAGGCGCAGGCCGTATCAACACGAAGCCGCCTCGACGCGGCAAGCGTTAACGGTGCATTGCGCTCCGCTTAATGCACCCTTGTCTCTTGTCATTTGGGTATAGTGCGTTGGCGGACGAGGTCCCAAATGCACCCTCGGTTTTGAGGACCGTCAAGTAGCGCGGGGCTCGTCCGCCGTTTCATGCGTTTGACCTGAACAGTTGACAGGGGCGGCCGCGCCAACGGCCGGCCCCGCATGACAAGGACAGGACCTTCCGACTATGCCCCAAAACGTCATCGGCGTCGATGTCGCCAAGGACTGGATCGACGCGTACTGGCCGGCATCGAACAGGGCCGTCCGCATCGAGACGACGCCTGCTTCGCTGAAACGCTTCGCCCGCGAGGCGGCCGGCGCGCTCGTCGTGTTCGAAGCTTCCGGCGGTTATGAACGCCCGCTCATCGACGCGCTCGAAACTGAGGCGGCGGCCTATGTTCGCGTGAACCCGCGCCAGGCGCGCGAGTTCGCAAGAGCTGCAGGCCGGCTCGCCAAGACCGACACGGTCGATGCGCGCGTGCTCGCCGAGATGGGCGCGGCGCTCAATCTCCAGCCGTCGCCGCGGCCGTCGCTGGAGCGCCGGCGGCTCGCCGATCTCGTCGCCCGGCGCGACGATGTCGTCGCGATGATCGGACAGGAGAAAAACCGTCTGCAGCAGACGAGCGACCCGTTCATCCGGCGCGACATCAAGAGCCTCGTTGCGGTTCTGGAAGGGCGCAAGGCCAGGCTCGATAAGGAAATCGCCGGCCATGTCGGACGGCATGAGGCGCTGCGCCTCCTTGAGGCGCGCCTGCGCTCCGTTCCGGGCGTCGGCCCCGCGGTGGCGCCGGCGCTGATCGCCTGGCTGCCGGAACTCGGAACGCTCGACCGCCGCAAGATCGCGGCGCTTGCAGGTCTTGCGCCCCACGCCTCAGACTCGGGTCAGCGAAACGGCAAGCGCAGGATCTGGGGCGGCAGGGCCAAGGTCCGCCGCGCGCTCTACCTCGCCGCCTTCATCGCCAGCCGCTGCAATCCCGAACTCAAGGCCTACAGGAAACGCCTCCAGCAAAACGGCAAATGCGCAAAAGCCGCCATCATCGCCACGGCGAGAAAGCTCCTCACTCAAATCAACGCCTGCATCAAGGACGGCCGCGACTACGCCGTGAAATCCTCAGCCTGAAAGACAGTTGCTACTCGCTAACCCTCAGAGCTGGAACGCTCCAATTCAGACTCGATTAGCTCGGCGATGCGCCCGATCGCGTCCGTTACGCGATCCGCATCCGCTCTAGTGAACGCGCCACCAGACTTGTCCAGGGCAACCGCATAGGTGTCCTCCAGCACGCCCAGCTTGCTCAACATCTCTTGGCGCCATGCTTGCGCAGCCCCTTCAACGTGTGAAAGCAAGAACTCCAAGTCATCGGCTAAAGCCTTTAGCGGGACTTGCTGAGCTCGGTAAAGCGCCACTTGTGCCTGCATCTTCCGAAGTTGACGGGCATCTTTTTCTTTGTCGCTCATACCTAGTCTCCTTACCGAACAGTGACGACTCGGCCGCTTGCGCGGTCCAGTACGACGCTGACGTTGTTCGCAGAATCGAAATAGCGAATCTCAGCCGCCGTGTTGCCCGCTCGGCTTGCGCCGCCAGAGATTGCGTTCTCCACAACGCTAGGCGTAATCCCGCGATTCTGCATCTGATCGAAAGCGTGACCCGAGTAGCTTCGGCCGCCGACAGTTCCCGGCGCATTCCGAACTGCGTTTGCCGGCATGTTGCCTAGCTGGAGCCGCCGCGATCCAGAAACCGCGCCGTGTTCGATCGCGCTTCCGCCACCCCTTGCGGCTTTTCCAGCCGATAGCACCGCGGGCAGCGCAAGGGAAGCGTCTGGCGACGGCGAAACGGGCGTGTTCAGGATATCGAAAGCGACGAGGCCTGCACCGAGAATTTCCCAGCGATAGTCGTAGGCGGCCTCGGCAATCTGCCGCTTAGTTGTCAAATCAAACAGCAGCCGGTCCATCGCCCACTGAACCATGTGCTGCGCCAATATCTCGGCCGAAGACATCTTCGGCGCCTTCGTGCCTGTTACGCAGACATAAGCGTCGCCGCACCCGCCGCCGCCGCCGCCACCGCTGCTCCCGTTGTCGACCGGCGCATCGGTAAGCTGTTCGCCGCTCCCCGAGCCCATGCCGAAAGAAGCCTGTTCCGAGCAGCTTCGAATGCGCGATGCCTGGCAAAGGCCCGTCGGGTCCGTCGCATTGACCGGATCATTCCCCACATAGGCGTAGAGGTTCATACCGTCGGCGTAGCCGATGGGGTCTGTCTGCATGAACCGCCCGAGCGCGGCGTTGTAGAAGCAAGTTAGTAGGGTGCATTAAGCCGAAGGCGCAATGCACCGTTGACGCTTGCCGCTTAGGGGCGGCTTCCCGTGGAAAGGGCTTGCGCCGTGCGCCCGTATCCGGAAGTCAGAACGGCATCTCGACGCGGCGATGGTGCATTGCGCTGCGCTTAATGCACCCTACAAAAGTCGCGAGCGTCAATCCGTCAGCTGGCGCGCGCGCCGCGACGCCGCAGCGACCGCGTCTTTCATCAGTACACGGATGGCACCGCTGTCGCCGTCGAGAACGCTGAGCGCGGCGGCTGTGGTGCCGCCCGCGGACGTCACGGCCTTGCGCATTTCCGCCGGGGAGCGCGGGTCGGCCGCAAGAAGCGCGCCCGCGCCCATGGCGGTGACGCGCGCGAGTTTTTCGGCCGCCGCGCGGTCGAGCCCGAGGGCCGCGCCTGCTTCGGCGAGCGCCTCCGTCAACAGGAAGTAATAGGCCGGGCCGCTGCCAGAGACCGCCGTCACCCAGTCGATCGCTTCTTCCGCATCGACCCAGACGGTTTCGCCGACCGCAGAGAGAAGCCCGTCGATCGTCTCGCGCGCCTGGGCGTTGACAGTCGGCAGAGCATAAAGGCCGGTGACGCCGGCGCCGGCGCTCGCCGGCAGATTGGGCATCGCCCGCGCGATGCGCGGCGCGTCGGCGAGGAGGCGCGACAAGGTCTTGAGGCTCGTCCCCGCCATCACCGAAAGCACCAGCGCGCTCCGCGCCAGACGCGCATAGGCGGGCAACACACTCGAGGCTGATTGCGGCTTCACGGCGAAGACCAGCACATCGACGGAAAGATCGTTAAGCGACGGATTGACGGCAAGGCCCGCCTCGCGGCCGAGCTTTTTCATCGCGGCGTCTGCGGCGGGATCGATGACGGCCGACGCGTCGATGTCGATCGACGGCGACGCAATCCAGCCGCGCAGAAGCGCGCCGCCCATGGCGCCCGCGCCGACCAATGCAACTGACGGCCGTTTCGTCATGCGCAGAACCATAACCGCGAGACGCGCCGTTGGAAACTGCGGCGCGTTCGGCGTCAGGCCGTGCCGACAGTTTCGAACAGCGACGCTTCGAGCGCTTCTTCCGGCGTCTTGCCGCCCCAAATCAGGAAATTGAAGGCGGGGAAGAAGCGGTCGAGCGCTTCGGCTGCGCCGCGGATGAGTTGCTGCGCCTGGCCGCGATCGAGCGCGCCCGACTCCGGCAGCACGATCGCGTTGCGGAAGACGATGGCGTTATCTTCCGACCACAAATCGAAATGGCCGATCCACAGGCGCTCATTCACCATCGCGACGAGGCGCGCCGTGTCAGCGATCCGTCCCGGCGGCGCCTTGAGGTCGAGCGGGGCGCCCATTTGCAAGGTCGACAGTTCGGGCCGCCAGGTGAACCAGACCCCGGCGTCGCGCCAGGCGCCCGGCAGAGCGAGATGCAGTTCGTCGGCGTCGATGCGCTCGACGTCGATCTCCATGCCGTCGGCGACGGCCTCCAGCGATTCGAGGGGATCGGCGGATTCAGCGCGCACTTTGCGGACGGCGACCGTCATCGGGGATCCTTCCATTGCGTTCGCAACGGAGGACGCGGCGAGTCGGCAGGGCCGCGCAAGGATTCGCGGTCAGGCGTTTTTCCCGAGTCGGGCCTCAAGCGCGGCAAGGCGCGCCTTCAATGCCTCGTTTTCCTCACGCGCAAGGCGCGCCATGTCGCGCACAGCCTCGAATTCCTCGCGGCTCACAAACTCCATGTCGGCGACGAGGCGCTGCAATTGTCCGCGCATCACGGTCTCGGCCTCGCGGCGGACGCCGTCCGCAGCGCCGGCCGCCTCCGACATCAGGCGCGCGACTTCATCGAAAAAACGGCTCTGGGTCTGCATGGGATCCTCGCAACGTCTCACCATAGGAACAGGCCGCGCTGAACGCACGGCGGCGAAACCGCGCGGCGCCGGGAGCGGCGGCGATTGCAGTCCAGATAAGTCCGAAATCCGGTATCCCAATCCCTGCAAAAAGGGTTAGACAGGCGGCGCTGGAGACGAGCCCCGCCATGAGCCTGCCTTTCCCGAATATCGATCCGGTCGCCCTGCAACTCGGGCCCTTGCCCCTGCGCTGGTATTCGCTCGCCTATATCGGGGGGCTTGCGCTCGGCTGGTATTATTCGGTGCGGATGCTGAAAGCGGCGCGTCTTTGGCCTGAGGCGCGGTCCGGCGGCGAGCCCCTCCGGCCCGCCTTGAACGACAAGGCCGCCGCAAAATCGTCCGCGCGCATGATCGCGCCTGTCGGCGGACCGCCGCTGACGAAACTGCAGCTCGACGATCTCATCTTCTGGGTCGCGGCCGGCGTCATGCTCGGCGGCCGCCTCGGCTACATCTTCTTCTATGAGCCCACGATCCTGGCGCAGCCTTGGCATGCGCTCGGCGCGGGGATGGCGCCAGGCCTCCTCAAAACGCTGTTCGGCTGGATCCATATTCCGCCCGCATTGATGCTGTGGACCGGGGGCATGTCGTTTCACGGCGGGCTTCTCGGCGTGACGCTGGCGGGCCTCTGGTTTGCGCGCAAGCATGGGCTCAGCGCCTTGCAGATCGGCGACCTTTTCGCGGCGGCGACGCCGATCGGCTTGTTCTTTGGCCGCCTCGCCAATTTCATCAATGGCGAGCTTTATGGCCGGCCGTGGAACGGCGCCTGGTCGATGCAGTTTCCGCTGCGCGACTCTTCGGGCGAAATCTATGGCTGGACGGAGCCGCGTCATCCGAGCCAGCTCTATGAAGCCGCGCTCGAAGGCGTCGTTTTGTTCACAGTGCTGACGATCGCGGTGTGGCGCTTCAAGCTTTTGCGACGGCCGGGCGCCGTCATGGGGATTTTCCTGCTTGGCTATGGTTTGAGCCGCATCATCGTCGAGAATTTCCGCGAGCCCGACAGTTTCATGCCGGATTTCCCGCTCGGGATCACGATGGGCATGTTGCTCTCGATGCCCATGTTCCTGCTCGGCGCCTGGTTCCTCTATCGCGCCTTCCGGCGGCCTGCGACCGCCGCGGCCGCCCAGTCCCTGCAATCGCCGCCGGCCGCATGACGCGCGAGGCGGAGGCGCGGGAAGCGGAGCCCTCGCCGCTGGAGGAGCGTCTGATCGCGCTCATCAAGTCGATGGGGCCGATCTCGGTTGCGGACTATATGGCCGACGCGCTCGGCCATCCCCATCACGGCTATTACATGACCGGCGCGCCCTTCGGCGCCGACGGCGATTTCACCACGGCGCCGGAGATCAGCCAGGTGTTCGGCGAGCTCATCGGCGCCTGGCTCATCGAGTCCTGGACGGCGATGGGCGAGCCCGCCCGGTTCAATCTCATCGAACTTGGACCCGGCCGCGGCGCGCTCATGGCCGATGTTCTGCGTACGGCGCGTCTGCGCCCGGGATTTCTGGCTGCCGCCGAACTCCATCTCGTCGAAACGAGCGGCCGGCTTCGCCATGAACAGAGCCGGCGCCTCGCCAATCTCTCGCCGCAGCCGAATTTCGCCGATGAATTCGCCGACATCCCGCCTGCGCCCGCGCTCATCGTCGCCAATGAGTTTTTCGACTGCCTGCCGATCCGCCAATATGAGCGCCTCGCGGAGGGCTGGCGCGAACGCCGCGTTGGTCTTGCGCCGGAGGGCGCAGCGCTCGCCTTCACCCATGGCCCGACCCCGCCGCCGCCGGACGCCGGCCTGCCGCCCGCATCGGCCGCGCCGGAAGGCGCGATCTTCGAAGTGAGCGAGGCGGCGTTGACGCTCGCCGGCGATATGGCGCGCGCGCTCGTCACTGAGGGCGGGCGCGCCCTCATCATCGACTATGGCCATCTGCAATCAGGCCTCGGCGACACGCTGCAGGCGGTGAAGCGCCACGCCTTCTGGCCGGTGCTGCGCACGCCGGGCCAGGCGGATCTGACCGCCCATGTCGATTTTGAGGCGCTCGCGCGCGCGGCGATTGAGGCGGGCGCGGCCGCTTACGGGCCGGTGACGCAAGGCGCGTTCCTGCGCCGTCTCGGCATTGAGGCGCGTACGGAGCGTCTGGCGGCGGGCCGGAGCGCCGACGACGCCGCCAAGCTGCGCGCTGGCGCTGACCGGCTCCATGCGTCTGACGCCATGGGCGAGGTCTTCAAGGCCCTCTGCATTTCGGCGCCCTCTCTGCCGCCGCCGGCGGGTTTCCTGTGAGCGCGCCCTTTCTCGCCGCCGCCAACTTTGATCCCGCGCGCGTCACGCACGGCTTTTTCGGCCGCGCGGGCGGCGTCTCGCCAGGCATCTTCAGCACGCTGAATTGCGGTCTCGGCTCGACGGATGCGCCGGAGAATGCGCGCGCGAACCGCGCCCGCGCCGCCGCCGCGCTCAAGGTTGCGCCGGACCGGCTTTTGACGCTGAGACAAATCCATTCGGCGGAAGCGGTGATCGTCGAAGAGCCATGGACGGCGCAGGGGCCTGCGGCGGACGGCATGGCGACGCGGGTCCCAGGGATCGCGCTCGGCGTTCTTGCGGCGGACTGTATGCCCGTTCTGCTTGCGGACGCCGAAGCCGGCGTTGCGGGCGCCGCCCATGCCGGCTGGCGCGGCGCGCTCGCCGGCGTCATCGAGGCGACGATCGCGGCAATGGTCCGCCTCGGCGCCCGGCCAGAGCGCATCGCCGCCGCGCTCGGACCTTGCCTCAGGCCCCCCAATTTCGAAGTCGGCCTTGAGGTCCTCGCCGCCTTTGCGGAAAAACATCCGCAGGCGGAGCGCTTTTTCCTGCCGGGCGCTACGCCGGAAAAACGCCAGCTCGATCTTGCCGGCTTCGGGCGTTGGCGCGCCGCCGAATCAGGCGTCAGAGCTTTCGAGGACCTTCGCGTCTGCACGCTCGAAAGGGCGGGCGACTACTTCTCCTACCGGGCGAGCCGGCGGGCCGGGGAGCCTGATTACGGCCGCAATCTCTCGGCTATCGCGCTCATTTGAAGAGGGCGGCCGATTCGAGCGCTGATTCGCCGTTCCCACGCCGCCGCCTCGTCTTGATCCCGCGCCTCGAAACAGTCACAAACGCGCCGGGCAAAGGGGCGTTTCGTCATGAAACTGATCGCAGGCAATTCGAACCGGCCGCTCTCCGAAAAGATTGGCAAGCGCCTCGCGACGACCTTGTCCCTCAGCGACATCCGCACCTTCAAGGACGGCGAGGTCTTCGTCGAAATCCAGGAGAATGTGCGCGGCGAGGATGTCTTTGTCATCCAGTCGACCTCGAAGCCGGCGAACGACCACCTGATGGAACTTCTCATCATCATCGACGCGCTGTCGCGCGCGTCGGCGAGCCGCATCACCGCCGTCGTTCCCTATTTCGGCTATGCGCGGCAGGACCGCAAAGCCGGTCCCCGCACGCCGATTTCGGCCAAGCTCGTCGCCAATCTTATCACCACGGCGGGCGCGGACCGCGTGCTGACGGTCGATCTCCATGCCGGACAGATCCAGGGCTTCTTCGACATCCCGACGGACAATCTCTTCGCCGTCAAAGTGTTCGAGAAGCGCGTGCGCGAGCTTTATCGCGACCTTGAAGGCGTCGTGATCGTCTCGCCCGATGTCGGCGGCGTCGTGCGCGCGCGGTCTCTCGCCAAGCGTCTCGACGACCGGCCGCTCGCCATCGTCGACAAGCGCCGCGAACATGCGGGCGTATCGGAAGTCATGAACATCATCGGCGATGTAAAGGGCAGCCATTGTTTGCTTTTTGACGACATCGTCGATTCCGGCGGCACGCTCGTGAACGCCGCCGATGCGCTGATGAAACACGGCGCAAAGAGTGTTTCGGCCTTCGTCACTCATGGCGTGCTCTCGGGCTCGGCGGTCGAGAAGATCGACGGCGCCAAGGCGCTGTCGCGCATCATCATCACGGACACGATCCAGCCGCCGGACGATGTCGCCAAACACCCGAAGATCGAGATCGTGTCGGTCGCCGACCTCCTCGCCGAAGCGATCCGCCGCATTGCCAATGAAGAGAGCGTGTCGAGCCTGTTTGAGTGAGGTTTCGTGTGTGTTGCTGATCCCCCCCTGGCCCCCCCTTTTCAAGGGGGGGAGGGAGAGAGGCGGACTCGTTTCTATTCCCCCCCTTGAAAAGGGGGGGCCAGGGGGGGATCAGCAACAAACATTGAACCCCGAAACTTTACTCCGCCGGCTGCACACGTCCCTTGCCCGCCCGAAGCTCGGCGTCGATGGCGTCGGATTCGGCGGCGCGGGGCTTGGAAAGTCCCGCGAAGAGGGCGTAGGCCGCCGGCGTCAGGAACAAGGTGAAGAGCGTCGCAAAGCCGAGGCCGCCTATGATCACCCAGCCTAGGGCGGCGCGGGATTCAGCGCCGGCGCCCGAGCCGAGAATGAGCGGCAATCCACCGAGTACGGAGCAAAGCGCCGTCATCATCACGGGGCGCAGACGCGTCATCGACGCCTCGCGCACCGCCGCGCGCACGGCAAGGCCGCGGTCGCGCAGCTGGTTTGCGAATTCGACAATCAGGATGCCGTTCTTCGCCATGATGCCGATAAGGAGCACAAGCCCGATCTGGCTGTAATAGTTGAACGAGGTGCCGGTCAGCAGCATCGCATAGAGCGCCGCCGCAAGGCCGAAGGGCACGGTCGACATGATGATCACGGCGCTGACGACGCTCTCGAATTGCGCCGCAAGGACGAGAAGAACGATCAGGCCGGCGAAGAGGAACACGATCCCCGCGCTGCTCGTCGATTCCTCGAGGAGTTTTGCTTCACCGAGCAGGATGATCGACATGCGCGGCGGCAAGGTTTCTTTGGCGGCGGCGCGCATCGCCGTGACGGCGTCGCCGAGCGCCGCGCTCGGCGCAAGGCTCGCCGTCACCGGCACGGCGCGACGGCGCTCTTCCCGGCCGAGGCGCGAGGCGACGGCGGATTCCTTGATCGAGGCGATCGAAGAGAGCGGAACGAACTCGCCGCTGCGCGTGCGGACGAAGAGATTCTCGAGATCCTGCGGATCGTCGATGCGCTCGCCCTGCGCCGACAGGAATATGTCGACGATGCGGTCGCCGGCGAAAATCTCGCCAGCCTTGTATTCATCGGCCATGGCGCTGACGAGCGTCGTCACCGCGGAGGCGTCGACGCCGAGACGGGCCGCCGCCTCGCGATCGATCTTGATGTTAAGCTGCGGCTGCGAGACGTCGAAATTGAGCGCGACGCGTGTGAACAACGGGTTCTGCTGCAGTTTGTCGACGATCGCTTGCGCCGCGTCCGCGGCCGCCGCGTAGTCTTCGGCGGCGACGGCGAACTGCAAGCCTTGCCCTGCGCCGCGAATGCCGAGGCTGTTGCCGCCGCGCACGAAGACCTGCACGCCCGGGATAGACGACACGAGCGGCTGGATTTCAGCCTGGATGTCCTGTTGCGAGCGCTTGCGCTGTGACCAATCCTTCAGCGGCATAATGGCGAAGCCGCCGCCCCCGAAACCGGCGAAGGTGATGACCCGCTCGGCCTCGCCCTTTTCGACATAGGGCATGAGCCGCGCCTGCACCTCGTTCATTTTCTCATAAATGTAATCAACATTGGCGCTCTGCTGCACGCGCACCTGCATGAATAGGCGCCCGCGATCCTCAGACGGGGTCAGCTCCTTCTTGATGAGCGAAAAAGTCAGCATCGCGCCTGCGGCGAAGACGATCGAGACGATGAAGGCGAGGATCGGCCGCGCAAGGGCAAGATCGAGCGTTTTGCCGTAGAGAGCCTGGCTTTGCGCGCCGAAACGGTCGAGCGCGCCCGGCGCGTGCGAGGGACTGTGCGCTGCGTCCTTAACAAATTTCGCCGCCAACATCGGGCAGAGCGTCACGGCGACGACGGTCGAGATCAGCACCGCGAAGGCCATCACAAAGCCGAATTCGGAAAAGAGCCGGCCCGCCTGGCCGGGAAGGAAGGAGATCGGCACGAAAACGGCGACGAGCGTTACCGTCGTTGCGATCACCGCGAACAGGATTTCGCGCGTGCCGTGGAGCGCGGCGGCGCGCGGCCCATAACCCATGGCGCGCCATCGCGAAATGTTCTCGACGACAACGATTGCATCGTCGACGACGAGGCCCGTCGCCATCACCAGGGCGAGCAAGGTCAATATGTTGATCGAAAACCCCGCAAGATAAAGCGCGGCGATTGTTCCAATTAAGGAAATCGGAATCGCGAAAGCGGGAATGAGCGTCGCCCGCGCCGAGCGCAAAAAGAGATAGATGACGCCGATGACGATGAGGACGGAGCTCAAAAGCCCCATTTCCACCTCTTCTATCGAGCGCTTGATGAAGATGGAATCATCGGTCGTGACCGTGATCTTGATCCCCGCAGGCAGCGTCGATTCAAGCTCCTTGATCGCGGCGCGCACGCCGTCGGCGACCGCGACCGTATTTGACTGCGCCTGCCGGACGACGCCTAGTCCGATGCCGGCCTCGCCATTGACGGTCGCGCGCGAGGCGTCCTGTTGCATGTCCCATTCGACGGCGGCGACATCAGCAAGGCGCGTGTCGGGGTTGAGCCGCAAGGCGCCGATCTCCTCCGGCGTGACGGCCGAGGCCTCGGCGCGGATCAGGAGCTCCTGGCGGACGCTCTTCAGCGTACCGGAGGGAGCGCTGCGAGTCGACTGGCGCACGAGGCTTGCGATATCCGACACGGAAATGCCGCGCGCCGCGATGACGGACGGGTTGATCCGGATGCGGATGACGCGGTTGCGCACGCCGTTCTGCTCGATCGCCGCGACGCCCTCAACGGACTGCAGGCGCGGCGCGATGATGCGGTCGACGAGGTCGCCGAGCTCGCCTTGCTCCATGGCGTCGGCGGCGACGGCGAGGCGCATGATCGACGAGGCGTTCGAGTCCGCTTTTGACACCGACGGCTCGAGAACTTCGTCCGGCAGGCGGCCAATGATGCCGGACACGGCGTTCTTCACATCTGTCGCGGCGATGTCGATATCGACGCTCGGCAGAAACTCGATGGTGATGTTCGAGCTTTCATAGGAGGAGGAGGACGAAATCGTTTTGACGCCGTCGATCAGCGCGACGGCGTTTTCGATCACGGCCGTCACTTCCGCGTCCATCGATTCTGGCGAGGCGCCCGGGTAGCGCGCATTCACCGACACGACCGGCTGGTCGACATCGGGGAGTTCGCGGACCTCTACGCCGAAAAAAGCGGCAAGGCCCGCAATGACGATCATGAGGCTCAAGACCGAAGCGAGGATCGGCCGCTTGATGAAGAGCGCGATGAAGCCGCCGGCTTCGCCGCCGTTCTGGGGATCTGACGCGCCGCTCATCGTGCGCCCGCCGGGCCGCCGGCGGCGCCGCGGCCTCCACCCTGGCCTCTTTGACGTTGCGGTCCGTCGCCGGCGTCGGCGCCTTGGGAACGCCGGTCCATCAACGGCACGCCGGGCCGCACCTGGTCTGCGCCTTCGGACACGATGAGGTCGCCAGGCTGCAGCGGGCCGTCGATCAGCACCGCATCGTCCGTGCGGCGGATGACGGTGACGGGCACGCGTTCTGCGCCGCCTTCGGCGTCGCGTCGCCACACATAGGCGCCAGAACGATCGTAGAGCACGGCAAGGCTCGGCACGGAGGGGATCTCGCGCGAAGGGAGCGACAGGGCTATCGCAAAGGTCGCGCCCGGCAAGAGCACGCGATCAGCGTTCTTGACGACCGCCTCGATGCGCCGCGTGCGCGTCGCGATGTCAATGCGGCTGTCGACGGAACGGATGACGCCCGTCACGCGTTTGCCTTCGTCGGAGTCAAGGATCGCCTCGAAAGCGAGGCCTGGCTGAATAAGGCTTGCCGATTGTTCAGGCACGACGAAATCGACGACGAGTTCGGAGACGTCGTCGAGCGTGGTGACAGGGGCGCCGACGCTGACGAAATCGCCGGGATCGAGCGCGATAAGGCCGGCGACGCCGTCGAAGGGCGCGCGGATCGTGCGGCGCGAGAAGTCGAATTCGGCGCGGTCGAGCGCGGCGCGTGCGGCGGCGAATTCATTACGGGAGGCTTCGTCTTCAAGCTGCGAGGCGGCGCCCTCTTTGCGCAGCTGGCTGTAGCGTTCGGCGTTTGTGCGGGCGATGGCGAAATCCGCGCGGGCCTTGGAAAGGGCGATGCGCTCGGCGTCGTCGACGAGCATGACGAGCACTTCGCCCTTTTTGACGTCGGCGCCCGGTTTCATCAGGATACGGCGGATCACGCCGGCGACTTCCGCATTGAGGGTGACGCTCTGCTTGGCCCGGCCCGACCCGACCGCGTTGACGGCGGTGACGACGGGCGCGGTCGTGACGGGCTCGAGCGAAACAGCCGGCGGGCGCCCGCCGCCGGGACCGCCGCCCCATCCGCCGCCCGGGCCGCCGGGCCCCCCGCCGGGCCGACCGGGGCCGCGCGCGTCGCCGCGCCCGCCCGAACGGCCCGCCGCCGCGCCGTCCCGCATGCCGTCGCCGCGTCCGCCCTGCTGCAGACCCGGGCCGCCGCCGGAAGCGTTCTTCTGCCCCTGGCTCACCCCGAACTGATAGGCGCCGAACGCCGCCGCCGCGGCGACGATGGCCGCGCCGATGAACATCGGCCGGCGGCTTTTCGCCTTGGGGGTGGGCGAGGGGGCGGTCATGCATCGTCCTTTTCGAGGCGTCTTTTGCGCCAGATGGCCGGCGCCACTCTATCCTGCGCGCCGCGCCGGGTCTCCCGGCCGATCGCCGCTGTCAAGCATAAACTGCCCCCAGGCGGGAGGCGACCGAAACTATACGCCCGCGTCCGCCTCCTGGACTTTGATCGGGGCGGATTTTTTCGGCGTCTCGGGCGCCAGAAGCGGCTCCGCGGCGGCGGGCTCAACCGGCACGCGCAGGACCGCCCGCAAGCCCCCTTTGGGCGAGGCGGCGAGGATCGCCTCACCGCCATGACTGCGCGCCACTTCCCGGACGATCGACAGACCAAGCCCGACTCCGCCGGCGCTCTTCACGCCTTTGTCGAGCCGGACGAAAGGCTTGAACGCCTCTTCATACTGTGACGGGGCGATGCCCTCGCCGTCGTCATCGACGATGATTTCGGCGAACTCGCCTTTGCGGCGCGCCGAAAGCCAGGCGTTCGGCGCGTATTTGCGCGCATTTTCGAGGAGGTTCCCGACGGCGCGGCGCAGCGCCTCCCGCCGGCAATGGGCTGAAAGCCCCGACTCGATATCGGCTTCCACATTTTGTCCCGCGCGCCGCGCCTCGCCGGCGGCCGCGCGCAAGAGCTCGGAGACATCGGCGAGTTCAGGCGGCTCGCTTGCGCTGATGTCGCGCGCGAAGGTGAGATAGGCGTCGACCATGCGCTCCATCTCGGCGACATCCCCGCGCAAGGCTTCGACGTCCGGCGTGTCGGGCTGCATGGCGAGCGCCAGCTTCATGCGCGTCAGCGGCGTGCGCAGATCATGGCTGAAACCGGCGAGCATGGCCGTGCGCTGATGCATGTGCCGTTTGATGCGCTCGCGCATGGCGATGAAGGCGCGGCCCGCGCGCCGGACTTCCGTCGCGCCGGAGGGCCTGAAATCCGGCTTATCGCGGCCGCGCCCGAAGGCTTCGGCGGCCTCAGCGAGGCGTAGGATCGAACGCACCTGATTGCGCAGAAAAACGATCGCGATCCAGCCGAGGAGGAGCGTCACCCCGACGAGCCACAGCACGAAGATCGGCCCGTTGGTGGCGAAGACGCGGTCGCGCCGCGGCAGGAAGACGAGATAGCCGTCGTCGATCTGCACACGGATCTCGACATAAGCCGGCCAGCTGCGCGTGTCGAACCAGAACGGCCCGTCGATGCTTTCGTCGAGGAGACGGCGCAGCGTGTCCGAATACATCGTGAAGGGCGTCGTCTTGTCCTTGCCTGCGGGGATCTTGCCGCCCGGCTCAAACCGCACGCTGATGTCGAGGTCCTCAAGCGCGTCCGCCTCGATCCTGCGGCGCTCGAAGGGATCGGCCGCCTCGCTGTAGAGGCGCGTGACGAGGGCGATCTGGCCCGCCGTATTGGCGGAAAGATTGGCGCTGACGAGGTCCCAATGCCGTTCAAAGAAGACGTAGGTGACAAATGTCTGCATCAGGAAGATCGGCAGGATGACGATCAGCACGACCCGCGCGTAGAGACTCTTCGGCAGATAGCGCTTCAGCATGGCCGTCAATCCGGCATGAGGGCGTAGCCGATCCCGCGCACAGTCTGCAGATAGATCGGCGTGCGGGGATCGACCTCGATCTTCTTGCGCAGACGCGTCACCTGCACGTCGACGGAGCGCTCCATGGCGGTCGAGGTGATTTCGGCGAGCGCGGTGCGCGAGATCGCCTGGCCCGGCTTCTGGGCGAGGGCGCGCAGGAGCGCGAGTTCGCCGGAGGTGAGTTTGACAAGGGTGCCCGCACGCCGGAGTTCGCCGCGCCTAGGCGAGAAGGCGCAGTCGCCGAAGGTGAGTTCGGCGCGTTCGCGCGCGACGGCCCCCGAGCGGCGCAGGAGCGCGTTGACGCGCAGCAAGAGTTCCCGCGGCTCGAAGGGTTTGGAGAGATAGTCGTCGGCGCCCTTTTCAAGGCCCTCGATCCGGTCCTCGGGCAGGCCGCGCGCCGTCAGGAGAAGGATCGGCACATTCGAGATGGCGCGCGTCTTCTCGGTGAGGTCAAAGCCCGACATGCCCGGCATCATGACATCGACGATGAGCAGGTCGAAATCCATGTGGGAGAGAAGCGCGCGCGCCTCTTCGCCATTGGCCGCCGCCGAGGCGCGGAAGCCGTTTTCGGAGAGATATTTTTTCAGCAGCGTGCGGATGCGGTCGTCATCATCGACGATGAGGATGTGCGACGGTTCTTCGCCGATCTTCTGCGGGTCGTTCATGAGCAGGTCGCGCCATTGGGTCAGGCGCGGCCGGACAGCGCCTTGATTCCCCGCCGAGCATAATCGGCTCCCGTCCACAAAGTAAGGACGGCGGCAAGCCAGAGAACCCCGTCGGCGAGGGGCTGGGCGGAGGGTCCGAGCACGCCGTCCGGCGTTGCGGCGAGAAGAAGGCCGATCGCCATCATCTGTGCGGCGGTTTTGCCCTTGGCGAGCGCCGTGACGGGGAGGGTCTGCGCCCGGGCGCCCAGCGCCTCGCGCAAGCCCCCCACCAAGATTTCGCGCAACAGGATGATCAGCGCCGCCGCCGTTCCCGCCTCGCGGATGATGCCGTTGCGGGTGAGGAGGAGGAGCGCCGCCGCAATGAGGAGCTTGTCGGCGACGGGATCGAGCGCGGCGCCCAGGGCCGAGACCTCATTGCGCGCGCGCGCGACCCAGCCGTCGAGAAGATCCGTCAGCGCGGCGAGACCGAAAATCAGCAAGGCTGCATTCATCGCCCAGGGCTCGGCAAGGAAGAACATCGCTGCAAAGGGCAGCACGAGGAAGATCCGCGCGAAGGTGATGTGGTTGGCCATGACCTCACCGTAAGGCGCGCCGGGGAAACGGGAAACATCCTTCCATGCGCCGAGGGCAGGCGGCCAGTTCCTGCTGTCACGATCGGCCTACGTGCAGAAGCGAGTTGTTTTCATGGGGATTCGTGGATAACTTTTTTGCGGGGAAAGTAACGATCATCACATGAAAATGCAGTTCGCCGAATGGGCTCGGCAAATCGCGGCTGCGCTTGAGCGGCCGCTTGACGCAAATCCTGCGCACACAGAATTTGGCCCAGATCATTTCTTTTCGAGCTCTGTTCTCGTCAAAGACTATTTTGAAGCCCATGCCGAGCCGCATCGATACTATCCGACGTCGATGGAATGGCCGTGCTATGTCATACACATAGGCCGCCGCCTCGGCGCGGGCATCAGGCTGAAGAACCCAGAGCACTTAAGGCAGTTTTTGAAATACGGCCTGCAAGGCGACTGGTCCCGCCGCATCCCTAACAAACCGACTGGCCGAGACAGCAGCGTATACACGCTTCAGGATATCGACGACGCCTTCATTGATTCGTTCAGCGGCTATTACAGATCGCGCAAAATAGCGCCCGGTTCCGACCGAGGATCGCCTGCCGCCGATAAGCCTGATGAACACATGGCCCCGCGCGGTCCGCGCAGTCGCGGCGGGTCGAAGGGCGGCGAAGTTCTCGCTATAGATTGTTGCCCAGTTTCAAAAGCGGAACAAATTGAAGACGTCAGAAAGTATTTAAACGCTAGAATAGAGTTACATAGAGAATATGTGACTTTAACTCTATTTGTGCCGCTGCACTTGGAGGCTGCGCCCAAGGGCGCGGGCAGGCCCGCCTCCATTGAAGGCGTTTCGGCGAGAGGGGCTCGGATCCGGCACCAAAAATCCCTTTCGGGCACGGAAGAACTGCTCCGGGTTCTGTACGACGAACTCCCGCGTTTTGCGCTGAGCGCCGACGACGCTGAAAAAGGCGCGCAGATAAACCTAAAGCTCGCCCGGTTGATTTATCAGTTTACGGAGGGCTGGGGAGGCGGGGAATCCGCAAGGCATCCCGATCAGGAAGATGGCGGGATCTTCTGCGTGTTCCATGGCGCCGTTTTGCCGTCCGAGAGCTTTCAGATTTCTGGGCTAAAGCCGCACTTTGCGGATTTGAATGTCGTATCCAAGTGGAAACCGGGCCCAGAAATCGACGAGACGATAAATTTTCTCAATCAATTCTGGTATCTGGCGAAGCCGACAGTGTACAAGACCGGCTTGCACGATTTGGTCGCCAATTATCTGCGTAATGGAAGCGTAATATACACGTCGAATGTAGGGGCGCAGACATCTCCAAGCTCAAACGATTACTTGCGCTTTCTGCTCATCTATAAGGCTACCATACCAAGCGAGCGCGGATCGTCGCCGCAGCCTCCGCGCGATGGCGATCCCGAGAACGCCGATGAGGCGACACGCAAACTATATCTCGAGCGCGCTTACAAAACGGACGAATCATTTTGGATAAGCCGCATAGTTTCGAGGTTGCTGACCATGGGAACGCTGAGACTCATGGCGATTTCGGACATCGGCGCGATAAACAGCGCGATGGAATACCTTGAAGACATAGAATATGAACTCAGTAAATTAGAGTCAAGGACAATAAATGAACGCGCGCAATATTCTGAGTTGAAAAAATTGATAAGAGAAAGATTGTCTGAAGTTTGGAGCGCGAACCATTCGCTTGTATCGAGGGTCAGCTCGAACAAAGTCGCGTTCCAGGCGATGAAGCGCCAACTGGAAGATCTTGAGATAACCAGAATCCCGGGATGGCAATCCTATGACGCCTTCATCAACCGGCGGCTTGTGACGACATATGAGCGAATCTCCGAGATTGCAGACCGATACAACGATATCTGGCGCGTCATCCGCTCACGAATGGATGTCATCGAAGCAGGAACGACGCTAAAATTGACGAGCATTGCGCGGCATGTCGGCTTTGCCGCGCTTTCGGCGGCGATCACGCCTGTCGTCGCGCCGATTGCTGAGGTGTGGATGCCTCGGTTCGCTGGTTTTGTGGATGGGTTGGGCGGTGAAAGCGGTCAAATGTTGACAGCAGCAATAAACGCTATGAGTTCTTGGGGACTTTGTCAGCTTTCTATTTTTGTATTCATCCTCGGTATGATATATTTTTTCAATTGGTTATTATTTGATTCTAGAAATACATGAATGGCGTGGGGCGCGCGAAACATGTTTGTCGCTTCGCTTCAGTCAGCCCGACGGTCGCCGTGGGAATTGCTGACTGAATGCGTACAATTGGAATTGTCGAGGATCGCCGTCATCTCGCCAATGAAGGCCGCGACGTTGCGCGCCTTGATCATGCCAGCCTGATACAGCGCAACGCCGCCATGGAGCGCCATCCAGACTTTCATCACGGCCCGGCGCGCCTGCGTTTCGTTCGGTTCGCCAGGCGCAAGGAGGCGCAAGGACTCGGTGATCATGCGGTCGGCCGAGGCCCTCAACGCCGGATCGCCGTTGATCGCGTCGTTCGTGCGCGACATCATCACGCCGTAAAGATCAGGCCGCTTCAGCGCGAAGCGCGCGTAAAGACCGATCAGGTCTTCGCGGGTTTCAGCGAGGGCGAGGGTCTTAACGAGCGCCTCAAAACCGCGCGCGGCGAGGGCGCCGAGGAGCGCCTCGCGGTCGGCGAAATGACGGTAGAGCGAGCGATGCGCGACCCCGCAGGCTTCAGCGACACGACGCATCGTGAGAGCCGCTGCGCCTTCGGCCTCGAGAATTTCGAGCGCAGCTTCCGTCGCCGACTCCGCGAGGAAGCCGTGGTGAAACTGCCGGCGGGTCTTTACGGCCTTGCGCGGCGTCAAAGTTTTTTCACGTCCCATTCGACCGTCATCGTCGCAACTTCCGCGCCGTTCTCATTTTCGAGCGCGACCTTCACGTCGAACCGCGCGCGCCCGTCGCGGTCGAGCGCGGCGCGCAAGGCCTCTGCCGAGCCGTCAACATGGGCCTTCGCGATGATCCGGCCCTTTGCGATTTTCCGGTAGCCGATGGTCGCTTGCGTTGCGAGCGGTCGGATGGCGAGGAGGCGGTCTGCGAAGAGCCCCGCCATCGCCGCGCCTGACGCTGTTTCGCCGAGCGTGAAGAGCGCGCCGGCATGCTGCGAGCCGATGTGATTGACGGACTGCGCGGTCTCGTCGAGCGCCGCAGTCGCTGCGCCTTCTGAGACGTCAGTAATGGTGACGCCGGCATGGCGCGCAAAGGGCACATTTTCGCCGAGATGGGATTTGATCATGTCGAAGGGGGACAAGGCGAGCCTCCTATGCATCCGCTGGATGCATAAAAGCATCCAGCGGATGCTTTGGCAAGGGCGAGGCGGCGGCGCGCTGGAGTGATCGCAATTGAGAAGGCACGTTGCCGACGGTCGTTCTTCCCCCGTCGCCAGACGGGGGAAGTGTCGGCGTAGCCGACGATGGGGGCGCTTTCGCGCATTCGGAATGCGTGGAGAGAGCCCGCCGTCGCCTTCGGCGACACCTCCCCCGCTTGCGCGGAGGAGGAAATCAGCAAATGAGATCGCCCTGGGCGGCGCGCCTCGCCCTTCGAGGCTCCGCTTCGCGGAGCACCTCAGGGTGAGGCTTCATTTTCCGCTCCAAGATCAAAGACGCCTCACCCTGAAGTGCGGCCCGCAGGGCCGCCTCGAAGGGCGAGGCGCTTGCCGAAGCGACCGCAACAAGTGCTCCGTCCGCTTCCGCAACCCGCGCGCGAATAAACCATGCGGACCATTGATCCGCCTACAGAAAAATAAATCTATCCACAGGGGTTGACGGCGCCCGTACTATGGCGGGCCTCAAATGCCGTGCAGCCGAGCAGCGTATGATCCCCGCCCATCCCGACAGAGCCCGTCCAATGCGCACATCGCGCGCCGTCGCAAACGCCGCGGCGGCGTTCCAGCACAAACGCCTGCGAAAGGCGCCTTATCGCCGGCAAAGCCAGTTTTTCTGCCGCCTCGCGATTTTCGTCCACGCGAAAACCAGGCTCGCCGCCTTTCAGAAACGGCGCTCACGAATTGTACAATTTCGCCCGCAACCCCAATGTTTCTCCGGCTTCGCGATTTTCGGCTTTGGCGGGCCGCCGACCGTTTTGAAGCAGATAGCGCGGAAGCGGCGCCGCTCAGCTCGCGCGTTTCACCTCAAGGCCGTGGTCGCGGAGTTTGCGGTAAAGCGTCGAGCGGCCCATGCCGAGCCGGCGCGCCACTTCCGACATGCGGCCTTCATAGGTGTCGATCGCAAGCTGAATGAGGTCGCGCTCAATCGCTTCGAGCGTGCGCAGATTGCCTTCGCGGTCGAAGATGGTGACCGGCGCTGCGCCATTCGCCGCGGTCGCGACTGCGCCGGCGGGACCGAAGGCGGGCGCGGCGGCGCTCGTCTCGGTCTCGACCAGCGGGGGCCCAAGATCGACGCCGGCGTCGCGGAATTCCTGCGAGAGCAGCGGGAAGTCGACCGCCGAAAGATAGGAATTTTCGGCAAGGACAACAGCGCGGAAAATCGTGTTCTCCAATTGCCGGATATTGCCCGGCCAAGGCTGGCGCATCAGGACGGCGAGCACCTCATGGCGCACGCCCCGCACGTCGCGGCGCTCTTCGGCATTGTAGCGCTGGATGAAGTGGTCGATCAGCGCCGGGATGTCCTCGGCGCGCTCGCGCAAGGGCGGGCAGTGGATCGGGAAAACGTTGAGCCGGTAGAAGAGGTCCTCGCGGAACCGGCCGGCCTTCACTTCTTCAGCGAGATTGCGGTTTGTCGCCGAGATGACGCGGACATCGACCTTGACCGGGCGCTTCGAGCCCACGGGATCGACTTCGCCTTCCTGCAACGCGCGCAGGAGTTTGACCTGCATATCGGGCGGCAGTTCGCCGACCTCATCGAGGAAGAGCGTGCCGCCATCGGCCTCCTGGAATTTGCCGACATGTTTGGTCACGGCCCCGGTGAACGAGCCCTTCTCATGGCCGAAGAGCAGGCTCTCGACGAGATTGGGCGAGATCGCGCCACAATTGACGCTGATGAAGGGGCGCCGCGCGCGCTCGGACGACCCTTGAATGGCGCGCGCGATCATTTCCTTGCCGGTGCCGGACTCGCCGGTGATGAGGATCGGGATGTTCGAGGTCGCCGCGCGTTCACCGAGGCGGCAGACATGTTTCAAGGCCGCGCTCTCGCCGATGAGATCCTTGAAGCCGAGCGCGCCTTCTTGCTTGCGCTTCAGGCGCGAGACTTCGTCCTTGAGGACCGTGATGTTGAGCGCGTTGTTGATCGAGACGATGACCCGTTCGGGGCTTGCGGGCTTGACGAAAAAGTCCGCCGCGCCGCTCTGCATCGCCTCGACGACGGTGTCGATCCCGCCCTGCGCCGTGAGCACGATCACGGGCAGTTCCTCACGGAACGACTTGATGCGCTTCAGGGCCTCCATGCCGCCAAGGCCCGGCATGCGCAGGTCGAGCATGACGAGCGCGGCGTCGGCGCCTTCCTGACTCTGCAGGAGAGACAGGGCGTTCTCGCCGCTGTCGGCCTGCAGCACGGGGAAGCCCGCCTTTTCGCAGACAGCGCGCATCAGCCGGCGCTGCACCGGATCGTCGTCGACTATCAATATGGTCTTCGCCATTGCGGTGCGGCCTCTTTGTCGGCAAATCTTTGCGCGACCGGTATAGGCGAACGCCGTAAACGCGCGCTTAAACCGTTTCATTCCGGGAAAGGCCCCGCCGCTTGCGCAAGCGTCGGCGCGGACGGCGTTAACAATTCGTTTACGGATCACGGCGGAGAGGGCGCGCGGCGCGAGCACCATGTCTGACAAGGATACGGAGAAGACCGGCGCGGCCGAGCGGAAGGACGGCTTCACGCGGCCGCTCGCCGCGCTCGGCGGCAGGAAGCCCCCGGCGCCCGCCTGGTTCGAAAAGGCGATCGCCGCGCCGTCGGAAGAGAGCGAAGTTGTCGTCGACGGCGCGCGCATCCGCTATTCGGCCTGGGGCGAGGTCGGCAAGCGCGGGCTCGTCTTCGTGCATGGCGGGCGCGCGCACCGCAATTGGTGGCGGCCCTTCGCGCCGCATTTCTCCGAGCATTACCGCGTCGTCGCCTTCGATCTTTCCGGCATGGGCGACAGCGACTGGCGCCCGCGTTACTCCATGAACGGCATCGTCGACGAACTCTTCGCCGTCATCGATCATGCGCGCCTGCCCGAAGGAAGGCGGCCGATCGTCGTCGGCCATTCCTTCGGCGGCTGGGTGACATTGTCCGCGGTCGAACGATTTGGCGAGCGGCTCGCCGGCGCCGTCATCATCGACAGCCCGATCGCGGCGCCGGACCCGGACGAGGGCTATACGATCCTCAAGGCCAATCCCGGCATGGCCCCGGCGCCGGCCAAGCCCATCCGGTTTCATGACGCGATCGAGACTCCGGTCTCGCGCTTTCGGTTCCTGCCGGACCAGCCCTGCGACCAGCTCTATCTCGTCGACTATATCGCCCGCATGGGCCTCATCGAGGCCGACCGTCCGGAAGGCGGCAAGGGCTGGCGCTGGAAATTCGATCCCGCCCAGGGGCGGAATTTTGAAATTCATTTCGAGCGCAATCTCTTCCTTGCGGCGCGCTGCCCGCTCGCCTTTGTCTATGGGGAGGACTCTCTGTTTGCGCGCGGGCCGGGCTTCGATCACTTGGCAGCGCAGACCCGGGGCCGGGCGCCCTTCATCGAAATGCCGGCCGCGCATCATCACCTGATGATGGAGCATCCCATCGCCTTTATTGCGACGCTGCGGGCGCTCCTCAATTGCTGGCCAGTGCGGGTCGGCGTGTGACGGCCTTCCCAAGAGCGAGAGCCCCCTTGCCCAAGGCTCTGAATTCCGTCACAAAAACCGCCGCAACACCAGATTGCGCCGGCCGCTTTCGGGCGGATGAAACGGACGACCGCCCGGCCGCTTGCCGGTCCGGCGTCCGGGGGTCGATTGAGGCGCAATGCAAGACAAGGGCGGCGGAGCGAGATCATGGCGGACAATGCACTACAACGCGCGGCGGACGCCGAGCAGAACCGGAAGACGTATCAGGCGGTGATGAAATTCAGCGCCGAGGTCGGCGTGCCGTTCTGCCTCGGCCTCTCGATGTTTTTCACCCAGCTGGTTCTCGCCAACGGCGTGGGCACGGCGCTTGTCTCGGGCGTCATCGTCTATGTGTTGGTTTACATCATCGTGAAGCTGTTCTTTTCGCACTAGCGTTCGCCCTCCCGTTCCGCGGTCTGCGCCCTAGGCGCAAGACGTCAACAATCGCCGGACCCCGCAGTGGCGCGGGAAGCCGGCGCGCATCGGAGGCCAGATGAAGATCGCTGTACTGACGGAAACGCGCCCGAACGAAACGCGCGTCGCCGCAACGCCCGAGACGGTGAAAAAATTCATCGCGCTCGGCGCGGAGGTCGCCGTCGAAATGGGCGCGGGCGAGGGCGCGCAATATGCCGACAAGGCCTATGCCGATGTGGGCGCGGCGCTCGCGCAGACGGCGGCCGACGCCGCCATGGGCGCCGATGTCGTCCTGAAGGTGCAGCGCCCGACCGAGCAGGAAATGTCCGCCCTCGGCCGCGGCGCCAAGCTCGTGGCCATTCTTTCGCCGCACGCAGAACCCGGCCTGCTCAAAGCCTATGCGGACGCCGGTGTCGACGCTTTTGCGATGGATCTGATGCCGCGCATCACGCGCGCGCAGTCGATGGATGTCCTCTCCTCGCAGTCGAACCTTGCCGGTTACAAGGCAGTGATTGACGCTGCCGCCCACTATGGCCGCGCTTTCCCGATGATGATGACGGCGGCGGGCACCGTGCCGGCGGCGAAGGTCTTCATCATGGGGGCAGGCGTCGCGGGGCTTCAGGCGATCGCGACAGCACGCCGCCTCGGCGCCATCGTCTCGGCGACGGATGTGCGCTTTGCCGCCAAGGAACAGGTGCAGAGCCTTGGCGCCGCCTTCGTCACCGTCGACGAAGAAGCGATGAAAAGCGCCGAGACATCCGGCGGTTACGCCAAGGAAATGTCAGAGGACTTCAAGCGCCGCCAGGCGGAATTTGTCGCCGCGCACATCAAGAAACAGAACATCGTCATCACCACGGCGCTCATCCCAGGCCGGCCGGCGCCCAAACTCGTCACTGAGGCTATGGTGCGCTCGATGCAGCCGGGGTCCGTGATCGTCGATCTTGCGGTCGAAGCAGGCGGCAATGTCGAAACGAGCCGGGCGGGCGAGGCGGCGGAAATCGGCGGCGTCACCATACTCGGCTTCAAGAACGTACCCGGACGATTGGCCGCCGACGCGTCCAATCTTTATGCGCGCAATCTCTACAACTTCCTTTCCGCCTTCTGGAACAAGGAGACGAAGAGTTTCGCCGTCGACTGGAATGACGAAATCTTCAAGGCCGTCGGCCTGACGCGCGAGGGCAAGATCGTGCATCCGCAATTCGGCGGCGCGCCCGCCGCGGCCGCCTGAACAGGAACGAGGGTCCAAGCCATGGAATCGCAACGCCAGGTCATCGAGCAGGCCGCCGCGCAAGCTGAACTTGCGGCGCAGAACGCCGAGGCCGCCGCCGCCACAGCGACGACCAACGCCGATGTCGCGGCGCAAGCCGCGGTCGAGGCGCGCAACTGGGCCGACCAGCTCGCAGAGATCGCCGCGCAGCTCGCCGGCCCCTCGGATTTCATCTATCTCCTCGCCCTTTTCGTGCTCGCGATCTTCGTCGGCTATTATGTCGTCTGGTCGGTGACGCCGGCGCTGCACACGCCTTTGATGTCTGTCACCAATGCTGTTTCCTCCGTGGTCATCGTCGGCGCGCTCATCGCCGTCGGCGCCGACGTGATGGGATCGGCCGCGGGCGGATGGTCGAAAACTTTCGGCTTCCTCGCCGTCGTGCTGGCGAGCGTCAACATCTTCGGCGGATTCCTCGTCACGCAGCGCATGCTTTCCATGTACAAGAAAAAGGGGACCTGACGATGTCGGCGCTTCTCCTCAGGACGCTGGATTGTATAAAAGCTCGCGGGCCGGAGTTTGAAGCGCGATTCGGCGTGCGGCTGATCGGCGTCGTCGGGTCGGTTGCGCGCAGTGAAGAGCGCGCCGACAGCGATATCGATCTTGTCTATGACGTCACGGGCAAGCCCACGCTGTTCGATCTCATACGCGCGCAAATGGAGCTGGAGCGAGCGCTCGGACGATCCGTCGATCTTGTCAGCCGCGAAGCGCTGAAGCCGGAGAGGCGGGCTTATCTCGAGCGCGATCTGGTGAAGGCGTGATCGATCCCCCGACCCGATTTCTTCTGGAAGACATGCTCGAATACGCGCAGTCTGGACAGAACTTTATCCGCGGCATGAGCTACGAGGCGTTCGCCGCAGACAGAAAGACTGTCTTCGCCGCGGCGCGCGCCGTCGAGGTGATCGGCGAGGCCGCGAACAAGGTTGATCGCGCGTTTCAGGCGGCGCATCCGATCCTGCCATGGTCCGAAATCATCAGCATGCGGCACAAATTGATACACGGCTATCGATTGGTGCTGGACTCGGTCCTGTACAAGACCGTAACGGACGATTTTCCCGCGCTGATCGCCGAACTTGAGCGCATTCTGAAAGAAAGTTCGCACAATGACTGAAAACCTCCCGGCGATTCTGTACGTCGTCTCCGGCGTGCTGTTCATTCTGGCGTTGCGCGGGCTTTCCTCGCCAGCGACGGCGCGGCAGGGCAATCGCTACGGCATGATCGGCATGGCGCTTGCCGTCGTGACGACCTTGTTCATCCTGCAGAACAAGAGTCTCGGCACCTGGTCGATGGTCGCGGCGGGCGTCCTCGCCGGGGGCATGGTCGGCGCCTGGATGGCGCGGACCGTAAAGCTCACGCAAATGCCCGAACTTGTGGCAGGCTTTCACAGCCTCGTCGGCCTTGCGGCGGTCTTCATCGCCTGGGCGGCGTTCCTCGCGCCGGACGCCTTCGGCATCGGCGCGCCCGGCCGCATTCATTTGCAGTCGATCGTCGAGATGTCGCTCGGCGTGGCCATCGGCGCCATCACCTTTACGGGCTCAATCATCGCGGTGTTGAAGCTTTCCGGCAAAATGTCGGGCAAGCCGATCATGCTGCCCGCGCGGCACCTCATCAACATAGCGCTCGGGCTCGTCGTTCTCATCTGCATCGCGCTCATGCTCACGGGCGCGCAGAACTGGCCGATCTTCCTGGTGCTGACTTTGGTGGCGCTTGCGCTCGGCTTTCTCCTCATCATCCCGATCGGCGGCGGCGACATGCCGGTCGTCATCTCGATGCTGAACTCTTATTCCGGATGGGCGGCGGCCGGCATCGGATTCACGCTGGAGAACATGGCGCTCATCATCACCGGCGCCCTTGTCGGCTCGTCGGGCGCGATCCTCTCCTACATCATGTGCAAGGCGATGAACCGGCCCTTCCTTTCGGTCATCCTCGGCGGTTTCGGAGGTGAGATGGCGGCGGCCGCGGGCGGCGGCAAGGATGACCGGCCGATCAAGCAGGGTTCTGCTGAAGACGCCGCCTTCATCATGAAGAATGCCGGGAAGGTCATCATCGTGCCGGGCTACGGCATGGCGGTCTCACAGGCGCAGCACGCGCTGAAGGAAATGGCCGATACGCTGAAGAAGAACGGCGTCACGGTGAAATACGCGATCCATCCGGTCGCGGGCCGCATGCCCGGCCATATGAACGTGCTCCTCGCCGAAGCGCAGGTGCCCTATGACGAGGTCTTCGAGCTTGAGGACATCAACTCCGAATTCAAGGGTTCGGATGTCGCCTTCGTCATCGGCGCCAATGACGTGACGAACCCGGCGGCCAAGACCGACAAGACCTCGCCGATCTACGGCATGCCGATCCTCGACGTCGAAAACGCCGGCACCGTGCTTTTCGTCAAGCGCTCCATGGCGTCCGGCTATGCGGGCGTGCAGAATGAGCTCTTCTTCCGCGACAACACGATGATGCTCTTCGGCGACGCTAAGAAAATGTGCGAAGAAGTCGTCAAGGGCATGCATTGAGCGCGCGTCATGACGGCGCGACGAAGGAGTAGGGATATGTTGAAGAAATCACTGATCTGCGCCGCTGCGGCCTTGGCACTTGTCGCCTGCTCGAAGAAGGCGGAGGCGCCGGCGGCGCCCGACGCCAAGCCGGCGGAGACGGTCGATACGGCGGCGGCGGACGCCTCGGCGCGCCTCGACGCCGTGCTCGCCGCGCTCCCCGAAGACGAAAAGGCCCGCTATGCGGCGCGCCATCCGAAAGAAATGCTCGAATTCTACGGCGTCAGGCCCGGCATGACCGTCATCGAAGTGCTGCCAGGCGGCGGCTGGTGGACAAAGATCCTGCTGCCTTATCTCGGGGCGAACGGCAAAGTCATCGGCGCAGACTACGCGCCCGACATGTGGGCGAAGTTCGGCGAATATGGTCCGGACCCGGAGAAACAGAAGCTCTGGCCGGCCAAGTGGCCGGCCTATGCCGCGCCATGGTGCGCGGGCGACTGCGCTGCGATCGAGGCATTCGCGTATGGCGCAGCGCCCGAAAGCTACAAAGGCACGGTCGACGCGGTCCTCCTTTTCCGCGCGCTGCATCATTTCTCGCGCCTCGACGATGAAGGCGGCTATTACAGCGCCGCGCTCAAGGAGACGTTTGATCTTTTGAAGCCGGGCGGCGTCGTCGGCGTCGAGCAGCATCGGGCGCCCGCCGGCAATTCTGACGCCTGGGCCGACGGCGAGAACGGGTACCTGAAGCAAGACGCCGTCATCGCGCGCTTTGCCGCAGCCGGCTTCGAGTTTGTCGGATCAACCGAGATCAACGCCAACCCGAAAGATCAGCCTACGGAAAAAGACAATGTGTGGCGCTTGCCGCCGACGCTGGGGACAAGCGGCGAGGATCCCGCGCTCAAAGCGCAAATGGAGGCGATCGGCGAGTCGGACCGCATGACGCTCCTGTTCCGCAAGCCAGCGAACTGACCGCCGCGACACGCCCCGCGCTCTTGTTTCAAGGCGCGGGTTTCGCGCCCGAATCGCTGGCCTTATGGCTTAGCGACTCCAGATTGCCGTTTGACCGACAGCGCATGAAAGCGGCATGCGCCGCAAGGCATTGCGGGCGCGAGCAGCCTGCCAACGGTCGATCAGATGCCGCCGTTGCGCTTCTTTCTTTTCTGCCCGAACTGGAATTCGCGCAGCAAGTGGAAGCCTACAGTGAACTGGTTGCGGTCGCCATATTGCGAGATGATCGGCGTGTCGTTGATGCCGTCGAAAATGTAGCGCCAGCTGACATAGGGGTTCAGCGACCAGTTGCGGCGCACATTGATATAGGCGTTGAAGCTGCCGCCGATGTCGCGGAAGCCGGCGTCAGCATTGTAAGTCGGCAGGCCCGAGCGCGCCGATTGCGCCGGCGTCACGGTGAAATACGCGTCCGCATAGCGGTCGCCGATCCAGCTCGCCTGGCCCGAAATCGACGTCGATACGTCGCCCCAGCGGAAGAGGAGGGCGGTCGCTGTGCCATCGACAATGAGACCGTGATGGCCGGTCTTGATGCCCTTTCGGACTTTGAACCGCACGCTAAATCGGTCAACAAAGGTCGTGGCCGCGAACCCGCCGAACTCAAATGTCGTGCCGACATCGCCGAGGCCGTTGAGCGCGAAGTTGTCGTCCTCATCGCGGCGGCCTACGACGCGGATCGACGGTCCAAAGCTGAAATTGGAAAATCCGACAAGGGCGAAGTCCGCGCCGTCATCGTCCAGGAAGATGAAGTTGTCGAAGCGAACAAAAGCGGCAGGATCGACGTCAAGTTCGTAATCGTCAGACCCGAAATAGTCGGGGCGATAAACAGGGCCGAGGCCAAAGGAGAGATTTGTCGAGTCGGGCGTAAGGAATGTCATCACACCGACAAGCCCGCTGGCGCGCTTGAAATTGTCGCCAGCGTCGTTGTCGAAAGCGTCGTCGCCTTCAGGAGCGCTGACATTGTAGTCGGTCTTTTCGGCCTTCGGCTTGGACCGTCCGAAGATCGGATCAAGGCGCGGCTCGTCGATATGTTGCTGCGCCAAGGCGGCTGATCCGCAGCCAAGCGCCAGAACCGCTGCCGCCGCCGAGAAAACCGAACGCGCTTTCGTTCCCAATCCAGCCACCAGACATACCCCTCTTTATGCCGCCCCCGCGGCCGTCGCCTGCCCGCAACGCGGCCCCGCCGGCAATCTATGCACCGTCGCAATGACCAAATTGTGATCCGGATCAGAAAACATGGTTACGGCGGAAGCGTCAATGTGCTTGCGCGACCATCTGCTTAAAGTTTTATCCGGAAATGCCAGGCGGCACAGTGCCTTGGCCGCGCTGCGCCGCAGCAGACCCCACACAGGAAAACAAAACATCAAATTGCTGATCGGCAGGCGAGGCCGGGCGCATTGCACCGGGCCCACGACACAAGCTTAAGTCGAGGTGACGCCTTCGCGCTGCAGGCGCTTGCGGATCAACTTGCGGGCCCGGCGCACGGCTTCCGCCTTCTGGCGGGCGCGCTTCTCAGACGGCTTTTCATAATACTTGCGACGCTTCATTTCGCGGAAAGTGCCTTCCCGCTGCATCTTCTTCTTCAACGCGCGCAACGCCTGTTCGACGTTGTTTTCGCGGACAACTATCTGGACGATGGCTAGGCCTCCTCTGGAAACAAAAACGCCACGGGGCAGGCAGCCACGCGACGCTCGGCAAGAACGGTCCAGCCTTGCGTGTCATTCGCCCGGCTGGAGGGCGGGTCTATATCAAAGGGCCTTGCGGCTGTCCATTCCCGGCATCCTTTACGAATTCCGCCAGACTGGCCGAAATCAGGCCTTGGGTCGCATGGACTGGGGCCGCGGCGCCTTTAGAGTCCCCCCCATGCTCGACCATTCCGATGCTTTTGACGCCCACCGTGCCAAGCTACTCGACGCCGCCCTTCAGCGCGCCCCATTCGAGGGCTGGACGCCGGTCATGCTGCGCCGGGCGGCGGAGGATGCGGGCCTGCCGCGATCGACCCTTGCGGCGGCCTTCCCCAAGGGGGTCGCCGACGTTCTCAAATACTGGTCCCTGACGGCCGATGCGGCGATGACCGCAAGCATGACCGGCGAGGCTTTTGGGGGAAAAAAGATCCGAGAAAAAGTCACCGATGCGGTCTGGGAACGACTCCAGAGTCTGAAGCCCCACAAAGAGGCCGCAAGGCGCGCGGCGGCGACGCTGGCGCTGCCGGTCTTCGCGCCGCTCGGCGCGGAGCTTGCCTGGGCGACATCCGACGCCGTCTGGCGCGGTCTCAACGACGCCTCAACTGATTTCAACTTCTACACCAAGCGCGCGACGCTGCTCGCCGTCTGGACATCGACTTTTGCACGCTGGCTCGCCGACGACAGCGCCGACGAGGCGCCGACGCGGGACTTCCTCGCACGGCGCATCGACAATGTGATGCAGATCGAGAAGCTGAAAGCCCGCGCACGCGACAAGGGCTTCGACGCCGAAGGCATGTTCGGCTGGCTCGCCCGCATGCGCTATCCGCAAGGCAAATAGCTATAGCGCCTAACGGGCCTTCAACGTCCTGTCGAAGAAGTCGAGAATCAGCCGGTCGCGGTGGATCTTGTTCGTCCGTGCGCGGAAGCCGTGCTTTTCGCCAGGATAGGTCATGATCTCGAACGCCGCGCCCTGTTTTTGCAGCGCGTCCATCAGCTTCACGGAATTCTGGAAGATGACGTTGTCGTCGGCCATGCCATGGATGACGAGAAGCCGCCCCTTCAGAGAGCCGAGATCGGAAAAGACCGAACTTGCGTCGTAAGGGCCGCCTTCGCCGTCCGGCATGCCCATATAGCGTTCCGTATACGCTGTGTCGTAGAGCGCCCAGTCCGTGACGGGGGCGCCGGATACGCCGGCCGCGTAAATGTCGGGCGTCGCGGTCAGCATGCGCAGCGCCATATAGCCGCCATAGGACCAGCCATAGACGCCGATGCGTGCGCCGTCGACGAAGGGCAGGGACTTCAGGAATTTTGCGCCTTCCGCCTGGTCCGCGACTTCGACGACGCCCAGATTCTTGTAGATCGCGGACTCAAACGCCGTGCCGCGGTTGGACGCGCCGCGATTGTCGAGCCGGAAGACGACGTAGCCTGCCTGTGCAAGCATCTGCGCGAGCAGATCCCAGCGATCGCTCCAGTCGTTTTTCACATATTGAACATGCGGCCCGCCATAGACATGGATGATCGCCGGCGCCTTTTCGCCGCGCTTCAAGCCGGCAGGTTTCAGATATTTGTAATCGAGTTTCGTCTTGCCGTCGGCGGCGAGGATCTGGCCGTAGGTCCAGTTGAGATGCGCCTTGGCGAAGGGCGCGTAGGGGTGCCCCTCCGCAATCTTGTTTTCATTGAGCCAGAACCGGAAGGCGCCGTCGGCGTCGTGCACGCTGACCTGCGGCGGTTGTCTGTCGTTCGCATGTTCGCGGATCGCCGTGCGGCAATTCTTCGAATAGGTTCCTCGGGTTTGACCTTTCGCAGTCGTGACCTGCTGCGCCGGACTGCCGGCCAAAGCGGCCATGAAAAGATGCCGGTCGATCGGCGTTTCGCGCCAGCCGCCGAAATAGACGCGGCCGCTGTCTTCATCGACGCAGTCAAGCGTCGCGACGATGCCGGGTCCCGCGCCGATTTCGCCGGCGACGGCGCCGTCAGCATTGTGGCGATAGAGGCGCGAAAATCCCGATTGCTCCGACAGGCGCAGGAAGCCGCCGTCCTTCAGCGGATGAAACCCGCCAAGCCCCTTCGCCTCCGCGAGGTTTACGAAGGTCGGCGCGGATTCGGTGAAGAGCGTGCGCGATTTGCCGGTCTTCGGGTCGGCTTCGAGGAAAGCGATACTCTTCTGGTCGCGCGCAAGACGTTCGACATAGAGGCGCGATCCGTCTGCTGACCAATAGACGCGGGCGACATAAATGTCGGAATCGGCGCCGAGATCGACCCAGACGGGCTTTCCGCCTTTTGGGGTCGTCACGCCAAGCTTCACTTTCACATTGGCTGCGCCCGCGAACGGGTATCGCTGGCGAATGGTGACGATGCTGTCGGCGTTAATGTCAATGCGCTCGGCGATCGGCACGGGGCTTTCGTCGATCTGCGTGAAGGCGATGCGCGCATCGCCCGGCGCCCACCAATAGCCCGTGTCGCGGTCAAGCTCTTCCTGCGCCACGAATTCGGCGACGCCGTTGCGAATGACGCCGTCGGCGCCTTTCGTCACCTGACGCTCTTCCCCGCTCGCGACATCGACGACGACGAGTTCGTCATTGCGAATGAAGGAGACGAATGCGCCGTCGGGGGAGAATTTGGCGTCGGTCTCGAACGCTTCCGGCGTGGTCAGCCGGCGCGCCGCTTTGGCGGCAAGGTCATAGAGGAAGACATCGCCGCCGAGCGGAAAGAGGATCTGTTTGCCCTGCTTGTCCCATTGATAGTCGATAATGCCGGTGTCGTAGATGCGCTGGCGCTCGCGGCGGTTCTTCTCCTCTTCCGACAATTCCGCCTCCGCGCCGACAAGGTCCGTCGAGGACACAAGCAGGCGTTCGGCGCCGGTGGCGGCCTCGATCGCCCAAAGATCAAGAGTGGCCGTCGCCTCGGCGCGCCCCTTGAGAAAGGTCACGAGCGTCCCGTCCGGCGACAGGGCCGCGCCCCGGACGGTTGGTCCGGATAGGGAGACCTCGCCATTGATGCGTTCGGGCGTCAGCTTGGCGGATCCTGCCTCGGCGCTGGCGGCAAACCCGGCAAGGGCCGTGAAAACGGCGGCGAAACGGCGGATCATGGGGCCTATCCTTGCGGCTTCTCTGGGCCCGCGATAGCGGCCAGCGCGGGGTCATGGCAAGGTTTGACCGCCGAAGTCGCCTAAGGGTTCGGCAAATCCTGTCAGCCGGATAGGGCAAGGTCATGAAGCGGATTATCATTGCAGGCGTTTTGATCCTGACGTTGAGCGCCTGCGGCCCGGCCTATGCCCCGCCAGACGCGCCGTCGCGGGCATGCCCCAGTATCACCGCCGAAGACTATGAGGCCGCCAAAGAAGGCGGGGCCGCCTACGCGACCGCCAAGCTTAGCGCGAGCGGGGTTGTCTCGATGAAGACGGGTCCCGGTGTCGTGCAGTGTGCGAGCTTCAAAGGAACGGCGATGCGGCCGTGCCGTCGGCCGAATGACTTCGTCATCCGTTATGAGTTGGCCGACGGCTCTGTTCAGCATGTCATGGTGCCGAGGGGCGAGACCTATCGCTTCAATCTGCGCCGCGGCCCGGTTCATTGCGAGATTCTGGAGCGCTGAGACGCTTTGCCCCGACGGCTGGAATCCCCTTCGGTTCGCGTTTAAAACGCGGCCGACTCTTCCCGATTCCGCCGCTGCTTGCCGGTAAACCCTGAGGCGCTTCTCCCATGGCCGATCTCCGCAAAGTCAAAGTCAATGGCCGCGAGGTCGAGGTCGCGGCGAACCTCACCTTGCTGCAGGCTTGCGAGGCTGCCGGCGAAGAGATCCCGCGCTTTTGCTATCACGAGCGGCTCTCCGTCGCCGGGAATTGCCGCATGTGTCTCATCGAGGTGAAGGGCGGGCCGCCCAAGCCCGTCGCTTCCTGCGCCCAGAATGTGCGCGACCTCCGGTCCGGCCCCAATGGAGAGCTGCCGGAAATGTTCACCAATACGCCGATGGTGAAAAAGGCGCGCGAAGGGGTGATGGAGTTTCTGCTCATCAACCACCCGCTCGACTGTCCGATCTGCGACCAGGGCGGCGAATGCGACCTGCAGGACCAGGCGATGGCCTATGGCCGCGACGGCACGCGCTATGAAGAAAACAAGCGCGCCGTTGAAGAAAAACACATGGGCCCGCTGATCAAGACGATCATGACCCGCTGCATTCAGTGTACGCGCTGCGTCCGCTTCGCGACGGAGATTGCGGGCGTTTCCGACCTCGGTCTCATCAATCGCGGCGAGAACGCCGAGATCACGACCTATCTCGAGAAAGCCGTCGAGAGCGAACTCTCAGGCAATCTTGTCGATGTCTGCCCCGTCGGCGCACTGACCTCCAAGCCTTACGCGTTCAATGCGCGCCCCTGGGAACTCACCAAGACCGAAACGATCGATGTGATGGACGCCATGGGCGCCGCGATCCGGGTCGATGTGCGCGGGCGGGAAGCGCTGCGCATCCTGCCGCGTCTCAATGAGGCAGTGAACGAGGAGTGGATTTCCGACAAGACGCGGCACGTCGTCGACGGCCTGAAGCGCCAGCGTCTCGACCGGCCTTATATCCGCGAGAACGGCAAGCTTCGTCCCGCGCGCTGGGACGAGGCCTTCGCCGCCGCTTCGGCGCGCCTCAAATCGGCGCGTCCTGAGCGCGTCGCGGCGCTCGCCGGCGATCTTGCGCCCGCCGAAGCGATGAAGGCGCTGAAGGATCTCATGCGCGCCCTTGGCGTTCAGTCTACGGACTGCCGTCAGGATGCTGCGCCGCTCGGCGGGGAGCGCGGCGCCTATCTTTTCAATGCCGGATTTGCGGGCGTCGAACGCGCCGATGTGATCCTCCTCATCGGGACCAATCCGCGGAAAGAAGCGGCTGTTTTCAATGCACGCATCCGCAAGGCCTGGCTCGCCAACACAAAGCTCAAGATCGCCTCGATCGGCCCGCGCGCGGACCTCACCTACGTCTATGAGCATCTCGGCGACGGGCCGCAGGCGCTCGCCGACCTTGCGAACGGGAAGGGCGCCTTCTTCGAGGCGCTGAAAGCCGCTGAACGGCCGATGCTCATTCTCGGCATGGGCGCGCTCGCCGGCGGCGACGGCGAGGCCGTGCTTGCGGAAGCCGCGCGCCTTGCTCAATCTGTCGGCGCCGTGAAAGACGGATGGAACGGGTTCAACGTGCTGCATATGGCGGCGGCGCGTGTCGCGGGCCTCGATCTCGGATTCCTCCCGGGGCCCGGCGGCCGCGACCTCAAGGGCGTGCTCGCCGGCGTGAAGGCCGGCGAGGTCGAAATCGTCTACAATCTCGGCGCGGACGAATTGCCGGCGGGCGCGCTCAAGGGCGCTTTCGTGATCTATCAGGGCAGCCATGGCGACGCGGGCGCCGAAGCGGCCGACGTCATCTTCCCGAGCGCGGCGTATACGGAGCAGTCGGGCGTTTATGTCAACAGCGAGGGCCGCGCCCAGATGAGCCGCCGCGCCGCCTTCCCGCCGGGCGAGGCGCGCGAAGACTGGGCGATCCTGCGCGCTCTGTCCGACCATGTCGGCAAACGTCTGCCCTATGACGAGCTCATCGTTCTGCGTCAGGCGATGATCGCCGAGACGCCGTCTTTGGGCCGCATCGGCCAGCAGGGCGGCGCGCCGCTTGAACTGACGAAGGTCGGGAAGGCGGGTCCGCTTTCGTCCGAACCGTTCCGGCCCGCGGTCGGCGACTATTACATGACGAACCCCATCGCCCGCGCCTCGCGCACCATGGCGGCGTGTTCGGCGGCGATGTCAGGAGCGATGCGCGTAGCGGCAGAGTAGGGCTCAAGAGCCTCGTCCTGAGGTGCGCGCGGCGCGCGCGCCTCGAAGGACGCGGCGTCGCAGGCCTTGGAAAACTACCTTTCCAGCTCAACCAACTCGTACCACGTCTTCATGTAGCCCCCGACGCCGCCCTGGACCATGACGGCGTCCTCGTCATCGGTGATCCAGACGTCATAGGCCGGATGGTCGCCCATGCCGCCGCCGGGGTCGGTGAACTGGAAATGCCGCGTCTTGAAGGTCCCGGCCTTCACGGTCACGCGCTCCTCGCCGAGGAACCGCAACAGCATGCGCGCCTCGGCGATCATCGGCGGCGTCGCGCCGCGATGATCCGGGGACGGCACATAGACATGCATGGGCTGTTCTTTGACCGTCGACCAGTCATAGAGCGAGAGGAGATAGCCGTCCGCGACGACGGGATGGGTGCCGAAGCCTTCGATCGGCCCGCGCACGGGCATGCGCTGCGACAGGCGCCCAATCGAAGGGCCGTAGCTTTCGCATTCGATCATCGTCTCGGTAAAACGGAACCAGCCGGACCCCATGAATTTGTCGCCGACGGTAAGGCGTACATGGCAATCCATGGGCTTCTTGCGCTCGTCCAGCGCATAGATGATGTCGCGCATCACCGTCGGCGCAGGCTCCTCGATCGTGCAGTGCGCGCGCAGCGTAATCTTTCCGTCCGTGTGCTGCGTGAAATGGAACCGCTCGAATCCGCGCTTTTCGTTGAGCTTCTCGGGTTTTTTGGAGGTGTAGAGTATCGCGCCGCGGATATCGCGATGGGCCATGGGCATCGGAAAGCCTCGCCGTTGTGACGCGCCGTTTCTAACCTGAAGCGCGGACGGACGAAATGCCGGGGGAAAAATGGTCGGAGCGAGAGGATTCGAACCTCCGACCCCTTGCACCCCATGCAAGTGCGCTACCAGACTGCGCCACGCTCCGACCTCGGGGTCCGGCCGCCCTTGCGGGGCGCCGGAAAGGCGCGGACCATACAAGGGCGCCGGAAGGCTCGCAATGTCTGTTTCGCGGGTCCGCCCGGCGGCAAACCCGTTTCACCCGCCGAGTCCAATCGGCAAGGCCGGGCGTATGGCGCGGGACGCGCCCGAGAAGGCTCACGACCGCAGATGAAACGCGCCTGACGAGGCCGCGGCGACCCAGGCCGCCAGGCTCTTCGGCATGCTGATCCGCACTTGCGGCGCGCGCGCGGCCCGCAATTGCAACGTTTCAAACACCAGCATCTTCTTCGTCTCCGCCGTGATGTCCGCAAACGGAATTTTCAGCGGCGGATGGAAGGGCCGGAAGAACAGGAACATGGAAAGCCGCAGCGCCGCGGCGTCTGCGCCGACAGTGACGACATTGTTGTAACTCGCCGGCAGGCCGAAACGCGTGAAGGAGAGCGACTGAAGATGCGCTTTGGCGCCGTCGAAGTCTTCATCCGTCGCATAGGCTTCGGCGAGAAGCGACCAGCCGCTGACCCGCGAAACAGCGAACATCACCGCCCACCACATGCTGATGGCGGCGATCGGAATGAGATAGGCGAGGTCTGCGTCGGTGATCGTCACGGGGACGCGGCGCCTCAGCCGGCCTTCTTCCAAACCGTGCCCTTCTTGAGGGCGTCCGCCACCTTGCCCGTGCGTTTGCCGTGCGTCGGATGGGCGTTCCAGAACCCTTCGTCGAAAGAGAGAGCGCCTGGCGCGCGATAGACGACGCCCATGGCGACGGGGAATTGCGGCTGCGGCATCGCGAACAACATCTGCGCAAGCACGGGGCTCGTCTCGTCATGGACGAGAATGTCCGCGAGCCGAACGCCGCCGTCGCCGACGGCGACGACTTCGAGCGAGAAGGTCTTGAGGTCGAAGCGCAAGCCCTTCTTGCCCTTGGCGAAGAGGAGCGGTTCGCCATGTCTGACGACGATCTGCTGGTCGTCCGCGACCTTCTTCTCGGCGAAGGCGGCGTGCACGTCCGGATTATAGACAATGCAGTTCTGGAAGATCTCGACGAAGGCGGCGCCCTTGAAGTCGTGCGCGGCTTTGAGCGTGTCCGGCAGGGTTTTCGCATCCGTGTCGATGCCGCGCGCGATGAATTTCGCGCCGGCGCCGAGCGCGAAGAGGCAAGGGTTCAAGGGCGCGTCGACCGAGCCCTTGGGCGTCGAGGGCGAGCGCGTGCCGATGCGGCTCGTCGGCGAGTACTGGCCTTTGGTGAGGCCGTAAATCTCGTTGTTGAAGAGCAGGATCTGCATGTTCACGTTGCGGCGCAGGACATGCAGCAGGTGATTGCCGCCGATCGAAAGGCCGTCGCCGTCCCCGGTCACGAGCCACACATCGATCTCGGGATTGGCGAGCTTCAGGCCCGTCGCAAAGGCCGGCGCGCGGCCATGGATCGTGTGGAAGCCGTAGGTGTTCATGTAATAGGGGAAGCGCGACGAGCAGCCGATGCCCGAGACGAAAGCGGTTTTGTCCGGATCGGCGCCGATCGCAGCCATGGTTTTCTGCACGGCCTTCAGAATGGCGTAATCGCCGCAGCCGGGGCACCAGCGCACTTCCTGGTCGGTCTCGAAGTCTTTGGCGGTGAGGGGGGCGTTCATGCTTTACACCTAGTCGCAGAAAGCGATTTTTGTGGGAGGCTTCTTCGGAACTTCGCAAACGACGGTCCCATCAGATTCGATAGCGATTAGACTCTTGTAGCGACTGCAATAACCACGAGCATCGAAGTTCAAGGTGTCACACGTCGGGCTCTGAGTCCCATTTGCGCAAACGGTCGGTCGTAGTTTGGCAAGTCCACCACGCCAACTGCAGCAACCTTGGAATTCGCGTGGGAGGCATTGTCCAGACACTGAGTAAGCTGTTTGCGTTTGCGTCGTGCCCTCATCACTACCGCCTCGGCTTGTACAGCCTGACGCCGCTGCGCACAGAAAGATCAGAATCAGACGCATATCGCCTATTCCGCCGCTTGCATCGCCGAGGGATACGTCTCCCGGATCGCTTTCACGATCTGCGCAATCTTGAACGGCTGTCCCGACACCTGCGTCAGCGACACCGGCATAATCCCGAGCTTGTCGCGCAGGAGCGTCGCGCACTGACCCATATTCATCTCGGGCAGCAGCACGGCGCCATAGCTGCGTAAGAGTTCGCCGAGATTGGCGGGCAGCGGATTGAGCCAGCGCAGATGGATTTGCGCGACATCGAGCCCCGCCGCGCGCGCCTCGTTCACCGCGCGCCAGATAACGCCATGCGTTGAGCCCCAGCCGACGACGGCGAGCGGGCCTTTCGCCGAGCCTTGTTCGACCTTTTGCGGCGGGATGAATTTGGCGATCGAAGCAACTTTCGCGGCGCGCAGATCGCTCATCGCCTGGTGGTTCTTCGCCTCATAAGAAATGTCGCCCGTCGCGATATCCTTTTCGAGCCCGCCGATGCGATGCGCGAGACCCGTGAGGCCCGGCGGTGTCCAGGGCCGGCCGAGCGAGGCGGGGTCGCGGTTCCAGATTGCGCGCTTCAGCGCGGCGGGGTCTTCGGCCGGCCAGCCTGCGGCCGGAACGGCGGGGGGCGCATTGGTTTCAATCGGCTTGTAGGACGCCATGTCGGGCAGGAACCACGGGCCCGCCGCGTTCGCGATATAGCCGTCGGTCAACAGGAAGACCGGCGTCATGTGGCGGAGCGCAACGCGCGTCGCTTCGATCGCCGCATCGAAACAGTCTCCGGGATCGGCCGTCGCGAGCACGGGAACGGGCGTATCGGCATTCCGTCCGTAGACGGCCTGATAAAGATCGGACTGCTCGGTCTTGGTCGGCAGGCCCGTCGACGGCCCGCCGCGTTGCGAGTTGACGATCACGAGCGGCAATTCCGTCGCCACCGCAAGGCCGATCGCTTCAGTCTTGAGCGCGATGCCGGGACCCGACGACGACGTGACGCCGATTGCGCCGCCATAAGAGGCGCCGATCGCCGCGCAGCAAGCGGCGATCTCGTCTTCCGCCTGGAAGGTCGAGATGCCGAGTTCGCCCATGCGTGACAGGTAATGCAGGATCGGCGAGGCGGGCGTGATCGGGTAGGAGCAGAACACGATCGGCTTGTCGGCAAGCTCGCCCGCAGCGGCAAGGCCGAGGGAGAGCGCTTCGGCGCCGGTGATCGATCGATAGGTACCCGGCGCCATGGGCGCAGCGCCCACTTCAAAATGCGGGATCTCGGCGGAGAGCTCCACCGTTTCGGCATAGGCGTGCCCCGCGTTGAGTGCGGCCATGTTGCCGGCGAGCACGGCCGGCTCCTTCTCGAATTTCTTTTTGAGCCAGGTCTCGATGAAACCGCGATCGCGCCCGAACATCCAGAGGATGGCGCCGAGCGCCCAGAAGTTCTTGCACTGCTCGGCGTCGCGCCGGTTGAGGCCGGAATCCTTGGTCGCCTCCAGCGTCTGCGTTTTCATCGGGATTTCGAAGACGGCGAAGTCGGCGAGTTCTCCCGTCGCGCGCGGGTCCTGCTTGATGCCGGCCTTGGCGAAGTTCCGTTCGTTGAATTCATCCGTGTTGAGCAGAATGAGCGCGCCCTTCGGCAACAGGCCGAGATTGACCTTCAGCGCCGCCGGATTGAAGGCGACGAGCACATCCGGGGCGTCGCCAGCGGTCGCAACGCGCCGCTCGCCGAGATTGATCTGGAAGGCGGAGACCCCAAAGGTCGTGCCGACAGGGGCGCGGATCTCGGCCGGGAAGTCCGGGAAGGTTGAGAAATCCGACCCCGCAAGGGCCGTCGATTCGGCGAATTGCGCGCCGAGGAGCTGCACGCCGTCGCCGGAGTCCCCGGCGAAGCGAATGACAATCGATTCCGCGCGTTGCGCTGGTTTCATGATGGGTCTCGTCAGGGTCTCGGGCGCTTGGGGAAGGGACTGCGCCGCCATTCTTCTGAAGCTTTTATCACAGCCTCAGGGTCCCAAAACAAGGCGCGCGGGCTGCGGCGAAGGCACATTCTCGTGCGCCTCACGAAGAGGCGCAAGGGCGCCCTCGACTGGCGCGCCGGAGCGGCTACCCTTCTCGGACTGAGTCGCCCGCCAAGGGAGGGACCCTCCATGTTGCCCTATGAGATGCCCCGGAAAGGACGCGTCATGAAATTCTTCCTGGACACCGCCGAAATCGCCGAAATCAAGGAGCTCTTGCCGACAGGCCTTGTCGACGGCGTCACGACCAATCCGTCGCTGATCGCCAAGTCCGGCCGCGACTTCAAGGAAGTCATCGCGGAGATGTGTCACCTGACAGCCGGTCCCGTGAGCGCGGAGGTCGTTGGGGCGGACGCCGCGGCGATGATCAAGGAAGGCCATGCGCTCGCCAAGATCGCGCGCAACGTAACCGTGAAACTGCCCCTGACGCTCGAAGGCCTCAAAGCCTGCAAGTCGCTTTCAAGCGAAGGGATCAAGACGAATGTCACTTTGTGCTTTTCGTCGAACCAAGCGCTCCTCGCGGCCAAGTGCGGCGCGACCTTTATATCGCCCTTTATCGGTCGGCTCGACGACATCGGCGCCGACGGCATGGAGCTCATCCGCGAAATCCGGACGATCTACGACAATTTTGACTTCCAGACGGAGATCCTTGCGGCCTCGATCCGGTCGCCGATGCATATCCGCGACGCCGCGCTCGCGGGGGCCGATGTTGCGACCGCGCCGCCCGCCATCATCAAAAGCCTTGTCAACCACCCGCTCACGGACAAGGGCCTTGCGCAATTCATGGCGGATTGGGCGAAGACAGGACAAAAGATCGTCTGATTTCATGCTGGCACTGCGCCCAAATTGCGAATGCTGCGATCGCGATCTTCCGCCGGCGGTGCCGGCGTTCATCTGCACGTTTGAATGCACGTTCTGTCCGGACTGCGCGGCGCAGAAGTTTCATGGGACCTGTCCGAATTGCGGCGGCAATCTCGAGCGCAGGCCTGTGCGGCCGCTGCGTCAGCTTGCAAGGCGCCCCGCGTCAACGCAGCGCGTCCTGAAAAGCGGCGGATGTCCGTGAAAGCGGCGCGGACCATGCTTCGCCTTGCGGCAGCGGTTGCGCTCGCGTTCTTCGCGATTGTGGGACTGGCCCATGCCGATGCGGCGCGCGACGCACAGATTGCGCGCACGCTTGAGCGGCTTGCGACGATTGAGGCCGACATCGCGCGCGGGGAAACCGGACAGGCGCCCGCACATTTGCGCACGATCATTGCGGAGGCGCGCGCTGAGCTTGCGCCGGTCTCGGAAGATCTCGCGCGTGTCGAGACGGACGCCAAGTCACTGGGACCTGCACCCAAAGACGGCGAGCCGCCAGAGGCGCCGGCGCTCGCGGCCGAACGGAGAGTTCTCAATCAGTCGCTTTCCTTGCTGCGCGCACAAAGAACCCGCCTCTCTGCGGCTATTGAACAGGCCAATGCACTTCTTTCCCAAGTGACGCGCCGCAGGCTTGAAACTTTGTATGCCAGCCTCGCGATGCAGGATGCGCCGTTGATTTCGCCGCGTCTCTGGTCGGGGGCGCGCGCCGATTGGAGCAGAGTGTCGGAAAGATACGCCGCTGATTTCCTGAGCTGGCGCGAGGCAAAAGCGCAGGACGAAGGAACAGCCTTGAGTCTTGCGCTGGTAGGCGCTGCAGCAGTCTTGTCGCTGCTCCTGTTCGGGCCTGCGGCGCGGGCGGCGCAGCGCTCTGTCATCGCACCGATGCAGCGGCGGGAGCCGACGCGCAAACGTCGGCTCGCTGTCGCCGGCGTCAAAGTCCTGTCGCGCCTTGCGCCGGGTCTCCTCGCCGGGTTCGCCGTCATCGAAACGGCGCGCGCAACGGGCCTTTTGCCGCGCGCGGCGGCGCCCGTCGCCGAATCCATGTGGATCGCCCTCATCGGCTGGCTCGTCGCGCAAGGGTTTCTCAGCGGCCTTTTTGCGCCAGCCTCGCCAGGATGGCGGCTCAGCCAAATCGGCGAGGACCGCGCCAGCGCGGCGAGTCTGCTGACGCTTTCAATGGTCGCAGTATTCGGCGCGGCGCTGGTCCTGGCGGCGGCCGCCGACGGCGCGCCGACGCTCGTCTCGGCCGTCAAGGGCGTCGCTGCGGCGTTGATCGGCGCACTGATTATTGCGCTCAGTCTCGGACGGCATTGGCGGGAAGGCGGCGCGTCGGCGCGCGACGACCGGTGGTCGCTCCTGCGGCGCGGCGCGCGGCTTTTTGGCGTAGCGCTGACGGCGGCGGCGGTCGCGGGCTATGTCCGCATTGCGGATTTTGCGGTCTCACGCCTCTATTTCGGCGCCTTGATTCTGGCGATCGTCTGGGCGCTGCGGGCGGCTCTCAAGGAAGCGGCGGCGTCTGTCGATCAGAAGTTGCCGCGCCAGTCGGCCGGCGGCGATGCGCCCGCAAGCGGGGATCGACGCGTCGCTCTGTATTGGATCGGCCTCACGATCGACGCGGTGCTGATCCTGCTCCTGATCCCGGCGGCGCTCGCGCTCGCCGGCTGGGCGCTCGGGGATGTGCGCGACCTCACCATTCGCGCCTTCGCCGGCATCAGGATCGGCGGCGCCGTAGTCTCGATCGGGGATATCCTCGCTGCTCTTGCCGCTTTTGCAGCGCTTCTCGCCGTCACCCGACTGGTGCAGGGCGCCGTGCAGCGCGGCCCGCTCGCCCATTCCCGCATCGACCGCGGCGTTCAGGATTCGCTCATCACGTTGCTCGGCTATCTCGGGCTGCTGGTCGCCGTCGTGATGGGCGTGTCCATTCTCGGCGTTGATCTCTCCAATCTCGCCCTGATCGCCGGCGCGCTGTCGGTCGGCGTCGGTCTCGGTCTTCAGGGCGTCGTCAATAACTTCGTATCGGGATTGATTTTGCTCTTCGAACGGCCGGTCAAGGTCGGCGACTGGATCGTGACGCAGTCAGGGCAGGGGATCGTCAAGAAGATCAGCGTGCGGTCGACCGAGATCGAGACCTTCGAGAAATCCTCCATCATCGTGCCGAACTCGGAGCTGATTTCCTCCGCCGTCACCAACTACACGCATCGCAATTCGCTGGGGCGCGTCACGGTGCCCGTGAATGTCGCCTATTCGGCCGATCCGCGGCGCGTCTATGACATCCTGCTCGACTGCGCCCGGCGCATCCCGCAGTTTCTGGTCGAGCCCGCCCCTTTCGTGATCTGGAAGAGTTTCGGCGCCGCCGCGCTCGAATTTGAGGTTTCGGGCTTTCTCGCCGATATCGGGCAGGGCCCGCAGGCGCGGAACGAATTGCGTTTCGCCATTTTTGAGGCGTTCCAGCAGCAGGGCATTCCCTTTCCGAGGCAGGACGTGCATCTCCATTATCCTGACCCCGTCCTACCCGCGGCATAGGCGCGACCTGATGACGACCGACTCCTTTGTATTGATGCCGCCGCCGCAGGCCGCCGTCTCCGTGTCGGGCGGCGGAAGATTTCCGGTGCGGCGGATTTTCTGCATCGGTCGGAATTATGCGGACCATGTGCGCGAAATGGGCGCAGATCCGAAGTCCGCGCCTCCAGTCTTTTTCACCAAGCCCGCTGACGCCGTCGCCCCGAGCGGCGCGACTCTGCCCTATCCGCCCGGTACGGAGGATCTGCATTTTGAGGGGGAACTCGTCGTCGCGCTCAAAGGCGCCGCGCGCGGTTTTGCCGACACACGCGCCGCCGAAGCGATCATCTTCGGCTATGCCGCGGGCTGTGACCTCACCCGGCGCGACCTGCAAGCGCAGGCGAAGAAAGCGGGCGCCCCCTGGGACAGCGCGAAAGGATTCGACCATTCCGCGCCGATGGGCGCAATTCTGCGTACGGAAGCGCTTTCGCCGGATTTTCTCGCGCGCGAGTCGGTCACGCTCTCAGTCAACGGCGCGCTGCGACAGAACGCGCCGCTGAGCGCCATGATCTGGAGCGTCCCCGAGATCATCATCGCGCTCTCGCGGCTTTTTGAGTTGCGCCCTGGCGACCTAATCTTCACCGGCACGCCGGAAGGAGTTGGTCCGCTCGTCGAAGGGGACCGCGTCGAAGTCGCGATCGGCGCCTTGCCGAAGTTAGTGTTTGGAATAGGACCCAGGCAATGAACGCTTCAGAAAAACGGGCGCGCTACATCGAGACGGAAAGGGAAATCGCCGCAACGATCGAGGGCGAGACCAATCTCGTCGCGCGCATGGCGACGATTTCCAATCTGCTCCACCACGCGTTTGAGCATTATTTCTGGACCGGCTTCTACATCGTTGATCCGCATAAGGAGCGCGAGCTGGTGGTCGGACCCTATCAGGGCACGCTCGGCTGCTTGCGCATTCCTTTTGGGAAGGGTGTGTGCGGCGCAGCGGCGGCAAGGCGTGAGACTGTGATCGTGCCGGACGTGCATGAGTTTCCGGGGCATATCGCCTGCGACAGCCGGTCAGAATCCGAGATCGTCGTGCCCGTCTTCGACCAATCTGGGACTCTCATCGCCGTTTTCGATGTCGACAGCGATCGCAAGGCGATGTTCGATGAAACGGACGGGCAGATGCTCGAGCGCATCCTGCGGCGCGTCGCCCCCTGAAACCCTCGGTTCGTCGCGATTTAACTCGCCAAGAGCGGGCCGCCGGTCTTGAATGACGGGCGTATTTGAGCGTGGAGCCCGGATGAAAGTCTTTGTAGCGATGTTCCTGGTGATGTTCGCGACGTTCGTCGTGCATGAGGCGGCGCATGGTCTTGCCGGCGCAGCGCTCGGTTATGACATGGAAGTCTCCTCGAACCGCGCAAACCCGGTGGACGGGAAGGCGACGAAACAGCACGCCGTCCTGATTTCGGCCGCTGGCCCCGCCGTGACCGTGCTGGGCGCCGCGCTCGTACTTTTGAGCAGCTGGCGGATGCTGGCGGCGTTCCAGATCGTGCTGGCGGCGTTTCTCATGCGCCTGCTTGCTTCAGGCGTCAGCGTGTTCAACCCGAATGATGAAATGCGGATCAGCATCAGTCTTGGCCTGCATCCATGGCTGTTGCCGGCTGCCGTAAACGCGGGGCTCTTGATCATCATGCTGATCGTCTCGGCCGGCGCTCACCCAGGGTGGAAGTCGGCAGGTCTTTCTCTGCTCGGCGCCGTGGCGGCGATTGCGCTCGTGACCGCGGGCGAGAGATTTCTGCCGGAGTTTGTCATCCCCGCGTTTCGGTAGTCGTCGCGCCAGCTGAAACACCGCGCCCGGTCAGCGCAGCGGCGCGTAAGGCGCTGCGAGCAGGCTCTTCTTCAAGGCCCTCCGCGCCCAGGCGGACCGCTTGCGCGCCAGTGTTGCAACAAGTCGCAACGCATCCTCGCTTGCGCCGGCCACTTGGGCGGCGTTGAGAAAGGTCGCTTCGTTCCATTTGGGGCCCCGTCAGGCCGCGTCGGGAAAGAAACGCCAGTCGTCGACAAGATCACGCGTCTCGCCGGATACCGGTCACGCCTCAGGACGCCGACGTGGCGCATGGCGCGTAGGCGCAAGCGAATTAGTAGCCAGTGTAAACAAGGACTCCGACGTCGCTGAATCCACGAAAGGGCTCATAATTCGATTGCAGGCCGGGGGTCGCCGACCTGCGCGACGATTGCAGATTCTGCGAACGGAGCGCCGTCGGCGCGTCTCTGCGTCCGCGGCGCCAGAAACTCCGAAGGCTTTGTCAGCAGGGCGCCTACAAAGGCCGCGCAACTCCGGCAATGTTCGTGCAAAGTGCAAAGCCTCCGCCGGCGCATCGAGGCGATAGGCGATTTTCCAGCGCGATGCGTCGATTTCGGTCAGGGAAACTTCCGGCTCGCGCGACGCTGCCGCGCCGCTGAAGACGAGCGCTGCGAAAGCAAGGCAGGCCGACTTTGCGCGCATGCTTGCCCTCTTCGATTTTCGGCGCGCATGAAATGTTTCGGCCGGTCGTCGAAATTGAGACATGACGGAATGGGCTACGCAACAACGCCAGTCTGCCGGCGCCGTTGGACCGCTGGCAAGCCGCCGCAAAAACTGCACCTTGCGCCAAGCAAAGATGATTTCTGGGCGTCCGTTGCGCGCGAAGCGCCCGCCTCAATCTTCCTCGCCCGAACGCTGGTGAGCGGATGATCCCTGACGGAGATGCGCACGCGCGTTTTCGATGATTTTCCTGACCTCGATGGGATTGTCGAGGTTCGGCAGCTCGATGACGCCGACGCCGGTGCCGCGGATAACGACCACGCCATAGCCGAACAGGCGGCCCCAGACGGATTGTTGCAGCGTGATCTCCTCGATCTTGTTGAGGCTGACTTCCTGGGTGTTGCGAGAGATCCAGCCCGTCTTGAACACAAGGCGGAAGGTCGTGACGATGATTTCGGTCGTGTACAGATAGATGTAGTGGATGATGAGGAAGAGGAAGGCGAAGGCAAGCGCCGCTCCGGCGAACCACCATCCGACGAGCAGGTCGCGAGCCGGCACGCCGACGGAAAACTGCAGCCAGAAATAAAACAGAGCGGTCAGCGCGCCGACGAAGATCCAGAACCAGGACTCAACGTTAAAGGTCCAGTTGAATTCCGCCTGGTAGACGATCTGCTCGTCGCTGGCCAAAGTCTTTTCGACATATCCGGCCATGTTGTCTCCCCAGCCTTCAGCGACGTAAACGCCGCCCGAATCGGACGGCCTCTCATTCCGTTACATATAGGGGGGCAGCTAATTGGGGCAAACCCGCAGGCGCGTTGAAACGGCGCGGCGGTCGCGTTAAGAGGCCGCTCTGTTTCCCCGAAGTCACGGGTTCTCCTGATCCCTCAACCAGAAGACGAGCGTTCGCCATGGCGAAGCACCAGTACATCTACTTCATGCAGGGCCTTACAAAGGCTTATTCCGGGGGCAAAAAAGTCCTCGAAAACATCCATTTGCAGTTTTATCCTGACGCCAAGATCGGGATCGTCGGCGTCAACGGATCGGGCAAGTCGACGCTGCTCCGGATCATGGCCGGCCTCGACAAGGAATTCGGCGGCGAGGCCTATGCTGCCGACGGCGCACGCGTCGGCTTTTTGGCGCAGGAGCCGCAGCTCGACCCGAAGAAGTCGGTTTTCGAAAACGTCCTCGAGGGGGTCGGCGAGACCAAGGCGAAGATCGACGCCTTCAACGCCGTCTCGACCGAGCTTGGCGAAAACTATTCCGATGAACTCATGGAGAAGATGACCAAGCTCCAGGAGGAGATTGACGCGGCGGACGCCTGGGATCTCGACTCCAAAGTTGAGATGGCGATGGAAGCTTTGCGCTGCCCGCCTGGCGACTGGAGCGTCGATAAGCTTTCCGGCGGCGAAAAGCGCCGCGTCGCGCTCGCCCGGCTTCTGCTGTCAAAGCCGGATTTGCTTCTGCTTGACGAACCGACCAACCATCTCGACGCCGAATCCGTCGCCTGGCTCGAAAACCATTTGCGCGAATATCCCGGCGCCGTGCTGCTCGTGACGCACGACCGCTATTTCCTCGACAATGTGACGGGATGGATTCTCGAACTCGATCGCGGCCGCGGCATTCCGCATCAGGGCAATTATTCCTCCTGGCTCGAAGCCAAGCGCAAGCGCTTGGAGCAAGAGGAGCGCGAGGAACAGAACCGCAAGAAGACTCTCGATCGCGAATCCGACTGGATCCGGGCGAGCCCGAAAGCGCGGCAGGCCAAATCCAAGGCGCGCATCAACGCCTATGATGAGCTGCTCAACCGCGCAGGTAAGGAAGACATCACGACGGCGCAGATCCAGATCCCGCCGGGCCCGCGCCTCGGCGGCGTCGTCATCGAAGCCGAGAACCTCAAAAAGGCGTTCGGCGACAAGCTGCTGATCGACGGCCTTTCGTTCAAACTGCCGCCCGGCGGCATTGTCGGCGTCATCGGCCCGAACGGCGCCGGCAAAACGACGCTCTTCCGTATGCTGACCGGACAGGAGACGCCCGACGGCGGCGCCTTGCGCATCGGCGAGACGGTGAAGATGGGCTATGTCGATCAGTCGCGCGACAGCCTCAGCCCGACAAAGTCCGTCTGGGAAGAAATCTCCGGCGGGCTCGACATCATTAAGCTCGGCGCCCGCGAAATGCCGAGCCGCGCCTATGTCGGCTGGTTCAACTTCAAGGGCGGCGACCAGCAGAAGAAGGTGGGCGTGCTGTCCGGCGGGGAGCGCAACCGGGTGCACCTCGCCAAGATGCTGACGGAAGGCGCAAACCTTCTCCTGCTCGACGAGCCGACCAATGATCTCGACGTCGACACCTTGCGCGAACTCGAACGCGCGCTGGAGGATTTCGCCGGCTGCGCGGTCATCATCAGCCACGACCGCTGGTTCCTCGACCGCATCGCGACGCACATCCTAGCCTTTGAAGGCGACAGCCATGTCGAATGGTTCGAGGGCAATTTTGCCGAGTATATGGAAGATAAGAAGCGCCGCCTCGGGGCCGCAGCGGATATACCGCACAGGATCAAGTATAAGCCGCTGACGCGATAATGATTTTTCCGCGCGGCAAGGGAGTGACTCTATGGACAGACGCGTGTTTCTCGGCGCCGTCGGGATGGCTGTAGCCGGCATTAGCGCTGCTGAGGCTAAGAAGTGCCCGCCAGCGGATCCGCGATTGAAGTTTTACATCGAAGAAGATGCTGCGGGTAAATTCCGCTGGCGCTTAAAGGCCGGAAATGGCGATATCATCGCAACGCCTCATCAAGGCTACTCGACGCGCGCAGAGTGTGAGGATTCGATTCTCCGTGTGAAGAGATGTTGGGGCGCCGAGATTGAAGGTTGAGGTGCGCGAACGCAATCGCGTTTGAAATTGGGCCGGCTCGGGCGTAGCGCGGTTTGTACAATCGTCACAAATCGAGCCTAGGAGCAGGCGTTTCTTGTAATCGGAGTCTTGCGTGTGAATGGTCTGAAGTCTGCAATCCTGTTGGCGGCGTCTGCGGCGGCCTGCGCGCCGCAAGGCGCCGATATGAAGATCTTTCCGGCTTCCGGAGAGAAGACGGCGACGCTGATTTTCAATACAGGAGAGGCGCCGGCGGGCGCGCTCGACTATTTCGCCAAAGGGCTCTCTGAACGCGGCATTGCGGTGACGCTTGCCTCAGGGCGCGCCTGGAGCGCGGCGGCGGCGGCGGCGATGTCGCCGGACGCCTGCACGCAGGTCGGCGGGTTCGGCGAGGCGGTGACGGAAGTTGCGCATTTTGCAGACAAGAATTTCGACAAGGGAGTCGATAATGCACTGCTCGTCGCCGGACGTATCGAGGCGGAAGACGCCGTCGTGCGCTCACCTGTGATGGCGTCTGCGATCTTTGCGGCGAAGGATCCGGCGACGCCGCAAACCTATATCGACAAGGCCTATGAAGCCTTTCCGGGCTATTCGAGCTACACGGTGATGAACGACACAAGCCGCGATGATCTTCTCGGCGCCGCCGCCGATGGGCCGCGCGCCGAGCTCATCGACATAGCAGAGTATGAAATCCTCCACCGCTGCGACAAACGCCTCGACCGGATCGAGCAAGCGGCGCAGCGCAAGGCCTGGGATGACGCCCAGAAAAACGCCGCGAAGCCGGAATAGGGATCGTATCGCCGCGAAATGGAAAAAGGCCGGGGCGTCAGGCCCGGCCTTTTTTGTTCCGTATGCGGATATTCTAGGTTTTCGCCTTGCCGAGCTTAGAATTCCAGACGCCCCGACCCGAAATCAGGGCGCCGTCTCTGGCGCATATTCTCCTCTGCGCCCTGCGCTTTGCGGCCAGAACGCAAGACGCCGCCGGCGCTCGCGCATGCGGGCCTTACCGCCGCGCCCGGGCCGCTTTCGCAAGCTCGGAGTTCGAGCGTCCGAATGTGACGTAGACGACGACGCCAATCAGCAGATAGCCGCCAAGCAGAAACAGCGGGATCGGGTCGCCGCGCAGGAACGCGTCGATCTTCTTGACGATGATCGGCACGATCATAACGAGGCAAAGCAGCACGCCGATGATTGGGAACAACGGGAAGAACGGCACCCGGAACGGACGCGGAAGGTCAGGATGTGAGCGCCGCAGGTAGATGACGCTCAGGCAGACGATCAAAAACGCCGATGCCGTGCCGAGCGAGACAAGATCGCCGAGGACGCCGAGCGGCAGCGTCGCCGCGGCGACGGCGATGATCACGCCGAGGAGTACTGTGCCGTTGGCCGGCGTGCGGAAGCGCTGGTTGATCTGGCCGAAGACACGCGGGAGAAGGCCGTCCTTTGACATCTGGTAGAATACGCGCGTCTGGCCATAGCAGAGAACGAGCATGACCGAAGTCAGGCCGGTCACGGCGCCGATCTTGATCGCCCAGGAGAACCACCCGACGTTCATCGCGTCGGCTGCGACCGCCATGGGCTCTTTCACATTGAGTTCAGTGTAGTTGACGACGCCGGTCAGCACGAGCGTCGTCAGCATATAGAGGATGGTGCAGATGAACAGCGAGCCGAGAATGCCGACCGGCAAGTCGCGCCCTGGATTCTTGGCTTCGCCCGCGGCGGTTGAGACCGCCTCGAACCCGACATAGGCGAAGAACACCGCCGAGGCGGCGACGAAGATTCCAGAGATACCGAACTGTCCGAACTTCTCGCCGGCAGGCGGGATGAACGGCGTGTAGTTCGAGGGATTGATATGCTGGATGCCGATTCCGATGAAGAGCAAGAGCACGCCGACTTTGACCAGGACGATAAGATTGTTCACCTGCGCACTTTCGCTGACGCCGATGACCAGAAGCGCGGTCACCATGAGAACACCGAACGAGGCAACGAGGTTGATCGACGGCATCGGCTGGAGGCCGGCGTCAGCGGTATACTGAAGTGTCGAGTTCGAAAGCGCTGCTGGGATGGTCAAGTCGAGATTGAAGAGTACGCCGAGGTCTTTGAGCAGGCTGGCCACATATCCCGACCATCCCACGGCGACGGTTGAGGCCGCGATGCCGTATTCGAGTAGAAGGAGCCAGCCCATAGACCAGGCGGCAATTTCGCCCATCGTCACATAAGCGTAAGAATAGGCCGATCCAGAGACCGGCATGGTCGAGGCGAGTTCGGCGTAACAGAGCCCGGCGAAGGCGCAAACGAGGCCCGCGATAATGAAGGAGATGATAAGGGCCGGTCCCGCCGAGGTCGCAGCCGCCTGACCCGTGATCACGAAGATACCGGCGCCGATAATAGCGCCGACGCCGAGACTGACGAGATTGATGGGACCAAGGGTCCGCTTCAATTCTCCCTTCTGGAATTCGGCCTGAATCTGCTCGACCGACTTGCGCCGGCTGTGGCTCGCGCCTGCGCCACTGACTTTCACGTCCGCCATTCTTGAAATCCCCTCGGAGGTGAGGATCCGGCCTCTTCGAGACCAAATGCGCTCACGCGTTTGTCTCTCCACCCCGCGGCCCCTCCTCTCGGAGACAATTCTGAGCTGCCGGCAGATTTGCGCCATTTTCTGTCAATTTGGCGCGAGATGCGCGGGAGAGTGACCGGATTTTCCGAATTTGCAAGGGGCGGCGCGCCAATCTCGCGGCTGCGGTGGGTCTACAATCCTTGCAAGCGACGAGAGTGCTCGGTGCCCGCGCGATAGGGCTTGTGCCGAGACGCGCGGCCGGCGGAACGGATCGCGAAACAGTTTTGTCACGGCGCTGTGGGATGACAGCGGCATCCGGCGCAGGCATCGTCGTGCTGCGCCGGGCGTCCTTCACATCGCTGCGGCTGACAAAGGCGAATCCAAAGTTATGAGCGGCATGCGTAGAACGGCCGTTGCACGCCTTTCCGAGTTCAGCGATCGGCTGGTGCGGCCATTGCAGGCGCCGCTGGAGCGCGCTGCGGAGGCTTACCTCGCCCATCCGGGCGGCCGGCGAATAGACTTTTCCGTACCTGAGGGCGAAGCCGCCTTGTGTTCGCCCGATTCCGTATCGTGGCGGGTCTTCAAAAATCCCGTCACGCTGTTCATTGGCGGCGTGACGGCCGTTCTCCTGGAATTTGCTGAGCCGCGCGTGCGGTCCGGCGTCTGGGACCACTCGACCTTTCGGACGGACCCGGTCGGCCGGCTGAAGCGGACCGGCCTTGCCGCGATGGTCACCGTCTATGGCGCACGCAGCGTCGCCGAGACCATGATCGCGGGCGTCGTGCGCATGCATGGCCGCGTGACCGGCAAAACGCCCGACGGCGCGCCTTATGAGGCAAACGATCCCGCATTGCTGACCTGGGTGCAGGCGACGGCCAGCTACGGCTTCCTGAACGCCTATCATCGCTACGCCCACGCCCTGTCGCCCGCTGAACGCGATCAGTTCTTTTCTGAAAGCCGTGACGCCGCGGCGCTCTATGGCGCGTCCGGCGCGCCGAAGAGCGAAGCCGAGTTTGACGCGTTGCTCGCCCGTATGGCCCCAGGTTTCGAGCGCTCGGACATAGTTTTTGAATTTCTCGACATCATGCGGAGCGCCAAGGCGTTGCCGGGGCCGGCTATGTTGGCGCAAGGGCTCCTCGTGCGCGCGGCGGTCTCGATCACCCCGAAACCCGTCCGCGCGATCCTCGGGCTCGATGCTGGATACGCCTTGCGGCCGCTGGAACGCCATCTCGTCAAGCGCATGGCGCGGCGCGCCGACCGTCTTGTCCTGCGCAACGCGCCGCCGTCCGAAGCTTGCCGCCGCATGGGACTGCCGGCAGACTATCTCTATCGCCGCCCGCCCGCCGTGCGCGGCTGACCCGGAAGCCGCCAGACTTGCCCGAAAGAAAATCGCGAGGCCGCGGATTTGTTGGGGTTGCGGACGAAATTGTACATTTCGTGAGCGGCTGTAACAATCTGGGGTCGGGGCTTTGGGCGGGTTCATCGGCAGGCTCGACGCAACTTTGCTCATGCGCCAAGGCTAAGCGCGCTCCGGAAGGCGGGGATAGATTTTCCGGTCACGTTTTCTTGAGGACTGTTGGCGTGCGTTCCCGAGGCGGCGGGCAGGGGGCTCGCCGCTGATTGTCACTGTGCCCGGTGATCCGCAGAACGACGCTCCTTTTCACACTTCAGGCTGGCAGATAGACCGGAGCGCGCGGCCGGTTGCTGCAATGACGCAATTCGACTAATCGCGGCCGATGGAGTGCGTCTTTGCGCAGTGGACACCCGGCATTGGCGACCCGACCTATATGGGTTGGGCGACCGTCGCTCTCTATTTTGCAGCATCCTGGCTTTCATGGCGGCGACGGCGTTCATTGCCTCGACACGGCGTGTTCGCCCGCGAGCGCTCTTTTTGGGGCGGCCTCGCCGTCGTGCTGACGTTTTTGGGCCTAAACAAGCAGCTGGACTTTCAATCCGCCATGACGGCCGCGGGGCGCTGCGTCGCGTTAGAATTCGACTGGTATGCAAGCCGACATTCGGCGCAGATTGCGTTAATCCTCGGGCTTATCGTGTTCTTCGCAGCGGCGGGAAGCGCTCTCCTCTGGTATCTCCGCAAGGAAGCGGGCCGGCTCGTTATTCCTCTTGTCGGAGCCGTTTGCCTATTCCTTTTTGTGCTTGTTCGCGCTGCAAGCTTTCACCATGTCGACATCTTCATCAGTACGACAATAATTGGGGTACGAATGAATTGGCTGATTGAAGCAGGCTCGCTCGCCGTCATCATTTTTGGAGCAATGCGGCCGGAGCGTCGCCGCGTTGAATCTAAGGGTATCGCCGCATGACCGCCATCACGCCCGAGATCGTCGCCGAACACGGCCTCAAGCCCGACGAATATGAACTTCTGAAGAAGCAGCACGGCCGCGAGCCGAATCTCGTCGAGCTCGGCATCTTCTCGGTGATGTGGTCGGAGCATTGCTCCTACAAGTCCTCGCGCCGGCACCTTGCGAAGCTGCCGACCACGGCGCCCTGGGTGGTGCAGGGGCCGGGGGAGAACGCCGGCGTCATCGATATCGGTCCGAATGCGGACGGCGTGCCCCTTGTCGCCATCTTCAAGATGGAGAGCCACAACCATCCCTCCTACATCGAACCCTATCAGGGCGCGGCGACCGGCGTCGGCGGCATCATGCGCGACGTGTTCACCATGGGCGCGCGGCCCGTCGCCAACCTCAACGCGCTGCGCTTCGGCGCCCTCGATCACGCCAAGACGCGCCATCTCGTGTCAGGCGTCGTCGGCGGCATCGGCGGCTATGGCAATTGCATGGGCGTGCCGACTGTCGGCGGCGAGACCAATTTCGACGCGCGCTACAACGACAATATCCTCGTCAACGCGATGACGGTCGGTATCGCCGAGAAGCACCGCGTCTTTTATTCGGCGGCGCGCGGCACCGGCAATCCCGTCGTCTATGTCGGCTCCAAGACCGGCCGCGACGGCATCCACGGCGCGACCATGGCCTCGGCCGAGTTCGACGACGCATCCGCCGAGAAGCGCCCGACCGTGCAGGTCGGCGATCCGTTTACGGAGAAATTGCTGCTCGAGGCCTGCCTGGAGCTGATGGCGTCGGATGCGATCATCGCGATCCAGGACATGGGCGCTGCGGGCCTCACTTCGTCCTCCGTCGAGATGGCGGCCAAGGGCGGCGGCGGCGTCGAGCTCACGCTCGACCATGTCCCCCAGCGCGAATCCAGCATGACCGCCTATGAAATGATGCTCTCCGAAAGTCAGGAGCGCATGTTGATGGTGCTGAAGCCGGGCCGCGAGGAGCAGGCCAAGGCGATCTTTGACAAATGGGGCGTCGATTTCGCCGTCATCGGCGTCACCAACACGACGGGCCGCATCATTATCAAGCATCAGGGCAGGATCGAGGCCGACATCGTGCTCGCCGCGCTCGCCGACAAGGCGCCGCAATATGACCGCCCGCAGGCGCCGCGCGAAAGGCCGGCCCCGCTGGAGGACCCGCACCTTGTTGTCAACGAGGCGCTCGTCACTTTATCCGCCAACGGAAAGACTGAAGCAGACATGCAGGCGCTCGCCCGCGCGCTCCTTGAGGACCGCGTGCAGCCGATGGAAGGCGTCGACGCCGCCGGCTTCAGCGCGAGCGCACAGGAGGCGAAAATCTACGCCCGCTCGGCGCCGGGCGCCGCGGTCGACTTCACGCCGCTGCAAGAGGCGGCCGAAAACCTCAAATCCGCCGGCCTCGTCGGGCGCGCGAAATTCGAGGCGCATATCGAGCCTGTCGATCTTTCAGACCGGCCGGGCGCCCATTCCATGCTGACTGCGCTCGGTCTTCTGATGCAGTCGCCGAACCTCTGTTCGCGGCGCTGGATCTTTGAGCAATATGATCATTCGGTGATGGCCGACACGGTGATCGGCCCCGGCGGCGACGCCGCGCTCGTGCGAATCCACGGCACGAACCGCGCGCTCGCGGTGACGACGGACGTCACGCCCCGCTATGTCGCCGCCGACCCGCATGAGGGCGGCAAGCAAGCGGTGGCGGAGACCTATCGCAACATTTGCGCGACGGGCGCTGCGCCCCTCGCCATCACCAATTGCCTCAATTTCGGCAATCCGGAGCGCCCGGAGATCATGTCCGAACTTGTCGGCGCAATCGAAGGCATGGCGGAAGCGTGCGAGGCGCTGAACTACCCCGTCGTGTCCGGCAATGTCTCGCTCTACAACGAGACCAATGGCGTCGCGATCCCGCCGACGCCGGCGATCGGCGGCGTCGGGGTGCTTGACGACTGCACCAAGGCGGCGCGGGTCTCAGGCGCGGCCGAGGGCGACGAGCTCATCGCTGTCGGCGTCACGCGCGGCCATCTCGGCCGCACGCTTTATCTCAAGGACCTCTTCGGCATCGACGACGGCGCGCCGCCGCCAGTCGATCTCGGCGCGGAGCGCCGCAATGGCGAGGCGATTCGCAAGCTGATCGCCGAGGGCCTCGTCACCGCTTGCCACGACGTGTCAGACGGAGGGCTTCTTGTCGCCGCGGCCGAGATGGCTCTGGCGTCTGGCGAGGGGCTCGACCTCAAGACGCCGGTGAAGCAGCGCCGCGCCGCCTTCTGGTTCGGCGAAGACCAGAGCCGCTACCTCATCGCCTGCGCGCCCGGCGCCTCGGACACGCTGCTCCTCAAGGCGGCGATGGCGGGCGTTCAGGCCTCGAAGATCGGCCGCTTCGGCGGCCCGCTTCTCACGCTCGACGACCATGACTCGATCGCGCTTCTCGACCTTGCGGACCTCCATGACCGTCCGCTGGCGGACTATATGCGCGGCCCCACAGACACGACGGAGACGACGTCCATGCCGATGACCGCCGACGCCATCAAGACCATGATCCTCGAAGCCCTGCCGGACGCCGAGATCGAAATCGAAGACCTTGCGGGCGACGGCGACCACTATCGCGCGCGCATTGTCTCGGCCGCGTTCAACGGCAAGAACCGCATCGCACAGCACCAGCTCGTCTATCGCGCGCTGAAAGGCAAAATGGGCGGGGAGCTCCATGCGCTGGCGCTGGAGACGGAGGCGCGGGAGTAGGGGGGCCAAAAAAGACTTAGCCTTGACATTTTGGCCCTGTCGCCTTACTTTCTTCCTTACGCAAAGTAAGGATTAGACGTTATGGCCGAAGCGACGATCACCTCAAAGGGCCAGTTGACCTTGCCCAAGGAAATCCGGATCGCGCTTGGCGTCGGGCCGGGGGATCGCGTCGCCTTTGTGCGCATGGACGACGGCAACTTTGTGATGATGCCGGCGAACCGTTCCGTCATGCAGCTCAAAGGCTTTCTTGCCCGGCCTCGGAAGGCGGTGACGCTTGAGGACATGGACAAGGCGATCGCTGAAGGCGCGACCGGCCGGTGATCGGCCTCGATACCAATGTGGTCATCCGATTTCTGATGCAGGATGACGAGACGCAATCTCGCCTCGCGAACAAGGTTTTCGCGCGCCTGACACGTGCGCGACAGGGGTTCGTCAGTGCAGTCGTCCTTGCAGAAATCAGTTGGGTCCTCTCCCGCGCCTACAAGGCGTCGCGCGACGAGATTGCCGACACGATCCGAAATCTGCTGGAGGCGCTTGAGATCAGCATCGAGCACTCCGATGCGGCCTGGCGCGCGCTCGCGGCGTATGAAGCGTCCTCGTCCGTCGATTTTGCCGATGCGCTTATTGCAGAAACGGCGAAGGCCGCGGGCGCCGAACAGACTTACACCTTTGATCGGATTGCAGCACGAGACGCCGGCATGGCGCTTCTGACGTGACAGTCCGAAAGCGGCCTTATCGAACTCAAATCCCCGGCACGTTCCGGATCTTCTCCGCCAGCGCATAGGGCGCCTGCCAGCGCTTGCAGGCGAGCGCATCGCCGCGCAGCGCGGCTTTTGTGATCAGGCCCTGCGCGTCGGCCGACAGGAAGACCTCGCAGGCCGGCGGCGAGGGCGCCGTCCTGCCGCCTGCAGGTTCGAGAGAGGCATAAGTGACCCGCCAACGGTAACGCGTCACCGGGCCGTCTGTATGCTGATGGACAGGGGTTCCCAGCGTCGCGAGCGCCACATCGCGCGGTTTGCCGATGAGGCCCGCGAGCGCCGCTTTATCCGCGGACGCACAACCGGCGGCTGCAAGTATGGCAATGGTGAATAGGATCCCCCGCATGGGCGGAGCCTGACAGACCGCGGCCGCCGAGTCGAGCCGCGTGCGGCGCAGCATATAAGTTCGAACTCCAGCACCTTCGCTGACTATTCGTCAGAAAGAGTGATCGGGACCCTGGTTTCAATATTGCCGGTCGCAATTCATATGCGAAAAGGCTGGAAATGGCCCTTTGCAGTCGGGGGCTGACGGCGCGATGAGCGGCTCAAAGCGCCTAAAGCGGTCGTTCAGGCTCTGGCAGAAACTCCCCGAAAAAGCGCATCGGGTCGCCCGGCGCGAGTGGCTCATGTGGTGCATGGCAGGTGCTAAAAACGGCGCCGAGCAAACATTTGCCTTTCGGCTCGGATGCTACGGTCTGAGGCTCATTACCAACGAGCCGTTCAAATCTGCATTTGGATCGCACCGCTCAGCTCAAAACATATTGATGCTGCGAAGCCAGCTCATCGTCTGGATCGGCCAATCTGTGGTGATCGAATCGGAGGTGGGCCGCAGGCCGAAAGCGTGGCAGCCGGTGGCGTAGAAGCGCATGTCCACAGGAACCCCGACCTCATTGAGCGCCAGTCCGTACGCCATTGAATGACGAACGTCGTTCGCGGAATCATTCATGGCGTGGATCAGCAATGTCGGCGGCGCATCAGCGCTGATAGTCATCCATGGACCCAGGCTCAAATCCATGCCCGGATTTTGCCTGGCAAGCGACCGACCGAGATACATGACAATCGCATAGTCAGGCCGCCAGGGCTGCGCGTCCGCAATATCGACCGGCGCATAAGCAACCCCTTCCGAATTGCTGAGCGCCGTCGCAAGGTGCGCGCCCGCTGAAAAGCCGATGACGCCAATTCTGTCGGGATCAATCTCGTATGTAGCCGATTTGTCCCGGAGCAGGCTCATCGCGCGCTGAGCGTCTTCAAGTGCGAAGAGACGTTCGGGCGGTATGCCGACGCCGTTCTCCCGCCGCCAGACTTGCGGCACCCGGTACTTCAATATCACGCAGGTGACGCCATGCTGTGTGATCCAGTCGCAAATCTCGGTGCCTTCTAGATCCATCGCGACAGCGGCGTATCCGCCGCCGGGAAGAACTAGCATGGCAGCGCCGGTATTCTCACCCTTCGGCTTGTAGATCGTCATGGTCGGGCGCGAGATATACGTCGCCCAGTTCCAGGTGCGTCCGGCGACGAGCGGCGATCCGCTGCCGATCATTTCAGGGTTGCCATCATAGTCGGGCAGATCGAGTTCGACCTCATCGGGCCAGAGCGCGATCTGCTCGCCCTCCGGCCCAGGCTGCCAGACCGTGTTGGGGATTTCGACCTTCTCCACGACCGTTCCGGTACAATCGTTGGCGATCTCCTGACTCGCGGCGCTGGTGGCTCCAGCGATTACTATTCCCGCTGCTGATAACGCTTTGATGAAGGAAAATCGGCTGGGGCCTTTGTGGTCCGGCTCGGTCAGTTGCTCCGCTTCTTTGGCGGCGTAGCGCGACATCGACCGGGGCAGCGCTGCGACCGAAAGGAGATATCCTAAGATGGCGCTGCTGCCATAGCCGACCACCGGTGTTGGATAATTTCCGAGTGCGGCGGCCAGCATGACTCCAAGCCAGACCGCGCCAAAAACGATGGCGGTGGAGCGCTCAGCGTTGGCGGTCCGCCATCCCAAAACGGCCGGAATGAGGAGGATGGCCGAGCCGAGGAGCACCGCCGCGCCTGCGAGAAAACCGAGGTCGAACGCCGCGTAGTAAACCTGATCAACAAACGGAACAGCGGGAAGCGCGTCGGGTCGGATCAATGTAAAGACGAAGGCCGTCGCGGCGCCAAAAAGGGCGATGCCAGTAAGGCGATCAAACTTGTGCACGGCGAGCGCCGCCAACCCTGCGGTCAGAACACCCGCCATGGCCCGGTCGGGCTGCAACGCAAGCGCGATGGCCGCGATCAGCACGCCGATGGTCGCAACAAAAGTGCGCGCGCGGACAAATCCGATTATGATCGCAGGGAGGAGCAACAGGCTCGTCTGGACGAAAAGCGGTCCGACAGCTACCCATCGCGTTGCCCCTTCAACGGAAGCGCCGAACATTGACGTCGCAAGCAGAAGCACAGCCAGGAAGAGAATTCCAAAACCCGTCCAGCGAGTGGAATATGTTGAAGCCCGGGCCGATACAGCCAGCAAGGCAAGACCAATGATCAGCGCGGCGAAATTCATCCCGAGGTACACCGAGGGCGCGCCAGCAGCGGCCATATAGATGAGCCCCAGAATTGTGGCGGCGATGGCGCACAGCGCGCCCGCTATGATCGGCTGCTGCAGGTGGTCAGATGGAATCCTCATGTCTCTTGCGTCTCCGGATCGCTGATCTTGTCTGATAAAGGCGCTCATTGCCGTCCGCCCGCGCGCGATCAGCGCATGCGGCAGCAGACCGAAAAAGCTTCCCAACGCGAAGCGGAACGCTTCGCCATCGTCTTGGATTGAGGCGATCTCAGCGCGCAGGGCATCGGCCCAATGGGCAAGCCTGTTCGGAAATATTGCACGCAGGGTGTCGCAGAGCCGATCGGCGACCGAGCGATGAAAGCCAGAGCTCATGCGGTCGCTTTCCTGAGGGCGCTAGATGGTCGGCAAACGGGTTCAGGCGGATTTTGCCGCGCAAGGGCAACACCGCTCGCCGTGAGGCGATAAGCGTGGCGCGGCGGCCGCCCGCCGTCCGCCGGCGGTTGCCATTCGGATTCGAGATAGCCTGCGGATTCGAGCCGGATGAGGAGCGGATAAAGGGTGCCGGATTTCACGCCCGTAAGGCGGCAGAGTTCGTACCCATATGACCAGTCGCCCCTCGGATCGAGAAGGGCGGCTAGGACATTCCGGGCGTGGCCAGACAGGCGGCGTGACCGTTTCATACACCCTAAATCTACCTAGGTTGATTTAAAGTCAATATCGCGCCCTGGCGAACGGTTATCCTGCCTTCAGAAGTCCGCCGATAACGTGCTTCCTGCAACGACTTCGATGCGCCGAGCTCTACTGCTTTCGCTCCGAACCGACTTGTCGAATTACGTACGAGATAAGAGTTTCTGTACCGACCGACGCGACTCACGCCGGTCGAAAATGTTTTGATGGACGATGTGCATGGGCCAGTCTGAACCGCTCCGAGATTCCCGGAGCGGTTCACACCGCCGCCGCGTACGGTTCCCTTGAGGCGGTCGCCAAAGACTTCGCCGCCGCTTAGTTCATAGAACATCCGTGTGCCGATGGGCCCCGCCCCAATGGCAAGCGGCGCCTTCAATGTTGCTTAGAGTGTAAACTCGTGGATCAGTTTCATCTTGGAGCTCCTTGCATTTTCCGGCGGGCGGATTTCAGTAGAGCTTCGTGTGGTCGCCGCCGCTGGCGAGCAACGCGGTTCCGTTCACAAAGCTTGACTGGCTGGAGAGGAGCCAAGTGACCGCTTCGGCGATCTCTTCGGGCTCTCCGACGCGGTTCATGCCGTTGTGGCGGTGGATGACGCGGCTCATGAATTCGGGCTCTGCCTGCAGAAATGGATCGACCATCTCTGAGTGGATATAGCCCGGGCAAATGGCGTTCACGCGCACGCCCTTGTCGGCATAGTCAATCGCGGCCGTTTTGCTGAGGCCCACGACGCCGAACTTGCTCGCGACATAAGGCGCATTACCGATGTCGCCCGCGAACAGGCCATAGCGCGACGCCATGTTGACGATCGCGCCGCCGCCCCGGGCGAGCAACGCAGGGATCTGATATTTCATGCACACGAAAACGGCGCGCAGGTTCGTGGTCAGCGCCTCGTCCCAGCCCGCCTCGTCGATGTCGGCGAGCGGAACCATGACCGGGCCGGTGACGCCTGCATTGTTGAACGCGCCATCGAGGCCGCCAAAACGCTCAACCGCCGCATCGACCAAGGCTTTGACATCTGCGGTCTTGTTGACATCCGTCTGAACGAACAGGCCTTCGCCGCCCGCAGCTTCGATGTCGCGAAGGACTTTTTCACCGTTGTCGCGACGTCGCGCGGCGAGTACGACTTTGGCGCCCTCTGCGCCGAGTTGCCGGGCCGTTGCCGCGCCGAGGCCTGAGCTGGCGCCCGTCACGATGATGACTTTGTTTTGCATGCGCTGCATTGCGCTTCCCCCATTGCCGCCCGGAATTGAGCGCGCATCGACGCTGACGCTTTCAGTTTCAGGCTGACCTTTCAACAACTATATTCGTGTTGGGGCGCCCAAGCTTAAACGAGCGCGACCCAGCGTTCTGACAAAGACAGGACACTTCCGATGACGTGAAGCCAGACTCGCCGCCTGGGCAGCGGGTGCACTGACGATTGTTCCACGGCCTGCTGGCGCACAGTGAGAGACACAATCCGGCCGCAGCCTGTGGCCCATTCTCTCAGATATCAGCGCTGCGCGTCGGCTCTTGTGTTCGCGCGCTCCACAAACACGCGCCGATGATCAGCGTTGCGCCCGCCCACACCTGCGCGTGCGGCGTTTCGCGAAAAAAGACGAAGCCGATCGCCGCCGCCCAGAGGAGGCCTGTGTATTCGAGCGGCGCAAGTTGCTGGGCCTCTGCGCCGGCATAGCCTTTGACGAGGAAATACATGCCGCCCGCGCCGAAGGCGCCCATCAGCGCGAAGGCCCAGAGGTCGGAGAGGGCAGGGGCGTCGCCCGTCGCGAGCGCGGGACCGGCGATGATGAGGCCGGGGATTACCGCGGCGAGAAGGCCGACGACGTGCGGGCCGTCCTTTCCGGCGCGTCCGCGCAGCAAGGTGACGGAGAGCGCATAGGCGACCGCCGCGGTGATGACGGCGGCGATGCCGAGGAGGCGGTCCGGATGCGCGCTGCTGTCCGCCGGCGCGCCGAGCGTTGCGACCAGCACGCCCGCAAAGCCGACCAGGCAGGCGACAATAATGCGCGGATTGATCCGTTCACCGAGCACTGCGCGCGCGAAGAACGGGATGAGCAGGGGCGCGACGAATGAAATCGCGACAGCCTCCGCGAGCGGCAGCACCGACAGCGACCAGAAGAAGCAGACGGCGGAGACGGCGATGACCGCGCCGCGCAGCCCATGCGCCCGCCACATCTCGCCCGTCACGGCGGGCCGCCCTGCGCGCGCCCAGATGGCGGCGGCGAAGAGCGCCGCGAAAACATAGCGCCCGAACGTCACGGCGAGCGTGTCATAGGTCGCCACGAGATGTTTGATCATCCCGTCCATCATGCACAGAAGCGCGATCCCGCCGGTCGCGTAGAAAAGCGCTTTGAGGTGCGGGCGCGCCGCCTCGGCTGTCATGGGATCAACGGAGACCAAAAGAGGGGAGGGGGAAGGCGGATTGTGGCGTTTCTCGCAGGCTAGACCGTCCGGGTGCGGAGCCGGCCCTGGTAATCAAACTTTCCAAGCGGCACGCCGCGCGTGCGCAGGATGGCGTAGGCGGTGACGACGTGGAAGTAGTAATTGGGCAGCGCGTAGGACAGCAGATAGGTCTCTGACGTCAGCGGCAAGGTCCTCGGTCCCCAGCGCGATGTCGTGTGATTTTCCTCGTCGATCGGTTGATAGATTTCCATGTCCAGGTTTCTGCCGGACCAGCGATTGACGTCATCGGGGTTGTACGCCTCAAGCGCCGTTACCGCTTTGCCGACGACGGCTCTCAGGTCCGCGAACGGCATGGCGCCGACCAGAGGGGGCGGGTTGAACACGCCCGTCTTCACGGCGTCCACGCCCCACACAGCATGATGCGTCAGCGCTTCGATCTGAAAATGGAAAGGCGCCATATCGGCGTAGAGGCGGGCGTCTACGAAGCCGTCCGGGTCCGCGCCGTTTTCGGCGCAATGCCTGGCCGCGCGGTCGAGGATGCCTGACACGGAGCGCGTGGTTTGCAGAAACGTCAGCACACTGAGGTCGTAGAGAGATGCGGTCATGGCCGAAGTTTATTCCTCCGGGACATTCCCGGCGATGAATCTTCTGATTGTGAGCCTGCTGACTAGCCTTTCGCCGGCGGCCGCTCATATTGCGGCGCGGTCCGGAAGAAGATTTCGAGAAGCGGGCAGACCATGACATGGCCGTCAAACACGGCGCCGACGATCAAGGTCTTGTCCCAGACGGCGCCGACGCTCGACGCGTTGAGCACGCCGCCAGTATCGACGAAGACGTTCGAATAAACGCCCGTCTGCGCGTTGAGGCGGATGACGCGCGACGGCGACACGGCCTTTGCGTCCTTTGCATGATCAAGGAAGGCGAAAACCTTGTCGTGGCCGGCGATCCAGAGGCCGCCGTCCTGGGAAATCTCGATATTGTCTGGGCCGAAATTCACCTTCACATGTTTGACCGGCGTAAGCGCGCCCGACTTTGCGTCGCGGGCGTAGACGCCGATCCGCCGCGCGAGGAATTCTGAAACGTAGACGGATTTTCCGTCCGCCGACATGTTGATCCCGTTGGCGAAGCGCAGGCCCTTGACCGGCGTCGTAAAGGCCGCACCGTCGAAAAAGACGACGCTGGAGAACGGCAAGGCGAGGTAAGCTTCAAGCGTGCTCATGATCCCGGTCTTGAAGCCGCGATCATAGGTTACGTAAAACGCCTCGGGCCCGACCGCGAGCACGTCATTCGGCGCGCTTCCCGCAGGGAAATCGACAGTCTTGACATGCGCGAGCGTCCCGTCGGCGCCGACGTCGAAAATCTCCATCTTGTCGACGCCGGACGTTGCGTGATTGATGGCGAAGAGACGCTTGGCGCCGTCAGGGCCCTTCCAGAGGCTGATGCCGTGGGGCTGGAAGTCGCCGAAACTGTCGTCGCTGACGCGGCGCACGGCGTTGCCTTCCTCAAGGCTCATCGCGAAGATGCCGCCCTGCACGGGCTTTCCCGCCGCGGCTGCGCGCCGGTCAGAGGCGGAAATGAAAGCGATGTTCAGCGGCGGGTCGATCGTCACATCTTCTGTGCCCGGAAAGACATCGACGCGGCCGCACTCCTTTACGAGACGCGGCTCAAGGCGCGTGAGCACGCCCGACGCAGGGACAAGATTCCAGAGCATGTAGCCGGCGAAAGCGACAAAAAGGATCGCCAATAGAGTTCCAAGACCGCGCATCGCCCCATCCCGTAAATCAACGGCCCGTCCCGCCAGAGCGAAACGTCAGCCCCCGGCCTTCAGTCTCTCATCTCCCCGCCGGGCCATCAATGGCCGTGGCCATCCGGGCGGCGCGGAGGCCAGGGCGCAAAGCCGCTGACGCGCCGCTCATAGTCTGCGTATTCGGGATAGGTCTTGCGCAATTTGCGTTCGAGGAGCGCCTTGCCGGATACCTTGACCAGGAAAAACGTCATCAGCGCCGGGCTGAAGAGCGCGATCCACCCATACGGGGCTTCCGCGGCGATGAGCGCAAGACCCGTCCAGACGCAGGCGTCGCCGAAATAATTCGGGTGGCGCGTCAGGCCCCAGAGCCCGCTTGTCATGAGCTTGCCCTTATTGGCCGGGTCTTTCTTGAACGCGGCGAGCTGTGCGTCGCCGACAGCCTCGAAGAAGAGGCCGACAGCGAAGAGCGCGGCGCCCGCATAAGCGACGGGTCCAAGCGCGCCGCTCGCGCCCGTCTGTCCAAGCTGCAGGGGCAAGGACACAAGCCAGGCGATCGTCGCCTGAAGGCCGAACACCCAGATGAGGCTCCAGCGGGCGAACTGCGCGTCGCTCCCCTGTTTGGCGCGCATGGCGCGATAGCGGTAATCCTCGCCATGGCCGAGATTGCGCCGCGCCAAATGCATGGCGAGCCGCCCTGCCCAAAGGCAGGCGAGCGCGACGAGGAGGGCCGAACGCGGTTCAGGGCCGTCTGTGCGGAGATAAGTGAGCACGCCCGGCAGCGCGCAAGCGGGCCCCCAGGCGATGTCGACAATGCTTGCATCCTTGATGCGGACGCTCAGCGCCCAGAGCGCCGCGAAGGCGGCAAGGAGGCAGGCGTAATTCGTGACAATCAGGAAAAGGATGTCTGGCACGCGTTGGAGACTGGCGTGCGCCGCGGCGCCGGAGCAAGGGCGATCTTCCGGCGTGATCTTCTGCAGCGCGCGCTTGCGCGGGGCCGGGGCACGTCTTACCTCGACAGCTCCGGAGCGAACCCGTCCTTCGCCGGAATTCTTTCGCAAATGGCGCGCGCGCCAAAGGAGACGCACATGGCCGTCAACGGCAGCTGGAATATCACGATCAAGACCCCGATGGGCGAGCAAAAGGGCAAGCTGACGCTGGAGCAAACCGGCGCGGCGCTGACCGGCACGATGGCGAGCCCGATGGGCGCCGTCCCGATCGAAAACGGCGCCGTGGATGGCGACACGGTGAAATGGCACGCCAAGGTGACGTCGCCCATGCCGCTGACGCTGGAGTTTTCCGGAAAGGTCGACGGCGCCAATATCGGCGGCTCGGTCAAGCTCGGCGCTTTCGGCTCCTCGACCTGGTCGGGCACGCCGGCCTAGGTCATCGGTGGTCGCGCCGGGATTCGAAAAACCGGAGATTCCACTTTTTCGTCCGGCGCTCCGGGCTGCGGGCCGCTTGCTCCGGCCGTGCGACCAGTCTAACGCGCGTCCATGCGTATCAGGCAAGGATTGAGGACCGCCCATCGCTGGCTGGCGCTCGCGCTCGGGTTGCTGTTTGCAATCTGGGCAGCGAGCGGGTTCGCCTTGAGCTTGCTCCCTTCGGCGCTCACGCGCGCCGAGACGACGTCGCTGCCCGATTTCCACCCCGATCTTGAGGCGCGCAGCTACGCCTCGCCTGGCGGCATCATCGCGCAGATGGGCCGCGCAACGGAGGTGCGCCTCACCCGCCGCATGGGGCGCGTCGTTTATGAGGCGCATGGGCCTGAGGGATCGGCGCTTTTCGACGCACGAACGGCGGAACGCCTTTCACCGCTGAATGAGGAAGCGGCGCGGCTCGTCGCGTCGCAGGATTTTGCGGGATCCGATCAGATCTTTAGCGCGACGCGCGTTGATTTCCGGCGCGGCGAGCCGGCCTGGCGCGTGCATTTTGCCGATTCTGACGCGACGCGCGTGTTCGTCTCCGTCGAGACCGGAGCCATTCTCGCCCGGCAGAACCGCTATTCCGCCGTTTACGGATTTGCGCGCAGCCTTCATGTCCTCGACCTGACCGGTCGGGGCGAAGGCGGGAACGCCTTGCTACGACTGATGGGCATTGCGGCCTTGGGGTTTTCGCTCACGGGAGTTGGCCTCATTGTGCTCCGCATCAAGGACGGCCGCTACGCTTTCGGGCGCCTGCTGCAGAGAAAGAAGCCTTCCGCGACGGCCGTCGCCGCACAGAGTCCGCCAGAATCGACGCTGATCAAGTAACGTGACGGCGCGGCCTTGTTTCAGCCTGCGCCTCTAACGAGCATTCTGGAATTAGAACGCCATCGGCAAAGGTTCCGGTCCAGTCTTCTCGCGGGCCTCGTCCCTATCGGCCGGCTTGGCCTTCCGGCGGCTGGGCTTATCCGGCGATTTGCCGTCTGCCGCCGCGCCGCGAGATTCGGGGGCTTCGGCGCCTTCGACGGGCTGCGCCGGCACTTCAACGCGCAGATGCGCGCCCCGCATGAGCCCTTCAACCCAGGTCCAGAGCGTCTCTTCTTTTTGCACGGCTTCCGATTGGGCGCGGGCGGCCGCGGCAGCCGCCGCCGCTGTCCACGAAGCGGGCGAAAGGGACGGCAGCGACCAGTCGGGTTTGAGGCGCGAAGGCGCGGACAAGGGCGCCGCCGCGACAGAACTCACTGCGACAGCGCCGGCAAGAGCAAGGCCGATCAACGGCTTAATCATGTCAAATTCTCCCGAACCTGTCACACCAGAGATCGCCCGGGAACGCAAGCGCGGGTGCGACGAACCGAGGGCGTGGAGCGTCCGAATGACCACTATCTGAGGGTTTTTGGGTTAATCCCCCCAAGGGAGCCAAGCTGCCTTAAAGCTTCAGTGCGTCTTCGGCCGGCACATAGGCGTGGCCGAGCGCCGACGCGACCGCCGCATGGGTCACGCGGCCCTTGTGGACGTTGAGTCCGTTGCGGAGGTGCTTGTTGTCCTTCAGCGCTTTCAGACCCTTATCAGCGAGTTGCAGGCCGAAGGAGAGCGTCGCATTGTTGAGCGCATGTGACGACGTCAGCGGCACCGCGCCCGGCATATTTGCAACGCAATAATGCACGATGCCTTCGACGTCATAGGTCGGCTCGGCATGGGTCGTGGGCTTCGATGTCTCGAAGCAGCCGCCCTGATCGATCGACACATCGACGAGCACGGCGCCCTTTTTCATGCCTGTCAGCATGGCGCGTGTGACGAGCTTGGGCGCTGAGGCGCCGGGGATGAGCACGGCGCCGATGACGACATCGGCGGCGTCCGTTTCCTCGTCGAGCGCGTCGAAGGTCGAATAGCGTGTTTTCACCCGGCCCCCGAAAATGTCGTCGAGTTCGGCGAGGCGATGAAGACTTCTGTCGAGCACCGTGACATCGGCGCCAAGTCCGACGGCCATTTTCGCCGAATGCGTGCCGACAACGCCCCCGCCGATGATCAAAACTTTGGCGGGCAGAACGCCCGGCACGCCGCCCATGAGGAGCCCGCGGCCGCCTTGCGGCGCCGTCAGCGCATAGGCCGCGGCCTGGATCGCAAGCCGTCCCGCGACCTCGCTCATCGGCGCGAGAAGCGGCAACCCGCCGCGATCATCCGTCACCGTCTCGTAGGCGACGCCGGTGACGCCGGACTTCAGCAGGCCGAAGGTCTGCTCGGGATCGGGCGCAAGATGGAGATAGGTGTAGAGGATCTGGCCTTCACGCAGCTGCGCATATTCCGAGGGCTGCGGCTCCTTGACCTTCACGATCATCTCGGACTGGTCGAAAATTGTCTTGGCGTCCGGCGCGATTTTGGCGCCGGCCGATTCATAGTCTTTGTCGGTGGCGCGGATGCCGGCGCCTGCGCCCGTCTGCACCGTCACCGCGTGCCCATGCGCCACATATTCGCGCACGGCGCCGGGAGTCAGTCCGACCCGAAACTCATTGTTCTTGATCTCTTTCGGAACGCCGACGCGCATCATGTCCTCCCTTGGACGTTTCGCGCACGCCTAGCAGATTATTGCGCGCAGACAAATTCAATTCCGATACGGCCGCGCGCCTCCGAGCGCCTTACGCGTGTCAGGGGCGCGATCCACCATAAATTGCATGTGACATGTCTCACGCCGCGGACGTGTCAGCGGTTGTCCGAGCGCATTCGCAGGCATAGCCTTACCTTGCCGCAGAAGCGGCGAACAGAGGCGTTTTGCGCCTCGAGACGGGGAGAAATGCTATGAGCCGTACTTCGATGACGGCGGCGAGCCTATGCGCTCTGACCGCCGCCTTGTTTGCGTCGCCGGGCTTTGCTGAGTCATTGCCCGTGTTCAAGATCACGCCTGACCCTGCCGCCGAAAACGCGGCCATGCAGATGTATGGCGAGCTTTTCGGACTCGGCAAACGCGCGAGCGAACCCTTGTCGCGCGGCGCTGTTGCGGCAAAGCCGAACGTCGCCATCGATCCTTCAAAACTGCCGAGCGTGTCAGAGTTGAAACCGGTGCAGACCCAGACAGCGGTCAAGCTCGACCGGGACAAGAGACTGGTCGAGGTCGACCGCCGCAGCGGACACGTCTTCCTCGCCGATATGAACGCGCTCTGGAATCCGCTGGCGAAGCCGAGCCTGCCTGACGCCGACAAGGCGCAGAGCATCGCAGCCGGCTTCGTTGAGCGGTACAAGCTCCTCCCGAAAGACGAGTTCGTCAGCGCCAAGATGAACGCCGTCACTGAAACCGCCGCGATTGCGGATGCGCCTGGCGCCGTCAAGTCGGTTCTTGATCGCCAGGTCAGCTACGGCTTTGAAATCAACGTCGACGGCAAGCCTATTCCGGTCGTCGGCGGCGGCGGACAGGTCAAAATCTCCGTAGGAGACCAGGGCCGCATCATCGGCGTCATGGGCGGCTGGCGTCCGATCAGCGGCGTCATTGAAAAGGCCGAGATCATCCCTGCCGAAAAAGCGATCGACGAGTTCCGCCGCGCCAATGCCGGCATGAAGCTCGATGGGCTGCAGGCGAGCCTCGCTTACTATGCAGCGCCCGCCTTCGAATCCCAGTCGGCGCTTGCGCCGGTGTGGGTGATCTCTGGCATGACAGAGGTCGCCGGCAAGCCCGCGCCCATCCGCAAGCAGATTGTCGCCGCGACGGCGCAATGGGGGCCTGTCTATCCCAAGGCCGAAACCTTGCAACCGCGCGCCATCAAGCCGATCGACCGGCTGAAGCGCTTTGTCCCGAAGGGCGGCGATGAAGAGACACGAGGCGCGAGCCTGATGGATATCTTCATTTCGCCCGCCTATGCGCAGTCTTCGGCCGAATGCGGTACGAGCTGGATCGGCGTCAGCCAGGGTCTCAACGGCAGTTCCGGCAACAGCCGTGGCTTCGTCAACCACTGCCGGGCGCAGGGTTGGACCGTTAACTTCGACTGGGGCGACAATAACGCCTTCGAACGCGACTGGCGGGCTGACGACGATTCCTATGTCGATGCGGCAGACCTCGTCTTTTACACCGGCCATGCGAGCGCCTGGGGCTGGAACCTCGCCAATCCCGACGACGGCTCGCTGTCGAACGGCGAAGTCGGCGGCGCATCGGATCTCTACGGCCAGCAAGACCTTGAGTGGTTCATTGTTGCCGCTTGCGGGCCGCATCAGAGCAATCACTATGTCGGCTCCATCGACAACGCATTCGACCGCTGGCGCGCGACGTTTGACGGCCTGCATGCCTTCCTCGGCTACGGCGCCATAACGTTCGACAATACGTCCGAAGGCGGACGGTTCATGGAGCTTGCGCGGTCCGGCTGGAGCGTCGTCGACGCATGGTTCCGCACCGCGCAGGAGATCCAGCCAGCGACGAATGGCGAGGCGGCGCCCGACGGCCCAACAATTTTCGTCACCGTCATGTACGCGCATAATGGCGACCATTGCGCGCGGAACGAGAAAATCCACGGCGTCGGGCCGAGCTGCGCGGACGTCCGTGGCGCAGGCCAGCAGCGTCACCTGATCTGGTCTGGCACCTAAGGCGAGCCTAACCTCGCCTCAGGCGGCAGTCCTCAAACCGGATCTTACATACGCGTAACTTGATTAGGGCCGGGCGCTGCAAGGCGTCCGGCTCTTTTTCGCGACAACCTTACAGAAATTGTGGGGCCGCGCTTAAGACCGCGGTGAAGCGCCGGCCCGAGAATGCAGGCGAATGGAATTGGAAAGCCGGTCATGATCTCCGTCGATCGCGTCGCCCTGCCTGCGCCTGTGGAAGCGAGCCTCAAAGCCCGCGCGGCCTTCGTTGAAAACGTCAATGAGTTTGCGCGCGAAGATCTCATCGGGTTCAGGCGGCCGCTCGCGGCGACCTTTGCGATCGCAGGGCCGATCGGCCTTGCCTTCGTCGCGCACTCCTATGGGGTCGCGAGCGTGCTGCAATGGGCGGCGGGCTTCACGCTGATTACAGGCTCGGGCCTCTATCTTGTCGGGCGCGAGGTTTGGCCGGGGCTGGTGGAAGAGTTTCAACGCCGGTCGCTTCAGAAACGCCGCGCGCAGGCGGACCTCAATTGCGGATTCGGCGAGGCGGCCCATCTCATCCAGCGGCGCGCGCCCTATTTTGCGACCCATGACGGCGGCGTTCTCGTTTTCGCCGACGCGGGGGACTTCAAGACTTTGTTCTTCAACGTCGCGAACAGCGAGGACGACCCGCGCTGGGTTTACTTTGTGCACGGAGAAATGAATCGAAAAGTGTGGCGCTGGCTGCGCCTGCCGGTCTCTCGTGATGTCGTGCGATTCAGTGCGCAAGGCACGCGCGCAGGGGTCGCCGCGCCGCCGGTCCATATCAGCTCTATTGACGCCTGGGAGGCGATCAACGTCGCCCTCGACGAGCCGACGGACGGCGCGGTCCTCAGCCTGCCGCTCGAAGATGTGATCGACATTGTCGAGCGCCGGCTCTGACGGTCTGCTTCGGAGCCCCAGGATATCTGCTTCTGCGCGCTTCGTGACGCGCGTTTGACGGGGCAAACGCACCTTCAGCGTGAAGAAGCGGGGGCGCTACGGATCTGGGCTCGTCTTCAGACGATCTCGCTGACCCCGCCCGCGTCACGCCGCCGCCGACGGCGCCCGGCCCTTCTAATGGGGCGCCGCCGCTGCTACATGCGGTCTCCTATGGCGACCTTGATCGACACCCTGAAAGACGGCCCGCGCCACCCGGAAAAGCAGAACCGTCCGGACACGCCGGTCCTGCGCAAGCCGGACTGGATCCGCGTCAAGGCGCCGACCTCGCAGGGCTATGCGGCGACGCGCGAAATCGTGCGCTCGAAGGGGCTTCACACCGTCTGCGAGGAAGCCGCTTGCCCGAATATCGGCGAGTGCTGGACGAAGAAGCACGCAACCATGATGATCATGGGCGACACCTGCACGCGCGCCTGCAGCTTCTGCAATGTGAAGACAGGCATGCCCGGCGCGCTCGACGCCGAGGAGCCCGCCAAAGTCGCCGCCGCCGTCGCCGAGATGGGCCTTGCCCATGTCGTCATCACGTCGGTCGACCGGGATGATCTTGATGACGGGGGCGCGGCGCACTTCGCCGCCGTCGTCCGCGCGATCCGGGGGGCCAATCCGGGCACGACGATCGAAATTCTGACCCCGGACTTTCTGCGCAAGGACGGCGCCGCGGAGGTCGTGATCGACTCCGGGCCGGACGTCTTCAACCACAATCTTGAGACGGTTCCGCGGCTTTATCTCTCGATCCGGCCGGGCGCCCGTTATTTTCACTCGCTGCGGCTTCTTGAACGCGTCAAGGAACGCGCGCCGGCAATGTTCACCAAGTCCGGCCTCATGGTCGGACTCGGCGAGACGCGCGAGGAAATCATGCAGGTCATGGACGACATGCGTTCGGCCGGCGTCGATTTCCTGACCATCGGCCAGTATCTGCAGCCGACGCGCAAACATGCCGCCATTGACCGTTTCGTGACGCCAGAAGAGTTCAAATCCTACGAGACGATCGCGCGCGCGAAAGGCTTTCTGCTCGTGTCCGCCTCGCCGCTGACGCGGTCGTCCTATCACGCCGACGAAGACTTCCAGAAACTCAAGGCCGCGCGCTGCGCTGCCGTTTGAATGGGGCGGAACGTGATCATTCTCTATGATCTGTGCGGCGCGGATGCCTCGCTTCGCTTCGGGCCTTTCTGCTGGACCGCAAAATTCGCGCTGCTGCACAAGGGGCTGCCCTTCAAGACAGTCCCGCTCGGCTTCGCCGAGAAACCGAATTATCCGGACGCGGATTATGGCAAACTGCCAATGATCAAGGATCGCGGCGAGATCGTGCGTGATTCCGCCGCCATCGCGGACTATCTCGACCGGGCCTATCCTGCGCGCCCGCTCGCAGCGACGGACGCTGAACGCGCGGCCTCGCATTTCTACAGGGCCTGGGCCGCCGCCGCGCTTTTCCCGGCATTGCGCCCGTTTCTGATCGGCCGGGTCTTGCGCGCCTTGCGCGCCGAGGACCGCGACTATTTCCGCACGACGCGCGAGCGCGCGCTTGGCGAGACGATCGAAGCGGTGGAGGCGCGCGCCGATCGCAAAGCGCTCGAGACCGCGATCGCGCCGCTCGCCGCGCCGCTTGCCGCCTATCCGTTTCTCGGCGGCGCTCAGCCGAACCTTTCGGACTATGTCGCGTCCGCGCCGTTGTTCTGGGCCTGGACCATCAGGAACGACGCGTTCTTCTCGCCGCCGGCTGCGGTCGCCGCCTGGTTCGAGCGCCTGCTCGACCTTCACGACGGCTATGCGCGCGCCCAGACGCGCGCCGCGTGAGGACGAAGACCTTGACCGGCCGCCGCGTCACGACGCTTGTTCCGCATACGCCGGATCAAATGTTTGCGCTCGTCGCCGATGTCGCGCGCTATCCGGACTTTGTGCCCTATTGCAAGGGGTTGCGGGTCCTCTCGGACCGGTCTTCGGGCGGCGTCGGCGTGCTCGATTGCGAGATGATCGTCGCGTTCCGCGCCTTTCGGGAGCGCTTCAAGTGCCGGGTGGTCCTTGATCGTCCGAAGGGCGCGATCGACGTCGAGTATCTCGAAGGGCCGTTCCGCACGCTGAAGACCGCCTGGCGGTTTCTGCCGCATGACTCGGGGTGTGAGATTCTATTCGACATCGACTTCGAGTTCCGCAGCTTCCTGCTGCAGGCGACGGCGGCGGCGGTGTTCGAGCGCGCTTTCGAGAAGATGTCGGACGCCTTTGTGATGCGTGCGGTTGAAGTCTATGGGCGCGCGGCAGGGTAGGCGGATCTGCTCGAACGTTGCTCGGTCTATCCACGGCGCTTATCCCGACGAAAGTCGGGATCCAGCCTTCAAGCGCGCGGTCGTTGCAAGACTGGGTCCCGACTTTCGTCGGGATGAACGGTTGAGGAATCAGCGCGCTCCAATTGCAGCAGACTTACTCTTCTTCCTTGGTCGCGGCGAGCGCGGCGGCGACCATGGCGAGCGCCGTTTCGACCGTCTTTGTACGCACGAAACTGCGCGAGCCTTGCGAGAAGACGCGCCGTTCGGCGCGCACGCCGGCGCGCGTCGCCAGCGCGAACCAGACGAGGCCGACGGGCTTTTCGGCATTGCCGCCGTCGGGCCCTGCAATGCCTGTGACGGCGATCGCGATGTCGGCGCGGCTGCGCGCAAGGGCGCCGGCGGCCATGGCTTTGGCGACCTCGCCGCTGACGGCGCCATGGCGGCGGAGCAGCGCGCGCGGCACGCCGAGTGCTTCGGCCTTTGCGTCGTTCGAATAGGTGATGAAGCCGCGGTCGAACGCGGCCGATGAGCCTGGCACATCGGTGAGCGCGGCGCCGATGAGGCCGCCCGTGCAGCTTTCCGCCGTGGCGATGGTGAGCCCCTCGGCGCCTGCCTTGTGGACGATCGCTTCGGCGAGGTCGGCTATGCGTTTGGTGTGGGCCATGTCAGGCCTCCCAGGGCAGGCGGACGGTTGCCGTAGCAAGAGCGGCGAGGCCCTCGCGCCGACCGGTGAAGCCGAGTTCCTCGCTTGTCGTCGCCTTCACCGAGACGCGGTCTTCGACGAGATTCATGATTTCGGCAAGGCGCGCGCGCATTGCGGCGCGATGCGGTTTGATGCGCGGCGCCTCGCAGACGATGGTGACGTCGCAATGGGTGACGGCGCCGCCCGCTTCGGCGACGAGCGCGACGGCCTTCTTCAGGAAAATGTCTGAAGGCGCGCCTTTCCATTGCGGCTCGGAAGGCGGGAAATGGTCGCCGATATCGCCCTGGCCGATCGCGCCGAGGATCGCATCGGTCAGCGCATGCATGGCGGCGTCGGCGTCGGAATGGCCTTTCAGCTTGCCCTCATGCGCAATCTTCACGCCGCAGAGCCAGACCCCGTCGCCGGGCTCGAACTGGTGGACGTCATAGCCGTGGCCGGTCCGGAATTCATACATGGATTTTCTCCGCCCCAGGAGGATCTCCGCCATGCCGAAATCCTCAGCCTGGGTGATCTTCATATTGTCAGGCGAGCCGGGGACGAGGCTCACCGTCATGCCGGCCGCTTCGGCGACCGCGGCGTCGTCGGTCATCGCCTTGCCCGCCGCCGCGCGATGGGCGGCGAGGATCGGCGCGAAGGCGAAGCCCTGCGGGGTCTGCGCCCGCCAGAGGCGCTCGCGCGGCACGGTCTCGCGGATCAGGGGGTGATCGGCCCCGTCCGCGCGCTTGATCGTGTCGAAGACGGGGAGGGCCGCGATGGCGCCGCCGGAAGCGTCCGCCGCCTCGATCACGCGCGTGATCACGCCGGCGTCGACGAAGGGCCGCGCCGCATCATGGATCAGCACGAGCGCGGGGTTCTGCGTTTCCAGGCTCTCCATGCCGAGCCGCACCGAGTCCTGGCGCTCCGCCCCGCCGTGAACGGGCGGCAAGAGCTTGTCGCGGCCGGCGAGGGCGCCGACTGCCTCCGCATAAAGATCGTCATCGTCGCGATGGATGATGACCCGCACGAGATCGACGCGCGGGTGAGACAGAAAGGCCTCGACCGTGCGCGCAAGAACGGTTTTGCCCGCCAGCATCCGGTATTGCTTCGGGCCGCCGGCGCCCGCGCGGCTGCCGCGTCCGGCGGCGACGATGATGGCGGCGACGGTCTTCGGCACGCGGAACTCCGGTCGGGGCGGTGATTTGCAGTCCGGCGGGGTTATCGCCTAAATGCCCCCAAGAGCAAGGAAAAGCCCCTGAGCCTGCGAACGCTTCCTGTGAATATCGGACCAATCACCCTCGCCAACCCCGTCGCGGTCGCGCCCATGTCGGGCGTGTCGGACCTGCCGTTCCGGCGCATCTGCGCGGAAGCGGGGGCGGGGCTCGTCGTCTCCGAAATGGTCGCGAGTGAAGAACTCGCCCGCGCCCGGCCGGACGTGTTGCGCCGGGCGGAGGGGCATGAGTCGGTCCGTCCCTTCGTCATCCAGCTTGCGGGGCGCGAACCGCACTGGATGGCCGAAGGCGCGCGCCTTGCCGAAGCGGCGGGCGCCGACGTCATCGATATCAATATGGGCTGCCCGGCGCGGTCGGTGACGGGACAGCTCTGCGGCTCGGCGTTGATGCGCGATCTCGATCTCGCGGTCCGTCTCATCGAGGCGACGGTCTCTGCGACCGCAAAGCCCGTGACGCTCAAAATGCGGCTCGGCTGGGACCGAGACTGCCTCAGTGCGCCCGAACTCGGCCGAAGAGCGGAGGCAGCGGGCGTGCGCCTCCTCACCGTACACGGACGGACGCGCAATCAGTTCTACAAAGGCGAGGCCGACTGGTCCGCGGTCGCCGCGACGAAGGCGGCGGTCTCCATTCCCGTCATCGTAAACGGCGACATTGCAACGCTTTCCGATGCGCGGGAAGCGCTTGCGCAATCCGGCGCAGACGGCGTGATGATCGGCAGGGCCGCGGTCGGCAGGCCCTGGCTCGCCGGACGGATCGCTGAGGCGCTTCGTTCGGGCACGGAGGAAATCCGCGCGCCGTCGCTCGCCGAACAGGCGGAGACCGCGCTTCGCCATTTCGAACTGACGCTCGACGCTTATGGACCCCAATTCGGGTTCCGGGTCTTCAAGAAGCACCTTGCCGGCTATATCGACGCCACGCCTGTGGGGATTACGCCGGCCGAACGGCGTGCGGCGCGGGCGCGGCTCTGCGCCCTCACGACTGTCGAGGCGACGCGAGGGGCGTTGCTCGAATTCTACGGTTGTGCGCCCGCGGCCACAGCGCCTGTTGCAGCCTGAGACATTTCCGCAACAATTGTGTTGATTTGGGGCAACGGGTGTTACATTATCCGGCGGTTCGCGTTTTGCAGTCGCTGCATGGGGCGGCCCAGGGCGCTTGCCTGACGGAGGAGGGCTCCTCCTGCGGGCCGGGGTATTTCTAGTGGTTCCGTCCAGACAGGGCGTTCGGGTTGGTTAGAAGCGTCAGGAACGAAGCGTCTCAAACTGTCACGCCGGGCGCCGGCGGGAGCGGGCGCGTCTTCCAATTTGCACCGTCCCCTGCCGCAGGCGGCGTGCTCGTGCCGATTGCGATTGTCGCCGCCATCGGCCTTGCGTTTCTGTCGACCTGGTTCTTCCTTTCGCCGCTGGTTGAGACCGTAGAGCGCCGATACCTCACGGCGATGATCATCGCCAATGTGATGATCGCCCTCGGCTTCATCGCGCTCATCGGCTCGCGCATCACCGCGCTCCTGATGCGCACGCGCAATCAGCAGGCGGGGTCGCGGACCCATCTCCAATTGGCGTCGATGTTCGCGCTCGTCGCCGTTGCGCCGTCGATCATCGCATTTCTGTTCGCCTTCACCATTCTGCGCACCAGCCTCAATGACGTCTTCAGCGACCGGCTTGAGCGCTATCAGGAAACGGCGCGCGGCCTCGCCAATAACCTTGTCGAGGTCTGGAAGGCGGTCGTGACGCAAAATATGACCGCGCTCGCGATCGACATTTCCAACAATGAAGACGCCGGCGTCGGTCTCAGCGGCACGCCGGTCGGCTTCCGCGAATATCTTCTGACCCAGGCGCGCATCCGCGGCTATTCGGCGATCCTTCTCGTGGACAATGAGCGGCGCATCGTTCTCAACGCGGCCGTCGAGGACCGGGCCTATAATCTGCCGTCGAAAGAGTTGATGACGGACCTCCTCGCCAAGCCGCCGGGCGCGCAGCTTTTCGGGGTCAATGACGATTCGACCTACGACATGTTCCGCGCGGCGATGCGCCTGCCTTACTATGGCGGCGGCGTGCTGCTCGTTTATCAGCCGATCGACGACGCGACGCGGTCGAATATCTTCGCCGTGCGCGCCTTGCGCAGCGACTGGGAAGAGGCGCAGCGCGGCCGCTCGCGGGCGGAGAGCGTTTTCCTCGGCGGCTATCTTGTCCTGGCGACGATCATCCTTTCGGGCGCGGTCTGGCTCGCGCTCTGGGCGGCGACGCGGATCGTGCAGCCGATCGGCCGGCTGATCGGCATGGCCGAGCGCGTGTCCGGCGGCGATCTCGGGGCCCGAGTCGAAGTGCAGAAAAAGGACGGCGAACTCGGCGCGCTCGCCCGGGCCCTCAACCACATGACCGCGCAATTGCAGACGCAGCGCGACGACCTTGTGGAGACGAACCGCCAGTTCGACCGACGCCGCCGCTTCACCGAGGCGGTGCTCTCGGGTGTTTCGGCCGGCGTCGTCGGCGTCTCGCCTGCCGGCAAGATCACCATCGCGAACCAGTCGGCGGCGGAATTTCTGGGCGTGCCCGCCGAGGCACTGCAGGGCCGCGCGCTCGAAGAGGTCATCCCGGAATTTGCGCCCGTCATCGAACGCGCGCGCGAGGGCGGCGAGGCCGAGACCGGCGAGCAGATCGAAGTGCGGCGCAATGATCGTCCGCGTACGGTTGCCGTCCAGGTCGCGGCGGATGAGGTTGACGGCGAGCAGAGCTATATCGTCACCTTCGACGACATCACGCAGCTTATTTCCGCGCAGCGCAACGCCGCCTGGGGCGACGTCGCCCGCCGCATCGCCCATGAGATCAAGAACCCGCTGACGCCGATCCAGCTCTCTGCCGAACGGCTCCGGCGCAAATACCGCGGGGAAATCACGTCGAACCCGGAGATTTTCGAGAAGTGCACCGAGACGATTATCCGCCATGTCAGCGACATCGGGCGCATGGTCGATGAATTCTCGTCCTTTGCGCGCATGCCCAAGCCCGTCATCGCGCGCGAGGACCTGCGCGACCTTGCCCGCACGGCGATCTTCCCGCAGCGTGTCGCCTGGCCGGAAATCGATTTCGCCTATGCGGGGCCTGAAGGGCCCGTGCCGGTGCGGTGCGACGGGCGGCTCATCGTGCAGGCGCTCTCCAATCTTCTCAAGAACGCGGGCGAGTCGATCTCGGCGCGGCTCGCCGCGGGCGGCGACGGCGCGCGCGACGGGCGCATCCGCGTATCGGTGTCGCTCGACGGCGACACGGCGCGCGTCGATGTGTTCGACAACGGCGTCGGCCTTCCGAAGGCGGAGCGTCACCGCCTGACTGAGCCTTATATGACGACGCGAGCCAAGGGCACGGGCCTCGGCCTCGCCATTGTGCGCAAGGTGATCGAAGAGCATGGCGGTTCGCTCGCCTTTGACGATGACGACTCACTGGGGCGCACGGGCGCGCGCGTCAGCCTCATCCTGCCGGCGGATCTTGCCGGCGAACAGCCGCAACGGGCGGCCGCAGCCGCGGCAGAGTAAGCGTAGAAACAGGGACTGAAGTCATGAGCGTGGATATTCTGATCGTCGATGATGAAGCCGACATTCGCGAGCTCGTCACGGGGCTTCTTGAGGACGAAGGGTTTTCGCCGCGCGCGGCGGCGAATTCCGACGAGGTGTTTGCGGCGGTCCGGGCGCGATTGCCCCAGCTCGTCATCCTCGACGTCTGGCTGCAGAATTCCGCTATGGACGGGATCGAAATCCTCGCTGAGCTGAAAAAGCTGCATCCCGAACTCCCCGTGGTCATCATCTCCGGGCACGGAACGATCGAGACGGCGGTCGCGGCGATCAAGAAGGGCGCTTATGATTTCGTCGAAAAGCCCTTCAACGCCGACCGTCTGATCCTCGCCGTCAACCGGGCGCTCGAAGCCGCGCGTCTCAAGCGCGAGAATACGGACCTGCGCGAACGCGCGCCGGACTGGGGCTTCATCGGCGGATCGGCGGCGGTCTCGGCCCTGCGCGGCGTCATCGACCGCGTCGCCGACACGCGCTCGCGCGTGCTGATCTCGGGCCCGCCGGGGTCAGGCAAGGAAGTCATCGCCCGCCTCCTGCACGCTAAATCCTCGCGCATGCAGCAGCCTTTCATCGTCGCCTCAGCGGCGATGATCGCCCCCGATCGCATGGAAGAAGAGCTTTTCGGCGTCGACGCACAAGGCGCGACGTCGCGCCGGGTCGGCCTTCTTGAGCGCGCCCATGGCGGCACGCTCATGTTCGATGAAGTCGGCGACATGCCGATGGAGACACAAGGCAAGATCCTGCGGGTGCTCGTCGATCAGCGCTTCAAGCGCGTCGGCGGCGACACGCCCGTGTCGGTCGATGTGCGCATCGTCTCAACGACATCGCGCGATCTTCTGGCGCTCGCCGCGGAGAACAAGTTCCGCGAGGACCTCTTCCATCGCCTCAACGTCGTGCCGATCGCCGCGCCGTCGCTCGCTGAACGGCGCGAGGACATCCCGGCGCTCGTCGCCTATTTCGTCGATCGCATCGCGCGGGCGAGCGGCCTGCCCAAGCGTGGGCTCACGCCTGAAGCCATCGCCGCGCTGCAGGCCTATCACTGGCCGGGCAATGTTCGCCAATTGCGCAATGTCATTGAGCGCACGCTCATCCTCCTCGGCCGCGACACGCAAGGTGAAATCGCAAGCGACCAGCTTCCCTCTGAGATCATCGACGCCGGGCTGACCATTCCCGCAGGCGAGGGGCTCGAACAGATCATCGCGCTCCCCTTGCGCGAGGCGCGCGAGCGCTTTGAGCGCGAGTATCTGATCGCACAGATCAACCGCTTCGGCGGCAATATCTCCCGCACGGCGGCCTTTATCGGCATGGAGCGCTCGGCGCTTCACCGCAAGCTGAAGGCGCTCGGCGTCAGCGGCGCAGCGCGGCTGGAAAGCGCCTGATAGGTTATCCGCAGCGACCGCCGTCACGCTGTCGACCATCCGGTTTCTGGATGCGGAGCGTTTCCAGACAGAAAACCGCATCCGCTTTTCCTGAAAATGCTGTAGACGCGCGAGCATGATCGCGCTCTCGCCCGAAATGGCCGCCGCTGCCGCAGCAAGCGGCGCGGTCGTTGGATTTCTGCTCGCCGCTTTCGGCGGGGGCGGCTCGGTGTTGGCGACACCGCTGCTTCTTTACGTCGTCGGCGTCAGGGACGCGCATCTCGCTATCGGCACGGCGAGCGCTGCGGTCGCGGCGAATGCCGGCATCAATCTCATGGGGCATTGGCGCGCCGGCCGGGTGAAATGGCCGTGCGCGGCTGTGTTCGCCGCGGCCGGATTCATCGGCGCGTTTGCCGGATCGCTGCTCGCCAAAGCCATCGACGGCCAAACGCTGCTGCTCGCTTTTGCCTTCGCGATGGCGGCGATTGCGCTCTCGATGATGCGCCAGCCGAAATCGGAGGGGGAGGCAGACGTGATCCTGACGCCCCGCATCGCCGCACGCATCGCGCCGCTCGGCCTTGGCGCAGGGTTCGCTTCCGGCTTTTTCGGGATCGGCGGCGGTTTCCTGATCGTGCCGGGCCTGATGGCGGCGACCGGCATGCCGCTCGCCTTCGCCTCCGCGTCGTCGCTGGTGTCGGTTGCGGTGTTCGGGCTTTCGACCGCGGCGAGCTACGCGCTTTCCGGCTGGGTCGACTGGCCGCTCGCGGGATTGCTCATCGCGGGGGGCGTTGTGGGAGGCCTGGCCGGCCTTGCCGTCGCACGCAAACTCGCCGCGCGCGCTCTGTTGGCGCGACGCCTCTTTGCGGGTTTCGTATTGGCGGTCGCCTTCTACGTCGCCTGGCGGACCCTTTCGGCTTGAGGCCGCCGGCGCGCATGGCGGAAACCGCCTTGGTGCGACGCTTGGCCATTGTTGTGTCGCAGTGATTTCGCACCGGCGAGCCTACGCATTCGCGCGACGCCGCTTTAGAGTCGGACACGAGGGCCGTGCGCGGTGGAGACGCCAGCGGTCGACCCACGCTGACCCAAACGCGCACAAGCCGGAGACCGTCATGCCGCGCATCGCCTATGTGAATGGCCGCTATCTGCCGATCGCCGATGCATCGGTGTCGATTGAGGATCGCGGTTATCAGTTCGCGGACGGCGTCTATGAAGTCTTCATGGTCGTCGACGGCAAGGTCTGGGACGAAGAGGGGCACCTTGCGCGGCTGAAGCGCTCCTTGGGCGAATTGCGGATCGACGCGCCGCTGGGCGACGGGGCGCTACGCGCGATCATCCGCGAACTCCTGAAGCGCAACCGCTTGCGTTCGGCGCTTGTCTATCTGCAGGCGACGCGGGGCGTCGCGCCGCGCAACCATCCCTTCCCGGTCGAACCCGTCGCGCCCGCGCTCGTATTGACCGCCAAACGCTGGGACCTCGACAAGGCGAACGCCGCGGCGGAGAAGGGCGTGAAGCTCCTCTCGCAGCCGGACATCCGCTGGGGCCGCGTCGATATCAAGACCGTCGCGCTCCTGCCGAATTGCCTCGCCAAGCAAGCGGCGGTCGAGGCCGGCGCGCAGGAGGCGCTCCTCGTGCGCGACGGTTACGTCACCGAAGGCGCCTCAACCAATGCCTGGATTGTCGACAGCAAGGGCGATCTCATCACGCGCCCGCTCGGCAATGACATCCTCGGCGGCATCACGAGGAAGACCGTGATCGCCTGCGCCGAGAAACTGCAGATGCGAGTCGTTGAGCGGCCGTTCACGCTCGACGAGGTCAAGGCGGCGCAAGAAGCCTTCATCACCGCGGCGACTCTTTTCGTCACGCCCGCCATCGCGATTGACGGAAAAAAAATTGGAAACGGAGCGCCGGGCCCCATCGCTCGCCGTCTGCGCGAAACCTATATCAGCCTCGCATCTGCAGCGGCGCGCTCTGCGTAAAAGGGGTTGCGCGGCCGCAGATTGCACCTACATTGCGATTGTGCGATGCAGCAACTCCTATACTGGCGCCCGAGGCTGAGTGGAAATGTCCGATAAAAAACAAAACCTTCAAGACACGTTCCTTAACCACGTTCGTAAAGGCAAAGTCCCTGTCACCATCTTTCTCGTCAACGGCGTCAAGCTTCAGGGCGTCGTCACCTGGTTCGACAATTTCTGCGTGTTGCTGAAGCGCGACGGTCAGGTGCAGCTTGTCTACAAGCATGCGATCTCGACTGTCATGCCGTCCGCGGCCGTGACATTGTGGGATGGCGAGGAAGACGCCGAGTAACCGATCCCCTTGGAAGACGTGAACGAGGCGCCCGAAGCGGCGCCGTCAGATCATTCGAAAGCCTTCGTCCTTCACCCCGCGCTCTCGGGCGCGGAACGCTTGCGCGCGACCTCGGCCAAGGTCGAGGAGGCGGTCGGCCTTGCGGCGGCGATCGATCTCGAGGTCGTCTTTGCCGGCGTTGCGCCGCTCGTCCGGCCGCGGCCCGCGACGTTTCTCGGCGAGGGCAAGGTTGACGAGATCCGCGTCATGCTCGATGCGCGCGACCCGCGCCCGGGCCTTGTCATTGTCGATACGAGCCTTTCGCCGGTCCAGCACCGCAACCTCGAAAAGGCGTGGAACGCCAAGGTGCTCGACCGCACGCAGCTCATTCTCGAAATCTTCGGCCGGCGCGCGCAGACGGCGGAAGGCCGTCTGCAGGTGGACCTTGCGCATCTTACGTTCCAAAAGTCGCGGCTCGTGCGGTCCTGGACCCACCTTGAGCGCCAGCGCGGCGGCCGCGGCTTCCTCGGCGGGCCTGGCGAACGCCAGATCGAAAGCGACCGGCGCGCCATCGGCAATGAGATCGACCGGCTGAAGGAAAAGCTGGAACAGGTGCGCCGTACGCGGACCTTGCAGCGCGCCAAGCGCAAGCGCGCGCCGCATCCGGTCGTGGCGCTCGTCGGCTACACCAACGCCGGCAAGTCGACGCTGTTCAACCGCCTCACCAAATCGACCGTGCTCGCCAAGGACCTCCTCTTTGCGACGCTCGACCCGACCATGCGGGCCGTCGATCTAGCTTCGGGGCAGCGGATCATCCTGTCCGACACGGTCGGTTTCATTTCGGACCTGCCGACCCAGCTCGTCGCCGCCTTCCGCGCGACGCTTGAGGAAGTCCTCGAAGCCGACGTGATCGTGCATGTGCGCGACGCGGCTCATGCGGACAGCGAGGCGCAGCGCATCGATGTCGTGCGCGTTCTTGAAGCGCTCGGCGTCAGCGCAGAAGACGAACGCCCCGTCATCGAGGCGCTGAATAAGATCGACCTTCTGCCCGAAGATGATCGCCTGACCCTCGTCGCCTCCGCCCGCCACAAGGCGGACCATGCCGCCGCGACCATCGCCGAGCCCGTGCGCGTCGGTATTTCGGCCGTGACAGGCGAGGGCGTCGGCGAACTTGAAGCGCTGATCGATGCGCTCGTCACCGCCGAACGCGAGGAGATGACTATCGACGTGCCCGTCGACGACGGCGCGGCGCAGGCCTTTCTGCACGCCGAAACCGATGTCGTCGGCGAGGAGGCCTTTGACACGGTGATGCGTTACAGCGTGCGCCTGACGGAAAAGACGCGGGGGCAATTCTTCAAGGCGTTTCCACGCGCCATCGCGGTCGACGCCGGCGGCGACAGCGCGAGGGCGCGCGTGTGACGGTTAGTGCGGCCCGCGTCGCGGCGGCGCTCGAAAAGGTCGCGCGCGAGGTGATCCTGCCGCGCTTCGGCGCGCTCGGCGCGGACGACATCCGCCAGAAATCCGGGCCCAATGATCTCGTGACCGAGGTCGACGAACAGGCCGAGGCTGCGCTGAAGACGCTGCTCGGCGACATTCTCCCCGAGGCGCGCTTCGTCGGCGAGGAATGCGTCGCGAAAGACAAGGCGCTTGAAGAGCTCATCGCCGGGCCGGGCGCCGTATGGGTCGTCGATCCGCTCGACGGCACGCGCAATTTCGTCAAGGGCGTTCCCGAATTCGGCACGATCGTCGCGCTCGTCGTCGACGGAAAGACCGTAGGCGGATGGATTTACGCGATCCCGGACGGCTATTGCGCCTCGGCCCTGCTCGGCGAGGGCGCGCTGATGGCGGGGGCGCCTGTCGCGGTCGCGCCGCCGAAACCGCGTTACACGGCCTTGCGCTCGCTTGGCTGGCTCGAACCGAATGAGGCTGTGCGCGTCAGGGCGCGCCTGCAGCGCGACTTCGACGCGACGCAAAGCCATTGCTCCGCCTACGCCTATCTCAGCCTTGCGCGCGGCGCGGTCGACCTCAAACTGTCGAGCCGGATCCACGCCTGGGACCATCTCGCAGGCGCGCTCATTCTCTCCGAACTCGGCGGCAGAACGGCATTCCTCGACGGCGCGCCCTATAGCCCGGGTCCTTCCGTCGACCGGGCGCTGCTTGCGACCGCGCCCGGGCGGGACTGGGAGGCGGTTGCGCGCGCTATCAACGGCGAGGGGTGACGGGCGCCGCGCCTGCGCCGCGTCGTTGCGCGCCTTCGCGAAAAGTGCGAGCTCAGAAAACCCGACAGTTTACTTTGGGGCTGCGCCATGTCCGGACCGTTTGAAGGCAAAGTCTGCGTCGTCACCGGCGCGGGCAGCGGCATCGGCCGCGCGGTCGCGCTGAACCTTGCGCGAAAGGGCGCGGCGCTCGCCCTCACGGATATCAACGCGGAGACGCTGGAAGAGACGAAGGCGATGCTGCCGCCGTCAAACCGTCTGCGCGCGGACGTTCTCGATGTCGGCGACGCCGGCGCCATCGCCGCCTATGCGCCGAGAGTGAAGGAGAGCCTCGGATCCGCGGACTATGTCTTCAACATCGCCGGCCTGTCGCGCATCGGCCATTTCGCCGACACGCCGATTGAGTCCTTCGAGAAGGTGATGAATGTGAACTTCTGGGGCGTCGTGCGCATGGCGAAAGCGTTCCTGCCCCAGCTCCTCGAAACCAAAGGCGGCCTCATCAACATTTCGAGCGTCTTCGGCATCATCTCCGTGCCCGGACAGACGCATTACTGCGCGTCGAAATTCGGCGTGCGCGGCTTTTCGGAATCCCTCGCCCAGGAGCTTGAGGCGAAAGGCGTGCGCGTGACGACGGTGCACCCCGGCGGCATCGCGACCAACATCGCCAAGGCGGCGCAAGTCGACAAGATCCCGGAAGACAGCGGCTCCAAAGCGCAGATGGACGACCGCTTCGCCAAGAACGCCAAGACGAGCCCCGAACACGCCGCCGAAGTGATCCTGCGCGGGGTCGAGCGCGGCCAGCGGCGCGTGCTGATCGGCGCGGACGCGTCGGTGATCTCCTGGATCCAGCGCCTTTTTCCGATTGGATATCCGAGGCTGCTCGCGACGTTGTTTGGGAGGGAGCAGCTGTAGGGGGCGTGGTCCTGACGAAGGCAGGAGGCGGGCGCAAAGCGGATGATCGACCGCGGAGCAATCGAAACTCGGCGCCAATTCGGGCGCCGATGCGCAATCCGAGCCGCCTTGCGGACCGTATCACAGCCGATGGCCAATAGGGGATGTCTGATGATCAACAGGCGAGGCTTCCTCGGGAGCGCAATCGGCGCATCGTTCGCGTGTTCAGCTTCGGCTGCGGCAATAACGGAAGCGCGCCGCTTCGGCGGCGACATCGCGATCCTGCGAAGGGCCTATGAAACGCTCCACCCCGGTCTCTATCGCTACAATACCCGGGACGAGATGAGCGCGCGCTTTGATGCGCTCGCTCGACTTTGGTCGCGCCCGCAGAGCCTGCCGCAAGCCTATTTGTCGCTTTCGCAGTTCCTGGCGACGATCAAGTGCGGGCACACTTACGCAAACTTCTACAACCAGTCGGACGCCGTACACAGACAGTTATTCTCGGCGCGCGACCGCGTGCCGTTTCACTTCGTGTGGCTGGGCGAGCGCATGGCGATCACCAAAAACCTCTCGGGCGATCCGCGGCTCGCTCCGGGTACGGAGATTATCTCGATCAACGGCGTCCGCAGCGCGGCGTTGCTGCGCAAATTGACGGCCTTCGCCCGCGCCGACGGAAACAACGACGCCAAACGCAGGTCATTGCTCGAAGTGCAGGGCGTCGACGAATACGAGACCTTTGATCTGTTCTACAGCCTGCTGCATCCCGAGGCGGCGCAGGGTTTCTCGCTGCGCGTTCGCGAAGCAGGGGGAGATCACATCGCCCGAGTCGAGGTAGATCCGATCGAGCGCACGCAGGCTCGCGGAGCCGCTCGCTCAGCCGCGATGGACATGAATGCGCCCGCCTGGCGGCTCGCCTATCACGGAGAGCGTGTCGCCAGATTCATCATGCCTGGCTGGGCGCTTTACAATTCCGATTGGGATTGGCGCGGCTTTCTGGACGAAAGTTTTGAAGCGTTCCAAGCGCGCGGCGTCACGCGCCTCATTGTCGATTTGCGGGGCAATGAAGGCGGATTAGACTGCGGCCACGAAATCATCGCGCGCCTGATCGATCGCGATCTTGCGCTGGCTGCCTATGAACGGCGGGTGCGCTATCAGCGGACTCCGGATGATCTCAATCAGTATTTAGACACCTGGGACGACAGTTTTCGCGACTGGGGCGACGATGCTGTCCGCATCGATGACGCGTTCTATCGACTTCGTTCCAGCGCGGAGTCCCTTGCGCCCGTGATCGTGCCCAAAGGGCCGCGGTTTCGCGGGGATGTGGTTGTGTTGATCGACGCCTCGAACAGTTCAGCGACGTTTCAGTTCGCGAATATCATGAAGACGCATGGTCTTGGACGGCTGATCGGCTCTCCGACAGGCGGCAATTTGCGCGGTATCAATGGCGGCGCGTTCTTCTTCCTGAGATTGCCGGAGTCTGGGCTTGAATGCGATCTCCCCTTGATCGGCTCATTCCCGCCTGCGCCGATGCCCGATGCGGGGATCGAACCTGATCTGCTCGTGGCGCGCACTTTGGACGACATCGCGGCGGGTCGCGATGCAGTTCTCGAAGCGGCGCTGGTTTGACGCAAAAAGAGCGGTCGCGAGCGGGCCTTGAGAAGCATAGCCCCTAAGACCCCCCGCCCGGCGCCGGGCCGCCCTTCACCTCAGCCCGCGGCGCAATCCGCTCCGGCGACTGCGCCAGAACCTCCGGCGTTTCGTCCAGCCGGTCTGCTTTGGCGAGCGCCGGGAAGAGGCGGAACCAGGCCAGCGCCGTCACAATCGCGATCACACCGCCCAGCATCACCGCGCCGACGGGGCCGAGAAAGCGCGCGGCGACGCCGGACTCGAATTCGCCGAGCTCGTTCGACGCCGAGATGAATATGAAAGACACGGACGACACGCGCCCGCGCATCGCGTCGGGCGTTGCGAACTGGATCAGCGACTGGCGGACATAGACCGAGATCATGTCTGCGGCGCCCGTGACGGCGAGCGCGGCCATGGAGAGCCAGAAGGCCGTCGACCACGCGAAAAGGAGCGTCGCCGCGCCATAGACGACGATGGCGACAAGCATGGTGCGGCCTGCCTTGCTTTGCAGGGGGCGCGTTGCGAGGAAGAAGGCGACAACCGCAGCGCCCGCCGCCGGCGCCGCGCGCAGGAGCCCCAACCCTTCTGCGCCGACATGGAGAAGGTCGCGCGCGAAAACCGGCAAGAGCGCCGTCGCGCCCGCGAAGAACACGACGACAAGGTCGAGGAGGATCGCGCCGAGGATGGTCTTGTTGTCGCGCACGAACCTTAGGCCCTCCATCGCCATGCGGAAGCCGTTTGCATCCGCTGGCGGCGGCGCCTGTTGGGGCGTCGGCGTGACGGCGATGACGGCGAAAGCGAGGAGGGACATCAGCGCACTGATCGAATAGACGATGTGCGCGCCGCCCACATAAAGAAAGCCGCCAAGCGCCGGGCCGGCGATGGCTGACCCCTGAAAGCCGAGCGAGTTCCAGGCGATCGCCTGGGCGAGTTCCGATCGCGGCACGAGCGAGGGAAAGAGCGCATTGCCTGCCGCTGGAAAGAAGGCGTTGACGCCGCCGAGGATCGCGGCGGCGACAAAGACAAGCGGTAACGCAAGGCGCGGCTCGACAAACGCCGAGGCGATCAAAAGACCATTCGCGGCGAAGGCGACGGCGTTGCAGGCAAGAATGATCCGCTTACGGTCGAAACGGTCCGCCGCCTGGCCGCCGACGAGCGAGAGGAGAAGCACCGGGAGAAACTGCACGAGGCCGACAAGGCCGAGCAGAAATGCTGATTCCTCGACGGAGCGATCAAGCCTTGCAAGATCGTAGACCTGCCAGCCGATGGCGACCGCGCGGATCTGGCGCCCCGCCGTCATCAATTGCCGCATGATCCAATAATTGCGGTAGGCGCGATGCCTGAAGACGCTCAAAGACGGAACAAAGCGGGACATGGGGGGACCGGGGGCGCAGGACAGGCTCTATCCCCGGTCGCGGCGTCGCGCCACGCGGCGATGTGCGCCATGCTCGACAGGGACGCCGTTCCGTCCTAGAGTTGGTAAACTGTTGAGTTTACCTCAATCCCGAGCCGAGGAGGCCGCGATGAACGCGCCCGCACCCGTCATCGAGCATTTCGACGTGCTGATCATCGGCGCCGGCCTCTCCGGCATCGGCGCCGCCTGGCATCTCCAGAAGCGCTTGCCGCAGAAATCCTATGCGATTTTCGAGGGGCGCGGCGCCATCGGCGGGACCTGGGATCTCTTCCGCTATCCCGGCGTGCGCTCCGACAGCGACATGTTCACGCTCGGTTATCGCTTCAAACCTTGGACCAAGGAAAAGACGCTCGCCGACGGGACCTCGATCCGGAACTATGTGACCGAGACGGCGAAGGAATACGGCATCGACCGGAAGATCCGGTTCAATCATTGGGTTACGGATGTTTCCTGGTCGTCCGAAGACGCGCGCTGGACGGTGACGGCTTCCGTCGACGGCAAGCAGGTGCGCGTGACTTGCGCGTTCCTGTGGGCGTGTTCGGGCTATTACCGCTACGACGCCGGCTACATGCCGCCCTGGCCGGGCACAGGCCAGTTCAAAGGCAAGCTCATCCATCCGCAGAAATGGCCCGAAGGGCTCGACTACAAAGGCAAGCGCGTCGTCATCATCGGGTCCGGCGCGACGGCGATCACGCTCGTCCCCGCCATGGCGAAGACGGGCGCAAAGGTCACGATGCTGCAACGCTCGCCGACCTATATGGCGTCGTTGCCGTCCGTGCACCCCATCGCGAAGTTCCTGGCGCCCTTCCTGCCGAAGAGCGCGGTCTATCGCATCGTGCGCATGATCGCGGTGCCGTTCCAGATGTGGGTCTACGGCCAAGCGCGGAAGAAGCCCGAAAAGACGAAGCAATTCCTGTTCGAAGAGGCGAAGAAGCAGCTTCCGCCCGACATTGATTTCGAAAAGCATTTCACGCCGCGCTATAATCCATGGGATGAGCGTCTGTGCTTCCTGGAGGACGCCGACCTTTTCGAAGTGATCCGCGACGGCCGCGCGACGATCGAGACGGACGAGATCGAAACCTTCACCGAAACCGGTCTCAAGCTGAAATCCGGCAAGACGCTCGACGCCGACATCATCGTCACCGCGACGGGGCTCGTGCTTGAAATGCTGGGCGGCGCCAAGGTGAAGGTCGACGGCAAGCCTGTCGAGATCGGCAAGACCTTCACCTATAAGGGGGTCATGTTCAGCGGCGTGCCGAACCTTGCGTCGGTGTTCGGCTATCTCAACGCCTCCTGGACGCTGCGGGCCGACCTTATCTCCGATTATGTGCTGCGGCTCCTCGCGGCCATGGACAAGAACGGCGCCGAAATCGCCACGCCCATTCTCGACAATCCGGCGATGGCGCCCAAGCCGTTCTCGGACTTCACCTCCGGCTATATGCAGCGCGCGCTCAACACCTTGCCGAAACAGGCGGAGGGCGTGTGGCGTCATCCGCAGAATTTCTATGCGGACTATTTCAACATGCGCCGCGGCAAGATCGAGGACGGCGTGTTGCGGTTTACGAAACGCGGTGCCCGCGCGGCCGCAACGACGCCGGAAAAGATGCTTGCCGCTGCGGAGTAGGCTTCACGGCCGCGCCGCGTAAATCGCCGACAGCCTGTCTTCCGTACCCGGAATGCGCTCAAGATGCGGGTGGCGCAAGCCGCCGCGCCAGTCGAACTTGACGGTCCGGTATTGGTCGCCGCTCTTCACGATGAGTTCGATCGGGCCGCCCTTGTCTTTGGCGGCGGCGATCGCCTTTTGCAGGAGCTCGGCCGACCAAGCGGCGCCGTTGATCGAGATCATTTCGTCGCCTGCGCGCAAATTCTGGCGGAAGGCGGGACCGTCCCAGAGAACGTCGGAGAGCTTCGACCCTTCGCCGACCGTCAAGCCGAGCGAATAGGCGAAGAATGACTGCTTGAGGCGTTTTTCGTCGGCGGCGATGAAGCTGTTCGGCTCGTCCTTGTAGACGAGACGCCAGCCGCCGCGCGCGGCGCCGGCGAGGGGCGAGGGCCGGCCCGGCTTTTCGATCCGGTCACGGAGGAAGGTCGCCCAGTCATAGGGCGCGACCGCGTTGAGGGCGGAGATGACGTCTTCAAAAGCGTAGGTCAGTGGCTCGACCCGGCCGGGCTCGACGCCGAAAAAGGCCCTGACGAAATCGTCAAGCGACTTTGCGCCGCCCGTCTTTTCCCGGATCAGCGTGTCGGCGTCGAGCCAGGTCAGGAACCCTTCGTAGTAATAGTCTTCCGCACGCTGATAGGAACGCCAGGGCTGCGGCCGGCGCGCCGATATCACCGGCTCAAACGTCGTGTCGGAGACGGGCCGCCAGGCCCGACCCGGGCGATTGTCATAGATCGCGAGCTGCGAAGCGAGTGAGGCGAGGGCGTCATCCTTCGACCACATGCCGGAACGCGTCGCGAGAACTTCGCCCCAATAGCTCGTCATGCCCTCATAGAGCCACAGGAGGGAGCCGCGCATCGGCACGTCGTAATTAGCCGTGTAAAGATCAGCCGGGCGGCGGAATTTGCCGTTCCAGGAATGCACATATTCATGCGGCAGCAGATCCCAGCTGTTCACATGCGTCTTGGCTTCGAGGAAGTATTTCTGCCCGACTGCATTCTCGCTCGACCGGTGGTGCTCAAGCCCGATGCCGCCCATGCGGTCGGAGAGCGCAAGCAGGAAGTCATAGCGGTCGAAGTGCCGCGCGCCGAAGAGACGGTCCGCCTGCGTCACAAGATTGCGATGTGCGGCGAGCTGCGCATCCGTCGGGGCGATGAATTGCATCTCGTCGGCGACGATATTGAGCACGACCGGCGTCTTGGATCCGGGGTCGAGTTCGTAGCTCTTGAAATAGGCGCCCGCGAACATCGGACTGTCGACGAAGGTTTCAAGATCCGTCGCATTGAACGTGACGGCGCCGGACGGCGCGCGGCCTGTCTTCGGAACGAGCGCGCTCGCAAAGCCCCAGCCCTCGGGCAGGCGCAGGGAGGGCCTCACCTTGATCGACGCGGCGGCGTAGCCCGCCGGATAGAAGACGGTCGTGTTCCACTGCAGATTGGCCATTTCGCGCGTGACGACGACGCGCCCCTGCGCCGCCGCCGTCGGCGACAGATAATCCGCCTTCAGATCAATCGCAGAAGCGCCGGCCGGCACGTCGACGTGGAAGGCGTAGATGTCGACCGGGTCGCGCCGCCAGGCGAGCGTCTTGCCCTTCGCCGTGAATTCGAGCCCGGCGATCTTGTCGATCGGGCCGCGCGGGGCGTGATTGCCGGGCAGCCATTCGGGATAGATGAGGGTCAACGTCCCGGGCCCCGCGACCGGAATGCGCTGGCGGAAGGTCACGATGCCGCGCGCGACGTCGCGCGCATCGACATCGACCGTGATGACGCCCGGAAAGGGCTTGTCCTGCGGGGCGGGAATAGCGGGCGGGAAGGGCGCTGTGCAGGGCGCGGGCGCGCCGCCGGCCGCCGTCGTCAGGGCGCAGGATAACAGGATGATTGAAACAGACCGCCGAAAACGTCCGTGCACGTTGTGCTCCCGCTGCGTAGAGCTCGCCCCGGGCGCATTATGGCGCGGCGCCTATCAGCGTCAATTGCGGCGTCGCACAACCATCAGAGAAAGGATGAACGAGCCGGTCAAAAGAGCGGTCATGCCGAGATTGATCGCGGCGCCAGCCGACAACGCCGCACCGCCCGACAACGCCTCGAAGACGGCGCTAAACGGCGCAGCGCCGGTGCGGATGAGCTGCTCGGCGAGGAGCGCGAGAATGGCGAGCGGCAGCCCCTCGCGATAGCGGATGAGGACAAGCCAGACGAAAAGGCAGAGCGCGAAGAGCGCCGCGCCCCAGGCTTGCGCCGAACTGATCACGGCGGCGCGCGCTTCGGCGCTGTAAGTGTCGAGCGGCACGCCGTCGACAGTTTTCAGGATTTCGCCGACATCGACGATCGGGTTGAGGCCGCTGAAGTTGAACCCAATGACCGTCTTGGCGAGAAGCACAGGGAGAAGAAGCCAGACAGCAGCCCACGGCCCCCGATAGGCGTTTGACAGGCTTTGCGGGAAGAGCTGTCTCATGGTCCCTCTTGCGTTGCTGGCGCGTCGATTAGAGCGCCCGCGCAAGAAGGAATCCAGCCTGCGCGAGCACGCTCAGAAGCTGGACCGTCTCGCTTCGGCGTTTCAGCGCCCGCGCCGCGTACAACGCATTTCGATCGGATCCCGCGGAGCGTGTTTTCCGGGCGGCCATTCGGAGCCGAGGAACGTCACGGCCCCGGGACCTTCGACCGGGATGCGCATGCGGGAGTTGACGACGCCCCCGCCGCGTCGCGCGATCGCCATCGACCGAAATTTCACCTCGGACGAGCTCATCTTGCGACGGCGTGTCCGTCAGCGGAAAAGGCAATGATCACCGCTTCCCGCCCCCCAGACCGGAATTTGGTCGTCACGCAGCGCGGTGCGCCAGAAGGTCTTGCCCTCGCCATATAGCCCGCCGCACTCGCCGCAGAGGTCTGCCCGCCGGTCTCGACAGCGCTATAGGCGCAAAACTTCACCGCGTATTCGCCAGCACGTGCGGGCAGCGGGGCGAGGCACCGTCGCTCGGGTTCGTCGTCGCACGCGCGCGCCACTTCCACTTCGATCCGTCCAGACCATTCGACGCTCGTCGCGGCGCCAGGCGGAACGCCCACCAGCGCCGGTATCGGGGCGCCGCAATCGACATCCATGACAGGCCCATATTCCGGGCAATGGACCGGACAGAACTGGGTTTCCGGCGGAGATAGTGCGGCTGCGCCAGGGGAGGCATAGAGATCAAAAGCGATGACCCGGGCGCCGGGAACGGCCTTGAAATAGAGCGGCGCTGTCGTTTTGTTTTCGATCGTGAACCGCACCGGGCGGGCGTTGCCGCCGCTGGTCGCGTCGCGATTCGGGCTCGGGAGTGATGCTTCAAAACAGCCGGCGCCTGCTGGCCGCCCGCAGAGGCCGGCGGCCTCAAGCGGCTTTTCGTCTTTCTTGCAGCGTAGCGGCGGCGCGCTGCCGGACGAAGATGCGCTGGCGGATCCTGCGCCCGCCGCGCCGCTGTTCGAACAACCGGTCGTAAGAAGCGTTGCGGCGGCAAGTATCGCCGCCACCGTGCATGCGATGGAATTGTCCGTCATCGCCACAATGAGTTCCGCCAGTAGAACCAGCCGGGAGCATGTATCGCTCCCGGCCGGCTGAGAGACTTCAAGGGTTATTCGGATCGACGACGGCGCCGGGCGCCGTCGGCTTTGGCGGCACAATCAACCCGCGCGTCGGATCAATGGGTCGTGTCGGCCGATCCGGTTGCTGGCCGGGCTTGGGATCTTCGGGCCGGTCTTCGCGGTCCTTCACGGGATCTATCACCGTTGATGTCAACCGCAACTCGCGGACGAAGCGCGGACTTACATAATCGGCGATGTCTTTGACCGTATTTGCTGCGCCGTGGGTATGCCCGATAGCGTCGATCGCCCGGCCCCATTTGTCGACCGACCAGAAGGTCGCGATCGAATAAGCGCCGCGGACGAGCGTATTCTTGTAGATTCCGGTGAAGACGCCGTCGTCGGCGACGTCGTCGCCTGCTGCGCGGCCCTGATCCGACATTTCAATGATCTCGCTCGCGCCGTCCGGGCGCGTGACGAGGGCTTTGATCGTTCCTGTCGGCGTCGTGATCGCCTTACCCTCCGTGCGCGGATAAGCGAAGAAGTACATCAGTTCGCCCGGTTTGACGCTGGCATGGCGTACGCCGCCGCCGATCGTCACGACCTGGTTCCGCGAATAGCCGCGCGCAATGTAGTTATTCGGCGTCTGCGCGGATTTCAGAATGCGAATCCGCCAGAAGCCTTCTTCCGGCTTTGGCACTTGCGCGAACAGTCCTTGCGGCATCGGCGTCATGCGCGTCGTGGCGCCCTTAGGGCTGATGAGGAGCGCCGACATCTGGGTCGCCGCGTCCGGCCATTGCACGGTGAACAGGCCAGATGACGAACCTCTCTCGACATAAAAGGCGTGAATATTGCCTTTGGCCTTGGCGAGCCACGGGCTGAGCGCTTTGCTGATCGACGCCGCCGGCGGGTCCGCGGACCGCCCGGCCTTTGCGCTGAAGTTCTTCAGCGCTCCGCCGAGGGCGGCTTCGCGCGCCGCGCTGTATTCGGCGAGCATCTCGTGACCAAATCCGCGGGCGGCGATTTCGGTGAAAGAGGGCGGTAAAGCTGCAGCGTCCGCAGAATCGACATAAAATCCGCCGGTCCCTGTCGCGATTTCGGAACATTGTGACTGCAGGCCGAGATCGCCGCCCGTGCAGGTGACATAGACTTCGATGCCGTCCGCCTGCAGAGCATCGATCGCGGCCTGCAGCTGCGTCGCCGCCGCCGAACCCGGTTCATTGTTGAGCCCGTCGGTCATCAGCACGACGAATGTATTCCCCGTGACGCCGCCGGCGTTGTTGATCAAGGTGCGCGCGCGGTCGAGACCGGCGCCGATATTGGTGCGTGTCGTCGGATTGAGCCCGTTGACGAAATTCGACCAGGGAGCGCGGTTGGCGCCGAGCGCCCCAATGGCGAGGTCGGAGACGACATTGGTGGCGAACGACACCATCCCGACTTCAGCGCCGCTTTCCGCAAGGGCGATGAAGTCGTTCGCGGCGACCTTGAGACGCGCCATGCGCGTCGGCGATTCGAGCCCCATGCTGCCCGATTGGTCGAGCACGAGGACGACGCGCGAAGTGTTGTTGATGACGGTGAACTTGGTCGGGTTGACTGTCGCGCCATTGGCGTTGGCGTCGGGCGCCGCCGCAGGCTTCTTGAAGGTGTTGGGGTAAGACCAGACGACCTGATCCCAGCAGGACCGATTCGAGCGGCATCGCGATTGCTCGGTCGAGTTGTCGGCGTCGTGGTCGCCATTGGTGAAATCGGTCGGCGTTCCGGTGTTGCCCTGGCCCCAGCAAAGTTCGCTGAAGGCGCCTTCCGTAGAGGTGCCGCCGCCGTCCATGATGCAGCTTGTGCCGCCCGAACCGCCGATGGGGCAGGAGTCGTTTGTCGTCGGATTGGAGCAACCGACGGGACGGCTCTCATATTCGTCGCGCGGATCGAAGGCGAGATGCAAGAATTCATGCGCCATCGATTCGCCGGGCGCGCCGGCGGCTTGAATGTTGTCGATCGAGACGCTGACGCTGCCGCCGACCCGCCAATTACCCGTATTGGCGACCCACCATGTCGGGGTCGACGCCGGGAAGATGCGGAAATCGGCATTTGTGGTGCCGAAGGCGTTATTGTGGATGGTGGCCAATCCGATTTCGGCCTGGCCGTCGGTCACGTCGAACAAAGTCGCGGAGCCGGCGGTTATGGCGTTCTGAATTGTGGTCAGCTCTGCCGCCGATGCGTTGAAATGCACCGCGACCGACACGTTAAAGACATTGCGGTCCTTGCACGTCGATCCTGGGCAATCGCCATTCTCGTTACAGAGGTTGCCGACATTGGCGCCCGCGATGCAGCGGCGCAGCGCGACTGGCGCGGCGCGTCCCTCAAGTTCGCCCAGTGAAGTCTGGGCTTCGGCAATCCCGGAAGCGACAAGCCCCGACAATCCGAAGATTGCGGCGGCCAAGCTCCGGCTCAGGCGACGAGTTTCGTTCCTTGTCATCACATCTCTCCCCTTGAAAGTAGGCGGCGGCGACGCAACTGACGGCAGAAGGAGGCTAGGGCGCAGCGCCCAACGCTGAATCGATCATTTTCGTCAGCTGCGTGAGATCGCGGCCCGGCAGAATTTGTCCGTTTACGAAGAAAATCGGCGCGGCGTTGAGGTCGAGAGCCTCGCCCAGCGCAATGTTGCGGTCGATCTCTTCGTCGAGCGATGGCGCGGTCATCGTAGCTTTCAGTTTTGCGACATTGACGCCGGCAGCCTCTGCGATTTCGTAGACGCGTCGTTCTGACAGCACGCCAGGCGCAGCCATGAGCGCGGCGTGCATCTTCACATATTTGCCTTGGGAGCGCGCGGCGAGGGCGGCGCGGGCCGGCAGGCGCGAATCCTTCCGTAGGACCGGATATTCCTTAAAGACGAAACGAACCTGATCGTGCTCTTTGACAAGCTTGAAGATATCGGCGGTCGCCCGTTTGCAAGACGGGCAATGGTAGTCAAAGAGATCGACGACCGTGACCTTCGCCTTCGACGCCGGCGCGCCGATCGCAAAGCCGCCTTCGGCCGACTCGATTTCCGGGAGGAGCTCCTTGAGCTTTGCAGCGCGCGCGGCCTCATCGTGCTTGTTCAGCTCGGCCAACAGCTCTTTGACGCGTTCCGGATCGTCCCGGACATAATCGCGCAGTGTCTGCTTTACGCGCGCGGATTCTGCGTCTTCCGCCGCAACCGGGGGCGAAGAGCCGTGCTGCGGGTGGGCGAAGGCGCCTGGCGCGCTGAACAGCACGAACATCGCCGCCGCTGTCGCGCTTCGCTTGAAGCACGCCAGACGCATCAAACAGGTCTTGCGCAATACACGACGCACGCCGACCATGTCGGACGTCATATGAGCCATGAACTCTCCCCCGTCCTGGCTATGTCGCCGAAGCGCGCCTTCCGCAGCCCCGCGGTGGAGCGGCACTGCTCGCTCTGTCGGTGTCTCAACGCAAGCTAACACCCGCAACGCGCACTTCGTCAAGCCGACAAAGTTCTTATGCGGTGCGGCGCGGGTGATGTTTCGGTAATGCGCGTCCGGTTAGGAAGCTAGCGCTTGTCGATCGCGGCGTAAGGCCGGCGCGGTGCGCCGGTATAGATCTGACGCGGACGGCCGATTTTTTGGCTGTCGTCTTCGATCATTTCCGTCCACTGCGCGACCCAGCCGACGGTGCGGGCGAGCGCGAACAGCACGGTGAACATTGATTTCGGGAAGCCGAGCGCCTTGAGCGTGATGCCCGAATAGAAGTCGATATTCGGGTAGAGCTTCTTCTCGATGAAATAGGGGTCCGAAAGCGCAATGCGCTCCAGCTCAAGCGCGACCTTCAGCAAAGGATCATTTTTGATGCCAAGTGCGTTCAGCACGTCATGGCAGGCGGTGCGCATCACTTTCGCACGCGGATCGTAGTTCTTGTAGACGCGGTGGCCGAAGCCCATGAGGCGGAAGCCGCTTTCCTTGTCCTTCGCTTTGGCGATGAATTCCGGAATGCGGTCGACCGTGCCGATCTCTTCGAGCATGTTGAGCGCGGCTTCATTGGCGCCGCCATGAAGCGGGCCCCAGAGCGAGGCGATGCCGGCGGCGACGCAGGCGAAGGGGTTCGCGGCGGAGGAGCCGGCAAGTCGAACCGTCGACGTCGACGCGTTCTGTTCATGGTCCATGTGCAGAATGAAAATCTTGTCGAGCGCGTCGACGAGAACGGGGTTCGCCTTGTATTCCTCCGCCGGCACGGCGAAGCACATGCGCATGAAATTCTCCGTATACGACAGGGAATTCAGCGGGAAAACGAAAGGCTGGCCGGTCGAGTATTTATAGGCCATCGCCGCGATCGTCGGCATTTTCGCGATCAGGCGGTGCGAGGCGACGAGCCGCTCCTGCGGGTCGTTGATGTTGGTCGAGTCCTTGTAGAAGGCGGAGAGGGCGCCGACTACGCCGACCATGATCGCCATAGGATGGGCGTCGCGGCGGAAGCCGTTGTAGAAGTTCTTGAGCTGCTCATGCACCATGGTGTGCATGGTGATCGCGCGGTTGTACTCGGCCTGCTGCTTTTTCGTCGCGAGCTCGCCATGCGTCAGCAGATAGGCGACTTCAAGGAAGTTCGACTGCTCGGCGAGTTCGTCGATCGGGTAACCGCGATAGAGCAACACGCCCTCGTCGCCGTCGATGAAAGTGATTTTCGACTCGCAGCTTGCCGTCGAGGTAAAGCCGGGGTCGAAGGTGAAAGCGCCGGTCTTGGTATAGAATGTGCGGAAATCGACGACGTCGGGCCCGTGGGAGCCGGCATAGACCGGAAACTCGAACGTCTTGCCCTGATAGGTTACAGACATCGAGCCAGACTTTTTGAGCGTGCTTTCCATCGCGGGGCTCCTTTGTGCTCTGCAACATCGATATTGCAGCGCCTGTATAATCAGTTCGCGGGACGGCGCCAGCGGCTTGCGCGGCTGCTTCAGGAAACGTGATCTCTGATGCGCGCCAGCGATTCTTCTCGGCCTAAGCTGTAAAGAACTTCCCCCAACCCCGGCGAAGGCAGGCCGCCCGCGAGCACGCTGCGCAGGGCGGGACCGATGGCCCCGAATCCGATGCCCTCAGCCTCCGTATAGGCTTTAAGCGTCACATCCAGCGCTTTGGAATCGTTCCAGTTTTGCGTGCCCTCGAGTATATGGCATAGGCCGGAGAGATGACCTTTGGACTCAGTGCTCTCGAGCGGCTTTGCGGCTTTGCCAGAGAGCGCAATCGGCCGCGCGAGCATCAGGAACGCGGCGGCGTCCGGCGCGTCTTTCAGGGTTGCCGACCGGGACTTCAGGAAGGGCGCCGCGCGGCGAACCCGCTCTGCAAGGCTGCCGGACAGCTTATGCCCGGCAGCTTCAAAAAACGGCGCGGCAAGGCGCAGGAAGTCTTCGTCGGAGAGCGAGCGCACATAATTTGCGTTGGTGTGGCGGAGCTTTTCGAGATCAAGCCGCGCCGGCGCCTTGTTGATGCCGGTGATGTCGAACACCTCAAGCGCCCGCGCGCGCGGAATGATTTCCTCGTCGCCATGGCTCCAGCCGAGGCGCAGCAGGTAATTGCAGAGGCCCTCCGGCAGAAAGCCGTCATCGCGATAGGCCTCGACGCCGAGCGCGCCGTGACGCTTGGAGAGTTTGGCGCCATCCTGCCCGTGGATCAGCGGCACATGCGACCAGGACGGCACGGGCCAGCCCATCGCCTCGTAGATCTGCTGCTGTCGCGCCGCGTTGTTGAGATGATCATCGCCGCGGATGACGTGCGTGACGCCCATGTCGTGGTCATCGACGACGACAGCGAGATTGTAGGTCGGCGCCGTTTCGCCCGCGGCGTCGGGGCTTCTCAGAATGACGAGATCGTCGAGCGCGTCATTGGGGAAGCGCACATCGCCCTGCACGACATCGCGCACCAAGGTCTCACCCGATTGCGGCGCGCGAAACCGGATCGCGAAGGGCTTGTCCTTTGGCCGCGTCGTAGGGTCGGCGTTCCGCCAGGGACTTTCGAACCGGATCTTCTGCTCGCGCGCCTCATTGCGCCGCGCCTCGGTTTCTTCCGGCGTCATGTAGCAGGGATAGGCCGCGCCGCGGGCGAGCAGTTCGCGCGCAACCTCAGCGTGGCGGTGACGGCGCTCATATTGCGAAAGCGGTGGGGCGTCCCAGTCGAGCCCAAGCCAGGTGAGCCCGTCTTTGATCGCCTCGACTGCCCCTTCATTGTGGCGCGCGCGATCTGTATCTTCAATCCGCAAGAGAAACCTGCCCTTGCGGCCGCGCGCATAAAGCCATGAGTAGAGCGCCGTCCGCGCCCCCCCGATGTGGAGGTATCCGGTCGGAGAGGGCGCAAAACGGGTGACGACGGGAGCGGACATGTCGGCTCTTCTAGGCGTGAAAGATGGCGCGCCTTTAGCACGCCCCGCCCCGGGGCCCGCAATGGTTTCGGCCAGCTAGTGGACGGGAGCGTCCCGATTCAAGCCGAGGCGGCGAGCGCGCCGGAAGACGCGCGGAACAGCCGTTGGGCCGCAATCCGCCGGCTCTTGCAGGATTGGGTCGCAGCCGAAAGCGCGCGCCTTGGGCTTTGGGCGCCGGTCGCAATGGGCGGCGGCGTCGTGTTGTATTTCTCTCTGACGGTTGAGCCGCAGACATGGGTCGCGCCGCTCATCGTCGTTGCGCTGTTCATTCTGCACTTTCGTCTCGGTCCCGTGGCGCGTGTGCTGGCCGCGGCGGCGGCGCTCGCGGCCCTTGGGTTCTGGCTTGCAGATTGGCGCACGGCGATGGTCCGTGCCCCCATCATCGAGAACGGCCTTGGCCCCCGAATGGTTGTCGGGCGTATTGTATCGGTCGAGGAAGAGCAAGGTTCGCGGCGCGCGGTCATCGCCGTGCGCGCGGTTGCGGGCGTCGCAGCGCCGCCCGCGCGCGTGCGGGTGACGTGGCGCGGCGCAGCTTTCGACGCCGAGCCTGGCGATCTCGTGCGCTTTCGCGCCGTGCTGCGCGCGCCGCCTCCGCCCGAGGCGCCCGGCGGCTTCGACTATGCGCGGCTACTCTATTTCGAGCGGATCGGCGGGCTTGGTTTTGCGCTGACGCCGCCGCGCCGGCTCGCCGAAGCGCGCATGCCGGCCGGCGACGCATGGCTCGCAATCCTCGAACGCGCCCGCCTATCCGTGACGCGCCGCATACTGACCGTCGCGCCGAGCCAGGGCGGGGCGCTCGTCGCGGCTTCAGTGACGGGAGACCGTGCGGCGATCACCGATGAAACGGACCAGGCGCTTCGCGAGTCCGGCCTTGCGCATCTCATTGCGATTTCGGGGCTCAATATGGCGCTCGCGACCGGCATCGTCTTCTTCGCCTTGCGCGCGCTCCTCGCCGCGATTGCGCCTTTGGCGCTGCGCTATCCGATCAAGAAATGGGCCGCCTTTGCGGCGCTTGGGACGGGGCTTGTCTATCTCGCGCTGTCGGGGGGCGCGGCATCGGCCGTGCGCGCTTTCATCATGGCGGCGATCGTGTTTGTCGCGATCCTCTTTGATCGGCGCGCGCTCACTCTGCGCAATGTCGCCGTCGCAGCGACGATCATCCTTGTGCTGACGCCGGAGGCCGCGACGCAGCCCGGCTTCCAGATGTCTTTCGCGGCGGTGACGGCGCTCGTCGCCGCTTTTGAGTGGTGGAAGGGCAAATTCAAGGCCGACCGGGATGAGGGCCCGATCCTCCGCCTGCGGCGTTATGTGCTGGGGCTTGCCGCGACAGACATTGTCGCGTCGAGCGCGACGGGCCCTTTCAGCCTTTTCCATTTCGGCCGCGCCGCTCTGTTCGGCCTGCCCGCGAACATGCTGGCCGGGCCGCTTGTCGCCTTCCTGTTGATGCCGTTCGCGGTGCTCGGCATGATCCTCCTTCCGTTCGGCCTCGACGGTTTCGCCTTCCGGATCGCTGCCGCGGCGGGCGACGGCGTCGTTGCGATCGGCGCCTGGATTGCGGCGCTGCCGCACGGCGTCGTCAGCGTGCCGCAAGGACCGCCCTTTGCTTTGGGTCTCGCAACGCTTGGCGGGCTCTGGCTTTGCCTGGCGATCCGGCCCTGGCGCCTTGCGGGGGCGCCGGTTCTTGCAGCCGGCGCCCTTCTTCTTGCGACTGCCGCGCCGCCCGACATTCTGGTGAGCAGCGACGGGAAGGCAGCGGGCGTATTCCTAAAGGAGAGGCGCGCGCTTGCTCTGACGGAGCCGCAGCGGCGGGCCTTTCTTGCGCGCGTCTGGAAGGAACAGCTGGGGCTCGATCCCGAACGTGCGCCGACACTGGCGCTCGAGAACAGTGCGCGGTGCATTCTTGGGGTCTGTCGTCTGGAGATCGACGGCGTCGCTGTCGCCATCGCAAAAACGCCCGAGGGCGCCGCGCGCGCCTGTTCGAGCGCCGATCTTGTTCTGGCGATCAGTCCCGCGCCGGAGGGGCTCGAATGCGCCGCACGGCTCTGGCGCGCCGGCGAGGCCGGCGCCGCGGCGATATTCGTCGACAAAGGCCGCATCACGATCAAATCTTCGGTCGAGACCAGCGGCGCGCGGCCGTGGACGGCGCGTTGACCGTCCGCCTCAATACCGGCGCATCAAACCAACCAGCCGGCCCTGCACGGCGACGCGGTCGGGACCGTAGATGCGGGTCTCGAAGGCCGGGTTTGCGGCTTCGAGTGCGATCGAGCCGCCTTTGCGGCGCAGGCGCTTCAGGGTCGCTTCTTCCTGATCGACGAGTGCGACGACGATCTCGCCATTGGCGGCGTCGCTGCAGCGCTGGATGATCGCGAGGTCGCCGTCGAAAATGCCGGCCTCGATCATCGACTCGCCCTGGACCTGCAGGATGAAATGCTCGCCCGAGCGGAGCATAGTCTTGGGCGCCGCAACGCGGTCGACCTCGTCCTGGATGGCGGTGATCGGCGTGCCGGCTGCGATCTTGCCGAGCACCGGCAGGCTCGTTGAAAGTTCGCTGTCGGCGAAAGGGTCACGGAGCGCGGGCGACGCCTTGCGGGGTCCGCGGCCGAAACGGCCCTCGACGACGGAAGCGGCGCGCTCGGCCGCGCGCGGGGCGGCGGTGTCGGGCAGGCGAAGTACTTCGAGCGCGCGCGCGCGATTGGGCAGGCGGCGGATGAAGCCGCGCTCTTCCAGGGCCGTGATCAGGCGGTGGATGCCGGACTTCGACTTCAGGTCGAGCGCCTCTTTCATCTCGTCGAAAGATGGCGAGACGCCCGACTCCTTGATCCGGTCGCTGATGAACACGAGAAGTTCGCGTTGCTTATTTGTAAGCATGTGTCGCCCTTCCTGAGCATTTGTCCGTACAGCCGGACGACTTTGTCCGACGCGCCGGACGCCATCGCCTTGAACTCATTGGCCTCGAACGGCTTGCGCTCGGCGTTTCCGGTTTCGAAACTTCAACAGAACAAAACGACAACGTTCTATGGTTGTTCCTGTGGAAGGTCAACAGGCTCCGGGGAAGTCTTGCGTTACGCGATGTGCGGCGACGCCATCAGGGCGCGCGTCGCCGCTTCGACATCGTCCGCACGCATCAGAGTCTCGCCGACAAGAACGGCGCGGGCGCCGGCGGCCTGAAGGCGCCGCACATCGGCGGGCGTCGCGATGCCGCTTTCGGCGACCAGCATAGCGCTGCGGGGGATCCGTGGGGCGAGGCGCTCTGTCGTCTGAAGACCCGTGCGGAAGGTGTGGAGGTTCCGGTTGTTGACGCCGATGAGTTGCGCGCCAAGCGCGAGGGCGCGGTCGACTTCCGTCTCGTCATGCGTTTCGAAAAGCGCATCGAGCCCATAGGCGTCGGCGGCGGCGCGAATGTCGCGGGCTTGCGGGTCCGAAAGGCAGGCCATGATGAGAAGGATGCAGTCCGCGCCCCAGGCGCGCGCTTCGGCCGCCTGATAGGGGTCGATCATGAAGTCCTTGCGCAGCAGCGGCAAAGGGACAGCGTCGCGCACAAGCCGCAAATGCGCCGGGGCGCCCTGAAAGCTCGGGCCGTCCGTCAGCACGGAAAGGCAATCCGCGCCGCCGCGCTGATAGGCGCGGGCGAGGGCCGGCGGATCGAAATCGGCGCGGATGAGGCCCTTGGAGGGGCTCGCCTTCTTGATCTCCGCGATGAGCGCCGGACGCTCCGTGCGCCGCGCGATTGCGGATGCAAAACCGCGCGTCGGCCCCATCTCCGCGATCAGAGCTTCGAGCGCTGAAGTGGGCGCGTCGGCCCTGGCGCGCCGCACTTCGTCTTTCTTGTAGGCGATGATGTCGTCGAGAATGGTCATGCGTTGACGATGGTTTTCAGGGTGTCGAAGGCGGCGCGCGCCTTTCCGGAGTCGATGGCCACGGCGGCGCGCGCGGCGCCGTCGGGGAGGGTCTCCGCAACACCCGCGACCATCAATGCGAAGGCGGCGTTCAGCAACACGATATCGCGGTAGGCGGAAGGTTCGCCGTCAAGGAGTCGCAAGAGCGCCGCAGCGTTCTCGTCTGGACCGCCGCCGCGGACAGCCTCGGTCGGCGCGCCGGCAAAGCCGGCGTCAGAAGGCGTCACCGTATAGCGCCGGATCGCGCCGCCGATGAGCTCGGCGACATGCGTCGGCCCGGCCAGCGTCGCCTCGTCGAGCCCGTCCGAGCCATGAAGGACGATCGCGCGTTCGGCGCCGAGATGGCGCAGCGCTTCGGCCATCCTGTCGATCAGGGCCGCGCTTGCGACGCCCACCACCTGACGGCGAACGAAAGCAGGGTTGGAGAGGGGCCCCGCGAGATTGAACAAGGTCCGGATACCGAGCGCGCGGCGGATCGGCGCGAGCCTCGCGAGCGCCGGATGATGGCGCTGCGCAAAGAGAAAGGCGCAGCCCGCCTCGTCGAGCGCCCGCTTCGAGACGGCGGGATCGGCGTCGATCCGGAGGCCGAGAGCGGCCAGCACATCCGATGATCCGGACGCGGACGACGCCGCGCGATTGCCATGCTTGGCGACGACGGCCCCGGCGCCGGCCGCGGCAAAAGCGGCCGCCGTCGAAATGTTGAGGGTCTTCGCCCCGTCGCCGCCGGTGCCGCAGGTGTCGATGGCGTCCTTGGGCGCCGAAAGACGGATCGCACGCGCGCGCATCGCCGCTGCTGCGCCGGCAATTTCCGCGCCCGTCTCGCCCCGCGCCGCGAGCGCTTTCAGGAAAGCGGCTATGTCTTCGTCTGACGCCGCGCCGTCGAGCATGAGCCCGATCGCGCGCTCAGAGTCCGCAAGCGACAACGCATCGCCCGTCAGGGCGCGGTCGAGGAACGGCGAAAACGCGCTCATCGGCGCGCCCAGGCGAAGAAATTCTCGAGGATCCGGGCGCCGTGTTCGGTCGCGATGCTTTCGGGGTGGAACTGCACGCCGGCGATCGGCCGTGAGGCGTGCTCGACCGCCATGATCTCGCCGTCTGCAAAGGCTGTCGGCCGCAAAGCCGACGGCATGAGAGAGGCGTCGGCGATGAGCGAATGGTAGCGCGCGGCGGCGAAAAAGGGCGGCATTCCCGCAAACAGCGCGCCGCCTTCCTGTTTGACCGCGCTGATCTTCCCGTGCATCGGCTGCGCCGCGCGGACGATTCTGCCGCCAAGCGCCTGCACGATTGACTGGAGGCCAAGACAGACGCCGAAGACGGGCGTGCCGGCGCGTTCGGCCTGCGCGACGAGGTCAAGACAGATGCCCGCTTCGTTCGGCGTGCAGGGGCCGGGCGAAAGGACGATCGCTTCCGCGCCGGCGCCGAGCGCCGCTTCGGCGGTGATCGCGTCATTGCGCACGACCTCCACGCGCCGGCCGAGCCCGCCGATGAGATGGGCAAGGTTCCAGGTGAAGCTATCGTAATTGTCGATCAGGAGGATCATCGCGCCGCAGAATCATGAAAGCCTGCCTCGTGACAAGTCCCGCCGGCTGCGAATCACCAAATGAAGCCGGCTCCAAACTGAAGAAAGGCCGGCGTGCCGTCGGGCAAGCGAAAGAGGCGCAGATCATTCTGGCGCGATCAGGCGGGCGTTCTGGCGTCCGTCGCGGTCGCGCTGTTCGGCCTCGTTCTGGGCGCCGCGGGCGCCTACAGCTCCGGCCGGGGCGCAGCGGCGCGCGCTGCGGCGGCGCTGGAACGGGCAGGTCCGCTGCGCGAGGGGATGGTACGCGACGCCGCCCTACGTGAGAACGGGACAGTCGCCTTCGCCGGCCGGACAGATCTTGTGGCGCGGATCGAGGGGGATGCGCCGCTCGAACGGATTGCGCCGCCGTCGACAACACCGCGCCCGAAGATCATCGTCATCTTCGACGATATGGGGCCAGACCCTGCCGCCTACGAGGCGGTCATGGCGCTTCCCGGTCCGCTGACCCTGTCCTTCCTTCCTTATGCGGAGGGTCTTCAAACCCTTGCGGATCGCGCACGGCGCGAGGGCCACGCCGTGATGCTGCATCTGCCAATGCAGCCCGACGGCCCGGAAGACCCGGGCCCGCATAGTCTTGAGGCGTCCATGACGGCCTCGCGCCTTCTTTCTGAACTCGCTTGGAATCTCGATCGCTTCACGGGCTATGTCGCGGTCAACAACCATATGGGCTCGCGGTTTACGCGTAATGACGCAGCGATGCGCACCGTGCTCTCGGTCCTTGCCGAGCGTGGCGTGTACTTTGTCGATTCAAAGACCAGCGCCGGCAGCCGCGCGAGCGAGGCGGGCGCCGCGGTTGGCGCGCCCGTGTATGTGCGTGATGTCTTCCTCGATCCGGACTCAGGCGAGGAGCTTGTGCGCACGCAGCTGGCGCGCGCCGAGCGTATCGCCCGCGAGACCGGCTTTGTCGTCGCGATCTGCCATCCGCGCCGCGACACGCTGGCCGTCGTCGGGCCGTGGCTCACTTCGGCGCTGGAGCGCGGTTACGACCTTGCGACGGTCGAGGCGCTGCCCGAACTCGACAAGGCCTGGCGCGCACGGACGACGCTGGCGATGCGCTGACGGCGGATTCCTATTTCGGATTTACGCCTTGGGCTGCGCGCGCGGCCGCAAATAATGCTGCGGCCTTGTTGCGGCACTCTTGATGCTCGGCCTTCGGATCGCTGTCGGCGACGACGCCCGCGCCTGCCTGCACATGCATGACGCCGTCCTTGAGGACGGCCGTCCGGAGCGCGATGCAGGCGTCCATCGAGCCGTCCGCCGAGAAGTAGCCGACCGCGCCGCCATAGACGCCGCGCCCGTCGCGTTCGAGTTCGTGAATGATCTCCATGGCGCGCAGTTTCGGTGCGCCGCTGACCGTGCCTGCAGGGAAGCCCGCCGCAAGCGCTTCGACCGCATCGACGCCGGGGCGCAGGCGCCCCGTCACGTTCGAGACGATGTGCATGACATGGCTGTAGCGCTCGACGGAAAAGCTTTCCGTCACCGCGACAGACCCGATCTCACAGGCGCGCCCGACATCGTTGCGGCCAAGGTCGAGGAGCATCAGATGTTCGGCGCGCTCCTTGGGGTCTGCGAGAAGCCGTTCCTCATAGGCGCAGTCTTCCTCGGGCGTCGCCCCGCGCGGCGCCGTGCCGGCGATCGGCCGCACGGTCATGGCGCCATTCCGTACACGGACGAGAATTTCAGGGCTCGACCCGACGAGACGAAAGCCGTCACCGTGAAGATAGAAGAGGAAAGGCGAGGGGTTGAGGCGCCGGAGCGCGCGGTAAAGATCGAAGGGGTCTGCGCCATAGGCGGCCGAGAATCGCTGGCTGAGGACCGCCTGGAAGATATCGCCGGCGGCGATGTACTCCTTGGCGCGCCGGACCATGGCGAGATAGTCCGCCTCCGGCGTATTTGAGACGGGCTCTGCAGGCGGCGCTGCGCGCTTTGCGGCCGGGCGCGGCGCAGGCCGTTCGAGATCGGCCGCCGCACCAGCAAGGCGCGCGTCCGCCGCGGCGCGCGCCGCCTTCGCCGCAAGGCCGGGTTGCGGCCGGGCCGGCGTCGCCAGCGTCACCTCATGACGGACATTGTCGAAGATCGCGACAAGAGAAGGCCGCATCAGCCAGCTTTCCGGCATGGCGATCGGCTGCGATTTCGGGGCGGGCAGTCGTTCGAAGGCGCGCGCAAAGTCGTAGCCGAGATAGCCGAAGACGCCGGCGGCCATGGGCGGCGCGCCCGCCGGCAGATCGGCGGCCGCCTCCTTGAGGAAGGCGCGCAAACTCTCCGGCACGGGACGCGGGTCCGTGCGGAACACGCCGTCGGCGCCGGCGGTCGCCGCGACGCCGTCCTCAACCCGCCAGAACGCGTCCGGCTTCAGGGCGATGACGGAATAGCGGCCGAGCTTTTCGCCGCCTTCGACCGATTCCAGAAGGATCGAGTGCGGCGCGTCAGCGGCGAGTTTCAGAAACGCCGAGACGGGCGTTTCAAGGTCGTTGAAGAGGCGCCTTTGGACGACCGGCGCCTGCCCCGCAGCGTAAGCGCGCGAGAATGAGTCGTCTTCCTCGGCGCTCACTGTTGGTCGCGGAACATCGCGTCGATCGCCTGCTGGTCGATGCGCACGCCGTAATCCTTCTTGAGGCTTTCAACGTAGGCGTCAGCGATTTCCCGGCTGAGTTGATAGTCGAGGAATTGTGCAAAGCTCGCCTCGTCCGCCGGCGTCACTCGAGCGAATTGAAATCCGATATCGCGCACTTGCGCGATGACTTCGCCGGCGCCGATGGCGACCGGGGCCGAGATGACAGCGCCCTTGTCGGCGTTATAGATCGCTTTGACGAAGTCTTCAGACATGACGTCGCTCTGGCCGCGGCGCGGGACAGAAATGACGATCGGCGCGCGATTGAGCGCCTTTGCGGCATCTTCGATCGATTTGCCTTTGGCGATCTCATCCTTGAATTTCTTCGTCGCCGTGGCGATGCGCGTCTTCGTTTCATCGACGCGCCATCCGGCCTCGACTTCCGCCGAAACGTCCTTGTAGGGGCGCGCGGCGGGCGGCGTCACTTGATCGATTTGGACGAAGTAGTAGCCGGCATTGTCCGGCAGCTCGAGTGCTTCGGATTCGGCGCCTTCTTCGAGCTGGAACGCCTCTTTCAACATGTCGGCTGGAATATCGGCGACGATGACGCCGCCGGGCGCAAGGCTTACAGAGTCGACAGGGCCGAACTTCTGCGCCTTGAGACCCGCCGCGGCCGCCGCTTCGGCGAGGCCGCCGCCGCCGTCGCGCGCCGTCTCGAGCTTTTCGATGGCGTCGAGCATTTTTTTTCGGCCTTCGCCCTTGGTCATCTCGGCGACGATTTCGTTGCGCACTTCGTCGAGCGGCTTGGTGGAGCCGGGCGTGACGCCGGCAAGCTGCACGACGGTCCAGCCGAACGATCCCTTTACGGGCTCTGTGATCTGGCCGGGCTTCAGCGACTCGGCGAAAGTCGCCGCCGCAACGTTCGGGTCGAGAATGTCCGAACGCGGCGTATCGGTGAAGGTCACCGCCGCAAGCGTGAGGCCGAGCTCCTTGGCGAAGTTCTCGAAGGGTTTGCCGGCGCGCAGCGCGACGACGGCAGCGCGCGCCGCCGCCTCATCGTCGAACGTCGCCTGATAAAAGGTGCGCTTTTCGGGAGTGACGTAAAGCCGTTCCTTAACGGCCTCATAGGCCTTTACGATATCGGCTTCCGCGATCTGCGCGGCAGCGGCGAAATCCGCCGCGCGCACCGTCACGGCGGTGAAAGCGCGGTATTCAGGCGCCTCGAAGCGCTTTTTGTTCGCCTCATAATAGTCCGTGAGCTGCTTTTCAGTCGGCGTCGCCCCGGGTCCCGCCATGTCGCTGGTGATGACGACGAAGGCGACCTTGCGCTCTTCAATCTCGCTAAGGATCAGCGTGCGAAGGATCGCTTTGGGCGCTGCGGGCCCCGCTCCGACGCTGTCGACAAGCATCCGCCGGACGAGGTCGCCATGCAGCAATTCCTTGAGGCGCGCTTCGGAAAGCTGATTATTGGTGAGGATCGTCTGCAATGTTTGCTCGTCGAATTCGCCGGTCGTCGGGTTTCGGAATTGCTCGTCGGTCTTGAGAAAATTCACGACCTCGGACGTCGGCAGAGCTAGGCCCAATTTCTTGGCCTCCTGGTCAAGGAGCGAAAAAGTCGCCAATCGCTGTACGATCTCGCCGTCGACCCCTTCTTTCAGGGCGTCCTCACGGGATACGGCCTTGCCGTCTTCGCCGCGGCGCGTGTTCACGATGCGGTTGAACTCATCGACGATCTGCGCTTGCGACACGCTTTCCTTGCCGATCTGGAGCGGCTCGCGCTGTGTGAACTGGCGTATCTCCGGCACCTGCCAAAGGGCGAAAGCAAGAACTAGCAGGAGGATGACGAACCAGACGACGATGCCCTTGAGAGCGCCCCTCACTTGCTTCAACATGCGCGGCAATCCTTCACTGTCGGTCTTTGGCCGCCTTGCGCCCCTGCCGGGGCGGGCGGAATCGGCGCGGACCCTAGTGGGCGCGCCGCGGAAGGACAAGGCGAGGCGGGAGCATCCGCTGGACAGACGCTTGGGCGCAGGCGAGAAGCGGCATCAAAGATGGGGATCAGACCATGCGCCCGCTCATTGCCGGCAATTGGAAAATGTTTGGCCTCAAGGCCGCGCTTGCCGAAATCACGCGGCTCGGTGCGCGCCTGCGGGAGTCGCCGAAGAACGCGGATGTCGTCATTTGTCCGCCGGCGACCCTGCTGGCGGCGGCCTCCGACGAGGCTGCGAAATTCGGCGCTGCTACGGGCATCCAGGACTGTCATGCGGCCGCTTCCGGCGCCTTTACGGGCGACATCAGCGCCGAAATGGCGGCGGATGCTGGCGCTAGTTATGCGATTGTCGGCCATTCAGAGCGCCGGCAAGGTCATGGAGAGACGAGCGCGGTCGTGCGCGCCAAAGCGGAAGCGGCGTTCCGGGCGGGCCTTGCGCCGATCATCTGTATTGGAGAGACCCGGGCCGAACGCGAAGCCGGAGAGACGCTCGCCGTGCTCGAACGTCAGCTTGCGGAGTCGGTTCCCGATGGGACCCACGCGCGCCGGTTCGCGGTCGCCTATGAGCCGGTCTGGGCGATCGGCACGGGGCTGACCCCGACCGCGGTCGAAATCGAGGAGGCCCATGGCTTCCTGCGCGCCCGCACGCCGGACCACGCGCCGCTCCTCTACGGCGGCTCGGTCAAGCCTTCGAATGCGGGCGAAATATTGAAGCTCCGCGATGTGAACGGCGTTCTCGTCGGCGGCGCGAGCCTCAAGGCGGACGATTTCTTCGCTATCATTAGTGGGGCCTGATCGATGACGAAGCGGGGCGTCATGAGCATTACTTTGATCCTGACCATCCTCGCCGCCGCGGCGGCGCTGCAGGGCTGCGTCGCCTGGACGGCTGAACGCAAAGCGCCGCCGATCGGACGCTTCATCGACACCGGTGGCGCACGCATGCATGTGCTCGAACTCGGCGCGGCCAATGCTGCAAAAGGGCCGCCGGTCGTGCTCATCCATGGCGCCAGCGTCAATCTGCGCGACATGAAGATCGCACTTGGCGACAGGCTCGCGGCGGAGCGCCGGGTCATTATCATCGACCGGCCGGGCAGGGGCTATTCGACGCGGCCCGAGCGCGGCTATGCGCTGGAGCGTCAGGCTGCACTGATCCACGCGACGCTGAATGCGCTCGGCGTGGAGAAGCCGGTCATTGTCGGCCAGAGCCTCGGCGGGGCGGTCGCCCTTGCCTATACGCTTGCCTACCAGGACGAGATGACGGGCGCCGTGCTGCTCGCGCCCGTGTCGCATCCTTTCGAGGGCGGGATCGCCTGGTACAACCACCTCTCGCAATGGCCGATCGCGGGGACCGTCTTTCGCCGCGGGCTCCTGCCGCTTTATGCCCCGCTCGTCGCCCGCAAAAGCGTCGAAAAATCCTTCGCGCCCGACGCAGCGCCCGCCGGCTATTATGAGAATGCCGGCGTCACGCTGCTCTTCCGGGCCAAGGATTTCAAAGCGAATGCCGCGGACCTCACGAACCTCAACCGCCAGCTCGTCGCCCAGAGCCCGTCCTATGCGGGCATTCGCGTACCGGTCGTCATTTATTCGGGCGATGCCGACACAACGGTGTCGCCGAAGATCCATGCAGACCGCCTGGTCAAGGATGTCCCCGGCGCGACGCTGACCATGCTGCCGGACACAGGCCATGCCCTCCACCACGCCGAACCGGAGGTGATCGCCGCGGCCGTCCTTGCGGTCGGCGCACGGGAGAAGGCGGGCGCGCGGAATTGAGCGCCGATCGGGGTAGTGTCTCCGTTTGAACGACCACCCAGCGGCCGCGGGCAGGAATCAGCCCTTAAGCTGTCGTTATCGAGCACAAAGGCGGCAGAACGCTTTTCGCCGAAAGGCGACGTTGTTCGTGAGCCCTGAGACACGTAGGATGCTAGCATGGGCTACTACATTCGCGTCCTGACTTCGAAGTCTGATCCGGCTTCCCCCACGCTCCTGGAGAAGGCCGCGCAAGCACATGGCGCCAGCGTTACTGGCGACGTTAGCGCTGCGGAATGGGACCAATTGGTGGTCACCAATTCGGCACATCATGAAGTCTGCGCAATTGAACGCAATGTGATCTTGGCTGGGAGCCTGGGCGAAGAAGAACTTGCGGAATTTCAAGCGGAGGTAGCCGCTTGTTTTCCGGCATCGGCGGCGAAGTGGCTCGAATCCTACCTAAAATCGGTGCGCACGATCTACGCTTTCCAAGTCTTGTCCGGAACATACGCCGATAGGGGATGGGAAATTTTGGGCTCTGTCAAAGAAGCTCTGCTCGGGGCGGTTGGCGGAATCGTGCAGGCCGACGGTGAGGGCTTCTCGAATGAAGAGGGCTATCACATCCTTTGGCAGTTTTCGGATGATGTGAGCGGCGAGTGGTGGATGGCTGTCCTAAAAGACGGACGATGGGAAAAGTTCAAGATGGACTTGGACGATCGCGCCCATCGTGCCGCCTTCATGGCAGGCGAGATTCCGAGTGGTGTCGAACGCGCACGCTGAACGGCCGCAATGGGCCAAACGATGCCCGTCTGCTTAAAGATCCCTACTGGCCATGCCGGTCGCAAGCGGCCGTTCAAATTGGTGTTTGGGCGCCGCGGGTGAGCCCACGTATGTAAACTGAGACCCGCCCCCAATCAGCCTCGACTTGTCAGGCGAGGGGGTTTCGGCTACCTCGCCCCCCTCCCATGGGCCGGTCCGCCGCCCTATGTGAAGCGGTGCGCCATGCGCTCGCGTCATCCCAGAGAAAGTCGTCTCCCATGATCGCCGTTCTGCTCACGATCCACATTCTCGTCATTTCGGCCCTGATCGTGGTCGTGTTGCTGCAGCGCTCTGAGGGCGGCGCCCTGTTCAGCGGCGGCGGGTTCATGACAGGTCGCGGCGCTGCGAACGCCCTGACGCGCACGACATCGGCGCTGGCCGCCGTCTTCTTCCTGACATCGCTGTCGCTCGCCTATATCGCGAGCCACCGGCCGAAGAACGATTCGCTGATCGAACAGATCCGCAATGACGGCGCCAAGCCCGGCGAAGCCGGCAAGGAACCGGAAACCGATCTCCTGCGTTCGCTCGGGTCGCCGAAACCGGAAACCACGCCGGCGACAGACGCCGCCGCGCCTGCTGCGGCGCCGACGGACGCCGATCTTCTGGAGACGCCGCCGGCTACTGCGCCCGCCGCAACGCCTGAGCCTGCGCAAGAGCCGTCGGACGCGAACACGGCGCCGCAGTAAACTTTCTCCCGGAGCATCGCACCGCAGCGGCAGATCGTCCGCGGGCGCCGCGGCCGAAATCTTTTGCCTTCGGCGGAAAGCGCGTTATGACGGGCTTCCATGGCGCGGTTTATTTTCATCACCGGCGGCGTGGTTTCCTCGCTCGGAAAAGGGGTTGCGGCGGCGGCGCTGGGTGCGCTTCTGCAAGCGCGGGGCTATAAGGTCCGGCTTCGCAAGCTCGACCCCTATCTCAATGTCGATCCGGGGACGATGAGTCCCTTCCAGCATGGCGAAGTCTTCGTAACGGATGACGGCGCCGAGACCGATCTCGATCTCGGCCATTACGAGCGTTTCACCGGCGTTTCGGCCTCGAAAGCCGACAACATCACGACGGGCCGGATCTATCAGACGATCATCGAGCGCGAACGGCGCGGCGACTATCTCGGCGCGACGGTGCAGGTGATCCCGCACGTCACGGACGCGATCAAGCAATTCGTCCTCAATGACGCCGGCGGCGCGGACTTCGTCATTTGCGAGATCGGCGGCACGGTCGGCGATATTGAGGGCCTGCCGTTCTTCGAGGCGATCCGCCAGCTTGGCAACGAATTGCCGCGCGGCGATGCGATCTATGTGCATCTCACCTTGATGCCGTTCATTCCGTCCGCAGGCGAACTGAAGACGAAGCCGACGCAGCATTCGGTGAAGGAGCTGCGTTCGATCGGCATTCAGCCTGACGTCCTGCTCGTGCGCGCGGATCGGCCCGTGCCGGAGAGCGAGCGCCGCAAGATCGCGCTCTTCTGCAATGTGCGGCCCTCCGCCGTGATTCAGGCGCTCGACTGCCGCACCATTTACGAAGTGCCGCTCGCCTATCACGCCGAGCGCTTCGACGAGGAAGTGCTCGCCGCCTTCGGCATCAAGGACCCGCCGCCGGTAGACCTTTCACGCTGGCGCGCCGTGGTCGATCGCATCGTGCACCCGGACGGCGACGTGAAGATCGCGGTCGTCGGCAAATACACGGCGCTGAAAGACGCCTACAAATCCCTCATCGAGGCGATCGCCCATGGCGGCATCGCCAACAATGTCCGTGTCGGGATCGAGTGGATCGACTCAGGGCTCTTCGACAAGCCCGATACGGCGCTGTCCGCCCTTGCGGACGTGCATGGCATTCTCGTCCCCGGCGGGTTCGGCGAGCGCGGCGCGGAAGGGAAGATCCGCGCGGCCGGGTTTGCGCGCGAGCGCGATATTCCCTTCTTCGGCATCTGCTACGGCATGCAGATGGCGGTGATCGAGGCGGCGCGCTCGCTGCTCGGCGAGGCGGACGCGACCTCATCCGAATTTGGGGAAGGCAAGGCCATTGTGGGCCTGATGACGGAATGGACGCGCGGCAATGCGCGCGAAACCCGCAAAGCCGGCGGAGATCTTGGCGGCACGATGCGCCTCGGCGCCTTTCCAGCGCTCCTGCGCCAGGGGAGCAAAGTCGCGGAAGCCTATGGCGCAACGTCCATTTCAGAGCGCCACCGCCACCGCTATGAAGTCGATATCGCCTGGGCCGAACGCCTCGAGAAAAAGGGCGTCGTGTTTTCGGGCGTCTCGCCGGACGGCCGCCTGCCGGAGATCATGGAACTGAAGGACCATCCCTGGTTCGTCGGCGTGCAGTTTCACCCGGAATTGAAATCCCGGCCCTTTGATCCGCACCCGCTCTTCGCCGCGTTTGTCCGTGCGGCGGTCGAACGCTCACGCCTCGTCTGAGCCGGAGGGATGCACGCTTGGCCGCGTGCGCATGGGTCCGCGATTGAATTACGCCGCAGCGTCGCCCAATTTCGGACATGAGGCGCCGCCAAGACAGCGCCGCGTCGCGTTCGTCTGGTCACGTTTTGGCGCAGCACAAGAGGGAAGGTCACCCCCATGAAATCACTGCTTTCCGCATTTGCTCTCTCTATCGCCGCGACGGCGATCGTTTCGGCGCCCGCCGCCGCGCGCGACGTGACGATCAAGACCGGCGGCGACCGGACGATCGTCCTCGGCGAGGATGGCGACCTTCTCGAACAGCTGATCGAACTCGACGCCAAGGGGATTGAAGACCTGCGCGCCGATTTCGCCGATGCCCGCCATGAGATCAACGACGCCATCGACGAGATCGAAGACGCCAGAGCCGATCTGCGCGGCGTGCCCGGCGCGCGGTTCATCGTCCGCATGGCGTTTGCCGCCGCCGCTGAAGCGACAGCCGAAGCCTCCGAAGAAGCCTTCGCCGACGCCTTTGAGGAAGTTGATCGCGCCGAAGACGGCTTGCGCGCGGCGAAAGTCTCCGCCGAGGAGCGCACCGAAACCCAAGGCGCGATTGAAATGATTCGCGACGAGCTTGGCGGGCTCCAGGAGTCGCTCGACCGGCTTTCCGCTGCTTTGAAGGGCTGAAGTCCCCCGACTGTTTCCGCCCGTCGCAGCGGCCGTCCCGCCGTCAGGGTGGTCGCATTTGAGAAATCAATTTTGCCGGCGGGCGTTCTTCCCCCGTCGCCAGACGGGGGAAGTGTCGGCGGAGCCGACGATGGGGGCGCTTTCGCGCGTCCGGAATGTGTGGAGAGACCCCCTCCGTCGCCTTCGGCGACACCTCCCCCGCTCGCGCGGAGGAGGAGGAGCGCCGCAAATGATATCGCCCTTGTCCGGGCGCGGCAGACCATTGACCGCCGCCTGCGGCGTCGCCAAGGCTGCGCCTCGCTGAAAGCGGAGGCGTTATGGCGGGTTTTTTGGTCCGGCTCGCGGGCGGGCTCATCTTGCTCGCCACCATCGCCTTTGTCGCCTCCGGCTTTCCCGCCGTGCAGGACGCCCTGTTCAAGCGCGCCGTCGAGAACGCGGTCGGCCCACGCCATGCGGATCTTTTTGACGGCGACGGACTGAAAGTCGTCTTCTGCGGCACGGGATCGCCGCTGCCCTCAAAGACGCGCGCCCAGACCTGCACGGCCGTCTTCGCAGGCGATACGTTTTTCCTCGTCGATGCGGGAACGGGCAGCTGGGAAACGATCCAGGGCGCCGGCATTCCGGGCGCGAAGCTCGGCGGCATTTTCCTGACGCACTTCCACTCCGATCATATCGGAGATCTCTCCGAGGCCAATCTCAACTCCTGGGTCATGGGGCGCGCCGGCCCCTTGTCCGTCTACGGACCGGCTGGCGTCGAGCGCGTGGTCGCCGGCGAGAACGAGGCGCTTGCGCTCGACAATGCCTATCGCACGGCGCATCACGGCGCTGCCATCGCATCGCCCGCGACAGCGGGTCTTGCCGACGTGCCGTTCGATGCGGCGGCGCCCGTCGTCGTTTATGACAAGAACGGGCTCAAGGTGACGGCGTTTCCGGTGAAGCACGATCCGGTCACGCCCGCCGTCGGCTATCGCTTCGAGTATCAGGGCCGCAGCGTCGTCATCTCCGGCGACACCGCCTATTCAGAAGGGCTCATCGCCGCCGCCAAGGGCGCCGACGTTCTCATCCACGAAGCGCAAGCCAATCACATGGTCGTACGCCTCAAAGAGGCGGCGGAGAGAGCCGGCATGAACAACGCCGCCAAAATCTTCTCGGACATCCCTTCCTACCATACGACTCCGGTCGAGGCGGCGCGCGCCGCCAACGCCGCAGGCGTCAAGAGGCTCGTACTGACGCATCTGACGCCGGCGCCCGACAACCGGCTCGCGCGGCAGATCTTCCTGCGCGGGGTCTCCGTCGTGCGCTCAAGCGGCGTCACGCTCGCTGAGGATGGGATGATCCTGCGCCTGCCGCAGAAAGGCGGCGTCAGGATCGGGTCACTTTAACGCGGCATTGCTCCGGTCACAGAGCGATCGCCTGCGCATATTGTACCTCTCCGGCGGGGGGTGGTAAGCAGCGCCGCGAGCGAAGAGGCGCAGCAACCATGTACAAACCCATTCTCGTCACCGGCGCGTCGAGCGGCATCGGCGAAGCGACCGCGATCCTGCTCGCGCAGAAGGGCTTTCGCGTTTTCGCCGCCGCAAGGCGCATCGTGAAGCTGAAGGCGCTGGAAGGCCTGCAGGGCGGGCGCATCACGCCGCTGGCGCTCGATGTGACGGATCAGGCCTCGATCGACGCGGCGATGAAGCGGATCGCGGCGGAGGCCGGGCCGCTCTTCGGGCTCGTCAACAACGCCGGCGTGTCGGTGACGGGCCCCGCTGAACTCGTGCCCGACGCCGAATGGCGCCGCCAGTTCGACACGAATGTCTTTGGGCTGATGAATGTGACGCGCGCCGCGCTGCCCGGCATGCGGGCGCAACGCTTCGGCCGCATCGTCAATATCGGCTCTGTCGCGGGCCGCATCGCCTCGCCCTTCATGGGAGCCTATGCCGCGTCCAAACACGCTGTCGAAGGCCTTTCGGATTCCTTGCGCCGCGAGCTTCGGCCTTTCGGCGTCAAAGTCAGCGTCATTCGACCGGGCTTCATCCACACGCCCTTCGGCGAACAGGAGCAGGACGCGCTCGTTCAATACATGGATCCGGCGAGCCCCTACGCCGCCGAGGTTGCGGCCTTCAAAACCTGGCATGCGAAAGGCCATCCCGCCGGCCCACCGCCATCGATCGTCGCGGACAAGGTTGCGCATGCGATGACCTCGGACCGCCCGCATTCGCGCTACACGACGCCGGCCCGCTACATCCCGTCCCTGATGCTGCGCAATCTTGCGCCGTCCGCCGTGGTCGATCGCGTTTTCGAACGCGTCATCGGCCTCAGGCGCTGACCGCGGCGGAAATTGATGTTAGGGTTTGTTGCAGAGAGGGAGCCCGATCCAATGAAAACTATTGCAATGCTGGCCGCCGCGTCGGTCCTCGCCATCGTGGGCTGCGCCAAGAAGGAAGAAAAGGCCGAACAGTCCTCCGCCGTGGGGTCCGCTCCCGCCGCCGAAGCAAAGGCAGAGGACGATGTAAAGATGCCGTCGGGCTTTCCGAAAATGACGGCGAGCTACAAGGGCTCCTACACGATGCGCGAGGGCCCTGGCGGCAAGCCGCAGACCATGACCTTGGAGACTCAAGGCTGGAAAAAGTTCCGCAGCGAGATGCCGCACTGGAACGAAGGCAAGGCTGCGTCCGGCCTAAAGATTGTCATGGTGATGGACGACACGCAAAACCGCGCCCTGACCTTTGTCGATGGCCCGGACGCGCCGAACCTCGCCGTGGTGATGCCGTTTGAAGACTCTGTGTTCAAAGACTTCAAAAACTGGGGCGTTGAAGACGGCAAGACGCCGACCAAGATCGGGTCCGATGTCGTCGCTGGCGTCAAATGCGACATCTGGCAATCGGCTGAATCCGCTGACGGCGGCGCGCCGGACCAGGCCTGCATTTCTAAGGACGGCATCTTCCTCTGGGCAAAGGATGCTGGAGCGACCGAGCCCGACGTCATCGCAACCAGCATCGACAAGGGCTCGATTTCGGAAGCGCGCTTTGCTGTTCCGAAGGGCGCCGAAATCGTCGATATGGGTCCCTGCATGAAGCTCGCGCAGGAAGCCATGGCTGCGACCCAGGCCGGCAAGACGCCGGATATGGCGAAAATGCAGGAATGTCAGGCGATCGGCCAGAAGGTTTCTGCTGTCATGGGCGGCTGATCGGGCCGCGCCATCAGTCTATGCTGCGCGGCCGCTCGCATGGAGCGGCCGCCGTTTTTTAAGGAGTATGTCATGGCTGGAACGGTCGATCCGACGCGGGCGCAATTCAAGGCGCTGATGGAGAGCGGCCATACGGGGCCGGTTTGGATGCTCAATTTGATCCGCCTACGGAAGAAGGCAAAATATGAAGATGAGCGCGAGGCGACCGGCGCTGCGGCTTATGCCGCCTACGCCAAGGAAAGCGCGCCCTTTTTCCAGGGCGTCGGCGGGAAGCTCATCCAGTCGGCGGCGCCGCAGGCGATGGTGATCGGCCCCGAAGACGAGCGCTGGGACGCGGCTTTTATCGCCGAGTATCCTTCAATCGCCGCCTTCGCCGACATGGTGAAGAATCCCGGCTATCAGGCGATCGTCTTCCATCGCCAGGCGGCGGTGAAGGATTCGCGCCTCATCGCCATGAAGCCGGGCGCGCCGGGCAAGGTCTTCGGCTGACGTGGTGCGGTGAGAGCGCGACGACCGGGAAAAGCTTCTTTCCGGCCGGTGGTTTGCAGCTCTTGGAATTTTTGCCCGCCCCTCCGCGCGAAACCGGTTTCCACTTTCGGGCCCGCCGCGCTAGGAAGGGCGCCGAACCTGAGGATCAAACCGCAGAGCCTTCATGCCGACAGAAATTCTGATGCCCGCCCTTTCGCCGACCATGGAGGAGGGGACCCTCGCCAAGTGGAAAGTGAAGGAAGGTGACAAAGTCGCCTCGGGCGATGTCATTGCGGAAATCGAGACCGACAAGGCGACGATGGAAGTCGAGGCGGTGGATGAGGGCGTGCTTGGCCGTATCCTCGTTCCGGCAGGCACTGAGAATGTGAAGGTCAACACGCCGATCGCGCTCCTCGTCGCCGACGGCGAAAAAGCGGGCGCTGCGCCCGCGCCGAAAGCAAATGGCGCGGCTGCGCCTGCGGCCGCAAAATCGGCGCCTGCGCCCGTCGCGCCGCACGCCGCGCCCGCCGCAGCGGCGGCCGACCCCGACGTGCCGCCCGGGACAGAAATGGTGAAGACGACGGTGCGCGATGCGCTCCGCGACGCCATGGCGGAGGAAATGCGCCGCGACCCGGACGTATTTCTGATGGGCGAGGAAGTCGCCGAGTATCAGGGCGCGTACAAAGTGTCGCGCGGGCTTCTCGACGAATTCGGCCCGCGGCGCGTCATCGATACGCCGATCACGGAATATGGTTTCGCCGGCCTCGGCGTCGGCGCCGCTTTTGCGGGGCTGAAGCCGATCGTCGAGTTCATGACCTGGAACTTCGCCATGCAGGCGATCGACCACATCGTGAATTCCGCCGCCAAGACGCGCTATATGTCCGGCGGGCAGATGGGCTCGCCCATCGTTTTCCGCGGGCCAAACGCCGCGGCGAGCCGTGTCGCCGCCCAGCACAGCCAGGACTTCGCGCCCTGGTATGCGAGCGTGCCGGGCCTCATCGTCATTGCTCCGTATACGGCGGCCGACGCCAAGGGCCTTCTGAAAGCGGCGATCCGCAATCCCAATCCGGTCGTCTTCCTCGAGCACGAGCTACTCTACGGCGATACGATGGACGTTCCGAAGGTCGACGACTGGGTGCTGCCCATCGGCAAGGCGAGGGTCCAGCGCGAAGGCACGGACGTGACCATCGTCTCCTATTCGCGCGGCGTGAAGTTCGCGCTTGAAGCGGCGGTGAGGCTCGAGGCGGAAGGCGTTTCCGCCGAGGTCGTGGATCTCCGCACCTTGCGCCCTATGGACACCGAAACGATCATCGCATCGGTCAAGAAAACCAACCGGCTCGTCACGGCCGAGGAGGGCTGGGCGACCTGCGGCGTCGGCGCGGAAGTCGCCTGGCGGGTCGTCAATGAGGCGTTCGACTGGCTCGACGCGCCGCCCGTGCGCGTCACGCAAGAGGACACGCCCTTGCCATACGCCGCCAATCTTGAGGCGATGAGCCTGCCCAATGCCGACAAGATTGTGCGGGCGGTGAAAACTGTTCTCTACCGGGAGTAATCGCGCAAGCGAGGAGGCGCCGTCATGTCGAAAGCATACTGGTCAGGTCTTGCGGGCGCGCTCGTCGCGCTGGCGGCGTCGCCGCCGGGACTGGCGTCCAGCAAGATTTCGAATGTCGTCGTCTCGGAGAAACCGAAAGCCGCCGCGCCCGAGGCGATCGCGGTGACGACGGACAAAGCCGCGCGTTACGCCCTTGTCGAGTGGAAACAGCTCGGCAACGGCAATCGCATCGCTCTCGTCAAGCGCAGCGTCGGCGCGGCGGAGACGTTCACCCGCCTCGAATTCAGCTGCGCCAATCGCGCTTTCCGGCCGCTCGGCCAAGGCAAGTCGGCGGAAGCGGCGTCCAAGCCCGCGCCCGCCGTGGGGTTTGCACCGCTCGTGACCGAATCTGTCACCGGCGAAGTCGGCGCGTTCGTCTGCAAGAAGAAGCCGCCAGCGCCGCGCTGACGGCGCCGCGCCGTTCGCATTGAAGGAACCACGCATGCCGACCCCCATCCTGATGCCCGCCCTTTCGCCGACCATGGAGGAGGGAACGCTCGCCAAATGGAAGGTGAAGGAAGGCGACAAAGTCTCGTCCGGCGACATCATCGCCGAAATCGAAACCGACAAGGCGACGATGGAAGTTGAGGCGGTCGACGAGGGCGTCGTCGGCAAAATCCTCATTCCGGCGGGTACGGAGAATGTGAAGGTCAACGCGACCATCGCGATTCTCCTCGGCGACGGCGAAAGCGCGGCGGATCTCGGCAAGGCGGCGTCCGCGAAAAACGGCTCTGCGCCGGCGAGCGCCCCGCCTGCGAAACGTGCCGATGCGCCGGCCCCCGCCAGCGCTGCGCCCGCTATGACGACTGCGCCAGCCGCGGCGGCGGCGAGCGGCGCCCGCGTCTTCGCCTCGCCGCTGGCGCGGCGCCTCGCCAAGATCGAAGGGATTTCGCTCGCCGCCCTCAAGGGCTCCGGCCCCCATGGCCGGGTCGTGAAAGCCGACATCGAAAAGGCGCTGAAAGACGGAACCGGCAAGGGCGCGCCGAAAGCGGCTGCGGCCGCCGCTTTCACCCCGTCGCCCGCCGCCGTCGACCCGCGCCTCTATCCGCCGGAAAGCTATACGGCCGTGAAACTCGACGGCATGCGCCGCACCATCGCGCGGCGCCTGACGCAGAGCTTCAATAATGAAGTCCCACATTTCCCGCTGAATATCGACATCGAGCTCGACGGGCTCCTCAAAACGCGCGAGGCGCTCAACGCCGCCTCGCCCAAGGACGGCGAGGGCGCCTACAAGCTCTCGGTCAATGACTTTGTCATTAAGGCTTCGGCCATGGCACTCAAAAAGGTCCCGGCCGCCAATGCGAGCTATACGGACGAAGCGATCCTCTTGCACAAGCACGCCGATATCGGCGTCGCGGTCGCCATCGACGGCGGGCTCATCACGCCGATCGTCTGGAAGGCGGAGACCAAGGGCCTCAAAGCGATCAGTACAGAAATCAAGGACATGGCGGCGCGCGCCAAATCCCGCAAGCTGAAGCCCGAAGAGTATCAGGGCGGCACGTTCTCGGTCTCCAATCTCGGCATGTTCGGCATCACGTCTTTCGCGTCGATCGTGAACCAGCCGCATGGCGCGATCCTCTCGGTCGGCGCGGGCGAACAGCGCGCCGTGGTGCGGGGCGGGGTGATTGTCGTCCGCACCATGATGACCGTCACGATGACCTGCGATCACCGGGCCGTCGACGGCGCCGTCGGCGCGCAATTCCTCGCGGCGCTGAAACAGTTCCTCGAAGAACCGGCTTCGATGTTGCTTTAGCACGCGGCGGCATCGCGCCGTCACCGCGGGTCGGTCTCGTCGATCAGCGCCTTGATGTCTTTCCCGGCCCTAGGCCCCAGAGCGCGCACGATTGCGTCGAATACCGCAGCGCGTCGGCGCATCCGCCGGACAAAGGGCCGCGCGCGCGGGTTGGCGAGCGCGATCAGCAAGATCCCGAAAATGAGCAGCGGCGCGCCAGCCGGCAAAGGTGAAAGCGCGGCGATCGCGCCGTAGAGGCATAGAAAGAGCCCCGCGAACGAAGTCGCGATGCGCCTTCTGACGGCGCTTGCGCGCAACCGAGCCGTGTCCGGCATGCTTGAGCCCCGGGCTTGCGGACGATAGTATTGAGGTAGTCACGCGACCTGGAGGATTCCATGCCTGATCATGGCGACGGCCCGCACTCCCGCGCCAAATTCCGGTCGATGACGGAGGGTACGCAGGCCGACTGGTCGATCATCGCTTCTGAGTTCGGCCCTTTCGCCGTGCAAGGCGGCAAGCGAATCCTTGATCACCTGCGCCTTCTCGACGGCGATTGCGGCGGCTTTCCGGTCGACCGGCTGACGCACAGCCTGCAGACGGCGACGCGGGCCCATCGCGACGGCCGCGACGAGGAATATGTCGTCTGCGCGCTCCTGCACGATATCGGCGACACGCTCGGCGCATTCAATCATCCGGACATCGCCGCAGCCATCTTGAAGCCCTTTGTCTCGGAAGCCAATCACTGGATGGTGGAGAAACACGGCATTTTCCAGGGCTACTACTTCTTCCACTATCTTGGCATGGACCGGGACATGCGCGAGGCCTTCCGCGGCCATCCGCATTTTCAGCATACGGCGGATTTCTGCGAGAAATACGACCAGTCGGCCTTCGACCCCGCTTATGACACGATGCCGCTGTCGGCGTTCGAGCCCATGGTCATGAAGCTGTTCGCGGCCCCCAAGCGGTCTATGTATATCGAGACGCTCGCGAAGACGAAGTAGCGGATTTCTTAGCCAATCTGATAGGACGGCAGCGCGTGGAAGGCCGCTTTCAACGCGTCGTCCCAGCCGCGGGAGATCGCGCGGAAATAGGGATCGTCCGCATCTATGCGCTGTTCATGAGACGGTTTGAACGCGTCTTTGGGCAGGATCTGAAGGTCGAGCGGCGCGCCGACCGACAAATTCGCCTTGATGGTCGAGTCGAAGGACACGAGCAGAAGTCGTACGGCGTCTGCAAAGCTCATGTCGGGCGCATAGGCGCGGATGAGGATCGGGCGGCCATATTTGGTCTCGCCCGTCTGATAGAACGGCGTTTCCGACGTCGCCTCGATGAAATTGCCTTCCGGGTAGATGAGGAAGAGCCGCGGCTCTGAGCCTTTGATCTGTCCACCGAGGATCAGCGTCGCGCCGAATTTGGTTTCGGATTCCTGGCCCTCGCCTGCCGTAGTGCGGATCGCCTCGCGCAAGGTTTCGCCGATGAGACGCGCCGCCTGGAACATGGTCGGCGCTTCGAGAAGGCACGCCTCCTGCGCCGACTTCGTCTGTTCGTCCAGCATGCTGATGACGGCCTGCGTCGTCGCGAGATTGCCGGCGGTCAGCACGGTCAGCCACCGCTCGCCAGGCTTCGACCAGGAAAACATCTTGCGATAACGCGAGACGTTATCGATCCCCGCATTGGTGCGGGTGTCGGACATGAACAAGAGCCCGCTGTCGAGCTTGAGGCCTACGCAATACGTCATGGGTCGTCGAATCGGCTGGATCCCCGCGCCGATACTACTGCTGTTGAATTTGTAGAGAAACCGTCAACGCCTCGCCGCCGGTTCCAAATCTGAGGCCGCTGATCGGCGCGGCGTCGCGATAGTCGAGACCTGTGGCGAGCCGGACATAGCGGCCGTCCGGCGACTGGCGGTTGGCGGGGTCAAAGCCGACCCAGCCGAGGCCCTCGATATGCGCCTCCCCCCAGGCATGGCTCGCCCGCATCGGCTCGCCCTCGCGCGTCGACAGATAGCCGCTCACATAGCGCGCCGGAAAACCGAGAAGCCGCGCCGCCGCGACGAAAGCATGGGCGTGGTCCTGGCAGACGCCGCGCCCGGCCGCGAGCGCGGCCTCCGCCGAGGTCGCTGAATTTGTATAGCCCCCCTCATAGACAATGCCGTCGGCGAGGCGCGCGGTCAGCGCATGCAGCCTCGAGACCGAGTCTCCTTCGGCGTTGAGGCCGCCCGTCAGCCTGCGGAGGCGGTCGCCCGGCGCTGTCAACGGCGTTTCACGCAAAAAGTACCACAAGGGCGCGGCGGCCTTGTGCGGGCCGAAAACGCCCGCGCGGTCGAACGTCTCGATTTCGCCGGAACAGCGGATGCGTACAGCGCCAGCGCCCGCGGCGATCCCGACAAGGCGGACCCGGTTGGCGTGATGGTCCTCGAACTCAGCTTCGGCCTTGGCGCCTACCGTTTCGACGCTCCAGGACAGCACGGTTTGCAGGCTGTCGGATTTCGGGAAAAGCCGCAGCTCCTGTAGGCCGTAGGGCGCGGGCTTCTCGAAGACATATTCCGTGACGTGATCGATCGCGATGCGCATCAGCTCACTCCGTGAACCGAAAATCGCGTTCAATCGCGGCGCCGAGCGCATTATTGCCGCGCAGGAATTTGATCAGAAATTCGTGAAGGCCTTCGTCGAACACGGCTTCTATCGACCGTTCACAGAGCCGGGAATAGGCCGCCTCGGCGAGCCCTGTGGAAGCCGCGCGTGCGCCGTAGTGCGCTGCAAGTCGCTGCAAATTTTCGACGAGTCCCTGGCAGCAAAAGGCGAGGGAGCGCGGCAGGCGCCGGTCGAGAATGAGAAACTCGGCGATGCCCATGGCGGTCACTTCGCCGTTGAGCCAGCTATAGGCGCGCTGCGCCGAGACCGCGCGCAGGATCGTCTCCCATTGCACATTGTCGGCCGCCGATCCGACGAGCGTCGTCGACGGCAGCAGCACATAGTATTTGACGTCAAGGATCCGCGCCGTGTTGTCGGCGCGTTCGATCAGCATGCCGAGCAGGCAGAAATTGTAGATGTCGTTGCGCAGCATGGTTCCGTGCAGCGCGCCGCGCACTTGCGCCGTGTGCCGCCGGATGAGCGAGAGCGCGTCCGTGGCGCCGCCGAAGTCGATAGGCCCGCTGAGTGCGGCCTTCAGATTGAGCCAGCTTTCATTCGTCGCCTCCCAGACTTCGCGCGTCAGCGCTGTACGCACTAGCCTTGCGTTGTTGCGCGCGGTCTCGATGCAGGAGAGCACGCTGGACGGATTGGCGCTCTCGCGCAGCAGGAAATCGATGACGGGCGCCGCGGCAAACGCGCTGTGTCTGGCAAGATAGGCTTCGCGCGCGCCGGCGGTCGCGACGACCGAAGCCCATTCGCCTTCCGCTGCCGCAGAACGCGTGAGCGCAATGCGGAAGCCCGCTTCGATCAGACGGCTGATCGCTTCAGCGCGCTCCAGATAGCGGAACATCCAAAAGAGGCCGCCTGCGGTTCTGCCGAGCATGACTATTCCTCGAGAACCCAGGTGTCTTTTGTGCCGCCGCCCTGGCTCGAATTGACGACAAGCGAGCCTTCTTTCAGCGCGACGCGCGTGAGGCCGCCGGGCGTGATCTCGATGCGGTCCGGCGAAACGAGAACGTAGGGGCGGAAATCGACATGGCGCGGCGCAAGGCCCTTCTCGGTGAAGATCGGGACAGTCGACAGCGCCAGCGTCGGCTGTGCGATGTATTTGCCTGGATCGGCGCGGAGTTTTGCGGCGAATGCCTCGCGTTCAGCCGCGCTTGCAGCGGGGCCGACCAGCATGCCGTAGCCGCCTGAGCCGTGCACTTCCTTGACGACAAGATCGCTGAGACGATCCAGCACATAGGCCAACGCATCGCCTTCCGCGCAGCGCCATGTAGGCACGTTCCTGAGAAGCGCTTTTTCGCCGGTGTAGAATTCGACAATCTCCGGCATGTAGGAATAGATCGCCTTGTCATCGGCGATGCCCGCGCCCGGCGCGTTGGCGATGGTGACGCCGCCTGCGCGATAGATGTCCATGATGCCCGGCGCGCCGAGCATCGAGTCCGGACGAAAGACGAGCGGATCGAGGAAATCGTCATCGACGCGGCGATAGAGAACGTCGATCGGCTTGTAGCCTTGCGTCGTGCGCATCGCGATGCGGCCGTCGACGACGCGCAGATCGCCGCCCTCGACAAGCTCGGCGCCCATCTGGTCGGCGAGGAAAGCGTGTTCGAAATAGGCCGCATTGAAAATGCCAGGCGTCAACACCGCTACGACCGGGCGGGCGCCGCAGGCCGCGGGCGCGCAAGCGGCGAGCGAGCGCCGCAATTGCGCGGGATAGCCGCCGACTTCGCGCACCCGGACCCGGGCGAAGAGCTCCGGGAACATCTGGAGCATCGTCTCCCGGTTCTCGAGCATGTAGGAGACGCCGGAGGGCGTGCGCGCATTGTCCTCCAGCACATAGAATTCGTCCGGCCCCGTGCGGACGATGTCGACGCCGACGATATGCGTGTAGACGCCGCCCGGCGGATCAACGCCGATCATCTCGGGCAGGAAAGCTTTGTTGCGGGCGATGAGGTCGACCGGCACACGCCGCGCCTTCACGATCTCCTGTCGATGGTAGATATCGAAAAGGAAGGCGTTGATCGCCCGCACGCGCTGTTCAATGCCGCGCTGCAGGCGGCGCCATTCCGCCGCGGAAATGATCCGGGGCACAATGTCGAACGGGATCAGCCGCTCGTCGGCCTCCGCGTCGCCATAGACGCTGAAGGTGATGCCGGTACGGCGGAAAAAGGCGTCACATTCGGCGGCCTTGCGGCTCAGGAGCGCGGGATCGGCTGTGTCGAACCAATCGAAATAGTCGCGATAGGGCGCGCGGCGCCCATCTCCGGCGCCCAACATTTCGTCGAAAGCCGCCCCGCTTCCTGCCATGCCCTTGCCTGCGCCCCTTCGTCCCGCAGATGGGCGCGCGTCATCAAGCTGACATGTTTTTCGCAGCCGCACAATGAGGCCGCTTCGGGCGCTCTGCGGGCCGGACGAGATCCGTGGGCGGAGTAATACCGGCGTAGTCTCCGCGAGGCTTAATTCGCCGAGCCGATAGCGCGCGGCGACGAAGCGATGGTCTGCGCCGTTGGCCGTTACGGCGCCATCTGCTACTCGTCGTAACAGTCACGGCGGGTCGAAATTCCATGAAGAAACTGCTCTATTCAGCGACGGCTGTCGCCGCGCTCGCATTCGCCTGCCCGCCCGCCAATGCTGCGCAGGGGGCCGATGAAAACGCTGCAAATGTCGCCGGCGATCCGAGCGGGTCGGCCGAGACCTATACGCCCGAATACTTCGAGCGCTTCGCGCCGCGCACGGCTCTCGACATGCTGCGTCAGGTGCCCGGCTTTACAATCAAAGAAGAATCCGAAGAGCGCGGGCTTGGCGAGGCGAGCGGCAATGTGCTCGTCAACGGCAAAAGGGCCTCAGGCAAGTCCGATGATACGCTCGCGCAGCTTGGCCGTATTCCCGCGAAGAATGTCGTCCGTATCGAGATTGTCGACGGCGCGACGCTCGATGTGCCGGGGCTCTATGGCCAGGTCGCCAATGTCATTGTCAAGGCGACGGGAATCAACGGCCAGTTCTCCTGGAGGCCGGAATTCCGCCCTCACAACACGCGGCCGCTGTTCGGCCGGTTCAACGTGTCGGCGAGCGGCGAGCAGGGGCCTGTCGAATTCACGATCGCGCTCGAAAACCAGTCATCTCATGGCGGCGCAGACGGACTGACGACCGTAACGGATGCGGACGGTGCGCTGCGCGAAGTTCGCGACGAAATTGTCGTCAGCGAATTCGATCAGCCCAAGGGCAGCATCAAACTTGCCATCGACGGACCTGGAAGCTCCGTCGCCAACGTCAACGCCTCCTATCGCAAATTCTGGTTCGACTTTGAGGAGACGGGGCTTCGTACGGGTCCAGGCCTCGACGATCGCAATCGCACCGTGCTCCGGCGCGAGAACGGAACGAGCTTCGAGATCGGCGGCGATTTCGAGTTCAAGCTGGGACCCGGGCGGCTGAAGGTTATCGGCCTTAACAACGGCTTTGATTCGGACCCCGAAACCTATGTGTTGACGGCCTTTGCGGACGGATCGCCTTTGCGGGGCGATCGCTTCACCATCTCGCCCAAAGAGCGCGAGCTGATCGGCCGTGCGGAGTATCGCTGGAAAACCGGCAAGTCGGACTGGCAGGTTTCGACAGAAGCCGCGTTCAACAGTCTCGACAATACTTCGCGGCTTTTCTCTTTGCAGCCGAATGGCGCCTTCACTGAAGTGCCGCTCCCGGGCGGCACGGCGCGCGTCGAGGAGGACCGGTATGAGGCGGTCGCCACCTGGAGCCGGCCGGTGTCCAAGCGGCTCAATCTGCAGATCGCCGTGGGCGGCGAGCGCTCGACCATCACGCAGATCGGCGGCGGCGGCCTTGAGCGCACCTTCTGGCGCCCGAAAGGCAGTGCGACCGCGACGTGGAAATTCTCGGACCACACCACGCTCACGACGCGCCTCAAACGCCGCGTCGGTCAGCTCAATTTCTTCGATTTCCTCGCGTCCGTCGATATCCAGAACGGAAATGCGAATGCGGGTAATGTCGACCTGCGCCCGCCGCAAAGCTGGGAGCTGGAAGCTGAAGCGACCCAGAAACTCGGGAAGCTCGGCTCCACGACGCTCCGCGCTTACGCCCAGAAGATTTCGGACATCGTCGATGTTGTGCCGATTGGCGCGACGGGCGAGTCCGTCGGCAACCTCAACAGCGCCTCAGTTTATGGCTTTGAATCCAAGAGCACGCTGAACCTTGATGCGGTCGGCTGGAAAGGCGCCAAGATTGACCTCACCGCCCAGCTCCAGGGGAGTCGTGTCGATGATCCGCTGACTGGTGCGCCGCGCGAGATCAGCTATTCGCTCCAGCGCAATATCGAGTTTGATCTGCGCTACGATGTTCCGCAGACGGACTGGGCCTTCGGCGGCGGCCTTTATCACTACAAAGAGGCGCCTGAAGTGCGCCTGACCGAAGAAGGCTATTTCCGCGAGGGGCCGCTCTTCGGCAATGTGTTCGCCGAATACAAGGACTTCAAGGGCCTCACCTTACGGGCCCAGGCCGGCAACCTCCCGGGAGCTCGGCAGAAGTGGGACCGCATCGTCTATGTCGATCGCCGCGACGGCCCCATCGACTTTTTCGAGAACCGCGACCGTCGCATCGGCAGGATTTTCTCGTTCACCGTGAGCGGGAAATTCTAAGCGGCCCGCGCATCGAGAAGGTCCAGCCATTCGGCTATGACGCCTTCCATCCGCGCGCGGTCGCCGAGCAGGCTGTCATGCACGACAAGGCCCGTCATCAGGCAGCGGGAGATCGTCAGGATTGCCTCAAGCTGCTTGCGCCGAATGTCGCCGGGAAGCAGTTCTGACAATTCCGCATCGACCTTTTTTCGCCAGTCGCGGAGCGCCGGCTCGACGCGGTCCTTGAGGCTCGGCTCCGTGCGCGCCGCGATCAGGATTTCGAGGAGCGCCGCATAATCGCCGCTCTGGAACTGCTCGCGCCAGCTTTTGCGAATAACCTCGGCAAAGCCCTGCGGATTGCCGACGAGGCTCTTCTTGGCGCGCGCGAACCATTTAACGGAGCGGTCGAGCAGGAAGGCGGCGGTCGCCGCGACGAGGTCTTCCTTGGCCGGGAAATGATGGAGGAGCGCGCCCTGGCTCACGCCCGCATCCTGCACGATCTGCGCAATCGACGTCTTGTGATAGCCGCTTTCGGCGATGCGCCGGGCCGCGGCCTCGCACAGGCGCCGCCGCATCGCGCCGCTCTTGGCTTCGCGCGGGGAGGGCGTCGCGGCGGATGACAGAGAGGATTGACGAGGCGGGGAAGCCGGCATAGAGACAAAACAGTACGTTCATACGGTTTTGTCAATCGCCCGTCCTGCGGGCGCGCGTGAAATCTGAGGCGCGAGGGCCGGCATGCCCGTTTTTGAAACGAAGATCGATCCGAAGTCGGAAGCCTATGCGGCGAACCGCGCGGCGCACCGCAAGCTGATCGAGGATTTCCGCGCGCTCGAACGCAAGATCGTCGAGACGTCGAACCGCGCAAAGAAGAAATTCGAGGAGCGCGGCCAGATTGTGCCGCGCGACCGCCTTTCGCTCATCCTCGACCGCGGCGCGCCGTTTCTCGAGATATCGACGCTGTGCGGCTACAAGATGCATGACGACGACGGCGATTTCAACATCGCGGGCGGCGGCGGCATTTCCGGGATCGGCTTCGTCTCGGGCGTGCGCTGCATGGTGACCGCGTCGGACAGCGGCATCAAGGGCGGCGCGGCGACGCCGATGGGCGTAAAGAAAGCGCTGCGCGCGCAGGAGATCGCGCTGAAGCAGAAACTGCCTTTCGTGCAGATGATCGAAAGCGCCGGCGCGAACCTATTTCGCCAGTCGGAGATGTTCGTCGAGGGCGGACAGACATTCGCCAATCTCGCGCGCCTCTCGGCGGCCGGCCTGCCGATCATTTCCGTCGTGCACGGCTCATCAACGGCGGGCGGCGCCTATCAGACCGGGCTTTCCGATTACGTCATCGCCGTGCGCGGGCGCACCAAAGTATTCCTCGCCGGCCCGCCGCTCCTGAAAGCTGCGACCGGCGAGATTGCGACCGACGAGGCGCTGGGCGGCGCGGAGATGCATTACCATGTCTCGGGCACGGCCGATTACATGGCCGAGAATGACGCGGACGGCATCCGCATCGCGCGCGACATCGCCGCAAAACTCCATTGGAATCGCAGCCGTCGCGCTCGCGCGGTTTCGTGGCGCGAACCAATTTATGACTCCGAAGAGATATTGGGCTTAACGCCCGCCGATTACCGTACGCCCTATGATGTGCGCGAGAATATCGCGCGCATCGTCGACGGCTCCGAACTCTTGGGCTTCAAGGACGGCTACGGCGCCGCGACCGTTTGCGTGCAGGCCGAGATCGCCGGGCATTCCGTCGGCATCATCTCGAACAACGGACCGATCGACGCCGACGGCGCCGCCAAGGCCGCCCAGTTCATCCAGCTCATGTGTCAGGCGGCTGCGCCGGTGCTGTTCCTCCAGAATACGACGGGCTACCTCGTCGGCACGGATGCTGAGCAGCGCGGCATTGTCAAACACGGCTCGAAGATGATCCAGGCCGTCACCAACATGAACGTGCCGAAGATCACGCTGCATATCGGCGCCTCTTTCGGCGCTGGGAATTACGGCATGTGCGGGCGGGCCTTCGATCCGGCGTTCATCTTCGCGTGGCCGAACAATCGCGTCGCCGTCATGGGCGGCGAACAGGCGGCCAAGACCATGCGCATCGTCGCCGAAGAAGGATCCGCCAAGCGCGGCGAGGCGCCGAATACGGAATATCTTGACGCGATGGCGAAAACCATCATCGACAAATATGACGAAGAGAGCCGGGCCCTGTTCGCGACCGCGCGACTCTGGGATGACGGCCTCATCGACCCGCGGGATTCCCGCAAAGTGCTCGCCTTCTGCCTCGACACGGCCGCCGAAGCGCGGGCGCGGGAGATAAGGCCGAATACGTTCGGCGTCGCGAGACTGTAGCGCCACGGTCAAGGGCAGAAAGAAATGAAGCCGATCATCCCGCCGCCGATCATTCTTCTTGCCTTCGGCGCCGCCATGTTCGGCGTATCGAAATTCGTGCCCCTGGCGCCGTTCGACTTTCCGGGACGAGTCGCCGTCGGCGCGGCAACGGCGCTCGCCGGTCTTGCGATCACCGCTGTTGCGGTCGGCCTATTTCAGCGCGCGCGGACGACGATCAATCCGCTGACGCCCTCGAAGGCCGAGAGTCTCGTCGTCGAAGGTCTCTACAAGGTGACGCGCAATCCGATGTATCTCGGTATGCTCGTCGTCCTCTGCGGCCTGTTTTTCATCTTCGCCGAAGGCCTAAACATTTTTCTGCCGGCGCTCTTCGTCATCCTTTTGACGGAGCTGCAGATCAAGCCGGAAGAAAAGGCGCTCGAAGAGAAATTCGGCGAAGACTACCGCGCCTACAAGAAGCGCGTCCGGCGCTGGCTGTAACCGAGGAATGACGATGAAACTGACGCCCGAGCACGACCAGCTGCGCCAGACCCTGAAGCGCTACATCGACACGGAAATAAATCCGTATGTTGACGAATGGGAGGAGAAGGAGCAGTTCCCGGCGCATGAAGTGTTCAAGGGGCTCGGCGATCTCGGACTCCTCGGCGTGACAAAGCCCGTCGAATTCGGCGGCATGGGGCTCGACTGGTCCTATGGCGCGGTCGTCGCCGAAACGCTCGGTCATATCAAATGCGGCGCGATCCCCATGGCGATCGGCGTGCAAACCGACATGGCGACCCCGGCGCTCGCGCGCTTTGGATCGCTCGCCGCGAAGGAGGATTTTTTGCGGCCGTCGATTGCGGGCGATTATGTCGCCTGTCTCGGCGTGTCTGAAGTTGGCGCTGGGAGCGATGTCGCCTCGGTGAAGACGACGGCGCGCAAAGACGGCGCCGATTACGTCATCAATGGCGGCAAGATGTGGACGACGAACGGCGTCCAGGCGGACTGGATGTGCCTTTTGGCGAACACCTCCGACGATGCGGCGCATCGCAACAAGACGCTCATCGCCGTGCCGTTGAAGAATGACGACGGATCACACCGCAAGGGCGTCGAGGTCGCGCGCAAGCTGAAGAAGCTCGGCATGCGGAGTTCCGATACGGCCCAGTTCTTCTTCGAGGATCTGCGCGTGCCGCAGCGCTATCGCATCGGCGAAGAGGGCGCGGGCTTCATGTATCAGATGCTGCAGTTTCAGGAAGAGCGGCTTTGGGGCGCCCTGTCGGGCCTCGTCGCCATGGACGCGACGATCGATGAAACGATCGCCTATACGCGCGAGCGCAAGGCTTTCGGCAAGTCGATCCTCGACAATCAGGTCGTGCATTTCCGCATGGCGGAGCTGAAGACGGAGGTGCAGGCGCTGCGCTCGCTCACCTGGGACGCCGTTGAGAAGATGATGGGCGGAGAGGATGCGACCATGCTCGCCTCCATGGCCAAGCTGAAGGCGGGGCGGCTCCTCCGTGAGCTGAACGATGCCTGCCTCCAGTATTGGGGCGGCATGGGCTTCATGGAGGAAACGCCGATCAGCCGCGCCTATCGCGACGGACGCCTCGCCTCTATCGGCGGCGGCGCCGACGAGGTGATGCTGTCGATCATCTGCAAATATATGGGCACATTGCCCGGCAAGACGAACCGGGCGTGAGCATGCGAGCGATAAGCGCAGCCGTAATTCTGGGCACATTTGCTCCTCCGCTTGCGGGGGAGTTGTCAGCAAAGCTGACTGAGGGGGGGAGCCGCGAGTCTGGCGCCTGTGTCAGAGCCCCCATCGTCGGCTTCGCCGACACTTCCCCCGTCAAGGACGGGGGAAGAAGGCGCACCTTGCAGGGCCCTGGCGCGGATATGCATGTGCAGCTGGCCGGCCAGACGAGATGGAGGGTGGGATGAGCAGTCTTGGCAACCTCGAAGACCTGCTTGTCGCCGAGAAGAAATTCTCCCTTCACGTCTCCTTCAATCGTCCGCAGGCGAAGAATGCGATGAATGCGGCGATCATTGAGGGGCTGATCAAAGTCTGCGATCACCTCAAGGGCCGCAAGGACCTGCGGGCGCTGGTGCTGCGCGGCGAAGGGCGGAGTTTCTGCGCCGGCGGCGATCTCAAGGAATTCGCCTCATGGGCGATGGCGGCGGAGCCGGAAGCGGGCAAGCCCGATCCGATCGCCGTTTCGAACCGTCGCCTCGGCGACCTGTTGCTCGCGCTCGACGCGCTGCCGCAGGCGGTCGTCTCCGTCGTCGAGGGCGCGTCCTTCGGCGGCGGCATGGGCTTTGTCGCGATTTCGGACGTCGCGATTGCGGCGGAGGGTGCGAAGTTTTCGCTCTCCGAAGCGACGCTTGGCCTCACGCCCGCGCAGATCGGGCCCTTTGTCGTGCGCAAGATCGGACTGTTTGAGGCGCGCCGCCTCAGCGTCACCGGCGCGCGCTTCGGCGCAGAAGAGGCGCGGCGCGTCGGCTTCGTTGCGCGCGTCGCCGCCGATGTCGATGCGGCGCTCGCCGAAACGCTCACCGAGATCGGCCGCTGCGAGGCGTCCGCCATCGCATCGACGAAGCGCATCTTTACGGCGGCCGGCGGCGGGCCGGTATCGCCCGCGCTGCTCGACGCGGCGAGCCGCGAATTCGCCGCGCTGTTGCGCGGGCCGGGACGACAAGGCGCCGCCGCCTTCGCGATGAAACAGCCGGCCCCCTGGGCGGAGACGCCGTGATGGCTGCGCCGCCGGTAACAATCGAGTGCCGCCGGATCGGGCTCGACGAAGCGCTCTTTGAGAGCGCAGTCGATCTGCGCGACCGCGTCTTGCGTGAACCGATCGGGCGTTCTTCAGCGCGAGATGAACGCGAAAGGGACAGTCGCGGCGTCCACTTCGCAGCCGTCGACGGCGGGCGGGTTGTCGGATGCCTTGCGCTCTACCCGGATGATGCCGGCGCCGCCGTTCTGAAAAGCCTTGCGGTTGCGCCAGAAATGCGGCGCGCCGGCGTCGGCGTCGCCGTCTATCGCTGTGCAGAGTCTTGGGCGCGGACGCATAGCGTCACAGAGATTTGCGCCGATGCCCGGCTTGAGGCGCTTCCCTTTTACAGCGCATGCGGATTTTCTGCGGAGGGCGAAGACTACATGGTTCATGGAGTGCCGCACCGGAAAGTGCGCAAGGTCCTTGGGAACTGCGCGCTATGAAGCCGATCCGCAAGCTCCTCATCGCCAATCGCGGCGAAATCGCCTGCCGCATCATGCGCACGGCGAAGGCCCGCGGGATTAGGACCGTCGCGGTCTATTCGGACGCCGACGCCGGCGCGCGGCATGTGCGGATGGCGGACGAGGCCTTCCGCATTGGCGGGTCCGCGCCCGCCGAAAGCTATCTCAAGATCGACGCCGTGATCGACGTGGCGAAGGCCGCCGGCGCCGACGCCATCCATCCGGGTTACGGTTTCCTTTCGGAACGCGCCGCCTTCGCCGAAGCGTGCGACAAAGCGGGCGTCGTGTTTGTCGGCCCCCCTGCCTCGGCCATCGCCGCGATGGGGGACAAGGCGGAGTCCAAGCGCCGCATGATCGCGGCCGGCGTGCCCTGCATTCCGGGGTATCAGGACGAAGACCAGTCCGACGCGACACTGACGAAGGCCGCCGAGCGCATCGGCTTCCCCGTCATGCTGAAGGCATCAGCGGGCGGCGGCGGGAGAGGCCAGCGGATCGTGTTTCAGGCGGGTGAGCTCGCCGAGGCGATCGCTTCGGCGCGGCGCGAATCCGAGAGCGCCTTCGGCGACGGGCGGCTGATTGTCGAAAAGGCGGTCGTCGGCGCGCGCCATGTCGAAATCCAGGTCATCGCCGACGCAGCGGGGAAGACACTTTATCTCGGCGAGCGCGATTGCTCCTTGCAGCGGCGCCGTCAGAAAGTGATCGAGGAAGCGCCCTCGCCGGTGATCTCGCCCGCCATGCGCAAGGCGATGGGCGAGGCGGCTTGCGCGGCGGCGCGCGCTGTCGGCTATCGCAACGCCGGCACGGTCGAGTTTCTCTATGATCCGAAGGCGGACGCCTTCTATTTCCTCGAGATGAACACGCGGCTGCAAGTCGAGCATCCGGTGACGGAGTGCGTCACCGGCCTCGATATCGTCGCGCTGATGCTCGATATCGCGGAAGGCAAGCCCCTGCCGTTCGAACAGTCAGATGTCCGCCTCGACGGTTGGGCCATGGAAGCGCGTCTTTACGCGGAGGATCCCGCGCGCGGATTCCTGCCGCAGACCGGACGCATCGCCGCGCTTGACTTCGCCGGCGGGGAGGGCGTGCGCGTCGATGCGGGCGTCGAGGCGGGCGATGCGGTCACAGCCTTTTACGATCCGATGATCGCCAAGGTGATCGCCCACGGCGCAACGCGGGACGAGGCCGCATCGAGGCTCGCGGCGGCGCTCGAAACGACGACCCTCCTTGGCCTTACGACCAATGCGCCCTTCCTGATTTCGCTGCTGCGCGATGAGGCGTTCCTCCGCGGCGAAGCCGACATCGGCTATATCGAGCGCTCGCTTGACACGATCAATGCGCGCGCCGCGTCGCCAGTCTCCGCGCTTGATGTGGCGCTCGTCGCCGCGGCGCTCTCGGATTCGGAGAGCGGCGGGCTCCTGACAGGCTGGAATTCGCGCGGCGATGCGCCGTTTCTGATGAAGCTGCAGACCGGCGAAACGATGCTCGCCGCGCGCGCGACGCTCGGCCGCGACTGGGCGAAAGCAGAACTTGCCGGCGAGACCGTCTGCATTGAAATTCTGCACAAGGATGAAACGCGTTTGCGCTATCGTTTGGGGGCGCGCGTCGAGGATGCCGTTTATCGCCGCGATGGCGACGTCGTCGATCTCCAGCGCGGCGCGACGGCGCGCCGGTATGTCGACATGACATTTGCGCCCGCGAGCGAAGGCGGGGCCGCAGCCGACGCGGTCAAGGCGCCGATGGCGGGCGTCGTCACGACCGTGAATGTGCGCCCCGGGCAAAGGGTCGTGAAGGGCGAGACCGTCGTCACGATCGAGGCGATGAAGATGGAACACAAGTTGACTGCGCCGCGTGACGGCGTTGTCGAGGACGTAGCGGCGGCGGTCGGCGCGCAAGTCGCGATCCGTGCGCGGCTCGTGTCACTGACGAAGGAGTAGGCCATGGCGGATACGGCGATCATCACTTGCGCGCTCACCGGCGTGCTCACCAATCCGGCGCAACATCCGGTGCCTGTGACGCCAGAGCAAATGGCGCAGGAAGCGCGGCGCGCCTTCGATGCGGGCGCGGCGATCGTCCATGTGCACTACCGCGACCAGCGGCCGGGCATGGGGCATCTGCCGACCTGGGATCCGGCGATCTGCGGCGAGATCAACGCCGCGATCCGTGAGGCCTGTCCCGGTATCATCATCAACATGACGACTGGCGTCGTCGGGCCGGACTACGGCCATGTGCTCGATTATCTGCGCGCGTGCCGGCCCGAAATGGCCGCCTGCAATGCGGGCACGCTCAACTATCTCAAGACGAAGAGCGACGGCTCCTGGGCCTGGCCGCCCATGACCTTCGACAACCCCGTCTCGAAGGTGACGGACTTCATCGCCGTGATGAAGGAGATCGGCACGATCCCCGAATTCGAGTGTTTCGATGTCGGCATCGTGCGCTCGGTCGGGCTCTATCTTGAGAACAAGATGACCGATCACGCCGACTACAACTTCGTCATGGGCGTCGCCTCCGGCATGCCGGCCGACCCCGAACTCCTCCCGATCCTGATTAAGTACAAAAAGCCCGGCATGCCCTGGCAGGCGACCGTCATCGGCCGCGAGGAGGTCTGGGCGGTGCACCGTCGCGCCGCCGAGCTAGGCGGCAATCTGCGCACCGGTCTTGAAGACAGCTTCTATCTGCCGGACGGCGCGAAGGCGTCATCGAACGGGCCGATGATCGAGATGCTCGCATCCTATGCGAAGGCGGCAGGCCGGCGCGTCGCTTCGCCGAAGGAAGCGCGCGCCTTGCTCGGCCTTGCGGCTTAGATCTCGTTCCGCATGGCCGGCTGCGGCGCGGGCTGCGGGGGTTCTGAATAGAAATAGGTCTGCGGCGCCTGGTATTGAGGCGCCTGATATTGGCGTGCCTGATAGTCCGGCGCTGCGCCCGTCAGCTGATTGATCGCATAGGCGCGGAAGGGCGCCTTTTGCGGCTCTGCCAGCGCGCGGTAACTCGGGCCGGCAAAATGCTGATTATTGTAGGCATCCTGCGCGCTCCGCAGATTTTGGGCGCGTAGGGCGTCTGCGTAGATCTCCGAGGCGACGCGATCAATGATCACGCGTTCGGAAGGCGAAAGCGATTCCCAGCGCGGATCATACCATGAGCCCTGCGCATGGGCAGGAACCGAAACGGACACAGTCAGCGCTGAAACCGAGACGACGGCGAGAAAACGGGCGATACGCAACACAACCCCCGAAAGATTGACCATGCCTCGTCATACACGGGGAACTTTGAGCGCCCTTCAACGGCGTTCAGATAAATTGCCTGTAATTCACGAAGATTGAGAAAGGTAAACGGCGGGGCAAGGTTAATCGCCGATGTGGCATTGGCTGTTCCGAAGTCGCCGCCGGCATTGCGAACCGAAAAGGACGATACGACACTGGATTGATGACCGCGCTCTACGACAAGATCGGCCTGAACTACGCCGCGCTGCGCAAGCCAGACCCAAGGATTGCCGCTGCAATCCGAACAGAGATCGGCGATGCGGCGAGCGTCCTCAATGTCGGGGCTGGGACCGGCTCGTATGAACCGGCGGATCTACCGGTGACGGCTGTCGACCCTTCCATGGCCATGATCAGAAAGCGGAGTTCGACGGGGCCACGTGCAGTTCAGGCAAGAGCCGAACGTCTCCCATTCAAAGACGGCGCATTCGACGCGGCAATGGCGATCCTTTCCATCCACCATTGGGCGGACAAGGAAGCCGGGCTCCACGAGATGCAGCGCGTTGCGCGCGGCAGAGTAATCCTTCTGACCTACGATCCCGCGGCCCGGCCCTGGCTTACAGATTATCTGCCCGAACTCGCGGCCCTCGATGCCCGTCAGATGCCGAGCATGGCCGATTATGAGCATTGGCTTGGCACAGTCCAAGTGTCGCCCGTACCTATTCCCCACGACTGCCAAGACGGTTTTCTGTACGCATATTGGCGCAGGCCGGAAGCCTATCTTGACGCACGCATTCGATCCGGCAGTTCTTCCTTTTGGGCGATTGGCGATGTCGGTTCGCAGCTTGAAGCCCTGAGGGCGGACCTCGAGACCGGCGCTTGGGCGCGCCGCTATTCGAAAGTGCGCCAACTGGAAGCCTACGACGCCGGCTATCGGCTCGTGGTGGCCGGGTGACTCCCGATTTCCTTCGGGTGACCGCCGTTTGGCTCCGGCTTGATTTCCCCGGAGCCCTCCGTTAAACGCCACCCTCCTTGCGGCGTCAGCGCGCCGCGCCACGCGTTTCCAGGGTCCTGCCATGGCCGTTCCGAAGAAGAAAACCTCGCCCTCCCGCCGCAATATGCGCCGGTCGCACGACAAGCTCGCGGCGGCGACCTATATTGAGGACAAGGATTCGGGCGAACTGCGCCGCCCGCACCACATCGACCTCAAGACGGGCAAATATCGCGGCCGTCAGGTTCTTGAACCGAAAGAATAGCCGCGCATTCCAATGGGGCGAAATGATGACCGCCGCGGCGCCGCCCGGCGGTTTTTTGTCATGCGTCGCCGCCTTGCATCGTCTGGTTGCTCGGCGATGACAATTCTTTAACTGTCGCCCCGGGCAGGGCTGAACAAGGCGCGGGATAGATCGGCGACAGGATAAGCGCCGGCCGGCGCCGGTAGTGTGCCGTAGGCGGACGATCGTCCTAGGCGGCGCGCTCCAAGAGCGAGGGAACGATGAATTCTATCACCAAATTGACCGGCATTGCGGCGGGCGCGATGATTTTGTCCAGTTGCGTGACTTACCCCTACGATACCGCATTTTCCTATTGCGACACGCAGGCCGGTCAATGTTACCGCGATTGCGAATCCTTCGGCGGCCGCAGCGATTACGGGCGATGCCACGCTTCCTGCGAGGCGCAATCAGACCGCTGCTTCGCGCAAGCGTATAGCCCTTACGGCTCGAATTACGGCTACGGCTATAATTCGCCCTGGTACGGACAGTGGGGCTCCTGGTACCCGAACAGCGGCTACGCGTTCTCGTGGAGCTATTTCAATCGCAATTATTACGGGCCGTCTTACGGCCGCTATAGCGCGCCGCGTTATGGCCGCGATGGCTACGACAGCTGGCGCGATGACAGGCGCCGCGACGATCGTTACCGGGACGACCGCTATCGCGACGGCGGCTACCGTCGGGATGACGGGCGCCGCAATCCGCAATACGGCCAAGGCCAGCCCGACCGCAACTATGGCGGGTCGAACCCGAACACGCCGCCGCCGCCGAATGGCGGACGCGGCCGTGGACCGGACTACGGACAAAGAGGCCAAGGAGGGCCGGGCGCACAGGGCGGCGGCAGCCCGCCGCAAAGCGCTCCATCGCCGCAGTATTCGCCGCCGCCGCAGTCCGCGCCCCCTCCGCCGCAGTATTCGCCGTCCCCGCAACCCGCTCCCTCGCCGGCGCCATCTTACGATCCCCCGCCGGAAAGCCCGCCGCCGCCCTACACGCGGCCGCCGAAGCCGCGTTTTGAAAAAGACGAGGCGCCGCGGGAAACACCTGGCGGCAACGTCGAGAGATACTGAACGTCGGCGAAGGTTGCGCCTGTGCTTCAACCCGCGTTAGAGGCTCTCCGTCCCAACGGAGAGCCTTTTTCATGACCGCCATCGTCGACATCATCGCCCGCGAAATTCTCGACAGCCGCGGCAATCCGACGGTCGAGGTGGATGTCACGTTGGAAGACGGGTCCGTCGGCCGCGCCGGCGTGCCGTCCGGCGCCTCGACTGGCGCGCATGAAGCCCATGAGCTGCGTGACGGCGGGCCGCGCTATGGCGGCAAGGGCGTTCGTAAAGCCGTCGAAGCCGTCAACGGCGAAATCTTTGACGCGCTTTCCGGCATGGAGGCCGAAGACCAGACCGATATCGACGCCGCCCTCATCGCGCTCGACGGGACGCCCAACAAGGCGCGGCTCGGCGCGAATGCGATCCTCGGCGTGTCTCTGGCGGTCGCCAAGGCGGCGGCGGACGCCTCAGCCGCGCCGCTCTATCGCTATGTCGGCGGCGTCAGCGCGCGCGTCCTGCCGGCGCCGATGATGAACATCATCAATGGCGGCGCCCATGCCGACAACCCGATCGACTTTCAGGAATTCATGATCATGCCGCTCGGCGCGCCGACCTTCGCCGAGGCGTTGCGCGCCGGCGCCGAAGTTTTCCATGCGCTGAAAAAGGCGCTGAAAGACGCCGGTCACAACACCAATGTCGGCGACGAAGGCGGGTTTGCGCCCAATCTTCAGTCAACGGATGAAGCGCTTGGCTTTATCATGCGCGCGATCGAGAAGGCGGGCCGCCGCCCGGGCGAAGACATTTTCATCGCGCTCGACGCCGCCTCGACGGAGTTTTTCAAGGAGGGCCGCTACCACCTTGAAGGCGAGGGCAAGACGCTCGAGTCCGGCGCCATGGCCGATTATTACGCCGACCTCGTCGCGCGCTATCCGATCGTTTCAATAGAAGACGGCATGGCGGAAGACGACTGGGCCGGCTGGGAGAGGCTGACCCGGAAAATCGGGGCCAAATGCCAGTTGGTCGGCGACGATCTTTTCGTCACCAATGAAGCGCGCCTGCGCGACGGGATCGCCAAGGGCTGCGCCAACGCCATTCTCGTGAAGGTCAACCAGATCGGGACGCTCACCGAGACGCTTGCCGCAGTAGAGGCGGCCCATCGCGCCTCCTATGCGTCGGTCATGTCGCATCGCTCCGGCGAAACCGAAGACGCCACCATCGCCGACCTTGCGGTTGCGACGAACTGCGGACAGATCAAGACCGGCTCGCTCGCGCGCTCCGACCGCACGGCGAAATACAACCAGCTCCTCAGGATCGAAGAAGAGCTCGGATCAGCCGCGCGTTACGCAGGCCGGTCCGCGCTCAAGCGGTAGCGAAGCCCTTCGAGAGACGCCCCGACACACTGGTTCTCGGACGCTGCATGCGCGTTCCGGCAGGCCTTTGAGAAGTCTAGCCGGCGCCTGCGGCGAGCAGCCGCTCCGCATAAGGCTTGGTCACGAGGAAGACGCCGCACATCGCGTTCTTGACGAGATCGCGCGAAGCGCCGCCTTCGAATACGGCGCCCCAGAAGCCGCGCTGATGGCTGCCCGCGACGATCACGTCCGCATGCAGATCTTTTGCGTAGTTGACGACGGCCTCTGACGGGTCGCCGTCGAGCATCTTGACCGTCGCGCCGGGCGCTGCGGCCGCGGCGAGCGACTTCAGCGCCCCCTCGTCGGCCGTGCGGGCTTCGCGATCGGACTGCAGGAGCTCAGGCGAGAGGTCCCCGCCCATCGGCCCGAGCGAGCCCGCAAGCGCGACGCTCGCCGGCGGCAAAAGCGGCCAGGCGCTGACGACATGGACCTTGGCGTGGTCGCGCCAGGCAAGATCCTGCGCCGCGACAATCACGGCGCGGGCAAGATCGTCCTTCACATCAACAGCGGCGACAATGAGATTGAGTTTCATCTGCGCTCTCCCTTGCGTCTCTGGCGAACATGGGGACTTGCGTGGGCTTTCTGAAGCGGCGGCATGCCGCAGCCGCTGCTGGCAGGTTTACGCCAGCGCAGCGGCGGTACGTTCCATCAGCCAGAAGGCCGAGACGATGCCGAGCGCATAGCCCGCAAGTTTCGGCGCGAGCGCCGGGAAAGGAGTCGGTGCGCCGAAATAGCGGGCGCGCAATCCGGACAGCAGGAGGTAGCAAGCCCAGGCGGCGGTCACGACAAGGACTTGCCCCGCTTCGACGCCGAGATTGAACGACAAGAGCGCTGCGACGCGTTCGGTTTTCGGCAGTCCGATCTCGCCGAGCGCCGCGGCGAAGCCTGCGCCATGCAAGAGACCGAAGGCGCTCGCCACCGCTACAGGACGCCGCCAGGCAAGCGTGTCGCGCCGGCCGCGCGCGACCTCCGCCGCGACGAAGACGATAGACAGCGCAATCGTCGCCTCGACGGCCGGGATCGAGACAGTAAGGACGCCGAGCGCCACAAGAACCAAGGTGACGGAATGGGCGAGGGTGAAGCCGGTGATCGTCACCAGCACCCGGCGCAACGTGCCCGACAAGAGAAGCAGCCCGCCGATGAACAGGATGTGGTCGATCCCGATCAGGATATGTTCGACCCCGAGCCCGAAATAAGCGCGCGCGACCGACCAGAAGCCGGCGTCGCCCTTCGGCGTCCAGCTCGTCTCGTCGGGCGCAAGGACAGCGCTTTCAACGTCGTCGGCGCCGCGGTCAAGGCGCACGACGGTGGACAAGGAGGGGTTAAAGTATGGGTACTGAATATCGAGCCGCGTCAGGCCCTTCGGGCAGGCGTAGACAAGGGCGCCATCGAGGCTCGCTCTTGCGCCGCCGCGTCTTACAGGGGTGCAGGGCTCCGCAAGCGTCACAAGCGGCGCGTTCTGCGGATCGACGGACGGCGGCGCCTTCCAGCTCAAGGCCGCAGAATTTCCGGAAACGGCGATCTTGACCGCGAGCGGCCGCGCGTCATGCGCGTCCGCAGGACTGATGAGGCTCGCCCCCAAAAGGATAAGAACGGCAAAACCCCGTATCATTTGGGCGCCGGCACTTCGAGCGCCTTCTTGAAAAGATCGGGCGCCATCGTGGGTTTGTAGCGCGCGATGACGGCGGCGACCTCTTTCTCGCGGGCCGCGTCGTCTTTCGCCTTTTGCGCATCTTCGGCGACGCGATCGCGGATCTCGATGAGGGTCGGCGCGCGTCCTTCGGTCCGGCTGGAAATAAGGGCGATGTGAAATCCGTATTCAGATCGATAAGGCCCGGCCCAGACGTCCTGCGGCGTCGCCGCATCGAACAGAGCGGCTGTCATCGTATCGCCGAATTGCGAGGCGACGTACTCGTAGGTCCTTTCGATGTAATTGACATGAAACGGGAACCGGTCGCCGTGCTGCGTCGCCGCTTCAAACGGCGCCCCGATCCGTCTCAACTCGCGGAGCTTGGCGCGCGCCCGGCTTTCAGCGCCTCCTCCTTCAAAGAAGACATGGGCGAAAGTGACTGAAGGCTCCACGCGATAATCTGCCGTGTGCGACTTAAAGTAATTGGCGACTTCAGCGTCCGTCACTTTCGCCGTCGCCGCAGCGGAGTCCGCCAGAAAAAGCGCGCTCTGCACCATCCGCTCCCGGACGACATAGTCGGTTTCATCGACGCCAAGCGTCTTGGCCTCCCGGTAGAGCGCTTCCTCGCGCACATAATCTTCGACAAGTTTGGTACGATCGATTTCAGACAGACCATCGAGCAGCCGCGCCGCCGCGCCGGGCTCAAATGCCTTCGACCGGTACTGCACGAATTGCAGCAGGGCGTCCCGCGTGACGACGATCCGCTCTCCGGCCGGTTTCTCCGACGGTTTGGCGGCGGACAGGAAGACGAAGAGTGCGGCGCCGGCGATCAGGAAATGGACCAAGGGATCGCGCAGGACGGCGACTAGGCGACTCATGACTTAGGCTCCCGCGAACGCGACACTCAGGACGGAGAATACCAGATCGGAGAGGAAAAAGCCCGCTCCTGGATGACTTCCGGAAAACCTGCCGGCGGCTTTTGCCCGAGCGCGACGGAATCATAGAGCGAGTTCCGCGGCGTCGGGATCTGCAGGACGCGGACATAATAGAAAGCGCGCGCGTCAGGCGAAAACTCCGGGTCCGTCCAGACGGCGGATAGTTCGGCGGCGCCGATCGAATTCGCGTAAAACGCCGTGTTGCGGTCGACCGTATCGCCTACGGGGGGTAAGCGCCCGTCGGCGCCTTTGACGCGGCCCTGCGACCAGGCGACGTCGAAAACCTTCTCATGGGTCTTGCCGTCCGGCCCAAGCCAGCCCTTGACGATCTGTACACGGTCGAGATTGGCGTCCTTCGGGTCTTTGGTCGCGCGGACCATGAAGCTCGGCGCCTTCCCGTCGACAGCGCGTCTGATGTCGCCGCCCATTGGTACGCCCTTGGCGTAGCCCCGTGCAGCAAGATCGTCCGCTGTGGCGTCTTCGTTCGAATAGCCGTAGCCGCCGAAGAAACGGACAGCGATGCGCGGACCCGTCGTTCCGTAGACTTCCCTACGCTTGAAGGCCGCGATGATCTCCTCGCGGGTATTGTCGCGCGTCCACACCGCCGCAAGGCCGGCGGCGGACATGTTCCAGCCGTTGAGCGTGCCGACGACGATGGACTTGTTTTCGGGCACGGAGTCGAAAGCGAACTTGCCCTGGAAATTGTCCTCTTCGGCGGACGCAAGTCCCGAATGCGAATCCGTCGAGCCGATGACGCCGAATTTGAACGGATTGACGCCGAGACGCGCCTCCTCGGCAAGACCGGTCAAAAGCGCCGGGCGGAGATAGTCCGCGCGGTCGACGGTCGGTTTGGTGTCGTGGCCTTCTCGCGCTTCAATCAGGCTGCCGAAGAACTCGAAGGTCGCGAATTCGTCGTTCGGCGACAGCGCCGCGTGGGTTTCGGACGTACCCTTGATCTGAGTGATCTCAGCGACCGTCTCCCACTCCATCCGCGCCCGCGCATATTCGGCCGTGATCGGCCGGCCTTCGAAATCGGACGCGGCGAACATGCGCCCTTTCGAGATATTTGAATTGTGCGGGATAGCGACGAAATCGGCGCCCGTCTCCGCGCGGGTTTTGGCGAGCCACTTCCAGAGGTCTTCCGGATTAGGGCTGTCATTGATCGAGAAGGGCGTGAACGTCTTGGCCGTCGCGCCATTCGTCGGCGTCAGGACGATGCGGTGGAGGTTCGCGCCGTTTGGCGTCGACGTGTATTCCCAGCCGATCAGGGTCGAGAATTTGCCGGGCTGATTATAGCGCTCGGCGGCGTCGATATTGGAATGCCAGCTGAGCTGCACGATCTCCGGCTTGTTGAGCTCCGTGAACAAAGTCGGGTCGCCAGCCATCCATTCGGCGGCTTGCGCCCGCACATTGGGCACTGAGACGAGCGCGGCGAATTTCCACTGCAGGAGCTTCCAGAGGCCGACTTTCGGGCCTTGCGCTTGCGGCGTTCCTGCGGTCGTCGTCGAATTGGCGGCAAGGAGAAAGAGGCCGAAGGCGTCGATGTTGCGGCCCTGGCCGTAAAGTTCGACCAGCCGCTTGCCGAGCCGCGTCTGCGTCAGGCGTTTGTCCTTGAGCGTCAGCATCCGATACGGGACGCCCATCATCTCGGCGTGGTCGGTGACGGCGAGGAAGTCGAGCGGCGCTTTCAGCTGCACGCGGTTCTTGCGGTAGGGATGCACGACCGGCGAGCCCATGGCGAAGCGATAGGCCGTATCCGCATCGGCGGTTTCATTCTGCAGGAAATAGGCGTCGACGGATTTGTTGGTGTGGAGATGCGTGTCGCCCCACAGAAGGCGGTCGGGATCTGACTGTGCGAGGGCGGGACTTACGGCTGCGAGCGCCGTTGCGGCGGCGAACACGACTTTCAATCTGGTGTTTCTGGTCATGGCGATCCCTCGTGGCTCGCGCTCGGAAGGCGCGTTGCCGGGGAGCCTATGGTCGGCCGCCCGCCCTGTCACCCGTGTTGCTCACGCGGCGCCGCGCCGCAGCCAGTCGCCAGCCGCAGCGGGACAGGCTATGGATCGGCAGTTCCAACGCCGCCAACCGCGCTGCCGATTTGTATGCGTCTTTTCGCCATCGCCGTGACGCTCGCCGCCGCACAAGGCGCGGCCGCCGCGGACTTGCCGGACGACATCGTCGTGACGGCAGAACGCCGCGCAACCAAGGCGCAGTCAGAGGCTGCGTCCATCTCGGTCATCGGCGAGAATGAGATTGCGCGGCTCAACGCCGATCACCCGAGCGAAATCCTGTCGCGCGCGCCGGGCGTACTCATCCACCGGGGAAACGGCGTCGAACACTTGACCGCCATCCGCTCGCCCGTGCTGACCGGCGGGGCAGGGGCGGGATCGTTCCTGTTTCTCCAAGATGGCGTGCCGCTGAGGTCAGCCGGCTTCGGCAACGTCAACGCGCTGTTCGAGGCGCATACGGAAATTGCGGACCGGATCGAGATCGTGCGCGGGCCGTCGGGCGCGCTTTATGGCGCAAACGCTATCCACGGCGTCGTCAATGTCCTGACACCGGCTCCATCGCAAAGGGCAAGCGCGGGGTTGTCCGTTTCGGGCGATACTGTCGAGCGCCTCAAGGGCGCGGCTTTCGCGTCGGGGACTGTCGGCACACATGGGCTGTACGGCGGCATGACATTGCTTTCCGAGCATGGCTATCGGGCAGACTCCGGCGCCGACGATCAGAAGGCGACATTCCGGCATGCGTTCGACGGCGGCGGATTGAAGACGAAAACCGTCTTCTCCTTCGTCAACCTGAACCAGGAGACCGCTGGATTCGTGGTCGGTCCTGAGGCCTACCGGAACGAGGGTCTGCGGCGCGGCAATCTCAATCCGGAAGCCTTCCGCGATGCGCGCGCCTATCGGCTGTCGAGCCAAATTGCCTTCGCTGCGGCAGACAGAGTCGATGTGTCCGTCACGGCTTTTGCGCGCTGGACCAAGACCGACTTTCTCCTGCACTTCTTTCCCTCCAAAGCGCTGGAAGAGAACGGACATTGGAGCGTCGGCGCACAATCGGCGCTTTACGCCTCACCCGCGGACGGCCTGTCGCTGATTGCAGGACTCGATTGGGAGTATACGGAAGGCTATCTCCGCGAGACGCAGAGCCTGCCGTCCTTCGGCACGTTTCCGCGCGGCGTGCATTATGATTTCGACGTCCGCGCTGCGTCTGTCTCCAGCTTTGCACAGCTGCGCGCGCAGATCGCGCCGCGCCTGGTCGCGACAGCTGGGCTGCGCGCCGACTGGACGCGCTATGTCTACGACAACAACACAGCGGACGGCGTCTTCGGCCGCTTCCTGCGGCCGGCCGACCGTGCTGACGAGTATCTGACGGCCAGTCCCAAGGCGAGCTTGCTCTATGAGCTCGATGGCGGCGCGCTCTATCTCAGCTATGCGCGCGGCGCCCGTCCGCCGCAGGTGCAGGATCTCTACCGCCTCACCAGCAACCAGGTCTCGGACGCGGCGCGCGCAGAAACAATCGACGGCGCTGAACTCGGATGGCGCAGTCCGTCCGACGCGCCTGTGTCAGTCGATCTCGCCTTTTACGCCATGGCGAAGCGTAATGTATTCTTTCGCGACGCCGACGGCTTCAACGTCAATGACGGCAGGACAAGGCATGTCGGCGTCGAGGCGGATGTGCGCGCGCGCTTGCCCGCGGGCTTCAACTTTAGCGGCAATGCGACCTACGCCGTTCACACTTACCGTTTTGATCGTTCAGTGCTGAGCGCGCCGCAGGTTAGCGAGACGATCGTCAGGGGCGCCGATATTGACACGGCGCCGCGCGTCCTCGCCGGCGCGCGCATGTTTTGGGACCCTGAAGGGGGACCGCTTTCCGCTGAATTGGCTTGGGAACGCGTTGGGCGTTATTACGCGGATGCGGCCAATACGCTGGTTTATCGAGGTCACGACGTCGTCCATCTGCGAGCGGCGATTGAGGCAGGCCGCGGGTTGACGATCTCAGCGTCGATCCGCAATCTCTTTGATGTTCTTTATGCGGAACGCGCCGATTTTGCTTTCAACGAAGAACGCTACTTCCCGGCGGAAGAGCGGACATTTTCGCTTGGGATCTCAGCAAAACTCTGAAGGAGCCGGCATGACTTTTCGCCTTCCTGAACTCGGCGAGACGACGCCCGCCGCCTATCCTTCGGCCGAGGCGGTGCGTCTCATGCGCCTCAGGCGCTCAACAGCGCCCGATCTCATGGGCGAGCCTGGTCCGTCGCCGGAGCAATTGCGCACGATCCTCGAGATCGGCGCGCGTGTGCCTGATCATCGGCGGCTTTATCCTTTCCGGTTCATCGTCATCGAGGGCGACCGGCGCGCCGCGGCTGGCGCGCTTCTCGCGGAAAGATTGCAGGCGACCGATGCTGCGGCCGACGCGGCGCGGATCGACCAGGAGCGCCGGCGGTTCCTGCGCGCGCCCGTGGTCATCGCCGTCGCAAGCCGGGTCGATCCTGCGCACAAGACGCCGGAATGGGAGCAGATTCTCACGGCTGGCGCCGTTTGTGAGAACCTCCTCATCGCGGCCAATGCGCATGGCTTTGCGAGTTGCTGGCTGACGGAGTGGGCGGCTTACAATCAGGGCGTCCAGTCTGGTCTTGGCCTCTCGTCTGCTGAACGCATCGCGGGCTTTGTCTATATCGGCACGGCGCGGGAAAATCCGAAGGAAAGGCCCCGGCCCGACCTGGCGAGCCTGATCACAAGATTTTGAAGGCGGCGCGCCTGGCGGGAGACGCGAGGGGCAAGTTCGGGTATGAACGCCCTGTGCCGCGCGTGCGCGGCGGACAGGCAGGATTCGAAAAGGGGCAATCATGAGACAGATTTTTCTGGCAGCGACTGCGGCAACTGCGCTTGCTGCATGCACGCAAAAGCCTGCGGCGACGGACGCCGCAAAGGCGGGCGCGCCTGCTGCGGAAGCGGCGGCGGCGGTTGCGACGGCTGAGACGGAGGTCAACCTCGCAGGTGCGCCCACAGGCGCTTATGTCACCGAGGCCGGCCACCGCTACATCACCTTCAGTTATTCGCATCAGGGCCTTTCAAAACCCTGGCTGCGCTGGCGCGACTGGACCGGCGAACTAGCCTGGAACGCCGAGGATCCGGCGAAGTCGTCGATCGCCGTGACCATCAATACGCCGTCGATCGATACAGGCGTTGATGACTTTGACGAGCACATGAAATCGCCCGACCTCTTCGATGTCGCGAAGTTTCCCGTTGCGACCTTCAAGAGCACGAGCATTGAGCGCACAGGCCCCAACACCGGCAAGATCACCGGCGATCTCACCATCAAGGACGTGACGAAGCCGATCTCGCTCGACGCTCGAATCAACGACGCGCGCTTTGCGCCGAACCGGCAGGACCCGACGACCGGCAAATACAAGCTCGGCTTCTCGGCGACCGCCAAGATGAAGCGTTCCGAATGGAACATGGGCTACGCCGTGCCCTTCGTCGGCGACGATGTGGATATCGTCATCGAGGCCGAATTGGAAAGCCCGCAATCGATTCCGACGCCAGCGCAATAATGGCCGCCGCGAACGACCGCTACACCAATGTTGCGATCGCCCTCCACTGGGCGATCGCGCTCCTGCTCGTCGGCCAGGTTGCCGGCGGCTTCTTCATGGAGAACCTTCCCAAGGGCGATCCGTTGAAGTTCACTGCGTTCCAGATGCACAAATCATTCGGCATGTTGATCCTGATGCTGACGCTTGTCCGCGTCTTCTGGCGTCTCGGGCATAAGGCGCCACCGCTGCCCGCCAGCCTGCCTGGCTGGCAGCGCCTGTCGGCGCGCGCCGTGCAGACGGGCCTCTACGCATTGATGCTCGCCATGCCGTTGCTCGGTTGGGCGTTTGTGTCGACGACGACTTTTCAAGTCCCGACGCTACTGTTCGGCGTTATCCCGCTCCCGCACTTGCCGCTTGGAGTCGACAAAGCGCGTTCGGAACAATTCGCTGAACTCCATGAACTCGGTGCTTTCGCCCTTATCGGCCTTTTCGTGATGCACGCCGGGGCGGCGCTCTACCATCACTTTGCCAAACACGACGCCGTGCTGGCGAGCATGCTGCCGGCGCCGAAGTCGCGTTCAGCGTAAGGAGTCTCGCGCCGATGTTTTCTTCCCATGATCTTGCGCTTGCCTTGGCGGCGTTCGCCGCCTTCGCGGCCGCCGAGACGGCCTTTGCGTCGCCGGCGCCTGCGCCAGTGTCCACGGTCCAGAAACCGGCCGCGGCCGGCAAGCCCTGGGTCGTTGACGCCAAAACGAGCACGCTCACTTTTTCAGCCAAGCAGACCGGCAAGACATTCAACGGGCGGTTCCAGAAGTTCGCGCCGGTCATCGTCTTCGACCCCGCCAACCTTGCCGGAAGCTCGATCGTCGTGACGGTCGATATGACGTCAGCCCGCACGGGCGACGCGCAGCGCGACTCCGCCCTGCCGACGCAGGACTGGTTCGAGGTCAAAAAATTCCCGCAAGCGAAGTTCGTCTCCAAGTCGATCGTCGCCAAGGGCCCGGGCGCCTATGAGGCGGTCGGTACGCTGACGATCCGCGACGTGACGATGCCCCTGACCTTGCCGTTCACCCTGACGATGACAGGCGGCAAGGCCGCGGCGAAAGGCGCTGTCACGTTGCAGCGCCAGAAATTCGGCGTCGGTAAAGGCGATTTTGCGACGGACGAATGGGTCGGCTTCGATGTCGGCGTGTCCTATGTCGTCAACGCCTCTCGCGCGCCCTGATACGCCGGCGCCCGCGATGGCTGACGAACCGGAAGCGCCGGAAGTACGGTTTCAAAGGGAATTGAACGCGCGCGTTGCGTTTGAGGCGATGCTGGGCGCGACGCTGATCGTCGCCGCTCTTTCCGCGCCGGTCTATCTTGTCTTCGGCGCTGCGTCCGCCCTTCTGGACGGGGTTTTTCTGACGCGGCTTCCGCAGCTTTTGGTCGGGGCCCTCAGCGTCGGCGCGGCCGTTTTTCTTGGCGGTTTTGTCGGCGCGATTGCGCTTGGCGTTCCTCTTTTTCTCCTGCTCGAACGTCTCAAGTTACGCCGCGCCCATCACTACCTTCTCGGCGGACTTCTCGCCAATGCACTGGTTTTCGTCGTGCTGACGGGACGGACGCCCTCGATATTCGCGCCGGCGGAATTCCTTTTCCTGGCGCCGGGCGTCGCAATTTCGTTCTTGTTCCTCCGGAAGATCGAACCGGTCTGGAAAGCGTCTTTGCCGCCGTCGCCGGGACCCCAACCGGGAAATGTTATTCGTCTGCATTAGAGCTTCACCCGGCAGCCGGAGGACGAGCCTTTCCTGGCGTGGCGCTTGAGGATAAACGCCAGACTGAGCCCGCCTCGCGGCGGGGCGGATCGGCAAAGCCCGTCTTTCAGGCTAGTCTCTCCGCCCAGACCTGATGGAGTAGCGTTTTGAAACAGTCGGTTTTTGCGGGGGCAGCGGCCGGACTGGCGGCGATATGCCTGTGCACGACTGCCTTTGCGGAGGAAGGGGAAAGGGTCCTGCCGCTGCAGGGCTTCGACAAAGTGGTGGTCGCTGGCGTTTACGACCTCAATATCGTCGTCGGCCAGCCCTATTCCGTTCGAATCGTGGGGACCGAAGCGCAGCTTGAGCAGGTGGTCGCCCAAGTGCGCCGCGAAACTCTGGTGCTCGATCACAAGGACAGGCGGTCTGCCCAGCGCCGCAAGCGCCATTCTCTCGAGGCCTATGTCACGACGCCGACCTTGGTCGGACTAGACATGGCAGGCGTAGTCGACGGCAAAGTCACAGGCATCAAGACGAGCCTCTTCAAAGTGGCGATCTCCGGTGTCGGCGAGATGCATCTTGCCGGGGCCTGCCGCCAACTCGCGGCGGAAGTCTCCGGGGTCGGCGACCTCGATGCGACGGCCCTCAAATGTGAGCATGTGGCCGTGACCGTTTCCGGCGTCGGCGGGGCGAGCGTCTTTGCGAGCGAAGCGGTCGACGCCACGGTTTCGGGCATGGGTGACATTAGGGTCATCGGTTCGCCCAAAAAGGTGAAAAAGAGCGGCGGGCTTTTCGCCGATATTTCAGTCAAATAGAGCCTGTCCCGCAGGCTTGCGTCCACCAGTTGAGCTGGCGCGACCGGCGGGGTTCTGTCCTGGCTCCCGGCGCGCTACATAGTGGGGAAAGTGGGAGGCATGGCATGCGGTTTTTCTTAGGGTTGATCGTCGGCACTTTGATCGCGATCGCGATTGCGGCCGGGGCGGCGCATTACGCCTTTGGCGACATCCGGAACGTCAATTTCTCCTCGTCCAAGGATCGCGACACAAGCAAGGACGTCGCCAAGACCTATGAGCTGACTGGATTTGACGCGGTTCGCGTCGCCGGCGTTTTTGAGGTCGAAGTCACCGCCGGCGCCGCCGCCTACAGCGTGTCTCTCAGCGGCCCGGCGGCCGAACTTGAAAAGGCCGACATCCGTGTCGAAGGGAACCGCCTCATTCTCGACCGGAAAGACGACTCCAAGCGCGATGGCGGCTGGAAGAACCGGAACGCACTGACGGCCAAGATTTCCTTGCCGTCCTTGACCGATTTTGATGCGGCCGGCGTCGTGGATGCGTCGGTGTCCGGCGTCAATGCGCCCAAAATGACCGTCCAGCTCTCTGGTGTCGGCGATATCGACATCAAGGGAACGTGCGACACGCTGGAAGCGAATGTGTCAGGCGTCGGCGATCTCGACGCTGAGAACCTCGAATGCAAGGCCGTGACGGTCTCGGTATCCGGCGTCGGCGACGCCTCGGTCTATGCGACCGAGTCCGCCAATGCGTCAGTGGGCGGCGTCGGGTCCATTACGGTCTATGGCGCGCCCAAATCCGTGACGAAGTCGAACTCGGTGTTCTCCTCGATTACGGTGAAATAAGCGCGGCCCGCGACGCCATCGCCGCCTCTCCCCCCCGTGACGGCGGCCGCGATCCGCATTAGAGAGCGCCCGAAGCAGACCAGCGCCGCCCGCACTCCGTGCGGATCGCGCCGGCCTTTGGGACGAGCCCGATGGAAGCCTTTTTCGCCGATTTGTGGACTCGCATTTCGACCCGGCCCACCGATGAGGGTTGGATCTGGTGGCTTGTGCCCGTCGTCGTGCAGTCGCTGGCGATCCTGCTGACCTTGCTCGTCGCCCAGGCGTTCCTGATGTATTTCGACCGCAAGGTTTGGGCGGCCGTGCAAATGCGCAAGGGCCCCAATGTCGTCGGTCCGTTTGGATTACTTCAGAGCTTCGCCGACCTCTTCAAATTCGTTTTCAAAGAGATTGTGATTCCGGCGGGCGCCAACCGCGCCGTGTTCATCCTGGCGCCGATCGTCACTTTCGTTTTAGCGCTGATCGCCTGGGCGGTGATCCCGGTTGGACCCGGCCTTGTCGTCTCCGACATCAATGTCGGCATTCTCTACCTGTTCGCGATTTCCTCGCTCGGTGTCTACGGCATCATCATGGGCGGCTGGGCGTCGAATTCGAAATACTCGCTGCTCGGCTCGCTGCGTTCGGCGGCGCAGATGGTGTCCTACGAAGTCTCGATCGGCTTCGTGATCATCACCGTGCTGCTGCTTGTCGGCTCGCTCAATCTGAGCCACATCGTCGAGAGTCAGGAACGCGGCGGCGGGATCCTCAACTGGCACTTCATCCCGCTCTTCCCGATGTTCGTCGTGTTTTTCATCTCGGCGCTCGCGGAGACGAACCGGCCGCCCTTTGACCTTCCCGAGGCTGAGTCCGAACTCGTGGCGGGGTATCAGGTCGAGTACTCCTCGACGCTCTTCCTCATGTATATGATCGGCGAACTCGCCAACATCGTGCTGATGTGTGCGATGCTGACGATCCTGTTCTTCGGCGGCTGGCATTCGCCCATTCCATGGGCGCCGCTCGAAAGCGTGCCGATCTTCTGGTTCTGCGCGAAAATCGTGTTCTTCTTTTTCCTGTTCGCCATGGTGAAGGCGATCGTGCCGCGCTATCGTTATGACCAGCTGATGCGGATTGGGTGGAAGATCTTCCTCCCGCTGTCGCTCGGCTGGGTCGTCCTCACAGCAGGCCTCCTGCTGCTCGTCCCGGGCCTTGCTGATCATTTCCAGAGCTGGAGAAACTAGATGGCGCGCGTCGCACAAGCGCTCCGCGGGCTGATGCTCACCGACTTCCTCGGCGCCTTTTGGCTCGCGATGAAGTATTATTTCCGCCCGAAGGCGACGATCAATTACCCCTTCGAGAAGGGGCCGCTGTCTCCGCGCTTCCGCGGCGAGCATGCGCTGCGCCGCTATCCGAATGGCGAGGAACGCTGCATCGCCTGCAAGCTCTGCGAAGCGATCTGCCCGGCGCAGGCGATCACCATTGAAGCCGAACCCCGCGCTGACGGCTCGCGGCGCACGACGCGCTACGACATCGACATGACGAAGTGCATCTATTGCGGCTTCTGTCAGGAGGCCTGCCCGGTCGACGCGATCGTGGAAGGACCCAACTTCGAGTTCGCAACGGAGACGCGCGAAGAACTCTTCTACGACAAGGAGCGCCTCATCGCGAATGGCGACCGCTGGGAACGCGAGATCGCCCGTAACCTCGAGTTGGACGCCCCTTACCGTTAGGGCGCAAAAGCGTCTGCCCCGCAAATCCGCAACGAATGGCTTGGAACGGCGTCGCCGGCTGATATCATCGGCGCGGGGTTTTGGCGGGGATCCGAGATGGGCGAGGCGAAATTCGAATTCCGGAAGCTGTTTGTCGACCGGCGCTGGCTGATGTTCGAAAGCAAGCGCGGCGGCGGCGTCCTCTTTTCCGTGCACTTCCTGTTCGACAAACCGCCGGAAGGCGCGCGGGCGAACGAGGTGAAAGTCCAGTTCGACGGCGTCACCCAGGAATTGCAGGTCGGCGAGGCGATCCTGCGCAAGGCCTATAACAAGATCTGGATCGACCCGGCATCCGGCAATGCGCTGATCGACGTGCAGGTCATTCCGCTGGCGAAGGGGGATTGAGGGCGTCCATTCTGCTGAGCGCACTGGCTGCTTTCGTGCGTGCGCGCCTTGCCCCCGACTCCCTGCCTCTGCTAATCCCTGCAGACTTCTAAATCGCTGATTCCTGCAAGGATTTCCGTGGCCGACAACAAGGACCAAACGCCGCCGCCGCCGCATGACGGCAAGGGCGGCGACGGCAAGGGCGACCTTCCCTCGAACATCCACCCGATCTCAATCGAAGACGAGATGCGGCGGTCCTATCTCGATTACGCGATGAGCGTGATCGTCTCCCGCGCCATCCCGGATGTGCGCGACGGCCTGAAGCCCGTGCATCGGCGCATCCTCTGGTCGATGTATGAGAACGGCTACGCCTGGAACAAGCCGTACCGGAAGTCGGCGCGCGTCGTCGGCGACGTCATCGGTAAATATCACCCGCATGGCGACCAGGCCGTCTATGATGCGCTCGCCCGCATGGCGCAGGACTTTTCCATGCGCCTGCCGCTCATCGACGGGCAGGGCAATTTCGGCTCGATCGACGGCGATCCCCCGGCGGCCATGCGCTACACCGAAGTGCGCATGGCGAAAGTCGCCGAAGCCCTTGTCACCGACCTCGACAAGGAAACTGTCGGCTATCAGGCGAACTATGACGGGTCTGAGCGCGAACCCGTCGTGTTGCCGGCGCAGTTCCCCAATCTCCTGATCAACGGCGCGGGCGGCATCGCCGTCGGCATGGCGACCAACATCCCGCCGCATAACCTCTCGGAAGTCGTCACCGCGACCATCGCGCTGATCGACGACCCGAACCTTACCGACAATGACCTTATCGAAATCGTGCCGGGTCCGGACTTTCCGACCGGCGGGATCATCCTTGGCCGCTCGGGCAGCCGTGCCGCGCTGATCCTCGGCCGCGGCTCGGTCGTCATGCGCGGGCGCGCGACCGTCGAGGAAATCCGCAAGGACCGCCTCGCCATCATCATCACCGAGATCCCGTATCAGGTGAACAAATCGGTGATGATCGAGAAGATCGCGGGCCTCGTGCGCGAGAAGAAGATCGAGGGCATCGCCGACATTCGCGATGAGTCGAATCGCGAGGGCATTCGCGTCGTCGTGGAACTCCGCCGCGATGCGGCGGCCGACGTCGTGCTGAACCAGCTCTATCGGCACTCGTCATTGCAGACGAGTTTCGGTGTCAACATGCTGGCGCTCAATGCCGGCCGGCCGCAGCAGCTATCGCTGAAAGACGTGCTCGTCGCCTTCATCGATTTCCGCGAAGAGGTCGTCACCAAACGGACGAAATTCGATCTCGCCAAGGCGCGCGACCGGGCCCACATTTTGGTGGGCCTCGCCATCGCCGTCGCCAATATCGACGAGGTCGTGGCCCTCATCCGCGCGGCGCCCGACCCCGCGACCGCCAAAGAGCGCCTGATGGCGCGCGACTGGCCGGCGAAGGATCTCGCCCCGCTCGTCGCGCTCGTCGCCGACCCGCGTCACATGATGACGGAAGGTGGCACGCTGCGGCTCTCCGAGGAACAGGCCAAGGCCATTCTCGACCTTCGCCTGCAGCGCCTCACCGCGCTCGGCCGCGACGAAATCGGGGACGAGCTGAAAGGCCTCGCCGAAAAGATCGCCGACTATCTCGAAATCCTGCGCAACCGCCAGCGCGTTCTCGAAATCATCAAGGCGGAACTTGCCGCCGTGAAGGACGAGTTCGGCGAACCGCGGCGGACCGAGATTGTCGACATCGAAGGCGAGGTCGAAGACGAAGACCTTATCGCGCGCGAGGACATGGTCGTCACCGTCACGCATTCGGGCTATGTGAAGCGCACGGCTTTGTCCGCCTACAGAGCGCAAAAGCGGGGCGGCAAAGGCCGGGCCGGCATGAAGCCGAAGGAAGAAGATTTCGTCTCGCAGCTCTTCGTCGGCTCGACGCACACGCCGCTCCTGTTCTTCACCTCGACCGGCATGTGCTACAATTTGAAGCTCTGGCGCATCCCGGAAGGCGTGCCGCAATCGCGCGGCAAGGCCTTCGTCAATCTCCTTCCGCTCGCGCCCGATGAGCGGGTGACCAACATTCTCCCCGCGCCCGAAGACGAAGAAAGCTGGGCCAATCTCAACATCATGTTCGCGACCAGACGCGGCGACGTGCGGCGCAATCTCTTGTCCGATTTCCAGCGTATCAACCGCACCGGCAAGATCGCCATGAAGCTGGAGGAGGGCGACGCCATCGTCGGCGTGCAGACTTGTCGTCCGGACGAAGACGTCCTGCTGACGACGGCGGCGGGCATGTGCATTCGCTTCCCCGTCGACGACGTGCGCGTCTTCGCGGGCCGGACCTCGACCGGCGTGCGCGGCATCAAGCTCGACGAGGACGACCAGGTCATTTCTATGGCGATCCTGCGCCATGTCGAGACGACATCTGAGGAGGCGCGCGCCTATCTCAAACACGCCGCCGCCATGCGGCGCGCCGTCGGCGAGGAGACGGGCGAGGACGAAGGGGAGGAGGCCTCAGCCGACGCCGTCGCCATCGCGCCCGAGCGGCTCGCCGAACTTGGGGCCGCCGAGCAATTCGTGCTCACGGCCACCGAAAACGGCTTCGGCAAACGCTCCTCTTCATTCGAGTACAGAACATCAGGACGCGGCGGCAAAGGCATCATCGCGATCGTCACGAGCGCGCGCAACGGCCGCGTTGTCGCCTCCTTCCCGGTCGAGGACAGCGACGAGATCATGCTCGTCACCGACGGCGGCCAGCTCATCCGTACGCCGGTCGCCGGCATCCGCGTCGCCGGCCGCAACACACAGGGCGTCACGATCTTCCGCACGCGGGAGAATGAGCGCGTCGTGTCCGTCGAGCACATTGAGGATCTCGGCGAAGAGGGCGATGACGGGGACGATGCGGAAAGCGGGCCGGAGGACTAGAGAATGGGCAGACGCGTCGGCCTTTATCCGGGCACGTTCGATCCGATCACGCTCGGCCATGTCGACATCATCGAACGCGCGGTGAAGCTCGTTGATGAGCTGGTCATCGGCGTCGCCGTCAACAACGACAAGGGCCCGCTCTTCAGCCTCGACGAGCGCGTCGCCATGGTCTCGGAAGAGATGGGGCGCATCGCCGGGAAGGCCGGCGTCGATATCCGCGTCGTCCCGTTTGAATCGCTGCTCATGCATTTCGCCGAGGAGATCAATGCCGACATCATCATCCGCGGCCTCCGCGCCGTGTCGGATTTCGAATATGAATTCCAGATGGTCGGCATGAACCAGGCGCTCAATGACGAGATCGAGACGGTGTTTCTGATGGCGGATGCGCGCTACCAGTCGATCGCCTCGCGCCTCGTGAAAGAGATTGCGCGCCTTGGCGGGGACATTTCGGCGTTTGTCCCTAAAAAGGTTGGGGCCAAGCTCAGGGCCCGTTTCAAGGGCTAGGCCGAGGGGCCGAACAATCGGACCGCGGCTATACAAAACGGATGCCTCTCCCTATGGTCCCGTCCGGGCGAGGCGATTGAGGCGAGAAGAAAAAATGCTCCTGCGTAAGGTGTTTTGGGCGGCGGCTGTCGCGACGACGTTCACATTTCCGGCCTTCGCCAAGTCCGACAAGAACGCGCCGACGCCCCTAGAAATCGTTCAGAAAGCGCCGTCCGAAGCCTGGCGCGGACTCGACCCGGAAAACACCTTGCTCCTCGATCTGCCGGCAGGTCAGGTCGTGATTGAGCTGCGTCCCGACCTTGCCCCGGGCCATGTCGAGCGAATCAAGACGCTTGTGCGCTCTGGCTTCTATGACGGTCTCAAATTCCATCGCGTGATTGAAGGCTTCGTTGCGCAGGGCGGCGACCCCAAAGGCGACGGCACGGGCGGCTCAACCCTGCCGGACCTCAAGGCGGAGTTCTTCAGCGACAGCTCGAAGCTCTCGAACTTTGCCGCCATCGGCCGCGACCGCATGGCCGCGCGCGTCGGCTTCATCGACGGCCTGCCGGCGGCCGCGCAGCCGGAATCCTTGCGCGCGTTTCTTGCGGACAAGTCGGTGCAGGTCTGGGGTGCGCATTGCCCAGGCGCGATGTCGATGGCGCGCTCGACCCCGCCCGATTCCGGGAACAGCCAGTTCTTCCTCGTCATCGGCGACGCGCGCCAGAGCCTCGACACACGCTACACGGTCTGGGGCTATATCGTCGACGGCTTCGACTTTACGCGCCGCATCAACCGCGGCGAGCCGCCGGCCAAGCCGACGACGATCATGCGTATGCGGATCGCGGCGGACGTCGCGCCCGAAAGGCGGCCGAAAGTCGAAGTGATGCGCACCGAGAGCGAGAGCTTTAAGAGCTTTGTCGACGCCATGCGCCTGCGACGTGAGGACGGTTTCGTCCGCGATCTTTGCGACATCAAGGCGCCGCGCCGCGTCGCCGGGGAGTTGAAATTCTGATGGGCAAACTCATTCTCACGCTCGAAACCGGGCCCGTCGTCATTGAAACCTTGCCGGACAAGGCGCCCAAGCACGTCGCCCGCATAACGGAGCTCGCCGACGAAGGCTTTTACGACGGGCTGAAGCTCCATCGCGTCATCGACGGCTTCATGGCGCAGATGGGCTGCCCGAAGGGCAACGGCATGGGCGGCTCCGGCAAGAAGCTGAAGGCCGAGTTCAACGATGTGAGCCACCAGCGGGGCGTCTGCTCCATGGCGCGCGCCTCGAGCCCCGACTCAGGCGACAGCCAGTTCTTCATCTGCTTTGACGACGCCTCTTTCCTTGACCGTCAGTACACGGTCTGGGGCAAGGTCGTCGAAGGCATGGAGCATGTCGACGCCGCGCAGAAGGGCGAGCCCCCGCGCAACCCGACCAAGATCGTGAGCTTCCGGTCGGCGGCGGCCTGATGGTTTCGCGGGCAAACTCGTCAGCCAATAGCAGCGCTCAGCTTGTTACGCAGTCTGGCTGCATTGATGGGGTGTTTGGCGCGGTGTAACGATTGCGGCCTTTCTGGACGCGCCGCGCGCTTTCATAGGTCAGCATGCTGAAATCTCTTAGCGCTTACGTGCTCCTCGCGCTGTTCGTCGGCCTCGGCCTCGGGACCCTGGCGCAGACCGACCCCGCGCCGTGGCTCGTCGAGTCCGGCAAACTGATCGAGGCCGTCGGGGCGCTGTGGCTCAATCTCCTGCGCATGACCGTCGTGCCGCTTGTTTTCGCCATACTCGTTACGGGCATCGCGTCTGCGGCTGACGCTGCGGCGACCGGCAGGATCGCGCTGCGCGCCATCACGCTTTTCACGATACTGATCTTCGTCGCGGCGACTTATGGCACGATTGCGCCGCAAGCGATGCTCGCGCTCTGGCCGGTCGATCCTGCCGCCGCCGCCGCTTTCACGGCGGGCGTAAAACAGCCGGATCTTGCGAGCATGACGCCGCCCGGCCTTGCGGACTGGATCAAGAATCTTGCGCCGGCCAATGTGCTCGACGCCGCCGTCAATGATCGCATCCTGCCGCTTGTCGTTTTCGGCACGTTTTTCGGCTTCGCGCTGACGCGCCTCGACGCCAAACGCCGGACGATACTTGTCGGCTTTCTTGACGCCGTGTCGGAGACGATGATCAAGATCGTCCACTGGGTGCTCCTCGCCGCGCCCGTCGGCGTGTTCGCGCTTTCCTATGGCGTCGGCGCGCATGCAGGCGTCGGCGCGGCGAGCGTGCTGGCGCATTATGTGGTCGTCGTCTCCGGTTCGATCATTGGAATTATCATTGTCGGCTATGCTCTCGCCGTATTCCTTGCACGGACGCCTCTCTTCGCCTTTGCACGCGCCATGGCGCCGACGACGGCCGTCGCGTTTTCCACCCAATCCTCACTCGCCTCCTTGCCCGCCATGCTCGACAGCGCCAAGGCCCTCGGCGTCTCCGACTCCGTGCGCAATATGGTGCTGCCGCTCGCGGTCGCCGTGTTTCGCTTCACGAGCCCGGTCGGGAATCTCGCCGTCGTCTATTTCATCTGCCATCTTTACGGCATTGAACCGAGCCTTGCGCAGATGGTCGCCGGCGTCTTCGTCGCTTTTGCGGCGAGCGTCGCCGCGGTGGGCCTGCCGGGCACGACATCCTTCATCGTCTCGATCGCGCCGATCTGCCTTGCCGTCGGCGCGCCGATCGAAATCCTCGGCATACTGATCGCTGTCGAAGTGATACCGGACATCTTCCGTACCATCGGCAATGTCACGGGGGACGTGATGGTGACGAAGGCCGTGGAGAGTCGGGCGGGAGTAGGGAGTAGGGAGTAGGGAGTAGGGAGTAGGGAGTAGGGAGTAGGGAGTAGGTGAACGCCCGGCAGCCTCGCTTTGAAGGCTGCTATTTCGCAAAAATCCCTGGCGGCAGGGCCGCGACGATCGACGCTGTCATCAAGGTCGCCAGGAAGCCTGGCAAGAGCGCCTTGGGCGCGAGTTCCAGAATGAGGGGCCTTCTTTCAGGCGGGTAGAGCTGCGTCAGCCCCCCGATGGTGATTCCGACCGAGGCGACATTGGCAAAGCCGCACAGCGCATAGGTCATGATCATCCGCGTGCGCTCGCTGAGTTCGGCCGCCGGGATCGCGCCCATTTTGAGGTAAGCGGTGAACTCAGTGAGGAAGAGCTTGACGCCGAGGAGGTCGCCCGCGGTCTGCGCCTCATTCCACGGCACGCCGATTGCCCAGGCGACCGGCGCGAAGATCCAGCCCATGATGCGCTGCATGCTCAAGGGCGCGCCGTCGACATTTGGGAGGGCGCCGAGCAGGCTGTTCACGAGCGCGACGAGCGCGACGAACACGATGAGCATCGCCGCCACATTGACCGCGACGAGGAGGCCGTCCTGCACGCCGCGGGTCAGGGCGTCGACCGCGCTGTCATATTTGAGGGAAACGGAGGTATCGACGTCGCCGCCCGGCTTTTCGCCTCTGGCCGGCGGCACCATGATCCGCGCCAGGAGCACGCCCGCTGGCGCCGAAATGATGGAGGCGACAAGCACGTGGCCGGCGGCGTTCGGCAAAACGTCTTTCAGGATCGTCGCATAAGCGACCATGGTCGAGCCCGCGACGCCGGCGAGGCCGACCGTCATCACCGTGAAGATTTCGGAGCGCGTCAGCTTCGGCAGATAGGCGCGGATGACGATCGAGCTTTCGACATTGCCGAGAAAGATGTTCGACGACACGGCGGTCGAACAGGCGCCCGACAGCCCGAGCGTGCTCCGGAAGAGGAGGCCGAAGATCCGGATTACCACTTTGAGGACGCCGATATGCCAGAGGAAGGCCGAAAGCGAGGCGATCACCAGGATGAGCGGCAGGACCTGAAACCCGAAAATGAAGGCAGGCTGCGCGCCCGGCGCCGGGGCGTAGGGCGGGTCGCCGCCGCCGAGATAGCTGAACACGAATTTCGTGCCCTCCGCCGTTGCGCCGGCCAGCGCTGCAACGACGCCAGTGATGCCGCTGAGCAGCACTTCGGAGTTCGGAATCGCGAACAGGAGAAAGACCAGCGCCGCCTGGAGCGACAGGGCGAGCACCATGAGGACAAAGGGGAAGGCGGTCTTTCGCTCCGACAGGAGCCAGCAAAAACCCATGATGGCGACGACAGTGAGGAGGCTCCGCGCATTCTCCAACGAATAATCCAAGATCCCGCTCCCTCGATCGTCGTCGCGCACGCGCCAGTAAGCGCGCCGGAACGCCGTTTTGCAAATGTGTCACAGGCCCCGAGGGCAAGACCTAAAGCCCTTGACCCCCCGCGGCAATTGCTAATTCAACGGGGCGATGAAAGTCGCCGAGTTCGACTTCGACCTGCCGGAAGACCGGATCGCGCTCGAACCGGCGCGGCCGCGCGATTCGGCGCGCCTGCTCCATGTCGCCGCCTCGGGCCTTGCAGACAGGATCGTGCGCGATCTGCCTCAGCTCTTGCTGCCTGGCGATCTCCTGGTGCTCAACGACACCAAAGTGATTCCAGCGCAGCTTGAAGGCGTCCGGCCCGCACGGCCTGCGGGCGGAGGCGACGCCGTGACGGTCGACGCCACCCTATTGAAGCGCCTTCCACCGGAGGCGCCGGCCGGCGCGCGCTGGTCGGCCTTCGTGCGGCCTGCAAAGCGGCTGCGCCCCGGCGACGTCCTCGATTTCGGCGGAGGATTCACGGCCGAGGTCGAGACGCGCGACGCCGCCGAAGCGATCCTCCGCTTCAATGTCGCCGGCGCTTCATTCGATGCGATGCTCGCGCGTCAAGGCAAGCCGCCTTTGCCGCCCTATATTGCGCGGCGGCGCGGCCACGCGGCAAGCGATGTCGCTGACTATCAGACTGTGTACGCAGAACACGCAGGTTCGGTCGCTGCGCCGACGGCGGGGCTACACTTTACGGACACGCTGTTCTCGGCGCTCGACGCGCACGGCATCGGCTGGATGGCGGTCACGCTGCATGTCGGCGCCGGGACGTTTCTGCCGGTCGTTGCGGACAACACGGCCGACCACAAGATGCATGCAGAGTGGGGCGAGATCACTTCTGTGCAGGCCGATGCAATCAACGCCGCGCGGGCGCGCGGCGGGCGCATCGTCGCCGTCGGCACGACGTCGCTGCGCCTGCTTGAAAGCGCAGCACGGGAGGATGGGGTCGTCGAGCCCTTCTGTAACGAGACCTCGATCTTCATCACGCCCGGTTATCGCTTTCGCGCCGCCGATCTTCTGATGACCAATTTCCATTTGCCGCGCTCGACCCTGTTCATGCTGGTTTCGGCATTTTCCGGACTCGAGCGCATGCGCGCGGCCTACGCCCATGCGATTGCGGCGGGCTATCGCTTCTATTCCTATGGCGACGCATGTCTGCTGGAGCGCGCGCCATGACGCGATCGGTTGCGCTTCTTCGCGGGGTCAATGTCGGCGGCCGCAACAAACTGCCGATGAAGACCTTCGTGTCCGTGCTTGAGGGGCTCGGCGGCCGCAATGTGCGCACCTATATCCAGAGCGGCAATGCGGTCTTTGACGGCGATGTCGCCGCGCGCGACATCGAAGCGCGGATCGAAGCCCATCTCGGCTTTCGCACCCATGCCTATGTGCTCGCCGCGGCTGCGCTGCGCCGGGCGGCGGAGCGTTGTCCCTTCGCCAAACAAGGCGCCGAGGCGCCGAAATCCGTGCATCTCTTCCTGCTCGACGACGCCCCCGCGGCGGCAGATGTCGAGGCGCTGGGCGCACTCAAGGCGCCCAAGGAGGACTTCGCCGTGTCCGGGACCTGTTTCTATCTCCTGACGCCGAGCGGGCTCACCAGCTCCGGCATTGCCGACAAGATCGACCGTGTGCTGAAGACGCGCACGACGGCGCGCAATTGGAATACGGTGACGGCTTTGCTGGCCATGGCGGCAAGTGAGGCATGAGCGTGGAGGTCCCTTTGCATATCCGCGGGCGGATGATCCGCATTGAGACCTACGCAAGCGGCGCGCGCCTCGCCCTTCGAGGCCCGGCTCCGCTGCGCTCCGCCGGGCGCCTCAGGGTGAGGCGCTACCGTGGAGGCATCTTGTCCGGGCGCTCTTGCGGAGCCCTCATGCTGAGGCGCCCGGCGCAGCCGGGCCTCGAAGCACGAGGGCGGGCCGCGACATGACCGTTTTTTCCTTCATGCTCCACGCAACCGACGGCGCCGCGCGCACCGGCATCATTGAGACGCCGAAAGGCGCGATCCGCACGCCTGCTTTCATGCCGGTCGGCACGGCGGGGACGGTGAAAGCGATGTTCCCGGAAGATGTGCGCGCGACCGGCGCAGACATTGTTCTCGGCAACACCTATCACCTGATGCTCCGGCCGGGCGCCGAGCGCGTCGCGCGTCTTGGCGGCCTGCACCATTTCATGCGCTGGCCGTATCCGATCCTGACCGACTCCGGGGGCTTCCAGGTGATGTCTCTCGGCAGTCTGCGCAAGCTGACCGAAGAGGGGGTGACGTTCCAGTCGCATATCGACGGGTCGAAGCATTTCCTCTCGCCCGAGCGTTCCATCGAGATCCAGTGTCTTCTCGGCAGCGACATCCAGATGCAGCTCGACGAGTGCCCGGCGATGCCGATCGAGTACGAAAAAGCCGCGGAGTCGATGCGTCTCTCCGCGCGCTGGGCGTCGCGGTCGAAACGCGCCTTTGAAGAGAAAGCCTCGCCCGGCATGGCGCTGTTCGGCATCGTGCAGGGCGCGAATTATGAAGATCTTCGCCGAGAAAGCGCCGAGGCGCTGCAGGCGATCGGCTTTCCCGGTTACGCGATCGGCGGCCTCGCCGTCGGGGAGGGGCGGGACGAGATGTTCCGTGTGCTGGATTTCACGGCGCCGTTCCTGCCACGCGAGAAGCCGCGGTATCTCATGGGCGTCGGCAAGCCGGCGGACATTGTCGGCGCTGTCGCGCGCGGCGTCGACATGTTCGATTGCGTCCTTCCGACCCGCTCTGGACGGCACGGTCAGGCCTGGACGCGTGAAGGGCCGATCAACATCAAGAATGCGGGCTATGCGGAGGACGCAGCGCCGATTGATCCGACGCTCGATTGTCCCGCGAGCCGCGACTATTCCAAGGCCTATCTCCACCACCTCTTCCGCGCAGGCGAGTATCTCGGCCCCATGCTCCTCACCTGGCACAACATCGCCTATTTCCAGGCGCTGATGGCGGAGATGCGGGCGGCGATTGCGGCGGGCGGCTTTGCGTCCTTCGTGCAGCGCTTTGAGGCGGCGACCGGAGAAAGAGTCCGGCCTTAATCGCGCCTCGCTGCTATGCGCGCCGCGCGACATCCTTAATGAGGACGAGTGCGCGGCCTTCGGCGATCGTCTCCGCTTCGTCGTTGAGGACGACGGTCTCGAGATCGCAGAGATGTTTTTCAGGGCGAAGCTTTGTCACTGTGACGACGGCAGTCAGCGGCGCGTTTATGGGCGCCTCAGCGAGGAATCGGATTTCCTGTTTCAGATAATTCGTGCCCCGGCCCGGCAGTTTTACGCCAAGAATATGCGAGAAGAGCGCGGCGATCAGCGGTTCGGGCACAGTCTCGTGTTCCGATAGGTCAAGCCCGATGATGGCGCCGAGGCCGCGCAGATCTTCCGCCGTGAATCTCCACTCGATACCCGCGCCGTCGCCGACTTTCATGGACGGCCTCCCTCGCTCAATACGCAGCGCGCCTCGCAGACAATCTCTCCGCTGGCCTCGCGGCGGACCGTCACAACGACGTTCTCGGCGGCGTCGCCAGGATCCAAGCGTCCCTCGAAGCGCAAGGCCTCGCCCGCATAGGCGGGATTGGGAAACATAAGAAATTGCTCGGCGATGCGGGCGCCGGGGCGCGCCTTCTGCACGGCGCCCCAGATCAGGGCGTAGAGCATCATGCCGTGCGAGACCGTGCGGCCGAAGCGCGTGCGCGCCGAAAAGCCAGGATCGACATGGATCGGATTGTCATCGCCGCTGACGCGCGCGAAGAGCTCGAACTCGGCTTGAGAGGGCGTATGCGTGAATTCGAAGAGGAGCGGCGCCGTCATCTAGTCAGCCTTCGGAAGTAGGTGCTTTTGCACTTTGCCCGCCGCCGTGCGTGGGAACTCTGAAACGATGACAAAGGATTTCGGCACTTTATAAGCGGCGAGGCGCTCGCGCCCGAAGCGCACGAGATCATCCGTTTGCGGATCGGCGCCGGGGCGCGGCAGGATGTAGGCGCGCCCGACCTCGCCCCACTTCGCATCGTTGACGCCGATGACGGCGGCCTCGAGAACGGCGGGGTGCGCGGCGTAGACGTTTTCGACCTCCGCGGGGTAGACGTTTTCGCCCCCGGAAATGTACATTTCCTTGGCGCGGCCGACGATGTAGGCGAAGCCTTCTTCATCGGTCATCGCAAGGTCGCCGGTCTTCAACCAACCGTCGTCCGTGAACGCCGCTTTTGTCTCCTCGGGCGCATTCCAGTAGCCTGGCGTAATCGAGGGACCTTTGACCTGCATTTCGCCAGCCTCGCCAGGCTTTGCGAGCGCGCCGGAGGCGGCCACGATGCGCGCGCGTGTCATGAGGCGCGGCTTGCCGACAGAGCCGATCTTGCGCTCTGCATGCTCCGGATCGACGAGGAATGTCGTCGGACCCGTTTCGGTCATGCCATAGCCGTTGCACACGCGCGCCCCGCGCGCGGCGAAGACCTTGACGAGCGCGTCCGGCAATGGCGCGCCCCCGCAGGCCCAGCTCCTTACGCGCGAAAGGTCCGTCGCGCTGAATCGCGGATGAAGGCTCAGCTCCTGGTAGACAGCGGGCACGCCGAAGAAGGCGTCGAGGCCTTCTTCCAGCAGAGCCATCACGCGGTCAGCGTCAAAGCCCGGCAGGATCGCGACTTCGCCGCCCTCGAACAGGAAGGGCAAGGTGAAGAGGTTGACACCTGCCGTGTGGAAGAGCGGCAGGAAATTCAGCGTGCGTTGGCCGCGCGCAAGGCCGATCGCCTGCCCGGCCGCGACGTAATTGGCGAGCGCCATCTGATAGGTCTGGATGACGGCCTTGGGTTTGCCAGTCGTGCCGGACGTATACAGAAGGTACCAGATGTCGGACCCCCGCCAGAATGGCCGTCCGGGATTGGGCGTCGCGGCTGCAAGGCGGGCCTCCCAGCCCGAAGCGCCCGCATCATCAAAGCCAATTACGGCGAAAGGCGCGTGCGCGCCGATCTTGTCTGCGTCTTCCGCGCCGGTGAGGACGAGGGCAGGGGTAGAGGCGTCGAGTATGCCTTTGAGCTCTGCCGCCGGCATGCGCCAGTTCAGCGGCACGCCAATAGCGCCGATCCGCGCGACGGCGAAGAGGGCTTCGAAAAACTCGATGCGATTGCGGCAGAGGATGCCGACGCGCTCGCCGGCCGTAAGGCCGACGCTGCTGAACACGGCTGCTGCGCGCGAGACCCGGTCGTGGAAGGCGCCGTAGGCGAGGCGCCGTCCTGACACGAGATCGCGCATTGCCGTCGCTTGCGGCTGGATGTCGGCGATTCTTTCTAGAAGATCAGGAATGAGGTGCATGCCGCTTTCCTCGGATCCATCAGCCCACGGACGGTTGCAATCCGTGCTCGACCATGTCCGCGACGCTTTCAGCAACGGCGCCGGCGGGGGTGTCACTGTCCCAGACGCCGTATCGTAGGCCAAGGAAGACGCTCGCGCCGATCAGCGCCCACGAGCGCTCTTCGTCCCGGCCCTCGCGGATTTCGCCGCGCGCCGCCGCCTCCGATAGCCGGCGCCGATAGGCTTTGGCGAAGTCCTCATAATAGGCGCGATAGGCGTCCGGGGCGACGAACTGCGATTCGTTCACGATGCGGTAAAGGTTGCGATGCTTCCGGACGAATTCGATGAAGGCCTCAAGACCCCGCCGTTCGGCCGCAAGCCGGTTCGGCGCGTCTGCGACCCTTTCGGCGATCCAGCTCCGCGTCAGATGCCCCATATGGGCGACGAGCGCGCGGAAGATCGCCTCTTTGCTGGGGAAATGGACGTAGAACGTCCCCATTGCGACCCCGGCGCTATCGGTGATCCGGGTGATAGCCGCCTCGTGGAAGCCGCGTTCGCCGAACTCCCGCTCAGCCGCGTCGAGCAGTTTCTGCCAAGTCTTGCGGCCGCGCGCGGTTTTCGGGGCGTCAGAGGGGAGGCTCTGGACAAAAGATGATAGCTGGTTCATGTTTCAACATGAAAAACGGTTCAGGTATCAATCATGAGCCGAACTGACCCGAGGGGCAAGCCCGCCTGAAGGGATCGGTCTATTGGGAGGAAGGGGCGCAGAAGGCTTCATGGTCTGGGTCACGCTCAAGGACGGGGCGCGCCTCAAGGTCCGCAGTCGCGGCGGGCCGAAGCACATCCTGTTCGTGCACGGATGGGCCATGCATGGCGGCCTCTTTGATGGCGTCGCGAACCTTTTGCCCGAGACATTAGGCGCCCACAGTATAGACCTGCGCGGTCACGGCGACTCTTCAAGACAGGGCCCAGCGACCGTCGAGCAATTGGGCGCCGATCTCGTCGAGGCCGCAGAAATCCTCGGTCTGCAGAATATCGTCGCCGTCGGCTGGTCGATGGGCGCCATGGCGTTGTGGGCCGCCGCCGCCGACGCGCGTTTCCAGCGCCGCATCGCCGGCTATGTGATTGTCGACATGAGCCCGCGTCTGCCGAATGACGGCGACTGGCGCCTGGGGCTTGCAGACGGACGCGCGCTCGACGCCACCCTCGATGCGGCGCGAGCGATGCGCGCCGACTGGCCGGCGGCGGTAGCGCGCTTCGCGCCGCGAATTCTCGCGGCCGGCGTAGAACAGAAGCTGCTCGCCGCGCGCCTCGCGGCTGCGGCGCTCCATCAGGATGCTGATTTCATGGCCGCGCTCTGGGAGTCCATGGCAAGGCAGGATTTCCGTGCGCGCCTGAAGACCATCGCTGCGCCGACGCTCGCGATATTCGGCGCACGGAGCCAGCTTTATGCAGAAGGGTCGAGTCGTTTCCTCGCGCGCGAATGTCCAATGGGCAGCGCGATTGGATTTGAAAATTCGGGTCATGCGCCGCATCTCGAAGAGCCGCAGCGTTTCGCTGCGGTTCTGCGGGATTTTGCGGCGGTGACGACGAGAAAAGAGGCCCCGGCGGCATCCGCCGGGGCCGCCATTTAGCCAGGGAGGGGTAAACCCATGCGTATGCGTATTGTTGGTAGTCTGAAGCTAGCGTTGGCGGCGAGCGCGGCCGCTGCGCCGCTCTGCGTCGCAACGCCGGTCTTCGCGCAAAGCGATGAGCCGGCGGCGGCTGAGGAAATCATCGTGTCGGCGCGCCGGCGCGACGAGAATTTGCAAGACGTGCCGATTGCGGTCTCGGCTTTCAGCGCGGACCAGCTAGACCAGATTGGCGCATCCGACATCACCGACATCCAGGACGTGACCCCGAACGTCACGCTTGAGGCGACGCGCTCGACCAACAACACGCTCTCGGCCTTCGTGCGCGGCGTCGGCCAACAAGATCCGGTCGCCGGTTTCGAAGCGGGCGTCGGGATCTATCTCGACGACGTTTACCTTAACCGTCCGCAGTCGGCGCTGCTGGAAATCTATGACGTCGAACGCATCGAGGTCTTGCGCGGCCCGCAGGGCACGCTTTACGGCCGCAACACCATCGGCGGCGCGGTGAAATATGTGACACGGCGCCTCAACGACGATCCTTCGCTGTCGCTGCGCGCCACGGGCGGCAATTACGGCCAGTTCGATGCGGTCGGGACGTTCAACCTTCCGCTGCTCAAAGGGTCGGGGATTGGCGACCTCCGGGTCGGCGGCGGCATCGCGTATCTCACGCGCAACGGCTTCGGCAGAAATCTCGTCCAGCCGGGCGTGCAGAACTACAACAAGGATATCCTCGCTGCGCGCGCCAGCATCGAATGGCTGCCGTCCGACCGGTTTTCCGTACGGTTGGCCGGGGACTGGACGGAGGACAACTCCGATCCGAAACAAGGCCACAGACTGCTTGCGTTTGATTCGCCGGCGGGCGGCGTGGTGGAGTTTCCGGTCCTTACTGATGTCTTTGACACGCGCGCCGGGCTGACGTCGCCCGAACAAAAGGCGCGCGCGCGCGGTGTTTCAAACGTCGTCGAGTTTAGAGCGACTGACAATCTCACATTCAAAAACATCGTCGCCTATCGTCAGGATGAGCTGACGACGCCGATCGATTTTGACTCGCTGCCGCTTATCGATCTCGACGTGCCGACCCGTTATGAGAATCATCAGTTCAGCGAGGAATTCCAGGCGCTCTACGAAGGCGAGCGTCTCAGCGGCGTTCTCGGCTTCTATTACTTGTCGGCCAACGCGTTGACGCAATTCGATGTGTTGTTGGGCGGTGGCGTGACCAACGTCTTCACGTCGAGCGATGTCGATACCCGCACCTGGTCCGTCTTCGGCGATTTCACTTACAAGCTGACCGACGCGATTTCGCTCTCATTCGGGGGCCGGTACACGGAGGATGAACGGTCCATCTTCTTGCGACGCCAGATCTTCTTCAACACGGGGTTGCCGGGCAACGCTGCGCCAGGCGCCCTTTCGCCGACTTTCGGCGGGCCGCTGCGCCCCGCAGGGCTCACGCAAACGAATCTTGATGCGTCGGCCGACTTCAACGACTTCAGCCCGCGCGCCTCGATCGCCTGGCGCGCCAGCGACGAACACAATTTCTATGTGTCCTATGCGCAAGGCTTCAAGGGCGGCTCGTTCGATCCGCGTTGCGTCGCCTCCAGCGCGCCAAACATTGACGGCGACGCCGTGCCCGGCCCGCTCGATTTTGACGATCAACGCGCCTTCTGCCTGTTCCAGCCTGAAGACATCAACACCTATGAAGGCGGCATCAAGAGTTCGTGGGCGAACGGACGCTACACGTCGAATTTCGCCGTCTTTTATAGCGGTTACAACGACGTGCAGATTCCGGGGTCCGTCGGCATCGATACGAATAGCGACGGCGTCGCGGACACTTTTGCCGGCGTGACGACCAACGCGGCGCAAGCGTCGTTGTTCGGCTTCGAGTGGGAAGGCAATCTTGGCCTTGTACGAGACTTCGTCCACAGCGGCGACGCCCTCGATTACCGGTTCTCGTTCGGATACATCGATGCAGAGTTCGACGAATATCTCGGCCGCGGCACGCCGACGTCGCCGCCGCCCGATGTTACGGACCAAGCGCGCTTCCAGAACACGCCGAAAGTCACGGCCTATAGCCAGCTTTCCTACACGACGCCCTTCGGCGTAGTCGGCAAGGATGGCGCGCTCAATCTTTATGCGTCGGCGTCGTACAGGGCCTTCACCTTCCAGAACAACTTCCCGACGCCGCTGGACCAGCCGGCCTATGTTCTCGCCAATGCCGGCTTCTCCTGGACGAGCGATAATGGCCGCCTGACCGTTGGCCTGCACGGCACGAACCTTACTGACAAGCGGTACGTAACGGCGGGGTACGATTTCGTGACGGTGCTGCCGGCCTTCGCCAACACGCCGCTCGGCGCGTCGGGCGTGCAGACGGTGTTCTTCGGCAATCCGCGCCAGTTCTTCGGCACGATCGGCGTGAAATTCTAAGACCGCCAGAAGAGGGGAGACGCGAGGGATGGCGATGAGGCATCATCGCCGTCCCTCTTTTTAAGTTCAACTTCATCCAAAGGACGGGTCATGAAGTCGCTACTTGCCTGTTTGATTGGCGTTATCGCCATCGGGGCCGCCGCCATGGGCCTTTTCTTTTGGTTGGCGACGCGCGGGCTCGATCCAGTGTCGCTCGAAGCCCGTTATGTGACGCCTGCGGACCGGTTCGTCGACGTCGACAGGCTGCGGGTCCGTATCCGCGAGGAAGGCCCGCCGGACGCGCCCAAACTTGTCCTGCTGCATGGTTTCACCTTCAGCCTCGAAAGCTTCGACGCCTGGGCGCAAGAGCTGGCGAAGACGCACCGCGTCATCCGCTACGACCTGTCCGGGCACGGACTGACGGGGCCCGATGCGCAGAAGCGCTATGCGATCGCCGAGCGCGTCGCTTTTCACGAGAAAGTCATGGATGCGATCGGCGTCGACAAGGCCGATCTTGCCGGCAATTCCCTCGGCGGCCTCATCGCCTGGCGCTATGCCGCGGCGCATCCTGACCGCGTCGGACGGCTGATCCTCATCGACTCTGGCGGCTATTCGATCAACGGCGTCGGCGACACGCCGCTTATGGCGCCCGCCCCAATGAAGGCCTATCTTCTCGCGGCGCCTGCCGCTGGTGTCGCCGCCGCCTTTGCGGCGATCTATGGCGATGATGCGAAGGTCACGCCTGCACGCCTTGCGCTCGCGCGCGACATGCTGCGCCGGCGCGGCAATGGCAAGGCCGCCATCGAACATATCGCCGAGTTCACCTTGGCCGATCCGTCGGCGGAGCTTGCCAAAGTCAGTGCGCCGACGCTGATCCTCTGGGGCGGAGCCGACGCGCTGATTCCGCCGGCGCATGCCGACAAATTCGATGCGGCGATCGCCGACAGTTTTCTCATCGTCTATGACGGCGCGGGTCACGCGCCGCAGGAAGAAGTTCCGGAAGAAACGCTCGATGACGCGAAGGCTTTTCTCGACATTCCGACGCCGGAGCCGCAACCTTGAGCCAGCTGAAGACAGAGGCCGAAGCGACCACGCCCGCCTATCGGGCTCTTGTGCTCTTCATGCTGGTCGTCGTCTACACATTCAATTTCATCGATCGGCAGATCGTCGGCATTCTCGCCGTGCCCATCAAGGAGGATCTTGGCCTCTCGGACGTGCAGCTCAGTCTCATGGGCGGCCTTGCCTTTGCGCTGTTTTACACATTTCTCGGCATACCGATCGCGATGATCGCCGATAGGTCGAGCCGCACCTGGATTATGACGATCGCGCTGGCGCTGTGGAGCGCCATGACGGCGCTCTGCGGCTTTGCGCAGAATTTCCTGCAGCTCTTTCTCGCAAGGCTCGGCGTCGGGGTCGGGGAGGCGGGGGGCGTTGCGCCTGCCTATTCTCTGATCGCGGACTATTTTCCGTCGAACAAGCGCGCGCGGGCGCTCGCCATCTACTCTTTCGGTATACCGGTCGGCAGCGCGCTCGGCATCGTGCTGGGCGGCGTCCTGACGACGGTGCTCGACTGGCGCATGGCGTTCATCATTGTGGGCCTTGCCGGCGTCGCGCTCGCGCCGCTGTTCCGGATCATCGTGCGCGAACCCAAACGCGGCCAGCATGATGGGCCGAACGCCAAAGCTGCGCCCGCGCCGCTCAGCGAGGTTATCGCGATGCTGCGCCGGAAGCCGAGTTTTTGGGGCCTCTCCCTCGGCGCGGCCTGTTCTTCGATGATGGGCTACGGCCTCATCTTCTGGCTACCCTCGTTTTTCGTGCGCAGCTTCGGCGCCGAATTGCCGGGCTTCTTTGCGTGGCTGCCGGATTTCCTCGTGCCGCCCAATCCGAAACCGCAGCTCTACGCTTCGTATTTCTATGGTTCGATCCTTCTCGTCGGCGGCGTCATCGGCATCTGGCTTGGCGGGCTCCTTGCAGACAGACATGGCGCCGCGAAGAAGAGCGCCTATGCCTTGACGCCCGCCTTTGCGTTCGTCGGATCGCTGCCCTTCTTTATCGTGGGCGTTCTGTCGCAATCGTTGCTACTGACATTTTTCGCCTTCCTGATTTTGCAGGCGCTGAGCCTTGTCTGGCTTGGGCCCGTGCTCTCGGCGTTCCAGCATCTCGTCACGCCCAATATGCGCGCGACAGCCTCGGCGGTGTTTCTGTTCATCAACAATCTGATCGGCATCGGCCTTGGCAATCTCGCCATCGGCGCCCTTTCGGACGGCCTTGCCGCCCGGTTCGGCGACGAATCCCTGCGCTATGCGATTGTTTGCGGGGCGGTCTTTTACGTCGCCGCCGCGGCGCTCTTCTTTGTGACGGCGCCGCGCCTCGAAAAGGACTGGGAAACGGCCTGAGGCGGCGAGCGGCCAGCGAGGGGCCGTACTTCGCCCTTGACGGAGGCCGAAAACGGCTTAGGTAAGCCCCATCTTCCGAAAGTCAGAGGGGTTTCCGAGCGCCGCGGCGGCGCACGAGAGGCCTTTGCCAGACGGATGCACGGTTAGCGACGGTAGGAACGGTATGGCGAAACAGCCCAAGGCGCCCAAGGCGGGTTCCGTCATTGAAGGCGCCGCCGAAGAGGTGAAAGCGCCGAAGAAGCGGACAAATCCTGTCCAGTTCTTTCAGCAAATCATTGCCGAAGGCCGCAAGGTCACCTGGACGACACGCAACGAGACGGTTGTTTCGACGATCATGGTGCTCATCATGGTGGTGATCATGTCGATCTTCTTCCTGATCGTCGATTCAGCGCTGCGCTTCGCCGTGTCGCTTCTCCTCTCGGTCAACAGATAAACAGAAAGCGCCCGCGAACGGCGCGCAGGAACCGACCCGATGGAACACAAATGGTACATCGTCCACGCCTATTCGAACTTCGAGAAGAAGGTCGCCGAAGCGATCAAGCAATCCGCCAAAGAGAAGGGCGTTGAGGAGCTTTTCTCCGAGGTGTTCGTGCCGACCGAGGAAGTCGTCGAGGTCCGCCGTGGGCGGAAAATCAACACCGAGCGGCGCTTCTATCCGGGCTATGTGCTCGTCAAGATGAAGCTCACAGACGACACCTACCACCTCATCAAGGACACGCCGAAGGTCACGGGCTTTCTCGGTTCCGGCAACAAGCCGATGCCGGTTTCGCAGCGAGAGGTCGACCGCATCCGCGGCGCCGTCGAAGAAAGCGTCGAGCGTCCGCGTTCGACCATCACGTTTGAAATCGGCGAGAATGTCCGCGTCACGGACGGGCCGTTCGCGTCCTTCTCGGGTGTTGTCGAGGATGTCGATGAGGATGCAGGCCGGCTCAAAGTCGCGGTCTCGATCTTCGGCCGGGCGACCCCGGTGGAGCTTGAATTCAGCCAGGTTGAAAAGGCGAGCTGAGGCCTTCTGAGACCTCGGCGACCTGCCGCCCAGAAGCTGCGGCCAAAGCCCAGTTCCGCCTCAGATTTCCGCATTGTCGCTCTAGTTTCACTTGACGCCCCGCTTACGGCGCGGCCGAATGCTTTTCGGGCCGGTCGCGTGGGGCGTATGTCGTGAAAGCCGAAGAGGTCTTTCAGCGCTATTTGGAAAAGGGCGAGACGATCCTGTGGATCGGCCGCCCCGGTCCCGGACGCACGCTGACGCCGGCAGAGATCCGCCATCTCGTCTATCTTGGATTCGTCACGGCATTCCTGGGATGGATGGGCGTCGATCTCTTGCCGCAAGCGCGCGCCAGCAGCCTGTCCGGATTCCTCGTCTTGCTCCTTGGTCTGATCGGCGTCTGGGCAGTCGCCGCCTATGTCTTCGCCGGATCGGTCGTGCGCTCCTTCCGCCGTCGCGCCGCGATGCTCTACTGTCTCACGACCGATCGCGCGCTCATCGTCGAAGCGTCTGAGCGGCGGCACTGGGCGTGGGTCCGTCTTGCCGAAGACACGCCGATTGCGGTCTCTGAGTTTCGGAGCGGACGCGGCTCGATCTCGATCGGCCGCCGCTATGATTTCGATACGGAGGAATGGCCGCTGTTCCGCGGCTTCACCTTCTACAACATCAAGAATGTCGAGCAGGTGCGGCGCATGATCGACCGCCTGCAGGACGGGTATCACGCCAATCGGGCCGTCGCCTCCGGCCGTCCCGGCGGCGCAGACAAGACGGCGCATTGAGCGTCGCGTTCGCTCGACCAAGCCCGGCAAAAAGGTTCCGTATACGTATGAAATAGCTCGCAGCGTCGGCGCCGGCGAGGGAAATTCGCCTTTTACGCCTGCAACAATTCTCTAATAATTCGTGATACAAAATCACAATCCCGCCCAATTTGCGGCGCCGCACAAACGCATTTGTGCTCAATAAGAGCATTGTCCGAAGGGCAAGCTTCGGACCTGGCGGGGCGATCGGCGGTTCTCTCTCCCCCATCGCGGATTTAGCTCCGCCAGCCAAGTTTCACGCGGGGCGGCTGCGTCTCCAGCCGCTGCAGCGAAAAGAAGACGGGTGCTTGCAGGGGGGCCGCTGGCCCGGTTGCGTAGTGGTTGCGTATCAGGCGTCGAGGCGCCCGCCGGACTCTCTCCCCCCGGCGGGCGCCTCGCTTTTGCTGCAAGACTCAGCCTAGCGTGCGCAGCTCTGGCAGTTTCGCCCCTTAGGGGAAAATTCACACAGATTGACGAATGGTTGACGTCCCATTGACATCCCAGGGGTGTAAGTTTATAACATAACTTAGCTGAGGAGGCGTCCTTTCCCAGCGAGGTTTGGTGAGAACACGAGTTTAGTTGCGTTGGTTGCGTACTGGCGGGCGGTCTCGAGTCCCCCATAGAGGCCGCCCGCTTTCATTTTGCAGACCTTCATTTTCTCCGTAAGTCGATCCGCTGGGAAGGCCGCGCAAGCCGCGACCTGATCCTGGTCGCGATAAGAGTGGCTGCAGACGCCGAAGCGGCCGAACAGCATTCTGTCACAGGCCGTCAAAAAACGAAGGGCGCTTCCAGCGTCTCCTTGCGCGGCCACGGTCCATCCGCTATGGACCGCGCCTCTTCGCGGGAGGCTTCGGTCAAAGTCCAGATCGGGCCGCACCGCGACCCTTCAACCGGGCGAACGCTTGCCGGCGTCGCGCTCTAATTCGGAAGGACTGACATGGCGAAGAAAGTCACCGGCTACCTGAAGCTTCAGGTGCCGGCGGGTGCAGCAAACCCGTCTCCCCCGATCGGACCGGCTCTCGGTCAGCGGGGTCTCAACATCATGGAATTCTGCAAGTCGTTCAACGCGCAGACCCAGAAGCTCGAAAAAGGCATGCCGATCCCCGTGGTCATCACGGTGTTTTCGGACAAGTCCTTCACCTTCCAGATGAAGACGCCGCCGGCGTCTTACTATCTGAAGAAGGCGGCGAAGGTCGAAAAGGGCTCCGCGACCGCAGGGCGCGGCGTCGCCGGCTCAGTCACCAAGGCGCAGTGCCGCGAAATCGCCGAGGCCAAGATGGCGGACCTTAACGCCGTCGATCTCGAGGCCGCGACCAAAATCATCATGGGATCCGCCCGCTCTATGGGCCTGCAGGTTCAGGAGTAAGCGATGCCGACGATTGGTAAACGGACGAAAGCTGCGCGCGCGAACGTCAACCGAGAGAAATTCTACTCGGTCGACGAAGCGGCGAAAATCCTGAAGGCGAACGCCAAAGCGAAATTCAACGAGTCGATCGAGATTGCGATGAATCTCGGCGTCGATCCGCGGCATGCGGATCAAATCGTGCGCAGCGTCGTCAATCTGCCGCACGGCACGGGCCGCAATGTGCGCGTCGCCGTGTTTGCGAAAGACGCCAAGGCCGAAGAAGCGCGCAAAGCCGGCGCGGACATTGTCGGCGACGCCGACCTCGTCGAGAAGATCCAGGGCGGTTTCATGGACTTTGATCGCGTCATCGCGACGCCGGATATGATGGGTCTCGTCGGCCGTCTCGGCAAAATTCTGGGTCCCCGCAACCTCATGCCGAACCCGAAAGTCGGCACGGTGACGCCGAATATCGGCCAGGCCGTGAAAGACGCCAAAGGCGGCGCTGTGCAGTTCAAGGTCGAAAAGGCCGGCATCGTACACGCCGGCGTCGGCAAGGCGAGCTTCACCGAAACGCAGATCGCGGACAATCTGCGCGCGTTCATCGACGCCGTGCAGAAAGCCAAGCCCTCGGGCGCCAAAGGGACCTACATCAAGAAGATCTCGGTTTCCTCGACCATGGGCCCCGGCCTCAAGATCGAGCCCTCGGGCGCGGCTTCGGCCTGACGAGCGGTCTACGGATTCGTTCAAACCTCCGACCGTGAAGAGCGGTTGGAGGTTTATTTTGGGCCGATCTTTTGATTCGGGCGCATTGATTTGAGCGCGCCACGCCCGCTGGCGCCGCTGCGACTTGCGCGCGGAATTCGGATCGCCACAATTCGGAAACACTGCAGACCTGCCGTGTCGAAGACGGATACGCGCACGTTTTGCTTGGAACGGTGTTCGATTCGGCGGCTGCATGAAATTTCGTAGCCAAGCGCGGCTGTAGGCCGCCGAGGATGCGTTTCGTGATCATGTTTGCTGTGCCTGCGATTGGGCCTGGCAATCTCGAGCACTTTCCCTGCAGGATTGGAGGCACGTGCGCGCCAGCGCACCGGCCGATCAGCCGTCGCCAGACCCTCTGCGGCGCCAGCCATTGGCCGCGCTCCGCCGTCTGCTCAATGTGCACAACCGCAAAATCTCAGGTCTCCCACATAAGGCACTTGATCTAGGTCATCGCATTTGCGCCTTCGCCGGGCAGAGTGGCGCCATGAATACGTGCGCGCACCTGCCGGAATGCGACAGTGCGACCGCCGCTCGCGCCTTGGACGATGCGCTCGCGGCAGTCCCGCTTTACGCCTTGCTTCGGATCGACATCCATCCGTCGCTCTCTCAGCGCGCCTGCTGGTTCTGCGGCTGCCTCGCGCCGCACACAGGGGCGTATCGGCCATTCGACCGTCGCTATCACAGGGCGTTAGGCAAAGAGATTGCGGCCGCAGGCCGCAAGCTCAGCGGTAGGGGACAGACGGCATCGGTCCTCTTCGGCGCCGGCGCGCCGGGTATCATGAACGCCGACGATATCGCCGGCGTGCTCGATGTCGTTGAGGTCGAACTTGGCCTCACCAACATGGCAAGACTTGCCGTGGAGCTGATGGTTGAGGACGTATGCGCATCCGGGATTGAAGCGTTGCAGAGCCTCGGCTTCGGCGGAGTCACGCTGTTCGGCGCCGATGCGGCGGCCGAAGGCGCCGCGGCGGATGCGGCGTACGAACGGCTCGAAGCTGCGGTCGGCATTCTGAGGGATGCGGACATCGATGATCTTGGCATCGCGTTCTTTGCGGACTTGCCGTCGCGCAGCGCCGCCGTCCTCGATGATGTGACGGAGCGGATTCTCAGCCTGGGCCCTGATCGCATTCACGCCCATTCTCTCGGCGAACGGATTTGGCTCGACCCGGCATTCCGGTCTATCCCCGCGCCGCCGCTGCACCTCAAGCGCTTGACGCCTCGCATTCTTGCTTCAGGCTACGGTCTGGCGGCGCCCGGCATCTTCGTGAAACCTGAGCGCCGGCTTGAGGTCGCCGCGGCCCTCGAATCGCGTCTTTCCGCCGCGACGCTCGGCTTCGGCGCCGGCGCGCTGACGCATTTGGCCGGACGCAACTTCCGCAATTGGAGGACAATGGCTGCGTATCTCGATGGCGCCGAACGCTGCGGCGGCACGCTGGAATTGTCGGCTTTGCGCCCCGCCTGACGGGTGTCACAATAAGAAGCCAAAAAAAGGGGTGGCGGCGCCCCAAAACGCGCCTTAACGTCCGGTCCTCACAAGCGAGGATCTTGCGGCCAGAACATGGCGGACGTGCGTGAGAAATCTAATTGCTCAGACAATGGCGTTCACCTCTGCTCACTTTGCGAGGTGCGCGAAAAATCCGTTTGCGCAGACCTTTCCGACCGCGAAATAGCCCAGGTCGAAAAAGTCATGGCGCATCGCCGGACACCGAAGGGCAAGGCCTTGGTCGTTGAGGGCGAGCCGAACGACTGTCTTTACATCGTTCTGGAGGGCAGTTTCCGGCTGACCAAGTTCCTGGAAGATGGGCGCCGTCAGATCACTGGCTTCCTGTTTCGAGGCGACTTCTTTGGCGTCCGACCGACAGAAGCGTGCGCCTACACGGCCGAAGCGCTCGAAGACAGTTATGTTTGCCGCTTTCCGCACGCCTATCTCGACGACATGGCGGCGCAGTTTCCAGGCATCAAGGATCGCCTGATCGCGCGCGGCCAGACGGAATATCACAAAGCCCAAGATCACATTGTCCTGCTCGGAAAGAAAAACGCTGAAGAGCGCGTATTGAGCTTTGTTGAGCTTGTGCGACGTTCGACAGGCGTGAAGACGCGCGAAGTGCCGCTCTCAATGTCGCGGCAGGACATCGCGGACTATCTCGGACTTCGGCATGAAACCCTAAGCCGCACGCTCGCTGCCCTGAAAGAGCAGGGCGCGCTTGAAGACGTCGCTCGCACCAGCGTGACGCTGGCGTCCTGAGGGCTTAGGCCTTCGCTAATCAAGGCCTGAACCGCCTGCGTTCTAACGCGCAGAGCGCGTGGCACGCAGACGCTGGCGGATCCTGCTTCGGCATGAACGGCGCGCCCGTCGAAATGTCTATCAGCAGCCCGGATCCGCAGGTCGTCGCTTTTTCGGCGCGCGCGTGGGTTGGCGGCGCCAGAAGCCCGCTGGCGGCCAAAAGGGCGAGGCCTAGGCTGAACGGCAGGGGCCTGCGCCCAACGCAGCAATCCGGGAATGCGTCAAAGGCTTCGGCCCCATCGTGGGGCTGCGGCGCGCCTGTGACCAAAAGGCGGCAGCGTCGTCTCGCTCGAGTTCTCATGCGGTCAGTTTGCCCGGTTCAGGCATGCCGCAATTGATCCTCGTCAAACTGCAGAGGGGCCGGGACAGAGAACTCACCGGAAATGCGGCGCGCTTCGAGCGCCCCGCCTGCGGCGTCCGGGCGCGGGGCCGGTTGACGTAGGTCAACGCGCTGGGAGGCGTTTCGGGCGACCTAATTTGACAAAGGCGCTCTCTCACGTTGCGCCGCATGCCAATCAATCCGGAGGCGGGGATGGAGATTTCGACGACGCAGCGGCCGGCGGCGCAAACAGGACCCGACACGGTCATCCTCGGCTTTTTTCTGGCGATAGGCTCGCTTGTCGCGCTGCTCGTCGCCGCCCGCGCCGAAGATGCGATGATGCGCACGCATGCGCTGATGTTTCTCGGCGCCTTCGCGCTCGGCGGCGCAGCGATAGGGGCGCGCTACTTCAACGGCGCGACCGACAATCCGAACGAATACATGTTCGGCGTCGTGAAGGCAGCGACCTTCGCTTCCGTTTTCTGGGGCATTGCGGGGTTCCTCGTCGGTCTCGTCATCGCGCTGCAGCTCGCCTATCCGAACCTCTTTTATTTCCCCGATCATCCGTGGACGAATTTCGGGCGCATGCGGCCCCTGCACACGTCGGCGGTCATCTTCGCCTTCGGCGGCAATGTGCTGCTCGCGACGTCGTTCTATGTCGTCCAACGCACATGCCGCGCGCGCCTCGCGGGCGGTCTTGCGCCCTGGTTCGTATTCTGGGGCTATAACCTGTTCATCGTCATCGCCGCGACCGGCTATCTGATGGGCGTGACCCAGTCGAAGGAATATGCCGAGCCCGAATGGTACGCCGACCTTTGGCTCACCATCGTCTGGGTCGTCTATCTCCTCGTCTTTCTCGGAACCATCTGGAAACGCAAAGAGCCGCATATCTACGTCGCCAACTGGTTCTATCTCTCCTTCATCGTGACGATTGCGATGCTGCACATCGTCAACAATCTCGCGCTGCCGGTCTCAGCCTTCGGCTCGAAAAGCTATGTGCTCTTCGCCGGCGTGCAGGATGCGCTGACGCAGTGGTGGTACGCCCACAACGCCGTCGGCTTCTTCCTGACGACGGGCTTTCTCGCCATCATGTATTACTTCATCCCGAAGCGCGCCGACCGGCCGGTCTATTCCTACCGGCTTTCCATCGTGCATTTCTGGTCACTGATTTTCATCTACATCTGGGCCGGTCCGCACCATCTTCATTACACGGCGCTTCCCGAATGGGCTCAGACGCTCGGCATGACCTTCTCGATCATGCTGTGGATGCCTTCCTGGGGCGGCATGATCAACGGCCTCATGACTTTGTCAGGCGCCTGGGACAAGCTGCGCACTGATCCCGTCTTGCGCATGATGGTCGTGTCGGTTGCGTTCTACGGCATGTCGACCTTCGAGGGGCCGTTGATGTCCGTGCGCGCCGTAAACGCACTTTCTCATTATACGGACTGGACCATCGGACATGTGCACTCCGGCGCGCTCGGCTGGGTCGGCTATATTTCGTTCGGCGCGCTCTATTGTCTCGTGCCCTGGCTCTGGAAGCGTGAGCGCCTCTACTCCAATGCGCTCGTCGAATGGCATTTCTGGATCTCGACGCTCGGGATCGTCTGCTACATCGCCGCGATGTGGGTCTCAGGAATCATGCAGGGCCTGATGTGGCGTTCGTATACGGAGCTTGGCTTCCTGCAGCACTCCTTCGTGGAGACGGTGAAGGAAATGCATCCCTTCTACGTCATCCGCGCTTTCGGCGGGTTCCTCTATCTCGCCGGCGCGCTCATCATGGCTTACAATCTCTGGCGGACCGCGCGCGGCGACGTCAGGGCCAAGGAAACCGTCGCGCCGGCGATCGTGCCGGCCACGGCGATCGCGTGAGGCGCAGCATGTTCAGCCACAAATTCCTGGAGCGCCACGGTTACCTCCTCGTTGTCGGCATCCTCGTCGTCGTGTCGATCGGCGGCATCGTGCAATTGGCGCCGCTGTTCTTCCTGAAGTCCACCATCGAAAAGGTCGACGGCGTTCGTCCCTATACGCCGCTCGAGCTCGCCGGCCGCAACATCTACATTCGCGAAGGCTGCTACACCTGCCACAGCCAGCAGATCCGGCCGCTGCGGGACGAGGTCGAACGCTACGGCCACTACAGTCTCGCCGCGGAGTCGATGTATGATCACCCGTTCCAGTGGGGATCGAAGCGCACAGGGCCGGATCTCGCCCGTGTCGGCGGCAAGTATTCGGACGCATGGCAGGTCCAGCACCTCATTGATCCGCGCAGCCTTGTGCCGGAGTCCGTCATGCCGCCCTACAAGCGGCTCGCCGAAAACGAACTCGATCTTGAAGCGCTCGAAGGCTATCTGCGCGCCAATCGCGGCGTCGGCGTGCCCTACACCAAAGAGATGATCGAGAACGCAAGCGCCGATGCGCTGGCCCAGCTCGATCCGCTCGGCGATTCCTATGACGCTTTCGTCAAGCGCTACCCGCGTGTCGTGGTTCGCGAGTTTGACGGCGACCCGCGCAAGGTCACGGAGATGGATGCGCTTGTCGCCTATCTCCAGGTCCTGGGCACGATGGTCGATTTCTCGACTTATCAGCCTGAAGAAAACCAGCGTTGAGGCGCGTCATGTACGAAACACTCGCTCAGTTTGCGCAGACCGGCGGCCTCATTCTCTTCGTCGCCGCCTTCATCATGGTGCTGATTTACGCGCTGTCGCCCGCGAATGCGGCGCGTTTTGACAAGGCGCGCCGTGCGCCGCTCGAAGACCTGCCGCTTGCAGATGAGGAGACCGCCCGTGACGCAGCGTGACGTCGATCAGCTCTCCGGGGTTGAGACCACCGGCCACGCCTGGGACGGCGTCAAAGAGCTCAACAATCCGCTGCCGCGGTGGTGGCTGATCGTTTTCTGGATCTCGGTCCTGTGGTCGATCGGGTATTGGATCTTCATGCCCGCCTGGCCGACGCCCTGGGGTTATACAAAGGGCCTGCGCCAGCATTCGGAGCGCGCCAATGTCGCGGCGGCGCTCGCTGCCGTCGAGACGGAACGCGGCGCGACCATGAAGCGGCTCCTGCAAGTGAATTCGGTCGCCGAGATCGAATCCAATCCCGAGCTGCTGCAATACACGATGGCGGCGGGCGCCTCGATCTTTGGCGACAATTGCGCAACCTGCCATGGGGCAGGCGGGCAGGGGTTCCGCGGCTATCCCAACCTCAATGACGACGACTGGCTCTGGGGCGGGTCCTTCGACGAGATCCGGAAGACGATCCGCCATGGCGTGCGCTCGGGCGATGACGACGGCCACATCGGCATCATGCAGGCCTTCGGCAAGGACGGCGTTCTGACGCCGGCGCAGGTCAATGAGCTTGTCGATCATGTGCGGGGGCTATCGGGTTTGTCGCATGACGCCGCGGCGGCCGCGCGCGCAGCGCCGCTATTCCAGCAGCATTGCAGCACCTGTCATGGCGCGGACGGCAAGGGCATGCGCCAGTTCGGCGCCCCCAATCTCAGCGACGCCATCTGGCTGTATGGCAGCGATCCGGAATCCATCCGCGAAACGATTCACGGCGGTCGCGCAGGCGTCATGCCGGCATGGAACGAAAGGCTCTCGGAAGAAGAAGTGACGGCGCTCGCCGCCTATGTGCACGCGCTTGGCGGCGGCGAGTAAGTGCATTCAGCACCTGTCGAGTAAGGAGTATCGTCGGCGATGAACGTGGTCGATCTCGCAAGCCGGGGGCCGAGAGCGGAGGGCGTCGAGGCGTTTGACGTCGACGCCGTCAACAGCGCCGCCCATCGGGCGTTCTATAAAGCGCGCGAGCCTATATACCCGAAGCTGGTGCACGGGTTTTATCGGCGTCTGAAATGGATCGTGATGGCGGCGACGCTCGGCGTCTATTACCTGCTCCCTTGGGTGCGTTGGGAGCGTGGTCCCGGGGAGGCTGACCAGGCCGTACTCGTCGATTTCGAGAGAGGCCGCTTCTACTTCTTTTTCATCGAGCTCTGGCCTGATGAGCTCTATTATGTGACCGGGCTCCTCGTCATTGCGGCGCTCGCGCTCTTTCTCGCCACGGCGCTGTTTGGGCGCGTCTGGTGCGGTTACACGTGCCCACAGACCGTTTGGACCGATCTCTTCATCGTCGTCGAACGGTGGGTCGAAGGTGATCGCAATCAGCGGATGAAACTCGCCAAGTCCGCTTGGACGGCCGACAAGGTCCGCAAGAAGATCGTCAAGCACGCGCTCTGGCTTCTGATCGGCGCCGCGACAGGGGGCGCGTGGATTTTCTATTTCCACGATGCGCCGACGACCTTTCCTAAGATATTCACCGGCGACGCGCCGTTCACAGCCTATTTCTTTCTCGGGCTCCTCACGCTCACAACCTATCTTTTCGCGGGGTCGCTGCGCGAGCAAGTCTGCACCTATATGTGCCCTTGGCCGCGCATCCAGTCGGCGCTCGTCGATGCCGAAACCTTGCAGGTGACCTACAAGAAAGACCGCGGCGAGCCGCGCGGCGCGCATCGCAAGGGCGAGACCTGGGACGGCCGCGGCGATTGTGTCGATTGCAAAGCCTGCGTCGCCGCCTGCCCCATGGGCATTGATATTCGCGAGGGCGCGCAGCTCGAATGCATCAACTGTGCGCTCTGCATCGACGCTTGCGATGAGATTATGACGAAGGTCGGCCGTCCAAAGCGGCTGATCGGCTATGATACGGACAGCAATATCGAACGCCGCAAGGCGAAGTCTGCGCCGAAACTGAGGCTCCTGCGCGCGCGCACGGGGCTTTATGCGGCGCTGCTCACGTTCGTCGGCGGGTTCATGTTGCACACGCTGACGACGCGCGCGACGCTCGAAATCGCGGCGCTGCATGACCGCACGCCGCCCTATGTCGTCTTGTCGGATGGATCCATCCGCAATGCGTTCACGCTAAAGATCGTCAACAAGGCGAATGAAGCGCGGACGCTGACGCTGAAGATCGAAGGGGCCCGCGCGGTCGCCGTCACAGGAGTCGGCGAAGCGTTCGAGAACGGTGTTGCGACGATCGAAGCTCCGGCCGACGGCGTGCGATCGGCGCGGATTTTTGTGACCCATAAGCCCGCAGCGGAATCAAACGCGTTTGCGCTGAAAATCAGCTTGTCCGACCAGAAGACCGGGCAAAGCGCCGTCGAGACGACGACATTCCTGATGGGAGCGAAACGATGACGGGCAGAACGCTCAAGGGCCGAGACGTCCTTCTGATGTTGATCGCGTTCTTCGGCGTCGTGATCGCCGCGAACACCGCATTCATCGTTGCGGCAGTCTCATCCTTTCCGGGCGAAGAGCGCGAGCATGCTTACGCCGCGGGACTGCGTTTCAATGAGACTGTTGCCGCACGCCAGCACCAGCGCGCGCTCGGCTGGAGCGCAAAGCTTCAAGCGGTCCGGACGCCAAGCGGCGTGTCCGTGTCGCTTCGCATGGTTACGCGCGACGGCGCGCCGCTGCCCGGACTTTCGATTGTGGGGCAACTGCGTCGGCCTACGCATGCAGGTGAAGACTATCCGCTGAGCTTTGCGCGCGCAGGCGACGGGCTCTATGTCGCTCATGCCGACGGCGCGGCCGCCGGCGCCTGGGATGTCCGCGCTAAGGCGACAGGATCTGGCGGCGAAGTCTTTGATCTTGAAAAGCGGGTGTCGTTGCCATGATCGCAGCCGCCTTTCCTGCAGGGTGTCCGAGCGGGCTTGAACCGGCCGCGGCGCCGGACGTCGTCGATCCTGCGCCCTTTGTCCGCAAGCGGAACGGGGTCATGAGTCTGGAGCTTGCCGTCTTCGGCGCCAAATGCGGCGGCTGCATCGTCAAGATCGAAAAAGGTGTCGGCGCCGTCAGCGGTGTAGAATCCGCGCGCCTCAACCTCTCGACCGGCAAGCTGGTCGTGACATGGCGCGACCGCGCGCTGAAGCCGCGCGCCATCATGGAGGCGCTCGCAGCGCTCGGCTATCGCGCGCAGCCTTTCGATCCAGAAAAGGTCGCTGACGATATCGACAAAGAGGGCAGGGCGCTTCTGCGCGCGCTTGCTGTCGCGGGCTTTGCGACCGCAAATGTGATGTTGCTCTCGGTGTCCATCTGGGCAGGACTTGACGGCGATATGGACAGTACGACGCGCGCCCTGCTGCATTGGGTCTCCGCGCTGATTGCTGTGCCGTCGGCGCTCTATGCGGGCCAGCCCTTCTTCCGGTCGGCGGCGACGGCGCTGAAAGGCGGCCGCGCCAATATGGATGTGCCGATTTCCCTGGCGATCATCCTTGCGCTGACCTTGAGTCTTTATGAAACCGCGCATGACGGTGAGCACGCCTATTTCGACGCCGCGGTCATGCTGCTGTTCTTTCTTCTGATCGGACGCTGGCTCGATCATCGTCTGCGTCTACAAGCGCGCGCTGCGGCGCTCGATCTCCTCGCGCTGCAGTCGCCCACAGCGACGCGGTTTCTTCCGGATGGCGGGCTCGAGGCGGTCGCCGCGCGCCTCGTCGCGCCTGGCGATGCTTTGCGGCTCGCGCCAGGCGACCGAGCGCCCGTCGATTGCGAGATCGTCACGGGCGAGTCCGACGTCGATGTCTCACTCGTCACCGGCGAAAGCCGCCCGTCGCGGAAAAGCGTCGGCGCGACGCTTCATGCGGGCGTGCTCAATCTCTCGGCGCCGCTGGTCGTTCGGGCGCTGAAAACTGCCGATGAGTCTCTGCTCGCCGACCTCGCCCGGCTGATCGAAGCGGGTGAGCAGTCCCGCAGCCGCTATCGCCGTCTCGCCGATCGCGCTGCGGCGGCTTACGTGCCGATGGTGCACAGCCTGGCGGCGGCGACATTCCTGGCGTGGTATTTCATCGCCGATGCAGGGCTGCGCACGGCGCTGATGAATGCGATCGCCGTGCTCATCATCACGTGTCCTTGCGCGCTGGCGCTTGCTGCGCCTGCAGTCCAGGTCGTGGCGACCGGGCGCCTTTTCCGGTCCGGCGTGCTCGTGAAATCCGGCGACGCGCTCGAGCGCCTCGCTGAAACGGACATGATCGTCTTCGACAAGACCGGCACGCTGACGCATGGCCGGCAGCGCATCGCCAACGCCGCTGAAATCTCTGCTGAAACGCTGAACCGCGCCGCCATGCTGGCGCGAACAAGCCGGCACCCTTTGTCGCGCGCCATTGTCGCTGCCGCTGGTCCGGGGCCTGTCGCGGACAACGTCGTCGAACGTCCTGGCGAGGGCGTCGAAGGGGTGATCGGCGGCGCGCCCGCACGACTTGGGCGGGCTGATTTCGTCGGCGCGGCAGCGCTAGGCGCCGCGAAAAGCGCGGCCTGGTTCAAACTGGGCGATGCGCCGCCGGTCCGATTTCTGTTCGACGATGAGATCCGGGCGGATGCTTCCGCGACGATTGCGGCGCTCAGAACGCGCGGACTCGACATGATCATGCTTTCGGGCGACGAGGACGCGCCTGCGCGCACCGTCGCGGACGCGCTCGGCATCCCATACACAGCACGTCTTCAGCCCGCGGAGAAAATTGCGCGGCTGACGACGCTTGCCGCTTCCGGCCGCAAAGTCGCGATGGTGGGCGACGGCCTCAATGACGCGCCCTCGCTCGCCGCGGCGCATGCGTCGCTGTCGCCTGGAACCGCGGCGGACGCGGCGCAAGCGGCCGCTGATCTCGTCTACCAGGGGGCCGGCCTTGAGCCGATCGTGGAGGCGGTCGATGTCGCGCGCGTCGCGAGGAAGCGGATGATTGAGAACTTCGCCTTTGCGGCGCTCTACAATGTTCTCGCCGTGCCGCTGGCCGCTCTCGGTCATGTGACGCCGCTCATCGCCGCAATTGCCATGTCCGGCTCGTCGCTTGTCGTCACGTTGAACGCGTTGCGGTTGGCGCAAGGGGCGAAAACGCGCAGTCCTGCCCTGCGCCATTCCGGAACATTGCACGACGCCGCGCTGAACCCCGTGACGGCCAAACTGCGGTCCAAGGCGCGGCCTGCATGACCGCGCTCCTCTATCTCATTCCCATTGCGCTGGGGCTCGGAGCCTTGGGTCTCATCGCCTTCTTCTGGTCGTTGAACAGCGGACAGTATGACGACCCGGACGGCGCCGCGCGGCGCATCCTGATTGACGACGATCTTGATCCGCCGTGCACATCGGTTCTGGATTGAGGCTATGTCGCGGAGACGCTGATCTATTCCTCACAAGCGCGCGCACTGTTAAGGGCCATTCCCCAAAAGCCCATGAGGCAAAGTCAGCACTATTCGGACTGATCTGTTGCGCGACCAGATCTCGCATTGCTCGAAGTCAATTGCGCAGGGCGCTGAGGAAGGAGAGATTTGACACCGCACGAGTCGCCACAGAGGCGACCTGCGCAATCGAACGGATCTGGTCATAGTTCGACACTTCGACGTTCAGTGTCAGTGTCTGTCGCACGATGATATTGTCGAGCACGTTACTGATGCGAATGGCGGCTTCCGGTGTCGTCATCGAAGCTGCCGTTGATTGCACAGGCAATGCCACATTCTGGCCGGCAAGCGTCAGTGTCGTTATGGGTGCGAAGGCATTCTGGACCGCCGATTGCACTTGGTTTGCAGTCGTCTGTTGCGACACAGATGCTGTGATGATCGGCGTCAGGCCCGAACCCGTTAGCAAGCCCAATGCGACAGGCTGCTGCGTCGTGATCGACGGCGCCGTCGGCGCAACGACCGCCGGCAGTGATGGCGGTGTTATGTCCGGCATGACGGGAGGGGAAATCGCGGGTGATGCCGGCGGCGTGATTTGCGGCGCATCGATTACCGGCGCCGTGGGCGTGGCGATTGTCGGGAGCGATGGCGGCGTAATGTCCGGCGTGACAGGAGGGGTAAACGTCGGTGCTGTCGGCGGCACAATCTGCGGCGTATCGATTACTGGCGCCGTGGGCATGGCGCTTGTCGGAAGCGATGGCGGCGTGATTTGGGGCGCTGCGATCTCTGGCGGCGTTGGGACGACGACCGTCGGCAGCGACGGCGTCGCGCTGACGGGCGTCGTGGGGATCACCATGGCCGGCGCTGTGGGCATTGCGATGGCAGGCGCGACGGATGGCGTGACAATAGGCAAATCGGGGGCGGCGACGACAGGTGCAACAACACTGGCCGCTGCCGGCTGTGTAACGGCGGGAAGCTCCGGCACAGCGATGGCGGGCGCTGTAGGGGAGGCGATGCTCGGCGCATTCGCGAGAGTAACAGTTGGCGCAATCGGCTGAGCGGGGGACGAGGCGCCAAGCGATTCTAATGGCGCCGAGTTTGCCGCCCCGGCCGCTGCCGGCGCGGCGATCTGTGCTGCCACGGGAGTTGCGAGCTGCGGCGCAGCGACTATTGGCGCAGTTGGGGCGGCCGATGTTGGCAGAGAGACGCCAAAATTAAAGGTGGCGCCGCCGATGGCGATGCCGCCCCGCGCTTCGGCGAGATCCTCAAGACCGAGCGGCGCTTCCACAAGCGTGAGCTCGCTGGTTTGGAACGCAAGATCCTCAGCGTAAGCGACGCCGCCCGCCTGGAGGGCGAAGGCGAGGACTGCGACGCTGGCAGTGAGGCGCTTCGTTGGCGAGTTCATGGCCGTCCAGGGGTTGGGAGGAATGAGAATTCAGGAAACAGGAGCGCAGGACCTGTAATTGTCGGCGAGATTGGCGCGTCCGCGCCTAGAAGATAGGTTGCGATCTGCGGAACGACATCGTTCAGGACAGTGTTGACTGCTGCGAAGCTGCGCCCAGAAAGACCGCCAAGCTCTGGCGCTGAAGGCAATCTCAGATACGCGGAGCGCGTTAGCGCTGACGATCCGAGCCCGTGATTGACTGACTGTCCGTCGCGTTCCATTCGCCCGAGGCTGGCGGCAAGCGCGTCCTCTTCGAGCGGCTCTGCGAAAATCAAGGTCTCACTGCTGTGAGCGCCCGCCATGTCGAAACCTTGCGCATGAACGGCGCTAAGAATTGCGCTGGCCATCCCCCCGACTAGGAATGCCGCCGCAGATGTGAATGAGAAACTGCTCAGCGCCATCACAGCCCTCCGAGCGGCGAGGCAATGGAAAAGCCGGAAAACGAAGGGCGTGTCTGGTTAATGGCGAGCGACTGGAGCGATTCTACGTCCATTGCGCGCTCATGAGGACCATCCGGAGAAAGCCCCCAATCCGCCCGCATGTTGAAAGCAGCCTTCCCGCGCGCGACGTCCGACCGGATAAACAGCACCGTCCCATCCCAATGGCTCTCGAATTCCTTGCGCGAGCGCCGTGCGAGGCCCTTGGCAGGATCGCCGACGAGGACCGTGTCCCGCGTGATGCCTTTAATGACGACGAAGTGCCTGTAACCTCTCACTTCAACAAGGGCGATCCCCGGGACGCCGATTTCTGCAATACGGTCGAGGGTCAATTTGAAGCCGTCTGCCTTCATCCCGAGCGATTCGAGATAGCGTTTCATTTCCAGCAGAGAAAAGCCGAATTGCTTGATGCGCGACTGGTCGCCGACATCCCACATGGCTTGAAATGCGTCGCGCTCAGTGGTCGGACGGCCATAGTGGTAGGTGAGGAGCGTCGCTACAGCAGCTGAGCCGCAGCTGAAATCATATTGCTGCCGGACGATGCTGACGAACCGGCGCTCCGCAAGACTTGCAACGCGCACGTCCGGGCGCAATCCGCCGCCGAGCACACCGAAATCTGCCGCAGACGCCGTCTGCGGCGAAAGAGCTGCAGCGAGCGCTGCAATGGCCCAGATTTTGAGCGTCGAAAACATGGCGATCTGTCTCCCCCTTGACAGGGGCGCTACGGGCTAGGCGAAGTCTCGCCGAGGAAAATGTTCAAATTGACGGTGCTTTGGAACACGACGCCGTTGCCAGTGTTGTAGAACACGGTGGTGATGCCGCTATTATTGGCGGCCGTATTATTCAAAATCCCGCCTGTGTCGCCGTCCGTCGTGATGCGGCTGACGCCGCCATTCTGCGTCGCAGAATTAGAAACAAGCGCGCCGATGGATATCGCCGTATCAGCGCCGCCAGAAGCATGAGCCATTGCGCTTTCGTCCATCGCGTCAAAATCGGAGAACGCGTCTTCAGCGGCCGCCATCGCTATCGTCGCCTGCGAGGTCGCGGCGCCTTGATCGGCGGGCTCGGCGGACGCCAGCAGCGGCGCGGCCAGAAGACCCCAGAAACTCATACCCATGAATTCTCTCCCAATGCTTCCTTTATCGAACGGTCAGCGAGTCGTTTCAAATGAATCTTTGGAAAAAGCGCCTGTATTATCCGTACAAGGTTGTTCCGTACACAATGCGTCCCTCTTTAACCGAGTGCAGTCCTTACGCTGAGCACTTCGCAGGCGGCGAACAGCTATGACTGCGAATGACCGGCCGCCTTCGGCGCGTCGGGCGCTGCAGCGGAAAGCTGCAGCGCCCTTGGCCGAAGTCGGGAGACTTACGTCGGCTTACTGGTTGTTGTTGACCGTCCCGATGTTGATCGAGTTCTGGGTCTGGAAGTTGCCGGCCCCAGTGTTGATGTTGTTGGTCACAAGACCCCGGTTGTCCGAGATCCCGCCAGTCGTGATGTTGCCCGTGACGACGGAGTTGCCGGCGGCGGCCGGGTCATTGTCAGAACCCGGCGTGCCGAACGTGATGTTCGTCACCGTGCCCTGCAGCTGGCTCGAGTTCAGCTGGACGTCGCCAATCGTGAGATCGAACGACAGGTTGTTCGAGTCATTGACGGAGTTGTCCGAATTATCGACCGTCACGGAGCCGTTGTCGTTGGCGACCGCGGAGCCGTTGTCAGCTGTGTTGTTGACCGAGTTGTTGACCGACGAGCCGTTGTTGGCGGAGCCGTTATCAGCGGTCGAGCTGTTCGAACGGTCGGAATTGTCGACCGAAGAACCGTTGTTAGCGGAACCCGAACCGCTCACGTCAGAGTTGTTCGCCGAGCCGCCCGTGGTGGCGTTGCCGTTGCCCGACACGCTGCCGCCCGAGGTTGAGCCCTGGTTGGCTGCGCCGGTGCCGCTCGCATCCGAGTTGTTCGAGTTATCGGAATTATCCGAGTTGTCGGAGTTGTCGGAGTTGTCCACCGTCACCGTGCCGCTGTCATTGGCGACTGCGGAGCCGTTATCGGCCGAGTTGTTGTCCGAATAGTCGTCGTTCGAGTCGGTCGTCGAATTATCGACGGTCGAGCCGTTGTTCGCAGATGCGCCATTCGCCGAGTTGTCCGAGTTGTCGGAGTTGTCAACGGTCGATCCGTTTACCGCCGAACCATTCGCCGCAAGACCGAGCGAGAGGCCGCCATTGGCCGAACCCGCGCCGTTCGCAGACGAATTGTCCGTATTCGTGGAGTTATCGACAGACGATCCGTTGTTCGCCGAACCGTTATCAGCGTTGTATGAGTCATTGATCGAATTGTCGGAGTTGTCGGAGTTGTCTGAATTGTCCGAGTTATCCGAGTTGTCGGTATTGTCGACCGACGAGCCGTTATTCGCCGAACCGCCGGTAGCGAGAGCGATCGTAGCGCTGCCATTGTTGGCCGCGCCGGCGCCGTTCGCCGACGAGTTGTTCGAGTTGTCGGAGTTGTCCGAATTGTCGGAATTGTCCGAGTTGTCGATCGAAGAGCCGTTGTTGGCCGAACCATTGTCCGCCGTCGAGGTCGACGTGCCGCCATTGTTCGCGCCGCCGTCGCCGGCCGTCGCATTCGACGTGGAGCCGTTCGTCGCCGAACCGTTCGAGCCGCCGTTTGTCGTGGCGGTCGCACCGTTGGTAGCGCCGCCGTCGCCGGCGCTCGAGTCCGAGGTGGAGCCGTTGCTGGCGCCGCCGTTCGAAGCCGTGGACGACGTCGAGCCGCCGCCGGCTACGCTGCCGTCGCCGTTGGCGTTGTTGTTCGTCGAGTTGTCGGAATTGTCCGAATTGTCCGAGTTGTCGGAGTTGTCGGAGTTGTCCGTGGCGTCGATATCGAGGAGGTCGTTGTCCTGATTGTCGCCGTCGAAGTCCTGACCGTCGTCGTCCGAATTGTCGGAGTTATTCACTGACGAGCCGTTATTGGCTGCGCCATTGTCCGCGGACGAATTGTCGGAGTTGTCTGAGTTATCCGAGTTGTCCGAGTTGTCGGAATTGTCCGTGGCGTCGATATCAAGAAGGTCGTTGTCCTGATTATCGCCGTCGTAGTCGATCCCGTCGTCGTCGGAATTGTCGTCGGTGTTGTTCGAGTCATTCGTCGAGTTATCGGAATTGTCGGAGTTGTCCGAGTTGTCGGTGGCGTCGATGTCGAGGAGGTCGTTGTCCTGACCGTCGCCGTCAAAGTCTTGGCCGTCATCATCGGAGTTGTCGTCGGTGTTGTTCGAGTCGTTCGTTGAATTGTCCGAGTTATCCGAGTTGTCGGAATTGTCGGAATTATCGGAATTGTCCGAGCTGTCGACTGACGAGCCGTTGTTCGCAGAACCGTTGTCGACCGTGTTCGCCGCCGTGCCGCCGTCGGTCGCGCCGCCATTGTTGGCAGAGTCGTCGTTCGAGTTGTCGGAGCTATCGGAGTTGTCCGAGTTGTCCGAGTTATCCGAGTTGTCTGAGTTGTCCGAGTTGTCGGAGTTGTCGGCGTTGTCGATCGTGCCGCCGTTGTTCGCGGACGCATTGTCAGCCGCCGAATTGTCGTTCAGCGAATCCTGGACATCGAGGTCAAGCGCATCATTGTCCTGGCCGTCGCCGTCGTAATCGAGCCCGTCGTCATCGGAATTGTCGGAGCTGTCGGAGTTATCCGAATTGTCCGAGTTGTCGGAGTTGTCGGAGTTGTCTGTTGCGTCGAGGTCGAGCAGGTCATTATCCTGACCGTCGCCGTCGTAATCGAGGCCGTCGTCGTCAGAGTTGTCGTCGGTGTTGTTTGAATCATTCGTCGAGTTATCCGAGTTATCCGAGTTATCGGAATTGTCGGAATTATCCGAGCTGTCGGAGTTGTCGGAGTTGTCCGTCGCGTCGAGGTCGAGCAGGTCGTTGTCCTGATCGCCGTTCGCTTGCTGGACACCTTCGCCGGTGTTTTGGTTGTTGGGGCCTGCATCAGCCGTGAACTCCGGCTGGGCGTAGGCCGCGGCGCTGGCCAAAAGGGCCGCCGTCGCGATGGAGGTTAACAGTTTGATCTTCACTTAAAGTCTCCCACTTTGGTTACACTCTGAGCGACGCTGACGCACGCCGGTCAGCCGAGGCTGAATTCGCGCGCCAACGTCCCGCGGGGAGCTTCGAACTCTCTCCCCCCACGCGTAACCTTAATGCAAGCGATGTGCCAAAATGGGGCAGGTTGTTTTGAAAAGTATTAACCGTCTGTTTCGTAATGCATTTTCGCCTAGTCCCTTGCTCAGGGGAGTGCGAGTGTCGAATGCTGCATCGCAGCAAATGGTTCAATATCAACGACCATTGTCCGGTCAGCGTGGCGCCGCCCAAACTTATCAATAGGCGACCGTCCTGCACATCTTACACGAAACCGCGCAACATGTCTGACCCCAGACTGCAAGCACAAACGATGTGGAGGCGGTGAAATGGCTCCCTGAGCTGGACTCGAACCAGCGACCATTCGATTAACAGTCTCAGACTGGGCATTTTCTGCTCATGCATGTGCTTGGGCGAATGTAAAGAAAACAAAGAGATAGCGTTCCTCGGGTTGCATTGACGTTGCTTCAAAATCCGTCAGATTGGTAGCTCAGCGGTAGCTCGGGCGTCCGGGTTCGAGCCAGTCGAGTAACGAATGACCACAAAGTCGAGGCTGACGAAACGGATCGTCAACACGGCCCAGTCTGGCATAACCGTATCGGACGCTGACATCCCTGGCTTCTGACTCTGGGTCTCCGCCAATGGCGTCAGATCTTACGTCCTTAAGTATCGGCGCGGTCCGCTTCAGCGTTGGCTCACCATCGGTCGCCACGGCGCCCCTTGGACGCCTGATGAAGCCCGCCGTGAAGCGCGCGTGTTGCTCGGCCGAATTGAAGCGGGCGAAGATCCCGCATTTGACCGGCGTGAGGCGCGCGACGCGCCGACTCTCGTGGAGTTTGCAGCCCGCTACCTAGAAGAGTATTCGCGGCCGTTTAGGAAGCCGTCCTCCTCAGCGCAGGACGCGCTCAATCTTCGCAAGCACATTCTGCCGGCGCTCGGTTCGATGCGTGTCCGGGATATCTCTCGCGCGCATGTCGCGAAGATTCATTTCTCGATGAAGGGCTCGCCTTATGGCGGCAACCGCTGCCTCGCGCTTCTGTCTCATATGTTTAGGAAGGCTGAGGCTTGGGGTCTCCGGCCGGATGGATCAAATCCGACACGGCATGTCGACAAATTCCCCGAGACGGCGCGCGAACGCTTTCTGTCTCCTACGGAGCTGGGGAGGCTAGGCTCTGCGCTGGCTGACGCGGGGAGGAGCGAGTCGCTCTATGCAGTCGCAGCCATCCGCCTACTGGTACTAACGGGCGCTCGCCTCGGCGAGGTGCTCATGCTCGAATGGGGCCACGTCGATTTTGGCTCCCGGCTTCTTCGCCTTCCGGACTCAAAAATGGGCAAAAAGACGATAGCGCTATCGGCGCCAGCCCTTGAATTGTTGGCAGGATTGCCGAGGCAGGAGGGCAATCCGTATGTCATTTGCGGTGCGCGCGCAGGCGCGCGCCTGATAAATCTGCAGAAGCCGTGGCGGCGCATACGCAAGCAAGCAGGTCTCGACGACGTTCGCATCCACGATCTACGGCACTCATATGCTTCGGTCGCTGTCGCCGGCGGCGCAAGCCTGCCGCTCATCGGCGCGCTCCTCGGCCACGCACAGCCGCAAACGACGGCGCGGTATGCCCATCGCGGCGCCGATCCGCGCCTTGCGGCGGCAGATGAGATTGCAACAAAAATTGACGCTGCGATGAAAGCCGGCGGCAGGGTTTCTGTTGCACGCGCGCAAGGAGCGTCTGAATAGGGCGCCAATGCCGGTGCGGCGCCTTGGCGGCCATTGCGTATTGGGCGTGTGGCGCGCGCTCGCCGTCTACTTCTTGTGAGCCGCCTGTTCCAGCACAAAGTCGATGAAGGCGCGGACGCGCAGCGGCTGGTTCTCCTTGTGCGGATACATGAGGTAGAGGCTGTTCAAGCGCATGGCGTACGCCGACATGACAGGAACGAGCGCGCCGCGCGCGACATAGTCGTCCGCGAGGATCGACCCGATCTGCGCGACGCCCATGCCTAGCGCGGCCGCTTCGCACACCGCATGCGGATCATTGAAGACCATGTGCGGCGCTTCGGCGTAGAAGGCGGTCTCGCCGTCTATCTGAAAGCGCCATTTGAAGACTTCGCCCGTTGAGGCGAAGCGGAAGCCGATACGGCGGTGATCGCGGAGATCCTGCGGATGGCGGGGCTCGCCGCAGCGCGCAATATAATTCGGCGACGCGACCGTCATGAGGTCGTTGGCGACAAGCGGGCGCGCGATCATCGCCGAATCCTGGGGATTGGTGATGCAGAAGGCGACATCAACGGGATCGTCGACGAAGTCGCGCTTGAGATCGCTGAAGTCGAGTTCGAAGCGGACGGCGGGATGGATCGCGCTGAACGCTGCAACCAGCGGCAAGACGATCTCCTTGCCGACCCAGTTCGGTGCGGTCACGCGCAGCGCGCCTGCGACCTCGCCGCGGCTTTCCGCGAAGAGCTCGTCGATCTCGTCGAGCGCGCGCAAAGGGCCGTGCACGCGCTCGTAAAGGAGCGAGCCATCGGGCGTCAGGCTCATCTTCCGCGTGGTGCGGTTGAACTGCTTGACGCCCCAGTCGTCCTCCATGCGCTTGATGTTCTGCCCGACCGCTGCGGCCGAGATGCCGAGAACCTTGCCCGCCGCGGCGAAGCTGCCGAATTCCGCGGAACGGACGAAAGCGGCGAGCGAGGCGGACGCATGCGCGGACAGTCGAAAGCGGACCTTCAGTGTGACCCAAGATCGCCAAGGATAAAGCGATGCGCCGATCCGGACTAGCTTCCGGCCTGAGGAGTTCCGCCATGATCAAGCTCGTCTATCTCATCCGTAAGCGTCCGGACCTGTCGCGGGACGCCTTTCTCGCGCTGTGGCGCGACGTGCATGCGACGCTGGTGCGCTCACTCGCCGAGACTATCGGCGCGCGCGGATACGAGATCGGCGCCTCCGTCGAGGGTGCGTGCCGGGAGTCTCTGCGCCTGTCGCGCGGCTTTGCGCCTAGCCCTTATGACGGACTTCTCGAGATCCGCTGGGATGATCTCGAGGCCTATCAGCGCGGCTTCAGCTCACCCGAGGGACTTCAGGCGATCGAACGCATGATCGACGCCGAACGCCGCTTCATCGACTTTTCGAGGTCGACGGCCTTTCTCGTGGAGAGGGAGACCGTCTTTTCCCACGATTTAGCCTCGAATGCGTTGCAATGGGCCCTCGAGGCCGCTCAGGACGCGAAGTCGGCCGGCATTCGAAAGGCACACTTTTGAATGTATGAAGGCCCGCGCGTCTAATCCGCGGGCCGACGAACTGTTAGTTTAGCGCAATACGGGGCCGGACTTAGCAAAAAACCTAAAGAATTGAACCGCGCGACCGCCTAAGCTGGGGCGCGTGCTGAGGAGAACTGCGCCATGAAACCGCTCGCCATCATTCTGAAAAGCCGCGTCAGGGCGCTCGTGTTCGTCGCCCTCGCCGCGGTCGCCGCGCTTGCCTACGGGGCTACGCGCCTCATGTCCGACAGGGCGGCGGCGGTCGAGGCGCCGCCGCAAGGGCCGGTCGTCACCGTCGCGACGCCGAAGATCCAGAAGATCACCGAGTGGGACGAATACACGGGCCGGTTCGAGGCGATCGACAGCGTCGAGGTCCGAGCACGCGTCTCGGGTTATCTCACCGAGATCGCTTTTCGCGACGGACAGAATGTCAAGAAGGGCGATCTTCTTTTCCGCATCGATCCACGACCGTTCCAGGCCGACCTCGCCGCGGCGCGCGCCGAATACAACGGCGCGAGCGCCGCGCTCGCCGCCGCGCGCGACGAGGACCGCCGCGGGCAGAAGCTCGTCGAACGCCAGGCGCTGTCGAAAGAAGAAGCCGAGCGGCGCACGCGCACGCTGCGCGAGGCCGAGGCCGCCGTCGGCGCCGCCAAGGCGCGCGTCGACCAGGCCGCGCTCAACGTCGAATACTCGGAGATCCGCGCGCCGATCACCGGACGGATCAGCGATCGCGGCGTCAGCCAGGGCAATCTCGTCAATGGCGGCGCGCAAGGCGGCACGCTCCTGACGACGATCGTCTCGACGAGCCCGATCTACTTCACCTTCACCGCGAGCGAAGCGGATTATCTCAAATACGTCCGCCTAGCCGCCTCGCATGACCGGCCGAGTTCGCGCGACGCCGCCAACCCCGTGCATCTCAGGCTGATCGACGAGACCGAGTTCAAGCACGAAGGCCGGATGAATTTCGTCGACAACCGGATCGACGGCTCGACCGGCACGATGCGCGGCCGCGCCGTGTTCGACAATCCGGAGGGCGTGTTCCTCCCCGGCCTGTTCGGCCGGATGCGGATCGTCGGCTCCGGCGAATACGAGGCCGTGCTCGTCCCCGACAGCGCCGTGCAGACGGACCAGACCGACAAGTTCGTCTGGGTCGTCGACGCCGGAAACAAGATCGAGCGGCGCCGCATCGAACTCGGCCCGATCGCCGAAGGGCTTCGCGTCGTCCGCGACGGGCTCGGCAAGGACGACCTCGTCGTCGTCGGCGGCGTCCAGTTCGTCGGCCCCGGCGCGCCGGTCACGGCTCAGCCGGCGGACGACGCGCGGCTGGCTGAACTGAAGCTCAAATAGCGCCGGGGCGCGAGGGAGAGAGCCATGCGCTTCTCGCACTTCTTCATCAACCGCCCGATCTTCGCCGCCGTCGTCTGGACGATCGTCGTGCTGGTCGGCTTCATCTCGTACCGGTCGCTGCCGATCGCGCAGTACCCGGACATCGCCCCGCCGACGATCCGGGTCAGCGCCGCCTATCCGGGGGCATCGGCCGCCACGATCGCCGAGACGGTCGCGGCGACGCTGGAGCAGGAGATCAACGGCGTCGAGGGGATGCTCTACATCTCCTCGCAATCGACCGCCGCCGGCACGGCGACCGTCACCGTGACGTTCAAGCCGGGGACCGATCTCGATACGGCCCAGGTTCTGGTGCAAAACCGCGTCGCGCTCGCCGAGCCGAGGCTGCCGGAGCCGGTCCGCCGGCTCGGCGTCTCGACCGTCAAGTCCAATCCCGACGCGCTGATGGTCGTGCATCTCTATTCGCCCGACGACAGCCGCGACCAACTCTACATCTCCAATTATGCGCGGCTGCAATTGCGCGATCAGCTGCAGAGGCTGGAAGGCGTCGGGCAGATCCAGATGATCGGTCTGCGCGAATTCTCAATGCGGATCTGGATCGACCCGGAGCGCGCGTCCGCCTTCAATCTGGCCGGTCCCGACATCGTGCGCGCGCTCCGCACGCAGAACGTCGAGGTCGCCGGCGGCGTGCTCGACGCGCCGCCGGCGCGCGACCAGGGCGCCTTTGAAGTCAGCGTGCAGCTGAAAGGGCGCCTGCAGGGCGCCGAGGACTTCGGCGATGTCATCATCCGGACCGACGCCGACGGCCGTCAGGTGCGGATCAAGGACATCGCCCGCATCGAGATCGGCGCGCTCGACTACACGACGACGGCCAAGCTCGACGGCAAGCCGGCGCTCGCTATGATGTTCAGCCAGCAGCCGGGCTCGAACGCGCTGCAGACCGCGGACCGCGTTCTGAGCGCCATGGACGCAGCGTCGAAGTCGTTTCCCGAGGGCCTCGCTTACAATGTCATCTGGAATCCGACGGAATTCGTTTCAGAGTCCATTCATGAGGTCGAGAAGACCATCATCGAAGCGGTGATTCTCGTCTCGCTCGTCGTCTTCGTCTTTCTGCAGAGCGTGCGCGCTTCGTTGATCCCGATCATCGCGATCCCGATCTCCCTCGTCGGGACGTTCGCGGTGATGCAGGCCTTCGGCTTCTCGCTCAACACGCTGTCCCTGTTCGGGCTCGTGCTCGCCATCGGCATCGTCGTCGACGACGCGATCGTCGTGGTCGAGAATGTCGAGCGCAAGATCCACGAGGGCCTGTCGCCCAAGGACGCCGCCTTCGAGACGATGGACGAGGTCGGCGGCGCGCTCGTGTCGATCGCGCTCGTGCTCTCGGCCGTGTTCATTCCGACGGCGTTCCTCGAAGGCATCAGCGGCGAATTCTATCGTCAGTTCGCGGTGACGGTCGCCTCCGCCACCGTCATCTCCGCCGCCGTGTCGCTGACGCTCTCGCCGGCGCTCGCCGCGATGCTGCTGAAGCCGCGCAGGCATGCGACCGCGCTCAAGGCCTGGGAAAAGCCGCTCGCCGGCTTCTTCCGCGCGTTCGACAAGGGCTTCGACGCCGCCTCCACGCGCTACGCCTCGATCGTCCGCAAGCTGACGCGGATGACGCTCGGCGTGCTCGTCGTCTATGCCGGGCTCGTGGCGATCGCGGGTCTAGGCTTCATCGCGGCGCCCAAGGGCTTCGTGCCGGCGGTCGACCAGAACTACGTCATCACCGTCATCCAGCTGCCGCCGGGCTCTTCTCTCTCGCGCACCGAGGAGATTTTGGATCGAGTGATCAAGGAGGGTCTCGCGCACGAGCATGTCGAGCACGCAGCCGCGTTCGCCGGCTTCGACGGCGCGACCTTCACCACGGCGTCGAACGCCGCGGCCGTTTTCTTCACCATGTCCGACATCAAGAAGCGCACGAGCAAAGGCTATGACGTCAACCGCGTCGTCGGCGACCTTCGCGCCAGGTTCGGCGCCTATAACGACGCCTTCACGCTGGTAATCCCGCCGCCGCCGATTCCCGGCATCGGCAACGCCGGCGGCTTCAAGGGATACGTGCAAGACCGCGGAGGGCAGGGCTACGCCGCGCTCGAGGGCCAGACCTGGGCGCTCGCCGGCGCGGCCAATCAGTCGAAAGAAGCGACGTCCGTCTTCACCGTTTTCAACGCCAAGACGCCGCAGCTCTTCACCGACATCGATCGCGTCAAGGCCGAGCAGCTCGGCGTTTCGGTGGAAAGCGTCTTCCAGACTCTCGAAGTCTATCTCGGCTCGTCCTACGTCAACGACTTCAGCGCCTTCGGCCGCAACTTTCGCGTCACCGCGCAGGCCGACCAGGACTTTCGCCGCTCAGCCGCAGACATCGCGCAATTGCGCGCGCGCAACGCCCGCGGCGACATGGTGCCGATCGGTTCGGTCGCGACCTTCAGGGACACGATCGGGCCGAACCGCGTCGCCCGCTACAATCTTTATCCGGCGGCGGAGCTTCAGGGCGACGTCAGGCCGGGCGTGTCGACGGGCGCCGCGCTCGACCGCATCGAGACGCTCGCGGCGTCGACGTTGAAGCCGGGCTTCAGTTTCGAGTGGACGGAGATCGCCTTGCAGGAGCGGCTCGCCTCGGGAACGGCGGCGATCGCCTTCGGGCTCGCGGTCGTGTTCGTCTTTCTCCTGCTCGCGGCGCAATATGAGAGCCTGACGCTGCCGCTCGCCGTCATTCTCATCGTGCCGATGTCGCTGCTCGCCTCGCTCTGCGGCGTGCTGCTGCGCGGCTTCGACGTCAACATCCTGGTGCAGATCGGTTTCGTGGTGCTGATCGGCCTCGCCGCCAAGAACGCGATCCTCATCGTCGAGTTCGCCAAACAGCAGGAGGACGCCGGCATGGCGCGCGTAGAGGCGGCGATCGAGGCGGCGCGTCTGCGCTTGCGCCCGATCGTCATGACCTCTTTCGCCTTCATCCTCGGCGTGACGCCGCTGATGATCGGCGTCGGCGCCGGCTATGAAATGCGCCAGGCGCTCGGCGTCACGGTATTTTCTGGCATGCTGGGCGTCACGGCGTTCGGCCTCCTGCTGACGCCGGTCTTCTACATCGTCGCGCAAAATCTCGGCGATCGTCTACGCGGGGGCCGCGTCGCGGCCGCAGCGCCGGACGACGCCGTCGCCTGAACCGGGGAAGTCCGTCATGATCACGCTGAAGATGCGCGTCCTTTCGGCCTCGGCGCTCGCGCTCGCCGCCTGCGCGTCCGGGCCGGACTACAAAACGCCGTCCACGGCCGATCTCGCCGCGCCGGCGCTCCAGTCCGACCCGGCGCTCGAGGCCGGGACCGCCGAACCGGCGGCGCAATGGTGGCGCGCGCTCGGGGACGAAACGCTGGACGCGCTGATCGAAAATGCCTTCGCCGAGAACCGCGATCTGCGACGCGCGGTCGCCAATGTCGAGGCGGCGCGCGGCGTGCTCTCGGGGCAAAGGCAGTTCCTGCGCCCGATCGTCGACGGCGCGGCCGATTACCAGCGCGCGCGCCTCGCAAACCCCGGCGGACCGGCGAACGCGGAGACGGATTCGTTTGCGGTCGGCGGCGGCGCGTCCTGGGAGATCGATTTCTTCGGGCGCGTCCGCCGCGGCGTCGAGGCTGCGCGCGCGGACGCGCAGAGCGCAGGCTTCCTCGCGCGCGACGCGCAGGCGCTCGTCGCCGCGGAAACGGCGCGCGCTTATGTCGACTTTCGCGGCGCCGAAGTCCGCCTGCGCGTCGCCCGCGACAATCTCGGCGTCCAGACGAAGTCGCTGCAGCTGACCCAGTCGCGTCTCGAAGAAGGGCTCGGCACGCGGCTCGACGTCGCGCGCGCCGCCGCGCAAGTGAAAACGACGGAAGCCGAGATCGCGCCGATCGAGGCGGCGCGCGTCGCCGCGGCGAACCGGCTCGCGACGCTGACCGGCGCGCCGGTCGCAACGGTCGAGGCCGCGCTCGCGCGCGAGGGCGCAAGGCTTCCCGCCGCGCCGTCGAGCCTCGCCATCGGCGACGTCGCAAGCCTCATCGCCCGCCGTTCCGACGTGCGGGCGGCCGAGCGCGCGCTTGCGGCGGCGACGGCGCGCATCGGCGTCGCCAGAGCCGACTATTTTCCGCGCGTCACGTTCCTGGGCTCGGTCAGCGCGTCGGCGGCGAACGTGTCCGGGGTCGGCGCAAATGGATCGCTCGGCTACGGCGTCGGCCCGACTTTGTCCTGGGCCGGCTTCGACATTCCGCGCGTGCGCGCCGCGGTCCGTACCGCCGGCGCCCGCGCCGAGGCGGCGCTCGCGGGCTACGAACAATCGGTCCTTCTTGCCGTCGAGGAGACGCAGACGGCGCTCTCGGCCTATGGCCGCGAGCGCGTGCGCTTTGAGGCGCTCGACGTTGCAGCGCAAGAGTCGCGCCTCGCGGCCGATCTTGCGCGCGACCGTTTCAACGAAGGCGCAGACGACTTCCTCGACGTGCTCGACGCCGAAAGCCGACAGCTCGCCGCCGAGGCGGCGCGCGCCGCGAGCCAGGTCGCGCTGACGACGCGCTATATCGCCGTCTACAGAGCGCTCGGCGCAGGATGGTCCGAAAGTTGAGAGTCAGAAGCGCGCGGCGGTCTGCAAGGAGAACGAGGTATTGGGCCCACAGCCAGCGGCATGCAGGACGTCGCCCGGCTCGCTGCCTACCGCCGACACGGTGACTCAGTACGCGAAATTCAAAGTGACGGCGAGGAAGCGGGTATCGGCCTCCGGCGGCGCGAAGGATCGCGCCGCATCAAAATAGGCGGCAGTGAACCCGAGGCTGACGCCGCCGCGGATCGGGCGCAGGCCGGTGACCGCCCACAAGGCGCCGACCGAGCGATCGGGCGTCGCCTGCGCCGCAATCGGCAGCCCGGCGAATGTCCAGGCCGTATCGTCCGCGTCGACCCGGGCCATCACCGCGACGTCGAGGCCGATCCGCGCGCCGTCGGCCCAGGTCAGCGTGACGCCGGGATTGATCGCGGCGAGGTTCGTTGGGCCGAACAAAGGGATGGAGCCGGAATAAGTCGGGTTCGCGAACAAGGGATCGAAGCGGCCGAGCGCTAGGTCGTCGGGATTGTCGTCGCCGCTGGCGGCGCTCGCCTTCAGCCACAGGCGCGGCGTCGCCGTCCCGACCGGCGCGAAGGTTCGGCTGAATTCGCCGGCGATCGCCCAGCCGCTGGTCGCAAACGCCCCGGCGGCGCCGTCCTGGCCCAGCACCTCTAGCTCGACGGCATAGGGCCCGTGTTTTGAGAGCCATCGCACGCCGGCGGTCGTCCGCTTTGAGCCGCCGGGCGCCCCGAAGCCCGGCTCTCCGCGACGGGACGACACAAGATACGCCGCGATCTGAACATCTTTGGCGGGCTTGAACAAAAAGCCGCCGCCGATGACGGTCGATTTGTCCGTACTCGCATCGTCAAAGACGCCTGGCCTCACGGTCACGGGCGACGCGGCGACGCCGATCAGAGTCGCCTCGCCCAAACGCGCCTGCGCGGTGACGCCGTCGAACCGGCGGCGCGTGTTCGACGAGTCGCTCGCCGCCAGCAGCCGGCCGGACCCGAGCGCGATCTCCTGTCGACCGATTCGAATGAAGACGTCCTTGGAGCGCGGCGAACGCCACTCCGCCCAGGCCTGCGTCAGGTCGAAGTCATTGCGATCGACTGGGCGCGCCCCGCCATTGCGTCCGACGACGCCCGCCGCAAACAGCTGGCCGCCGACGGTCCAGGACCCGGATAGCGGAACGCGGACTGACGGCGCGATCCGCCACAGCCAATACCCGTCGCCGTCCTGGGGCCCGCGCCCGAACGCGGTCGGATCGAAGACTTCGTAGCGCAAGCGCATATCAAGCGCGGGATTAGCGCCGATCTCATCGATGGATGGACTGGCCGTTGTTTGCGCGGCGGCGCGACCGACCATGATGGCGCAGCCGATCAACATGGCCAGCGTTGCGCCAATCCAGCGCATGGATCATCCGCCTTCCCGGTGCCGCGTGGCGCCTGCGCGTCGCCGATTGGGACGCTGGCCAAGTCGGCACGCTCCAGCAAGCGACGCCTTCAGACGCGGCGCGATCATGCAATCGCGCTCCTAACGCTTGGCGGGCGGCGCCATGGCCGCGGCCATCGCCGCCAGAGTCGCGGGATCCATGCGGGTGACGTGGCTGACGACCTGCCAGCGTCCGTCGCGCCGCTCGAAGGTGTCGGTGATGAGCGCAGTGCCCGCCAGCGCCAGCCCCGACGCGCGCTCGAACACCGTCAGGTAATACACGGCCGTCAGGCGGTTCCGATCGCCGTTGAGGACCACGTTGCTGGCGACGTGGCGCTTGTTGGTGATGAAGGGCGCCGACTGGTTGAGGGACGCGACGATCGCCTCGCGGCCGCGCGACAAGGGACCAAAGCCGGAATCGATGTGCCCGTCCTCGGCGTAGAAGCCCGCATACGCCTCATAGTCATTGGCGTCGATCGCCTGATTCATGCGTGCAATGATGTCGTTGATCTCGGCGTACGCGCCCGGCGGCACGCGCGTCGCCGACTGCGCATAAGGGGCCGTCGCCTCAGCCGCGGGTTCGGCCGACGCCGCCGCGCCGAAGGCCGTCAGCGCGACGGCTGCGGCGGCCAGAATTCCTATTGCGGTCATTCGTCCTGTGGTCATTGATGCTTCCTTTCGTGCGATGTGCGTCTTGATGCTTGCGCCAGATCAGGCGTCTTTCAGAAACGATACAAGCAAGCTGCTCAGCGCTTCGGGCTGTTCCTCGGCGACCCAATGACCGGCCTTCGCGATCACTGCTCCCTGTACGGAGTTCGCGAGCGCCTTCAGCGCCATCTCCGCGTAGGCGCCCGCCGCGATCTCGCCGCCTATGCCAAGGCACGGCATGGCGAGACGCTGCGACGACGCCCAGCGCTTGAACAGCTCCAGATCTTCAAACACGGAGGCGAAATGCATCATGCCGCCGCGCAAGGCGCCGGGCTTTTGCAACTGGCGGACATACGCCTCAAAATCGGCCTGATCGACGGCGTCGGGATTATACGCCCAGTGCCAGAAATACCACGCGAGAAGTTCGCGCTCCTTGCCGGCGATGAACTGCACCGCGACGTCGGGATGGGTGAAGAATGCGAGCTGCCAGTTGACGTTCCCGGGCGCCGCCGTCAGCCCCATCTCGTATCCAAACCCCGGCGGGGCGTATTCGATGACGGCCAGTTTCTCGATCCGGCCGGGCGCCTTGTAGGCCGCCGCGAGCGCCGTTCCGCCGCCATGATCGTAGCCGATGACGCTGGCCGTCGCGACGCCGAGGGCGTCCATGGTCGCGAGAACGTCGTCGGCGAGCGTCGACTTGTCGTATCCCGTCAGGGGAATGTCGGAGCCGCCGCAGCCGCGCTGGTCGATCGCGATGGCGCGAAAACCGGCGTCGGCGAGCGCTTGCATCGTGTTGCGCCACATCCGCCAATGCTGCGGGAAGCCATGGATCAGGATCGCCGCAGGACCGTTGCCCAGCGAGGCGGCATGAATGCCGACCGGGCCGTTGCTCGCGCGATGATGCTCAAATGCGTTCGATGACATCATGTCGGCGATCCTTTGACCGCAGCGCTCATCGGCAGGGTCGTCACCGCGTGCGGCGCGACGATCGCTTCGGCGGTGAAGAGGCGCGCGCATTCCTCGCCGACCGCATGGGCGGTGATCCAGCGCGGGTCCGGATCGGGCCGCGCCCGCGTCGCGATGATCGAGAGCAGCATCAGGGTATGGACGCTGCGGCTCGGATTTTCTGCCGCAAGCACCTCCGCCAGCATCGTCTGCGCGCGCGCCATGATCGAGACGACGCCGGAATGCGGCGCGGGACCCAGCGCCGCGCCGCCATTGATCATGAGATGGCGACCGCCCGGCTTCAGAGAGGGAACGGCGAGGCGCGCGAACATGAAGTGGCTCGTCAGCGAGGCCGCGACCATATGATCCCAGCCGGCCTTGGGCAGATCGACGATGCCGGGCCCGTGAAACCACGGCCCGAGGGAGGCGACAGACCCGTCGATCGGGCCGAGCCGATCGACCTCCCGGCGCAGCTTTGCGACGCTCTCGTCCGTATCCGGAAAGCCCTCGACGACGCTGAGGCCGGGATCGTTCGGCAGGCCCTCGGCGCGCGCGCGCGAGCGTGTCAGCGCGACGACGTGCGCGCCCGCCTTGAGAAGGCTCGCCACGATCTCGACGCCGACATCCCCGGTTCCGCCGGCGATCAGGATGCGCCGATGACGCAAATCAGCGTTCGTCATTGTTCCGTGCTCCGAAATGCTGCGATTACCGCATCGGCGACTTGCTCTGGAAATTCTTCAGCGACCATGTGCCCGCACCATGGAATCGTCACGGACCGTACGTTCTCAGCGACCAGCGCCATCTGCGCGCCCACATTCGGGTGCCCGAACTGACCATTCAACGCGAGCACCGGCACGGACAATTTGGTCGCCGTAGCAGCCTTGATTTGAGCGGCCGTCGTCAGCGCGTCGCGATACCACCCGAAAGAGCCGTGGAGGCCGCCCGGCGAGCGCAGCCCGCGAACATATTCCGCCTTGTCTTCGGCGCTGATCGCACGGGGATCGCCCACCATGGCGGTGAGGAAATAATCGACCATCTCAGCCTCTTTCCCTTCCCACAGCAGGGCCGGGACATGCGGCTGGGCGTTGAAGGGGAACCACCAATAGACGAAGGGATTATCTGCGGTGAACGCGGTGAATTGTTCGAGATTGTATCCGGGCAGAGGCTCGTCGAAATAGCCAAGGCCCAAGACTTCATCGCGGTGTTCGGCGGCGTAAAGCAGCGCGGGCAGCGCACCCATGTCGTGACCGATCACATAGAGCTTGGTGAGGCCGAGGCCTTGGACGACTTCGCGCAGTTCGTCCTTGATCGTGCGGCCGTCAAAGGCGGCGTAGGGTTTGTGGCTGTCGCCGTAACCCCGGCAGTCGGGCGCGATCACCGTGAAAGTCTGCGCCAGCAGCGGCATCACTTTGCGCCAGCTGTACCACGTTCCCATCCACCCATGCAGTAGCAAGAGCGGGGGGCCCGACCCGCCCATGACGTAGTGGATGGGCCCGCCGTGAGAGGTGTAAGCTTTGCCATGCCGAAAGGTCGCGTTGAATTCCGGTGTGTGGACGACGGACATCGGCGTTGCGCCTCAAACGGTTGGAGCTGGAGTTTTGGCGGCCATCATCGCGACGACGCCGGGATCGATGTCACCGAAATATTCGCGATAGGCCGCGATTTTGCCGTCCTTCACGTCGAAAGACGCCGCGATGCGGTTCTTGTAGGGCGCGCCGCCGATGCTGCCATGATCATCGAATTCCAAGACCACGGTTTGACCGGACTCGCTGACCCGCATCGGAGTTTCATAGACAAGGCGCGGCCGCGCGGCGGCGATCGCCGTGTAAATCTGTCGGGCGGCCAGTTTGCCCCTGTTCTCGCCGCGGAACGGCCCCAGCGGCATGGTGATCGACACGTCGTCTGAAAGGCTGTCGAACCAGGGTTCGAAACTTTCTCCAGCGTGGCCGGCCGCATTGGCCTTCCATGCGGCAAGCGCCACGTCGCGGGGACGCGCGACGCCGCCCGGCGCGCCGAAGAGAAGGCGATCGAGATTCCGTGCGACCCATTGCGCGACAGGCGAGACGACCAGAACCGTCGGCAGCACGATCGCGTAAGTGGCGATAAACCGCCCTGCCCATGCGGCGAGGAAGCCGGACGAAAACCCGATCGCCTGCCATGTGAAGACCGCCGACAAGATCAGCCCCATCATGATCGTCATCACGACGATCATGATGAGCGTCTGACGCGGACCGCTCACAAGCGATTGCCCCAATAGCTGAAGTTCTGATAGAGCGCGCCGACTTCCGGACCTTCCGCGCTCTGCCAGTCCTTCATGATCTCAGACGCGATCGAGGCCCAGTTGACCATCACGGCCCCGGCTTGCGTCATCCGCAGCATCGCAGCCTGCTCGTTCAACGCGGTGTCGGATCCGGACACGTCGACCACCACATAGGGCTCGTAGCCGCCGCCGATGAGGTCAAGCGTCAGCTGCAGCGTGCAGATGTCGAGCGAGATGCCGCCGAGCACGACCTTGCGGCGGCCTGTGTCCGCCAGCGCCTTCCGGAAGAGAGGCTCGTCCCACGCGCTTGGCGTGTGCCGTTCGACGCGCATGGCGTGGCCGGCATGGGCGAGGACGCCGGCGAAGAACTTGCCGCGAAAACCGCCTTCCTCGCCCAGCATGATCGTCGGCATCCGGAACACTTCGGAGAGGCGAGCGAACGCCTCGGCGTTGCGGCGCAGGAGATCGTGATCGATCGTCTTGATGCCGGGGAAGAACCCGTCGAGGAAATCGACGAGCACGAACACGGCGTTGTCGCGCGTCAGTTTGTCGGAATACTTCATTCCCGGACCCGATCGTAAGGGATAAGCGTCACTTCGGCGGCTGCATGCCGCGGCCGTCCGGCGTCGTGTCGTCGACGACGCCGACCGTCGAGGCCGGCCAATGGGCCTGGATGATGCCCATCATGCCCTTGCCGTAGGGCCCGCCGAAATCTTTCCCAAGCTCGGTCAGCGCGTTCAGCCAGCTGACGGGAACGGCGCCCGCCTCGATGAGCCTGTCGATCGCCGCGTCCTCGGCGAGCTTGCTGTTGGTGCTCGACACGTCGACGATCACGAAGACGTTGTACCCGTTGCGCAAGAGATCAAGCGACGTATGCAGGGTGCAATTGTCGATCGAGATGCCGCCGATGACGACGTTCTTGCGCTTCGTCGCCTTCAGCCAGCTCGCGAAGTCCGGCGTGTAGGCGCTGACCGAGGTCCGTGGCGCGAACGTCTTGCCGCCTTCCGTGGTCAGTTTCTTGATCTCGGGCAGGAACGTTCCGTAATAGTCGTTTTCCTCGCCGACGACGGCGGTCGGCATCTTGAACAGCGGGCTGAACTTGGCGAAGGCGGCGATGTTGTTGCGGTACTGCTTGCCGGGCACGGTCGTCATCAGATTGTCGAGGCCGGTGACGTAGTCGACATAGACCAGCACGGCGTCTTCCGGGCTGAAGCCGCTGAGCGCCGCATGCGCGCGCGCCGACTTGTTCGTCGACTGCGCGGCGACGTCGGGCGCTGCGGCCGCGGCCACGGCCGCCACAGCGACGGCGGCGAGGATCGCGCGACCCGCGCCCAGGCGGCGCCGGGATTGCATCGCCGGTTGCATCGCCGGGGCGGCGTCCGTGTTCCGGCCGCCCTTGTCATTCCATTCCGCACTCATGGGGTCCGCTCCAGATTGAGAATTACGAGAAAACCGATGGCGACAGCTGCGGGAAGCGGCTGCGGCATCGTCGGGATTCTGATACCCTGTTCACCTGCCCCAAGCGGGTCCGAGTTTGCGCCGGGCGAACAGATCTTGCGGCCAAAATTGCGGGACGACCCCCGCGGGCGCTCGCCAAGGGCGCGGCCTCGTTCCGCGCCCCCTCCCGTGGGACCTTGGGCGGAGGGCGGTCCCGTCCAGATCGAACGAACCAATTTTGCGGTTTTCGGGCTCTCGCCCCTGTGCCGAGCCCGCCCGACCGGCTAAGTTTGGACGCGCAATCGGCGGCGCGCATCCGGTCAAGGGACGATCAGACGGCTGATGATCAAGACGGGTCTGAGTGGGTCGGCACAGTTTTTTGCGCGCGGCAGATTCGGGTCATGGCCGTATGAGTAACGCCGCCTACAGCTACTTCTGCGAACATGCCGAAGCCGAGTATCAATCGCATGTCACCGGCCGCCGCCTGATCGCGGCGGACGGCGTCTGGATGATCGAAGTCGATCAGCCCGCCGGCGACTTTCCCGATCCGCCTATCCCTGAATTCGTCCTGCATCAGGATCTCGGGCGCCTGCGCGGCTACTGCGATTTCGGCGCCGGACGCTACGCGTTTCAGCATCGCGCCATGGGGCTGGTTCCGCCCATGACGGCGACGGACATCGTCTGCGACAACCGCCATCAAATCCGCGTGCTGGCGATTCCGGCCGCCCGCGTGACGGGCTGGATGCAAGACGCTGCGCCGCCCGCAAGCGCGCTCGACCTCGGCCCTCTCCATGCCGCCTGTTTCAAAAACGTCCTGGTCGAGCAATTGCTCGATCGATTATGGCGCGGGGGACATCATGGCGCTCCGACAGGGCGGCTTTTCACCGACGCCGCCCTCATCACGCTATGGGGCGAGCTGCTGCGTCAGGCGCGGATGCCCGCCAAGCTCCAGCGCGGAGGCCTCGCCCCGTGGCAGGTGCGGCGCTGCATCGACTATCTCAACGAACATGCCTGCGAGGATGTGGGACTGGACCATCTCGCCGCTCTCGTTGGCCTGTCGCCCTTCCACTTCGCGCGCGCGTTCAAGCATTCGACCGGCATGCCGCCGCATCGCTATCAGCTCAGCCTGCGGATCGAACGGGCGAAGGCTTTGCTAGAGCTGACGGACACGCCGGTGACCGAGATCGCTCTCGACGTCGGCTATGAAAGCTCGCAGGCGCTGGCGCGCTTGTTCCGCCGCGAGGTCGGGGTCAGCCCCAGCGAGTATCGGCGGACCAGGGGCCGAGTGAAGGCATGACGGCGCGCAATAGCTACATCGAGTGGTATGACGGCTCGCCCTACGCGTCCTACATCCAGGAGCGCCGCGTGGTCGCGTCGACGGCGGCGGTGATGCTCGATCTGCGGCAGCCCGCCGGCGAATTCCCCGATCCGCCAGTCGAAGAAATCGTGGTCATTCAAGACAAGGCGGCCGCGCGCGCCACATGTGATTTCGGAGCGGGTCGGTTCAGGTTCGGGCCAGCTTCAGTTGCGATTGTCCCGCGCCTGTCGGCGACGCAAATCAGCGTCGCCAATCCCCACTGGATCAGAATTCTGGCCTTCTCGCCGCAACGATTGCTGGAATGGACAGAGGCTCCGTCAGGACAAGGCGATCTCGGGCGGTTGCATGCGAGCGCGCTGCAAAGCGCGTTCATTCATCAGCTGATGGACCGCATCTGGGGCCATGGCGAGATTGAGGCGGGCGCCAGCACGCTGATGGGCGACGCGGCGCTGCTGACGCTCTGGGCGGAACTGCTGCGCGAGGCGCGAACCCCGGTCAGGCTGGCGCGCGGCGGCCTCGCCCCGTGGCAGGTGCGGCGCTGCACCGATTATCTCACTGAACATGCCTGCGAGAATGTGGGACTGGAGGAGCTCGCCGCTCTCGTCTGCCTGTCGCCCTTCCACTTCGCCCGCGCGTTCAAGCAATCGACGGGCGTGCCGCCGCATCGCTATCAGCTCAGCCTGCGGATCGAACGGGCGAAGGCGCTGCTCGAACTGACGGACGCGCCCGTCACTGCAATCGCTCTCGACGTCGGTTATGATAGCTCCCAGGCGCTGGCGCGCTTGTTCCGCCGCGAGGTCGGCGTCAGCCCCAGCGACTATCGTCGGGGGCGCCGGACATGACAACGCGCAACAGCTATGAAGACTGGTACGATAGCTCGCCCTACGCGTCCTACGTCCAGGAGCGCCGCGTCGTGACGTCGACGCCTGCGGTGATGCTCGATCTGCGGCAGCCCGCCGGCGAATTCCCCGATCCGCCAATCGAGGAAATCCTGCTCATTCAGGACAAATCCGGGGTCCGGGCCACTTGCGATTTCGGCGCGGGCCGGTTCAGCTGTGTTCCCGGATCAATTGCAGTTGCCCCGCGCCTGTCGGCGACGCAGGTCAGCGTCGCCCGTCCCCATTGGATCCGGTGTCTGGCCTTTTCACCGCTGCGCCTCCTCGAATGGACCGAGGCGCCGCCGGGACAAGCCGACCTCGGGCGGTTGCATGCGGCGTCGCTGCAAAGCGAGTTCGTCCATCAACTCATGGACCGCATCTGGGGCCATGGCGAGGTCGAGGCCGGGGCCAGCACGCTGATGGGCGACGCGGCGCTGCTGACGCTCTGGGCCGAGTTGCTGCGCGAGGCGCGAACCCCGGTCACGCTCGCGCGCGGCGGTCTTGCGCCGTGGCAGGTGCGGCGCTGCACCGATTATCTCAATGAACATGCCTGCGAGAATGTCGGACTGGAGGAGCTCGCCGCTCTGGTCGGCCTGTCGCCCTTCCACTTCGCGCGCGCGTTCAAGCATTCGACCGGCATGCCGCCGCATCGCTATCAGCTCAGCCTGCGGATCGAGCGGGCGAAGGCGCTGCTTGCGCTGACAGACACGCCGATCACTGCAATCGCTCTCGACGTCGGTTATGAAAGCTCGCAGGCGCTTGCCCGGCTGTTCCGCCGCGAAGTCGGCGTCAGCCCGAGCGACTACCGGCGGACGCGCCGGTTGTGAGGCCGTCCGGCGCAAACCGCGTTCGATCGGCGCAAACGCGGACGCGCCCGTGCGCTGGTGCGCATGGCAGGCTTGCCGGCCCGTAGCGGCGACACGCCAGGGAGAGCGCAGGCGCAATGGCAGGCAGCACGCGGACGACGAGGTTTCCCGCCGCGGCGCTGAAGCTGCTGCTTGCGGCGCGCCCGTTTCCGCACCCCCTCTGGCGCGCGGCGACAGGCCCCAGCCTTCTCGTGCGGATCGGCAACGCGCCCGCGGTGAGCGGCCAGACCGCCGCGCTCGCCGCCGTGCACGACCTTCTGGAAGCGGTCACCGGTTTCGGCTGCGGCTTTTGCGAGCACTGGGCGATCCGGGAGGCAATCCTCGTCGAGACTGATTTCGATTACTGCGACGCCGCCGGCGCCGCGCACCGCATTCCCTGCGTCGTCGTCGCGCGCACGACCCACGGGCTTCTCCACGACCTGCGCTTCCACCTCGATCCCTCGCCGCTGCCCGGATACCCACTGGCCTGACCTTTGCGTGTCGTTGATCCTGACTTCGATCGCTCAGCTGCCCGCCGCCGCGCTCGGTGAGCTGCCTTTTCAATGGACTCCGCCAGGAGCGAGTCGCGGCCGCCCGAAACGCAAGGTCACCTCGCCGAGCCGAGTTTGCGGCCATGCCCGTTGCAGATCGAGAAGGTCCTCGTCTGTGGGAAACGCGTCTTGCGTCCGTCCTGAACATGACTTCCGAGTTGGACGTGACCACGCGGGCCCGATGCGAATTCTCCTTCATCGAAAGCGAATGCGCGCATGAGCAGAATGCACTGCACCGGCGGACCTGCCGCGGCGAAGTCCGCCGCTTTGGTCGTTTCTCCGCGCTATCGTAGGCTGGCTCCTGTTGCCATGCGGTCGCGGAGAGCCGGCGAAGCCAAGCACAAAAGGCCGAAGCTGGACGGCGCTGAGCCAACGAGCCTCAAGGGATTGTCCGGTGCGCGTCAGCCAAGGCGTGTCCCGGCTGGTCATTTGGCGAAGCTGCAAGGTGATGAGAGACGGTGGGCGGCTCTGGACCCTCGTGAAGACGATTGACGGCCTCCTGCAGCGCCTGATCCGCTTTCGTGACGCGCTCATGCTGGCGCAGATGGTCGAGCCACGACGGCGCGAAGAAGACTTCTGTGAAGCTCTGCGGATCTTCGGCGTTTTCAAACACACGCCAACCGAAGCCGCCGTCGCGCAACCGTTGTTGCGACAATGCCGCGAGCGCTTCGAGGAAGGCCGTGCGGTTGCTTGCCGACACGCGATAGACGATCTGCACCAGGATGGGCCCCCGCTCGCCGGCGATGTCGCCGGCCGTCGCGGGCTCCGGCCAGTGCATCGACGGCGTCAGATCCGCGTCGCCCTTGGGGATCGGGATCGCCGTCGCCAAGACGCCGAAGACCGCGCAACACAGCGCCGCCGCCAGCAAGGCTTGTCCGATTCCCCAGTGATCGGCGACAAAACCCCAGAGCGCTGATCCGGCGGTCATCGCCCCAAAGAACACGGTGATGTAGACGGCAAGACCGCGCGCGCGCACCCAATTCGGCAGGACCGATTGCGCCGTCACGTTGAGCGTGGTGAGGACGGCGATCCATGCCGCGCCCGCCGCAAACAACGCTGATCCTGCCGCGACGGCGTCGGGCAATAGAGCAAGGCCAGCCATCGCGGCGGCAGTGATCAGCGTCCCGATCAGAACGAGCAAGTTTGGACTGAGAGCTAGGCGCGGCAGGATCAGCGCCCCGGTGACTGCGCCCGCCCCGACGGCGGCGAGCAACGCGCCATAGAGGCCGGCGCCGCCGCCAAGTTCTTGCCGTGCGATCAGGGGCAAGAGCGCCCAATAGGCGGAAGCGAACAGGAAGAACGCGGCGGCGCGCAGCAGCGTGCGCTTCACCTCGACGCTGCGCCAGACATACCCGATCCCGGTCGCCATCGCCGGCATGAAACGCTCCGGCGCAAGGTGCGGCGCCGCAACCTTGCGCCGCCAGACCAGCAGCGCTGCAATGACGAACAGGCAAGACGCTGCATTGAGCCAATAGGCGACGGAGAGACCGAAAGCGGCGATGATCAGCCCGCCGAGCGCCGGACCGATGGCGCGGGCGATATTGATGCCGAGCGAATTCAGCGCGATCGCCGGGCGCAGCAGGGGCTTTGACACGATTTCGGGCGTGATGGACTGCCAGGGCGGCCCCATCAATGCGGCGCCGACGCCGCCGGCCAGCGTCAGCGCCAGCAACAACGGCGGCGTCATCGCCCCGAAAGTGGCGAGACTGGCCAGAGCGACGCTCAAGACGATCAGAAACGCTTGTATCCACAACAACATCTTGCGCCGGTCGACGCTGTCGGCCAACGCGCCCGCCGGCAGCGACAACAGGAACACCGGCAGCATCGCCGCCGCCTGCACCATCGAAACCATCACGGGCGAAGGCGCGAGCTCGGTCATGCTCCAGCCGTTCGCGACGTCGCGAAACCAGGTGCCGATATTGGCAATAAGCGCCGCGGACCACAGGATCGCGAACGTACGCTCCTTGAACGGGGCGAAGGCGGACGGTTTCGGAGCGTTTGCTGTCATGCGGCGCTTCTTGTCGCAACCAGCAGGAGACCGCCTGCAATCGCGGCGTTGGCGAGGAAATGATCGAGCTTTTCTTTGCGCTTGGCGGCCGGCGCAGACCAGAATTGATGCGCAACAATCGTGACGGGAAGCAGAAACGCGAGAAGAATCATCGCACCCGGCGCCGCGCTCGCGGGGTGCAGGAGCGCCAACCCGCCGAGCCATTGCGCCGCGAGGACCGCGGCGAGAACAATCGGTCCGGGCAGAGGCAATTTGACGTGTCCCCCGAGGGCGCGGATTTCCTCGATCGCGGAGGCGGGGCGCAAGCTCTTGTCAATCGCGCTCGCGAGGAACGTCCCGGCCAAAAGGAGCCGCGCCATGAAGTGAACAGCTTCTTCCACGTCAGAACGCAAAGCAAGCACAACCGAGCGCGCCCCAAAACGCGGACAGATCGTAGGCGGGCGGCCGAGATAGGCGCGCCCTCGCGTGAGCGTGTCCGTGTACGGAACATGTAGTGGCGCAGCAGGCCGTTTGCGAGCGCGCCGCGCTGTCGAGAGCCTCGGCGTGCATCGCCGCCCTACGCTGTTTCTTCTGCTCCAGCGCGAAGCGTTTGCTCGGCGCCCAGTCCGGGCTGACCGGCGGCGGCGGCGGCGTGAGGTCGGCGAACTCCTCCGCGGCGAAGACGATGCGGCCTCCGACGACGGTGAGCACGCTTTCGAGGTTCCTGATCTCGTCTTCCTCGACCGCGAAGTAATCGGCGCTCAGCGTCGAAAAGTCGGCGAATTGCCCGGCCTTGATCACGCCCTTCTTGCCCGCTTCTGCGGAGAACCAGGCGGATCCTTCGGTCCACAATCGCAAAGCTTCGCGCCGATCGGGTCTGTTGTCCGGCGCGTACATCCGCATCCCGCCGAGCGTCTTGCCGGAAACAAGCCACCAAAGCGAGGTCCACGGATTATAGCTCGCGACACGTGTGGCGTCCGTGCCCGCGCCGACGGGCACCCCAGCGGCGAGCATTTTGCCGATCGGCGGAGTGCGCTCGGCCTGCTTTGCGCCGTAGCGATCAACGAACGCCTCACCTTGGAACGCCATGCGATGCTGGATGGCGATGCCGCCGCCAAGCGCTTTGATGCGGTCGATGTTACGCTCACTGACCGTTTCCGCGTGATCGAAGAACCAGTTGAGTCCCGTGAACGGTATCTCGCGGTTCACGTTTTCGAAGACGTCGAGCGCGCGCGAGATGCTCTCGTCGTAAGTCGCGTGCAGGCGGAAGGGCCACCGGTTCGCCGCCAAAACGCGGACGACCTGCTCGAGCTCCGCCTCCATTTCAGGCGCAAGATCAGGGCGCGGCATGAAGAAGTCTTCGAAGTCCGCCGCCGAGAACACCAGCATTTCTCCCGCGCCGTTGTGCCGGAACCAATCGGAGCCGTCGCCAGGCTTCACCAACTTCGCCCAATTGACAAAGTCTTCTTTCTCCTGGCCTTTGCGTTGGGTGAAAAGATTATAGGCGATGCGCACCGTCAGCTGATCGTCGGCGGCCAGACGCTGGATGATCTGATAGTCGTCAGGATAGTTCTGGAACCCGCCGCCGGCGTCGATCACGCTGGTGATGCCCAGGCGATTGAGTTCGCGCATGAAGTGGCGAGTCGAATTGATCTGGTCCTGCGGCTCGAGCTTCGGTCCGCGCGCCAGGGTGGCGTAGAGGATCATCGCATTGGGCTTGGCGAGGAGGAGGCCCGTAGGGTCTCCTTTGGCGTCGCGTTCGATCGTTCCGCCGGGCGGCTCCGGCGTGTTGCGGTCGTAGCCGACGGCGCGCAAAGCCGCGCGGTTGAGAAGCGCGCGGTCGTATAGATGCAGGATGAAGACCGGCGTGTCGGGCGCTGCGGCGTTGATTTCGTCGAGCGTAGGCAGACGCTTCTCCTTGAACTGGAACATCGAGAAGCTGCCGACGACGCGCACCCATTGCGGCGCCGGCGTCACCGCCGCCTGCGCCTTCAGAAGCGCCAGCGCGTCGTGCACGCTGTCGACTCCCTCCCAACGCAATTCCATATTGTAGTTAAGGCCGCCGCGAATGAGGTGGGCGTGGCTGTCGTTCAGTCCCGGGATGATCCGCCTGCCGCCGCCGTCGACAATCCGCGTCTCTGTGTCGGCGAGGCGCATCAGATCCGCAGCGCGGCCGACTTCCAGGAAAACGCCGTCTTTCACCGCAAGAGCATCCGCTTGGGGTCTCTCCCAGTCGAGTGTGGCGATCCTGGCATTGCGGACGATGAGATCTGCAGTCATGGCGCTTCCTTAAGCTTGTGACGAAGGCGAGTCGTCTGCTCTGGGGTTCTTGTCCGCGACGGCGAAGGACTTGAGGTGCAGACACTGCGCAACCGCATTTGAATGCCCGCGGACATATTGGACCACGGTTTCGCCGACGAGAATTCCGAGCAATCCGAGCAACGCGATGATTGGCGGCGCCGGCGAGCGTACGTTCACCAAGCCATAAATCACGCCGATCCCGAGGCCGACAGCGAGGGACAGCACATAGGGTTGCCAATTCATCGCCAGAATCCTTTGCAGACCGCCTCAGCAAAATCAGACGAAAGCACAGATGCACGGCAAAATCGGCCGCGCGGAAGCGACTTTGACTTCGGCGCAAATCCAGCGCGCGGCGTCGCGGCACAAGGTCGTATGCGTTTGGCGCAGGACCGCGCCGGCGCGCGCCTGAGATTCACGAAAACCGTAGATCAGGCGCTTTGCAGGCGTTTCCATCGGCCTGCGCAATAGGCGTCCGTCTTTCCAGAAGCCGCCATATCGCGCGACAGGAGACCAGTCCGGGGAGACGGCAGGCGCTGGCGGGTCCAATGCTTTGAAATCGTCGGCAGCGTAAACGACCTTTCCGCCCACCATCGTCAGTACGCTTTCGAGCCGGCTGACGCGGTCGGCAGGCACACTGAAGAAATCGTCGCTCAAGATCGCGAGATCTGCGAGCTGACCGACGGCCAAGGCGCCCTTCTTGCCGTACTCGCCTGACACATGCGAGGCTTCGCGGGTGCACTGCGCGAGCGCCTCGCTGCGGCTAAGTCGATTGCTGCGCGGATACATCACTTGGCCGCCCAGGGTTTGACCGGAAATGAGCCAGTGAAGCGTGATCCAGGGATTGTAGCCCGAAGCGCGCGTTCCGTCGGAGCCCGCAGGCATTGGAATGCCCGCGCGCAGTATCCGGCGCAGCGGCGGCGCCTCTGCGGCCGCGCCTTGGCCGTATCGCGCAGTAAACTGCTCGCCGACGAACGCCATGCGATGTTGTACGGCGATGGTTCCGTTCAGCGCGGCCACGCGATCGATGTTTCGCGGGCTGATCGTTTCACAGTGATCGAGAATCCAGCGCTGCTGTGACAGCGGAAGGTCACGATTGACCCTCTCGAACACATTCAAGAACCGGGTGATGCTCTCGTCATAGGTTGCATGAATCCGGAATGGCCATTGCGCAGCAACCAGAGTTCGGGCGGCCCGCTCCAGCTCGTCTTCCATCGTATCGGCAAGCTCTGGGCGCGGTTCGACGAAGTTCTCGAAGTCCGCCGCAGATACGATAAGGTTTTCACCGGCGCCCATCAGGCTGTACATATCGGAGCCGCCGATGGCGTGGGTGCGCGTCCAACCTACGATATCCGCGAGTTCGCGGCCGCGCTCTTGCGGGACTAGGCTGTAGGCGATCCGCACAGTGAGTTCGTTGCGGCGGTGAAGTTCTTCGATAACCCGATAATCATCGGGGAACCGCTGGAAGCCTCCGCCGGCGTCGCCCACGCTGGTCACGCCAAGACGATTATACTCGCGCATGAAGTGGCGGGTCGAGTTGAGTTCGTCTTGGAATGAAAGGCGCGGAGCCAGCGCCAGAACCTGCAGCATGAAGCGAGGGCCCGGCTTGGCGATTATGACGCCGTTGGGCGTGCCGTCAGTGCGTCGCTCGATAAAGCCGCCAGGCGGTGGTTGGTAGTCTCTCGTCCATCCGATGGTGCGCAGCGCCGCACGATTCAAAAAAGCGCGGTCATAAACATTGAAGATCAGGCACGGCGTGTCGCCCGTCGCCGCGTTGATCTCCTCGAGCGTCGGCAAACGCTTTTCCGCAAACTGATGTTCGGAGAACCCTCCGATCACCTGCACCCACATCGGCGCGGGCGTTCGCCGCGCCTGGTCGCGCAACATTTCCATGGCCAAGGCGAGGCTCGGCACGCCGTCCCATCGCAATTCGAGATTATAGTGCAGCCCGCCGCGGATCAAATGGGTGTGACTGTCGTTGAGGCCCGGGATGACGCGGCGACGGCGGGCGTCAATACGCTGCGTCTCGGGCCCGGCGAGAGCCATCACGTCGCGGTTACGTCCGACCGCGCTGATCCGTCCGCCATGGATGGCGATCGCCTGCGCCTCCGGCCGGCGCGGATCCATGGTGGCGACTCGTCCGTCGTAAACGATAACGTCCGGCGCAGATGGCCGCGCGAACGCAGGCCCAAATGCGGCGGAAGCCGCCACGCCGCCAACGAAAGTTCTACGATTGACGGTCATGGGCGCCTCCGGTTTGCACGCGTGTCGGAAAGTACGCTGGCGGGATCGAAGGGCAGCAGCCTAATGGCCGCCTTCCGACGCCCCAAACATCGACTTGGCGTAGATGATGCCGAGGCCGTAGCCGCCGCCGAACTTCTTGGCGATGCCGGTGGTGAGGTCGTAGGTCTCGCCACGCGCCCAATCACGCTGCAGCTCGAGCAGATATTGCAGCGACGTCATCGGCTTTGCGCCACGCTGACCCATGCGATCCATCGCCCGTTCGTGAGCTTCATCCGTGACGTCGCCGCACGCGTCGGCGATGACATAGACGTCGAAACCCTGATCGAGCGCCGAGAGCGCCGGGCCGACGATGCAGACGCTGGTCCACAGTCCGGCGAGAACGATCTTCGATTTTCCGATCTCGTTCACACGCTTGGTGATGCGGACATCTTCCCACGTGTTCATCGTCGTTCGATCGACGATCTCCGCCTTGGGAAACGCCTGCTTGATCTCATCAAAGATTGGTCCGGAAAAGGTCTTCTCCGCGACCGTGGTAAGGATCGTTGAGACGCCGAATCCAGCAGCGCTCGCCGCTACCAGCGCCGCATTGTTGCGCAGCGTGACCGGATCGATCGACTTGGTTGCAAAAGCCATCTGCGATTGATGGTCGATCATGACCAGGGTGTGGTCTCCCGGCGTAAGAAGGCTTCTCGCCGGCGCGGCGACAGCGTTGGGTTTTTCAGTCATGTGCTTTTTCCTCCGGAACTTGGGCGCTATCCTTGCCCACGTGCGCATAACTTCGGGGCGGCGGATGAGCGTTGCTGTATTTGCTGCGATTGGTCCTTGCTTGCGCAATTGAAAAGCGGTGATGGGAAAGTTCCCTGCGCGAAGTGCGTTGCGCGGGATATAGAAAGCCGAGCGCAACGCGTCTTGCCTTTTCTTGCGATAGGCTGTGGTACAATCTTGTTCCGGGCTGGATCGATTGAGTTTGAGGGGCGAAATTGGGGGCGCACGGGTTCGGCAAGCCGCCACAGCATTGCCACGCTTATTTGCATTTGCGGAAGCCGCCGCTTCCGGAAGTGTTCGGATTGGCCGACGGGTGGAACATGCCGGTGGTTCGCCACGAAGCCGTTCTCGGTGAGGACGCGGACTTCCCCGGCGTCGACCATTATGTGATCACCTGCCACCTCGGCGGCGCTCGCGCGCGCCGTATCGACAACCCTCGCTTTGGCGCCGTCGCCGATCGCGGCGCAATTTCGCTGCAGGTGCCGGGGAGCGGATGCAGCATCCGTTCCGAAGACGGAAGGCCCGTTCGCTACGCGCACCTTTATTGTCGGCAAAGCCTTTTTGACGAAGTGTTCGTCGCGATGGGTCGACAGAGAGGCCATCATCCGATGAAAGATTTTTTCGGTCGCAACGACGTTGGTTGCGACCAGGACATCCTCCATTATTTAGCGCGGGCCTCATCACAGGATGTTCCGCCTACGGCGCTCGAGATGGATTCCCGCGCTTATCTGATTGCGCTGGCCATGGCCCGTGTCGCCGTCGTCGCGCCAAAATTAGTAGGCTTGGCGACGGTAAAGGCGCTGGATCGGCGGCGCGTTGCCGAGGCAGTGGCGTTCATCGAGGACCGCCTGACCGAAAATCCGAGCCTTGAGGACATCGCCAATCATGTCGGACTGAGCGCCTTCCATTTCGCCCGGGCCTTCAAGGCTGCAGCCGGGGAATCGCCCGCGGCCTATGCAAGCCGCCGACAGGCCGACCGCGCCCGTGAGATGATCGCGCATACCAAGCTTCCGCTCGCGGAGATCGCGATACGGACCGGCTATTCCAGCCAGTCGCACATGACTCGACGGCTGAAATCCATCTTTGGCGGCACGCCCGGCAGGCTGCGGAATAGCAGCGTTTAGCTAAGGTCCGAGTCTTCGCTGCCGCGAACCTATTCGCAACCTGTTCGGGCAGCTTCAGCGGAAGCGACGACCCTGAACCCAGTCAAATTGCTGGGTTGGGCATGTCGCACGGCAGCGTGCCCCAGCGGATCGCCATTTCGAAAAGGGCTTCGAGAATATCAAGCGCCCGGCTGGCGCCGTCGGGACTTGTGCGGCCATAGACGTAGAACGAGCGTGCGATGTCGGCATGAGTGATGTCTTCGAGGATCTTTCCACCGAACGCAGGCAGCAGCTGCAGACGAATATATATGCGCGCCGTGAAGACAGTCGACGGCTTCCAATGGCCCTTCTGCTTCTCGACATAATCCGCTGCGACATCCTCAAAGAGCGTGGAGCGCTTGCGGGAGCTTTGCGTCTGCGCTGGCGCGACGGGCGCAATATCGAGGACGGGGGACGGTCACCGCCGCTTTTGCGCGCTCCGTGGACGTCGCCGGAAAGCCGCCGAGCGTCGTCCGATTCGCGATCCCGTGCGCGACGGCGCGGCGCCAGATCCAGGATTTCGCGCCGGACGGCTGCACGCGGATCGCAAGGCCGTCGACGACGGTGTCATAGACGGCATATTCGGCTACGGACGGATTGAGGTCGCGCACGACGGCGTCCGTAAACCAGAGCTTCGTCTTGACGGATTCAGCTATGCGCTTGCTCCGTCACGACGGGTGTTGCGCCTCTAGAGGAAGAACCGGGTCGCCGAAATACGCGTAGCCCATGGTGGCGTTGAGAGAGCGGCAACCAAGTAGCCCGCCGATCAGTCGCAACCCATGTGCACGGCGACGCCATTGGACGCGAAGCTGTGGCGGCAGTCGGGCGCGCTTTCCTACGCGAGGGCCAGCGCGCTTGAGAGACCTCAGGCCTTATGGGGAGACGTTCCGAACGGACGATCAGAGCCCCATTAGTAAGCAAGCTTGCCTTCGAGCTTGGTTGTCACGAAGCGCCGGAAAGCCAGCAAAACGAAGGCCTTCCGGAGCCCCTGAAATCGACTTCATCCGTAAGCGAAGCAGCGCTCCTCGCTGGCGTGCTCCGCTTGCACGGACATTCCTGGCTGGGCCGGGCGATGGACCAAAGTTCGGATGGCGCTGGGCTTCTTTATGGGCGAGGACGGCCCACCAGGCATGGTAGCTCAGCGGTAGCGCAGTTTTCCGAGGGAAGGGCCACGGCAATCTAAGTCGTTGAAATAGTGGCTCCCCGAGCTGGACTCGAACCAGCGACCATTCGATTAACAGTCGAATGCTCTACCAACTGAGCTATCGGGGACCGTCTTGGGTGGGGCGCCTATAGCAAAGGCGCGCTGCCAAATCCACCGGATTTTTATGCGTTGGAACGGGCTGTTAATCGCCTCTGCCAAATGGCGCTTGATACCCGGCAAAGCGAGACGGCCGCGCTTTGGGGGAAGCGCGGCCGGTACTCACTATCGTGGGGTATGGTGGGGTATCTTCTCGGGAGAAGACAGCCCCGAGACTCCGCCCAAAGTCTTAAGACAAGGTTAACGCGCATGGCGTGCGCCGCCCGGCGCGGGCGATTTTCTCAGATGTAACGACGCTTTTTGCTGCCGCCGGGCAGGAAACGCGCAATGGCCGGGGCTTCGAATTTTGGCCTTATGCCCGCATAGTCGATATCGAGCCTCTGTTGCGTTTCGCCCGTCCAGGCCCAGCGATAGAATCGGGCGATGTCGGCCCCAATGCAATACATCGCGGGCACGAAGAATAGCGTCACGAAGAGCGCGAAGACGACGCCCATGGTCAGCGCAATGACCGTCGGCTTCAGGAATTCCGCGTTGACCGACTGCTCCCACATGATCGGGAAGAGGCCGGCGAAAGTCGTGACGGAGGTGAGGAAGATCGGCCGGAAGCGACCGACGCCGGATTTGACGAGCGCTTCGACCGCGCCAGCGCCCTTCGCACGCAACGTGTTCACGGAGTCGAGCAGCACGATATTGTCGTTGACGACGACACCTGCCGCCGCCGCGACGCCGAAGAAAGAGAACAGGGCGAAGTCCATGCCCCACATAAAATGGCCGAAGGCCGCGCCCATATAGCCGAAGGGAATCGCCGCCATGATGAGTAGCGGCTGCCAGTAGGAGCCGAGCGGAATGGCGAGCAGCACATACATGGCGAGAAGCGCGAGGGCGGATAGCGCGAAGAACTCGCCCAGAAATTCGCCCTGAGCCTCGGCGTCGCCGCGCTGCTGCAGGCTGACGCCCGGATGGCGCCGCTGCCATTCGGGAATGAACTCGCGGAAGAAAATCTGGTTGACGGCGGCGCGATCGACGCCTTCGCGAAGTTCGGCCGTCACTTGCGCCGATCGTTCCCGGTCGCGCCGGTTGATGCGCTTGTAACTTGGCGCGAAGGAAAGGTCCGCGACCGCGGCAAGCGGCACTTCTCGCCCGTCCGCCGTCCTGATCCGCATACGGTCGATTGTGGCGAGCGACGACCGCGCCTCAGCCGGATAGCGGACCATGACCCGCACGTCCTGACCGTCGCGCGGCAGCCTTTGCGCCTCCTCGCCGAAGAACGCCTGGCGCACCTGGCGGGTCACATCGGCGAGCGTGAGGCCAAAGCGCTCGGCGCCGGGCTTCAGCTCAATGCGGATTTCCGGCGTCGCCGACTGCAGGCTGTTGCGAACGTCGAAAACGCCCGGCAGCGTGCGGAGGAAATTCTGCATGTCGATCGTCGCAAGCCGCAATTCCTCTAGGTCAGCGGACTCCACGCCAAATGACATGTCGGCGCCGCCGTCGTTGATCGTGAAGTCGATGGCGATGTCCTCCGCATCCGGGATCGGCCCGACAAGATCGCGGAAGCGGCGCGCGACTTCCTCGCTCGATTCCATGCGCTTCTTCTGGTCGGCAATGGTGACCTGCGAGGTGACGCTACCTTCATTCGCATTGATGAAACTCGTGAGCACGAAGTCCGATCCGTCTTTCGTCTTCGACGTCGACTTGAGCTTCTCGATGGCGGCTTCAACCTGGTCGAAGACTTCGAGGCTCCGCTGATAGGGCGCGCCCTCGGGAAAGCGTACGGTCAGCGAAATGAAGGGGCCCGGAATGGCCGGCTGGAATCTGAACCCGACCCAGCCTTGCGCAAGGAGGGCGACGGAAAGGAAGAACATCATGAGAAAGAACGCCGCGGTCGGATAGCGCCATCGGATAGCAAAGCGCAGCCACGGCTGATAAGTTTTGTCCGCAAAGGTCACGAGGCTTTCAGCGAAATAGCCTGTGAGTTTGTAGACGCGACTGTCCTTGTTCTGCTTCTTCAAATGGGCGAGGTGCGCCGGCAGGCAGAAATAAGCCTCGATCAGCGAAAAGCTCAGCGCAAAGATGATCGTGTAGGAGATGTGCTTGGTGAATTGCGACGTGCCGCCCGAAATGAAAAGCCAGGGAAGGAACGCGACAATCGTCGTCAGCACCGAGAACAGGACTGGCTTGGCGACAAGTTGGGTGCCGAGAATGGCGGCGTCGACGCCTTTGCCGCCCTTTTCGATTTCCTCGTGAATGCTCTCGCCGATGACGATGGCGTCGTCGACGACAATGCCGGACACAAGCAGGAAGGCGAACAGCGAAAGAATGTTCAGTGAGACCCCGGCGAAGGGCATCAGGATGAACGAAGCCGCGAACGCCACGACAATGCCCCACGACACCCAGAAAGCGACAGTGGGCCTCAGGAACATCATCAAAAGAATGAGAACGAGGATGATCCCGAACAGTGCGTTGCTCGACACGAGCTGCATGCGCTCGAAATAGATGTCGGCGGTGTCGAACCAGATCTGCAGCGTCGCTTCGCCATCGAGCCTCTTGTTTGTCGTCTCGACCCACTTCTTCACGGAGCGTGACAGTTCGACGATGTTCAGGGTTTCCGGCGCCTGGATCGCGATAGTGACAGCCGGCTTGCCGTTGATCTCGCGTTTGACCTTGCGATCCTCAAAGCCGTCGACGACCGTCGCGACATCCTTGACGCGAATGAGGGCGCCGTCAGGCGCCTGTCGGATAACGATGTTCTCAAAATCTTCTTGGGTATCGGCGAGATTGCGCGCGGCGACCTGGATATTGCCCGTGTCAGTGCGGACTTGGCCGCCAGCCAGCGTGATAGAATTCCCGCGAATGGCGCGCGCGACATCGTCGAAGGTCAGGCCGTAACGTCTCAGCGCCTCTTCGGAGACCTCGATCGAGACTTCTTCGTTGAGGCCGCCCTGGATGTTGACGAGCGGCGAGCCGCCAGGAATGCGCGACGCCTCATTGCGGAGCTGGCGCGCGAGGCTGTTGAGATCCTTATCCGATAGATCACCATAAAGTGCGATGAACATCGCCGTGTTCTGCGCCGTGATCTGCTGAACAACGGGGGGAAAGGCGTCGGCTGGCAAGGTCGAAATCCCGTCGACCCTTGCCTTGATGTCGTTGAGAAACTTCGATTGATCGAGATCGTCGCTGCCTTCGATCGTCAGATTGGCGAAGCCTTCACGGGCGGTCGCATCGACGTGCTCGATTCCGTCGACGTCGGAAATCGCCTCTTCAACGCGGAAGATGATCTGCTCTTCAATCTCGCGCGGTGAGGCGCCAGGCCAGGCTACGGACACGGTTGCAAAATTGAATCGGGCCGAGGGGAACACCTCGCGTTCAACGCGGAAAAATCCGACGATGCCCGCCAAGATCAGCGACGCCATCAACAAGTTCGACGCGACCGGATTGCGTGCGAACCACGCGATCATCGCGTTCACGGAGCGCCTCCGGCGCCTATCGCTTTCTCTGTAGCGCTTGCAGGCGTCGGACCGTCATCTGGCAAGTCGGGGTCCGGTTTGGTCGGATCTTCGGGAATAACTTTCATGCCAGCATCCGCGCCGCGGAGGGGCGACGTGACAACCCGATCGCCGGGCTTCAAGCCGGCTGACACAATGATGGTGTCCCTTTCGGCCGAGGCCACGGTCACTTCGCGCTTTTCGAGAACGTCGCCCTTGCCGATGACGTAGACTTCATTGCGGCCGTGGAGCGCCGTGCGCGGCATCTTGAAGGCGTTCTCGAATTTCTTGCCCGTGATCTTAGCGTCGACATAGAGGCCGATGGCGAGCGGCGCGCCAGCGTCCGCGCCGGCGCCGTAGGGATCATCGACGGCAGCGACGACGGTGACCTGCCGCGTCGAAGGATCGATCGCCCCGTCAGTCCGGGCGACGCGGCCTACCCAGCGATGGGCAACATTGGCGATTTCGCCTGTCAGTTCGACTGAGGGACCCGGCGTCGCCCCACTTTCGACGAATCCGAAGGGGAGGCCGAGTTTACCGAGGTCATTGTCCGTCAGAGATAGGCGGATCTCTGCGACATCGGTAGAGAAGATTCTCCCGAGCTGCGCGCCCGGACCGACATATTGTCCTTCGCCAACAGAGCGGGTCCTTACACGGCCCTGGAATGGCGCGAGGATGTTCGTGCGCTCAAAGTCTAGCTGCGCTGCGCCAAGGTCGGCGCGCGCCGATTCGAACTGGGCGCGCGCCTGCGCGAGCTGCGGTCGACGCAAAGTGAGATCAGAAGCCGATGCGCCCTTGCCGAGTTCTTCAGCGTCCTTCTGTGCGAGGCGGGATTCTGCCTCTTCGCGCCGTAGATTCTCTTCCGCCTGGGCAAGGCGCGCCCGTGCGCCGGCGACCTGCACGCGATAGTCGGAATCGTCGATTTTCAGAAGGAGGTCGCCTGCCTTGAAGGCGCCGCCATCGACGAAGCGGGGGTCCGTCCGAAGGACGCGGCCGGAGACTTCGGCCGTCAGTGTGATGTCCGTACGAGGCTTGACCTCGCCCTGTGCAAAGACGTCGAGCGTCACGCTCTCCGGCTTGGCGACGATGTAGAAAACGGCAGGCGAAGTGATCTGCGGCGCCGCGCGCTGCAACTTGGGCCGCGCTGCGCCCATGAGACCGATCAGCATGAAGCCTGCGACAAAGATCCCAAGCGTCGCGAAAACGGTGATGAATTTTCGGATTATGTTCACGACGCGCTTCCCGCGGCCGCAGGCGTGGAAAGGAAGTCGCCGCCGATCGCAAGATACAATTGCACTCGGTTCGAAACGCGCTGCTCTTTGGCGGAGATGTACTGCGCTTCCGACGAGATGCGTCGAGTCTGCGCGTTCAGAAGATCGAAAATCGAAGCAGCGCCCCCGACATAGCGCCGTTCGGTGATGTCTTCCGCCGCCGCGGCTTCTTCGAAAGCGACTTTCAGAGCGTCTTCCCGCGCGGCGAGATAATGTTCCGCTGCCAGAGCATTTTCCGCCTCGCGATAAGCGTCGAGCGCGGTCTGCGCATAATTGAGTAAGCTCGCCTTGGCCTGTGCCTTGGCGCGCCGGGCATTGTTGATGAGTTCCCCGCCCCGAAAGAGCGGCTGGAAGAGACCTGCCGCGATGTTTCCGGCGAGGCGCTCAGGGTCCATCACGTCGGACAGTTCGGGGCCGCTCGTCGAAACGCTGCCCGTCAAGGTAAGGCGCGGCAGAAATTCCTTGCGTGCAGCGAGCGCGCGCAGGCCCGCTGCTTCCATGCGGGACTCGGCGGCGACGAGATCGGGCCGGCGGGCAAGCAAATCGCCGGGCGCGCCGACGCCTTCGAGCGAAGGCAGATCCGGCAGCGCGGACGCCGCCTCAATCTCGGCCTTGGGATAGCGTCCGAGCAGGACTTCGAGTTGGCGCGAGGATTCTCCTTCGACCCGCTGACTGAGCGCAAGGCTCGCTTTGCTTGAGCCGAGAGCGGACCTTGCGAGCCGCACGTCGAGCGACGTGGCGACGCCGCTCTCATAACGGCGCTCGATCACTTTCAGATTACGCTCGCGCGCCGTCACGTCGCGTTCGGACAATTCGCGCTGCTGGCGGGCCTGGATGAGCTGGAACCAGCTTTGCGCGACAGCGCCGGCAATTGACAGACGGCGCCCCTGATAGTCCGCAGCGCTCGCGCGGGCATCGCGATAGGCCGCCTTGGTCTGATTGCGGATGCGGCCCCAGATGTCGATCTCCCAGCTTACCTGCGCGCCAAGGCTATAATTGTTGATGTAGATCCGGCGATTGGGAATCGGTGCGTCGAGCACGCCGTTGCCGTCGAGGTCGAGACCGTCGAGTTTTCCGTCGCTGTTGGTGTCGATGCCGAAGCGGTCTTCGAGGTCCTGGGCGCGCAGACCGCTGAGATTGGCATTTCCGCCGGATTGGGCGGCGGCGGCAGGGTCCCGGACGATGGCGTTGCGGCTGCTGCGTGGGGCGGCGTCGATGGAAGGGAGGAGGTCCGAACGGACGACGCGCGCGCTTGCGCGAGCGGCCTCGAGATTGGCCTTGGCCGCAAGAAGCGCATTATTGTGTTCCATGGCCTCACGGATCAGGCCTTCGAGGGCGGGATCCCCAAACGCGGCAACCCAGTCGCCGGTCGGAACGCCGCTCACATTATCGACGGCCGTCCACGCCGCGGGCGGAGCGGGCAGGCGCGCCTCCAGCATGTCATTATCCACGCTCGCACACCCAGCCAAGGCCAAGGCGACGACGGACGCCCCCACACGCACCATCCAGAACTCCTTCATCCCGACCAACTTATACGTTGGGCGGCCCAGTCAGATTGGTGAGGTAGATTGCACGTCGCGCCATGCGCAATCCAGTTGCGGCAGGCGGATAGCCAAATGCGGTCAGATGCCTGTTGCACAAAAGGCCCGGCCTGCCGTTTACCAAAACGCCTGCCGTGAAGCTCTCGGCGTCGGTCTACGTGGGAGATGGAGGTCACGGCCGGAATCGAACCGGCGTTGACGGCTTTGCAGGCCGCTGCGTCACCACTCCGCCACGTGACCGTCTTTCCGACGCCAAAACGCCGGGAGGGTCCCCATAGCGCGGCGCGGCGGTACGGTCAAAGGTCACCAACGATGTTTCTGTCAGCGTTGCGGAGGGATGCAGTCGGGTTTATGCCGCGCGTGCAAGTGAACTGGATACCCATGCTGAATTACGCCGCCGCCCGAAAGCACATGGTCGACAGCCAGGTGCGCCCCAATGACGTCACGGATTTGCGCTTGCAAATCGCTCTGGAGACAGTCCCCCGCGAACTGTTCCTGCCCCAAGCTTGGCGTGAACAGGCCTATGTTGAGCGCGAGATTGCTTACGCGCCAGGCAGGCGCATGCTAACAGCGCGCGATTTCGCCAAGCTGGTCGCCGCCGCCGATATCGGGCCAGGCGACGTCGTGCTCGATATCGCCTGCGGATCTGGATACTCGACGGCGATCCTGGCGCAACTCGCAGCGAAGATCGTCGGGGTTGAGCCGGACGAAGGCCTTTGCAAGCAAGCGCGCGAACAGCTTGCAGCGCTCGGCATCGCCAACGCCGAAATTGTCCCGGGTGACCTAGCCAGCGGGGCTGCCGCGCTTGGGCCGTTCGACGTGATCGTCATTGCGGCCGGGATCGCCATCGTACCGGAGCCTTTGCTCAGCCAGCTGCGCAACGGCGGTCGTCTTGTCGCGCTAAAGCGGGAGGAGGGCGTGTCCCGCGGGGTTGTCTATTCGCGTCAGGAAGGCGCGACCGGTTCGCGAAGCGTCTTCGACTCGGCGAGCTCCTTCGTCCTGCCAGGGTTTGAGGCGCCGAGAGGGTTCTCATTTTAGAAGAATAGCCCGCCTGCCGCGGCAAACTGACACCGGATTGCAGCTGCGCCGCGCAAGGATTCTGTCAGCCAATTGGGCTTAAGTTGCCTTGGGCCCTTCGGGCCGAGCGATGCTCTGGGGCGTGGCCAATGCGGAATTCCTGGCGGCTCGGCGTTTTCGTTCTGGCGCTGCTCACGGCAGGCAGCGCCAAAGCCCAGACACTCCACGATGCGCTGAGTGTCGCCTATGCCACAAATCCGACCATTACGGCGGAACGCGCACGCTTTAGAGCGACGCGGGAAGCAAGACCGCAAGCCCTTGCCGGCGCGTTGCCGTCGGTGACGGCCTCAGGCGCCTATGGAAAGCTCGAAGACACGAGCGTTTTCAACGGCGCGGCGTTCGGCGGCGGAGCAGGCGGCGTACGGCGGCAATCCGACCTGTCGCCGCTCTCCGGGGGCGTCGAAGCCGAACAGACACTTTTTGCAGGCTTCCGCAATTTCAACGCAATCAAGGCGGCGGCCGCGCGCATTCGGGCTGGAGGCGCGCGGCTTGCGGCGGTCGAACAATCTGTTCTTCTTGACGCTGCGGTCGCTTATTTCGACTTAATGCGTGACAAGGCCGTCTATGACTCCAACGCCAATCAGGCTTCCGTTCTCGCAAAGCAATTCGACGAAGCCAAAGCGCGGCTCGCGGTCGGAGAACTAACGCGTACGGATGTTTCGCAGGCCGAAGCGCGCCTCGCCCGGGCGCGCGCCACGCTCTCTGCGGCCGGCGCAGCGCTTTCGGCGTCTCGCGCCGTATTTGTGGAAATCGTCGGCGATGCGCCGGCGTCGCTCGAGACGGAGCCGGCAATGCCTGAGATTCCGGGCTCGCTTGAGGCTGCGCTCGAAATCGCGCGCGCACTCTCGCCAGTCGTCGTCGCCGCGCGCGAGATGGCCGAGGCGGCGCGTCGCTCGGTCGCCGTTGCGAAAGGCGCTATCGCGCCGACAATTTCGGCGCATGCAGGTTACGCTTATGCCGAGGAACAGAACGCCTTCATTCAATCGAGTGAACAGGCGACCTACGGCCTGCGAGCGCGCGTGCCGATTTTTACGGGCGGCCTGAACCTGTCGCGTGTACGCGAAGCCAAAGCCGAAGCCGAGGCCGCACGCGCCGGAGTCGAGGAGGCTGAGCGGCGCGCCATCGCCGCGACGACGGCCGCCTTTGAACGGATTTCTGCAGCGCGCTCGACCATCGCGGCTGCGCGCGTGCAGATTGAAGCCAACCGGCTCGCGTTGCTCGGCGTCCGGCGCGAATCAGAAGTCGGCGCGCGCACCACGCTCGACGTTCTGGACGCGGAGCAAGAGCTGCTCAACGCCGAAGTGACGCTCGCTGGCGCCGAACGCGATGAGCGCACATCCATTTTCGCTCTGCTCGCGGCGATTGGCGCGCTCACCTCCGAATCGCTCGACATTGAAAGCATCCCATAAGCGGCATCCGCCGAATTCGCTTGCAGATTGTGGTTGCAAGCGGCAGCGAAGCGGCTGAAAACCGTCAAAGCATGCTGCGGTCGCCCATCCGCATGCACCCTCTTTGAAAGGCGCGAGCCCGATGTCGAACACGCAACCCGAACCGAGCATGGAAGAAATCCTCGCTTCGATTCGACGGATCATCTCTGAAGACGAAGACGAAACGCGCGCGCCGCAATCCGCGCCGACGGCAGCCCAGCCGCGTCCCCGGCCGGTGCAGGCAGCGCCAGTTCAAGTGCAGCCGCAGCCCGTCTATCAACCGGAGCCGCAGCTTGTCGCCCGTCCCGCACCGGAGCCCGCCGTTGCGCAGCCGCCCGCAGCGCGCGTCGCACCGCCAGAGCCGCGCCGCGCCGCGCCGCCGGTACAGACTGCGCCTATCCCGGCGGCGGTTGCGCAACCGGTGCTCCGGCAGACACCAGCGCCGCAGGCGGCCGTTCCACAGCCGGCGCCGCGGCCCGCGCCCCAGCCCGTTGCACAGCCGGTCCAAAAGCAGGTCGTCATGAGCCAAGCTGAAGAGAATATTTTATCGGATTCGGCAGTCGCCGCTGCGTCGAAAGCGTTCCAGAGCCTCAGCCAGAAGGTGAAGGTGACGCAATCCAGCGAGGGCAGGTCGCTGGAAGAAATCGTGACTGAGATGCTCCGGCCGATGGTCAAGGAATGGCTGGAGGCCCACCTTGCCGCTATCGTTGAAGAAAAGGTCGAAGCGGAAGTGAAGCGGCTCGCCCGTCAGGGCCGATAGTCGCTTTCTTGCGCTTGCAATTTCAAGGGCCGGCCGAAAGGTCGGCCCTTTGTCGTACGCGGCTCTTTTTGCGCCGCAACGAACTCGTGTTAAGTCGCAAAACTCCGCCCCCTTAACCAGCCGGCCTTGCCATGCCTCTTGAGAAGTCCTTCGACCACGCGACCGCCGAGCCGAGACTTTATGGCGAATGGGAAAAGCGCGGCGCGTTCAAGCCGTCCGACGCGCCGGGCGCTGCGCCCTACACCATCGTCATCCCGCCGCCGAACGTCACCGGCTCCCTGCATATGGGCCACGCGCTCAACAACACCCTGCAGGATGTGCTCTGCCGCTTTGAACGGATGCGCGGCCGCTCGGTGCTCTGGCAGCCCGGCACTGACCACGCCGGCATCGCGACACAGATGGTCGTCGAGCGGCAATTGATGGAGCGTCAGCAGCCAAACCGCCGCGCGCTCGGCCGCGAGAAGTTCCTCGAAAAAGTCTGGGCATGGAAAGAAGAATCCGGCGGCACGATCATCAGCCAGTTGAAGAGGCTCGGCGCCTCCTGCGACTGGAGCCGCGAGCGCTTCACCATGGACGAGGGCCTCTCGCGCGCCGTGACGAAAGTCTTTGTCGAACTCTATCGCGAAGGCCTCATCTACAAAGACAAGCGCCTTGTGAACTGGGACCCGCATTTTGAGACGGCGATATCGGACCTCGAAGTCGAGAATCGTGAGGTCAACGGCCATTTCTGGCACTTCAAATACCCGCTTGAGAACGGCGAGACCTACCAGTTTCCAATCGCTTTCGACGCAGACGGCAAGCCGACCGAATGGGAAACGCGGGACTATATTTCGATCGCGACGACGCGCCCTGAGACCATGCTGGGCGACGGCGCTGTCGCTGTGCATCCATCCGACGCGCGCTACGCGCCGATTGTCGGCAAGCGTTGCCTGCTGCCGCTTGCCGACCGCTACATCCCGATCATTGCAGACGACTATCCGGATCCGGACTTTGGCTCTGGCGCCGTCAAGATCACCGGAGCGCATGATTTCAACGACTACAAGGTCGCGAAAAGGCACGGCCTCGACTTCTACATCCTGATGGACACGAAAGGCCGCATGCTCGACGCGGACTACGTGCCGGAAAAATATCGCGGCCTCGACCGGTTTGAAGCGCGCAACGCTGTCGTCGCCGACATTGACGCGCGCGGGCTTCTCATCCGCGTCGAAGACAAGAAGATCATGCAGCCTCTGGGCGACCGCTCCAATGTCGTTATTGAGCCGATGCTGACGGACCAATGGTACGTCAACGCCGAAGAGCTTGCCAAGCGCGCGATCAAGGCGGTTGAAACGGGAGAGACGCGCTTTGTCCCCGAGAATTGGACGAAGACGTATTACCAATGGATGCGGAACATCGAGCCGTGGTGCGTGTCGCGCCAGCTCTGGTGGGGCCATCAGATTCCCGCCTGGTACACGCCCGACGGACACGTCATCGTCGCGGAGAACGAGGAAGACGCCGCCAGATTTGCGATCCAGAAGCTCGTGGAAGAAGGATACCCCGTCGAAGAGATCGACGCGCTGGTGCGCGGGGAGGGCGCAGGGCCGCTGCTGACGCGCGACGAAGACGTGCTTGATACCTGGTTCTCCTCGGCGTTGTGGCCGTTCTCGACGCTCGGTTGGCCGGACAGGACGCCGGAACTCGCCGCGCACTATCCAACCACAGTTCTCGTCACCGCCTTCGACATCATCTTCTTCTGGGTCGCGCGGATGATGATGATGGGCCTTCACTTCATGAGGGACGATCACGGCCGGCCCGTCGTTCCGTTCAAGGACGTCTACATCCACGCCCTCGTTCTCGACGAGAAAGGGCAGAAGATGTCGAAATCGAAGGGCAATGTGATCGACCCTCTGACGCTGATCGACAAATACGGCGCCGACGCCTTGCGGTTCACGCTCACAGCGATGGCCGCGCAAGGGCGCAATATCCGCCTCTCCGAAGCGCGGGTCGAGGGCTACCGCAATTTCGGCACCAAACTCTGGAACGCGGCGCGCTTCTGCGAAATGAACGAGTGCCGGCCGGCCGCCGGTTTTGATCCGCATGCTGTCGAAGAGACGTTGAACCAGTGGATCCTGCACGAGGCCGGCCTCGTGCTCGAAGAGACGACCCGCGCCATCGAGGAATATCGTTTCAACGACGCCGCAGGCGCGCTCTATCGCTTCACCTGGAACGTTTTCTGCGACTGGCACCTCGAACTCGCAAAGCCCATTCTGATGGGCGAAGACGGTCCGGCAAAAGTTGAAACGCGCGCGACAGCGGCTTTCGTTCTCGATCAGATCCTGATCCTGCTCCATCCTGTCATGCCCTTCGTAACGGAGGAGCTGTGGGGCGCCATTAATCGCCGCCCGCAGCCGCTCGTTATGACGCCCTGGCCGTCTGAGGCCATCTTTCCGCACCGGCCGGAAGCGGCGGCGGAGATCAACTGGCTCATCGGCCTCATCTCTGAAATCCGCTCGGTGCGGACGGAGATGCGCGTCGACGCCGGCGCCAAGATTCCCTTTGTCTTGACGTCGATGACCCCCGCCATATCAGTGCGGTTTGAACGCTATGGCGCGCTGGTGCAGCGCCTCGCGCGGCTTTCTGAAATCGCGCCTGCGCCCAAAGCGCCCAAGGGCGCGGTGCAGATCGTCCATGACGGCGAAGTTTACGCCTTGCCGCTCGCGGGCGTGATCGATCTCAATGAAGAGAAAAAGCGTCTCGCCAAAGAGATCGAGAAATGCGCCAAGGATATCGCCGGCGTCGACGCCAAATTCGCCAATGCGCAGTTCGTCGAGCGCGCGCCGCCGGAAATTCTCGAGGAGAACCGGCAGCGCCGCGTCGAGTGGGAGGCGCGGCAAGCGAAATTGTCAGCGGCGCTGAAGAGCCTCGAAGAGGCTTAATTCATCTAATTCTTCCGTGAACGGAAATCCGCGATGATCTCCCGCGCCGCATTGTGCCCGGGCGCGCCGGTGACGCCGCCGCCCGGATGGGCGCCCGAGCCGCAAAGATAGAGGCCGCGCACAGGCATGCGGTGATCGGCGTAGCCAGGCGCAGGGCGCGCCGAGAACATCTGATCCAGCGACAGGCGCCCGTGCATGATGTCGCCCCCGACGAGACCGAATTTGCGTTCGAGGTCGAGCGGCGAATGGATCTGCCTTGCAATGACGCTTCGCCGGAAATTCGGCGCGTATTTCGTCACCGTGTCGATGATCGTGTCGGCCGCAATCTCACGGCAACTATCCCAGCTGCGTCCGTCCGAGAGCGACGGGGCGAATTGCTGGCAGAAGAGGCTCGCGACATGTGCGCCCGGCGGCGCAAGGCTGTCGTCCATCGTCGACGGAATGAGAATCTCGACAATCGGCTCGCGCGACCAGCCGAAGCTCCGCGCATCGAGCCACGCCTTGTCCAGATAGTCGGCGGTCGGCCCGATGACGATGCCGGACCGATGGTGTTCTGCGGCCTCGCCGCCCGTCGGCAGGCAAGAAAACTCCGGCAATTCGGAGAGGGCGACGTTCATGCGGAACGTGCCAGAACCACAAGCATAGTTCTCCATCCGCGTACGGATGCCGGGTTCCAGCGCTTCGGCGCCGACAAGCTCCGTCAGAAGGAGTTTGGGATTGACGTTGGCGGCGACGGCGCGCGCGCGGATTTCGGCGCCGTTTTCGAGCTTCACGCCGGCGGCGCGGCCATGTTCGACGATGACGCCGGAGACGGCGGCGTCTGTCGTGATCTCGACGCCGCGGGCGCGGGCGACGCGCGCCATGGCGCCCGTAATCGCGCCCATGCCGCCGATCGCATGTCCCCAGCGGCCCTTCTTGCCGTTCACTTCGCCGAAAGCGTGATGCAGGAGCACATAGGCCGTGCCCGGCGCATAGGGCGAGGCGTAAGCGCCGACGACGCCGTCAAAAGCGAAAGCGCCGATGATCGAGGGATGCTCGAAATAGGCTTTGAGGAATTCCGCCGCCGATTTCGTGAAAAGATCGAGAATGAGCGTTTGATGCGCCTGTTTGAGGCGCGCAAGCCGCCCGCCCGTCTGCAACGCGCGCCAAAGATCAGCGATGCCGCCGCCGATGTTGGGCGGGGTCGTGAGCACGAGGTCGCGCAAAACATCCGCCGCCGCATCAATTGCCTCGTAATAGCGCGGCAAAGCCTCTGCGTCCTTGGACGAGAGGCGCGCGAATTCCGCCTTATTGCGTTCGGCGTCGAAGGTGAGTTTCAGATACGCGCCTGCCCCCGCGCCGAGCGGCCAGAAATTGGCGATGTCGCGTTCGACGACTTTGAGACCATTCGCATAAAGATCGAGATCGGCGATGACTTTCGGATTGAGAAGGCTCACCGTGTAGCTCGCTGTCGAATTCCGGAAGCCGGGGTGAAACTCTTCAGTCACGGCCGCGCCGCCGACCACGCCGCGGCGTTCGACGACGTGCACTTTCAATCCGGCGGCCGCGCAATAGGCCGCGCAAACGAGGCCGTTATGGCCGGCGCCGATGATGACAAGATCAGACTGAGCCGTCACGGAAGCACCTTTCGCATCACAATGCGCGGACGGACGGCAAAGCCGGCTTCGGCTTCCTCGGCGATAACGCCAGCAAGCCCCGTCCTTGCCGGCGGCGGATCGAAGCGTTCGAATCCGAGTTTCTCATAATAAGGACCATTCCACGCCACATCCCGATAGGTCGTGAGGGTCAGCGCGGCAAGTTTGTTGCTGCGCGCCCAGGCTTCGACTGTCTCAATAAGACGCCGCGCGATGCCCTGGCGCTGGTGTGGCGGATCGACATCGATCTCGAGGAGATGCGCTTCCGCATCCAGCGGCAGAGCGAGGGCGAATCCAACGGGCCCACCTCCGGTTACCGCGACAAGGGCTGCTCCCGAAGACTGGGATAGGTGATGTTCGGCTTCGTCACGAACTGGGCCGTCGGCGACAAAGTCGTAGCCGACCTGGAGAAATACTTGATTGGCGCGGCGTTCGATTGCTTGCAGGGCGGGGATATCCGCAAGGGTCGCGCTTCGGATCAGGAGTGACGAAATTCCTACCATATCAGCTATGTAAAGAATGGGGTCCAATGCATCGTGCATGGACGCTATCTGGAGCGCGAATTTCTAAAACTCCTTCTTGTGCGGACGTTGCGGCGGCGCAACCGCTGCGGCAGCCGCAGCACGAGCAAACCGAGCCCCGATATCGCCATGGCGAGCGCGCTTCCTGCAAACATAATCAGCAGTGGGTGATGGAAGTTTTCCCGCCCGCGATAGTCCATGATGTGCAGGGACCAGAAAAAATCATAGGCGCGCCAGAGATCGGATCGACGCGCCAGGATCTTGCCGCTTTGCGGCGAGACATAGAGGGAGAGGCGATCGGCATCGCCAAAGTCGATCCTCCAGACGGGTAGAGCGCCGCGGTACTCGATCGGCGGCCTGTCGGCGATCCATGTGGCGCGCGCGGATTTGAGACCGCCCTTGAGCGTCTGTTCGGCGATGGCGCGCGCCAGCCTTTCGTCGATTGGCGAAAGCAGGCGTCCTGTCCTCGCGTCCAACAACAAGGTTTCGCCTGACGACCTCTCGCCGACATAGACAGGCTTGCCGCCGAGCAGATCAAGGCTGAGGCGCTTTAACGGGGCGCCGGCGTCACGCATGACGGCTTCAGGTGCAATGAACGGTCCGGACTTCGCAAGATCCGAAGGCGGCGGGTCGGCGAGGCGGTGCTCGCTGCGCACTTTTTCGATTGGCGGCAGCGTCATGAAGAGGCCGCTTGCGATCCAGAGGAAGACCTGCGCGCCGACGATGAGGCTCAGCCAGAGATGAATGTCGGCGACAAGGCGGCGCGCAGCGGTGCGCGCAAGAGCACGGCGAACCATAAGGAGATCCGGACATAGCGGTATCGAAATCGACCGGGCTTGCCGCCCGGCCAAGGGCGGGCGTCCGGCCGGATGGCGGATGACGGGACGCTAGGCGCGCGGAGGAGCGCGGCCGCCAAGCGGCGGGCCGACAGCCGAGAGGGCGACATGCAGGACCACGAGCGGCAGTGCGCTGAAAGACAAATGCTGGAAGCGTATGAGCGCTCCATCCGGCGCCGTTGCCGCCATCGCGGCTGGCGCCTGGCAGAGCAGGCAAAAGCCGCCCCCTACTTGGCCACGATCGTGGCGACTGGCGCCGACAAGATCGCGTGCAGCCGCTGACGCTGAAAGCGACAGTGTTTCGTCATCTGTGCAGACCAATGCACGCAGACCTAGCTCAGCGGCCGAGGCGTTTCGCACGAAAAGGGGTGGAAGCAGCAGCTGTGCCGCAAACGCCGCACAAGCCGCAATCAACAGAATCTGACGCGCTACCGTCCGCTCCATGAACGTCAGGCTACCATGAGTGTCGGTCAGCTGGCAGCGCGGCGCGCTGACGCTCCAATTTGCGATTGCCGAATGGTCAAAGCTCTGTGTGCACTACAGCGTCCAGGCGCCGCAGCCGCAAATGCGTTGAGCAACCTCTATGGCGATCGCAGTTTCAACCTGCCAGCCCGATTTCGCGAAGCCGTTGCTTCAGGAACGCGTCCGCGGTGATCGGCGGATATTTCGCCCCCGCGCCCTTGCACGAGGGGATACATTCGAGCACCGCGTCCGAATGCGGGTGCATGAAGAAGGGCATCGAATAGCGCGAGGAGAGGTCCGAACCCGGAGAATTGACGACGCGGTGCGTCGTCGCCGGGATGACATCATTCGTCGCGCGCGCCAGCATGTCGCCGGCGTCGACGATGAGGTTGTCGGGATCGGTCTCGACCGGCAGCCAGGTTCCGTCGCGGTCGAGCAGTTCGAGCCCGCCGCCATTGGCAGCCACGAGAATGGTGATGAGGTTGATGTCTTCATGCGCTGCCGCGCGCACGGCGCGAGGGTCTGCATCTTTCCCGATCGGCGGGTAGTGGAGGAGGCGCAGGATAGAATTGCCGTTCGTCGCCATGGTCCGGAAATAATCGCGCGGCACGTCGAGCGACGGAGCAAGCGCCTCCAGCATGGCGAAACCTGCCTCCTCCAGCGCATCGTAGAGCGCGGTGAATGTCTCGCGGAAACCGGCTGGCCTCAATGGCCAGACATTGGTGGGGTAAGTGGTTGCCAGCGGCGAGCCTGGCGGGAATTCGCGCCCGACATGCCAGAATTCCTTAAGGTCCCCGACTTTGGAATCCTTCGCGTGCTCGCGGCCGAACGGCGTGTAGCCGCGCTGGCCGTCGACACCGACCATGTGGGATCTCTTCTCCGTTTCGGGCAAAGCGTAGAAGTCGCGGAGGAGGCCATAGGCGCGCGCGAGGAGGTCGCGGCTGACAGCATGGTCCTTGAGGATGATGAATCCAAAATACTGGAAGCCTTCCATGAGCGCGCCTTCAAACTCGGCGCGCTCGGCGGCCGTACCATGCGTGAAGCGCTTCAGGCTGAGTTCGGGAACGCGCGCATATTTGCGGGCCATGGCGGCTCTCCTCAAGAGGGGTCTCCGCCTCCGTCTACACCAAATCGGAGCGCCGCCGCCACGGCGTCACAATGGGCGGCAAATTTTGCCGGGCGGCATATATCGACCGGCAAGACCTGCCGCTTTCACGTCAAGGTGCACGAAATTCTTAATGTCTAGGGAGCATTTCGCGGTTCTAAGACCCTGTTTGGCTGAGGCGCGGCATGGTCCAGTGGATAACGCAAGCGCAGTCGCCCGGAATTTGCAACGGCAATGCCGCCGGGCCGGGCGTCGGGGGCGATGCAGGGCAAGGTGCAGAGCAGGTAAGGAGCGGAAGCCGGGGCCCAGCGGTCGATTGGTCCCGTGCGCCAAGGAGAGGCGCCCATGGATGTGTTGCGGATCACGACAGGCGTTGTCGCTGTCAAGGTATCAGACAGTGGCGAAAAGCCCGAGCCGAGCCGGCGCGAACTGCAGTCACAGCAACGCGCACCTGCCGAGCTTTCCGCCCAACAGGCGGACGGGCTGCAGCGCACCCAACAGCTTGTCTCGGAGCTTGTCGGCGCCAACACCCGCGTCCAGATCGATCGCCGCGAAAATGCACCGGGCTTCCATTACACGGCCGTCGATATCGAGACTGGCGAGGTGATTGCGGAATGGCCCTTCGTGCCGGATGGCGGTGCTGAGGCCGGGGCCGAAGGCGAGGGCGTGCTCCTCGACCGGCGGGTCTGACTTTCCCTTGAGGCTGGAAATCGTCTAGGCGTCCGACATCAACGCTGGATGCCATATGCCCTCGACCGTCAAACAATCCGCCGCCCGCCACCTCGTCGATGCGCTGCTCGCCAATGGCGTCACCCATGTTTATTGCGTGCCGGGTGAAAGCTATCTCGCCGTCCTCGACGCGCTGTACGACGTCCGTGACCGGATCAAGCTGATCGTCTGCCGGCACGAAGCCTCGGCCGCGAATATGGCGGAGGCGTATGGCAAGCTGACCGGCAGGCCCGGGATCGTGATGGTGACGCGCGGGCCCGGAGCGACGCAAGGCGCCGTCGGCCTCCACACTGCATTTCAGGATTCGACGCCGATGATCATGTTCATCGGCCAGGTCGCGCGCGACCAGATGGACCGCGAAGCGTTCCAGGAGATCGACTACCGGCGCATGTTCGCTTCCGTCGTGAAATGGGCAGGCCAGATCGATGTCGCCGCTCGTGCGGGGGAATATGTAAACCGCGCTTTCGCCAATGCCATGAACGGCCGTCCGGGACCCGTCGTATTGGCGCTGCCGGAGGACATGCTGACGGAAGAGGCGGAAGCTCCGTTGCTTCCTGCCGCGCCGATTGCGCGCGCCGCGCCCGATCCTGTCGCCTTTGCCCAATTCAAGACTCTGCTGGCCAAAGCGCAACGGCCGTTTCTTCTCGTCGGCGGCGGCGGCTGGACGAAAGAGGCGGTCGGCGATTTGCAGCGGTTTGTCGAGGCGACCGGCTTGCCGGTCGGCTGTTCCTTCCGCTCCAAAGACGTGTTCGGCAACCTTCATCCTCAGTATGCGGGCGATCTTGGCATTGCGCCGAACCCGAAGCTTGTCGAGCGCGTGAAGGCGTCGGACCTTCTCATCGCCTTTGGTCCGCGTCTCGGCGAAATGACGACGTCGGGTTATACTCTGCCGGCGCCGCCGCTTGCGGCGCAGCCGCTCGTCCATATTCATGCGGGCGCTGAGGAATTGGGCCGGGTCTACACGCCAGTCCTCGCGATCAACGCGGCCCCCGTCGCCATGGCGGCGCGGCTCGCCGCAGAGAGCTGGTCACACAACGAGAATTGGGCGGAACAGGCCCGCGCCGCCCATGCCGAGCTCGAGGCGTTTTCAGAGCCCGTCCCCGTGAGGGCGGGAGTCAATCTTTCCGAAGTCTTTGCGCATGTGGAGAAGGTTACGCCCGCCGATACGATCATGACCAATGGGGCCGGCAACTTCGCCGGCTGGCTGCACCGTTTTTACCGGCATCGTGCGTTCAAGACGCAGCTTGCGCCGACATCCGGCGCGATGGGCTATGGCTACCCGGCCGCGCTCGCGGCGAAGTCGGTTTTCCCTGCGCGCGAAGTCGTCTGCGCGGCGGGCGACGGCGATTTCATGATGGCGTCTTCGGAACTGGCGACGGCGGTGCAATACGGGCTCAACGCGATCGTTTTGGTCGCGAATAACGGAACCTATGGGACGATCCGTATGCATCAGGAGCGGGACTATCCCGCGCGCGTGTCCGGCACGGATCTCGTCAATCCGGATTTCAAAGCCTTTGCCGAGAGCTTCGGCGCCTTCGGCGCGCGTGTCGAACGGACGGAAGATTTCCCGGCCGCCTTCGCCGCCGCACGCGCGAGCGCCAAGCCCGCGGTGATCGATCTCGTTTGTTCTGCGAATGAAATCGCGCCCGGACAGACAATCGAGGCGCTGCGGCGTCGGTGAACGGACGTGTTCTGGTGCGCCCGGGGGCAGATGCCCCAAAAAGCGCCGCGAGTATCGGTCACATGTCGAACTGAAATCAGCGCGGTTCGGATACAAAAAAACCCGGCTTGCGCCCGGGTTACATCAAATCGCGCTCAATGCTGCGCAGAAGCTCAAAGGATTGTACGAGCTGGCGGCCGTCAGCCGTCGGCGCACCTTCCTCATCGAGCCAATTCTTGGAAATGGCGACGCGCTTCACCTGGTCGCCATTTTCCTTGCCGTTCATCTGCCAGACAAACTTTAGGATGCCTTGGGTGATTTTCTCGTCCGTCACTGCGATCGCCCTATGTCATGCCGCCAGACCCTGCCGCTCCTGAAGACGCAGCCTAACAGGGCCGGCGAACAGATTGCGCCAGTTACGCGACCAGCCGTTACTCGGATCACGCGCTGCTTGTAGCATTTATTGCGCCCGCGAACAATTGCCCGGACAAAGTCAGATCGCGCCCTGCCGCCCATTTGCAAGGCGGTGGTAATTGGGCGGCGGCGGCAGCCAACGAAATATCCTCAGCTCGTATATGGAATTCCTTGAAAGCCCCTGCAAAGATTAGGGGAAATGCGGTAGAGCCAGCGCCAAGAATTTCCGGTTTTGTAGAAAGTGCGGGGCATGGACCACGGGCGGAACGAGTTCGTCAGCAATGAAACCTTAAAGGCGCGTCGGGATGCCGCATGTCCCGCTGGTCTGCCGTCGAAGTCCGGCGTGTACGCGGCGCGCGCCGAAGGGGCCGAACTCTGGGACGTCGAAGGCAAACGTTACATCGACTTTATCGGCGGCATCGGCGTGCTCAACGCAGGGCACCGTCATCCGAAAGTCGTCGCGGCGATCAAACGCCAGGTCGATGCTTTCCTCCATACGAGTTTCGGGATCGCCCAATACGAGGTCTATGTTGCGGTCTGCGAGAAGCTGAACAAGCTCGCTCCGGGACCGAGCAAGAAGAAAACTGCGCTCTTCAACTCCGGCGCTGAAGCCGTCGAAAACGCGGTCAAATTTGCGCGGCGGATCACCGGCCGGCCGGGCGTCCTTGCCTTCGAGGGCGCGTTCCACGGACGCACGCTGCTTGCGACCACGCTGACTGGTAAGTCGAAGCCCTACAAGCAGGGCTTTGGGCCGCTCGTTCCCGCCGTGTTCCACGCGCCTTACCCCGACGCTTATCACGGCGTGTCGATGCGTACCGCGCTCACCTGCATCGACCACATTTTCAAGACCCAAATCCCTGCGGAAGAAATCGCAGCGATAATCGTCGAGCCCGTGCAGGGCGAAGGCGGCTTCAACGCTGCGCCGCCTGAGTTCCTGCAGGCGCTGCGCAAACTCTGCGACGACAATGGCATTCTTCTGATCGCGGATGAAATCCAGTCCGGCATGGGCCGCACGGGCAAGATGTTCGGTTTCGAGCATTCGGGCGTCGAACCCGACATGATCTGTGTGGCCAAGTCGATTGCGGCGGGCCTGCCGCTTTCGGCGCTGACCGGCAAGGCTGAGCTCCTCGACAAGATCGCCGCCGGCGGGATGGGCTCGACCTATGGCGGCAATCCGGTCGCCTGTGCTGCTGCGCTCGCCGTCTTCGAGGTCTTCGAGGAGGAGGGGCTCCTTCAGCGTGCGGACGTGATCGGCAAGCGCGTCGCAGACAGCTGGCGCGGCCTGCAAGCAGGCGTCGCCAAGGGCGTCTTCGGCGATGTGCGCCAGGTCGGCGGCATGATCGCTGTCGAATGCGTAAAGGACGGCGACCCCAACAAGCCCTGGGCCGACATGGCCTCGCGCATTCAGCTCGAAGCGCGCGATCGAGGGCTCATCCTCACGACCGCCGGCGCCTATGCGCAGTGTCTGCGTTGCCTGACGCCGCTCAATATCCCGATGCAAGTTCTCGAAGAGGGCCTTGGCATGTTCGCAGCCGCGACCGAAGCGGCAGTGAAGGCCCTCAAGACTCCGGCGACCGCCGCCTAGGTTTATCGGCTGGCGCGACGATCAGAAAAGCCGTCGCCGAGCGGCGGAATCCGCGATCACAGTAATGAATGCGCCTGCCGCATAGGCGGCTATGTCGCTCCAACTGAAGGTCGTGCCGATGACGATCCGGGCGAGAGGCATGTCAGAAAGGCCGAGCCTCTCGACGAGACCTAGCGCCTGTCCCACTTCTACGGCGCAAGCAAATACAAAGCAGAGTCCGGCGGCGATTACGCGTGGAAGCGGCGCGACGGCCATCAGCGCCGCGTAAAGAAGCATAACCACGAACACGTCGCTGAGCGTGTGCCGGACAAACCCGCTTTTGACGAACAAGGCGATGGCGACTTCAACACAGAAAATCAAGAGCGCTGTCGCCGCATAAGTTGCGCGCGTCCGGTCAAGCCGCGGCTTCTGAACCCGCGACGATGCTTTCCCATCCCTCATATGTCCAGCCGCGCACCTTGAACCAGGCCGCAAGCTCGCCGGTTTTCTGGTCGAAAGATAGGCCGGTCACGACCGTCTCGTGCGCGAGGGTCATCGACTTTCCATCGTCGCTGAGCGTTGGTGCAAAGCCCTTCGATACGAGATCGTCAATCATGTCACGGCGCGCTTTGGGGTCGGCCTTGGATCCGGCGCTCGCGTGGTGCGTCACGCGCCGCGGCCGGCCGCCGTCGTCGCCGAGAGCAGCGAGCGCGCGTCGCGTCGCTTCATTCGCTTCGGGCGTACCCATTTCGATTTTCTGTTTTTTGCCGCCTATGCCGAACATGCGTTGCTCCCGCGCACACGGGATAAACATGGTCGAAGCGCGTTGAAAATCGGTGAAGTTAACGAACGGTTTATCGATCGATCAGACGTCCGATGTTGCGGCGTCTCCTCAGGTCCACCGCTTCGAAAGTCGCTGCGCCAGTTCGTCCGTGCCCGACTTTTGCGCGCCGCCATAGCCGGTGATCGTGTCGGCGACGAAGGGATTGTTGCGCCGCTCCTGGCCGAAGGTCGACATCGGACCGTGGCCGGGAATAAAGCGCATATCTTCGCCAAGCGGCCATAGCCGCGTCGTAATGGAAGCGATGAGCGTGTCGAGATCGCCGCGTGGAAAATCCGTGCGGCCGATCGAACCTGCAAAGAGAACATCGCCGACAAAAGCGAGCTTCATGCCGCGATGGAAAATCACGACATGACCGGGCGTGTGGCCCGGCGTGTAGGCGACGTCGAAGACGATGCCGTCGAGTTCCAGCGTATCGCCCTGTTCGAGCCAGCGGTCCGGCGTGCAGTCCTCGCCGTCTTCGATGCCGAAGCGCCGCCAGCTTTCGCGGATCTGCGTCAGCCAGAAGACTTCTTCCTTCTGCGGACCTTCGATCGGCGCACCCGTGCGCCGCTTGATCTCTTCAGCCGCGCCGGCGTGGTCGAGATGGCCGTGCGTCAGCCAGATCTTCTCAATGGTCGCGCCCATTTTGACCGCAGCCGCCATGATCTTGTCGGGCTCGCCGCCGGGATCGACGACCGCCGCCTTTCCGGACGGCGCCTTGATGATTGAGCAGTTTTGCTGAAAAGGCGTCACCGGCACGATTTGGACGGAAAAATCTGACACAGCCATGGGTTCCCGCCTTTCGGACCCCAAACCGATAGCCGGACCCGGCGCGGCGACGCAAGCGGGTGCGGCGGCTGTGATCCGTGTCACAACTTTCTGCGTCGTCATTTGAAATCACGGCTGCCGGGATCACATTGACATGGCCTTTCGGCAAATCACTCTGGGGAGACTGACCATGAAACGACTTCTAACGACGGCCGCCGCCGCAGCATTCTTGCTCGGCGCCGCGCCTGCGTCGGCTGCAACGCTGTTTATCGGCGACAAGGCGACCAACCTCGCCTTGTTCAACGCCGCGCTCAGCGGTGCGGCGACACAAACGCAAGACTTTGAAGGATTTGCCGACGGAGCCAATCTCTTCGGCGTCAACTTCCTTCCGGGAACGACGGCGACGACCAATGCGGCGCGGCTCGAGGTGTTCCAAGGGTCTGGCGACAAGGAGATGTTTGCGCTTGATGGTACGACCCGCGCGAACGGCAATCTTTTCTATGAAATCCTTGTGGGGTCATTCAACGCCTTCGCCTTCGACATTGAGGCGTTCGATCCGGCGACTCCAGGGCCGGGCGTGCTCGAGATCTTCTTTTCTGACCTGTCGAGCCAGCTCGTGAACATCTTTCCGACAAATGCCACAGAGAGCACGCCGATCTTTGTCGGGATTGTCTCTCCGCTTGATATTGTGCGCATTTTGTGGCGCGAGGGTCCTGAGATCAACGGAACCGGCAATGAAGAAACCGCGTTCGATAACTTCATTGCCGCTGAAGTTGATACGCCTGAAGTCCCTCTGCCCGGCGCAGTTTGGCTCTTCGGCTCAGCCATAGCGGGCTTTGCTGCGAGCGCGCGTCGCAAACAGAACGCCTGATTTCAGAACGTGAAGGTGACGTCCGTGTAGCCGTACACGACGTCGCCTTCGCCGTTCTCGTTCGGTGCGTCGCGCATTAAGCGGCCCTCGGCGAAATAAGCGCCGCCCGCCTCAAGGCGAATGCGGTTTTTCTTCAGCCAATACCGCGCACGCGCTTCAGTTTGCGCGCCGGCGAAGCGGCCGGAATTCCCGGCCGGATCAACAACGCCGGTGCCGCCAAAGCGGTCGCGGGTGGAGTCGAGAAATACGGCGCGCTGATCGATGAAGAAATCAAACTTGTCTGAAGGCTGTGCGTCGAGTCGCAAACCGGGCGAGGATAGATTGGCTCGCGTCAACACGGCGTAGAGCGAACCCGGTCCAAGATCGCCGCGCAGCGCCGGAAAGAGCGCATCGAAGCGGTTGAAAGCACCGTCGGCCGGATTGCGGTCGCCGGTTGCATAATCGTATTCGAGGATGAGCCGCGGTTTCCACGCTGCATCAAATGTGTAGCCGAATCCGGCGTGGACAAAGCCCGCTGACACGTCGAGGTCGCGCGTATCGGCGGGGCTCGTCGTCGCGCGGGCCTTGCCGAACTGATAGGCGGCTTCAAGGTCAAAGTCGAAGGCGCCCGGGCCCGGCTTTGAGACAAGGCGCAATCCTGGCGTCGTCAGGCGCCTGTTGCGGGTCTCGGCCTCAAGCGGGTCGTCCTTCTCGACGACGCCGATGACATAGGCCTCGGCGGCCAAACCGAAAAAAGCTTTCTGCTTTGTGACGTAGACGGACCAAAGCTGCAGGTCGAAATCCTGATCGTCGAGCGCGGCGCGGTTCTCGGAAAGGGCAGGGGCCGCGTTCGGCAGACGCTGCACGGGCAGCGCCCAAAGCAAGGTCACCGTTTCGCCCTTGGGCGACGTCCAGTCGGCCTTCAGGCCCGTAAAGGCGTCCGTCACATTGCGGAAGGAATTCTTGCCGATGATCCGGCCTGCGCCGAACTGTGTGGTGAAGCGGCCAGCGAGAAGACCCGCTTTGTCGCCGTTGACGAAAACGTCCTCGTCCTTCAAGGCGAGATGCAGCTGCAGGAAATCGATGGGATCGACGGTGCCGTTGGAAAAGCCGCTGCCCGTGTCGTCGAGATAGCCGCGCGCATCAACGGCTTCGCCGACGAGCTTCACCTGCTCGTCGCCAAGCTCAACTTTGAGAAAGGTCACAAGCGACAGAAGCTGGTCGTCGCCGCGGCGCGCTACGGCCGGCTGATTGTGGACGGCCTCGTAACGGATGCGGTGAGTGAGGTCGATCTTCAACCAATCCGGCGTGTCAAATACGGTACGGAGCGGCTCGCCCGCATTGGCCGGCGTCACGGCGGTGCAGGCGCACGCCATCGCGATCAGTTTCTGTAAGCGCCCCATATGACACAAGCCCCGCCGTCTGCGGCGAGGCTAACCGAGACCCTCGCCGCTTCGCCAGCGCGAAATCGGCGTTAACCTCTTGAGCGTTCGAGATATTCGCGGTCGGCGATGCGGACGACCACTTTTTCCCCTGCCGCGAGATAGGGAGGCACCATGATGCGCACGCCATTTTCGAGAACGGCCGGCTTGAACGAGCCGGACGCCGTCTGGCCCTTCACCGTCGGCTCGGTTTCTCTCACCGTCATGATGACCGTCTCAGGCATCGTGACGCCGAGCGGCCGGCCTTCGTAACTTTCTATTTCGACCTGCATATTGGCTTCGAGGAAGTCGACCTGGTCGCCGAGCAAGGCCTTCTGCACATGCACCTGCTCGTAGTTTTCAGTGTCCATGAAGACGAGCATGTCGCCTTCTTCATAGAGATATTGATAGCTCTTTTGTTCAAGGCGCACGCGCTCGATCGCGTCGGTCGATGCGAAGCGGTCCTGGAACTTGGTGCCGGTGACGACATCGACCATTTCGACCTGGTTGAAGGCGCGCAAATTTCCCGGCGTTCTGAGCTCGATCTTTGTGACGAGCATCAGCTTTTCTTTGTATTGGATGACCATCCCCGGGCGGATGGCGTTGCCCATGACCTTCATGGCGGAAACTCTTTCTGATTGGGGTGAGTTGGCGCGCTCTATAGCGGCGCGGCGGCCGTTTGGCGAGAGGGTAGACCGATCAGGGTTTATCTCAGGGACCTTTGGCGTATATCCTGGCTGGCGCTCTGGCAGACGTGATGTCATGCTCGCTGCGGGCAAAAAGCGAGGACGTCATGGCGGACACCAAACATCCGAACAGAAGGCTCTTGCTCGGAGGCGCAGCCATCTTTGCGGCAAGCGCGGCCAGTGCGCAAACGCAATTGACGCCTGCGGCGGCGCCAGAGGCGCCTATCGATCTCGGCGGCAAATCGATCCTCATCACCGGCACGAGTTCCGGCTTCGGCAAACTTGCGGCGCTCCATTGCGCCAAGCTCGGCGCGACCGTGATCGCCTCGATGCGCAATCTCAAGGGCGGCAAGCGCCCCGAGGCCCAGGAGTTGCAGGAGGCGGCCGCCGCGGACCGGCTCAAGCTCTCCGTCGTCGAGATCGACGTGACGAAGCCCGCGCTGATCGCGGCGGGCGTCGCCAAAGCGCAAAAGACGGCGGGCGGCGCGCTCGACGTTCTTGTCAACAATGCCGGCGTCGGCATTTCGGGGCCTGTAGAGGCGCATGGCGAAGACGCGCTGAAACTGCAGTTCGACACCAATCTCTTCGGCTCGCACCGCATGGCGCGCGCGGTTCTGCCGGCGATGCGCGGCAAGAAGCAGGGACTGATCGTGCAGGTCACCTCGCAGCTCGGCCGGCTCGTCGTGCCGAATATCGGCATGTATTGCGGCACGAAATTCGCCGCTGAAGCCATGTTCGAGGCGATGGCCTATGAGCTTGCGCCCTTTGGCGTTGAAATTTGCATTGTCGAGCCCGGCGGCTATCCGACCAAGATCTGGGACAACGGCAGGCGGTATACGGACGATATGCTCGCCGCGCTCGATGCGGAAAGAACGGCCGCCTATGCAGGCCATCTCGAAATGGCGCGCCGGCAGTTTTCCGGCGGCGGGACGACCGACCCCATGGACGTGCCGAAGGCGATCGCGGCGATCATCGCCCTGCCGCCGGGCAAGCGGCCCTTGCGCCGGCCCGTCCACCCGAACACGCAGGCGACGTCGACAATCAATGCTGCGCTTTCGCAAGTGCAGGCGCGCGTCCTCGGGGCAGGCCCCTACAAGGACTGGCACGCGGCGGTGACGGATTAGCGCGCCATTCTTTCGGCCTCGCCTAACATTGGAAGATTGGAGTCCGCCTATGGGTTGCGTTCAAAGGCGGATGGCCGCCTGGTTGTGTGCGGCGATTTTTGGGGCGCTTCCGGGACACGCGATCGCTGCGCCGTTTCCGACGAGCCCATCAGAGATTGATACGCAAGTCGCCGCCGCGATGACGGAGACCGGCGCGAAGGGGCTCGCTCTCGCGGTGATTGACCGCGGCAAGGTCCGCTACGTTCGCGCCTACGGGCAGCGCAACGCCGCAGGAGACCCATTGCAAACCGATACGGTCATGTACGGCGCATCGTTGACCAAGACCGTCTTCGCGCACGCCGTGTTGCGCCTTGTTGATCAGGGAAAGCTGAACCTTGACGCGCCGCTTGCCGACGCCCTCGACAAGCCGCTCACCGACTATGATCCGGAAGCGATCTTTCCGGATAAATATGGTCCTTACAAGGATCTTGCCGGCGACCCACGCTGGCGCAAGATCACGCCGCGGATGGCCCTCACCCATTCGACCGGATTTGCGAACTTCTGGTGGCTGGAGCCGGACCAGAAACTCCGTATCCATTTCGAGCCGGGCTCGCGCTACGCCTATTCGGGCGAAGGCTTGATCCTGTTGCAGTTCGTGATCGAGAACGGCAAGCGTTCTCAAGGACTGGGGATCGATGTCGGCGCCCTCACGCAAGAGACGTTTGGCGCGCTTGGCATGACGCGCACCTCGCTGCAATGGCGTCCTGATTTCCGTCCCAATCTTGCCGACGGGTTCAACGCCGAGGGCCGAGCGGTCGAGCACGACGAGCGCAGCAAAGTGCGCGCATCGGGGTCTATGGACACCTCGATCGACGATTTCTCGAAATTCGTTGCGGCGCTTGTCCGAGGCGACGGGCTGACGCGCGCGTCGCGCAAGGAGCTGACGCGTCCGCAATTGCGCATCAAGACGAAAACCCAATTCCCGACGTTCCAGGATGAACTCCCCGAGGCTGAAAGGCGAAAGGACCTCCATGCGGGGCTGGGTCTTATTGTGTTTGACGGACCTCAAGGTCCGGGCTTCTTCAAAGGCGGCCACAATGACGAGACAGCCAACACCGTGGTCTGCGTCGAGCGGCGCAAGCGCTGTGTTCTCATCCTGTCGAACGACGTGAGGGCGGAAACCGCATTTCCTAGACTTGTGCGCGCGCTTTTGGGCGAAACCGGCGTTCCGTATGCGTGGGAATATGGAGCAGATGTCGCTGCGCGGTGAATGGGCGCCTGTGCAGTCCCTGCCAAAAAAAAGACCGGCCCCAAGGGGGGCCGGCCAATAGACATTGAAGCCTGCGCCGTTCGGCAGCGCAGTATTCGTGTTCGCCGATCAGGCCGCTTTCTTCTTCCGCGCGGCAAAGCCGATGCCGGCGAGGCCCGACAGGAGAAGCGGCAGCGCGGCCGGAACGGGCACCACCGGGGACTCGTCTGTGAGGAAGCCAGTGATGAACACACGGCCGATGCCAGCCGTTGTGCCGGAAGACGGCGGGTTCAGGAATACGTTGGCATTGAAGTAGCGATAGGTGACGGCGCCAATCAGCGCGGTCGTCACGGTGCTCGTGGTCCCAAAGGCGCCTGAGCTGTTGCCGCTGATCGAACCGCTAAAGCTCAGCGCCGGCAGAGAACCGTTGCCGGGCGTGGGGCCGGTCTGTCCGAGGTTGATGTAGAGATTGAGGCCGGCGAGCGACTGCGAGCCGCAAGCCGTGCCGCCGGCGGCGCAACGGACTTCAATTGAGCCAAGGCCGATAAAGGTGGACGGATTGGCGTCGGCCGGACCCGATACCGGGACATAAGTGACCGTGATGCCGCTCGCGCCGCCGATCGTTTGCGTGGCGACGCCGCAGCCCGAGGCGCCGATGCATAATTGCGAACCGACGGTGGAATAGGTCACGGTGCCGGCGTTGGCTTCCGGCGCGAAAAACCCGACGCTGGAGAATGCAGCGAACGCCGCAGCAGTCAGAATACGCTTCATAAGGACTCTCTACCCCCTGTGGTTTCAGCCCCGACACGGGGCCTTGACGCTGCCAAGATGTGTTGGCGTCCGAATCGTACGGTTACGGATTGAGCAGATTCAAGGACATTGCATGATATGGACCTTCGAGCGGCTTTAATTGCTTCGCCCGTTGCCCATTCGCATCATGTATGAACTTTATAAGACTGTTTGCCCGCGGAACGTTACTTTCAGCCCCCGAACAATTCGTGGGAAGATTCCAACGCCTCATGGGACTTGCGCGGCGCGCGTCGCATGAGCGTGGAGCCAATAAGCGGCAAAAGCCGCCGCCGATTGTCAGATCACGCCGAGCCGTTTGCCGGCTGCGGTGAAGGCGCGCACCGCCTCGTCGACCTGTTCGTCCGTATGCCCCGCGCACATCTGCGTGCGGATGCGCGCCTGGCCCTTCGGCACGACGGGGAAGGAAAAGCCGGTGACATAGACGCCCTCGTCGAGCATCGCCGAAGCCATGTCGCCGGCAAGGCGCGCGTCGCCGAGCATGACCGGGATGATCGGGTGTTCGCCCGGCAAGAGCTTGAAGCCCGCCTTCGCCATGCCGTCGCGGAAGCGGCGGGCGTTGCGGAAAAGCTGCGCGCGCAAGCCGTCGCCCTGTTTCACGATCTCCAGCGTCTTCAGCGTCGCGCCGAGCAGGGCCGGCGTCAGCGCATTCGAGAAGAGATAGGGCCGCGCGCGGTTGCGCAGGAGATGGACGACTTCTTTCGAGGCGCAGATATAACCGCCCATGCCGCCGCCAAGCGCCTTGCCGAGCGTGCCGGTGAGAATGTCGATCCGGCCCTCGACGCCGCAATGGGCGGGCGTGCCGCGGCCTTCCGGCCCCATGAAGCCGGTCGCGTGGCAGTCGTCGACCATGACAAGCGCGCCATATTTGTCCGCGAGCGTCGTAATGTCCTTCAGCTTGGCGATGTAGCCATCCATGGAGAAAACGCCGTCCGTGACGATGAGCCTTGTGCGCGCGCCGTCCGCCTCGGCGGCTTTCAGCTGGGCTTCGAGATCGTTCATGTCCGAGTTGGCGAAGCGGTAACGCTTGGCCTTGGAAAGGCGCACGCCGTCGATGATCGAGGCGTGGTTCAGCGAGTCCGAGATGATCGCGTCTTCCGCTTCGAGGAGCGGCTCAAAGACGCCGCCATTGGCGTCGAAACAGGCGGCGAAGAGAATCGAGTCTTCATAGCCGAGATAGCCGGCGATGGCGCGTTCAACCTCGCGGTGGAGGTCAAGCGTGCCGCAGATGAAGCGCACGGAGGCCATGCCGAAGCCGTAGCGATCCATCGTCGCCTTGGCGGCCGCGACGATCTCGGAGTTGTCCGCAAGGCCGAGATAATTGTTGGCGCAGAAATTGAGCGCCTTGCGCCGCACGCCCTTGTGCAGGACTTCGATCACCGGCCCCTGCGCCGAGAGGATTGGCCGCTCGAGCTTTTCAAGACCTTGGTCCCTGATCGCAGCGAGCGTGTCGGAGACACGGGCGTAGAAGTTATCACGGTGTGTCATCCGACGTTCCTTGGAATTGGTTTCTTTGGATGGCCCGGGGTGTGCCAGCGTCCCACCTTGAGGTCAACGAATACGGCTTACGGCCCGCATCGACGCGCCGGCAATCTGCAGCGTTATGTGTGAATTGCGGCCGCAGTTGTCGTGATGGCAAGACAATAAAGTGCTGCAGGTAGCAAAGCTGGTCCGCCAGACTTGCTCGATCTTGCGCGGCGCGCCATTGTCTGGCCGAAGCAAAGGGGCGGGCGATGACAGCGAACAGACGCGACGTGTTCAAACTGGCGGCGGCGGGCGCTGCGATTGCAGGGCTGTCCGCTTGCGGCGAAGCAAAAAAGGCCGCCAACGCTGCGCCTGCGGCGATCAAGCCGCATGGCGGCAAGATCACGGCGAAGTCCTTCGAGGAAGCCGAAAAGCTCCTGCAGCTCTCTTTCACGGACAAGGAGCGCGCGCAGATGCTCGGGGATTTCGAGGAAGACCTCGAATGGCTGACGGCGCTGCGCCAGAACGCCTTCCCGAATGATCTTGCGCCGGCGCTCGCCTTCGATCCGCGTCTGCCGGGGAAGAAAGTCAGCGCACAGAAGAACGAGATTGTGCTTGGCGGCGCCAATGCCGCGGCCCTGCCTGCGGACGAGGCCGGCATCGCCTTTGCCAGCATCGCGCAGCAAGGCGCGTGGCTCCGTTCGAAGGCGCTGACCGCGACGCGGCTTACGGAAATCTATCTCAAGCGCATCGAGCAACACGACCCTGCGCTACACACCTTCATCACCGTGACGGCCGACCTCGCCATGGCCGAGGCCGCCGTCGCCGACCGGGATTTCGCCGAGGGGCGCGACAAGGGACCGCTGCAGGGCATTCCCTATGCGATGAAGGACCTCGCCGATACGAAGGACATCAAGACGACCTGGGGCGCCGAGCCGTGGAAAGACCGGATCCCGAGCACGGATGCGGAAGTTGTGCGCAAATTGCAACGTGCGGGCGCCGTTCTACTCGGCAAGACCGCCTGCGGCGCGATCGCCTATGGCGATCTCTGGTTCGGCGCGCGCACGCGCAACCCGTGGAACCCGGAGGAGGGGTCTTCTGGATCAAGCGCGGGTTCGGCCTCGGCCGTCGCGGCGGGTCTTGCGAGCTTCGCGATCGGCACGGAGACGCTGGGCTCGATTGTCTCGCCGTCTGAACGCTGCGGGACGACGGGCCTGCGCCCCACATTCGGGCGCGTCTCGCGCGCGGGCCTCATGGCGCTCTGCTGGTCGCTCGACAAGGTCGGGCCGATCTGCCGCACGGTTGAGGATACGGCGCTTGTTCTCTCTGAAATCAATGGTTTCGATGCGGATGATGCGGCGGCGGGCCGGATGGGGTTCGCCTATGACGGCAAGGCCGACATCAAGGGCATGCGCGTCGGCTATGTTCCGGCATTCTTCGAAAAGGGCGACGATGTCGATCGCGCGGCGCTCGATGCGCTGAAGTCTCTCGGCGTCACGCTGGAGGCCTTTCCCTGGCCCAAGACCGATTACAGCCCGTTGTCGCAGATCGTCGTCGTCGAGGCGGCGGCGGCCTTCTCGGACCTTACCCTTCAGAATACGGATGATCAGCTCGCGTGGCAGGAGCCGCAAGCCTGGCCCAACACCTGGCGCAAGGGGCGCTTTGTCTCAGCGGTCGATTATGTGCAGGTCGATCGTTTGCGGCGGCGCCTGATGCAGGAGCTTTCGGACGCGTTTTCGGGTTTCGACGCGCTCATCGGCCCGCATTTTGCGGGCGGAGCGCTTCTGATGACGAATTGCGCCGGCCAGCCGCAGCTGGCGCTTCGCGCAGGCTACGCCGAGACCAAGACGCGCACGATCTGGGGCGACGACGACAAGAAAGCGGATAAGGCGAAGACCTTCCGGACGCCGCGCGGGATCAGCCTCTGGGCCGACATTTATGAAGAGCGCAAGATCATCGCGCTCGGGCGCGCGCTGGAGACAAAGCTCGGCGTGGCGGCGGAGCGGCCGATAGGGTTCTGACGCGCGGCATGGCGAGCCGGCCGATTGCTGCTAAGCTCCTCCTGGCGCCGCTTGCCCGGCGCGATTAAGGGGAGACTTCAATGCGCTATACGGCTCTGGTCATCGCCGCCGCCGCGGCGTTCGCTTGCGCTGCGCCTGCATTCGCCGCCAAATCGGTCGACGTCGTCGGCGTTTCCGCCGACACGCCGTTTATCGGCAAGTCGCGCTGTGTTGCGCCGTTTGTTTGCGAAAAAAAGGGGCAGCCCGGGCAATTCGCCTACAGCTACGGCGTCATCGGGCGGCCTGGCTTTGCGCCGGGTTCGGCGACCCTGTTTTCAGGCGGCGTCGTCAGGGGCGACATCGCGCTCCTGCAATTCCAGCCGGACTGGGAGTTCGTGAAACATGTCGGGCTCATCATCCCCGCGGGCGAGACGGCGGCGGTTTTCATTCCGCCGGGCGGGGCGTTCCTTCTGACCCAGCAGACGAAAAAGGCGCTCGACACCTATGACGCCTATGGCGACGTTTATCTGCGCCGCCTCGTCTCCGGGCCGTTGCGGCTTTCCTACAATCCGGCCGCGGGCACATCGCGAAAGGTTGCGGACTTCCTGCCTGAAGGCATGCTTGAAAGCGGCGCACGCGAGGTCGCGGGGCGGGAAGTGCTCGCGGCGCTGAAGGACGGGCGCAGCCTCAAGGATGTCCGCAGCGGCGGCACGGCGTCGCAAGCGCTGGTCGATGTCGTCTCCTCAATCGAGATCACCGAGAAAGAATATCTCGTTTATGACGAGGCCAAGCAAACGACGACCCTCGTCACCAAGGCCAATCACGGCGCAGTCATGAAAGCGCTTTTCGCGGAATGTCCGAAGGCGGACAAAAAGCAGGCGAAGGCCTTTTCCAGCGCCTATGGCAAAATCGTCGAGGCGTTCACGTATCTCAACGCGACGTGTTTTTGAGTGTTCCACCAGGCTTTTGACGGGCCGTCGCTGCGCCTCTTCATCCTGAGGAGCGGCTCGTCAGAGCCGCGTCACGAAGGATGTGACGCGCAATTGCATTCTCAGCAGCCTGCAGATTTTCTTCTCTGTCAGGCGACCCGGCCGTTTCGATGCCGCCCCCGCACTTGAAAGTCCCTGTTTCTTCGCGCTTCGTGACGCGCGTTTGCCTCCGGCAAACGCGCCCTCAGCGTGAAGAAACTGGGAACCCAGGAGCTGACGCTGTTGGGCATTGGTTTACGTCAGAGAGCGGCAGCCGCGGAGCCGCCAATCAGCAGGCGACCCGCGCGTGCGGCGGCGCCTGTGGACGCGAAGCTGTGCCGGAGATAGCGGAGTCAGACGTACTTGAATCCGGACGCTCTTACGAGATTGTCCCAGACGCGCCAGACCTTATCGAGGATCGGACCGTCGCCTCATGCCGGGGAAGCAAGACCAGCCGGATTTGGGCTCGATCGAGTGGGGCGCTCAGCTAACTCACCCGCGGATGGGACCGCGGGAAACGGCGTATCGCTAATCAGAGGGCGGATATCCAAATTTGTCGAAGGTAGGGCGCTCCAACGACAATGCCGTGCAGAGGTCCTGCTTTGGGTCGATGTCTTGAAGACGCGTGAACGGGATTTTCTGTTGCGCCGCTGGCGGCGCCAGAATGCGCTCCCCGCTGGCGATGTCAGGATATTGCGTGGCGTGGAACTTCATGGTGGCGATCAGATAATCAAAGCCCGTCTTGCCGTTCGGCAGCACTTTAGATGCGTCGTACCAATACAAAGGCGTCGGATCATTCGGCCAAGGAAAGATCGCCCCGTTGTCCACGGCGGCCTTGGTCGACGCGTCCATGATGTCTTCCACGAAGAGATCGTTTTCAAACCAGACTTCCGGAGGCGAGCTGTCATCGATCTGGTCCAGCGCCTCGAGCATTAGGAGCGTGACCGCCCGATGATTGGGGTGGCACGTCGTTCCATGCCGCGGGTCGTGCGAAAAAATCATGTCTGGCTTGACGTCTTCGATCGCCTCTTTGATCCGGGCGACGAGGGCGTCCCGACCGCCATTGTCGCGCGCCCAAAGGGCGATGTTGCGTTCCATCCCCGCCTGGTCAAAGGCGTAGAATGCGTCCTCCCATCCGAAGAAGGTGACCTGACCGCCGAGTGCGGCGGCTGACTTGGCCATTTCACCACGGCGAATGCGTGTGCACTCCTCGGGGTCTCGCAGGCCGATCGTGGGGAAACAGCCCCAGCTCTTCGCCTCAGCGGCCACAACAAAGCGGCAGGTGGCGCCGTTGAACAGGCAAGCCTCCGCAAACATCGGCGCGACGCCCCACTCGTCGTCTGGATGCGCCGCCACAAAGAGCAGCACCTTGCCGCGCAGATGTTCGGAGAAGTCAAACTCTGCCTTAGGCTCAGACCTTGGTTCTGCCGCGCAGCTCGCCACGAGCAGGCATATCAACACAAGCAGAGTGCTTCGGCGGTGGGCCATCGATCGGATACCTCTGAGATCTGACGTTGCGTACACCAACTGTTACGACACGGCCAGTTTGGTCTCTCCACGGTATCATTGACAGCGCGCTAAGCAATCGCCTGATTTGCCTCGAAGGCGATGGAGACGTTCCGAAGGGGCGACCCGAGCCGGGCGAAAATGCGTGCCGGCAGGCGATTCAGAATTTCACGAAGCACCAAAAGAGCCAGCAAGGCCATGGCCTTCTGGAGCCACGAACTTCGTCTTCATCCGTGTGCGACGCGGCGCTCCTCGCCGACGCTCGGTCGCGAAAAAGCGGACATACCTACGCACGACGCTACGGAGCGCTTTGGCACCGGCTGAATTCCACAAGATCCCATTTATTCCCGTAAAGGTCGATGAACACCGCGACTGTGCCGTAGTCCGCCTTGAGCGGCGCACGGACGAAGGCGACGCCCTTTTCCTGAAATGCCCGATAGTCGCGCCAGAAATCGTCCGTTTGCAGAAAGAGGAAAACCCGCCCGCCCGATTGGTCGCCGATCGCTTTGGCTTGCTCCGGGGTTGAGGCGCGGGCGAGAAGGAGGCTCACAGCCCCTTCAGGCGCGCCCGGCGGGCGGACGAGGACCCAGCGCTTGTCCTGCGCCGGCTGGTATTCATCGGCGACGAGGGTGAAGCCGAGCTTGCCGACAAAAAAGGCGATCGCCTCGTCATAGTCGCGCACGACGAGGGCGATATGGGCGATCAACTGATGCATGAGGAGCCTCCCTCGGGGCAGAAGCGGGCGCGCCGCTGCGTGGCGCCCGCGCGCCGATTATCCTGCCCGGCGCCCTCTATAAATGCGTCCATCGCCGGCGGCGGCGGCGCTTTGCGGCGACACGCTCCCGCGATTTATTGCTAAAATGTTGCTGCGCACGCCCTGCGCGCCCTTGACCCGGGGTTTTCCCCCGTCTAGGACGAGCGCCGCTTGGAAGGCCGGCAGTCGGAAGCGACTATTTCCGAAACGCGGCCAGCCCTGCCCATAGAACTTGCGTCTGACGTGTTGCGAGCGGTGTTCCGCCATACGGGGCCCCGCTGCTTTGCGTCGTTACCGACCCCTCGAAGACGGGGGCGCGCGAGGGCTTCGGGACGGGCCGTCACCAATCAGACGCCTTTGAGGTTCAACGTCGAATGCCGACTATTCAGCAGCTGATCCGCAAGCCGCGCAGACCGCGCCGGAAGATTAACAAGGTTCCGGCCATGCAGGCCTGCCCGCAAAAGCGGGGCGTGTGCACGCGCGTCTACACGACGACGCCGAAGAAGCCGAACTCCGCGCTCCGTAAGGTCGCCAAGGTGCGCCTCACCAACGGCTATGAAGTGATCGGCTATATCCCCGGCGAAGGCCACAACCTGCAGGAGCACTCCGTGGTGCTCATCCGCGGCGGTCGCGTGAAGGACCTTCCGGGCGTTCGTTACCACATTCTTCGCGGCGTCCTCGACACCCAGGGCGTCAAAGACCGCAAGCAGCGCCGCTCGCTCTACGGCGCCAAGCGTCCGAAATAAGAGGTTTTTCCGATGTCACGCCGCCGTCGCGCAGAAAAACGCCCTGTCGATCCGGACCCGAAGTTCGGCGACCAGATGGTCTCGAAATTCATGAACTACATCATGGTCGACGGCAAAAAGCCGGCGGCCGAAAAGATCGTCTATGGCGCGCTCGCCAAGATCGAGCAGAAAGTGCGCCGCGCGCCGATCGATCTCTTCAAGGAAGCGCTCGACAACGTGACGCCCTCGATCGAGGTGCGCTCGCGGCGCGTCGGCGGCGCGACCTATCAGGTCCCCGTCGAAGTCCGCCCGGATCGCAAGATCGCGCTCGGCATGCGCTGGATCATCCAGGCCGCGCGCCTGCGCAACGAGACCACCATGGTCGATCGCCTGTCCAACGAAATTCTCGACGCCGCGCAAAATCGCGGGTCTGCGGTCAAAAAGCGTGAAGACACGCACCGCATGGCGGAGGCGAACCGCGCCTTCGCGCATTACCGCTGGTAACCGTCGAAAACTGTAGAGACCGCTCCCATGCCGCGTTCGCATAAACTGGAAGACTACCGGAACTTCGGGATCATGGCCCACATCGATGCGGGCAAGACCACGACGACCGAACGCGTGCTCTATTACACGGGCAAGAGCCACAAGATCGGCGAAGTCCATGACGGCGCCGCCACCATGGACTGGATGGAGCAGGAGCAGGAGCGGGGGATCACGATCACCTCGGCCGCCACGACCTGCTTCTGGCAGGACAAGCGCCTCAACATCATCGACACGCCTGGCCACGTCGACTTCACGATCGAAGTCGAGCGCTCGCTACGCGTTCTCGACGGCGCGGTTTGCCTTCTCGACGGCAACCAGGGCGTCGAGCCCCAGACGGAAACCGTCTGGCGCCAGGGCGACAAATACAAAGTGCCGCGCATCATCTTTGCCAACAAGATGGACAAGATCGGCGCCGACTTCTTCTTCTGCCTCGACACCATCAAGCAGCGCCTCGGCGTCAAGGCCGTGCCGCTGCAATTGCCGGTCGGCATCGAGCAGACGTTCAAGGGCGTCGTGGATCTCCTCGAAATGAAGGCGATCATCTGGACCGACGAAAGCCTTGGCGCCTCGTTCCATGACGAGCCGATCCCTGCCGACATGCTCGAGCAGGCAAAGGAATATCGCGGTCACCTCGTCGAGGCCTGCGCCGAAGTCGACGACGCGGCGATGACGAAATATCTCGAAGGCGGCGAGTTCTCGATCCCGGAACTGAAGGCGCTAATCCGCAAGGCGGTCCGGGCGTCGACCTGGTTCCCGGTCCTGTGCGGCTCGGCCTTCAAGAACAAGGGCGTGCAGCCTCTGCTCGATGCCGTCGTCGACTATCTGCCGAGCCCGCTCGACGTGCCGGCGATCAAGGGCATTCATCCGGACTCGGAAGAAGAACTGGTGCGCAACTCTTCCGACGAAGAGCCGCTCGCCATGCTCGCCTTTAAGATCATGAACGACCCTTTCGTCGGCTCGCTGACGTTCTGCCGCATCTATTCCGGCAAGATCGAATCCGGCACGGGCCTGCAGAACACGGTGAAGAACAAGCGCGAACGCATCGGCCGCATGGTCGAAATGCACGCCAACAACCGTCAGGACATCAAGGAAGCCTATGCCGGCGACATCGTCGCCATCGTCGGTCTCAAGGACACGACGACGGGCGACACGCTGTGCGACCCGATGAAGCCTGTCATCCTCGAGCGGATGGAATTCCCCGAGCCCGTCATCGAACTCGCGGTCGAACCGAAGACGAAGGCCGACCAGGAAAAGATGGGCGTCGCGCTGCAGCGCCTCGCGGCCGAAGACCCGTCCTTCCGCGTCTCGACCGACGAAGAGTCCGGCCAGACGATCATCAAGGGCATGGGCGAACTCCACCTCGACATCATCGTCGACCGTATGCGCCGCGAATTCAAAGTCGAGGCGAATGTCGGCGCCCCGCAGGTCGCCTATCGCGAGACGATCACCAAGGCCTACTCGATCGACTACACGCACAAGAAGCAGACGGGCGGCACGGGCCAGTTCGCGCGCGTCAAGATGCGCATCATTCCTGGAGAGCCGGGTTCGGGCTTCATCTTTGAAAGCCAGATCGTCGGCGGCTCGATCCCGCGTGAATTCATCCCGGGCGTCGAAAAGGGCATCGTGTCGGTGAAGGACGCCGGCATGCTCGTCGGCTTCCCGATCCTCGATTTCAAGGTCGAGCTTTTCGACGGCGCCTTCCATGACGTCGACTCGTCCGTGCTCGCCTTCGAAATCGCCTCGCGCGCCGCTATGAAGGAAGCCAAGCCTAATCTCGGCATGGCGATCCTCGAGCCGATCATGAAGGTTGAAGTCGTGACGCCGGAAGAATTCACCGGCACCGTCATCGGCGACATCAACTCCCGCCGCGGCCAGATCCAGAACCAGGAAATGCGCGGCAATGCGAACGTCGTGCACGCCATGGTGCCGCTCGCAAACATGTTCGGCTACGTCAATACGCTGCGCGGCCAGACGCAGGGGCGCGCCAACTACACCATGCAGTTCTCGCACTACGATAAGGTTCCTCCGGCGATCGCCGAGGAAGTGCGGGCCAAATTGGCTGGCTAAAGCCTCAATTGTCGGAAGCGTGAAAGAAAGTCGTCAGGAGACGGAGAAAGTAAGATGGGCAAGGCAAAGTTTGAACGGAACAAACCGCACGTCAACGTCGGCACAATCGGCCACGTCGACCACGGCAAAACGACCCTGACGGCGTCGATCACGAAGTATTTCGGCGAATTCCGCGCCTATGACCAGATCGACGCGGCGCCGGAAGAAAAGGCGCGCGGCATCACGATCAACACGGCGCACGTCGAATATGAAACGGCGAACCGCCACTACGCCCATGTCGATTGCCCGGGCCACGCCGACTACGTGAAGAACATGATCACGGGCGCGGCGCAAATGGACGGCGCGATCCTCGTCGTCGCCGCGACCGACGGACCGATGCCGCAGACCCGCGAGCACATCCTGCTCGCCCGTCAGGTCGGCGTGCCGG
>CAZDRH010000003.1:0-183814 GCA_964507915.1 uncultured Caulobacterales bacterium
TCGCGACCCTTGGGAATCCCAAAAATGAGTCTCAATCAGCGAGAGGCGGTATAACTCTTCGTAATATCGGCGATCGTTACATTGAAGCTTGCGCATGCGTTGCGGAGCGCACCATGCCGAGCCTTAGGCAGGCGCAGAAGATATTGGACCTAATTGTACTTACGATATCCTACAAAGTCGCGGACCTAGATGAATTGGCAATTGTCACAATTTCTGCATTTATGAAGATTAAAGATCCGTTGCTCTTTGAGAAAGTATTAGACGGAAGCATAAAATTTAGAGAGGTGGTTTCCTTCACAAAATCAGAATACCTGCCTGACGCAGAAGGCCATGTGGACGCGTTGATCAGCGAAATCCTGGCGACATGGCAAAGACATCTGGAGCCTGCCGCCGCAAGCCCGGCCAGTTCCTTTGACTACAATCGAGCCCAAAGTCGGCGTAACCGCGTCATCGACATCGCTTCGCGCCTAAATCTTTGGTAGTTATGGCCCGGTTTGAAGTCACAATCCCGACCTCAATCTCGAGCATCCCTGGTGGCGGCACGGGGCGTCGACGTGACATCAAGGGTCATCCGTTTGCGGATTGACGCTCTCGATCAGTTCGAGCTTCCGGAGCCGCTTCCATTCCTTGATTTGCCGCTTGCGGCAGAAGGCGCTGTCTCTTGTTTCATGCACCTCATGCCAGGCGAGCCGCGAGACATCGTATTTCGCCGTGAACCCGTCGCGCGCCTTTTGCTTATGGTCGTAAACGCGCTTGGCGGGGTCATCCGTAGACCCCGTATAGAGCGTGCCGTTGCGCCGGCTCGCGAGGATGTAGACGTAGAAGGGCATGGCCTTGCGGTAATCGCGTCCAACTCTCGGTGCAAGTCAGGCTCCGGCGCTCGCGGCTCTGGATCCCGGCGTACGCCGGGATGAGCGCTGGGTGGGTTTCTTGTTCAGGATCGAGAGATAGGAATGTGCGCTTTGGTCGGGATTTCTACTGCCGCACACTAACCGCCATCCTGAGCGCACGCCCCCTCCCGGCGCTCACCCCGACGAAAGTCGGGGCCCAGTCTCTCGCCCCGCATCTCCGGGTCGCAGTCTGCATCCTGAGCCTGCCGAAAGACGACGGGAAGCGCTTCCCATTCCTTCAACCCGCGCGCGAATTAACCCTACGGCCCATTGATCCGCCTACCGAAAAATAAATCTATCCACACCCCTTGAGGGCGCAATTACGATGGCCGGCGTGAAATTCCGGATACGGAGCCTTGTCGCCCATGCCTTCTCGACGCCCCGCTTTAGACTGCTGCGCAATACTCGCCCCTGCTCCCCTGTCGCAGACGGGGGAGCTGCCGCCGCAGGCGGCTGAGGGGGCCTTTCGGCCGAGCACTACTTCTCAACCGCGCCGCTCACGAATTGTACAAAATCGCGCTGCAGCCCAATGTTTCCGCGGGTCTTGGATTTTCGGCCTATGCCGAATGCCGCTGCTTTCAACAGAAATGTCGCTGAAACGCCGGCGCTCAGCGCCGGATCGAGGCGGCGACGAATACGCCAAGACGCGCGGCGGTAGGGCCGAACCATGCCAGCGCCAAATTTCGCCGGCGGCTCTCCGCTCAGCTCTTCTTCTCAAGCTTGTCGAGCTGCTTTTGCAGCGCGGCGAGCTGGGCTTTCAGCGCGTTGATGTCGTCGGTCTCGCTGCTGCCGGGCGAGGCGCCCATGCCGGCGGCAAAGCCCGGGCCGAAGCCGGCGCGCTGCATCGCCTGGCTGTAAAGCCCCGTCATCGGCGTGAACATTTTCACGGCCTGCTCATAGAGAGCCATGTTCTTGCGGGCGGTTTCCTCGAACATCTGGAAGCCGGGCGCGCCGCCGAAGGTCTCGCGCATCTGGCCGCGCAGCTTCTCCTGATTGCGGGCGAAGGCGTCCATCGTCATTTCGAGATAGGACGGCAGGAACATCTGCAGGCTGTCGCCGTAGAATTTGATGAGCTGGCGCAGGAACTGGATCGGCAGCAGGTTCTGCCCCTTGCCCTCTTCCTCAACGATGATCTGGGTCAGCACCGAGCGGGTGATGTTTTCGCCCGTCTTGGCGTCGAACACGACGAAGTCCTGGCCGTTCTTGACCATTTCCGAGAGAAATTCGAGGGTCACATAGGCGCTGGTCGCCGTGTTGTAGAGCCGCCGGTTCGCATATTTCTTGATGACGACCGGCTCGCCGCCTTCCTGCGTCTGTTCGGTTTTTGCGTGCTCAGACATGGGTCGAAACCTCCGGCGGCCGGGCTTCGGGCCCGGGGCGCATTATGTTGCGGCGCCCAAGAATTTGTGCGCTTGCTCATGTCTGCTATAGCATGAAACAGAACGGCGCCTACGCGGCCTCTGGTCCCTTGACGGGCGGCGGGCGCGGCAGGCGTCCCTGTCCGAAAACGCGCAACGTCCGGGCGACCCCCCGCGGGCGACCGCCCCCTTCAGGAGAGTTTATGAGCGATATCGTCATTGCCTCGGCCGCCCGTACGGGCGTCGGATCTTTCGGCGGAAGCCTTGCTTCGACGCCCGTCGCGCGTCTCGGCCAGACCGTGATCAAGGCCGCGCTCGAGCGCGCCAAGGTCAGCGGCGAGGACGTGAGCGAGGTCATCATGGGCAATGTGCTCCAGACCGCGCAGGGGCAGAACACCGCCCGTCAGGCCGCGATCTGGGCGGGCGTCGCCAAAGAACGGCCCGCCATGACCATCAATCAGGTCTGCGGGTCGGGCCTGCGCGCCGTCGCGCTCGGCGCCGCCCAAATCAAGCTCGGGGAAGCCTCCATCGTCGTCGCTGGCGGTCAGGAGAACATGTCCCTCTCTCCGCATGCGGCGCATCTGCGCGACGGCATCAAGATGGGCGACGTGAAATATGTCGACACCATGATCAAGGACGGCCTCTGGGACGCCTTCAACGATTATCACATGGGCCAGACGGCCGAGAATCTGGCGCAGAAATACCAGATCAGCCGCGAGGAACAGGACGCCTTCGCCGTCGCCAGCCAGAACAAGGCGGAAGCCGCCAAGAAGGCCGGCAAGTTCAAGGACGAGATCGTCCCCGTCGTGCTGAAGACGAAAAAGGGCGACATCGCTTTCGAGACGGACGAATATGTCCGCGACGGCGCGACGCTTGACGCGGTGAAGGGCCTGAAGCCTGCCTTCATGAAGGAAGGCGGCACGGTGACGGCGGCCAACGCCTCGGGCCTCAATGACGGCGCCGCGGCGCTCGTTCTGATGACGGCGCGCGAGGCCGACAAGCGGGGCCTCACGCCGCTCGCCCGCATCGCTTCGGCCGCGCATTGCGGCGTTGATCCCTCGATCATGGGCATCGGCCCCGCGCCCGCCTCGCGCATGGCGCTGGAGAAAGCCGGCTGGAAACTCGCCGATCTCGACCTCATCGAGGCGAACGAGGCCTTCGCCGCGCAAGCGCTCGCGGTCGGGAAGGAGCTCGGCTGGGATCCGTCGAAAGTGAACGTCAATGGCGGGGCCATCGCCATCGGGCACCCCATCGGCGCCTCCGGCGCGCGGATCCTCACGACGCTCTTGTTCGAGATGCGCCGCAGCCAAGCCCGCAAGGGCCTCGCCACGCTCTGCATCGGCGGCGGCATGGGCGTCGCGCTGTGCGTTGAGGCGGTTTAGCGGGGGCTGACCCCACGCCGCGAAGTATACAAGGTTTATCGTCGTGTAGCGCCGTATATCGCGCCGGCGGTATATTTCTTCGCCACGCGCATAATCGCTGCGAACGTGAAGGACGGGCCGCGCCGCTCGGTAGACGCCGCCGCGCCGGAGTGCCAGTAATAGAGTTAACAACAGGACAGCCGCTCACCGCGGCTTAGCTCTGAAAAACAGCGATCGGGAAGGAGACGACACATGGCGCAACGCACAGCAATCGTCACAGGCGGCACGCGCGGCATCGGGCGGGCGATTTCGGTCGCGCTGAAAGAGGCCGGCTGCGCCGTGTCGGCGACCTATGCTGGTAATGACGAGGCGGCCAAGAAGTTCCGCGAGGAGACGGGCGTCGCGGTCTACAAATGGGATGTCGGCGATTACGCGGCCTGCAAATCCGGCGTCGCCGAGATCGAGAAAAACCAGGGGCCGACCGACATCCTCGTGAACAATGCGGGCATCACCCGCGACGCCATGTTCCACAAACTGACGCCGCAGCAATGGTCTGAGGTCATCCGCGCCGACCTCGACAGCGTGTTCAACATGACCCACCAGGTCTTTCCGGGCATGCGCGAGCGCAGCTTCGGCCGGATCGTCAACATCTCGTCGATCAACGGCCAGAAGGGCCAGATGGGCCAGGTGAACTATTCCGCCGCCAAGGCCGGCATGCTGGGCTTTACGCGGGCCCTTGCGCAGGAAGGCGCCTTCAAGGGCGTCACCGTCAATGCGATCGCGCCGGGCTATATCGAAACCGACATGGTCGCGGCGGTCGATGCGAGCGTCCTCCAGAAGATCGTGAGCCAGATTCCGGTCGGCCGCCTCGGCCAGGCCGAGGAAATCGCCCGCTGCGTCGTCTTCCTCACCGGCGAGGGCTCCGGCTTCATGACCGGCTCGGTCCTGACCATCAATGGCGGCCAATATTTCGCCGCCTGACCCGCAATGACCGCTGCATAGCCGCCGCACGGCCCGGATTTCGCCCCATTGGCTTGTTAAACCTTTTGTCACGGAGGCGGGGCGAGGTTTACATCCGGCGTGTTGAGTTAGGCTTTGAGCATGAAGATTCGGGGATTCCATCGGTTCGGGGCGGCCGTTTTGACGGCCTTCATCCTGCCTTGCCTTGCGCCGGTTGACGCCGGCGAGCGGCTGGGGCCGACGGCCTTCGCCCTGCTCGCGGATGACAACCCCTTCTCTTCCCTCCTCGCCAAGCGCGGCCAGCAGCGGCCAGGCGCTTCCGATGTTGAACGCTTTGTGACGACGGATGGCGACCGCACATTCCTGTTCGAGGCTGACGCCGCCGCCGCGCGCATCAAGTTTCTGTGCGCCCCGTCTGACCCGCGCGTCGAATGCGCCTTGCCGGGCGCGCCCGAGGAGATCGTGGCGCTCACCCCCAATCGCGGCCCACGCGGCGACCTTTTCTACAAATCAGCTGAAGGCGAGACCGTGCTCCGGATCGCCGCCCATGGCGGCGCCATCGTCGCTTGGCCGGGCTCTTCCGAAACCGTCGGCGCGGTGCGCACGCAAACGCAGGCCGGCGACAGTTTGCGCCTGCCATCTGACACGGCCTCCGGCGCCGTCCGCCGCGCAGAGGCTGCGCGTCTTGCTCTTGCTGCTGAGATCGGCCGCCCAATCAGCTTCGAGACCGGCGCACGCGCCGAGCGCAGCAGCCTTGCACGACCGGCGGCCCTCGCCGCGGCGGAAGCCGCGCCCGCTATGCTTGATGTCGCGGAAGGCGAGGCGTCTGTCCTTGCTGATGCGATCGCCCGCGTCGCCGCCGGCATCGAACGCGTCGCGCGCGACAAGGCGGGCGCTGACGCCGTCCGCGAGCGGATTACGGCGGTGCGTTTCGTCGAAGCGGCGCGCCCGGCGCTCGCGCTCGACGGCAAGACGCTGATCGTCTCCTATAATCCGGGCGGCGGCCTTGCCGGCCGGCCGTCCTCGTCCGAAGTCGCCCGCTTCCTTGAGGGCGTCTTGTGAGCCCGCGCCGCGTCATCGCCGCTGCGCTCGCGGGCGCTGCGCTATTCAGCGCCGGCGCTGAGGCGCAGCCGCCCTTGTCGCTGAAGGAAACGCGCACCCAAGCTGCCGAAGCCGACGCTCTCGGCCGCGAAGTCGCGTACACGAATTCCGTCTGCGGACTGTCCATGACCGCCGCCGTCGACTGGCCGACGGCGTCCGCCTGGCCGGAGATCGCCGATCTTGTCTCGCAATGCGACCGCGCGCTCGGCGCGGTCGAGACCCTCTGCCGCGCCGGCCCGAAAAAGCCGCAGATCGCGAACCTTGACCGCTTCGTCTGCGCCGGCGACGGCGCCGGACCGTCGATCCGTGGGCGGACATTCCGCTTCGGCGCTGCGCCCGGCGTCGACAGCTTCGAACGCACTCGGGCGTTTCTGGAAGACTTGCGTTAGGCGGGTTCTTCTTTATCTCTGCTCATTCCGACGTCCTTCGACAGGCTCAGGACGGGGAGCCGGGACCCAGCGTCGCGCGGCGAGAGGCTGCACCCCGACTCCTCATCCTGAGCCTGTCGAAGGACGTCGGGGTGAGCGCTGGTGAGGAATGGGTAGGCGGATGATAGCGGTGAGGCGTTGCAGACTGGCCGTGTCTCCGTGATGGCGATGAGCCAAAGCGCGCACCTCTTTCGCCTTCGACCTTGCATTCCCCTCGCGCCGACCTATCTCCACTCGAATGATGTCAAAACGCCTCCTCGCTGCCGCCGCTGCGTTGACGCTCTCCGCCTGCGGGCGCGACAGCAATGTCGGCGAATTCGCCAATGACTGGACCGGCAACGAGATCCAGATCGAAGCGCTGAAAGACCCCAAGGTCGAGGGCGTCACCTGCCATCTCAGCCATTTCGACCGCGGCTTCTGGGACCGCGTCGCCAAGGGCAATTGGTTCGAAGACCCGTCTAACGCCTCGATCGCCTGCCGCCAGACCGGGCCCATCGCCATCGGCAGGATCGACCTTGCCAAGAACGGCGAGGAAGTCTTCTCGCAGCGCGTCAGCCTCGTGTTCAAAACGCTCGCCGTGCGCCGCATCTATGACGCTGAGAACGACACGCTGATTTATGTCGCCTACAGCCGCAAACCGCTCGATGGTTCAGCGAAAATGGCGATCTCGACCATCGCGCTCTACGGCCAGAACGTTGACCACGCGTTTGCGCAGCGGTGAGGCTTTGCGGCTCCTTAGTGTGAAGCAACGCATTGAGTCGCTTCATCCTGAGGAGCGGCTCGTCAGAGACGCGTCACGAAGGATGAGACGCACAAAGACTTTCCCAAATGCCTGCTACGAATCTTTCACCCGGCTCAGCGCAAAGCCGTCATGGCCTTTGACGCCGACCGTCTGGATGACGGTCGTCTCAAGGCGCGGATCGGCCGCCGCCGCGGCAAGATAGGCGCGCGCGCCCTGAACGCGACTGTCCGCGCTCGCGGCGTCCGCGACCTTGCCGTCGCGCACGACATTGTCCGCGACGATGAGCGCGCCTGGCCGAACGAGGCTCATCACGCTGCGCAGATAATCGGGATAGCCTTCCTTGTCGGCGTCGATGAAGACGAAATCAAAAAGGGCCGTCCGCTCCCGGATCATCCGTTCGAGCGAGGCGGCGGCCGGACCGAGGGCCACGTCGATGACCGCGCCAAAGCCCGCGCGCGACGCGTTCCCGCGCACAACCTCCGCCGCATGGGCGTCGATTTCGAGCGTCACGACGCGCCCGTCGCGTCCTGCCGCGCGGGCGAGCCAGACGGTGGAATAGCCGCCGAGCGCGCCGATCTCCAGAATGCGCTTGGCGCCGGCGGATTTGGCGAGGAGCATCAGAAACGCGCCCTGAAGCGGCGAGACGGCGATGTCGTCGAGCCCCGCCGCGCGGCTCGCCGCCGCGACCTCCGCAGCCGTCGCGTCGCTCCGTGTAAAGAGCGTTTCGAGATAGGCGTCGACGTCGGCGGGATCCAGGCTCATGCGGCGCTCGCAGCGTTGATGCGGATGCGCGGCGCTCCCGCGACCATCCGGCCGATGACGGCGGCCTCGCCATGGCCTTCGGCGGCGAAAACGTCGAGCACCTTCTGCACAACCTCGCGCGCACAGGAAATGAGAAGACCGCCGCTCGTTTGCGGGTCAGTGAAGAGATCTCGTTCAGCCTCGCACCAATCGGCGGGCGCATCAATCGCGTCCGAAACGCTCGCCCAATTGCGCCCCGAGGCGCCGGTCTTGACGCCCTGTTCAGCGAGCGCCCGCGCCGCTGGAAAGACCGGCACCGCCGCCGCGTCGATTTCGGCGCCGAGCCCGCTGCCGCGGCAGACTTCGAGTAGATGGCCGAGGAGGCCAAAGCCGGTCACATCCGTCGCCGCATGAACGCGCCCGAGCGTAGACAGCGCAGCGCCCGGCCGGTTCAGCAAGGTCGTCGAAGCGAGCATCGTCTGATAGTCTTCAGCGCCCAGCGTCCCGCGCTTCAGCGCCGCACTGAAGATGCCAATCCCGAGCGGTTTGCCGAGGATGAGCACGTCGCCGGCCTTGGCGCCTGAGTTGCGCAGCACGCGGCGCGGATGAACGAGGCCGAGCGCGACGAGGCCGTAAATCGGCTCGGCCGCGTCGATCGAGTGACCGCCGGCGATGGGCGCGCCGGCCGCTTCGGCGACGCTGCGCCCGCCTTCGAGGATCGCCTGGATCGTCTCCGTACGGAGCTTGGCGATCGGCATGCCGAGGACCGCGAGCGAAAAGATCGGCTTTGCGCCCATGGCGTAGATATCGGAGAGGGCGTTCGTCGCCGCAATGCGGCCGAAGTCGAAAGGGTCATCCACAATCGGCGTGAAGAAGTCGGTCGTCGCCACGATCGCGGCGTCGTCCGACACCTGATAGACCGCCGCGTCATCGCTCGTAGAGGCGTCGACGAGCAAGGCCGGGTCCTGAATGGCGAGCGGCGTCTTGGCGAGAATCTCCCGCAGCACGTTCGGTGCGAGCTTGCAGCCGCAGCCGCCGCCATGGGCGAGCGCGGTGAGGCGCGGTTCTTCCGCGGTCGGCATCGCGTTCATGGGGTCCCCAGGCGCTCTATCCTTGTGCGTTGCAAAATGGCGCGCCCCCATCTTTAACGCAATCCCGCGAAGGCTGCCTCGCCCTGCCGGGCGCAGGGTGGCGCACCGACTGCGGCGCCATTAGAGTGCGTGGAAAGCCATTAAAAGGGGAGGGCGCCATGGCTCGGGCGTTGTGGATCTGGGGTACGCTACATTTTCTTGTTGGGTCGGCGATCCTGTTTCTGACCGTGCACCCGTTGCGCGACGCGCTCGATGCGCATGCGCTCGACATAACCGTCATCATGTCGGCCTATCAGGCCGTGCAGGGCCTCGCCGTCATGGCGCTCGCCGGGTCTGCCGGGCTAAAGCGGATCGCGGCGCTCTTGATCGCCGTTGGCGTCACTTTGTCGGCAGGCATTCTATATATTATTGCTTTCACCGGCACGCATCCTTTCGATCCCGCGGTGCCGGGCGGCGGCGCGCTCGCCTTGATCGGTTGGGCGCTATTGCTCTTTGCCGCGCCGAAGCACGCATGACGTTCGCACCGATCATAACGCCTTGTCCGCAGCCATAGAGCCGATCGCCGATCTCAGCCCCGCATCGCGGGCGCGTTTCGACGCGATCATCGACGTCCGCTCGCCCTTCGAATTCGCCGAAGATCACTTGCCGGGCGCTGTCAATCTGCCGGTGCTCGACGACGCCGAGCGGGCCGAGGTCGGCACGATCTATGTCCAGCAGTCGCGCTTCCTCGCGCGTCGTCTCGGCGCCGCCAAGGTCGCGCGCAACATCGCGCGGCATATCGACGGCGCGCTCGCCGACAAGCCGGCGGATTTCCGGCCGCTGCTCTATTGCTGGCGCGGCGGAATGCGGTCGGGCGCGATGGCGACCGTGCTTGCGCAGATCGGCTGGCGCTGCGGCGTCGTGCGCGGCGGCTACAAGACCTGGCGGCGCGGCGTCGTCGAGGGCTTGCGCAAGGATCAGGGCCTGCTGCCGATCGTGCTCCTCGACGGTCAGACCGGCACGGCGAAAACCGAGCTGGTGCGGCGGCTCGCTTCGGCAGGCGCGCAGACGATTGATCTTGAGGGGCTCGCGCGCCATCGCGGCTCGGTGTTCGGCGCCATGGGAGAAAGCGCGCAGCCTACGCAGAAACAGTTCGAGTCGCAGCTCTGGGACGTCCTCTCGGGATTGGATCTCGCGCGTCCTATCGTCGTCGAAGCCGAATCCAATCGGATCGGCGCGCTCATCGCGCCGCGCCGGCTGTGGCTGTCGATGCTGGCGGCGCCGCGCATTGAAGTCGAAGCACCGGAACCGCAACGTGTTACCTATCTTGTCCGGACATATGCCGACATCGCCGCGGACAAGATGCGCCTCGCCGCCGCCGTTGAGCGGTTGCGACCGTTTCATGCCAAGGAGTCCGTCGATGTCTGGCGCGATCATGTCGCAACGCAGAATGTCGTGGCGCTCGCCTCCGCGTTGATGCGCGAACATTACGATCCGCTCTATGATCGCGCGCGCCGCAAACGCGACGGTGCGCCGCTCGCCGTCGTGACGCTCGCCGATTTTTCCGATGCTGCGGTCGACGCCGCCGCGCGCGAAATCCGCCGCGTCCTCGCAGCGCTGTAGTTTCGCAACAGGCCTGCGTCTTTCGCGCGCAGCACGGCGTCGGCGTCGCGAATCCGCCGCATTTATGTTACTTTATCTCGGTGGGTCACTGATTCTTAAGACCCGCGCCGTTAACCTTAAGGCGGGGAGACGACCGCCTTGCAGCGGACGGGACGTGCGAGGCCTCTCGCGAAAGATGCGCGGGCCGAACGGGGAAACAGGGGTTCATCGACAAACAGCGCTGGCCAACAGCGTATCGGGAGAGAAGGGACGAGCGGAGAGACGATCAGTCTAAGGATCAAGGGCTTTCGATGCGGCGTTACAGTTCTCGATCGATGGCGGCACAGCGCGCGGACGCAGCCCCTTGCGCGTCCGATTTCCGGGCCCACATGATTGGGGCGGCCCGGCTTTGGAACGGCCGCCATGAAACGGTCGTGGAGACGTCAGACACCATCAATGGAATTCAGCAGCGGCCCGCTTCGGCGGCGCCGGCGCATGGGAGCGTTAAGGCGCGTTCCGGCGACAGAGCCGGGCGCGCCTTCTTGTTTGCGGCAAAGGCCGCCGGGGGCGAGCGGGCCCGGCGCGGCGAAGGAGCGGGTGGTTCGAGATGAGCGGCGAGAAGTTGGACGTTTTTGATCTCTTCAGCGAAAGCTATGCGCGCGTGAAGCAGGAGGCGATGAGCCTGCGCGATTATCTCCTGGCGGCGCGCGACGACGCGATGCTCTACGCTTCGCCAGCGGAGCGCATGATCGCGGCGATCGGCGAACCGCAAATGGTCGACACGTCGCGCGATCAGCGCCTGTCGCGCATCTTCTTCAACCGCACCATCCGGCGATACAAAGCCTTTGAAGGCTTTTTCGGCATGGAGGACACGATCGAGCGGATCGTCTCCTACTTCCGCCATGCGGCGCAGGGCCTCGAGGAAAAGCGGCAGATCCTCTATTTGCTGGGCCCTGTCGGCGGCGGCAAATCCTCGCTCGCCGAGCGACTGAAAGACATGATGGAGGTCCACCCCATCTATGTGCTGAAAGCCGGCGCGGAAATTTCACCCGTCTTCGAAAGCCCGCTCGGCCTCTTCCAGTCCGAAGAGTTGAAATCGCTGCTCGCCGAGAAATACGGCATTGAACGCCGGCGCCTCGGCAGCGTCATGAGCCCCTGGGCGGTCAAGCGCCTCGACGAATTCGGCGGCGACATTTCGAAATTCCAGGTCGTGCGGCTCTTCCCCTCCAAGCTCCGCCAGATCGGCGTGTCGAAGACGGAGCCCGGCGACGAGAACAATCAAGACATCTCGGCGCTCGTCGGCAAGGTCGACATCCGCAAGCTCGAACATTTCAGCCAGAACGATCCCGACGCCTATTCCTATTCGGGCGGTCTCTGCCATGCGAACCAGGGGCTTCTCGAATTCGTCGAGATGTTCAAGGCGCCGATCAAGGTGCTGCACCCGCTGCTCACGGCGACGCAGGAAGGCAACTACGTCGGCACGGAATCGCTCGGCCCCATTCCGTTCCAGGGCGTCATCCTTGCGCACTCGAACGAAAGCGAATGGCAGCAATTCCGCAACAACAAGAACAACGAGGCGTTCCTTGACCGCATCAGCGTGATCAAGGTGCCTTATTGCCTGCGCGTCACCGAAGAGCGCCAGATCTACGAAAAGCTCGTCAACGGCTCCGAACTCGCCGCGGCGCCCTGCGCGCCGGAAACGCTCGACCTTCTCGCCCGCTTCTCGGTGCTGACGCGCCTCAAGGATCACGAGAATTCGACGCTCTATTCGAAGCTCCGCGTCTATGACGGCGAGAAGCTGAAAGACACCGACCCGAAGGCCAAGTCGCACCAGGAATATCGCGACGCCGCTGGCGTCGATGAGGGCATGGACGGCATCTCGACGCGCTTTGCCTACAAGGTGCTGTCGGAGACGTTCAACTTCGACACCAATGAGGTCGCCGCTGATCCCGTGCACCTCATGTATGTGCTGGAGCAGGCGATCCGCCGCGAACAATATCCGGATGAAACCGAGAAGCAGTATCTCGAGTTCATCAAGGAAGAGCTCTCCAAGCGCTATGCCGACTTCATCGGCAAGGAGATCCAGAAAGCCTATCTCGAGAGTTATGGCGAGTACGGACAAAATCTCTTCGACCGTTACATCTCCTACGCCGACGCCTGGATCGAAGACCAGGACTTCAAGGATCCGGACACGGGCCAGCTTCTCGACCGCTCGACCCTCGACGCCGAACTGTCGAAAATCGAAAAGCCAGCGGGCATCGCGAACCCCAAGGATTTCCGCAACGAGGTCGTGAAATTCGCTCTGCGCGCGCGCGCCTCTCATGGCGGCAAGAACCCGTCCTGGACGTCTTATGAGAAGCTCCGCAACGTCATCGAAAAGCGGATGTTCTCCCAGGTCGAAGACCTCCTCCCGGTTATCTCATTCGACTCGAAGAAGGACAGCGAGACCGAGAAGAAGCACGAAAGCTTCGTCGCCCGCATGGAAGAGCGCGGCTACACGCCCCGCCAGGTGCGGCGGCTTGTCGAGTGGTATATGCGCGTCAACAAGGCGGGATAAGGAAGGTGGCAGGTAGCAGGTTGCAGGGTGCCCATTCCTGCTGCAACCTGCGTACTGCAACCTGCAACCTATGAATCACTTCCACTTCATCGATCGCCGCAAGAACCCGAAGGGCAAGTCGCTCGGCAACCGCCAGCGATTTCTCCGCCGGGCGCGCGTGCAGATCAAAGAAGCGGTCAACAAATCGATCCGTGAACGGTCCTTGTCCGACATCGAAAAGGGGGAGAAGATCACCATCCCCTCGAAGTCGACGGCCGAGCCGCGCTTTCGCCTGAACCCCGAAACCGGCAAGCGCGAACATGTGCATCCCGGCAACAAGGAATTCACGCCCGGCGACCGCATCAAGAAGCCGCCGAAATCCGGCGGCAAGGGCAAAGGCAAAGACGCGTCGGATTCAGGCGAGAGCGAAGACAGTTTCCAGTTCACGCTGACGCAGGAGGAATTCCTCGACATCTTCTTCGAGGACCTCGAACTGCCGAACCTCGTCAAGCGCTCCCTCAAGGAACTGAAATCGAAATCCTGGCGGCGCGCCGGCGTCACCGTCGCGGGGTCGCCGACCAACATGAATCTGCTGCGCACCATGCGCAACGCCCATGGCCGGCGCCTCGCGCTGAAACGTCCGTCTACGAAGGAAGTCGCCAGGCTGAAGATGCGGCTTTTCGAGCTGGAGAAAATCGCCCAGCCGAACGAGGCGGAGATCGCCGAGAAGCTCGACCTGATCGAGCGCCTACGCGAGATGGAGGCGCGGCGCAAATGGGCGCCCTATATCGACCCCATCGATGTGCGCTACAACGCCTTCCAGCCGACGCCGGTCGAGACGACCGCTGCGGTCATGTTCTGTCTCATGGACGTTTCAGGCTCCATGGGCGAGCGCGAGAAAGACCTCGCCAAGCGCTTTTACCTGTTGCTCTATCTCTTCCTGAAACGGCGCTATGAGCGCGTCGACGTCGTCTTTATCCGCCACACGCATCACGCGGAGGAGGTCGACGAGGAGACGTTCTTCTATTCCAAACAGTCCGGCGGCACGGTCGTCTCGACGGCGCTCGAAAAGATGCTCGAAGTGCAGAAGGACCGCTATGCGGCCGCCGAGTGGAACATCTATGTCGCGCAAGCCTCGGACGGCTTCACGCAATCGGGCGACGCGCAGCGCTGCGTCGAGATGCTCGACGAGCTCGTCATGCCGATCTGTCAGTACTATGCCTATATCGAGATCCTCGACGAGCGCGAGCTTGAGGTGATGTCGGATTCGGACAACGGCGCCGAACTCTGGCGCGCCTATCGCGCTTTCGCCAAGGGCTGGCCGACTTTCGCGCAGACGCGCATCACGCGCCCGCAAGATATCTTCCCCGTCTTCCGCGAGCTTTTCGCCAAGGACAGACAGGAGGCGGCGTGAGCCGGCCGGGCGAAACGGGAACCTTTGCGCTGAAGCGCGGACCGTCGCCGCGCGCCGAAATCGTTGTTGCGCGCGGGAATCACAAGTGCGGTGGGCGGTTTGCGCCCTTGCCGCAACGGAGGCTGCCATGAGCCTTGCCGCTGAAAAGTCCTCTGCGCTGCTCTTCAACGACAGCGACTGGGACTTCGACCGTCTCAAGAAGAGCTATGACGCGATAGAAGACATCGCCGTCAACGATCTCGGCCTCAGCGTCTATCCGAACCAGATCGAGATCATCTCCTCCGAACAGATGCTCGACGCCTATTCCTCGCACGGCATGCCGCTGATGTATCGGCACTGGTCCTTCGGCAAACATTTCGCGCGCGACCAGACGCTCTATCAGAAGGGCTACACCGCGCTCGCCTATGAGATCGTTATCAATTCGAACCCTTGCATCGCGTATCTGATGGAAGAGAACACCATGACGATGCAGGCGCTCGTCATGGCGCATGCCTGTTTCGGGCATAATCACTTCTTCAAGAACAATTACCTCTTTCGTCAGTGGACGGATGCTGAGGGCATCCTCAGCTATCTCGACTTCGCGAAGAAATACATCGCCAAATGCGAGGACGAGTTCGGCTTCGACGAGGTCGAGAAAGTGCTCGACGCCTCGCACGCGCTGATGGATCAGGGCGTCTTCCGCTACAACCGGCCGCCGCGCCTGTCGGAAGCCGACCGCCTCGCCAAAATCGCCGCGCGCGCCGAACATGAGCAGAAGACCTTCAACGACATCTGGCGCACGCTGCCCCATGTCGAGGAGCCCGAAGGCGAGAAGGAAGAGCGCCAGGCGGAAGTGCGCCACATCAAGCTGCCGGAGGAAAACCTTCTCTACTTCATCGAGAAAGCCTCGCCGGTCCTGAAGCCGTGGCAGCGCGAGATCATCCGTATCGTGCGCAATGTCAGCCAGTATTTCTATCCGCAGAAGCAGACCAAGGTGATGAACGAAGGCTGCGCGACCTTCGTCCACCACTACATCATGAACGCGCTCTATGATCGCGGCCAGATCGGCGAGGGGCCGATGATGGAGTTTCTGCACTCGCATTCGTCCGTCGTCTTCCAGCCGGAATTCGACGATCCGCGCTATTCCGGCATCAATCCTTACGCGCTCGGCTTCGCCATGATGGAGGACATAAGGCGGATGAGCGAAAAGCCGACGGAGGAAGACCGCGAATGGTTCTCCGACATCGCCGGCGCCGGCGATTGGCGGCGCGTCCTGCGCGAGGCTTGGGCCAATTACCGCGACGAGAGCTTCATCCAGCAATATCTGTCGCCCGAGGTGATGCGGCGGTTCCGCCTCTTTGCGCTCTCGGACAACGCGGACGAGCCGCATCTTGAAGTCGCCGCGATCCATGACGAGCGCGGCTACAAGCGCCTGCGCGAGCGCTTCGCCGCGCAATATGATCTCGGCATGCACGAGCCGAACATCCAGGTCGTCGCCGCCGATCTCGACGGCGACCGGCGCCTCACCTTGCAGCACACCATCCACAACGGCCGCAAGCTCGACCCGAAAACCATGGAAGACGTCGTCTGGCATGTGCACCATCTCTGGGGGCACACGGTGAAGCTGGACGAGGTCGAGGCGTAGGGCGCTCTGGAGCCCACACAAGAGAGAGCTTTGCGCTTCAGCGCGCGTCTCTCAGCATCCGCTTCACGGCATCGGACACGGCAAGGTAAGTCGGCTCATCCATGCCGATTGCGAGCGGGACGCAGGCTTCCTGCGTCAGCGCCCAGAGGCCCCATGTGCCTTTCACATGCGACGCCCAAGTGGTCTGTCTGCCTTCACACAGTCCAACGATCTCCGATATCGCAACCTTTGGTCGCGACTTTTCAATTTTGACGCTGCTCGTCAGAACCCCGTCGCGCAACTCGATACGCCGCCGCATTCGGGAGGCGAGCAAGGGCGGCGCAAGCAACGTCAACAAAGAGAAAATGAGCAGCATCGAGAAGTAAAAGGCCTTACGCCCTTCGAATGTGCTCGCCCCTTCGGCGAGCAGCTGGTCAATAAGCGGCAAGAGCGCAGCGAAGAAGATGCCGACAAAGACGTGGTTGAAAGGGGCGTTGATGAGGTCAAACGGCGCGTAAGCGAATTCGACACCTGCGCCGTCATTGGTCCGCCTTGCGCGCATCTGCGCCTCAATGCTCGGCCCGGACTCAGGATCGCGCGCCGCCTTAGCGGTTGCGCCCTTCAGGTCCGCCGCGGTCGCTATGCGTTTCGGCCGAAAGGGCGAACCTGGAACGGAAATAGGCAGCCCCAATGCACTTGCTAATTCTACGTGATCCAGCGGCGACCAAGCGGGAGCGTACACACGAGCCAGCGGGACGCTGGTAGCGGCTTCCGGCATCCGCAATTCGATCATGAGAAACGAACAGAGCATTCCATTTCTGCTTCTCGTCGGCAATCCATCAATCCAGAAGGCGACACTCTCCGCCGCAGCTATGGAGCCTTCTGTTTCGAATGTGACCAGGAACGCGCCGCGCCGGGTACGGATAGATCCGCCATCTAGGCTAATGGTTGTCCGATCCCAGACCGAGATCGCCCATACCAGAGCCAAAATCGCAAAGCATAGCACCGCAACCGGAGCAAAGATGGCGACGATTCGCTCCAAGTTCCAGTTCATTGATCCGCCGAGTACGGCAACAACGAAAATCATCCATATCGCGAAAAATGCAGCCGGTACGAGGACGACGGCGCGAAGCTCATCGCCGCGGATGCCGAGTACTATCTCGTTTCCCGACCATTCGCTCCCCCAAAGAAACTGATCAGACGATCTGAATTGTCCCCGTTGCATCGCGCGCGCCTGATAATCGAGCTTTCAGCTTAGTAGAGCATAGCGAAAACGCCAACTTAAGCCACGCGATGATGGTATTCGTCGCTGTTGCGATTTGGAGACAGGCGACTTTGACCGGCGCCTGACCTTGCAACACACCGTTCATAACGGCCGCAAGCTTGACCCGAACTGGCATGTGCACCATCTCTGGGGGCACACCGTGAAGCTGGACGAGGTCGAGGCGTAAACGGGCGGGTTTCGTGCTTTCATGCCATTGAAACGGGCGGCGGGACTACAGCGCGCCACGTTGGAGCAGCAGAGGTAGGCCGTGGGCTCGTTGACTAAATTTCTGCCCTCTTTTGCTGCGTTGCCCATTCGTCAACGATGGGCGTCAGCTGCATTCTTGATCGGTCTCGTCGCCTTTGTCCTTTTCCTTGGACTGGAGAGGCGCGCGGAGCAGATGGACGTCGTGCGGCGTCAGTTCCATTTGCCGCAAGCTATCCCCTTCGCCGCTTTCTCCATGAGTGACGGCAAGGCGCGCTGGCCCCAACTGACCGGCGTCGTCCAGTTTTCAGACGGTCAGTACCGCGACTATGTGGGATCGCTAGATAATGGCGAGGTGTGGGGCCCGATACGCTTAGAGTATCGCGGCGTCTCCGCCTTCCATCAATTCTCTCCTGAGGCGTTCCGATGGCGGAGCGTTCCGCCTGCGCCCCGTTACGCGGGCGACCCCATAGGCCGGTGGGGATTTGCATCTGAGCCGCGCGTTTACGCGCTCACGGACGCCCTGTATTTCTGCTACGGCGTCATCACCATCGCCCCTGAGCAATCCGTTGAGCCGCCGCGCCATCGGGCTGTTGCATGCCGGGATCTGCGCACCGACGAAGCGACGCTCGCGATCGTGAAGGCCGCACTCGACGCCGAAACACGGACGCTGCATTGGATTATCCATTGAAAGGACGGTCAGGCGCCAGATTGGCGTCAATTCTTCGTCTTTGCGGGTCCTGGTTCCAGTCTGTCTCTGAAGCGCGCCTTGGTGCGAGCATTCGGGAAACGCCAGTGCGCTATTTGATCGGAAAACGTGACAGACCTACGCAATCTTGCGCTAACCGTCTCGCATGAGGCCGCGGCCAGCAATCGCATACTGCACCGGATTTTGGGGTTGAGCGGCGGGACGCTTGGACGAAGCGGTAAAGGACGCGCGGCTCCTAATCCGGAAGGAGGGCGAACGAAGCCTTCCAAAGAGGCGCGAAGATTCCAGAAACGATTTCTTGCCGTGTTTCGCATAGGTCTAGCGCTGGAACTTGAGCATTTGAGGGCGGCGATGATCTGGGCGTTTTCGGCAAAACTGAGCGTGGCGCTCCTGGTCGCACTAACGGCGGCGTGCGAAAAAGCGCAGGATCCAATGTCGGAAGAGCCGGTTGATCCGGCGCCCGGGCTTTACGAGATTAAGATCTCCGCGGGCGGCGTTCCGAATAGTGGCGGCGGCGAAGCGCAAAAGCCCGTTTGCTTGCGTGCGAGTGACGCCAGGAATTTCGGCGAAAATCTGACGAAGAATTTCTACATGCTGCACTCGGGTTGCAGCCACGCCGCCAATCCGCGGGCCGGCAATGTGATTTCGGGCGAAATTCGATGCGCCGCCGATCCCAAGCTTGCGGACGGATCGAACCGGTTCGTTTATCGCGGCGTCATCGCGAAGGACGCCGTCAATGTCTCGGTGCAGATCAAATTCGACGCCGCGCCAAAGGCGGGAACGGAAGCCGACACGCTGCAGATGAAGCTTGCGATGAAAGCTCTGGAGCGCGCGCGAATCTCGATCAATGCCGTCAGAGCTGGCGAATGCCGGTAGACCGAGGCCGGTTGGACGTTTTTTAGGTCAACGCCTGCAGCGGCGAAGAAGTCTCTGCAATCGGTTATGCTGAAGGCGTGATGTCGCCTGTTCGATGCGGCGTCCGGCCACCGACGCGCCGCCTTCGATCGCCGCCAAAACCCTCACAGTCCGTCGATGCGCGCCCTTCTTGCCGACGCCGCTTCCGCGATAGATCACGAATGAGATTTTGCGCCGGCCAAGCATGCCCGACGCGACATTCGCCGAAAATGCTCTAACACTTCGCTGCGACGACGGAATCGTCCGCCGAGCTGCCGCGGGCGAGGAAAGCCTTGTCTTCGTTGAAATCCGCGAAATAGCGCACGACATCGCCCCTGGTAGATACAAAGCCGCAGGCGTTATTCGGTGTCTCTTTTGTCACCATGACGCGGGCTTGAGGGTCCGCGGCCGAATTGCGCACGATACGCTCGACCTTTTCCTGCATCGCCTCAGACGCGACATAGGGCTTATCGTCAGCTGTGTCTTTGGCGCCGCCGCCGCTGCAGGCGGCGACGCAAACAGCGCTGCAAATCAGGGCGATGACGCGACGCATAAGACACCCTCTTTCGTCGGGGCCTGTTGTGCCCGACCAGGGTTAATCCCGGCGCAAATCGATCGGTTGGATTGTCTGGGGCGCGTTCAGTTTTGGCCGTCGGCCTTCTGTCGCGCGGCGCGCCGTCAGGCGGCGGCGCTTACCGCTTTTGATTTTGCTCGACGAAACGGGTTCACAGCCGGCTGCAGCTCGGCGGCGAAAGGCGTGCTCGTCGGCTCCCCCTTGAAATCGGTCCAGCATTGCCGCCGATAATCATAGAGCTTACACGCTTTGACGATGGCGGCGTAACCTCTCGGTCCAAAAGTCTGTTCGACAACAGCGCCCTTGTAGCGCGCGAGCAGCTTCTTTTCCGCATCCGGAAGTTTGTAGACCGGGATCGCGGTGAGCGCATGGTGGGCTGTGTGCTCCATGGCGTTGGCGAACAAGAGCCCCACCCAATGGGGGAACACGCTGTGGGTCGTGCCGCGGATGACGCCCCGATAAAAGCTCCAGCGCGAAGGGTCGGCGAACCAGTGCACGCCCGGATGCGTGTGGTGGAGGTAAGTTGAAAGTCCCACGAGATAGTTCCAGGTGAGATACGGGATGATCCAGCCGAGCGCCGCGACAAGAATGAGGCTGCGATCGGGCTGCAGCGCCTTGCCGACCGCCAGCACGCCGAGAATGGTCGCCGTCAATGTACCGGTCACAAACAGACTGTCCGGCAAATGCCTGCGCCAGTCGGCGCGCATTTCTTTTGTCGCCGGCACGACAAGCCGCTTCGCCCAGAACTCCAATAGGTAATAGGGCATGGGTCCAAGAGCGCTGCGATAAAGCCGCTCCAGCGCTCGCCGGTGCGGAGGCGCGGCGCGGTATTCGTCGACATCCATAGGCGACCAGACGTAATCGACGCCTTTGAAATTCGTCTTGCCGTGGTGGTTGCGGTTATGGACGATTTCCCATTGCGTGAACGAGTGCGCGCAAGGGATAAAAGTCAGCCTACCGAATATCTTGTTCATCAGACTGGTGCGGAAATAGGCCTGGTGCACGCAGTCATGGCCGATGACATAGAGGAGACCGATGGCGAGCCCGTTGAGCAGCGCGGCCGCAATGTTGATGACAAGGCTCAACGCCTCCGGGCCTGGAATGCGCGCCAGCGCCAAAAACAGAGTCGCGAAATAGAGCGCCGCATATTGAACGAGCTTTGTGACTGCGCGTCGCGTATCGGCGCGTGTCACCTCGGACTTTTCGTCCGGGGAAAGCCATTCGAAGGCGAATCCGCTTGGCTCTTTCGCCGCGGAACCTTTCGTTTGCTCCGGAGCCGCCGTCTCCTGCACATCGCCTCGCGCCATTGCTGCGAGGCTATCTTAGGGCATGGCAGGGCTCAAGAAAAGCGAGGCAGGCGGACCAAGTGTCCTATGTCCCTACCATCTGAAAGACCTTCACGAAAACTAACGATTTTCTGATGTAGCGGCCCGCCTGACGAAGCTGTCCATATCCTGATAGGCGGCCTTGGTCTGCTCAAAGCGCCAATACATGTGGAAGAGATGGAACATGCCGTCGAAAACGCGCAGTTCAGCCGCTGACCCGGCGCGGCGGGCGGATTCGACGAAGCGCGCGGCCTCGCCGAGCAGGACTTCCCGCGACCCCACATGCACAAGCGTCGGCGGCAGATTGCGGTGATCGCCATAGAGCGGCGAAATATGCGGATGGGCCCAATCCTCGCCCGGCGCGTAAAGCTGAAACGCCTGCACGATACTACGTCCGTTTCGATGGCGGATCAGCGGGTCGCTCGGTTGCAGGCGTCGGATCGTGTCGCTCGACGCGAGAGCGTCTAGGAGCGGCGAGAGAAGAATGACGGCGCCCGGCAGCGGCAGACCCTGGTCGCGCCACCGCAGAACGCTCGCAAGCGAAAGATTGCCGCCCGCAGAATCGCCGAGCAAAATGATCCGGCGCGATTCTGTTCCGGTGGAAAGCAGCGCGCGATAGACCGTCTCGATCTCGCTGAGCGCTCTTGGGAAGGCAGCTTCTGGCGCGAGCGTGTAATCGACCGCAATTCCGCGCGCGCCGAGCAGTCGGCACAAGGGCAACGCAGTCGCCGCATTGGCCCGCGGAGATCCGCCGATGAACCCGCCGCCATGGACGTAAAGCACGGTCCAATCCACGCGTGTCGCTGCGACGTCATAGTCGACCGCTTTGACCCCGCCGATGACGATGTCGCGCATCGTGAATGGGAAATCGATATCGACGAGACGCTCTTCCCAGTCTTGCGCAGCCAGTCTGCGAATAAGCGGCCGCAACAGCGGGTTGAGGCCGAGCGACGGCGACACATAAGGCCTTAGACGGGCTATCGCCCGTCGCACTTCTGGATCGGGATAGGCTCTGCGTGAATTCCGATCGATGGGCGCCATGCGCTTCAACGGCTCCAATACACGCATGATCCGGCTTCGGAACAATTCGATCCGCCTGCCAGGATGATTGGCTGCGCCGTCATACGTGTTTCGTCCGCCCCGTTGCGGCGCCGATAGACATGCCCATTCGCCCGATCCCGGGCGGCGTGCTTTCTGCGGCGCTTCTCTTCACGCGCAAGGATGACCCGGCCCTGGAAAATGCGGCGTTAATAGAATTGGTAAAACTGTCGCAATACCCCTAGTTGTGATTGGAAACGTGTTCGCGGCGCCGAGCGCAACCGTAGCGAAACGGTTGCAAGCGATGTGAAAGGCGCGGCAAGGCGCGGCCATTCTCGTTGCGGCCAAACAAGCCTTCAAATCGCGCTTTGAAGGCAACCACAAATCAATAGCCGTGCCTCAACGCAGACGGCGCGGCCCCAAGGGGCCGCGCCGCGCAATTTCCGCTGAAGTGACGTAAGACCTATTTCGCCTTCGCCATCGACACGACGTTTTCGTTCGTCTTGGTCTGCGCACCATACATGGTCGACATCGGCGCATCTTCGGCGACGACCTCGATATATTCGCCGAAGCCGTTGAACTTCGTTGCGAGCGCAGCGCCATAGGCGCCGGTCATGCCGAATTCGATGTAATCGCCTTCGGCGATGTCGGCAGGCAGGAAGAACGGGCCTTTCATCGCGTCGATCGAGTCGCAGGTCGGCCCGTAAAGCTTAAACGCTTTCAACGGACGACGCGGACCGCCCTTCGCGCGCAAGAGCTTGGTCGGGTAGACAAGGCCGTCATGGGCGGCGTCGAACAGAACGCCGTAGCCCCCGTCATTGAGATAAAGCGCATCGCCCTTGCGCAGCTCCACGCGCACAACATGGCTGCCTGCTTCAGCGCAAAGCGCTCGGCCGGGCTCGCACCAGAGGTCTGCATTCTCAAGGACCGGCATCGCCTCGAACGCATCCTTGATCTGCTTCACATAGAGGTCGAGCGGCGGGGGCGTGAGGCCCGGATAGGCCGCCGGGAAGCCGCCGCCAACATCGACGATATCGACGGTGACGCCGGCCTGACGGATGAGCTCGCTCGCCGTCTCCATCGCCACGCGATAGGCCTCGGGCCGCATGCACTGCGAACCAACATGGAAGGACACGCCAAGCTCTTGCGCATGGGCGCGCGCCGCGCGCAGCAGCGAGACGGCCTCAACGCCCGAAGCGCCGAACTTGGTGGTCAACTTGTGCTGCGCCCAATCGCCCGACACGGCGAGCCGGATGACAAGTTGCAGGTCTTTCGCCCCGCCCGTCTCCTGCACGATCTTCGAAAGCTCGGCTTCAGAATCGAGCGAGAAGATGCGCACGCCAAAGTCGTTGTAGGCGCGGCGGATCGCCGAACGCGCCTTGACCGGGTGCATGAAGGCGAGCTTTGCGTCCGGGAAACGCCCGGCGACGAGCTCGATTTCAGGCAGAGACGCCACGTCGAACCAGCGCACGCCCGCTGCATAGACAGCGTCGAGCACGGCCGGGTGCGGATTGGCTTTAACGGCGTAGAGAATGTCGCCTGGAAAATTGCGCAAGAACCACGCCGCCGCGGTTTTCGCAGCGTGCGGGCGCAAGCAATGCACAGGCAAGTCCGGTTGGTCCGCTAGGACCAGCGCAAGCGCAGATTGTGTCTTGTCCATTTCATGGAACCTCGCAAAGGCGGCTTCAACCAATGCGCCAATCTTGCGGAGAGGTCCCATGGGACTGGCGAACGCGCGACATAAGCGCGACCGGCCCGGTTGTAAAGAAAAAATCGTGTCGGAACGGTAAAAAGTCCGGGAGGCGCCTGTCAGCAACACTCCCGACTTGCTGCTAACATATTGATTTATGTCGTAAATTTCCCTCTGGGATCTTGCTTGTGCGTTTCAGCTTCGGCAAGATTTCCTCCGTTACAAATCTGTCGTCTAAGGCCCAAACGATGGAGTTGCGTCATGCCGGTTGATTTTGCCTTTCGCCGCCAAATCGAGGGGTATCGCCTCGCGACGGCCGAGATCCTCTACCACCTCCCGGACCATCCCCATGTCCTTCAGACCTTTGTCTGGCAGGACTATGACATTTCCCCGGACTACCCGGTTCTCCAGCGTTTCCTTGACTTTTGGCGGCGCGAGATCGAGGGCCCGCTGCACTCTGTGCGCGTCGCCGGGCAAAAGCTGATCTCCGCGGCCGAGATCCGCGGCGGGATTGTGATGTCGCTGCAGTAGCGCCTTCGGCCAGACCCGACACGGGCAGCGCCAGCACGGTCGTCGAGAACCGCTTCTAATGAAGCAAGAAGTGCGGGCCGTTTCGGTCGGATACGTTGCGCTGAAGGCGGAGAGCGGCTGACCGGCAACGTCTTTCGTGCTTGCGCCGCGCGTTGCGGCCTTCGAGAGCGTTTCTACCGGGCGGTCTCAGATCACTAGGTTCGCCCCTGCGCCCGCCGCCGCTGCGCCGAGCACGACAAAGGCTGGATTGGCCTTGAACCTGATCAGCGAGACACCGGCGGCGACGGCGATCGCGATCGCTGCGACGTCAAAGCTGCGCACATCCGGCGCGGCGATGACGTGGCCCCAGGGCGCGGCGAGCGGGATAGTCCTTACAAAGAGGACATGCGCCGCAAACCAGAAGCCGAGATTGGCGATGACGCCGAGAACCGCCGCCGTGATCATCCGCAGCGCGCCGGCCATGCGCGGGTCAGCGCGCAAGGCCTCTGCATAGGGCGCGCCGGCAAAAATCCACAGGAAGGACGGCGCAAATGTCTGCCAGCTCGCCATCGCCGCCGCGAGAAGGGCGACGCTGAGCCCGCCCTCCTTCCAGCCGGCGAGGAAGCCGACAAACTGGTTGACGAGTACAAGGGGCCCCGGCGTCGTCTCCGCCAGCCCAAGCCCGTCCGCCATCTGCGCCGGCGTCAGCCATCCTTCTGTCCCCACAGCAACTTGCGCCAGATACGCGAGAACGGCGTAAGCGCCGCCGAACGTGACCACGGCGAGGCCGGCAAACAGGACGCCGACCTTCGTTACGACGTGATCCGGCCCCAGAAGAACGAACGAAGCCGCAAGCGGCGCGAGCCACAGCGCGCCCCAAATCAGCGACGTCGTAAGCGTGGACTCGCGTGGGCGCGCGCCGCTGGGCCGGACGGCGCCGCCGGTCGATGACAGATAGCCGGCAGCGAAGGCGGCCAGAATGACAAGCGGAAAGGGCGCACCGAAGACGCCGATCAAAACCGCAGCGCAAATCGCGACGGCAAGATCCCTTCGCGATTTCAGCGCGCGCTTGCCGATCTTGAAGAGCGCCTCGACGATGAAAGCGACGACCGCCGCCTTCACGCCAAAGAAGATCGCCGTCATCGCCGCCGTTTGTCCGTAAACGACGTAAAGCCACGCCAGCGCCGTCATGACGACGGCGCCCGGCAAGACGAAGAGAGCGCCCGCGATGACGCCGCCCGTCACGCCGCGCAGCCTCCAGCCGACATAGGTCGCGAGCTGCTGCGCTTCAGGGCCCGGCAACAGCATGCAGAAGTTCAAAGCGTGCAGATAGGGCGCCTCGGCGATCCAGCGCCGCTCCTCGACGAAGACCTTGTGCATGAGGGCGATCTGGCCCGCGGGGCCGCCGAAACCAAGGCAGCCGATCTTCAAGCTTTCCACGGACAGGGCGCGCAAGCTCGGCCGGCTTGCGCCCACTGTCTCCGGCGCGGGGATATCGCGAGCGCGGTTTCGTTCCTGATCGTTCGTCATTGAGGCTCCGAAAGGATTTCCCTTTACGCCAAGCGGAGCAGCGCTTTCAGGCGCGCGATCCAGGGGGCAGATAAAATACGTCCGTCTAGGCTCGCTTTCTTGCCGCGCCGGCGATGGTCGCGCCATCCAACGCCGCTCGCTGCGCCTCTACGACGGGCGCGAAGGCCTTACGCAAAGCGCAGCGGGCCTCCGACACGCAGTCGTCGCAACGCCGGTAAGCGGTGAGCGAGAGGCACGGCAAAGGCGCGACCGGCCCGTCTATGATGCGCAAGACGTCGGTGAAGCGTATCTCTTCGGCCGGCCGCAGCAAGGCGTAACCGCCGGCGGCGCCGCGCTTTGACGCGACGAGGCCGTGCTGTTTGAGGTCGACGAGAATTTGCTCGAGGAACTTCCGAGGAATATTCTGGGTCGCCGCGATTTCCGCGATCCGCAGCGTTGTCCCCGGGCGCGCCTGAGCTAGCGCAATCAGCGCCCTAAGAGCGTACTTGGCCTTGCGTGAAATCATGCAGGCTTATAATCCCTACTAACTCTATGGGAAATGGATTTCCGAATGTCCAGCCGACCCGGTAAAGATAGCCATGCCCGCGCAGATGACAAAAACGAACCATGTTGAATACGGCGCCGGCGCCTGCGCCTTCCGGCGGCGCCTCGCGGCCGAGGCCGGACGCAAAACGATCCTTGCGCCCGGACCGCATGAAGCGGTTTACAGCCATCGCGTCAAAGCGGAAGACCGCGCGCTGCTACAGCGCATGCCGCCAGCCGCACGCACGCTCCGCATAAGTTTTGTTGAGTTGACCTCGCGCCCGAGGTCGCAGACGCTTGAGGAAGCAATGACGAGTGAGACCATCAGCGATCAAGCCGGCAAGTCGACGGCAATCGGCGCCCACATTGCGGTTTGCGGCCGCACAACCGGAGCGCGTCAGTGATCTTCGGTCTTGACGCAATTGCGCCCTATGCGGCGGCGGTCATCCTCATCTTGTTGTTCGTCTCGTTTCTTTACGAAGTGCGGGCGCCTGAAGTAAGCGCGCTCGGCGCCGCCGCGGTGATGCTTTTGATCGGCCTCATCTCGGCCGATGATCTTGTGAAGTCCCTTGCTAATTCAGCGCCGGTCACGATCGGCGCCATGTTCATCATCTCCGCCTCGCTCGTCCGCACCGGCGTGGTCGAGTGGATCGCGTCAAAGATAATCGCCGGCGCAGACAGGCGGCCTGGATTATCCGTGCTCATCTTTTTGGCCGTCATCGCCGTCGTATCGGCCGTGATGAACAATACGCCGCTGGTGATGATGATGATCCCGATCGCCGTGGCGCTTTCGGCGAAGCTCAAGGAAACCGGATCGCGGCTGCTGATCCCCGTCTCCTACGCGGCGGTGCTCGGCGGCATGATCACCATGATCGGCACCTCGACGAACATCCTCGCCGACGGCGTGGCGCGCGAGAAAGGGCTCGAACCCTTCCATATCCTCGAGATTGCGCCGCTGGGGATTCCGATTGCGATCGTCGGCGTCCTCTTCGTGGCGTTGGCGCGGCGGTTTCTCCCGGAGAGGCTGTCGACCGCCTCGCTCCTCGGCCAGAGAGAGGCCGCGCGCTACATCACGGAAGTCGTCATAGAAGATACGAGCCCATTCATCGGCCAGCGCCCGCTCGAGGTGAAGCAGTTCAACACGGGCGAGCGGCGCGTCATCGACGTCGTGCGCGGCGACGCGTCCTTGCGCCGCGAGTTCCAGGATGTCGTGCTGATGGAAGGCGACATCGTCGTGATGCGCACCCCTATCGCCGACATTCTGACGATGAAGGAACTTGGCGAGATGAAGACGCCGGCCGAGCAGCGGTCCGGGGAGGAAGGGTTGCAGCCGATCTCGACGCGCAAATCGATCGTCGTCGAGATTTTGCTCGCGCCTGGCGCTCACTTTATCGGGCGCACTTTGCGCCATCTGCGATTGCGGCGCCGTTACGGCGTCTATCCAATTGCGTTGCATCGCCGTTCGGCGAATATCGCCGACCGGTTCGAAACGACGCGCCTTGAAGTCGGCGACACATTGTTGATCGAAGGCGCGCCGCAGGATCTGAAGCGCCTTGTCGACGACAATGATCTCGTCAATGTCGCTGAGCCCCAAGCCCGGCCGATGCGGGTGCGGCACGCGCCCATCGCGATCTCAGCGCTGCTCTTCGTGATTGTGGGCGCAACGCTTGAGGCGTTGCCGATCGCCGCGCTTTCGGTCATCGGCGCCGCGGCCGTTCTTGCGACGCGCTGCATCGAGCCTGACGAAGCCTTCGAGGCGGTCGACTGGCGCGTCTTGTCGCTGATCCTTGCGATGCTCGCGATCGGCGCCGGAATCGAGAATTCCGGCCTTGTCGAAATCATCGTCGGGGGCCTCGGCGCGGCGCTTGACGGCGCGCCGCCGATTTATGCGCTTGCCGCCGTCTATATCGTCGGTCTCGTCCTCACCGAGATCATGAGCAACAACGCCGTCGCGGTCGTTCTAACTCCAGTCGCGATCGCGTTGGCGCAGTCGATCGGCGTCGATCCGCGACCCTTTGTGGTGGCGGTGATGTTTTCCGCAAGCCTCGCTTTCGCGACGCCCATCGGCTATCAGACGAACACGCTGGTTTATTCCGTCGGCGGATATAAATTCGCCGACTATGCGCGGCTCGGTGTGCCGCTGAATGTCCTTACGGCCGTGCTCGCGATCTGGCTGATACCGAAGATTTGGCCTTTCTGAGCGCCATCGCACCCCCGGGCGCGGGACCCGGAGCCGCCACGGGGCGCTCGAGAGTGTGTCCTCGGGGGCACTTTCCGGGGCGTCCCCACCCGCGCGGGATCAGCGCGGCGGCGCTCCCTCCTTTTCTCGGCGGGCAATGCGCCCTAGGTTTTCCTTCAATCGTCAGAGATTCGAAACGGAGAAGACCATGCAGTTCAAGACGGCGGCGCTGATCAGTGCGGCGGCTCTCGCTCTCGCCGCTTGCGGCAAGAAGGAAGCCAAGACCGAAGCGGAAAAGGCGCCCGAAGTCACAGCAACGGAAACGGCTGCGGCGCCGGCTGCTGCCGCCGACCCGGCGGTTTCGCCTTCTGCCGCAGAAAATCTTGCGGCGTCGAAGGCATTTCTCGATCAGAACGCCAAGAAGCCGGGCGTCAAGACAACCACTTCGGGACTGCAATATGAAGTGCTGCAGCAAGGCCCGGCCGGCGGCTACAGCCCGAAAGCGACGGATCTCGTGACGGTCCACTATGTCGGCACCACGATCGACGGCAAGGAATTCGATTCCTCGCGCACGCGCGGCGCGGCGGCGCGCTTTCCGTTGAACGCGGTGATCCCCGGCTGGACGGAAGGCGTGCAGCTGATGAAGGAAGGCGATCGCTATCGGTTCGTGCTGCCGCCCGCGCTTGCTTATGGCGAGAAGGGCACCCAAGGCGGCCCCATCGGCCCGAACCAGGCGCTGGTTTTTGACGTTGAGCTTTTGAAGGTCACGAATGCCGAGCGCGCAGCGGCGGCGGCGCAGAAATGGCTCGGCGAGAATGCCAAGAAGCCGGGCGTGAAGTCGACGACGTCGGGTCTCCAGTATGAAGTGATCTCCAAGGGGGGCGGCGGCAAGAAGCCGATCGCCGAGAATGTCGTGCGCGTCCACTACAAGGGCACGCTGACGGACGGCACGGAATTCGACAGCTCCTATGCGCGCGGCGAGCCTGCAGAGTTTCCGCTCGCCGGAGTCATTCCGGGCTGGACTGAAGGCGTGCAGCTGATGAACGCGGGCGACAAATTCCGCTTCTTCATTCCCGCCAAGCTCGCCTATGGCGAACAGGGAACGCCCGACGGCGCCATCGGGCCGAACGAAGCACTCGTCTTCGAGGTCGAACTGCTTGAAGTGAAGTGACGGCATGCAGCGGCGCGGTTCCATCGGGAGGCCGCGCCGCGCTTTTGCCAGCGTGGTGAACCGCCGGTTAATCCGCCTACGGCGAATTTCATGACATATTTTTAACCTCCGGGGGCGAGGATCGTCCCACGTCCTTGGAGGTTGCGTATGCCAGGCGTGTCTGCGGCCTTCGCCGCTCTGCTATCTTCGCCGCCCGGCGACGATCCCGCGCGGATCGCCGCAATATCGGAATCGCTCCTGCCGGCGGAGAATGCGGCGCTTCTACCCTCGCCATTGCGCGAGGTTTTTTTTCGTCGCGCGCTTGAGAAAGCTGAAGCGGTGATTTGCGCTGTCGCGGCGACCGCTTTCAGCGCGCGTCCTGACTTGAGGCTGGTTGCGCGCGACTTGTCGCGCGGCGCTGTCGAAACGACGAAAGCGCAGCGGGCGCGCGCATTTGAAAGTCTCATTGCGCTTGACCGCCGCGAAGGTCATCCGGCGGAAGATTGCGCCGTCTCGCCTCGACTTGAGGAGGCGGCTGCGGCGCTGTGTTGCGCTGCAGTTACCGCGGCGATCCTCACGCGCGAAGACCGTCCGGACGAAGCCGCCGTCGTCCACGCCATGACGGCCGCACATAGCGCCGCGGCGCGCGCCATCGCTGCAACGGCGGACGAAGTCGCCCGCGCCGCGTCCGCACTCGCCTTCCGCTTCGGTTTTGAAGAAATCTGCGGCGAAAGCCTCGGCGTCGCGCTGGAGCAGGGCCGTGCGCTCGAATTTCTGCTCGGCTTCTCAGCGTGCGCCGGACTTGATCCGGCGACAGCCCGCCGCACGCTGGAAGATCCTTCGGTCGAGGCGCTCGCCGTCGCTTCTGCGGCGGCCGGCCTTTCGCGGGGCGCCTTCGCCCGGATCGCTTTTACGCTGCACACGGACGATGCGGCGAAGATTCGCGCCGTCGAAGCGCTCGACCGCTATCGCGACATTCCGCCTGACGGCGCAAGAGCCGTAGCCGACGCCTGGGCGAAAGCACGCGCGCGGACGCCGCACGCGCGCGCGGACGGTTTTGCGGGCGCAGACATGGCGATGGCCGCCGGCTGAATCGCAAAACGGCGCCGGTCTCCCGGCGCCGCATGTTTATTCCGTTCCAACCACTGTCCGCGGCGGCCGTTCAGTACCTGCCGATGTCGATGATCGACTGCGGCGAGCAATAGCTGCGCGCGATTCTGCGCAGCTGCCGGCCGGACACATATTCCGAATCAGGGCCGCGCGCCGTCACCGAGCAGATGCAATCCTGGCCGCGGCCAGTCCAGACGACGCGTTCGACAAGAACGATGCGCGCGCGATACCCGGTTGGAAACTCCTTACGCTGAACAATGCGTTCGCCGCGGCCGTAGCCGCGATCGCCATAGCGACCGTCGCCGTAGCGCCGATCGTCATAACGGCGGTCGTCATAACGTCGGTCGTCATAGCGCCGATCATCGTAGCGCCGATCATCGTAGCGGCCGTCGCCTATCGGACAATAATTCGGATCGCGCGACCGCCAGTCATTGCGGTCGTAGCAATAGCCGGGGCGGTCGCCGCCCCACCCTTGCGCTTTCGCGTCGTCCGCGAGAGCGCCGCCGCTCATGACCGCGCCCCCCGCCAGCACAATCGCCGTTAGCGCCATCTTCAACGTCTTCATCGAGAAACCTCCTTTGGCTTGCCCCAGCCGGGCGACTCGACAGACCTGAAATTGCGCACCGATTGCGGCGAAACTAGTGGGCGTTAACGCCTTGTTTACGCCGTATTCGGCCGAGCGCGGTCGAGACGAGATTAATCCGCGAAACTGCGTCCTGCCCGGTCTTCGATCTCGACGATCCACAGGTCGCGATCGAACTTCGTTTCGCGCGCGAGACGCTCATCAATGAGAGACTCCGTTTGCGGACCATCGAAGAGATCCCGCCAATGCAGCGCGTCGTCATCGCCGCGCGACTCCATTACGAGCCGCCCCTGACCCGCGCCGCCGATGCGTCCAAGATAGATTTTGATCGCGATGGCGCCGGCGTCGGCGTCACCCCTGCGCGCGACGACAGCAGATACGCCCGCCGCGCCAGCCCGCCGCAAAATCGCGGCGACGCGGATTTCCGTCTTAAGGCGGGGTGGACGGTCCATGGCGACGACCCTCAGGCGGCTGCTGTGTGGCAAAAAGCCCGCAGCCGGCAATTGCGAGTGAGTTGCAACATCAACGAGCTCCCGCTATGACGACCCCTAGTTGAGAATCATTATCAATACGGGGCGCGTCATGGCGGGATCGGCCGCAGCTCGGAAACTCAATACTCTTAAGTGCTTGCTGTGTGCTAGCGCCGCCGCGGCCGCGGCGGCGGCCGTCTGCGGGCAAGCGAAAGCAGCGTCCGGGATTGAAGCAAAAGGCGCCGCAGGCGACGAACCCAGCCTTGTTTATGCCGCTGTGCAGCAGATCACGGTGTGGGGTGATCGGCCTTCCGCCGGGTCCGTCGAGACCTCGAGCGCGACGAAGACGAATACGCCGCTTCTCGACATACCGCAGGCCGTCGACATCATCTCTTCGGAAGACATCGACGATCTTGCGATGCGGTCCCTTGCCGATGTCGTGCGCTATGCGCCGGGGGTTACGATCGGACAAGGCGAAGGCCATCGCGATCAAATCACCATCCGCGGCAATAATTCGACAGCGGACTTTTTCATCGACGGCGCCCGGGACGATATCCAGTATTATCGCGGTCTCTATAATCTCGAGCGTATCGAGATCCTCAAGGGCCCCAACGCCCTGATCTTCGGGCGCGGCGGCGGCGGCGGCGTCGTCAACCGCGTCCTGAAACGGCCGGCGGAGGGAGTTTTCGCCGTGGGCCTCGTTTCCGCCGACACGTTCGGCGGCTATGAATTCCAAGCGGACACAAACGCGTCCCTTTCCGATCGCGTCAGCGCCCGGCTCAACGCGGTTTACGGCGAAGGCAGAAACCACCGCGATGCCTTCGAAACAGAGCGTTACGCCGTGAACCCGACGTTTCGCGTCGCGCTCGACGCCGGAACGACGCTTGACCTTGCCTATGAATACGCAGCCGACGATCGCGTCGTCGATCGCGGCGTGCCCTCCGAAAGCGGAAGGCCCGTCGCGGGCTTTCGCGACGCCTTTTTCGGCGCGCGCGACGTGAATGATGCGCGGTTTCGCGGCCATTTCGCATCGGTCGATCTGAAGCGCACGCTGACGGACTCTCTCGAAGCGAACGCCAAGCTCACCTATGGCAATTTCGACAAGTCTTATAGCAACCTGTTTCCCGCGACGGCCGTGACGACGTCGCTGACCGGCGTGCGCGAACTCGGCGTTGAAGCCTATTTCGACTCTTTCGAGCGGCGCAATTTTTTCGCCGAAGCAAATGCGGTGTGGACGGTCGCAACTGGGCCTGCTCAGCACACGGTTCTCATCGGCGGCGGTTTTGGCGACCAGCGCACGGCGAATGCGCGCGTGAATGGATTCTTCGATTCCGGCGTCCCGACGACATCGAGCGGGCGCCGCACGGTCGTCGCGCTGGCCGATCCCCTCGTCGCCCCGCCGGTGACGTTCCGCGACGGCGCCGGCAATCGCGCCGTTTTTGTCGAAAACGAAACCTACGCCGCCTATGCGCAAAGCCAGACCCGGATCGGCGAACATATCGAGCTGATCGGCGGCGCGCGATTTGACCGGTTCGCCATTGCCCTCGACAACAGCCTGAGCGGCCAGCGTTTCGTGCGGGCTGACGATGTCTTCTCTCCGCGCGCAGGCGCGGTGATCAAGCCGGTAAAAAACGCCTCGGTTTATGCGAGCTGGGCGCGTTCGTTCCTGCCGCAATCGGGCGATCAGTTCGTGTCACTCGACGCCTCCCTCGCCGCGCTCGAGCCTGAAGAATTCGAGAATGTTGAGGCAGGCGCGAAATGGAATCCGACAAAATCGCTCGCTCTGACCCTCGCCGCCTATCGCCTCAACCGCACGAACACGCGCGCGCCGGGGCCGACGCCCGGCTCGGTTGTGCTCACAGGCGCGCAAAGGAGCCGCGGCCTCGAATTCTCCGCTGACGGATCGTTAACGGCGCAATGGTCCGTGCTGCTCGGCTATGCCCTGCAGGACGCCGAAATCACGGCGTCGACGGCGGCCGCGCCCGCCGGCCGCAAAGCGCCGCAGGTCCCGCGTCATGCGCTCTCGGCCTGGAGCCGCTTCGATGCGACGCCGCGCTTTGGCGTCGGCCTCGGCGTCCAGCATCAAAGCGAGAGCTTCGCCTCGATCTCAAACGCCGTCGCTCTTCCGGCGTTTACGCGGGTCGATGCGGCGATCTATTTCAAGCCGACGCGCAGGCTCGAAGCGCAGATCAACGTCCAGAATATTCTCAACGCCGACTATTTCCCGACCGCGCATAACGACAACAATATCACCACAGGTGCGCCGGCCGCGGCGACCTTCACGCTGAAGGCGCGGCTCTGAAGCAAAGCGCCGGGTCGCCGACAGTTTCCGAAAGGATGTCGCTGGTCTGTAAAGTGAAAAAATCACCTGCAGCGCATGATTGCTCGTTGCAGCGCCATTGTCGCGTTCATGTCGCGAGACCGAAGCATGGCGCCGTGCTGCGAGAGGCGGGATACCGGCTTGTCATTCTGCGCTTTTTCAGGCTCTTCCTGCCGGGCGCATTGCACCAAATTGCGCTGACTTCGCCCGATTCCACGCGAAAGTCGGCTGCCGTTTGCGGGCTTAATCCGCGAGTCAATGAGTCAAGGTCAGCGCAACCTCGTATTAGTGGGTTCCGCCCCAAAACCTCTTCGCCCGCTCGAAGAAATTGTTCGATTGCGGACATTTATCCGAGCCGCCCGCCTCGCAAAACTCGCGAAGCAGCTCTTTCTGGCGCGCGTTGAGGCCGACCGGCGTTTCGACGAGGATTTCGACGATGAGGTCGCCGCGGCCCTTCTGGTTGAGGCGCGTCATGCCCTTGCCTTTGACGCGGAATTTCTTGCCGGTTTGAACGCCTTCGGGCAGCTCCACCTTGACGCGCCCGCCTTCAATGGTCGGCGCTTCAAGCGCGCCGCCGAGCGCGGCCGTCGTCATCGGCACGGGGAGCTCGCAATAAAGGTCGCCGCCGTCGCGCTCGAAGAGTTCGTGACTTTCGACATTGACGAAGATGTAGAGATCCCCTTCCGGCCCGCCGCGGGGCCCCGCCTCGCCCTCGCCGGAGAGGCGAATGCGCGTGCCGTTCTCGATGCCGGCGGGGATGTCGACGGCGAGCGTGCGCTCGCGGCGGACGCGGCCCTGGCCGCCGCAGTCCGTGCACGGATCGGTAATGACGCGCCCCTCGCCGTTGCAATGCGGGCAGGTGCGTTCGACCGTGAAAAAGCCTTGCTGCATGCGCACGCGCCCGGCGCCGCGGCAGGTCGCGCAGGTCGTGGGGCCGGAGCCACGTTTGGCGCCGGACCCTTCGCAGGTCTCGCAAGCGACGGAACCCGGCACGGTGATTTCGGCCTTCTTGCCGTTGAAGGCTTCGGCAAGCGTGATGTCGAGCGCATATTTGAGATCGGCGCCGCGCCCGGGCCCGCGCTGCTGGCGGCCGCCGACGAAGTCCGAGAAGATCGTGTCGAAAATGTCGGTAAAGGCGGAAGCGTTGAAGCCCGGCCCGAAGCCGCTTTGGCCGCCCGCGCCGCCGTTCTGGAACGCGGCGTGGCCGAAGCGGTCATAGGCCGCACGCTTTTGCGGATCGGACAGGATCTCGTAAGCGGCGTTTACTTCCTTGAACTTCTGCTCCGCTTCCGGATCATCTTTGTTGCGGTCAGGGTGGAATTTCATCGCGCCTTTGCGGAAGGCCGATTTGATCGCCGCGTCGTCTGCGTCGCGACCGACGCCGAGTACGGAATAAAAGTCCTGCGCCATCATACACCGCTTGGCCGCCTGCAGCAGCCGAGGCCCCCGAACCTGAGAGCGCCGCCCGAACCGGGCGGCGCTGCATCAGACGCTAGTTCTTCTTGTCGCCGTCGACTTCTTCGAAGTCGGCGTCGACGACCTTGTCGTCCGGACCGGCGGCGCCCGCATCAGCGCCGTCGCCGGCGTCGCCCGCCTTGGCCTTGTACATCGCCTCGCCGAGCTTCATCGACGCCTGCACGAGGCGCTGCGTCGCCTCGCGGATCTCGTCCGATTCTGCGCCGTCTTTGGCGAGTGTCGCCTTAAGGGCGGACGTCGCGTCTTCGATCTCGCGCTTGTCGTCGCCCGCGACCTTGTCGCCGAATTCCTTCATCGCCTTCTCAGTCTGATGCAGGGTGGCTTCGGCCTGGTTCTTGGCCTCGACCGCGGCGCGGCGTTTCTTGTCGGCTTCGGCGTTCTGCTCCGCGTCCTTGACCATCTTTTCGATGTCTTTGTCCGAAAGGCCGCCCGAGGCCTGGATGCGGATCGACTGCTCCTTGTTCGTCGCTTTGTCTTTGGCCGAGACATGCACGATGCCGTTGGCGTCGATGTCGAAGGTGACCTCGACCTGCGGCACGCCGCGCGGCGCCGGCGGAATGCCGACAAGGTCGAACTGGCCGAGCAGCTTGTTGTCCGCCGCCATTTCGCGCTCGCCCTGGAAGACGCGGATCGTCACCGCCGACTGATTATCCTCAGCGGTCGAGAAGACCTGGGATTTCTTGGTCGGGATGGTCGTGTTGCGGTCGATGAGGCGGGTGAAGACGCCGCCCAGCGTTTCGATGCCGAGCGACAGAGGAGTCACGTCCAGCAGCAGCACGTCCTTGACATCGCCCTGGAGAACGCCCGCCTGGATCGCGGCGCCCAGCGCCACGACTTCGTCCGGGTTGACACCCTTGTGCGGCTCCTTGCCGAAGAACTGCTTCACCGTCTCCTGCACTTTCGGCATGCGCGTCATGCCGCCGACGAGGATGACCTCGTCGATGTCGGCCGGCGTGACGCCGGCGTCTTTAAGGCAGGCCTTGCAGGGATCGACCGTGCGCTTGACGAGATCGTCGACGAGCGATTCGAGCTTGGCGCGCGTCAGCTTCATCGTCAGGTGTTTGGGACCGGTGTTGTCGGCCGTGATGAAGGGCAGGTTCACCTCGTACTGCATGGTCGAGGAGAGTTCTTTCTTCGCCTTTTCGGCCTCTTCCTTCAGGCGCTGCAGCGCGAGCTTGTCCTTGCGCAGATCAATGCCCTGATCCTTTTTGAACTCGTCGGCGAGATAGTCGACGATGCGAAGGTCGAAGTCCTCGCCGCCGAGGAAGGTGTCGCCATTGGTCGCGAGCACTTCAAAGACGCCGTCGCCGATTTCAAGAACCGAAATGTCGAACGTGCCGCCGCCGAGGTCGTAGACGGCGACCTTCTTGCCTTCTTTCTTCTCGAAGCCGTAGGCGAGCGCGGCCGCGGTCGGCTCGTTGATGATGCGGAGCACTTCAAGACCCGCGATCTTGCCGGCGTCTTTGGTCGCCTGGCGCTGCGCGTCGTTGAAATAGGCAGGGACGGTGATGACGGCCTGCGTCACGGTCTCGCCGAGATAAGCCTCCGCCGTCTCTTTCATCTTCTGCAGAACGAAAGCCGAGATCTGCGAGGGCGCATATTTCTGGCCCCGGCTCTCAACCCATGCGTCGCTGTTATCGCCTTTGATGATCTTGAACGGCGCAAGGCCGATGTCCTTCTGCACCGTCGGGTCGTTGAATGGACGGCCGATCAGTCGCTTGATCGCATAGAACGTGTTCTCGGGATTGGTGACCGCCTGACGCTTGGCCGGCTGGCCGATGAGGCGTTCGCCGTCCGCCGTGAAGGCGACGATCGAGGGCGTGGTGCGCGCGCCTTCCGAGTTTTCGATAACCTTGGGCTCTTTGCCCTCCATGACCGCGACGCAGGAATTGGTCGTGCCAAGGTCGATGCCGATGACTTTCGCCATGGGAAGTCTTCTCCTTCTTCAGCGAGCGGTCCCGTTACGCCTGACCTCATGACGCGGCCTGCAAGCGCCGCGGCTCAAGCGTCAGGATCGGACCGCCCCCGTTACCCTTCTGTTAACGCTGGGCTCCCTTGGATTTCCTCAAGAGCCTGTTCGAGGGGGCATATAGGTAAGGCGTTTCGGCGCTGCAACCCGTCCGGGCGGATCGAGGCGGCGCGCGGCGGGAGGCGGTTTTGCGCCGCGGCAGTCCGCGTGACCATCCGAGCTTGTTTTCGAGGCCTTTCGGTCTGCGGCTCCTACGCACCAGCGGCTTCGGTCCTGTGGCGAAGACTCGCGGTACTGTGTCCCTGGCGTCGCATCAGGGGCTGTAATCTTGACCGTGTGCGAAGGAGGCGCGGCCCGATCATGCAGCGCAACCAAGGCGTCGTGGAGCCGTTCACTCAGGTCGGCCGGCTTCGCGCTTGCGGAAGAGCCCCTCAAAGCGATTGCGCCGCCGCCAAAGACGCGTCCGAACGGCCGTGCTTGATCAACGAAATCTTCTGCCGGATCTCTCGCGAGAGGCCTGGCGTCAATTGCTCGGCATCGCTGGCGACCTGGATGCATCCCGCAGGCTAGGCGGCGCGCGTTAATCGCGGGTTTGTCGCGGCGCGTGTCAAAGATCGCGGGCGAGCCGGAAACCGAGGTCGAAATCGCGCGCTGCTTCCGGCTTGGCGAGGCGGTGCCGCGGCGTCTTGCGCCAGTCGCCCGTATTCCAGGCGCCGCCTTTGACGAAGCGCGCGGCGCAGGCGCCTTCCGGCGTCCAGGCCGTGCAATCGGCCGTCCATTCCCAGACATTGCCCAGAAGTCCGCGCGCGCCCGACGCATCGGCCGGCAAACCCCCCGCCGGCGCCGGTGCGCCCGCGCCCTTCACTGGCTTTGCCCCGCCGAGGGCCGCGGCGTAGGTCCATTCTTCGTCCGTAGGCAGACGGTAGCGCGCGCCGGTCCACCTCGAGAGCCAGTCGGCATAGGCCGTCGCGTCTTCGAAGGACACGTTGATGACCGGCCGGCCGCCGCGGCCGAACCCAGAATCCGCCGGGCGATAAGCACGGCAGCCCCCGTCGATGACGCAGGCGTCCCATTCGGCGAAGGTGACTTCCTGCGCGCCGAGGGCGAAGGGCCGCGCAACTGCGATCTGCCGGTCATCCGTCGCCGCGAGTCTGCCCGGCGCGATGCGCAGCATGGCGGGGCAATCCGCGCAATCCTTGAAGATCGCCGGCGCCTTTGCCGCGGGCTTCAAGGTCGTCTTGACGATGAGCGCCGCCAAGGGATCGACAGCGGCGGCAGGCTTGGGCGTCGGCGGAGGTGCTGTTGCGCGGACGCGCGCCGGGCGCTTGGGCTTCAGCGAGGGCGCCGGCGCATGAAATGCCGGCGCGATTGGCGCAAGCGTGGGCGGCGCGACCGCGTCCACGACGAGGGCCGGCGGAGGCGCTGCGGCCGGTGCAAGCACAGGCGCCGCGTGCTCTTCAACAATCGCGGGCGGCGGGACGGCAGCCGTTTCGATCCTGGGCGGCGCACGATCCGCAACGACGACCGGCTTGTCGGGCCGGCCTGGCAACAGCGCAAACACGGCGAAGAGAAACGCCGCGGCGCCCGCCATCAACAGCGTCCGGCCGTCAAGACTCTCGCGGCGCCGTCGCGGCGCGGGCCGCGGGCGCGGCGCGGCCGCAAGCGGTTCATCCGTAGGCGGAAAGAGATCGCCGTCCGGCCTGGCGTGCGCAGCGGCGCCTCGACGCAACGCGACGAGCGAAAGCTCGTCCAGCACGAAGCGCCAGCGCGGGTCTTCCGGCGCGCCGCGCCACTCATCGAGCGGCATGGGCTGCGGGTCGGGAAAATCGGGCGGGGCGCTGACCGCGCCGACGGACACCGGGATGATCGGCGTCGTCCTTTGCGCCGCACGCGCCGCGGCGAGCATCGCCGGCGATTGCAGCGCGCCTTCCGACCAGATGACGACGACTGCGTCGATCGTTTCGAGGTTATGCGCGCCGCCGACGACACTATGCCCCTCGCGCGCAAGCGCCTGCGCAATCAGGGCGGCAAGGTCGGCGTTTGAGGAATCGGCGAAGATCTGCAAACGCAGCGCCGCCGGCGCGGCGTCTGTTCGAAACGCAAACGCATCCGGAAGCGGCGCCCGGCGGGGCGCAAAGAGGTCGTCACCGGCGAGTCCGGCCATCGGATCCTGTCTCGCGTGCCACCATGCGTGGCATCCAATGATTTCGAGGTCCCGCACAACTTAACGTGTGGTCAGGCGCTGCGGTTCGGCGCCGGCGCGAAGTTTGTTCTTGATATGTTCTGCATCTTGTGGCATAGATGTGCTTGGTCACGCCTCCCTACGAGCGCCCGGGGCGGACGTTCGGTGCCGCGTCGGGCGTTTGTTGGGGGAGGCGGCGTTGGTCGCACAGCTCACCACTTTCGCGTTTCAGGGCGTCGAGGCGCGGCCGATCACGGTCGAAGTCCAGATCACGGGCGGCGCGAATTATTTCGCCATCGTCGGCTTGCCGGATAAAGCCGTCTCTGAATCCCGCGAGCGGGTGCGCGCGGCGCTTTCTGCTGTCGGGCTCGGCCTGCCGCCGAAACGCGTCGTGTGCAACCTCGCGCCGGCGGACCAGCCGAAAGAAGGCAGCCATTTCGATCTCGCCATCGCGCTCGCTTTGATGATCGAAATGGGCGCCTGTCCGCGCGACGCTGCTGAAGGCTACGCCGTCATCGGCGAGTTGGGGCTCGACGGTTCGATCGCCGCCGTGAGCGGCGCCTTGCCCGCGGCGGTCGCCGCCAATGCGGCAGGGCTTGGTCTCATTTGCCCGGCGGCAAGTGGATCGGAGGCGGCCTGGGCAGGCGGCGAGGCTGAAATTCTCGCGCCGAAGAGTCTCATTCAGCTCATCAACCATTTCAAAGGCGCGCAGATCCTGTCGCCGCCCAAGCCCGGCGTCATTGCGCCGCCGCCCGATGTGCCCGACCTCAAAGACGTGCGCGGGCAGGAAAGCGCCAAACGCGCGCTCGAAGCGGCGGCGGCGGGCGGGCACAATCTTTTGATGGTCGGTCCGCCGGGAGCCGGCAAATCCATGCTCGCCGCGCGCCTGCCGGGGCTCCTGCCGCCGCTCACGCCGGAAGAGATGCTGGAAATCTCGATGATCCAGTCGATGGCGGGCCTTCTCGAAGAAGGCAGGCTGACCCGCGCGCGGCCGTTCCGCGCGCCGCATCATTCGGCGTCGATGGCGGCGATGGTCGGCGGCGGCATCCGCGCGCGGCCTGGCGAGGCGAGCCTTGCGCACCACGGTGTGCTCTTTCTCGACGAATTGCCGGAATTCTCCTCGGCCGTGCTCGACAGTCTGCGCCAGCCGCTCGAGACCGGCGACGTGATGATCGCGCGCGCCAATTTCCATGTGCGCTATCCCGCGCGGTTTCAGCTCATCGCGGCGATGAACCCCTGCAAATGCGGATACGGCAAGGCGAGCGGCCGGGCCTGCGGGCGCGGGCCGAATTGCGAGACGCTCTATCAGTCGCGCATTTCAGGGCCGCTCTACGACCGTATGGACATCACGGTGCAGCTTGCTCCCGTGACGCCCGCGGACCTTGCCGCGCCCGCCAATGGCGAGACGAGCGCCGACGTCGCGACGCGCGTCGCGCGGGCGCGGGCGATCCAGCACGAGCGGGCGAAGGCGCTCGACGTGAAGGCGGCGGTCAACGCCGCCCTCCCCGACCAGGCGCTCGACAAGATCGCCGCGCCCGACGCTGAAGGGGCGGCCCTCCTTTTGCGCGCCGCTGAAGCCCTCGGCTTTTCTGCGCGCGCCTATCGCCGAATCCTTCGGCTCGCCCGCACGCTCGCCGATCTTGACGGGACCGACGCCGTCCGCCGCCGCCATATCGCCGAAGCGGTGAGCTATCGGCGTACGGATGAAATGGCCCCGCGCCCGCAAAGCGCTGTCGCGCCGTAGCGCGAATCCGCGCTGGCGTGCCGTCCCGCACGCTCGCCTGCCGTTTACGCGCGTTGTTCAAGGGCCGCGGCGTGTGGGCGGCGCAAAATTTGTGACCGGCGCCCAGAAAATTTCCGCGCGTGCGGCGAATTTTGCTTAACGGTGATCGCACCCGGGCGCGCCCTGCCGCGGTTATCCGCCATGCGCGACAGTGAAAGCGCCGTCGCCGAATTCTTGCGACCTGCCGCGGACCGTTAACCGTGTAACCTAACCGAATGTTCAGGCGGCCCCGACACACTCGCGCGCAAACTATAGACGAACGGAGCGCTGGGCATGGCCGCGTCAGATTCGGCCGCATATACGGATCAGGAACTGATCGCGCTCTGCGACGGGCAAGACCGCATCCGCTTCGTCAATCGCGCGTTTGCCGAAGCCTTCGGCGCGCCGGCGAAAGGCTGGAACGGCCTGCCCTTCTCGCCGGGAGACTCGAAGACGCCTGCCGGGCGGCAGTCACATTACCGCACAGAAGCGCGGATCGCTGGAGGCAAGACTGTTATCGAATGGGAAGAGACCGCCTTCCCATCGGGCGAGCGCCTCTATGCCGGCCGCATGACCGACGCCGGGCGCGCGTGCGTCGACGCCCCGCCGACTGGACTTGACGAGCGCACACGCTTCGTCGCCACGATGAGCCACGAAATGCGCACGCCGCTCAACGGCATCCTGGGCATGACGGGGCTCCTCCTCGAAACTGAACTCAGCCCCAATCAGCGCTCCTATGCCGACGCGATCCGTGAGTCGGGCGCAGCGCTCCTCGCGCTCGTCAACGACATCCTCGACTATTCAAAGCTCGACGCCGGCCGATTCGAATTCGACGACGAACCGTTCGACGTCTACCTGCTCGTGCAGACCGTGACCGAACTCTTGTCGCCGCGCGCGGCGAGCAAGGGCATCGAGATCGCCGCCTTCGTCGACCCGACGGCGCCGCGCCGCATGAAGGGCGACGAGGCGCGCATCCGCCAGGTTCTCATCAACCTCGCCGGCAACGGCGTCAAATTCACCGAAGAGGGCGGCGTCGCCATCGAAGCGACGGCGCAGCGCGAGAACGGCGCCTGGCGCCTTGTCTTCGCCGTCAGCGACACAGGCCGCGGCATTGCGCGCGAGGCGCAAGCGCGCATTTTCGAGGAATTCAACCAGGAACGCGGCGGGGCGCGGCGCAATGAAGGCACCGGTCTCGGCCTCGCCATCTCGCGCAAGCTCGCCCGCGCCATGGGCGGCGAAATCTCTGTCGAGAGCGAGGCCGGCGTCGGCAGCGTCTTCACATTCAGCCTGCCGGTCGAGGCCGCAGGCGAGGCCGAACCGCCGGCGCCGGCGGAAGCTAGCGGCGTCGTCGTGGCGACGCCTTCGCGCCTACTCGCCTATGTGCTGCGCCAGCAATTATCCGCCTACGGCGTGACGGACGTGCAGGTCGCGCACGACGTCGACGCCGCGCAATCCCTTCTCGGGCCTGACGGCGCGCGCATACTCCTGTGCGACCGCGCGCTTGCCGAGACTGGCGGGCGCGATCTGGCCCGGCGTGCAGCGCGCGCCGTCGCTCTTGTCGCGCAAACCGAACGCGGCGCCATAGACAGCCTGCGGCAGGGCGGCTTTGATGCCTATCTCGTCAAGCCTGTGCGCCAGACGACGCTCCTGCGTGAAATCGTCCGCGCACCGGCGCCCAAAGCCGCGCACCGGCCGAAAGGCGCCAGTGAGCAGAGCGCGGCGGCGACGGCTCCGCGCACGCGGCGGCGGGTGCTCCTCGTTGAGGACAATCAGATCAACGCAGTGCTCGCGACCGCCCTCATCAAGCGCGCCGGCCACCAGGTCGATCTTGCAGCCAACGGCGCCGCCGGGGTCGAGGCGGCGGCGAGCGGCGGCTATGACATCGTGCTCATGGACATGCACATGCCGGAGATGGACGGGCTCGAGGCCGCACGCCGGATCCGGGGTCTTAACGGCGCGGCGGCGCTCGTGCCCATCGTCGCGCTCACCGCCAATGCGATGGCGTCGGACCGGCAAAAATGCCTCGCCGCCGGCATGGATGACTTCCTGTCCAAGCCGTTCGAGCCCTCAGACCTTGAGGCGGCGATCGAGAAATGGGGCGCGGGCCGGCGGATCGCCGCCGCGTCCTGACGCTGACGGCCCGCCGGCCGGGAGTTTGCGCCGGCTCCGATGCGGCCTATGGCTCATCTGAACAGCGGCGCCCCTATCGCGCCGCGACAGGGAGCGCTTCATGGTCGCCGTCGCCAAACGCAAACCGACCTTCCGCGAAACCTTCGCCTCGCTCGGCCGCCGCAAGACCGGCGCGATGTTTGTCCTTGGCTTCGCCGCCGGCCTGCCCTACGCGCTGATCACCGGCACGCTCAACGCCTGGTTCACGAACGAGAACATCGACGTCAAAACCATCGGCGTCTTCTCATGGATCGGCGTTCTTTACGCGTTCAAGTTTCTGTGGTCGCCGGCGATCGACGCTGCGCCCGCGCCGCGCCTGTTCAACATGGGCCAGCGGCGCGCCGGAATCCTGATCCTGCAGGGCGTGATCATCGCCGCACTCGCCGTGATCTCGACGGCCTCGCCCCAGACGCAGCTCCTGCTCATCGCCGTCGCGGCCGCCGTCTGCACTTTCGCGTCCGCCTCTCAGGACATTCTGATCGACGCCTGGCGTATCGAGGTCGCTGACGACGAGACGCCGCTCGATCTTCTGTCTGCGGTCTATCAGGTGGGTTACCGGGTTGCGGCGATCTTCGGCGGCGCCGGCGCCTTGATCCTCTCGGCGCGCATCGGCTGGGCGCACACCTTCGAAATCCTTGCCGCCTTGATGGCGCTCGCCGTGGCGGGCGTCTTCATCGCGAAGGATGGTCCCGCGCGCTACCTGAAGCGCGGCTTGACGGAAGGCGGTCCGACGCTCCGCTGGCGCAATCTTGCTTTGACGCCGGTCATCCTCGGCTGGGCCTGGTCTTTCCTCACGCTGTTCGGCTTTATGATTTTCGCGCTGCAGGCGCCCGGACAAGCCAATGCCGGCGTCTTCACCGTGCAGCAAGGCCCGCTCATCGTCCTTGCTTCGGTCGTGGCGCCCATGGCGGCGGCGGCGTTCACCTTGCGTGCGCGCGGCTTGCCCGCGCTCGACGCCAAGCTCAACGCGCCCTGGCCGATGCAGCCTGTCTTCGACGGCCTTTACGCCTCGGTGCTCGCCCCGATGGCAGATCTGCTCGAGCGGCTGAAATGGGGCGCGGTGCTCGTTCTCCTGCTCGTTCTCACCTATCGCTTCGCGGACCTCATCTGGGGCTCCTTCGCCTTTCCGTTCTATATGGGCGCGGACTATGGCGCGCTCGGCCACACGCGCGACGAAGTCGCGATCGCGTCGAAAGTCTTCGGCTCATTCATGACGTTTTTCGGCATCACGCTCGGCGCCGCCGCGATCTTGCGTCTCGGCCGCATGCCGTGCGTGTTCATGGGCGCCTGCTTCGCCGCGGCGACCAATCTTCTGTTTGCGGATCTTGCCGGCGGCGGCGCCGGGACCGACGCCTTCATGCGCGCCCTGCATCTTTATCCCGCCTTCCAGAGCCTGCAGGGCGTCGCCGATTTCCTGACGCTCGACGTCACGATGAATAAAGGTCTGTCGCAGCTCATGCTTGTGATCGCCGCGGAAAACCTCGCGGTCGGCTTTGCGAGCGCGGCGAGCGTCGTCTACCTCTCGTCGATCGTGAACCCGAAATATGCGGCCGTGCAATATGCGCTGCTCGCCTCGCTCACCATGCTCGTCGGCTCGCTCGGCCGCGGCGCGATCGGCGAGATGATTGAGGCCAAAGGCTACGCACACGTCTTCTATCTGACAGCGCAGATGGGGATTGTCGCGGTGATCGCCGCCGCGCTCGAGTGGCGCAGGCAAGCGCGCGCCGAAAAGCGCGCCGCTTCGCAGCCCGTCTCAGCCGCGAGCGAGGCAGGCGTCTAGATCGGGCTTGGGCGCGCCGGCGGCGCGTGCGGCAGAATCGACGAAACCCGCCGACTTCTCGCCTTTGTCGTCCGGGTACAGAATGACGATCAGCGAGCACTCCTTGAGGCCGTAACGGCGGAATTCGCCAGGCCCCTCGCGGCGGACGAGCGCCGGTTTGCCGAACTGGCTGTCGAGCTCCTCGGCGGACTTGCCCATGACGTCGCGCACGCGGAACTGGGGCTTGGCGGGCGTGCCGGCGCTTTTCTCACCGGCCGCTTTTCCGGTCATGGGCTTTGCCGGCTTTTCGCCAGAGGTCGCGCAGCCCGCGAGCGCCAAAGCCGCCGCCGCAGTTAACACGGCCCGCCGGAGCGCCTTGCTGACTGTCATGCCTCGCCTCTGTCCGCGTAACTTCGGCGCCTGATTGCGCCTGCCCACGCCGATACTTATAAGCGCGCGTCTTCCATCCGGTAAAGCAAGGCCCAGGGCGGGCCGTTTCAAGGGGCCCTCATGACTTCTCCCGCACTCGACGTCATCGGCGTCGGCAACGCGATCGTCGATGTTCTTGCCGAGGCGGATGACGCCTTCCTTGCGCGCCACGCCATTCCCAAAGGCGGGATGCTGCTGATCGACGAAGCGCGCGCGGCGGAGATTTACGGCGGCATGGGGCCAGGCCGCGAGATTTCCGGCGGCTCGGCGGCGAATTCGATCGCCTGCGTCGCTTCGCTCGGCGGACGCGGCGGCTTTGTCGGCAAGGTTTCGGCCGATGCGCTCGGCGACATCTTTCGCCACGACCTGCGCGCCATGGGCGTCCAATTCGACACAGCGCCGCTGCCTGGGGCCCCCGGCACCGGCCGCTGCCTCATCAATGTGACGCCGGACGCGCAACGTTCGATGACGACCTTTCTCGGCGCGGCAGGGCACGTTTCGGCGGACGACATCGACGCGGCGTTCATTGCTTCGGGCGCCGTTCTCTTTTTCGAGGGCTACCTTTTTGAACAAGCCGAGCCGCGCAAAGCCTTCGTCAAGGCCTGCGCCATCTCGAAAAAGGCCGGCCGCCGCGCGGCGCTCACACTTTCCGACGCAAGCGTCGTCGAACGCCAACATGATGCGCTCATCGGCTTCATCGGCGCCCATGTCGACGTGCTCTTGTGCAACGACCGCGAGGCCGCCGCGTTGTTCGGCAGCCACGATCTTGCCGCGATCGAAAAAAAGGCGCGCGATCTTGCGCCGCTGACGGCTATCACACTGTCGGAAAAGGGATCGCTCCTCATTCCGCGCGACGGAGATCCCGTGCGCGTCGCCGCCGTCAAACCAGACCGGCTTGTCGACACGACGGGCGCGGGCGACGCCTATGCGGCGGGGCTTCTCCTCGGTCTCGCCAAGGGCTTCGACCTTGCCCGCGCGGGTGCGCTCGGGAGCCTTGCCGCCGCCGAAGTCATCAGCCATTTCGGCGCGCGACCCGAGCAAAATCTCAGGGCGCTCGCCGCCGCGAAGGGCCTTCTCTGAAAGGAAGCGCTATGCGCCGTGCCCTGATAATAGGTCTTGCGGCGCTGGCGATCGCGGGCGGCCTCGCTTTTCTTTTCCGCGAACAGCTCGTGCTTTCATACCTTGCGCAGAAGACGCCGAAGACGACGCTCGCCGAACGCGCGGCGCTGCTTGCGCCCCATATCCGCTTTTATCCGCCTGCAGAGGGAAAAGCGCCCTACCCCGCCGTTCTTCAGTTCCACGGCTGCAGCGGCATGCGCGCCGATTTTCATGAGCAGTGGGCGAAAGTCGCCAATGACGCCGGCTTCATGGCTGTCATCGTCGACAGCAACCGGCCGCGCGGCATTGATCGCGAACGCGCGCTCAAGACCGTGTGCGAAGGCAAGGAGCTGATCGGCCAGGAGCGCGCAGGCGATGTCGTCGCCGCGCTCGACATCGCCCGCCGGCGCCCCGACATCGACCCGCAGAAAATCGTGCTCACCGGCTGGTCGCACGGCGCCTGGACAGTGATGGACTTCATCGCGCTCGAAACCGCCGGGAAATCGCCGCCAGGGCTTAGCGGCGTGCGCGCGGCAGCGCCCAAGCTTGCGGGCCTTGTTCTCGTCTATCCGCATTGCGGACCCGGCGCATGGACGCGGGTTTCAGGCTGGAAGACGACATACCCGACGCTCGCCTTCATCGCCGGCAAGGACTCCGTCGTCGATCCGAAGGCGTGCCCGCCGCTTCTTGCCCGCATCGCCGCCAAGGACCCGCGCGTTGAAACGCACATTTATTCGGATGCGGATCATGGCTTCGACGATCCCAATTTGCCGGACGGCTGGAAGCATCTTTACAACGCCGCTGACCACGAAGACGCGACGCGCCGCTATGCGGCATTCCTGCAGCGCGTCACGGAATAGGCTTTGAAGCCCGCGCAGCTTTTTCAGCGTGGCCGGAAACGCCGGCGCGGCGCGCAATCGCGGCCCCGACCGCTTCGGGCCCAACATCCGCAGCGGCAAGCAGAACAAGCAAGTGATAGAGCGCGTCCGCGGCCTCATCGGCGAGCGCCTGCTTGTCGCCGGCCGAAGCCGCGATGATCGCCTCGACCGCTTCTTCGCCGAATTTCTGCGCACAGCGCCGAGGGCCGCTTTGGAGCAGTGCGGCCGTGTAGGATGTCGCGGGGTCCGCGCCCTTGCGGGCGGCGATCACGGCGGCGAGGCGGTCGAGTTCCGCGCCGAGACTGGTCATCAACTGTCCCTCAGAGTCTGACGGCGAGCCCCGCGCCCGAAAGCGCGCGCTTGGCGTCTTCTACGGTGTAGGTTCCGAAATGGAAGATCGAGGCGGCGAGCACGGCCGAAGCCCCGCCGATACGCACGGCGTCGACAAGATGCGAGAGCGCGCCTGCGCCGCCGGAGGCGACGACCGGCACGGTCACGGCGGAAGACACAGCGCGCGTCAGCGCGAGGTCATAGCCTTCTCTCACGCCGTCCGAATCCATCGAGGTCAGCAGGATCTCGCCAGCGCCGAGTTCGGCCGCACGCCGCGCATAATCGACAGCATCGACGCCGGTCGGCCGCGATCCGCCATGCGTGAAAATCTCCCACCGATCCGGACTTACGCGTTTGGCGTCGACGGCGGCGACCACGCATTGCGCGCCGAAGCGGTTGGCGGCTTCCGCGATGAGTTCAGGCCGCGCGACGGCCGCGGAGTTCACCGCCACCTTGTCGGCCCCGGCGAGCAGAAGCGCACGGAAATCCTCGACCGTCCGCACGCCGCCGCCGACCGTCAACGGCATGAAACATTGATCCGCGGTGCGGCTGACGACGTCGAGGAGCGCGCCCCTCCCCTCTTCCGTCGCGCTGATGTCGAGAAAGCAGAGTTCATCGGCGCCGGCCGCATCATAGGCGCGCGCCGCCTCGACGGGATCGCCGGCGTCTATAAGATTGACAAAGTTGACGCCCTTGACGACCCGGCCGCCCTTGACGTCGAGACAGGGGATCACACGGATTTTCTGCATACGGAACGTTCCGAAATTTACAGCGCCGCCTGCCCTAGAGCGAGTTGTGATCAATCTGTTTGGATTTATCTCCGCTCATCCCGGCGACAGCCGGGATCCAGGGTCGCGAGCGACGCTGTTGCAAAGACTGGGTCCCGGCTTTCGCCGGGACGAGCGGGGCGGAAGGATCGATCCACATTGATCGCATTGCACTTTAGGCTTTGACAGATTCCGGCGTGCGCGCCGCAGGCTGCGGCGACGACGTCTTCTCCCAGAACGGCGGGGTTTGCGCAAATGCGCCGAAATCCTCGGCGAGATGGAGCGCGGCCGCTTCCGCTTCGCTCGCGCAAAAGCCCGTAAGGACCCCCGCGGCTCTTGCCGCGTCCCTGCCCTGCCCTGCGGCCGCTTCCATGGCGAGGCGTTCGGCGACCGCCGCGTCGTTGAGCGCGCCGAACTCGTCCTGCAAGGCGGCGAGCGTCGTCATGTAGCGTTTGCGGCCGCCGCCGGAGAAAAGCGGCCGGAAGAGCTGCGCGGCGTAGCGCAGCTTCTTCAATTCGATGCGCAAGGCATGGCGCGATTCCGCCGTCACATTGTCCGCCGCGCCCATGGCGCGCACGCGCGCGAGGCGCTGGTCGAGCGCCGCGCGCGCAAAGCGCCGCGCGGACCCCTCCATCTCTGCGCCGGCGCCCTTGCGCCAGGATTGCAGCACCGCGGCCTCGTTGAGATCGACGAGGAATTTCTGGAATTTGACGCTGGCGATCGCGCCTGCCGCCGCCTCCCAGGCTTCAGCGCGTAAGGCATGGGCGCGCGCGGCCAGAGCAAGAAAGCCCGGCCCGCCGCCGGCGTTCGCGGCGACCGCCGGCAAGGTCTTGTCGCAGAAAACGTCCCAGTCGCGCGCGGGGCCGAGCGTCGACGCAAAGGCCCGCGCCCGCGCCGCCAGAAGCTCCGTCGCCTCATCGCGGAGGGACTTGCGGAAAAGACGTTCAACGGCGCGCAAACGCCGCAAGGCGACGCGCATCTGGTGGACGCCTTCTGGCGCGCGCGCGGCGACGACCGCCGGCTGACAATCGGCGAGCCGGCGCGCGGATGCGGCGAGCGCGGCGGCGAAAGCATCCGCCGCCCTATCCTCCGCATCAAGACGAATGGGGATTTCGGGCGGCGTCGCGCCGGGGCGCAGGATTCGCCGCGCCTGTTCCGCCTTTGACGCCGCGCCGATGCGCAGCCGGCCTGCGGATTCTTTCACCGCGCCGCGCGCCAGCGCGAAGAGCCGCTTACGCTTGCCTTCAAGAAGTTCAAATTCGGCTTCGGCGATCGGCCCCGACGCCGCGACGTCGCCATTCGCGAAGGCCTCGGCCCGGCCGATATCGAAGGCGGCCTCGATGCGTGCGCCTTTGAACAGGAGATCCTGCGACCAGCGGTCCGTCACCGTGCGCGAGACGGGCTCGAGCGCACCCGCCGCGGCCGCGAGCGCCTCTGCGAAGAACGCGTTCGCCGGCCGCACAGGAAAGGTTTCGCCCGGTTCGAGCGCCCTCTCCTCCTCCATCCGCAATGCGGTTGATCCGCCGGCGCCGGCACGTTTCAGGGTCTGGATGCGGCGGCCGTTTTCTTCGCGGAGCCGCAAGCTCATGCCTGCCGCCTCGAGGTCGCCTCGCGGCGTGTCGAAATAGGTCGAGACGAGGCGCTCGAGCGTCGCCGGGCCTTCGCTCAAGGCGCGGATCCAGGAACTCGTGCGCAGCCGCGCGACGTCTTCCGCCGCGCCGGTCAATTTCAGTTCGAGTTCCGTCGCGTCAGGATCAGCCACCCTGGCGGTCCTATCTTGCTGTGCGCGCCTCCCCGTCGGCAAGCGCTCGAGTCATAACTTGTCCGAAACGTTCCCAAGAACGCCCGCGGCGCGCAAGGCGGCGGCGGGCGAAAACCGGCCATCATAGAGCGCTTTTCCGACGACGACGCCTTCGATCGGCGCGCCAGCGCCCCTGAGGCGGGAAATGTCCTCAAGGCCTGCAACCCCGCCGGATGCGATCACGGGCAGGCTTACGGCCTTGGCGAGCGCCGCCGTCGCTTCGACATTGACGCCGCTGAGCGCGCCGTCGCGCCCGATATCCGTATAGATCGCGGCGGCGGCCCCATAGCCCTCGAAGCGCCTGACAATTTCGGTGGCGGAATAGTCTGAGTCTCCGTCCCAGCCGTCGGTCTTGACACGACCGTCACGCGCATCGACGCCGATCACGATCCGGCCCGGAAAGCGGGCGCAGGCCTCTTTCACAAGGTCGGGCGTCTTCACCGCCGCGGTGCCAAGGATGACGCGGCTGACGCCGCGCTCAAGCCAGGCTTCGACCGCGGCGAGGCTGCGGATGCCGCCGCCGAGCTGGGTGCGCGCGCCCGTCGTTTTGAGGATCGCTGCAATGGCGGCCGCATTCGCTGTCTCTCCCGCAAACGCGCCGTCGAGATCGACGATGTGCAGCCAGTCGAAACCCGCTTCGTGAAAAAGACGCGCCTGCGCAGCCGGGTCGTCATTGTAGGCGGTCGCCTGCGCCATATCGCCATGCAGGAGGCGCACACAGCGGCCGCCCTTGAGATCGATTGCGGGGTAGAGCGTCAGAGGCTTCACGGGCGCCACGCGAGAAAATCACGCAGAAACGCAAGGCCTGCCGCCTGGCTTTTCTCCGGATGAAACTGCACGCCGAGAATGTTGTCGCGGCCGACGATCGCCGCGACCGGCCCGCCATAGTCGCATGCACCGAGAAGATGCGCGCTGTTTTCGACCTCGAAATGGAAGGAGTGGACGAAATAGAGATCGCGCGGCGCGGCGCGAAGGCTCGCGAGCGCGGGATGGTCGGGATCGAGAATCTCAACCTCAGTCCAGCCCATATGCGGCACGGGCAGGGCGCCTTGCGGCGCGAGTTTACGGACGGCACCCGCGATCCAGCCAAGTCCCGGCGTCGCGCCAAACTCCTGGCCGATTTCCGCGAGCACTTGCAGCCCGACGCAGATGCCGAGGAAGGGCCGTTTCTTGACAAAAACGGCATGTTCGAGGGCGAAAGTCATGCCGTCCATGGCGGCGAGCGCCGCCATCGCCGCGCCAAATGCGCCGACGCCGGGCAGGACAATCCGGTCAGCATCGGCAACGGCGCGTGCATCGTCAGTGACGATGACGCGGCAGTCAGCATCGGCGTCGCAAATGACGCGCTCGAACGCCTTCGCCGCCGAGCGCAGGTTCCCGGACCCGTAATCGATGATGGCGAGCGTCTCGGTCATGACGGCCGCAGCTCTAGAGTGTTTTCCCGAAAAGTGGACCCCGGTCTTCGGATGGAAACGCGACAATCCTTGGATCTAACATTCAAACGAAAACGGCGCCCGAACGGGGCGCCGTTTCCCATCCATTCCCGATGCGCCTATTTCAGCGAGGGATTGTCCGACTGCGGGAAGCAGGCGCGGATCGCGGATTTGGTCGCATCATCCGCCGCTTCAAGATCAGCCGGCGACTGGATCCCTGCGAGCTTGCCGACGAGCGAGGGGTCCTTGTCCGCTGCGGCCCCGAGGCAGTCGCAGCCCGAAGCGTCGCCGCCGTTCTGCGCGACATAGGCTTTGCAATTGTCGGCGGTTTCATTGGCGATCGCCGGCGCAAGCGCTGCGCCGGCAAGCGCGACTACCGCGCCAAGAGCGAGAAGTTTTTTCATCGGTCGTGGTTTCCTTGTTGGGTCTTACTTGCGGGTGCAGGAGTCCATGGCGGCCTTGGCGTCGTCGGATGCGGCGGCGTAGCGCGCCGCCGGGTCGGCGATCTGGCCGAGCGCCTGAAACTCTTCCGCGAGCGCCGGGCTTGCCTGCACTTTCTCTTCAAGACAGGTGCAGCCGGACGTATCGCGGCCTTCCTTCTTGAGCTGCGCGATGCACTGATCGGCCATTTCGCCGGCGAAAGCCGCGCTCGCGAGCGTTGCTGCGCCGAAGACGGCGAGGGCGAAGGTCTTGATCATGATATCCCCTTCAGGTGGTTGGCGTTGAGGTCGTTTCCATCGTGCGCGCGCCGGTTCACCCGGCTCTCGCGCCCATTGCTCCCAGCCTTACCGCTCTGGCGGAACTGACGCGCGGGGTCAACTGGCTGGCGCGGCTTCAAACATGGAATTGCGGCAAGGGTAGGGCCGTGCAAATCGTTACAGCACGCCCTTCGTCGAAGGGCTTGCACCGGCCATACGCGGATCGATCTCAACGGCCTGACGCAACGCACGCGCGGTCGCTTTGTACGCCGATTCAACGATGTGGTGGCTGTTCTCGCCGTAGAGCGTTTCGACATGGAGACAGGCGCCGGCGTTCATCGCCAGCGCGTGGAACCATTCCTTGAAGAGCTCCGTATCCATCGTTCCGATTTTCGGCCGCTGGAACGCGACTTTCCAGACGAGGTAGGGCCGCCTTGAGAGATCGCATGAAGCGCGCGTCAACGCCTCGTCCATCGGCACATAGGCATGACCGAAACGTCGCAGCCCTGCAAAGTCGCCGAGCGCTTGGGCGAAGCACTGGCCGATGACGATGCCGACATCCTCGACCGTATGATGCATGTCGATATGGAGGTCGCCCTTGGCGCGGACCTTGAGATCAAAGGCGCCGTGTTTGGCGAAAGCCTCAAGCATGTGATCGAAGAACCCGATCCCGGTCGCGACGTCGCTCATGCCGGACCCGTCGAGCCCAAGCGTCACGGAAATCTCCGTCTCTTTGGTCTTCCGGTCGATTGTGGCGGCGCGCATGATGGGGCAGGGGCGGTTGCTCCGCCTCAGGACTAAGCGAAAACCATGAAGGAAGGCAATTGCGCGATGAACGCCAATTGATGCAGCGGCGCCCTTAAGATCCGCCGCGCTGAGACGCAGGACGCTTCCGAAACAGAGCGCCGACGGACGCGGCGCCCTTGACCGCGACCTCCGCCAGCGCGCCGACGGCAAGGCCGAGCACGCCCGCAACGCTGGCGCCGAAGGCCCAGCCGAGAAACCCGCCAAGGCCCGGCACGGCGCCGGCGATGCCGGCCGAGGCGCTCTTGATCCAGAGCTCCGGCGCTTTCAGGCCGAACTCATAAAGGCCGTGAATGATGATCCCGCCGCCGACCCAGAGCATCGCCACCATGCCGATGAAGGAGAGGGCGGCCAGAAATTTCGGCATGCCGAGAACGACGGCGCGGCCGAGCTGCCGGAGAGCGCTTTTCGCTGAACGCGCGAGCGCTGCACCCCAGTCATCCGCCTTCACGATCAGAGCGACGGCGCCGTAGACCGCAACCGTCATGCCGACGCCGACGATCGCAAGCAGTACGGCCTTAATCCACAAGGGTTCGTCCGCAACGGTTGAAAGCGCGATCGCCATGATTTCCGCCGACAGAATGAAATCGGTGCGGATCGCGCTCGCGATGCGCGCTTTTTCCTCCGCCGCGGCGTCTGCGCCCGCTGCGAGCGTCTTTTCCGACTTTTTCGCCTTGGCGGCGGCGGGCTTCACGTAGTCGACGACCTTGTGAAACCCTTCGAGGCAAAGATAGGCGCCGCCCAGCATCAGGAGCGGCGTGATCGCCCAGGGCGCGACGACCGAGAGAATGAGCGCCGCCGGCAGCAGCAGAATGATCTTGTTGAAGAGCGAGCCGGCGGCGATGCGCCGGATGATCGGCAATTCGCGCTCCGCGGCGAAGCCCACGACATAACGCGGCGTCACTGCAGCATCGTCGATGACGATGCCCGCCGCCTTGCCGCCGACCTTGGCCGCCTTGACGCTCACATCGTCGAGCGAGGCCGCGGCGAGCTTGGCGATGGCGGCGATGTCGTCGAGCAAAGCGATTAGCCCGGTGCTCAATGCGCTGGCCTCCCTGAAGCGGATGCCCCGCCTTTCGCCGAGATCGGCGCCGACTGCAACCGGTCTCGGGCGAATGTCAAATCTCCCATGGGCGTGGGACCATTGATCGTGCGGCGCACGTCAGCCGCGGGCGATCGCCTCGTCGACGATGTGATGGAATTGGGCGATCGCCTGCTCCATGGCCCCGAGAGTCATCGGCCAGAGCGCGCCGCCCTCGAAGGCGGCCTGCGCGCGTTCCGAGACGTTGAGGTCCTCAGCCTGAAACACGCCGTTCTCGATGAGGTCGAAGGAGCGTTCGTAATGGGCGCGTTCTTTCTCGTCGCGCGGGGCATGCGGCGTCAGCAGCGTGTGCACATAGACGGTCTCGCCGGGCGCGCGCGGGTAGAGCCCGATGAGACTCACATAGTCCGGATGCATGATCGTCACCATGTTCGGGAAGACATAGTGCGAATAGGTAGCGTGCTGACGAATATCCCACTGCGCGGGCGCAAGCTTCCGCGCCTCGTCAAAGGGAAGGCGCGCGACGACGGCGCGCAAATGATCGCCGACGCGCTCGGAGATCGAACAATTCTCCTTGAAGAAGGGCGCGATCGTATGCCGGTGGAGATACTGGATGTGATAGCCGTCGGTGAAGGCGTCGACGACGAGCTTCCAGTTGAAGCGCTTGACCTGTTCGACCTTTTTGAAGACGACCGAGCGCCCGACGCCGAACGCTTCGAGGTCCTCGACAAGCGACAGCAAATGCCCATCGATGTCGATACGGCCTTCGGGGTCCGGAACGACGAAGACAAGCCCCGCGCGCACGGCGGAGGGCAGGGGGACAAGGCCCTTGTCTTTCTTGTCGACGCCCGGGAACTGATCCTGGCACGGAATGTTAAGGAGCGCGCCGTCGAGGCCGTAAGCCCAGGCATGATAGCGGCAGACGATCGACGCCTTGCGCCCCGCTTCGGCGGGCTCAACGAGCTTGGTATTGCGGTGGCGGCAGGCGTTGAGAAAGGCGCGGATTTCGCCGTCGCGGCCGCGGATCAGGAGGATCGGCACGCCGAGATGATCATGGGCGAGCACCGATCCCGCTTCCGGCAATTCGCTGACATGCGCGGCCGGCACGGGATAGCGGCGGAAGAGCGTCGCGCGTTCGGCGGAAAGCTGCGCGGGATCGACATAGCGCTTGGGGTCAAGCGTCGCCACGGGGCTGCCGAAAGGCGCATAGCGCGCCTCCGGCTCGGCGACGAGCCGCGCGAAGAGGCGCAAATAGTCGGGCAGGGGTCGGACGTCGTCGGCCATGGACGCAGCTTACGCCGGACCGCCTTGCCCGCCAATGAACGGGCGCAGCACTTGGCGCCGCTTGATCGCGCGCCAGGTCTTGACGCGCCGCAATCCGACGCCGAAGGCGAACCGCGCGGCCGCAATGCCCGGCCGGCGCTGAAGGAGAAAGCCATGGCCGCCCCGTCCATGCATGCGACGACTATTCTTTGCGTGCGCCGCGGCCGGCAGGTTGCGATGGGCGGGGACGGGCAAGTGAGCCTCGGCCAGACCATCGTGAAAGGCGACGCCAAGAAGCTGCGCCGCCTCGCCGGCGGCAAGGTGATCGTCGGATTCGCCGGCGCGACCGCGGACGCCTTCACGCTGCTCGAACGCCTCGAGACGCGGCTTGAGCGCTTTCCCGATCAGTTGCCACGCGCCGCAATCGAACTCGCCAAGGATTGGCGTACGGATCGATTCCTGCGGCGCCTCGAAGCGATGATGATCGTCGCCGACGCCGAGACGACGCTCGTCCTCACCGGCAATGGCGACGTGCTCGACCCCTCGGACGGCGTTGCGGCGATCGGTTCGGGCGGCGACTTTGCGCGCGCGGCAGCCCGGGCGCTGGTCGCTGAAACGGCGCTGCCGCCCGCCGAAATCGTGCGGAAATCGATGGCGATCGCCGCTTCGATCTGCGTCTACACAAACCAGTCGCTGTCGCTCGAAACGCTCGGCGAGGACTGACGCCCCCCTAGCCTTCGGCACGTCTCTTGCTGATACGGCGTGAAGAGCCAGGACAGAGCCATGCCGAAGCCTTTCGCCAAATTGACAATCCGCAAGGTGCTGGCCGCCGCCTTTGCATTCGGTTGGCTCGCCTATTTCCATTTCGCCGTCGACTGGGCGCCGGGGACGCGCGCCGAGGTCGAAACAGCGCAAGAACAGTAATCGCTTCGATCGTGGCTGGGGGGCGGGCGGGTCTTTTGGGGGAAGACCCGCCCGCTGGTTTTTTGAGGACAGTTTTGGCGGGTCTTCTGGGGCAAGACCCGCCTGCTGGTTTTTCGACGCGACCTTTCAACCCTGCGCGCGAGCGCCTAAATGCACGGCCTCCGCATCCCCCGAGGCCGCCCCTTGTCCGACTTTTCCCCGCGCGAAATCGTCTCCGAGCTTGATCGTTTCATTGTCGGACAGAAGGCCGCCAAGCGCGCTGTTGCGATCGCCCTGCGCAATCGCTGGCGCAGACGCCAGGTCGAAGGACCGATGCGCGACGAGATCACGCCGAAGAATATCCTGATGATCGGGCCGACCGGCGTCGGCAAAACCGAAATCTCGCGCCGCCTTGCAAGGCTCGCCGGCGCGCCCTTTCTCAAGGTCGAGGCGACCAAGTTCACGGAAGTCGGCTATGTTGGCCGCGACGTCGATTCCATCATCCGCGACCTCGTCGAGGCGTCTGTCGCTTTGGTTCGCGACAAGAAGCGCGCCGATGTGCGGGCCCGCGCGGAAGCCGCCGCCGAGGATCGCGTGCTCACAGCGCTCGTCGGCGATGCAACCGAGAAGACGCGCGAGCTCTTCCGCGAAAAGCTGCGGCGCGGGGAACTCGACGATCGCGAGATTGAACTGGAGCTCAAGGACCAGAGCGGCCCGCCCATGTTCGACCTGCCGGGCATGCCGGGCGGGCAGATGGGCGTTCTCAACCTCAACGATCTGATGAAATCGCTCGGCGGCGGGCGCAAGACGCGCAAACTCAAGATCGCCGACGCCCATGCGCCGCTCATCGCCGAGGAATCCGACAAGCTCCTCGACGACGAAGCCGTGACGCGCGAGGCCGTCGCGCTCGCCCAAAATGACGGCATCGTCTTCCTCGATGAGATCGACAAGATCGCGCGGGGCGGCGAATCGGGCCGGCAAGGCGCCGATGTCAGCCGCGAGGGCGTGCAGCGCGACCTTCTGCCCCTCATCGAAGGAACGACCGTCGCGACGAAATATGGCCCGATCAAAACGGACCACATTCTGTTCATCGCGTCGGGCGCCTTCCACATCGCCAAGCCGTCTGACCTTCTCCCCGAGCTGCAGGGCCGCCTGCCGATCCGCGTGGAACTGAACGCTCTCACCCGCGACGATTTCCGCCGAATCCTCAACGAGACGGAGGCGAGCCTCCTCCGGCAATATGAGGCGCTGCTGAAAACAGAGGGCGTGTCGCTCGTTTTCGAGCCCGGCGGCGTCGACGCCATCGCAGACGCCGCCGCCGAGGTGAACGCCACGGTCGAGAACATCGGGGCGCGCCGCCTTGCGACCATTCTCGAGACCGTTCTCGACGACATCTCGTTTTCGGCGCCGGACAGGCCAGGCGAGGCCCTTGTTATCGACGCGGCCTATGTGACGGCGCGGCTCGGCCCGATCACAAAGAACGCGGATTTGTCGAAGTATATTCTCTGAGGAGCGTGCGGGGCGTCCGGAACTGAGGTTCTGCCCCGAAAAGTTGCTCTTCCGCCACAGAGTTCGCCCCCTTCCGGCCTTTGCGTTTCGGTTAATCGCGGGTTACTCTCCCAGTTCCGAGGGGATTAAAGTGGGGCCAAACCATGGGTGCTGGTGGAGGACCGAAAACGAAGGTTCGGGTCGCTTTCACGGGCGAGGAATACGGGTTTGGTTATCAGGCTGTCGGGAAGCTCCTCGACCGGGCTGGTGAGAGCCCGAAAATCGGCCTTTCGGACGGCGGCACTGATGCTGTCCATGCCGGCCGGCCGCAGGAAATCCAGAATCGCCCGAACCGGGCGATGCGGTCTTACGATTTCACACATGACGCGGCGCAGCGCCAGCCGCTGAGGACCAAAGAACAGGCCCTCATGGCGGTGAAGCAGCACACCGCGGATTACGCGCTGGTGCCCTTCTACGCCCCCTATACCGGCTATGATTACGAGAGCCTTCGGGCCGTGGCGAGCCAGCTTGCTCTGTTCGGCTGCGAGCAGGTCGAGGCTACCGACAATCTTTGCCTTGCGGTTTATGAGCCGCAAGTCCTCGAAATCGTGCAAGCGGCGCATCCGGGCTCGGCGCTGTCATCACTCATGCGTCATGACCGGCGCGGCTGGGGCAGCCATGAAAGCGCGCGCCCCACGACGCGCCATCTCGATCTCAAGGGCGCCGGCGATCAGTATCGCGCAGGCCTGCAGATTGATCAGTCGCAACAGCTCCTCCTTCGCGACCGTATCGATACCGTTTTTTGCGGCACGGAAGCGGCGCGCCGCTGCAAGTCAAAGCTCGATGGTCTCCGCGGCGCGGGCGTCGACATAAAAGAGACGCTGAACACGGTAGAGCCGCACCGCGAAATGGCGCGTCTTGCGCGCCAGACGCTCAACACGTCGCGGCAGACCACCTCTTTCTATGACCCGCGCTCGGGCCAGACGAGCTTTGCGTCGACCATGGGCGCCGAAGCTCAAAGTCAGCGTCTTTATGCGGTGATCCTGCCGTTCCAGGTGGCGATGATGTCGCCGGAATACACGATCATCGACCCCTATATGGAAGACGGCGACCAGCCGAAAACGCGCTTCATGGCGGTCGAATACAATCCTGACCTCACGCTCTTTGAAGATGCTTACCGCACGACCGACGCCAAGACGCGCTATTGGATGCGCCGGCTGGTCAATGTCGCGTCGCTCGCCAAGCACCGCTATACAAAAAGTCATCACAAGCCGCATGGCGAGGCCCATGGCGGCCATGACGATCACCATCATCACGACCCGAAGTCTTTCCCGGGCGTGCGGGTGATGCTCGCCTTCCAGCGCGCCGGCGGCGCCGCGGCGATCGGCGATGTCGAAAACTTCCTGCGCAATTTCGGCGTGCGCCATGCCGTCGCCCGGCTCGACGAGGACAGCGAAGCGAATGCGCCGGCGAATGTGATGCTCGACATCGAATTCGCGTACGAAGACTTTTTCTACAATCCAGCCCGCCGCTTGCGCGGATCGATCGCCAACGGCGCGATGAAAAAGGCGTTCCAGCGCTGGAAGAGCCGCGGCGTGCTTGTGCTAGCGGGCATGCCGTTCGAAACCGCGCAATTGCCGCCGCATAGCCGCCGTCACTGGCTGTTCGACGCGCCGGCCGCTTGGGCCGCGGACTTCGCCGAGACAATGTTCATCCGGATGGCGCGCGTGCTGCTTGTCTATGCGCTGCCGGCGTCGATCGTTCTCTTCCTGCTCGCCGCTGGTCTCAAAATGGTCGGCATCGACGTCTTCGCCATGATGGGCATCAACACCGTCAAGCCCTAGCGGGCTGTCGAAAACGTCTCTGTGCGTCTCATCCTTCGTGACGCGGCTCTGACGAGCCGCGCCTCAGAAAGAAGAAATTCACGGAATCGCGCCATCCTGAGGGGCCGCGAAGCGGCGTCACGCCCCTCGAGACGCCGCTTTGCGGCGGCTCCTCGGGATGAACGGGCGAAGCATCGGTCCTTCAACAGCCTGCTAGGCGCATCTGCCGCAGTGATGCATTTGCAAAAGGCCCGCTCCGTTGGGCCTTTTTGTTGCGCGCTCTTTAGCGCCGGCGTGACTTGATGAAGACAAAGAAGGCGCCCGCCTGGGCGCCGCGTTCCGCCGGGGCGACGCGCGCAATCAAGCTGCGATAGGGCGCGAGTTCCACCCATTCAAGAAACCGCCGGCGCAGCACGCCGCGGGTCGGCGGGTCGACAGGATGGACGCGCGAATCAGGCGCGCCCTTGCCGGTGATGATGCGCACACAAGGAACGCCGTCCGTCCGCGCAGACTCAAGAAACTTGAGCAGCCTTTCCGCGGCGCGGGCCTGCGTCAGACCATGGAGGTCGAGCGTGCGCTCCGCTGCGATGCGTCCGCGCCGCGCCTTGCGGTCGAGCCTCGGATCGCCCGCGACAAAAGGCGAGGGCGGCGCCGGCGCGCGCCCAGGTTTCGGCGGCGCGGGGAGGGAGGGCGGCGCGGGTCGTGCTTGCACGCTTGCCGCTTTCGATGTTGCCCGCGGCGCGATCTCGGCCTTTCCCGGCGCCGGAGGTTTCGGCGCTTTCCGTGCGCGCATCGGTTTCACGCTCTTGGCGACTTCGCCCCAGAGCGCGGCCTCTTCCGGCGACAGGTCGCGCCGTCGCATGGGCCGCCTCAAGGCTTGGGCGGCGGCGGCGGCAGGCGCGCCGCGAGCGGAGCGGGAAGGAGCGCGAACATTTCGCCTTCCGCGTTGAGCCGTCCCGCCTCGTCGCCGGCGACAAAGCCCGAGCCGAAATAGATGTCGCCGCGGATAGGCCCCGCGATTGCGCCGCCTGTATCCTGCGCAATCATCAGCCTTCGGAGCGTTGGCAGGCCGTCCGGGCCTTGCAGCGCGATGAACATCGGCGAGCCCATGGCGTAGAATCGGCGATCCACGGCGAGGCTGCGCAAGGGCGTCAGCTGCACGCCTTCGGCGCCGAGGGGGCCGAGCGCGGGGTTCGGCAGATTGTCTAGCCGGCGAAAGAAGACGTAGGATGGATTTTCGTGACGCAGCGCTGCGCCCGCCTCGCTGCTCGACCTTGCGAGCCAGCGGCGGATCGTCTGCATGCTCATCGTCGCCTTCTCTGCCTCGCCGCGTTCAATGAGGATGCGCCCGATCGGGACGTATGGCCGGCCGTTCTGCCCATCAAAACCGATGCGCATCTGTGCGCCGCCCGGCAGCGTGAGCCGGCCTGACCCCTGGATCTGCAGGAAGAAGAGATCGTCCGGCGCGAGCCAGGCGAGCGGGACCGCCTGTTCGCCGAGCGCGCCTTCCTCGATCGCCTTTCTGTCCGGGTACGGCGTAAGCGCGCCGTTCTCGACGCGCCCGGCGATGCGCTGGCCGGCGAGCTCCTTTCGGAACGCGCCAAGATCGACCGTGACGAGATCTTTCGGCCGGGCGAGCGCGGGCGCCGGATGCCGTTCCGAGCGCATCGGCGAGGCGTCATAAGTCGGCTCGAAATAGCCGGTGAACTTGCCGGTCGGCGCGATGTCGGGCGCCGCTGAGGGCGCGGGCCCATCGGCGCGTGCGCGCCGCACGGCAGTGATGCGCACCGGCCTGAAATAGTCCTCCAAATAGGCGCGCGTCAGATTAGCGGCTGCAACGGCGTCAGGAAAATTGCGCGCCATCAGCGCCTTTGCGCCCTTGCAGGCCGGCAGCCAGTCGCCGACTTTGCCGCTGAGCGTGACGCCCTCCTTGTCCGGCCCCAGCGCTTCCAACGGATTGGCAGGCGCTTCGACGGGCTGGGCCTCAAGCCGCGCGCAGGAGAGGAGGAAGGGCGGCAGCGCTTCCGCCTGGTTGTCCGATTTCCAGCCGGGCACTTCGGAAAACCGGGCCTGTGCGAAACCGATTTCGACCGGCCCGTAAACAAGGTCGGGCGTCAATGGCGGCGCCGCCATGCGCCATTCGCGGAACGTGAAAAAGGCGGCGAGGAAGGCCAATGAAACGGCGGCCACGAGCGCGGCCGGCAAAGCATCAAATGGCCTGCGTTCCACGCGTCGCCTCAAACATCCGGACCTCACAGGAACCGGGACGGCGCGTCTCGTCCGGTGCGCGCCGCGCTCGTGGGGAAAGCAGCTACGCTGCGCCGCCCGTTGCGACAAGCACCCAGTTCGGGTCGTCGCTGCCGAGCTTCCGGGTGAAAGTCCACCGATCCACGACGCGGTCGATGCGGCTCGGGTCGCCGGAAACAGCCGTTCCGCTACCGTCGCGCGTGACACGAATTTGGTCCGAAACGAATTCGATAACGGCTGACATCACGCCGTCGACCGTCTGGCTTCTCAAGATTGCTGCTTTGTCGATGCCGACGAATTTGACGTCGCTTGCATGACCTTGCCGCTCGCGCTCAGCGGCCGCGGACTTGAAGGCATTAAACACGGTTTCGCCGAGATAGCGGCGCACATTCTTCAAGTCGCCTGCGTTGAACGCCTCGATAATCATTTCATACGCGATCTTGGCGCCGGCGAGGAATTCCTTCTCGTCAAAAGCAGGATCGGCCGCGCGCAAGGGCTCCGCCTGTTTGGAAACCGGCGGCAAAGGCTTAGGCGTTTCAGGCGCTTTGGGTTCGGGCGCGGTCTCTGCCGGCTGCGATCGGGCGCGGGCGGGCGCAAGATCAAGATCCTGCGGCGGGCGTTCATTACCCGTCCGCGTGCCGAGCGTCTGCCAGAGCTTAAAGGCGACCCCTGCCGCAACCAGGATGGAAATCAGAAGAACAGGATCCATAAATTTCGCCGGTGTGACCGCTTTGCCGCAAGGACGGAAGCTCCTTCTATATAGGAAGCTTGACGAAGAAAGCACTACAGCCGCGTGCTGCTGCGCTTTGCCATCGCCGCCGCCGGTTGCCGAGCCGTCCGCCCGCGTGTAAGACCCCCCCTCCTTAAGAACCAGGAAAAAGACCCCATGTCGGATACGATTCCGCAAGGCCCGAACGGAACCCAGCCTGCCGGCGGTGCGCCCATGCTCGCGGTCATCGCGCAGTATTTGAAGGACCTTTCCTTCGAGAATCCGCGCGCGCCGCAGAGCTTTCAGGAACAGGCGAACCCGAACATCGAGGTCGACGTCAATGTGAACGCCCGGCCGATCGGGCCGAGCCGCTATGAGGTCGAGGTCTCCGTGGCGGCCCGCGCGCGGCGCGGCGCGGACATCGTGTTCGTGGTCGAGACCGCCTATGCAGGCGCCTTCCAGATCGAGAATGTGCCGCCCGAGCAGATGGAGCTCGTCATGCTCGTCGAGTGTCCGCGGATTCTCTTCCCCTTTGTTCGCCAGATCGTCGCCGACGCGACGCGGAACGGCAATTATCCGCCTCTGATGCTGGAGCCGATCGATTTCTACGCGGTCTATCAGCAAAGCCAGATGCGCCGCGCCGAACAGCAGGCGGCGACCGCCTGATCGCGCTGGAGCAACGTTGCGCGGTTCCGCGTCAACCGCCGCCTCAGAACTGTTCGCCCGCCACCTTCGCCCATAGCGCGCCGGGCCCGAGCGTTGCGACGAACGCTGTGTGGGCGGCGCGTTCTTCGTCCGACGATGGATCTGGAAGCGGCGCCGGTCTTTTGCGGCTCGCGCGCGCGGCTATGGGCTTGCCGTCTTTTCCCGACGGCGCCGCCGCGAAATTGAGGCCGGCCTGCGCGCCGCCGGTCAATTCGATGTAAACGGCGGCGAGCAACCGGGAATCGAGAAGGGCGCCGTGTCCGTCGCGGGCGCGAACCGACGTATCGATGCCGAAGCGCGCGCAGAGCGCATCAAGACTTGCCGGCGCGCCCGGGAAGCGCCGCCGCGCGACGAGCAGCGTGTCGAACACTTTGTTGGCAAGACGCGGCAACCCCGCCTTTTCGAGCTCGGCGTTGATGAACGGCATGTCGAAGCCGACGCCGTTATGCGCGATGATCTCGGCGTCGCCCGCGAATTCGACAAACGCGGCGCCGACGGACTTGTCTGCGAAAACCGGCTTGTCGGCGAGAAACGCCTCCGTCAGCCCATGCACCTGACGCGCGCCTTCCGGCATGTCGCGCTGCGGATTGACGTAGGTGTGGAATGTCCGCCCGGTGACGGCCCCCGCGATCATTTCGACGGCGCCGATTTCAACGACGCGATGGCCTTCGTCGAAGCGAAATCCGGTGGTTTCGATGTCGAAAACGATCTGGCGCATGACGCTGTATTAGTCCGGTTCGCGGCGCCGCCAACGGGGCTGTGGAAACTACGGCGTCCGCCGCGGCCGCCGAAGATTCCAAACCGCGAATGAAACGATCAGAAGCAAGATCGCCCCCGCCGCGAACGCAAAGCGCCGGCCCGGCTGGTCGAGGAGACGGGCGACAAGCCCCGGCCCCGCTTCGCCCTCTCGCGGCAAAGCGAAGGCGAGCACATAGTCCCCGTGTTTGGTGCCCGCCTCCGAATGCCCGCCAGCCGCGACGACCACATACTGGCGGCCTTTCCACACATAACTCATCGGCCCCGACTGACCGCCCGCCGGCAGCCGGCCGAACCAGAGCTCGCGGCCGGTCTTTGCGTCGAAAGCCCGAAGATACCGATCGAGAGCGGCGGCGATGTAGACGAGCCCGCCGCCGGTCGCAAGCGGCCCGCCCGAGGACGGCGTCCCGGTCTTCAGCGCGAGGCCGAATGCGAGATCCTCCGTCGTTCCGAGCACGGATGACCAGGCGATCTCTCCCGTCGCCATATCGACCGCCTTGATCTCGCCCCAGGGCGGCGGGTTGCAGGGAAGCCCGAGCGGCGAAACCAAAACCTGACGCTGCATCGCATAGGGCGCGCCGCGCATCGGCGCCTGTTCGCCATGCGCTATCGGGTGATGCTCGTCGTCGGTCTCCGCGCGCGGCACGAGCGCGATGCGGTGGATCATGTTCGCGACAGGAACATAAAGACGGTTCGTAGACGGATCGAAGGCCGCCCCGCCCCAGTTCGCGCCGCCGCCGTTGAACGGCATGAGCGCCGTCCCGCCGATCGAAGGCGGCGTATAGAGCCCATCGGATCGCAGGGCTGCGATCGCCTTGCGGCAGGCGCCGCGGTCGAAGGGCGTCAGGCCGTAGGCGTCGCCGGGCTTGATCGTCGCGCGCGCGAGCGGCGCAGGCGCCTGAGGAAAAGGCTGCGTCGGCGACAGAACTTCGCCGGGGGCCCCACCCTGCGGAACCGTCCGCTCTTCAACCGGAAAGACAGGCGCGCCGGTGTCGCGATCGAGCGTGAAGACGAGGCCCATTTTCGTCGCCTGAATGACGACATCGCGCCGCGCGCCATCCTTCGTGATCGTCGCCAGGATCGGCGCCGCCGGCACGTCATAGTCCCAGACATCGTGATGCGTCGTCTGGAAAGCCCAGCGCAGCGCGCCGGTCCTTGCGTCGAGCGCCACGACCGAATTCGCATGACGATTGTCGCCGGGCCTGAGGCCGCCGAAAAAGTCGGGGCTTGGGCTCGATGTCGGCAGAAAGACGAGGCCGCGCGCGGGATCGACCGACATCGGCGCCCAGACATTCGCGTGACCTTCCGGCGGCGGAACATCGCCCTTCCAGCCTTGCGCGGCCGCGCTCGCCGCATCGCGCGGGATCGGATCGAAGCGCCACAGATCTGCGCCCGTGCGCACGTCGAAAGCGCGCACCGCCCCCGAAGGCGCGATGCGCCGCACATTGTCCGAAATCGCCGAGCCGACGATGACAACGTCGCCCGCGACAGACGGCGCCGAGCTGATCTGCATTTCACCAGGCCAGCGCAGCGCCATCTCGGGCTCGACGGCGACCGCGCCTTCGGCGCCGAAGCCGGAACAAGGCGCGCCCGTCTCGCGATCGAGCGCGATGAGGCGGCGATCATTCGTCCCCATCAGAATGCGATGCGTGCAGACGCCTTCGTCGCCCGGCGCCGACCATTGCGCGACGCCGCGGCAATTGAAGCCGTTGGCGAGCGTCTCGTCCATGTCGATCTTGGCGTCAAACCGCCAGATTTCGCGGCCCGTCTCGGGATCGAGCGCGATCGCCTGATTAAAGGGCGTACACAGAACAAGCTTGTCGCCGGCGAGTATCGGCGTTGTCTGGAATTTCGACCGGCTGAGCGCCTCGCGCGGCGCCTTGGCATGACCGGTGTTGTAGCGCCAGACGAGCGCGAGCCCGGAGACATTCTGCGCCGTAATCTCGGCCGCCGGGGCATAGCGCGTCGCACCAGGCTCGCCATTGGCCGACGGCCATTCCGAAGCCTTGGCGCCCGCCAAAAGAAACACCGCCGACGACGCCAGCGCCCATCCGATCCGCATGCTCATTTCCCCTCAAATGCGCGGGGTGCAGTCTATACGGGAATCGGACGGAAAGGGATCGAGACGTCAGGCCGCAAAAGTGCGGGGTTTGGTCATGGCGCGCGAGAGAGCGGCGAGGAGCGTGCGCGCCTCAAGGGGCTTGGGCGCGTAGTCGTCCATGCCGGCGGCGAGGCACTTTTCGCGGTCGCCTTCCATCGCTTCGGCTGTCAGCGCGACAATGGGCGCTGCGCCCGCAACGCCGCCGAGCGCGCGAATACGCCGTGTCGCTTCGTAGCCGTCCATCGCAGGCATCTGGATGTCCATCAGCACGGCGTCGATGCGCTCGCGCTGGATGAGGTCGATCGCCTCAGCGCCGCTTGAGGCATGCATGATCCGCGCCCCGAAAGGCGCAAGGAACAGGGCCGCGACCTGGCGGTTCACGACAATGTCGTCAACGATCAGCACGGTCTTGCCGCGCAGAACCGCCCCGGCGCCGCGGCGCTCGGCGGAATCATCCTGCGGGCGTTCGCGCGGCGCTTCGGAAGGCTTTTCAGCCCTGAACGTCAGCGTCATCGTCGTGCCGACGCCTGGCGCGCTGGCGGCCACGACGTCCCCGTCCATCATGCGCGCAAGGCGCCGCGTGATGGTGAGGCCGAGGCCCGTCCCGCCGAAACGCCGCGTCACGGTCGCATCGGCCTGCGTGAAAGGCGTGAACAGTTTCGCGAGCGTCGCCTCGTCCATGCCGACGCCAGTGTCCCGCACAGCGACGGTGACATCGAATCCGGCGGCCGTCTCGACGGCGCCGATCGTGATCCGCACATCGCCGCGATCGGTGAATTTGACGCCGTTCGAGATGAGATTGGCGACGCATTGGCGTACGCGCACCGGATCGAACCGCATCCAGCGCGGGGCGTTCTCATCGACCTCCAGCGCGAGCGTGAGGCCCTTTTCGCGCGCCTGGGGCTCGAACAGGTTGACGAGACGGCGCAGCGCATGCGGCAGGTCGTCGTCGACAGGCGAGATGTCAAGCTTCCCGGCCTCGATCTTCGACAGATCGAGAATGTCATTGAGAATGGCCGTCAGTGTGCGGCCGGAATCGAGAATGGTCTTCACCTGCTCGCGCTCGGCGGGATCGCGGACGCTCGTGTGCAGAATCTGCGCCATGCCGAGCACGCCGTTCAGCGGCGTGCGCAGCTCATGGCTCATTGAGGCGAGGAATTCGCTCTTTGAACGGTTCGCAGACTCGGCGGCCGCGCGGGCCGCGGCGAGGGTTTTTGCGTAATTCCGCATAAAGACGAGCGTGACGCAGGCGGCCGCGACCACCATGCCGATGAGCGCGAGCAAGACGCGCTGCAGGTCGGCGCGGCGCTTTATGAGCGCGGCTTCGCGCGTCTTGGCTGCGATGCGCTCTTCGGCGGCGTCGAGTTCGGATTCGAGCGAGGCGCGCAGCTCTTTGACGCCGGCGTTGAAACGGGCGGCCATTTCTTTCTCGCGCGCGGCAAGGTGGTCGCGCATGGCGACGAACGCGCCCTGAGCGTCGCCTTCGGCGAAGCGGATTTCCGCCCGAAGCCCTTCGAGATCCAGCTGAAACTGCGGCGCGCTGAACACGCCGTAGTCGCGCTCTATGCGGGCAAGGACCGCGCGGGCCTCCGCGCTGCGGCCAAGCCGCGCGAGCGCGCGAGCGCGCACTTGCAAGATGTTCGGCAGATATTCATGCGGCGCGCTCGCATTGGCCTCGCCGCGCGCGGCGCAGTCGGCTGACGCCGCATAATCGCCGGCGTTGAACATAACCCGCGCGCAGATGAGGTCCGCCCAGAATAGGTCGGCGTCGCTGCCGGTCAGCTCTGCGCCGAAGCGCACCATGCCGGCATATCTTTTCGCCGGCGCGTGCAGGCCGGCGAGCGAGGAAACATTGGCAAGATTGTAAAGCGCGTCGAGGCCGTCGACTGGGAAGCCGGCGTCGACGGCGGCGTCGACGATCAGCTGGCCCTGCGCGACCGCGTTTTCGAAGTCCCTGAGATTGATCAGCGCGTAGCGCCAGGCGTCGTGCAGGGCCGCAGACAGAGCCGGGCGGCGCTCGCCCTCTGCGAGCGCATTCAACCCGCGCTGCACATATTTCAGGGCTTCCGCGGGGCGGCCGGAATCGGTCAGCGCATAAGCGAGCAATTGCGAACCGCCGGCAATGACAAGCGCGTCGGCAGCCTGGTCGACGCCTGGCTTCAGGCCGCGTTCGACGGCGGCATAGTCGCCACGGAACGCCGGATAATAGGCCTCATAGAGGCGGGCAAGTCCCTGCGCGCGCACATCGCCAAGACGCGTCGCCTCCGTGCGGTAGACATCAACCCAACGCCTTGCTTCTTCTTCCGTCGAGATCGAGAGGTAATAGGCTGCAAGAAAGCGAACTGGTTCGAGATCGCCCTTCGCTGCCGCAACGCGGGCGCGCGCAGCGAAAGCCTCAATCAACGCGTCGCTGATGAAGAGCTTCTGCGTGACGATCTCGCGGGCCATCGCGTCCGCCGACGCGACCCACGCCGGATCGGAAGGATCGGCCGCCGACTCTGCGATCCCGGCGCCGGTATCCTGGCTGGATGCGCCGGTGGCGAAGAACGCCGCAGCGATGATTGTTGACAGAAAACGAAGCATGGCCCGTCCCGATGAGTCCCCCGCCCGGACCATCACACAAAGGCGGTAAACTTTGGGTTGCCTCGCGGGAAAGCCCGCCTCAGGCCGCAGGCGCTGCGAGCGCGTCTTTGACCTTGGCGGCAAGCCCCTTCAGCGTGAAGGGCTTCTGGATGTAGCCGGCCCCCGGCGCCTGGCTCAATTGCTCGCGTGCGGAGGTCTCGGCATAAGCCGACATGAAAATTACTTTGGCGGCGAGGCCGCCATCCTCCCGCGCCTTTTTCACGAAGGTCGGCCCGTCCATAATGGGCATCATCACGTCAGAGACAACGAGATCGAACCGCCCCTTTTCAGACTCAATGATTTCCAGCGCCTCCTCACCGTCGCCGGCGGCAGTGACTTCATAGCCGCAGTCTTCGAGCACATTCGTGACGAAGGTGCGCACGGCGTCTTCATCTTCGACGACGAGGATGCGGCCGGCGCCGGTGAGGTCGCGATTGGCGGCGGGCGCCGCCGACGGCTCCGCCGGGGGAGCGGCCGTCTCGGCCTGAGCGGCCGGCAGAAAGATTCGAAAAGTCGCGCCCTTTTCGACATCGTCGGCGAGGACGACGGCACCCTCCATTTGGCCGATGACGCCGTAGACGGTCGAGAGCCCTAGGCCCGTTCCCTTGCCAGCCTCTTTGGTCGTGAAGAAGGGGTCGAAGATTTTGTCCCGGATTTCCTCGGGCACGCCGGGCCCATTGTCGGCGACCTCGATGAGGAGGTGGTCCTGCAGCGCGAGCCCGTTTAGGGCGAGCGCCGCCATTTCGGACTCCGCGACATGCCGTGTTCGGATGGTCAGTGCGCCGCCATAGGGCGCCATCGCGTCGCGCGCATTCACCGCAAGATTCATGATTGCGGTTTCAAGCTGGCCGCGATCGACGCGCACCAGCGGCAGGCCGCGCCCGTTGTCGATCACGATCTTCACCTTCTCGCCCACAGCGCGGTCCAGGAAATGCCCGAACTCACGCAAGACTTCGGTGATGGAGAGAACTTCCTGACGCATGGTCTGCTTGCGCGACAGAGCGAGAAGCTGCTTCGTCAAATTAGCGGCGCGCTGTGCGTTTTCGCGGATGCGGACGAGGTCGAGATAGGCAGGGTCGCCCGCCGGGTGGCGAAGCATCAGCCTCTCGCAATTGCCAAGCACGACCTGCAGCACATTGTTGAAGTCATGCGCGACCTCGCCGGCGAGGCGGCCGATCGCTTTCAGCTTTTGGTCCTGCGCGTGGTCTGCTTCCATGCGCTTACGGTCAGTGATGTCTACCGAGTAAAGAAGGGTCCGGCGGACGCCGTAAGCGCCGCGGCGGCGGCGTACGGGCCGGGCGTAGATCGCAAAGGCGCGCGCATTCGGCCCTTCGCCGACAAGCGCATCGACCGCCCGGGGCGAGCCGCCCGAACTCGACTTGCGGCGGATTTCGGCGGCGATCTCTTCGATGGCGCTCGCCGGCAAACAGCGAATGAGGGGCGCGTTCTTCTTGGCGCCGCCGAACACGTCCGAGAAGGCGCGATTCGCCTCGACGATGCGCGCCTCGCGGCCGATATCGCCCTCGATCACCGCGACGCCGACGGGCGCTTCCAGCATGTCGCCGGAGAGCGAGACGACGTCCTCCTCGGCGCGGGCCTCGTCAAGCGCGAGCGACACGCAGATGAACCCCTCGCCGACGCCGCCGCGCCGGAACGCGGTGAAAACGCCGTCGATGGCGTCGCCGCCTGGGCCGCGCAGACGCGCTTTGATCGGCGTCTGGTCCGCCCGCAAAATGGCGCGAAGGATCTCGCCGGTCTCGCCGAGAACGATGTCGGAAAGGGCATGCGGGCGCTCTGCGCCAAGACTGTCGCGCAGCGCCGCATTCGACCAGGCGATCTGGCCCGAGCGCTCGACCGCGAGAATGGGAGCAGGAAAATCAGCGAACGCCGCCGCAAGCGCGTCGTCGTCCTTGTCCTCTTTGGGCAGCTCACGCAGTCGCCACACGACGTGTTCGGACGAAGCCGTCACCGGATCGACGGAGGTTTCGAAGCGCCGCCGCGCGCCCCCGTCGAGCCCTATCGTCTGATAGATGATTTCTCGTGCGGATTCGGCGCTCTTGGCGGCGCGGCAGAGACGGAACAGTTTTGTCGCCTCTCCGCCCTGTTGCGCAAACAGGCGATCGATACGCGGCGGCAGGCCGATGCGATTGACGACTCCCGCCTCGCGCGCCAACGCAAGATAGGCGGCGTTGGCGTAGACGACGACGCCGTCGCGCCGCGTCACGAGCCGGGCTTCGGGCTCGGCATCAAGCACTTGTTCGGCGAGGCCGAGCGCGTCGAGCATTTCTGCGCCGGCAAGGCGCGGAGCCGCGCCAGCGATGCGCCGCCGACCGGCGCCGGAAAGCGCGAGGGGCGAGAAGAGTTGAAAGCCGATTCCGGCGACGCCAAGACCGCCGATCGCAAGCACGCCTGAGGCCGCCGTCATCGCCGCTGCAAACGCGCCGAACGCCGCATAGGCAAGATAGACAAAAATCGCGACAACAGCGGCAAGACCGCCCCACAAAACGACGAGCGAAACCGCGTGCCAGAGCTGCGTGCGGCCTGACGCGCGCGCAATACCGCGCCGGTTTTCCGCGCCCGCGGCGGCCTCATCCATCAGGCGGGCAATCTCGGCGGGCCGCGGCGAAAGGCGCGAGGCCGTCGCCGCCGGCGCATCGACCTCCTCAAGCGCCGCGCTGTGTGCAGGCAAAGGCCGCCTCCTGGTGCGTGTTCCGAAACGCGTATTGATGCAGTGCTTCGCGCACCGCCGCCAGACCGATTTTGAGCCAGGGCGCCGGGACCGCGCCCTGCGCTACAAGCCGCCTGTACTGGGCGCGGCCCAAGCAGCCTTTCGATCAAGCCGCGTTCCGCGCCTTAAGGACCCGGCCAAGTTTCTGGGTTTCGAGCGCCGCGCCAGGCCCTTCGGCCGACCAGGCCGTGACGCCGGCGATCAGCACGCGGCGGACGACGCCGTCGGAGCGGTTGACGAGCTGGTCGTTCTGCAGCGCCTCGCGATAGACGCGCGCGGTCGACGCCTCGCCGTCATGGGCAAGAAGCGCGCGCGGATCGATGAGGACAATATCGGCCTGTGCGCCCGGCTCGATCGTGCCGGCGTCGACATTGAAGAGTTCGGCGGCGTCGCGGGTCAGGCGACGCACCATATAGCCGACGCCTGCTTCGCCGCGCGATTCATGCGCAATCCTGAGCGCGCGCAGATTGACGTCGTAGAAGGCGAGGTTGGTGAGATGCGCGCCGGAATCGGAAAAGCCCGGCAGGAACAGCGGGTCCATCGTCAGCTTACGGACCTTGTGATGGTCGAAATTCGCGCTGATCGTCCACCAGTAAAGGTCGCGGTCATAGGTCTTCAGCAAGTGGAACATGAAGTCGGCGTCGTCCGCGACGGGCGGAAAAGCCTCAAAGGCGGCGCGCTCCTCCTTGTCGCGCGGCGGGGCGCTGGCGCTCTGGAAGCGCTTCAGCCTTTCGTAGATGTCGGAAAGCTTCTGGCCGCTCCAGGAGGCGACGGGCGCGCGGTCGACGACCATTTCGTCGATCGCCCGGCGGAGCGCCATGTCTTCAATCCGGAGGATGCGTTTCAGTCGCGCAAGGCTCCGCCCGCTCTTCCCCATGCGCCACATCGCTTTGAATTCCGCCTCGAAGGCCGGGTCAGCGTAGATCGCGGCGCGCGCCGCCCGGTTTTCGAGATCCGGTTTCATCAGCTTGCGGAGCGCCGGGACCTCTTCGGCGAGCGGCGTCACCGGCCCGTCGGACCAGACCTTGAACCGCGCGGCGAGCGTCTGCAGCGTGAAGGCGCCTTTGACGATTTTCGAGTTGAGAAGCCGCGCGAGAAAATAGGCGCTGCGGATGATGTTGCGGTTTGAACGCACGTCGAGCGCTGCGACCGCTGTGATTTTCAACGCCTTGCCGTAGAGGCGCCCGCTCGTCAGCAAGAAGGTGCGGAAGACCTTCAGAGGATTGTCGGTAGGGGGCGTCGCCTGCCAGAGCCGTCCGTAGCGGCGCACGACGTCTGTCAGGCGCTTCAGCTCGCTGAAGGGCGCATATTGCGAGGGGATGCGTTTGTCCCGGTTCGGATCATTGGCGAGATAATGGAACGGCAGCCCGTCGGACGAAAAGCCCGGGTAGCCTTCGCGCAGGCCCTTGTCGAGAAGGCGCTCCATTTCGGCGATCTCGGCCTCGGTCGCTGCGCGGCTCACCGACGCATTCGTTCCCATCGCTGCGATGCGGAGCATGGAATAGGGGATCATCGGCACGATGTTCGGGCCGAGATTGAGGCTGTCGAGATGGGCAAGATAGGCGGCCGAATCCGTCCAGGTCGCCTGATCGGCGACGCGGCGCAGCACGGGCTTGGGCACGTTTTCAACACGCGCGAAGCAATCGACGACGGGGTCGGCGCCGTCCTTGCGCAAGGCGCCGAAGGCGAGCCCCAGCGAACAATTGGCGACGACGACCGTCGTCGTGCCGTGGCGCACGGATTCCGACAGGCCCGGCGCGAGTTCCACCTCGAGATCGTAATGGGTGTGGATGTCGAGAAGGCCGGGCATCAGCCAGAGACCGTCGGCCTCGATCACCTCATCGGCGATGTCGTCCGGTAGGTCGCGGCCGCGGGCGGAAATGCGCCCGTTCTTGACCGCGATGTCGCCGATGACGGGATCGCCGCCATTGCCGTCGAAGATTTTCGCGCCGCGAATGAGGAGGTCGAAGGCCGCCATGCTGTGCTCCGCAAACCGCGCCCTTGTCCGATAGCGGCGGCCCGGGCGCAATACGCGCGCGCAGATGGAACCGCTCCTTAACCCGGGTTATGGACGATCGACGGACAGACGGTGACGCAAAAGCGGCCCGGATTTCGCCGCTTTCAATCCTTATACGGCGTTTCGTCGGAGGGTGATCGTGCGCAAGAAACTCGGTTTGGTTCTGGGATCGGGGGCCGCGCGGGGCTGGGCGCATGTCGGCGTCCTGCGCGGGCTAGAGGAGATCGGCGTCAAGCCGGATGTGATCGCCGGCTGTTCGGTCGGGGCCCTCGTCGGCGGGGCCTATCTTGTCGGCGCGCTCGAAGAACTTGAGGCCTGGGCGCGCGAACTGAAGCCGCTCTCGGCGCTCAAATCCTTCAGCCTCGCCGTGGCGCGCGGCGGCCTCGTCAACACCATCCCCGCCTTTACGGCGTTTAAATCCTATGACCGGCCGATCGAAGATTTGCCCGTGCGGTTCGGCGCCGTCGCCGCCGATCTTGGGACGGGCGAGGAAGTCTGGCTGACCCATGGCTCGCTGATCGACGCCGCACGGGCCTCGAGCGCCATTCCGGTAGTTTTCCATGCGGTGCGGCGCGAAGGGCGCTGGCTCGTCGACGGCGCGCTCGCCAATCCGGCGCCCGTTTCGCTCGCCCGCGCCCTCGGCGCCGATGTCGTGATCTCCGTCGATCTCAACGCCGTCCCCCGTGTCCTCGATCGCTTCAGTCCGCCTCCTTTCGTCAAGGAGCCGTCGGGCACACCGGCCGTCGCCAACAGGCCCGCCGGGCCGGACCCGGCCATGACGGGCGCGCCGCAGCCTTTCACCGCCGCCGTCACCAAGCTCATCGATGAGACGCGCAAGCGCGTGAACGACCAGATCGAGCAGGCGCGGGCCAAGGCGCTCGCAAGCCCGCAACTTTTCGAGACCGCTTACGCCGCCGCCGACATTTTCCAGATGCACCTTGCCCGGGCGCGCGCCGTCGGCTCGCCGGCGGATGTCTATCTTGCGCCGGACATGCGCGACGCACTGCCCACCTCGTTCGATCGGGCCGATGAATTCATCGCGGAAGGGCGGCGTGCGCTGCTCGAAAAACGCGCGGAGATCGAAGCGCTCCTGCGCAGGACTTAATCCTTCCCGCGCCTGAGGCCTCGACCTCTCTCCCGCGCCTTAAGTTCCAGCGGCGATGTCGGCCCGGCGGTCTCCCCCAACGCGAACCCGACGGCGATGACGTTAACCGCTCGACGGAGGCCGGGTCGCTGCTGGTTTGGGTAGGAGGGCAGGGATCGATCCAGGCGCGAGAATGGGCAAGGCGCGCAGCGCTGCGACGAGGCGCGTTTGGTCTGACGCACCCGTCTTGCGCAAAACGCCTTTCATTAGGAACCGGATAGCGTTCTCCGTGACGCCGCGGCGGATCGCAAATTCACGCACCGTCTCGCCGTCGGCGATAGAGGCGGCGAGAAGCGCCTCGGAGGGCGTGAGGCCGAACCACGCCGCCAGATGATCGATCGGAATGGAGGGCGCTTTTTCCTTGGCGCCGATCGTCAGAAGGATTTCGGCGCCGTCGACGAAACCGTCGAGCGCGCCACGCCGGTCCAGCGGCACACGGACGCCGAGCACCGCGGCCTCGCGGCCGGCGGCGTCCGGGGCGTTGAAGGCCGCGCTGGAAGGACCGTCGGCCGCCGCAAGCGCCTCAAGCGACGCTTGCGCGGCCGGATGCGTGAAGCGAAAGCGGCCTCGATCGAGACGGGCGGCGCCCGACCGCAGTGACTCCTCCGCACGCGGATTGATGTTGACGATGGAAAGGTCCCGGCGGAGCGCCGCCACGCCGGCCGCGGTCACGGCGAGCGAGCGCTCGGCGGCGCCCATCCGCAATTCCGCATCGACGAGCCGGCGGCTGATGCGGACGGCGCGCTGTAAATGCGGCGCAAGGAGGCGTATTGCGCGCTTGAGCCCTTCAACATCCTGACCGTCCGGCCCGATCACGGCCAAAGCAAGCCGCTCGTCGCCGACACGGTCGACTACAACGGCGATCGAGCGCGTCATATGCCAGGCGCTCAGGAAATGTTGGTAGAAGGGGCTCGCGACGAGTTCGCTGCGCGGCACTAGATCGTCTGAATCGACGACGCGTCCCGCCGGCAGGCTCGCGAGCCGGCGACTCCAAGGATTGCGGCCGGCGAATTGCGCGACGTAGAGTTCACGCGCATGGGCCGCAAGGCTCGCCGAGGCCACGAAGCGCGCCGACGCGGTCTGCGCGCGCTCCCAGAACAGCATCGCCACATGCCAATGCATCGGCGCAAACGCATCGACGAGGCGCAGTACGGCGTCGTCCCAGAGCGCCGGATCCAGCGCGGCCTCGTAAACGGCGCCGATGACGCTGCTGAGCTTTTCTGCCTCCACTTTCCCGATCAGCCCTTCAAACGCTCAAGAACACCTCGCGGGCGCCCCGGCGAAGGGGGCCGCGCCGGCATGAAAGCATGAGAAGTCCGTGTCGGTCGAATCGCGATTCTGGGGCGACAGGCGCGGCCTAGAAAAGCCCGAACACCTTCTTCTTCTTCGGCGCCGCCGCCATCATCGACGCGTCGTAGAGTTTGAAATCGCGGCTGATCCGCGCTTCGGTTGCGGCAAGACCCTTGATGAGGTCGCGCGCCGCTTCCGGCGCATCCGAGAAATCGCTGGACGCAGCATGCGCCGGTTCGTCGTCGATCAGGCCCTTTTTCCGCTTCTTTCCGAAGCGCTTCTGGTGCGCGCCGAGCTGGTCGCGAAGGGCGGTGAAGGCGGCCTCGGCCGGGGCTTCGACGCCTGCTTTTTCAGGCGCCGGGGCGTCCTTGGGCGCGCGTTCGGCGGCGCGCTGCGGCAGCACGATGTTCTCGACGCCGCGGCCCGTGAGCTTGCGCGTCGTCGTCTGCTCGAAGCCGCCCCAGATCTGTTTCAGACGCTCAACCATGTTCGCAACCTTGCTTCCTAGAGATCGGCTTTTTCGTTCTTCATCTCGAGCCCGCCATTGCGGGTGATGACGGCGACGTCGATCGGCCCGCCGACGGTCTCGATCGCGTGCATGACCTTTTGCTGGAAGGAATTGAGCTTGATGAGCGAGGCCGCCGTCTCGCCGAGTTCGCGCTTCGGAAGCGATCCGATGGCGCGGTAGATCGGCCGTGTATGCACCGCATACTGATAATGGTCGACCGCTTTGAAAAATTCGCGCAGGGCGAGGCCCATATTGTTTTCGGAATAGTCGCGGTAGAGCGCCTGGCGCTGCGAGTCCGAGAGGCCCGGCGCGCGGCCGATGACGTCGGTGACGAGGTTCATCGACAGTTTCAGCGTCTGGCCGAACATGAACATGCGCAGGTCCTGGTCCATGCCGGTGAGGAACGTCCGGATCATGCGGTCCTGCGCGAATGGCTGCACCACCGGCCCGCCGTCGGCGGTCATGTCGGCGGCGCGATCGTTCTTGCGCTTCAGAATGCCAAGGATGACGCTTGAGGTAAGGTAGGAGCGCATTGAGGGAAACTTGTCGCGCGCGCCGAAGCCCGCAAAGACGACGCCGGTGTAATGCTCAAAAAAGGCGTCCTTCGTGACGGCCATGGCGGCGATCTCGCGCAGACGCTCGCGCGTCGAGTCCGAAACCGTGAGCCCCGGATAATCGCGGCGGAGCGCTGCGGCGAGGCTTTCGATCAGCTGTTCGATTTCGGCCTTGTAGCGGCGGCGGACATGTTCGCCCATGCCTTGCGGGAAGCAGCCGAGATCGGCGCGCGGGGATTCATCCGGGTACTTCTTGTAGTCGTTCCAGAGTTCGCCGACGACGAATTCGAAGATCGAAGAGAGGTGCTCCTTAAGGCGCGCCTCATTGCCTTCCTTGAAGCGGTTGACCTGGAAGTCGAAATCCTCCGCGATCGCCGTATAGACGACGGCGACGTGCTTGAAGAATTCGGTATCCTGATGTTCGGGCGGGAAGAGGTCCGGATTGCCCGAAATGAACTGCATGAAGTCTTCGGCGTATTGGTCGAGATTGTCGAGCGAACGGCCGCGCGTCGCCTCACGATAGAGGGAGATCACCGTCTCCCACGGCGTCGACATGATTTCGGCGTTGTTATAGATCATCACGGCCACCGGCTGGCCGTCGACGAGCGGAAACAGCTTGTCCACCGACTGGTAGGTTTTGATGTATTGGTGGCCGGAAATGGTGACCGCGCTGTCGGCCGCCATCGCGACCGCCTGACGGTTCATCAACACGACTTCAGAGGTCATTGGCCCCTCTTCTCCCGGATCCCCAAACGTCCCCGCGTCGCCTCGTCCACAATCGGGACGAGGCGCGCCTGGGCCGATGTTATCGGGAAAAGAGCTGCTTGGGAACGCAGACGCCGCAGTCCCCACACGATTTCAGGCCAGGTGTGTGGCATTCCGCTCCGGCGTCAGCCGCGCGGCGCGTCTTCCTTGATCGAAGGCCAGAGCGCATCGGCTTTCTCGATCAAGCCGGTCTGGTCCTTGTTCCACAATTTCTGCACGTCGAGGTTCTTGTTGAAGTAGAGCTTGCCGCCGACGACGGTTCCCGTTTCCGGGATGGTCGGGAACTTGCCGCCTTGCGACGCGCCATAGGCGCAATAACCGCCATATTGCGGGAGGTAGGCCGAAGGGTCAGCATCGAAGGCCGCCTTGTTTGCGGCGGAAGCGAAGCGGAAGGTCGCGCCGTCGATGGTGCTGACAAAAGCCGGATCGCCGGCCGAAGGCGCGCCGGAGAAGTACGACACCGGATCGTAGCCGCCGATCGCGAGGCCTTCGGCATTTCGATAGACCACAGGGCCGCCTGCGGCTGCATCTGTCGCTGTCGCCGTCGGCAGCGCGGCCGTCTCCGTCGCTTGGGCCGCCGGCGGCTCAGTCTTGGTGCAGGCGCCGAGAGCCGTGACGGTCAGCGCCAGAAGCGCAAGGTTTCTCAACATGGGTGCATATCCTTTGTTTGCTTGGGATTGCGCCTTCGTCGCCGCCCCGGCCGGACCTGTCCAATCACAAGCCGTGCAGTGGAACCGGCGCAGGCCGTCACGGATTCGTGTCAGGCGTCGCGCGCTCGTGTGTGGAAACGCCCAAAAGCTAGCCTAACTTTTGCCTTAATCGAAAGCGGCGCTGCATCTGCAATACGGAGGCGACCGCAGGAGTTAGGCACATGGTGTATCTCGGTCCGGCAGCAGTCATTCTGGTAGGGTTTCTTGCCTCGATGGGCGGACTTCTCGGCGTTTATGGCCTACACAGGATCCTGCGCGGCGGCACGCCGTCCCGGCGCTAGGGCGTTTTCCCGAAACGTGGAGCCCGTTTTCCGGCAGAAAACGTGGCAATCATTGACTCTAGAGCACGTTCAACAGCTCCGATTGCTGGGAACTTGCGCTAGATCTTCGGGCGCGATTTCTGAATCGCGGCAGATGATCAACGCATTATTCTGGCGCGCCTTTTCACGCAAAACCGGTTCCCACGTTTGCGCCCGGCGCGCCAGGGTGCTGACCGCTTTCCTCTCCGGTCTGTAATCTTTTGTTTACGCCTGATGGCGGATGCTTGCGGCGTCGCTGGAAAGAGGCGCTGCCGCGATGATCCTCGGGCCTTCCGCCATCCTGCTGATCGGCTTCCTCAGCTTTATTGGAGGGGTCTGCGGCATTTATTTTGTCCAGACCGCACTCACCAAAAACAACGGCCCGCGCTAGGCGGGCCGTCATTTAGACTCCGAATTCTCGGGAAAGATTAGGCCGCTTTGCGGTTGCGGCGCTTGGCAGCGCCAAGACCCGCAAGTCCCGTCAACATCAGCGCGATCGCGCCCGGGACCGGGACTTCAGAAAACTCAAGGCCCGCCAAGATGTAGTCGGAATTGTTCGACGCTGTCGGAATGTTCGCCGCCGTGAACACAAGCGACGTGATCAAGCTGCTGCTCAGCGGGTTATTGCTGAACCGGAAGCAGCCTGAGCCGGAATCCGTCGTTGCGCCGCAATTCGTTACGATCGCGCCGAAGCCGCCATCGATCACGGCTGCGTTTTCACCGATCACGTCAAACGTGAACACTTGCGAGCCGCCGCCTTGAAAGAAGGCCGTCACGAATCCGCGCTCGTTGTTGTCACCGAATTCCGGGCCGTTAAAGAAGGCGCCGACTGTGAAGGCGTTGAGGAACACCGGCGCCGCAAATGTCACGGTGACGGATTCAGGGTTGTCGATTTCGGCCGGTGTCGCGCCGGAAACGCCGATACCTTGAAGGCCGGCGACCGAATTTGCTACGAGCTGGCCGGGCGCGCCAGAAAAGTTCACGCCCGCGACGTTGCACATCGCAACGTTGTTGCAGGCTGCGGCAAGCTGCGCGCCTGTAATTGTTGCTGCGGATGCCGCGCTCGCGGAACCCAAGACTGCCGCGATGCAAAGTGCGAAAAGACGACGCATGGAAACCCCCAAAAAGGTCAAAAACACAAGTTAATCGAAGGGACCTTACATCGCGTTCATGGTGCGGCGCAACCCACATCATCGCTAAATCGACGTTAACGGCAGAAATACAATTTTCTGGGGTGCGTCCCGGCGCGCATTCCCCTGCTCCACTGGCCGTGCCCGTAAACAATGCCTGCATTCACGGCGGGCCCAAGCATGGGGGCCCTTAGGAGTCGAGCAGACCGAGGGGCGCAGCGCCTGTCAACGCCAAGGCGAACAGCCCTGCGGACGCCGCCACCAGCCCTGCGGTCGTCAAGTAGACAATCGTCCGTGACACGCGCGGCGCGATCCGATCGCCAGCTAACCCGGCCACAGGCAGGGCCTGAATGAGATGGGTCGCAATGAAATGGGCCGGGCGAAGGTCGGCCTCCGTCAGCGACCAACCGAAAAGCGGGAGGCCTCCAGCGTCGCCCGGTCCGCCGAGATTGGGCGCGCCCGCATAATGGCTGCCCGAAGCCGACATGTAGCCCGCGACAATGACCGTCAGAACCGGCCCGATCGTCAGTCCAAGGACGGCGCCGAGCTTCAGGCCTGATCGGTCGCCGTCCTTCTGCTGCGCCAGCAGCACGCCCGCGACGAAAGGCAAGATCACCAGCAGCAACGCGCCCGCGCCCATCGCCGCATACATCATCGATTCGAAAGCGGTCTCGAAATTGAAATGCGAGCGGCGGCCGCGTGCGGCCTGCAGGGTGACGTAGGCCGCCTCAAAAACGGCGGCAGCAGAGGCAAACGCGACCGCAAGCGTCATGACGGCGCCTTGCCGACATTTCGGCTCCAGCATTTGGGCGAGCAGCGCAATCGTGAAGAAGTGGATGCTAAGCGAGACGCCGAATTTCAGCGGCTTTTCCCATACGCCCGCGCCGTTGATCGCGCGCGGATCGACGAACGACGCCGGCAGCAGGACGAAGAACAACGCCAGCGTCAGCGCGCCGGTGGCGGCGAGCGTGCGCGTTTGCGCGTCAAACGCGAATGGCCGCGACTGCGTCACGCCCCCTTACCCTGTCCTGCGCGAAAACGGCGCCATGATTCCGCGCGTCAGGATGAACAGGAGAAACCCGATCGGTCCGAACATGAAGGTCGCGAAGAAAAAGGGGAGCTGCAGCAGGCGATGAATGCCCGCCGCATCCGCCTGCCGCGCGATCCAGCAGCCGACAAAAAGGTCGAAGGCGAGATAGTGAAGCCAGCCGGCGGTGAGCACGTGATCATTCGCGAACAGCGATTTCACCTGTTCCAGCGAACCGAAGCCGCCCTCCGCCTTGCCGAACGAGACGGCGATCAGCGTCGCATAGGCCGCGGAGAGGAGGCCCGTGATCAGAAATTGCGGGACCCAGAAGACGAGCCGGAAACGCCGCGGCGCGAGCGCGAGCCAGACCCAGCCGGCGAACGCAATCATATTCCCGATACGGAAAATCTCGCCCGGTTCGATCGTCATGAGAAGCTCCCGCCGCCGGCGCAAAGCCTATGGCTGCGCCGGCACGTTTGCAATCTGTGTGCGGCGGAACGGTGCGGCGAAACGGCAAAGGGCGCCGCTTTACAGCGGCGCCCTTCTAGATTTCGGTCGTGTAGTGGCTAGGCCTTTTTGCGGCGGCGAGCGACGCCTAGCGCGCCGAGGCCCGCGAGGAAGAGCGGCAGCGCGGCAGGCAGCGGCACCACGGCCTGGTCCTGACTGACGTTGAACGTCATCGTGAAGTTGATCGGATCGCCACTGTTCATGGCGAATGTGCCATTGCCGAGAATGACCGAATAGATGCCGGGTCCGCGCGTGAACGCCGGGGCATTCAGATTGATCGGCGCCGTCGCGCCGTTGCCGCCAAGATTGAGCAGGAAGATGGTCGGCGTCGCGTCGCTTTCTTCCAAGGTCCAGATCGGCGCCGGATTGGCGAAAACCGGGTTGAAATCATTGGCGTTCGTCGCCCAGCTGATCGATGCGCTGACGAGCGTAAAGCCCGGAAGGATCTCGATCAGGAAGGCGTCGCTTGAGTCGCTCGGCGTTCTGGCGCCGCCGGCAAACGTGTTGGCGCCGGAAACAAGTTGAAAAAGACCGACATCGTCCAAGCCGCCGATCGTGTCGTAATCGCCCGCCGGCAGCCCGCCTTGCGCGGCGACCGAAGATTCGTTGAAACTGCCGCTATAGGGCACGACAACGGCAGCCGCTTGCGCAGCGCCTGCGAACGCGACAACAGTCACCGCCGCGCCCAGCGCGGCAATCGCCTTAGAAAACATGCTACTCTCCCTCATCTGCGCGGACGAAACCGCGCTTCGGGATAGTCTCTGGCACATCGGGTGACGCGACGCACGCGGAGAATCGTCAAGATCTGCCGTTTCAGCCGTCAGTTGCGCCGCCTGCGACGACACGCCTCTATCGCGCCGAATCGAGCGCCAATCCTTCACGCAGGCGCGCGACATGCGAGAGTTTCTGCGCGAACGCCGACCAGTCGTCTTCCGCCGCGATCGGCGCCCAGAGCGCTTCGACCTCGTCGATCAGCATGGTGCAGGGCGCATCGTCAGAGAAATAACCGTGTCTTAGCCGTTCCGGACGCGCCGGCGCCGGCGCGCAAAGGAGACGGCGCAGAGGCGCAAATTCCTCTTCCGCATAGAGCGCGGCGAGCGGCGAGCGCGCGGCGCGATCCTCCGACGCGCGCCCGCAGAACCAGTCGAAGAAGACGCGTTCGAAGGGAACGCGCGTCTTTTCCATCCAGCGGAGCAGGGCGAGAACAAGCGCGCCGTCTTCTTCCGTATGCGAACGCCCAAGACCGAGCCGCCGGAAGAACGCCGTCGCCATCGCGTCTTCATAGAGCGCCGGAAACGGATCGAAAGCCTCATTGAGCGCGCCCGCCTCGGCGACCAGCGTCAATGCGCCGCCGAGCCGCGCGAGATTCCAGGCCGCCGCCTCCGCCTGGCGACCGTAGGCGTAGAGCCCCGTCTGGTCGAAATAGGCAGCGGTGAAGCCGGGGTCCGCCTGCGGCAGGAAGCGCCAGGGCCCGTAGTCGAAGCTCTCGCCCGTGACGTTCATATTGTCCGTATTCAGAACGCCGTGCACGAACCCGGCGGCCATCCATTCGGCGGCAAGCCGCGCCGTTCGCGCGACGATGCGCCCGAAAAAGCCGACGGGGTCGGCCCCGGTCTCTTCCCCACCTTGAAAAGGGGCGGGGTCCGGCCGGGCGAGGCCGGACGGGGGATCGAAGCGAGCGAGGTAAGGCGAAGCTTTGCCCTGTTCGCGGGCCTCAATCGCGCGTTCCGCGCCCCACTCGCCCTCGGAGAGAGGAGCGCTGGACCGCTCCGCCTCAAGATGGTCGACGCAATAAGCGATCAGCCTGCGGATCGCTTCCGCGTCGCCCTCATAAGCGAGCCGCTGAAAGGCGCCGAAACGCACATGGCTGTGCCCGAGGCGAACAAGAACGCAGGAGCGCGTCGGCGAAGGCTCGTCATGGCGGATGAGATCCTCGCCCGTCTCGATGACGCTGAAGGTTTTCGACGTGTAGACGCCGAGCGCCTCCAGCATTTCCGTCGCGAGGATTTCGCGCACGCCGCCCTTGAGTGTAAGCCGGCCGTCGGCCGTGCGCGAATAGGGCGTCTTGCCTGAGCCTTTCGTGCCAAGATCAAGCAGCCGGCCGGCGTCGTCGCGTAACTGCGCGAAGAGAAAACCGCGCCCGTCGCCAAGATCGGGATTGTAGGTGCGGAATTGATGGCCGTGGTAGCGCAAGGCCAGCGGTTCGGCGAGGTTGCCAGCCAGAGGCTTGAAGCGCGCGAAGTGATCGACCCACGCGGCCTCGTCGATCGCGCCAAGCCCGACCCGCGCGGCCCAGCGGTCGTTACGATAGCGCAGAATGGCCTTCGGAAACGCCGCCGCGCGCACCGGATCGCAAAAAGGGGGTCCGCCAAGCGTCAGGAAGGCGGGATCGGGGCGGTATGGGTGCTGCATCCTGCCTTCATGCGCGCGCTTCGCGCGCCCTGCAACGCGGCCGTGTTGACTCCATCCGGCCGTGGCGCTCGGTCGCTGCTTAAAGAGTGCGAGCAGGCCGTTCTGCGAAGAGGCGCGCCAAGAAATTGCGGCAGCCGTGGATGTTTCGTGCTTTGCGTGTAATAAGGGCGCTGCGGCGGCGGAGGCGAAGCACCGTACGCAGATTAAGCATACGCTGTGGCCCGCCGGTCATTGCCGCTCGGATTTGCATGGGCGTATCCTCCGAGGCATCTGAAATCGGTCCGGCAGGCGCCGGCCGTTTCCCAGGGGGACCCAATATGAAGCGCCTTCTTGCGGCCGTCGCCGCTCTCGCCGTCGCGGGCGCCGCGAACGCTGAAGCAGCCGTGATCGACTTCCTTGCCGCCGGCAATGCAGCCGAACGGGGCATCGCCAATGTCGCGGCGGGCGTGCCGAACCTCACGCTCAGCGGCGTCGCCATGCGCCTCACCTCGACCAACACCAATACGGGCGCGGCCTATTTTTCCTATCTTGACGCTGGCGACGCAGGCCTCGGCGTCTGCAAGGTCATCGACTCCGCAAATCAATGCGCGCCGTCGAGCGACGACAACGTCACCTCGGCAGAATCGGTGATGATCCAGTTCCTGGCCGGGCCGCTCAACATCGACAAAATCAATCTGCGCCTTGAGGGTCACACGGTCCCGGCGTCCGCCGCAGAACTCGCCAAGACCCTGTTGATCGCGATCAATGGCGGCTCGTTCACGCGCTACACCTTCGGGCAGGCCCTCGCCGCCACATTCACGAATGTGTCGAGCATTCGGTTCGCTTTCGATGACGCAAGCGCCAATACGTCGGCCGATCAGTTTTACCTTTCGAGCCTCGTGGTGACGCCGGTTCCGGCCGCGCTGCCGCTGCTCCTTTCGGGTCTAGCTGGATTGGGCTTTGCTGCGCGCCGTAAGCGGACTCGCGCCGCGGTCTAAGCGGAACGGACAAAAATGGCCTAAATTCAGCGCGCCGGCTTCCTCGCCGGCGCGTTTTTTTGGCTGCGTTGGGCCGTGGCGTGAGGCTTTTGCAGGCGCTGCAGGCTTAATGAGACCTGTCGCAAAGGCGACGAGGCCGCCCTGTCGTTGATTCGTCGCCGATCCTCCCTATGTTGCATGCGTGTCAGCAGGAGGGGTGCCGATGGCGCAGCGTCGGGTTCGGGCTGGAGCTCAAACAGCTGGGGCTCAAGCAGCGGTAGCGGCAGGCAGACGGGGGCGTCTTGGCTTTTTAACCGCCCTTCTCGCGGCAGGCCTTGCTCTTTTCGCGCTGAGCGCCATCGCTGAGGACGCCGCGCCGACGCGCAGCGGCGTCATCCTTTCCCTCAACGGCCCCGTGACGCCCGCCAATGCCGGCTACCTCGCCCGCGAGATCAAGGCGGCGTCCGACGCCAAGAAGCCCCTTGTCATCATTGAGATCGACACCCCGGGCGGCCTCGTCGATTCCATGCACACCATCGTCAAGGCGATCCGCGCCTCGGAAACGCCGGTGGCGACCTTCGTCTATCCCGAGGGCGCCCGCTCGGCGTCCGCGGGGCTTTACATCATGTATGCCGCCCATGTTTCGGCGATGGCGCCCTCGACCAATACGGGCGCCGCGACGCCTGTCAGCATGGCGGGGGACGAAGGCGGCGAGACGCCGCCGCCGCCGGGCGCCGAGCCCCAAAACGCTGACGGCGCAGCGCCGGGCGCTGAAGGCGCAAACCCGCAGCCTGAGGTTCAGCCGTCTGGCGCCGAGCAGGCTGCGGGCGCGGCCGCCGATGCGCTTGACGATATTCGTCCGTCTGCGACCAATCCCGCCGATGCCGGGCCCTTGTCGAGCCGCGACGCGATGCGCGCAAAGCAGATCAATGACAGCGTCGCCTATATCCGCGCCCTCGCCGAGGAGACCGGCCGCAACGCCGACTGGGCTGAAAAGGCCGTGCGCGAAGCGGTTTCGGTCTCATCCAACGAGGCGCTGAAGCTCGGCGTCATCGACCTCATCGCAACGTCGACGGACGATCTCCTCGACAAGATCGACGGGCGCACGGTGAAAACCGCGGCGGGCCCGGTGAAGCTCGCGGTGAAGGATCTTCCGCTGACGCGCGCTGAGCCGACCCTGGTCGAACGCATCCTCGGCATTCTCGCCGACCCCAATGTCGCCGTTATCCTGATGTCGCTGGCGACGACCGGCCTCATCATCGAAATGTGGAATCCGGGTTCGATCCTGCCGGGCGTGCTTGGCCTCACCTGCCTTTTGCTCGGCCTCTACGCGTTCCAGGTGCTGCCCTATTCCTGGCTCGGCGCAGGGCTGATGCTGGCGGGCGCCATCTTCATCGCGGTCGAGGCCTATACGCCGACCTTGGGGCTTGTGGGCATAGCCGGGCTCCTTCTTTTCGGCGCCGGCGCCTATCTTGTCTTTCCGGACACGTTCCGCGTTTCGACCTCGGTCATTCTGACGATCCTCGTCAGCATCGGGGCTTTTCTCGGCCTCGTGCTCGTCGCGATCGCCGGTTCGCGCAGCCACGGGCCGCTCATCGGCGCCGAGGCGATCCGCCGCCGGGAAGGCATTGTCGATGAATGGCACGGCCGCGAAGGCTGGGTGATCATTGAGGGCGAGCGATGGCGCGCCCGCGCCGACAAGCCCCTGTCGAAAGGCGACCGGGTCAAGGTGATCGAGATTGACGGGCTTGTCCTCGTCGTCCGCCAGGCCAAGGGGGTGAGCCTCGTGCCCGGACCCCGGACGGCCGAAGCATGAGAGGGGACGCATGAACGACGCACCGTGGACGGATGTTTCGCCGGCGCTCATCGTCTTCGGCGCGACGGCGGTCACGGCGGCATTCGTCGCCGTCGCCAAACTCGTCATCGGCGCCGTGCAATGGGCGCGGCCGAGCTCCCACCGCATCGGCGGGCGCTGGGGCGTCGAGCATGTGGAAGTCGTCGACTGGAACGGCGATTCAGGCCATGTGCGGGCGGGGGGCGAGCTCTGGCGCGCCTTCGGGCCGCAGAACCTTGCGCCCGGCGACCGCGTCTTCGTGAAGAAGACGGAGGGGCTGACGCTTTTCGTGCGGCGCGGTTGACGCCGTGAACTGAGGCTTAACGCGCCGCAGCCGATAAGGGCGGGGCGCGCAATCGGAGGATCAAATGCCTGGCGGAATAGGCCTGATAGGCGTCATCGCCTTCGTCATCTTCTTTGTTCTGACGAATATCATCAAGGTTCTGAAGGAATATGAGCGCGGCGTCGTCTTCACGCTCGGCCGCGTCGGGCGCACGGCGGCGGGGCCCGGCCTCGTCCTCCTCATCCCGGCGATCCAGAATATGCGCAAGGTCGACATGCGCACGCTCGTCCACGACGTGCCGCCGCAGGACGTGATCAGCCGCGACAACGTTTCGGTGAAGGTGAACGCGGTCATCTATTACCGCGTCGTCGACGCCGTCCGCGCCGTCGTGCAGGTCGAGAACTACATGGCGGCGACGAGCCAGCTTGCGCAAACGACCTTGCGCTCCGTGCTCGGCAAACACGAACTCGACGAAATGCTGCAGGAGCGCGACAAGCTCAACCGCGACATTCAGAGCATTCTTGACCACCAGACCGAGGCGTGGGGCATCAAGGTCTCGAATGTCGAGATCAAGCATGTCGACGTCGCGCCGGAGATGATCCGCGCCATCGCCAAACAAGCCGAAGCCGAACGCGAACGCCGCGCCAAGGTCATTTCAGCAGAGGGCGAAGAACAGGCGGCGACCAAGCTCGCGGAAGCCGCGACCATTCTTGCAACGTCGAAGGGCGCGATGGAATTGCGCTATCTCGGCGCCTTGCAAGAGATTGCGACCGACCGCACCAACACAATCGTCTTCCCCTTCTCGCTGCAGCAGATCGCTGACGCGATGAAGCGGTAGGGGCGGTAACGGCCCTCAATGCGTCGCGGACGGGCCGACAACCTCACAACCCCAGCCGTCATAGCCGCCGCCGAAGCGGGCGGCGGCGGCGTGTAGTTCCTCGACTACGGCGTCGATGGCTGCGGGGGCGGCCACGCTGGAAACAAAAATCCGGAAGGCCCCGCCCTCCGGCGGCGGAGCCCCGTCAACTGTGAACCCGGCGGCGCCCACGGCCTTGGCGAAATCCTCGCGCGCCTTTGCCGACGGGAAGGTGGCCTCGTGGTCAATGCTTCGGGGCAAAGCAAGATCATCACCATGCTGTTCGAGCTGGTCGCAGACGCGCCGGTTCAGCATGCTGCGCCGCGTCGGCGGCGGCGGGAGGAGGAAGGCGAAATAGGTCCGCCAGTCCCGATCTTCCCGCGCGCCGATCTCGCCGCCATAGCCGTCAAAGGCGCCGAGCGCCGCGCGCACAGCGTCATCGAAAGCGCGCGGATGAGACGCGAAGAAATAGAAGTCTCGCCGGCCGTCGGTCGTATTGCGGCCTGCGTAAATCGCGCGGCCCTCCGCTGTCGCCGCCGCGACGAGCGCGTCTTCGAGCGCGATCAGCGCGGCGTATTCTTCTTGGCTTGACAGGCCGTCGGCGCGCGGCGCCTGCATCTTTAGGCGGACATAAGCGCACCAAGGGTACTCGGCCCGAGGTCCTGCCGCCGCAAGCGAAAGATCAAGGTAAATCGACGCCGGCCGGCCGTCGACCTGCAGGAAATAGAAGTCCCAGTCCCCTGTCATGTGGCAGTCCTCGAAATGTGAGTCGACCGACTGGCCTCGCGCCCGCGCTTTCCCACGGCGGCGAGCATAAGAAGCGTCTGAGGCGGCGGGCACAAAGTCGGCTGTAGACTTAAGGCAACTACGCCCAAAAACTCGACAACGTACTTCAATAAGAGGGCAATTTTGCTCACAGCGCGCTGTTCTACGCCCAAATCTGTGCGTAACCTCCCTGTCACAAAACTGGGCCTCGGCCCGTAACGAAAATTTCAGGGAGGACGACCATGAAACTACGCCTTTCGGCGAAAGCGTCGGCCATTGCCATAGCGGCGGGCATGATCTGCGGCGGCGCGCACGCGCAATCCGCAACAGAGGCGCTGACCGAAGAAGTCCTTGTCACCGCTCAGAAGAAGGCAAATGCCGAGGACGTTCAGGATGTCCCGCTCGCCGTAACGGCGTTTGGCGATGCACAACTCGACGCGCTGAAAGTGCGGGATATTTCTAATTTGTCCTACTCGGTGCCCAACGTCCAGTTTGAAGACGTCGGCACGACCAAAGGCGTTGCGAACTTTTCGATCCGCGGCCTTGGCGTCAACTCGTCCATCCCGTCCATCGATCCTGCTGTGGGAACCTTCGTGGACGGCGTCTATCTCGGCACCAATTCTGGCGTCTTGTTCGACATTTTCGACCTTGAGTCGATCGAAGTCCTGCGCGGCCCGCAAGGCATTCTGTTTGGCCGGAACGTCACCGGCGGCGCGGTCCTCATCAACAGCAAGAAGCCGAATCTGGAGAAGTTCGAAGCGCAATTCAAAGGTTCGGTCGACACGGGCTTCCGCGGCACCGGGCAGAACTACACTGCATTCGGCGCTGTTTCGGGCCCCATTATCAAGGATGTGCTCGGCTTTCGCGTCACCGGCTATTTCAACGACGACAATGGTTGGCACAAGCGCTATCTTGGCGGCCCCAACCTCGTGAACCGCGTCCTCGCGGTCGGCGGCACGAACGCGTTGCTGCAGCTTGGATCGCCTTTGGTGGGCGGCGTCGCGCGCCCGATCGCTGTCAACCGGCCCGACGCGTTCGAAAATTTCGGCGTGTCGGAGACCTGGAGCGTCAAGCCGCAATTGCTGTGGCGTCCATCCGACGCGGTCGAGCTGCGCCTGCAATACCAAAGATTCCAGAGCCAGGGCGACGGCCCAGCCGGACAAAACCATTTCGGCTTCCGCGTTCCTTACGACACGGCGGCGGGCGAGCCCGTACCGCCGGCGCGCAATACCAACGTCTATTTCGACGCCCCCAAGAACAGCTTCACGTTCTCGATCGACGAGCCAGGCCGTTACGAACTCACCGTCGATTCCGTGACCGCCGAGCTCAACATCGACGTCGGCAACGGGTCGATCACCAACGTATTCGGCTGGCGCAGCCAGAATAACTTTTCGCTCGGCGACATTGACGCAACGCCGCTCTGGCTCTTCCACTCCACCGCCGAGACTGGCTTCGACCAGATCTCCAACGAAATTCGCTACGCAGGCCGCTTCTTCGACCGCCTGGATGCGACCGTCGGCTTCTATTACTTCTCGTCGGACCTCGACTATCAGGAAGAGCGCTTCTTGCTCGGCGGCTTCCGCAATGCGTATGGCGGCGGGTCGGTCGACAGCCGCAACTACGCTGTCTTCGGCCAGCTTGACTTCGACATCACGGACACGATCTCGCTCATCGGCGGGGCGCGCTATACCAACGAGCGCAAGGAAGCCTCGATCGCCAACGTGATCCCGCGTGCCGCACGCTGCGACGCTGTTTCCGGCGCCTGCGGCTTCGACCTCGTAGACGACTTCACCTGGACCTACGTCACGCCGAAAGTAGCCTTGCAATGGCAGCCGCGCGACGATTTCCAGGGGTATGTCTCGTGGACCCAGGGCGTGCGTTCCGGCGGCTATAACGTCCGCCACACCGCCCCGGCGATCCCGAACGCGCGCTTCGACGAAGAAACCGTCGACACCTTCGAACTCGGCTTCAAGGCGCAGCCCGCCGACGGCCGCGCGCTGATCAACTTCGCCATCTTCTTCAGCAACGCCGACAACATTCAACGGGAAATCAACTTGACCGACGCCGCCGTCGGCGTCGTGCAGTTGATCCGCAATACGGCGGATGCGCGCATCTTCGGCATGGAGCTTGAGGCGCGCTACTCGATTACGGACAATCTGATCGTAACCGGGAACCTCGGACGTCTTGACGGAGATTACCGCAACGTCCTCTTCAACCTGAACAGCGACTTCAGGGATATCGTCACCGGAACGCCCACGACGACCGGCATCCAGAACCTCCCGACGGATACGGACATTATCGACGCGCGCGACCTTGCGCTCCAGATCCCGCGCCTTGCGCCCTGGACCTGGGGGATGGGCTTCATCCACTCGATGGAATTGGGCTCCATCGGCACGCTGAACACGCGGTTCAACTACTCGCATCGCGACGACAACGCCTACACCGACAACAATCTCGGCATCCTCCAAGGCGCCGACCTTCTCGACTTCTCGACGGGCCTTTCGCTCAGCGAGCGCGCAGAAGTCTCGCTCTACGGCCAAAACCTCCTCAACGAGGTGACCCATGGCGGCGAAACGCAGCTGCCGGCCTCGGTCGGCGGCGGCTCCTTCGCCCCGCTAAACAAAGGCCGCGTGCTCGGCGTCGAACTGCAGCTGAGATTCTAGATCTGCTGAAACCTGGCTCTCGACAGACCCCCGCGCGAAATCGCGGGGGTTTCTTTTTTCGGCGGCAATATCGGCCAGCCGGACTCTGGGTTGCGAGATCGTTCTGCAGGCGCTTCCCGTGCCGCCTGCGCTTGCAATAACCGCAGCGCAGGCGAAAATGCCGCGCAACAAGGGAGGCGCCCATGCTCCGCGCAATTCTTTCCGTATGCGGTCTTCTGGCGGCGGGGGCCGCGCTGGCCGCGGACCAGCCCTCCATCGGTCCCGGCGCGCGGCCCATCGGCGCGGACTGGTCGCGCAGCCCCGTCGTCGCGCAGCACGGAATCGCCGCGACGGCGCAGCCGCTCGCCTCGCAAATCGCGATCGACATTCTGAAGAAAGGCGGCACGGCGGTCGACGCCGCCATCGCCGCCAACGCCGCGCTCGGCCTCATGGAGCCGACCGGCTGCGGCATCGGCGGCGACCTCTTCGCCATCGTCTGGGACCCGAAGACTCAGAAACTCTACGGGATCAACGGCTCAGGCCGCGCGCCGATGGGGCGGACGCTTGACCAGACGATCGCCAAATCCGCGGCCGTGGTCGGGCCGGGCAAGGGCGTTCCGCCGCTTGGGTCTTTGCCGGTTTCGGTGCCAGGAACCGTCGACGCCTGGGCGCAGCTGCATGCGCGTTTCGGCAAACTCCCGATGCGGACGATCCTTGCGCCGGCCATCGGCTATGCGCGTGAAGGCTTTCCGGTCTCGCCGGTGATCGCGCTGTATCTGCAGCGGAGTTTGGCCGGATTCGAGCGCCGCGCCGCGATGATCGAGGAGTTCGACAATGCACGGCGCACTTACTTCGCGAACGGCGCGCCGAAGGCGGGCGACATCTTCAAGAACGAGGACCTTGCACGGACCTATGAGGCGATCGCCAAGGGCGGCGCAGACGAATTCTATCGCGGCAAGATCGCGCGGACCATGGACGCTTATTTCCGGCGAATCGGCGGCGATCTTCGTTACGAGGATTTCGCCGCGCACAAATCCGAGTGGGTCGATCCCGGATGCGTCGACTATCACGGCTATTCCGTATGCGAACTGCCGCCGAACGGGCAGGGCTTCGCCGCCCTGCAGATGCTGAACATTCTCAAGAATGTCGATCTCAAGCAATGGCCGCGCGGATCGGCTGAGACGATCCATTACATCACCGAAGCCAAGCGGCTCGCTTTCGAGGATCTTGCCCGCTATTACGCCGACCCCGCCTTTGCGCAAATACCGGTCGAATGGCTCCTATCCGACGCCTATGGCAAGGAGCGCTTCGCCCTCATCGACGCCGAGCGCGCGATGAAAAATCCCGCGCCGGGCGCAGCGCCTCTGGAAGGCGCGCAGAAGGTCAACGGCGCAAGCGACACGACCTATTTCACCGTCGCCGACAAAAACGGCATGATGGTCTCGCTCATCCAGTCGAATTATCGCGGCATGGGCTCAGGGCTCGTCGCTGACGGGCTTGGCTTCATGTTCCAGGACCGCGGCGAGCTCTTTAGTCTCGACAAGGATCATCCCAACGTCTACGCGCCGGGCAAGCGCCCGTTCCAGACAATCATTCCCGCCTTCGCGCTGAAGGACGGCGCGCCCTGGCTCTCCTTCGGCCTCATGGGCGGGGCGATGCAGCCGCAGGGCCATGTCCAAATTCTCGTCAACATGATCGACTACGGCATGAATGTGCAGGAGGCGGGCGACGCCGCGCGCCTCCACCATGACGGCGGCCGGCAGCCGACCGGCATCGACGACGATCCGCTCGGCGTTCTGCAACTCGAGCCGGGCATTCCCGCCGACAGCGTGAAAAAGCTGAACGCCATGGGCCACAAGACAGAAATCGTCGATGACGGGATCGTCTTCGGCGGCTATCAGGCGATCCTCAAAGACCCGAAGACGGGCGTCTATTGGGGTGCGACCGAGATGCGCAAGGACGGGACGGTCGTGGGATATTGACGCCTGCGCCTTGCGGCCGAAAAGCTCGCGCCGTCGGAGGAACTGCCTGAGGCCGCGACCCGGCGTCCGCCGATTTTTTCGGCGGCGCAGCGAAAGAAAATGCTGGCGCGGGCGCGAAAAACCGGAGAGCTTCCGCGCCATGACTGACGAAGCGACCCGCCATCAGCGTTTCGACCGCTCGACCGCGCGGCCTGCCGCGTTTCGCGGGCCCTTTTTCGAGCTCTATCGTTATCTGTGTGCGGCCTATCTCGCGCTGACGGGCTGGAAGATGCAGGGCGACTGGCCGCGGGATCTGCCGAAATTCACGCTCATCGCGGCGCCCCACACCTCCAATCTCGACGCGATCAACATGATCGCCGCCGCCGGCTATTACCGCGTGCCCCTGAAATGGATGGGCAAGAAGGAGCTGACGCAGGGCCCGCTCGGCTTCCTCGTGAAATGGTTCGGCTGCGTGCCGGTCGACCGCTCCGGCGGGAGGGAGCTCGTCCCGCAAATGGCGGACGCTTTCCGGGCGGCGAAGTCGATGGTGCTTGCAATCTCTCCCGAGGGCACGCGCGCGGCGACGAGAGCCTGGCGCACGGGCTATTACTACATCGCGCTCGCCGCCGGCGTGCCGATCGTCATGTCCGTGCTCGACTATGGCACGAAGACGATCTCGGTCAGCGGCGTCATTCATCCGTCCGGAAACTATGAGGCGGATCTTGCGCTCATCCGTACGCATTACGAGACCGCGCGGGGCCTGAAAGACGGCCAGTTCACGATGGATACGGGCCAGCGGCGGTAGTGCCGGCGGCGGCGATCCGACGCTGGCAGGCTATTGAAACACTCTTTGTACGTTTCATCCTTCGTGACGCGGCTCTGACGAGCCGCTCCTCAGGATGAAGAGGGTCAATGAGTTGCTTCACCCTGACGAGCCGCGAAGCTGCGTCACGCCCCTCGAGACGCCGCCTTGCGGCGGCTCCTCGGGATGAAGGGGCGAAGCAACAGTTCATCAACGGCCTTCTAAAAATCCTCCCAGACATCTTCCTGCTTCTGCGCCGCGCCCTTGCCCGCCGCAAACGCCGCCGCTTTGCGGCGCTGTGCGCGCACGGGCGGTTCTGGCGCCGGGGTCATGGATTTCAGCGCCTCCGACAGCACAGCGCGCGCTTCAGGCGTGCCGCGGCGGCGGTCGCGGCCCGTGTTGAAATGCGCGATCTTGAGCGCCAGCTCATCGGCGTCGCGCGTCAAGGAATGCGTCGCCGCCGTCGTTTCCTCCACCATCGCCGCATTTTGCTGCGTCGTCTGGTCGATGCGGTTCACGGCGGAATTCACCTCGCCGAGGCTCGCTGACTGCTCCTTGGCCGACAGCGCAATGTCGGACACGATCCGCGTCACGTCGCCGACGCGGTCTAGAATGGAGCCCAGAGCCTCGCCCGCCCGGCTCACAAGCGCGACGCCGCTTTCGACATGGCCTTCGCTCGCCGCGATGAGCTGCTTGATTTCCTTCGCCGCGACGGAAGAGCGCTGCGCCAGACCCCGCACCTCCTGCGCGACGACGGCAAAGCCCTTGCCCGCATCGCCAGCGCGCGCCGCTTCGACGCCGGCGTTGAGCGCGAGCAGATTGGTCTGAAACGCGATGTCGTCGATGACGCCGATGATCTGTGAAATCTGTACGGAGGATTTCTCGATCTCGCCCATGGCGGCGACGGCGTCCTTGACGACGCTTTCGGCGCGCTCGGCCTCGCCCTTGGCGGCGCCGACGGCGCCGTTGGCTTCCGTCGCGCGCGTCGCCGTCTGCTTGACGGCGGCCGTCACTTCGTCGAGCGCCGCGGCCGTCTGTTCGAGATTGGCCGCCTGGTTCTCCGTACGGCGCGACAGATCATCCGCAGCATGACCGATTTCGGTGACGCCGGTGCGGATTCCATCCGCCGTGTTGGCGATGGTGAGCAACGCTTCTTTCAGCGTGGACACCGCCTCGTTGAAGTCGTTGCGCAGGCGCTCATAATCCGCGGCGAAGGCCTCCGTAATGGCCGCCGTAAGATCGCCCTTGGCGAGCCCGCGCAAGGCGGCGGCGAGTTTTTCAACCACGAAGGCCTGCGCCGCCGCGCTGCGGGCGCGCTCGTCTTCGGCGAGGCGCAGCTTTTCAACCGCGGCGTTGAAATCGCGGCGGAGCTGGTCATATTCCTCCGCAAACGGCTCTTCGACAGATGTCGCGAAATCGCCGGCCGACAGCCGCGTCAGGCCCTCGGCGAGCGCCGTGACGACGCGCGCCTGTTCGGCTGCAGCGCGCGCCCGCTCGGCTTCCGCATTGCGGCGTTCGAGCTCGTCGACGGTCACGTCCGACGCGATCTTCACGACTTTGAAAGGCTTTCCCGCGCGGTCGAGCACAGCGACGTATGAGGCATCAATGAAGACCGTCCGCCCGCCTTTGGCGACGCGCTGGAAACGGCCTTCGACGAATTCGCCGCGCTTCAGCGTCTCCCAGAAGGCGCGGTAGTCCGCGGAGGCTTTGGTTGCGGCGTCGACGAACAGGCTGTGGTGACGGCCTTTGATCTCGTCAAGGCCGTAGCCCATCACCGCGAGGAAATTCTCATTCGCGTCGAGCACGACGCCGTCCAATGTGAATTCGATCAGCGCCTGCGTGCGGCCGATGGAGCTGATGATGCCGGCGTGCGTGCGCGCCTCCGTCACATCCGCCCATTCGAGAATATTCCCTGCATAGGCGCCTTTCTCGTCGAACACCGCGCTGACATTCAGCGCGATCTTGAGGTCGCCGATGGTGATATCGGTGCGATAAGGGAGGCGCTTGGGGTCGGCGAGCAATTGCCGCTGATGCGCCGGGTTGCGGTGGAAAATGTCGATGCAGGTCCCGACGATGCTCGTCGGATCGAAACTCGGGAACGCCGTGCGGAAAACGGCGGCGTTTTTCTCGAACAGGGCCCTCGTCGCCGCGTTGACGAAGGTGACCATGAAGTCGCGATCGACGATCATCATCGCCGCAGCCGAGCCGTCGAAGGCGGAGCCCTTGAAGGTGGCGACGCGCGCGGTTTCGGCGGCCTTGCGGAGATCAGTTTGCAGCTGCGCCAGCGAAACCGCGACGGCGCCGACTTCGTCCTTCCGTTTCTGGTCGGGGATTTTTCCCTGCAGCTCGCCGCGGCCGAGCAAGCCGGCGCCTTCGGACAGCCTGACGAGAGCGGCGGCGATCTTCCGGGTCCGGAACACGATAAGGCCGCCGATCGCGCCGCCAAGCAGGGCGGCGCCGGCGATGCAGGCGAGCGCCGCCGCGGAACGCGCGCGGGCGGACCCGGCCGCCTCCTTCTGCGCGGTCTCGAAGGCTGTCGTCGCCTCTTCCATGGCGGATTCGAGGGCGGAGAACTTCTCGTGGAAGGACGGCAGACGCCGCACCGCGTCTTGCGGCGCCGTCTGCGCAAGGCCGACGATCGTTTCCGCCGCGTCTGCATAAGCCTTTAGCGGCGCGTCCAGGCCTTCGACGATTGCGATTTCCGGCCCCCGCGCGAGCGCACGCTCGCGCGTCATGAAATCGTTGAAAGCGGCGATATGGGCGCTGAGCTCGGTGCGCGCCTCTTGCACGCCCTCGCCGCCTGGTTCGGTTGATGCGGCAAGCAGCGCCGAGACAACATCGCCGCGAATGGCGTCGTGCATCATGTCGGCGCCCATATGCAGGCGCACGAGTTCCGAGGCCCTTTGCGAGTCCGAGACGGCGGCGCTGAGCAGCATCGTCGATGCAAATCCGGCCGCCGCCGTTGTGAGCACGATGATCACGATGCCGCCCGCCGCGGCGAGCGCGGCTGTCTTCAATGACCCTTTCATAGCGTCCCTTGCCCCGAAATTCGGTTGTGTGGTGGCAGAGCCACACGCAAGAGTTGCCGCTTTGTGGTGAATATAGGGTTAACGGTCGGGAAGCAGGTGCAGGCCGGACGCGGTCGTCAGGTGTTCATCGAGTCGAAGAAGTCCGCGTTGGTCTTCACCTGGCGCAGCTTGTCGAGCAGGAACTCGATCGCGTCGCCCGTGCCCATCGGCGAGAGAATACGGCGCAGGACATAAACCTTCTGCAGCTCGTTCTTCGGCACAAGAAGGTCTTCCTTCCGCGTGCCGGATTTGGCGATGTCGATCGCCGGGAAGGTGCGCTTGTCCGCGACCTTCCGATCAAGGACGATTTCCGAGTTGCCGGTGCCCTTGAATTCTTCGAAGATCACCTCGTCCATCTTCGAGCCGGTGTCGATGAGCGCGGTCGAGATGATCGTCAGCGAGCCGCCTTCCTCGATATTGCGCGCCGCGCCGAAGAACCGCTTGGGCTTTTGCAGCGCATTGGCGTCGACGCCGCCGGTCAGCACTTTGCCGGAAGACGGCACGACCGTGTTATAGGCGCGCCCCAGGCGCGTGATGTTGTCGAGCAGGATGACGACGTCGCGGCCGTGTTCGACGAGGCGTTTGGCCTTCTCGATCACCATTTCCGCGACCGCGACGTGGCGCGTCGCCGGTTCGTCGAAGGTCGAGGCGACGACCTCGCCGCGCACGGTGCGCTGCATGTCGGTCACTTCCTCAGGCCGCTCGTCGATCAGCAGGACGATGAGGAAACATTCGGGGTGATTAGTCGCAATCGAATGCGCGATGTTCTGCAGCATGATCGTTTTGCCGACGCGCGGCGGGGCGACGATAAGGCAGCGCTGGCCCTTGCCGAGCGGCGAGACGAGATCGATGACGCGGCCGGTCAGGTCCTTCTTCTTCCCCTCATCTGCCGTCACTTCCATCTTGAGGCGCTCATCCGGATAGAGCGGCGTCAGATTGTCGAAATGCACTTTGTGGCGCGTCTTCTCCGGGTCCTCGAAATTGATGGTCGACACTTTCATCAGCGCGAAATAGCGCTCGCCGTCTTTCGGGGAACGGATCTCGCCTTGCACGGTGTCGCCGGTGCGCAGCGCAAAGCGCCGGATCTGCGCCGGCGAGACATAGATATCGTCCGGACCCGGCAGATAATTCGCCTCCGGCGAGCGCAGGAAGCCGAAGCCGTCGGACAGGACCTCCATCACGCCGCCGCCGGTGATTTCGACGTCATGGTCCGCGAGCTCTTTCAGGATCGCGAACATCATGTCCTGGCGCCGGAGCGTCGAGGCGTTCTCGACCTCCAGCTCTTCGGCGAAGGTCAAAAGCTCCGTCGGCGTCTTGGCCTGGAGTTCCTCAAGCGACATTTTGGTGGGGAGCATGGTCTTCCTCAAACACGAGCGGGCGGCCCCCGAAGGGCGGGGGCGGGGCGGCTCAAAACTGAAAATCGGATCGCGCGAACGGCCGCGAACGGGCCAGCGCGAAAAAGGAGGGTTCTTCTCCATATAGAGGCGGGGTGCCGAAGGTCAATGGGCCGTCAAGCGGGCGGCCGCGCCCAGGCTTTTCTCCCCGCGCGACCTGACGCAGTCTGCGGCTGTCTTCCCGGGGGCTTTCATGACCACAGACATCGATATCGCGCGGCGCTATCGCTTGCGCCCGATCGAGACCATTGCCGCCGCTGCGGGCGTGCCGGACGCGGCGCTGTTCCGCTATGGGGTGGACAAGGCGAAGATCGGCCTCCGCTGGCTCGAGACCCTCAAAGGCAAACCCTCGGGCAAGCTTGTTCTCGTCACCGCCATCAACCCGACGCCGCCCGGCGAGGGGAAGACGACGACGACTATCGGCCTTGGGGACGCGCTGAACCGGATTGGCAAACGCGCGGTCATCGCGCTGCGCGAGCCCTCGCTCGGCCCCGTTTTCGGGCGCAAGGGCGGGGCGACCGGCGGCGGCCATGCCCAGGTCGCGCCGATGGAGGTGATCAATCTCCACTTCACCGGGGATTTCCACGCCGTCACCTCGGCGCACAATCTTCTCGCCGCGATGATCGACAATCACCTCTATTGGGGGAATGCGCTCGGCATCGAGCCGAAGTCGATCGCCTGGCGGCGGGTCGTCGACATGAATGATCGCGCATTGCGTGAGATCGTCGTCGGGCTCGGCGACAATGGCGCGCCGCGCGAGACGGGATTTGACATCACCGTCGCCTCCGAAGTCATGGCGATCCTGTGCCTCGCTGAAAGCCTTGAGGATCTGCAGCGCCGCCTTGCCCGCATCGTCGTGGCCCGCCGGCGCGACGGCGCGTGCATCACAGCGGGCGATCTCAAGGCCGACGGCGCCATGGCCGCGCTTCTGAAAGACGCGCTCGACCCCAATCTTGTGCAGACGCTGCAGGGCTCGCCCGCGCTTGTCCATGGCGGGCCCTTCGCCAATATCGCCCATGGCTGCAATTCGGTGATCGCGACGCGCGCGGCGTTGAAGCTCGGCGATTATGCCGTCACCGAAGCCGGGTTCGGCGCCGATCTCGGCGCGGAGAAATTCCTCAACATCAAGTGCCGCGCCTCAGGCCTTGCGCCCGACGCCGCCGTGGTCGTGGCGACGCTCCGCGCCCTCAAATACCAGGGCGGCGCCGCGGCGGACCGCGTTTCGGCGCCGGACGCCGCCGCGCTTGAAGCGGGCCTCGCCAATCTTGCGCGGCATGTCGAGAACCTGCGCAAATTCGGCCTGCCGGCGGTCGTCGCCATCAACCATTTCGCCGGCGACAGCCCCGAAGAACACGCAGCCGTCAGCGCCTATTGCAAGGCGCGGCTCGGCGTCGAGGCGATCGTGTGCCGCCACTGGGCGGAGGGCGCGGCAGGCGCCGAGTCGCTCGCCCACGCCGTCGTCGCGCTCTGCGAGGGCGGCCGGGCGGCGTTCAAACCGCTCTATGCGGACGATCTGCCGCTTGTCGCCAAAATTGAAACGGTGGCGCGCGAAATCTATCGCGCCGGGAGCTTCGCCCTCAGCGCGAAGGCGGGGAAAGATCTCGCCCGCTTTGAGAAAGACGGTTTCGGCCGCCTCCCCGTCTGCATCGCCAAGACGCCCTATTCCTTCTCGGCGGACGGGGCGCTGCTCGGCGCGCCGGAGGGCCATGTCCTGCCCGTACGCGAAGCGCGCCTTGCCGCGGGCGCCGGTTTCGTCGTGGCGATCTGCGGCGACGTGATGACCATGCCGGGCCTGCCCAAGTCGCCGGGCGCGGAGCGGATTCATCTGGATAAGGAGGGACGGATCGCGGGCTTGAGTTGAGGGCGCGTCGCGAAAAAAGGATCGCGCGTGTCCCGCGCTTCGCTCTTCGGGGCTCGCTGCGCTCGCGCATCAGGGCAAGGCATTTTATCCGTGTACTGAATACAAAAAAGCGCATCATGCTGAAGCGCCCGGCGGAGCGAAACGGAGCCGGGATTCCAAGCACGAGGGCGAGCCGGACGCTTCATTGGGGGCGGATTCGCCCCGCCGCTCAGCGCGCTGGGCGGCCGGCGGTCCACCGCGTCATGGCGGCGAGGAGATCGTCGCGGCGGACGGGCTTCGTCAGATAATCGTTCATGCCGGCATCAAGACATTGGCGCTTCTGATCGTCGAGCACATGCGCCGACAGACCGATGATAGGGACGCGTGCGGAGGGTCCGGCGTCCTTGCGGATTGCGGCGGCGGCGGTGACGCCGTCCATGACAGGCATGGAGATGTCCATGAGTACGACGTCGAATGCGCCGGTCTTGAGCGCGGCGATCGCCTCGGCGCCGTTTTCGACCTCGACGAGCTCGAAATCCGTGCCGGCGAGCATGCTGCGGATCACCATGCGGTTGACGAGATTGTCCTCGGCGAGGAGCGCGCGCCTGAAGGACGCCTGCTGCGGCGCAGCAGCGTGGCCTGCGGATGCAGCGGAGCGTGCTTCAGTGCGGGCAAGAATGGCCGCAAGGTCGGCGCTCTCGATCGGCTTCAGCAGGCAGGCGTCAAAGCCTGGCGCGTTGACAATGTTGTTTTCGGTCGCCTCATGGAGGCGCGCGATGAGAACCGCGCGAGCGATCGAAACCCCGGGTGCGGCGGCGATCGCGCCGAGAATCGCTGCGCCATCCGCATTACGGCGGCCGCCATCGATAAAGACCGTATCGAAGGCGCGCTCGCCTTCGGGTAGGGCTTCAATCTGAGCAAGCGCCGTGGGGGCCTCCGGCGCAAGGAGCGGGCGTCCGCCCCAGAAGCGCACAAAGTCCGAAATCATGCGGCGTGTCACTTCGCAACCGTCGACCACGAGCACGTGGCCGAGCGCACGCCCAAGCGCCGCCCAGTCTGCTGCGCGCGTGGGGCCCGGTTCGAGGCGGAGCCGCAAACGGAACGTCGAGCCCGCGCCGACGGTTGAGCTGACCTCGATGTCGCCGGCCATCAGGCGTGCAAGTTCGCGCGAGATGGACAGGCCAAGCCCGGTGCCGCCATTGACGCGGGTGATCGACTGATCGACCTGTTCAAACTTCTCAAAAATCCGTCCGAGAGCCTCGGCGGGGATGCCAAGCCCCGTATCCGTCACGTCGCAAACGATGGCGATCCGGTCCTCGATCCGTCGCGCGTCGAGCGCGACCGACACACTCCCCCGCTCCGTGAATTTAACAGCGTTGCCAATAAGGTTCAGAAGCACCTGTCGCACACGCTGTTCGTCGCCGACGACGTTCGTCTCCGCTTCCGGGGGAATATAGAGGGCGAATTCGAGGCCCTTGGCGAAAGCGCCGGGCGCGAGCAGACAGGCGATTTCTTCCGCAGTGGTGCGCAGATCAAACGGCGCACGCGCGATCGCCATCTTGCCGGCGTCGATCTTCGAGAAATCGAGGATGTCGTTGATCACACAAAGCAAGGTCTCGCCGGATCGCGCCAGGATGTCTGTGTACTGCTTCTGGCGCTGATCGAGTGCGGTTCGCGTCAGAATTTCGGCCATACCGAGAATGCCGTTCAGCGGCGTCCTCAGTTCGTGACTCATCTTGGCGAGGAATTCGGACTTCATCCGCGCGGCGCGCTCGGCGGCGACTTTAGCGGCCCGGAGTTCGTCTTCGACGCGGATTCGCGCCGTGATCTCCTCGATCGTCCCCTCGTAGTACCGGGTCGCGCCGCGGCTGTCCCGCACAATGCGGGCCGTTTCGGAGACCCAGATGATTTCCCCAGTCGCGTGGCGATAGATTTGACTGACGAAATTCGTCACCTTTCCTGTCCGCTCAATCTCAGCGACGAATTCGGCGCGGCGGGCCGGATCCACATACCAGTCGCGTGCAATGTCGACGGCGGCCTGCAGCCATGCCGCCTCGGTCTCGTAGCCCATCATGCGCACGAAGGCGTTGTTGGCGAATATTGGCCGCCCTTCGGCGCTCGACCGGTAAATGCCGATCGCCGCTTCCAGGAAGAGATCGCGGAACAAGGCGTCTGCAGCGGCCGCGGGCGGACCCTCAACGGCTTCAACCTCAGCCTTTTTCGCGGGATCTTGAGGAACCATGCAGGGCGCTCGTTTTGTCTGCAGCGGCGGGCGGGTCAGTGGTAATGAAACCCGGGCATTTCAGTTTACGCAACGCGGCAACTCAAACGACATGGTGAGGGCTATGACGGCAGAATATTCCACAGACCCAGCAAAACAAGACCGCCTATCCCAATTCGTTCGGTGAAGAAACAGCCCTGAAGCCGTCAATCAGAAGGGCCGGACGATCACCATCACGACCGCTACAATCATCATCACAAACGGCGCCTCGTTCATGATCCGCCAGAAGCGCTCCGTGCGCGGACGTTCGCCGCGGGAAAAGCGCTTGAAGGCCGCGGCGTAATAGCCGTGGACCGCCGAGATGCCCGTCACCATCGCAAATTTCACATGGAACCAGGGCGCTTTCAGAAGCGCCGGGTTCGCATAGAGCATACACGCGCCAAGGAGCCAGACGAGGATCATCGACGGGTTGACGATGCCCTTGAGGAGCCGGCGCTCCATCTGCAAAAAGAAGCGTTCGGCCTCGCCGCCGGGCGCGGCCTGGTGGTGGTACACAAAGAGCCGCGGCAGATACATCATGCCCGCCATCCAGGCGATGACGAGGATGAGGTGCGCCGCCTTGATCGATTGATAGTGCTCAAGCAGAAACGCGCGCATCAGCCCCCCCGCACGATCTCAACGAGCCGCGCGACATGCTCGGGCGGCGTCTGCGGCGTGAAGCCATGGCCAAGATTGAAGATGTAGCGCGCGCCGCGGAAAGTCTCAGCGAGCTCCCGGGCGGCTTTTTCCATCGCGCTGCCGCCCGCCACGACGAGCAACGGATCAAGACCGCCCTGCACCACGGCATGGGGCGCAAGCCGCTCGCGCGCCCAGCGCCACGGTGTGGATGTGTCGATCGAGACGACGTCGCATTCAGGAAGCCGGGCATAAGCTTCCAGCATTGCCCCGGCCCCGCGCGGGAAGAAGATCACCGGCGTTCCCGGCCGCACGGCTTTGACGCCCGCCGCGACACGTCGCATCGGCTCGATCGAGAGACGCTCAAGCAAAGTCTCCGGCAGACCGCCAGCCCAAGTGTCGAAAATCTGCACGGCGTCCGCGCCCGCGTCGACCTGGGCGACGAGGTAGGGAATGGTCGCCTCGACAAGAAGGTCGATCAGCGCCGCCATGAATCCGGGATCCGCATAGGCGTGGCGGCGAAGCTCGGCCGGGTCGCGTGAGGATTCGCCTGCCAGCATATAGGTTGCAACCGTCCAGGGCGCGCCGGCAAAGCCAAGGAGCGCCGTTTCAGCGGGCAAAGCCGCGCGGCAGCGGCGGACCGTGTCGAAGATCGGCGCGAGCGTCGGCAAAACCCTCGCGGGGTCGAGCGCACGCAAGGTCTCGGGCGTCACGCAGGGCGCAAGCCTTGGCCCTTCGCCCTCGCCGAAGGTGAGGCGCTGGCCGAGCGCATGCGGGATGAGCAGGATATCGGCAAAGAGGATCGCCGCATCGAGGCCATACCGGCGCACGGGCTGCAGCGTCACTTCGGCGGCGCGTTCAGGATCAAAGCAAAGGTCCAGGAAGCCGCCGGCTTCAGCGCGAAGCTTGCGGTATTCCGGCAGATAGCGCCCAGCCTGGCGCATGAACCAGACCGGCGGCGGCGAGAGCACCTCGCCCGCAAGCACGCGACGGAGTGCGCCCGTCTTCAGGTTCTGCATCTTCCCGGTAGGGCCGCTCATCTCTTATTTATCTTTCTTAAGACTCTATGAAGACGATAACAGGCCGAAAAGCTGGGGATATCGGCGCTACCGGCAGGTCTTCCCTGTGATCAACAGGCCCTTGAAAACTGGAATCGCAGAGGAACCTTCGCCGCCCAGGGGCTTATCCACAGAACCGTGGAGATGTGCAAAAGCGCGCGTGGTCGCAGGCGCTTGCGCGATGGTCTGGGCGGAACGGTCATGAAATCCGGCCTTTGCCGAAGCTGGGGTAAAGCGGCGCCCCTGCTCTGCGCGCGTGTACTAAAATCGGGAGTCTCACGCGCATCGGTAAGACCCGCCGGCAATACCAGCAGCAAGTGCCCCAGCGCCGCCCGGCGAGAAGGGCTGTGTCCTAAACCGCGCCAATTTTGCCCGCCGGAGCGTGATTGTCCTACCAGGCGACCGGGAGCGATTTGTCCCGCCGGGATTTCCCGCGGCACTCTGGGGAAGTCTCTGCCCCCTCGCAATTCCAAAAGCGGGGAATGCGCCCTAAAGCATCGGCTTGGATATATCGCGGCTAACGCGCAGAATCGGGGAGGTTCGCGCACAAGACCGCTTCAGGATCGCCCGATGCGCACGCCGCTCGCCAGCTATTTCCACGTGCATCTCGTGTCGGATTCGACGGGGGAGACGCTGGCGGCTGTGCTGAAGGCGACGACGGCGCAATTCGCGGTCGCCCGGCCGCTGCAGCATATCTATGCGCTCATCCGCTCGCGGCCGCAGATGGAGCGGGCGCTTGCGGAGATTGAGGCCGCGCCCGGCCTTGTTCTCTACACCGTCGTGAATCCGGATCTGCGGCGCCTTCTTGAGGCGCGTTGTTCTGAGCTGCAGGCGCCGGCGATTTCCATCCTCGATCCCATGACGCGCGCTTTCTCCGAATTCCTCGGCCTCGAACAATCGCTGAAGACGGGCGCGCAGCATGAGATGAACGAGGCCTATTTCCGGCGCATCGCGGCGGTCGACTACACGCTCGCCCATGACGACGGGCAGATGGCCTGGGATCTCGACACGGCCGATGTCGTGATCGTCGGCGTCAGCCGCACGTCGAAGACGCCGACATCGATGTATCTTGCCAATCGCGGCTACAAGGTCGCGAATATTCCGCTCGTGCCGGGCGCGCCCTTGCCGCCGGCGCTCGAGACGGTGAAAAAGCCGCTCGTCGTCGGCCTTGTCGCAAGCCCGGAGCGTCTCGCCCAGATCCGCGAAACGCGCCTTGGCGAGGCGGCGGACCGGGCGGCGAGCTATGCCGATCTTGACGCCGTGCGCGCCGAAATTCTCTCTGCCAAACGTCTCTTCGCCCGCAAGCGCTGGCCGGTCATCGACGTGACGCGCAAATCCGTGGAAGAGACGGCGGCCTCGATCCTCACCAAGCTGTCGCAGCGCCAGAACGAAAGCAGGAGCGCCGAATGACCCGGATCATTCTCGCCTCGACGAGCAAGATCCGCATGCGGATTTTATCTGCTGCAGGCGTGCCCTTTGAAACCGCACGGCCTGGCGTCGATGAAACCGCGCTGAAAGACGCCACCCTAAGCCAGGGCCTGTCGCTAGACGCGGTCACCCAGCGGCTCGCCGACGCCAAGGCGCTCGCCGTTGCGGCGCCCGATGACGCGCTCGTCATCGGCTCTGACCAGATGCTCGAATTCGACGGCGAGGGGCTGGAAAAGCCGCGCAGCATGGGCGAAGCGCGAGCGCGGCTTCTGAAGATGCAGGGCCGTAGCCATGTGCTGATCAATGCAGTCGCCGTCGCGCGCGGCGGCGTCGTGTGCTTCCGCAACCTTGAGCGCACGACCTTGCATTTGCGACCGGCAAGTGCGGAGGAAATCGACCGCTATCTCGACGCCGCCGGCGAAGAAATCCTCACCAGCGTCGCCGCCTACCAGGTCGAAGCGCTCGGCAGCCGGCTTTTTGAGCGCATGGAAGGCGACTATTTCGCCGTCCTCGGCCTTTCCCTCTTCCCGCTGCTCGGCTTCCTGCGCGCGCAAGGCGCGCTCGCCTTTTGAGCGGCGAGGGGGAGAGGCCCCGCCTCGCCGCCGTGCTGGGCTGGCCGATCAGCCATTCGCTGTCGCCGGTCATCCATCGCGTCTGGGCGGCGCGCGAGGGCGCGAACGCGCATTATGTTCCGATCGCTGTTCCGCCGGCGGATGAAGATTTCCGGCATGCGATCGAAGCGCTCCGGACGCTCGGCTTTGCCGGCTGCAACGTCACGCTGCCGCACAAGGAACGCGCGCTGAAGATCGCCGATCGCGCAAGCGTTGACGCGCAAGCGGCCGGCGCCGCCAACATGCTGACCTTCACGCCGACGGGTCTTGAAGCGGACAATTCCGATGTCGAGGGCCTCGCCGGGAGCCTTGCTTGCGTCAGCGGCCGCAGCCGCGCCGTTCTCCTTGGCGCGGGCGGCGCGGCGCGGGCGGCGCTCATCGCGCTCAAGTCGTCGCTCGGCTTTTCGTCAGTGATCGTCGTCAACCGCACGCTGACGCGCGCGCAGGACATTGCCGCGCTCGGCGCGGAAACCCGTCCGTGGGAAGAGCGTTCCGCGGCGCTGTCGGGCGCGGACCTTCTTGTCAATGCGACCTCGCTCGGCATGACCGGCGCGCCGCCGCTCGACATTGATCTTGCGGCGCTGCCCGCAAGCGCCGCGGTCTGCGACATTGTCTATGCGCCGCTTGAAACGCCCCTGCTCGCGGCGGCGCGGGCGCGGGACCTCGTGACAATCGACGGTCTCGACATGCTGATGCGCCAGGCGGCCAAAGGCTATCGGACGTGGCTCGGGCGCAAGGCGGAGGTCGACGCCGATCTCCGACACGCGCTCATCAGCGCGCTCGCCCGGAGGCGTCTGTGAAAATCCTCGGCCTCACCGGCTCCATCGGCATGGGCAAATCGACCGTCGCCCAAATGTTCGCTGAGGAAGGCGCCGCCGTCTGGGACGCCGACGCCGCTGTCCATCGGCTCTACGCCAAAGGCGGCGCGGCGGTCGCGCCGATCTCGGAGACCTTTCCAGAAGCGGTTCGTGACGACGCGGTCGATCGCGACGCGCTCTCGAAATTGGTGCTTGGCGCGCCGGAGCGGCTGAAGGCCCTCGAAGCCATCGTCCATCCGCTGGTTGCAATGGACCGGTTCCGCTTTGTCGAAGAGGCGCGCGAGAATGGGGCAAAGCTCGTCGTGCTCGACATTCCGCTGCTGTTCGAGACGGGCGCCCGGCCGTTCTTCGAGACGGTCGCGGTCGTCTCGGCGCCGCCCGACGTGCAGCGCGCGCGGGTTCTTGCCCGGCCCGGCATGACGGAAGAAAAATTTGCGGCGATCCTCGCCAAACAAGTTCCGGATGCGGAGAAACGCCGTCAGGCCGATGTCGTGATCGACACAGGCGTCAGTCTCGAAGAAACGCGCAAGGCCGTGCGCGCGCTCGTCAGGCGGCTTTTGCAAGACGCGCCTTGACCGCGTGCCGGTCCGGCTGACGCGCCGGCGGGGCGATCAGCAGAATGATCGAGGCGAGCGCGATCGAGGCGAGCGAGCCCGCAAGCACGCCGAGGCGCACGGCGTCGGCCGCCGCCGCATCGCCCTCATAGGCGAGACTGCCGATGAAGAGGCTCATCGTGAAGCCGACCCCGCACATGACGGCGACGCCGTAAACCTGGAGCCAGCTCGCGCCCGCGGGCGGCTTGGCGACGCCCAGTTTCACAGCGGCCCAGGTGAAGGAGAAGACGCCGATCTGCTTCCCGATGAAAAGCCCAAGCGCAATGCCGAGCGGAATGGGCGCGGCAAGATCGGCGAAGGAAAGCCCCTCAAGCGACACGCCCGCATTGGCGAAGGCAAACAGCGGCAGAATGCCGAACGCGACCCAGGGGTGGAGCCCGTGTTCGAGATGATGCAGCGCCGACTGGCCGTCCGCGCGCGGCCGCATCGGCATCAAAAGGCCGGTCACGACGCCGGCCAGCGTCGCATGCACGCCGGATTTCAGGACGAAGACCCAGGTGAGGAGGCCGAGAAACAGAAACGGCCCGGCATTGCGCACGCCGAGGAGATTGAGCGCAACCATGCCCGCGACGCCGCCGCCTGCAAGCGCAAGCGACAGGATCGACAGATCGCTTGTGTAGAACATGGCGATGATGATGATGGCGGCGAGATCGTCGATGATCGCGATCGCGAGCAGAAACACTTTCAGCGACACCGGCACGCGCGAGCCGAACATCGACAGGACGCCGAGCGCAAAGGCGATGTCTGTTGCGGAGGGGATCGCCCAGCCCGCAAGCGCCGCCGGATCGCCGCGATTGATCGCGGCAAAGATCAGCGCCGGGACGACGACCCCGCCGACCGCAGCGATCAGAGGCAGGATCGCCTTGTCGGGGCTCGACAGCTCGCCCTCGATCAGCTCGCGTTTGATCTCAAGCCCGACCAGCAGAAAGAAGACCGCCATCAGCGCGTCGTTGATCCACAGATGCGCGGGTTTGGCGATTTCGAACGCCCCTACGGACACGGCCATGGGCGTGCCGAGAAAACCATCATAGAGCGGTGCAAAGGGGCTGTTCTTGGCGAGGATCGCCATTAGTGCGGCAAGGCCGAGCAGAATGCCCGATGCTGACTCGAGCTTCAGGAAATCCTGGATCCTCGAAATGACCGGCATCAGCCCCGCCCCTTATCGCCAAAGCGCCGCATCGCCCAGCGGGGCAGACACGTCAGCGGGCCATCAAGGCAGAAGCCGTTGAAGACCCGCCGCCGGTAGATAGGGAACGAGGCGACGGCTTCAAGTCCGAGAGCGGTCCGCTCGGCGCCTGCTTGCGGCGGGCCTGCCATCTCCGGCCAGAGTGATCGTATTTGCGGCACTCCTCCTCCGCGCAGCGGGGGAGGTGTCGCCGAAGGCGACGGAGGGGGGGACCCTCCACGCATTCCGGACCCGCGAAAGCGCCCCCATCGTCGCCTTCGGCGACACTTCCCCCGTCTGGCGACGGGGGAAGAGCGCCCGCCTTCTTGAATGCGATCACTCTGGCCGGAGATGACAGGCCCGCCGCAACAAATCCGTCACCAGCCGCAGGTCTGGCCTTTGTTCTGTTCCTTGAGATAGGCCATCAGCGGCGCGTAATATTCGAGCATCGCAGAACCGTCCATCTGCCGCGATCCGGTGAAGGCTTCGAGCGCATCGGGCCAGGGCTTGGACGCGCCCATTTCCATCATCGCGTTGAACCGCTTGCCGACCTCTTTTGATCCGTAGAAGGAGCAACGGTGGAGCGGCCCCTTCCAGCCGATCTGGTCGCAGGCCGCCTTGTAGAACTGCACTTGCAGGATCGCCGCGAGGAAATAGCGCGTATAGGGCACGGCGGCGGGAACGTGATATTTCGCGCCGGCGTCGAAGCCGTCCGCGGTGCGGGCGACGGGCGGCCGCACGCCCTGATATTTCTCGCGCAGCGCCCACCACGCCTCATTGTATTTCTCAGGCGGCACGGCGCCGGAGAAGACCTCCCAGCGCCAGCGGTCGACGAGGAGTCCCCAGGGCAGGAAGGCGAGCTTGTCGAGCGCCTGATCCATCAGGAGGCCGATGTCTTGCGAGGCGTCCGGAACCGTCGAGACAAGGCCGATCTGCTTCAGATATTCCGGCGTGATCGACAGCGCGATCATGTCGCCGATCGCCTCGTGGAAGCCGTCATTGGCGCCGTTGCGGTGAAGGGTCGACTGCGCCTTGTAGGCGCGCTGATAGAAATTGTGGCCGAGCTCGTGATGCAGCGTGCGGAAATCATCCGCATTCACCTTGGTGCACATCTTGATGCGCAGGTCGTCTTTCTCATCGAGGTCCCAGGCGGAGGCGTGGCAGACGACGTCGCGGCCTTCCGGCTTCACGATCTGCGAGCGCTCCCAGAAGGTTTCGGGCAGCGGCGCAAAGCCGAGCGAGGTGAAGAAGCCCTCCGCCGTCTTGGTCATTTTGACCGGCGTCATGCCCTTGGCGACGAGGATCCTGTCGAGATCAACGCCTGCCCCGGCGCCTTTGGGCGCGGCGACGTCGCCGAGGGAGGCCCAGCTCTGGGCCCACATATTGCCGAGAATGTCGGCGCGGATCGGCTCGTCGAGCGGGACTACGCCACTGCCATAGCGCGCATTGAGCTTGCCGCGCACATAGCAATGGAGCTCGTCGTAAAGCGGCTTCACCTGGCCCCAGAGCCGATCGGTCTCCGCGGCGAAAGCGTCGGGGTCCATGTCATAGCCCGAACGCCACATTTCCCCGGCGTCCTTGAAGCCGAGCTCGCGCGCGCCCGCATTGGTAAGCTCGACGAAGCGCTGATAATCGGCTTTCGAGCCTTTCGCCGTATCATGCCATTTCGTCCACACCTCTTGGAGCGCGGCGGGATTTCTTAGCGTGCGCATCAGGATTTCAGTTTCGTCCTGCGGCACGGGCTTGCCTTTGATTTCGATCTTCCCGGTCGAATAGGCGTTGCCGAGGCGGGTGAGAGTCTCGGCGAGCTCCTTGGCGGCGCCCTCCGTCGAGGGCGCCGGCGCGACGATCCCGGTACGGATGATGTTCATCTTGCGCGCGACGACAGGGTCGAGCGCGACGCCCGAAAAGCGCTTGGTGCGGTTGGCGAAATCGACCGCGGTCGTCGTCGCCTTCTCCCCGAATTTCGCGGCGAGCCAGTCCGTGTCGTAATTGATATAGGTCGCCTGCACCCAGCTGATGCGGCTGCCCTCTTCATTGAGCGCCGTATAGGTTTTCTCGACCTCGTCGATGAAGGCGGCGGCCTCCGCGGGCGTGCCCTTGCCCTTGACAGTCTTGGTCGGGTCGGCCTTCGCCGGAGCGGCGGCGCCCGGCCCTGCGGCGGCGTCTTTCGTGGCGCAGGAGGCGGCGAGCGCCAGCGCCGAAACGGAAAGAAGCGCGGCCGAGGCGGCGCGAAGCAGGCGATTCATGGCGTTTCCCCTTGTGGTCGGCGCGGTCCTCGGAAAGCGCGTGGCTTTCCCTCTGAGACCGATCCGAGAGCAGACTTGGACGCGACCATAGCAACGCGGGCGGGCCGCATCAAAGCGGCTTGTCGCAAAGTTGGGCGAGGCGCCGCATCACGCGCTTTTTCCGTCGCGCTGCGCTGCGGCGTCAGGCAAGGTCGGGCTCCTGACGGAGCGGCCATGCAAGCAATCTACTGGGTCCTGACCTTCGCCTGCCACAGGCGCTGCGCGCATTGCTATGACGACCGCTTCCGCCCCTATGTCCGCGACGGGCTCTCTCGCGTCGTCGGCGAAGGGCAGGCCGCCTATCAGGCGATCCTCGACCATCTCCCCGACGATATGACGTGGGCGGACGGCAAAGGCGGGCGCGAAAAGACCTTGCTCGTTCTTGCGGGCGGCGAATTGCTGATTGACGGCGTGCGCGAAGAACTCTTCTATCCTGCGCTGGGCGCGATCCGCGCGCGCTGGGGCGCCGCCGCCCCGAAGCTCGCCATGCAGACGACTGGCGACGTGCTCGATGCCCGCCGGCTCGACGAAATGCTCGAACGCGGCGTGTCTTCGATCGCCATCGCCTCGATCGACGATTATCACGTCGGCATGGCGGGCGAGGCGCGCCTCCCCTTCATGGAGAAGATCCGCACCCTGATGGCCTCGCGCGGCGTGCGCGAGGTCGAGATGACGGCGCCGAAGGACGCGCGACTGCGCGCGCCGGACGTCACGCGGGGCGCCCGGATAGATGGGCCGACCTTCGTCTTTTTCGGCGCGCAACCAGATCTCTGGATCGGCGAGCTTTGGCCGCGTGGGCGGGCCTTCACGAACGGGCTCTCCAACGCCGGCTATGAAACAAATTTCTGCGCGCGCTGGTCGGGCGCGAAGAATTTCCTCAAGATCGGCGCGGCGGGCTCCGAAGTCGCGATTGAGCCTGACGGCTCGGTTTATCCCTGCTGCCTCAAGACGAAGGCGCCGCTCGGGAATCTCACTGAAGAGCGGCTTGAAGACATTTTCGCGAGCGTCGCGACATTGCCCGCGATCCGCGCCCTCAATGAGGGCGACCCTGAAGGCATGGCGCTCGAAGACGGCTGGAGCCGCGAGACTTTCCGTATATGGTCGGCGGCTATCGACGGCAAAGGGCGGCGCGTCGAGAACATGTGCCTCGGCTGCGACCGCTACTTCGAAGAAAAGCTCGGCGCGGATCTTGCGGCGCTGCGCGCGGCGCGTCTTGCCGCGCGGGACGCCCGTTAGAGCGTGTTGCGATCAATAGCCGGGATCCAGAGTCGCGAGCGCCGCTGTTTCAAAGACTGGGTCCCGGCTTTCGCCGGGACGAGCGGGGTATAAGGGTCGATCCACATTGATCGCAACAGGCTCTAGTGAGGATATGGCGTCAAACCTTCTCCGACAGCCTTATGGCTAGACGGCAGCCTGCCTGGATGACGGCGCGGAGGAGCGGGTAGCCCGGGGCGCTTTCGGCGCCGTGGGTTTCCGCGGTTTGCTTGTGGCCGAGCTCGTCGGCGCGGAAATCTTGAAGCGTTGCGGCGAGGGCGGGGTCTGTCTCTGCGATTTCGTCGGCCTGCGCGGCGTAATGCTGCTCGATCACCTCTTCGACAGCCGCGGTGCAGGCCATCGCCGCCTTCTCGCCGATGAGCGCCGTCGCGGCGCCTAGGCCGAAACCCGCCGCGTTCCAGAGCGGGGCGAGCAAGGTCGGCCGCACGCGGCGTTCGGCGAGGAGGGCATCAAAAGTCGCAAGGTGCCGGGCCTCGCCCTCTTCCATCGCCGCGATGAGATCGGCCGTCGCCTGCTTGTGCGGCAGCGCACCGAACACCGCCCTTTGCCCGCGATAGATCTGCACCGCCCCATATTCGCCGGCATGGTCGACGCGCAGCATTTCGGCGGTGCGTGCCGCGCGCGGACCCGGGCGCATGCGCGGGATGTTGAGGGGCGGCCGGACTGTTTCGCTCATCGAACGGGTCTTTCGGGGTCTTGGGTTTGGCCGGCGTTCATTCTGCCGCGGATCCGGCGGCGGCGCGCCTTGCGCTGCGGGCCTGACGCACGGAAGCGAGCGCTGCGCCGAAGGTGAGGGCGAAGAGGCCGGCGGAGGCGAGCATGTTGTAGCCGGCCATGGAAACGCCGGCGAGCCGCCAGGCGGCATCCTCGCAGGAGGGCGTCGGCGCGCGGCCCTTGAGGGCGTCGTCAAGGTCGTCGAGCGTGATCGCCGCTGCAGCGCCGGCCGAACAGGTCGGCGGACCGGGCCAATATTTGTTCTCGACGCCGGTGTGATAGAGGGCAAGGCCGGTCGAGACGAAGAAGACGAGCGCCGTCGCCCCGACCGCGGCCGCCGCGACGAGGCGGGCGCGCAAGATGACCGAGGCCGCAAGGCCGGCGAGCGACACGCCGAGCGCCGCCCAATGCGCCTGGCGCTGGTCGAGACACAGCGCGCAAGGCAGATAGCCGCCGATCCATTCGAAGAGGTGTGCACCCAGCAACAGCGCGCCGCTGGCGAGCGCCGAGACGGCGAGCACCTGTTCGACAAGCGGGCGTTGACGGAATTGCGCAAGCATCGCCGCGACTTTAGCCGGGTGTGGGATGCCTCGCGCCAAGGCGGAGTGTCGCGGTGGCGGTAGGCAGTGGTTGGTGGGCAGTGGCCCGTGGGGATTAGGGATTAGGGATTAGGGACGGGGCTCAGGCTTGGTGACGCCGTGCATTACCAGATGAAGCCGCTTCGATTCTCATACTTCTGCCCACTGCCCACTGCCCACTGGCCACTGCCTTCTTGACCCTGGCGCCGCGGCGCAGGATAGTCCGCGCCGCCTCGCGATCAGCCCCAGTGGTGAAACTGGTAGACACGCGTGACTCAAAATCACGTGCCGCAAGGCGTGCTGGTTCAAGTCCGGCCTGGGGCACCATTGCGCGTTGCGAGCGAAACTCCCGCTGGAGAGACGCGCTGCGTTTTCCGGACTTACGTTTTTGTTTGGATCAATGCAGCTTTGCGTGGCCCCGCAAGGCCGCAGATTGCGGCGATCGCTGATCAGCACTTCGTGCGCCGCGAGCCTTGATCGCAATCAAGGCTGACCGCGCGCGCCGGCGTCTCCGCATAGGAATCGGCTGACCCATCCGCCCACGGATCGATGCGGCCGCGTCCAGCATCGCCGCAACAAAAAAGCGCCCCGTCTGCGGGGCGCTTTTCCATCCGTACCCGGAGTGAGGGCTTACGACCGTTTCGGCGCGCGCTCCTTGGAGACGCAGGTCGGGATCGGGCGCTTGGTCTTCTTGTCGCCCTTGTTGCCTTCGATGATGTTGGAATTGTCGATCTTCGGCTGCGGGCCGTAGCCCGTGCGGCAGAAGACGCCCATGCCGTCATTGCCGGCGATGGTGTTGTCTTCGATGATCCCGTTATTGCCGAACGGGATCGAGATGCCGTCGCCCTGGTTGCGGACGATTTCGTTGTGGCGGACGTAAGAGAGCCGCGTGCGGCTGTCGAGGAAGACGCCGAGGCCGCGATTGTTGCGAATCTTGTTGCCCGTGAGATTGGCCGAGCCGTAGCCCGCCGCGTTCACGCCGATCTTGAGATTGTCGAAAATCTCGTTGTCGGTGATGTAGACGTCGGCGCGGGTTTCTTTCGCGATGTCGATGCCGACATCATTGCCCGAAATCTTGTTGTTGACGATATAGGCGTCAGACAGCGCATGGTTCTGCGCGATGGCGATGCCTTGCTGGCCGCCGCTGACGACGTTCTTCTCAAGCCGGATATTGCCGCCCGAGATCTTGATCGCCGGCGCGAGGCTTGAACCCAGCACGTCGCTTTCCTTCAGCGTGAAGGAGCCGCCCGTTACATGGACGCAAGGCGCGCCCGAGGACTTGAAGCCCGCCGCTGTGAACGAGACGTTGGCGACGATGGCGTTGGCGTTCGAGCCCTCTTTCGGCGCGAATGCAAGGCACGGCTCGTCTTTCGGGGCCGAGATGTTGACGCCTTCGCCCGGGCCGCGGTCGCCCTGGATGATGATGGATTTCGTCAGCTTCAGCGACTCTTCGTAGTCGCCATGCATGACATAGATCGTGCCGCCTTCGGCGATATTCTCGATCGCTTTGGCAATCGACTTGTACGGACCATTGCCGTTGGCGTCGACGACGATTTGCTGCAGGCCCTTCGGCTTGGCGGCCCCGCTGCCGCCGCCTGAATGGCCCGTGCCCTTCTGACCCGGTTCCCGGATCGGGAAGCCGCCGAGCGATTGGCTGTCTGCTGCGCCGGCCGCAAGAAGTGCGAGGCCGCCGGCCGCCAGAGCGAGTTTCACTACGCGTTTCATGGAGACCCCTCCCACCTATTCCTTGTTGCTCGGCGTCTCGAAGTCGAGAAGCCTGAGCGCCTCGCCGGCCGGCTTGTAGCCGAGCGCGAAGGCGCGGGCGAAGCGCTGCGCCGCCAGCGCCTTGTTCGGCTCAATCTCATTGAGACCGGTCGTGCCGTCGCGATAGATAACGCCAAGCGCGTAATGCGCGATCGCAAGATCGGCCTGGCTCGACTTGGTGAGCCACTTGACGGCTTCGGCCCCGTTGCGCTCCACGCCGATGCCGCGGACATACATGATGCCGTAGACATATTGCGACATCGGGTGTTCGGCCTTGGCGGCGGCCTCGAAGAGTTCGACCGTCTGGCGCGCCGAGAGGACGCCGGTCTTCACGGCTTCCTTCTGCTCGTCGGTCAACTCCGCATTCTTCGAGACGCGGCTGAACTGGAAGCGGCGGATGGCGTCGCGCGTCGTCTGACCCATCTTGTTGTCGACTTCGCCGTAGAAGAAGCCGAGCGACTTCAGCGACCGCTGGATGAGTTCGACATCGATGTCGGACACGGCGTCGAGCGCTTCTTCGAGCTTGAGCTCTTCGAGCTCTTTCTTGACGCGCTCGAGCTCCTTCATCTGCGGGGTCTGGCCCGTATGCTCCTCGGGGAGAGGCGGCTGCCAGTTGACCGACGCTTCGATCGCCTGGTCGATTTCCGCTTTGGTCATGAGCTTTTCGAGAGTCTCAAAGGCGGCCGAGGCGTCGCCGACGCCGCGCTGCTTGGCGAGCGCGAACATGGTGAGCGCTTTGGCGTTGTTCTTCGCGAGGCCCGAGCCGCCCTGATACATGAGGCCGAGACGATAGAGGTCGAACGGGCTGCCGCGCTCGAACGTGTCCGAAACGAGCCGCTCCGCCTTGCTCACGTCGGATGACGACATCTTCGAGCGCACTTCCGGGAGACGGTTCTCCGCAAGGATGCGCGCATTCACTTCTTCGGCCGTCGGACGCTGGTAGGCGCTGAAATCATGGAAGGCCGCGAGCGTGTACCACTTCAGTGCGTCAACATTGTTCACCGGCACCACGTCGAGGGGCTTGGCGACCTTGGCACCCTCGATTTCGGCGCCGGAATAAACGTCGCCGAGCACCTTCTTCGACCGGACATCACCGGCGAGCGCGTTGCGCTTCCAGATATCGATCGCCTGCGCGAACTGGCCGGCCTGATAGGCGGCAAGCCCGATGGAGAAGGGCGTCGTGGGCGATGCTTCGACCTTGCGGCCGATGCCGGCCGCTTGCGGCTGCGTGCAGCCCGAAGCGAGGAGCAGCGGCGTTGCGATCAGCGCCAGCACCGCGAGGGAGCCGCCACGCTTCAGCATGCGCCGCGAATGCGTCAGTTTCGATTGATTGAGAGTGCTCATAAACCCCTACGGCTCCCCTTATCGGCCGATCCGCCGGAACGGAGGGCCCCCTCGTTCATCAGGTTATCAAGATCCGAAGCGACCTTACGGGCGTTCCGTATCCGTCAGCCTTGCCGGCTCAAGTGAGCGGCGGCGCCCCTGGGCGCACCCCCTCCACTTAAGCACGGTTTCGGCCCTACCACTACACTAACCTTAACCTTTTCCGAAAACAAATTGGCCGATAAATGGCGCTTTCCGGCAAGGCCCCCAGCCTGTGCGTTCAGCGATTTTCCCCTCGCGTGACAAGAAAGACGCAAAGATTTGGCCGGCCTTCCGGCGCTTCGGTCGCTAACCGTTCGACCTTGTGGCCGGCTGCCTGACAGAAGTGCGGAATGTCGATCGCGGCGAGCGGATCGTCGGTCAATATCTGCGCTTGCGCCCCAGGCGCCATGCGCCGCAAGGCTGCCTCGGCCCGGATCACGGGGATCGGGCAGCGATAGCCGGTAAGGTCCAGGGTCTGCGGCAAGGGCCCCATTGTCACGCGCGGTCTCGCGCAGCGAAAAGATAAAGCCCTGTACCCGCCGCGGCGAGCATGGCGAGCGTCGCAAAGGCGTCGGGTTTCGTTTGCGCGACCGCCCAAAGACAGAAGACAGCGCCCGCTGCTGTGACGGCCACTTGCGTGAGCGGCAGCGGCGGCAGAGCGCGTTGTTTCAGGATCACGGGCAGGGCCGCCATGCTCGCAAGATAGATGAGAAGCCGCGCCAGCGTTGAGATCACCGCGAGAAACACAAAGCCGCCCGAGACCGCGAGCGCCCCGGCGAGTGCGCCGAAAAACAAAATCGCATGATGGGGCGTTGCAAAGCGCGGATGCACGGCGGCGAACCAGCGCGGCAGCAATCCCGTTTCCCCGAGGGCGGAGGTGATGCGCGGCGCGGTCGTCGCGATCGAAAGGAGATTGCCCGCGAGGGAAAAGAGCGCCGCCGCGAGCATGAGATAGCCGCCCGCGGCGCCAAGCACCGCCTGCCCGAGCGCGACCAGCGGCGCCGCCGGTTTTTCAGTCCCCGCCATCGCCGCGCCATAGCCAAGCTGTACAAGGAAATAGAGCGCGGCGATGCCAAGGAGCGTGCCGAAGAGGGCGCGCGGCAAGGTGCGTGCAGGATCCTTCGTCTCGCCGGCAGGGACAAGCGCCTGTTCGAATCCGACAAAGGCATAGAGCACGAGGAGGCTCGCCTGTTCGGTAGCCGAAAAGGTCGGCGGCGCGAAGGCGCCGGGCGCGGGCCCATGGAGAATGAGTGCAATCAGCGGGAGGAGAAGAAGCGGGAGGACCTTGAGAACGGTCACCGCGCCTTGGGCGAAAAACGCGGTCTTGAGGCCCACGACATTGAGGCCGGTCATGGCGATGACAATGGCGAGGATAAGCGCTGTCTTCGCAAACCCCTCGCCGAACGGAGGATGAAGGCTCGCCGCATAGGCGGTGAAGACGACGCTGTTCGCCGCGAAAGCCGCCGCCCGCGCCGCCCAGTAAATCCAGCCCGCCTGGAACCCGGCATAGCGCCCGAACGCCGCCCCGACATAGGCGGCGGGCCCCCCCGAACCGGGGAAGAGCCGCGCGAGTTCGGCAAGCGGCAGAGCGATCGCGAACACGCCGAGCGCAAATAGCGGGAAGAGGATCGCCGCCTGCGGCCCCGCCGCCGCCTGCAACGTGCCCGGCAGCGCGAAAATGCCGGCGCCGATCGCGCCGTTGAGCACGAGCATGGCGGCGCCGAGAGGGCCGATGGCGCGGGGGAGGGAAACTAAAGCCATGCCTCTTGGGCTAGAGGATCGCCCGGAGGCGCACAACCGGCCGGGGCTTGGCCCCCTTCATGGCCGCCGCCTTGCTCCCTTCGCGATCGGACCGGGAGGAATGATCAGTGAAGTGGAGCCCTCAACAGCCAAGCGCGTTTTCGCGCAGGCCCTAACCGTCACGACGGGCAGAGCGCAGCGGCGAGGATGGGGCCGGCATTCGGTTGCTGGGCAAGAACGGCGCAGCCTTCGCCGGCGGCGGGCGGCGCGAAGTCAGCGCCAGGCACGAGGCGCTCTGCGCGTGTGACAACATGCGCCGACGCGAGCTGCTTGCCGTAATTCTCCCCGGCCCGCACGTGCGTCGCCGTTGTCGTCCGGAAACGGACGAGTAGGAGTTCCGCCCGCGCGGGCGCGCCGGTCAAGGTCGCGCGCAAAGCAGACCCGGTCGAAACGACAAGACTTGCACCTGCGGGTGGGCGCGCCGCAGCGATGAGCCGGTCTATTTCCGCGGCGTGGGTGCCGACCGCTTCAGCAGCGCCGTTGACGACCGCCTGCGGCGTATAAACACCCGCCGTATGGCGCAGACGCTGGTTATAGGCGCGCTGGCGCGCCGTGTTTTCGCGGCTGGAGTAGGGGTCTTTCCACGCGCCTTCGGCGGTGCGCAGATCGTCCCAGTAATCGACATGCCATTCGAGCGTCAGCACGCCGGGGCGGGCGCTCAGTGTACGGAAATAAGCCTCCGCGGGCGGGCACGACGAACAGCTCTGCGAGGTGAACAGCTCGGCGACGACGAGCGGCTCGGCGGACGCAGCGCCAGACGCCAGAACGGAGGCGAGCGCTATCAGAGAACGGCGCATGAAATCACCCGGGATTGCCCAAGCGAAGAGACACGCGCTGGCGCGCCGACGCAAATGAACTCCGCTCGCAGGGCTTCACCAATGCGTCAGCGCGCAATCCTTTACGCCCGCGCGTCAACTCGACAGCATCGCCTCGATCTGGCCGAGGCGCTCCTTGCCGAAGAACATCTCCTCGCCGACGAAAAAGGTCGGGAGGCCGAACGCGCCGCGCTCGGCCGCGCGCGTCGTGTTGGCGGAAAGCTCTTCTTTCACCGCCGGGTCCTGTGTCAGCGCGAGGATCGCCGCGCCGTCGAGCCCGGCCGCATCGAGCACGGCAGAAAGAACGGCCGTGTCGGCGATGTTTTTCTCCTCCTCCCACATGGCGCGGAGCATCGCCTCGCGCGCCGTCTCTGCTTGCCCAAGGCGGCCTGCGGCGACAGCGGCGCGCATCGGCGCAAGCGTGTTCATCGGGAAGGTGGGGTTCCAGCGAAACGCATCGAGCCGGTGCGCGGCGATGAAGCGGCGGATCTCCAGCATGTCATAGGCGGGTTTGCCTTTGACGCCGGCGAAGGCGGCCATCGGCGACTGATTGCCGGTGAGCTTGAACAGCCCGCCGAGCAGCACGGGCGTCACCGTCAGCGCCGCGCCCGTGCGTTCGAGCACTGGCGGCAAAGCGCGCCAGGCGAAATAGACATTGGGGCTTGCAAGATCGAACAGGACTTCGAGGGTCTTTGTCATGCGGCGACCATCGCGCGCCGCAGCGCGCTGCTCAAGTGAGGAACGCAGCGATGCGCGCGGCGACCATGGCGATGAACGCTGCGCCCCCGACGAACAGTAGATCGCGCAGCAGCGGCGCCGGCGGCCATTGCGGAAACGTGGCGCGCGCCGCGAGCAAAAGCCCAAGCCCTGCAGCGGCGGCGACAAGCGCGACGAATGCGACAGCGCCACGACGGCGCGGCGCGGCGTAAGCGAGAGCGCGCAGAAGATTGAGCACCACGAAAAAACCTGCATAAAGCTGCAGCACGAAAACGGGTTCGGCCCGCGCGCCATAGACCTGAAAATAGAGCACCGCCGAAGCGAACGCCGCCATGGCAGGCGCGAGCAGCGCCGCGACGATGAAGAAAAGCCAGTGGAGAAAGACGTGGAAGCTCTTCATGCGGAGCGTTTCGACGGGTTCGGAGCGTGCGTCGGATCCCCCCCTAGCCCCCCCTTTCTAAGGGGGGGAATGGGACTTTGCGCGTGACACGAGTCTTTCCCCCCTTGAAAAGGGGCGGGGTTCGGCCGGGCGAGGCCGGACGGGGGATCCGCAACGGACACAAACCCCGCCCTCACCATTTCTCTGCCCAGGGACGGATATCCATCTCCTGCGTCCAGGCGCTCCGCTTCTGCTTCCACAGATGCACGTAATTCGGCGCGATCTCCTCCGGCCGCATGATCTCGCCGCGCGCGAGCCGCCCCTCATAATCCGGAATGTTCTCGCGCGCGAAAACGCCGTCGATGACGCCGTCGATCACGATATGGGCGACATGGAGGCCCTTGGGCCCAAGCTCGCGCGCCATGGACTGGGCGAGCGCGCGGAGCGCATGCTTGCCGCCGGCGAAGGCGGAAAAGCCTGCGCCGCCGCGCAGGCTCGCCGTCGCGCCGGTGAAGAGGATCGTCCCCGCCCCGCGCGGCGCCATGACGCGCGCCGCCTCGCGCCCAGCAAGGAATCCGGCGAAGGCCGCCATCTCCCAGACCTTGCGATAGACCTGCGCCGTCGTGTCGACGACGCCGAAGCGCACATTCGCGCCGATGTTGAACACGACGACCTCAAGCGGCCCGATCTCGCGCTCGATGCGGTCGACAAGCGCGCTCATCTCCGCCTCCTCGCGCGCATCGACGCCGAAGCCATGCGCCGCAAACCCGTCCGCGCGGATCGACGCGGCGAGCGCCTCGACCTCAGAAAGATGCCGCGCGCGGCGCGTGAGGCACACGGCAAGCCCCTCGCGCGCAAAGGCGCGGGCAAGCGCCGCGCCAAGCCCGTCGCCGGCGCCGATGATGAGAGCGGTTTTGGATTGGGTCATGGCGGGAGTTCTGCCGCGCGGCGTGGGCTGCGTCAAAAGCCGTGGAAGACCATGTCGAGAGCGCCGATGATAGGGACGTGCTCCTTTTCAAGGGTCGTGACCCGGGTCTTGAGGAGTTTTGTCGGTACAGCGGCGAGATATTGCGTCGCCATCACAAATCGTTTGCCGGCGATCGTGAAGACAGGATTTAGACGAACGGCGGGTTTGGGCGCGGTCTTGACCGGCAGGAGCGGAACCACGATGCGCGTCGAAAGACCATCGAGCAGGTCCGTCTGCACGTCGAGCATGAGCCCGTCAGAGCCAGCGTTCGCATAAACGTCATAGCGGGCCATCGCCGCCCCTAGAACTGACGGTGCTTGGCCAGCGGCAAGCCATTCGCCTCTACAAAGTCATTGGAGCTTTGAATGGCCGCTGTATTTTCCGCCCGCCACTGGCTGGCGCGCGCCTCAGCGACAGCGCGGCTGATGCCGTCTTCGGCGGCGCGCGAAAGGCTGACGCCCATCGCCCGCGCCTCGGCGACTAAGGCAGCGGGAAGGTTAAGGTTGGTCGCACGCCGAGCGCGCGCAGGTTCTTGTGCAGATTTCGTGCGCATAATATTGCGCGGCAGGCTAATGTCGCAGCCGCTGGCGGTCAACCCCGCTTCACCCCGCACGCCCCCGCCTTTGCTGCTCTTCCCCCCTTCTCCAGCGCCTTTTGCGCCTCGATCGCCCGGTCGGTCGCCAGGATGTCGACGCCGATGCGGGAAAGCTCCGCATACTGAGACTCCTCGCCTGTCTCCTCGATCATGCGGTCTATCCCTGCGCGGCCGAGCGTGCCGAAGATGACTTCGATGTCGCCGGCGTTGAGCGCGTCGTAGAGCGGCTTGTTCGGCGCCTCTATGCCGGTGAAGGCGAGGAGCTTTTCCGCCGGGATGCCGGCGGCTTCCGCCGCCGCGCGGTTTTCGGGGCTCGTGATGTTGAGCGAGATCATCATCTCCGGCGCCAGGCGGTGGAGTTTTTGCGCGGCCCCGAGCGTGTAGGCGATGAGGATGACGCGCCGCTCGGCGCCCGCCGCGCGGATCTCCGCGATCACATCTTCGAACCGCGCGGATTTCTTGAAATCGATTTGCAGGATGGTGCGGGCCTTGGCGAAGGCGAGCGCCTCAGAAAGGCGCGGCGGGGCATAGGGCGTGAGGACCCCAAACTTGTCCTCCAGCTTCAGCGCGGCGATCTCCGCAAAGGGCAGGGCATCGACGCCGCCTTCGCCCGTCGTCGTGCGCGTGAGCGTGTCGTCATGCATGAGGTAGAGAACGCCGTCTGCGCTGGCGGCGACATCGACCTCAAGAAGCGCGGGCGCCGCGTCCATCGTTGCGCGCATCGTCTCGACCGCGTTTTCGGGAAGCCCCGCCCGATAGCCGCCGCGATGGGCGGAAACGAGCGTTGCGCCTTCCTTTTCGAGGCATTCGAAAAAGACGTTGAGATCAGCGCCCGGATCAATCGTCCAGGGGCCGGCGGCGGGCGGCGCCGCCGTGTGCGGGGCGCAGGCGGCGAGGGCGAGAAGGGCTGGAAGGAGAAGGCGCATGCGGGCGGCTCCGTTTAAGTGTTGCTGGAGCATGCGTGGGGTTTTGCGGCGGAGTCTATCGGGGCGATGGGACTTGTTGCTTGATCCCCCCCTAACCCCCCCTTTTCAAGGGGGGGAAGGGAGAGAGCGTGCGTATTCCCCCCCTTAAAAAGGGGGGGCTAGGGGGGGATCCGCCACAACCCCCGTCCTCACATCCGCAACACAATCGACCCCGTAGACGCACCGCTCTCCAGCAGCCGATGCGCATCCGCCGCTTGCTCCAGCGGAAACACCGTCGGCGCCGCGGGGCGCAAGGTCCCGTCCGTCAGCAGACGGAAGACCGCCGCCGCCATCGGCCTGAGGCGCTCGGGCGTCGCATAATGGAAGAGCGAGGGCCGCGTCAGGAACAGGGAGCCGCGGCGGCCGAGTTCGAGCGGGGCAATCGGCGGGACAGGGCCGGAGGCGTTGCCGTAGGAGACCATCATGCCGCGCGGCGCAAGACTGTCGAGCGAGGCGGTGAAGGTCGCAGCGCCCACGCTGTCGAAGGCGACGTCGACGCCGCGGCCATTCGTCAGTGTATGGACTTCCGTCGCGATGTCTGGCGTCCTCTCGCGGATGATGACCGCCGAAGCGCCCGCCGCCTCTGCAATCCCCGCTTTGGCCGGCGCGCCGACGACCGCGATGGCGGCGCCGCCGAGATGGGCGATCCACTGCGTCAGCAGCGTGCCGACGCCGCCCGCCGCCGCGTGGACAAGCGCAGTTTTGCCCGGGCGCATGGGGAAGATGTCGAGCAGCATATGCGCCGTCAGGGCTTTGAGGAAAATCGCCGCCGCCGTGTCGAAGCCGATACCCGCCGGCAAGGGCGCCGCCATCGCCGCCGGCACGCGCGTCTTGCCCGCATAGGCGCCGGCGCCCGAAAGATAGGCGACACGGTCGCCCGGCTTGAAGTCGGCGACGCCCGCGCCGACGCGCTCGACGATTCCTGCGCCCTCGCCGCCGACGCAGGCGGGCAAAGCGACGGGGTAGAGCCCGCGGCGCTGATAGATGTCGATGAAGTTGACGCCCGCATAGGCGTTGGCGACGAGGATTTCGCCGGCGTCCGGCGCGGGGTCCGGCCGCTCCTCCTTATGGAGAACATCGGCGCTTCCGGTTTCGGCGAAGGTGACGGCGCGCATGGGTTAGTCTCCTTTGGGGCGCCTAGCGCGCGATGGCTTCGATTTCGACATCGGCGCCGAGCGGCAGCGCCTTCACGGCGACGCAGGTGCGGGCCGGAAAGGGCTGACGGAACGCCGCCGCATAGGCCTCGTTCATCGGCGCGTAGTGATCCATCGACGCAAGATAGATGTTGCATTTCACGATGTCGTCGAGGGATTTGCCCGCAGCCTTCAGCACTGTCTCGATATTGCGGAGGATCGTCGCGGTCTGCGCCTTGGGGCCGGCGGCGAGGACGCCCGAGGCGAGATCGAGCCCGACCTGACCGCTCACATAAAGAAGGTCGCCCGCCCAGACGGCGGCGGAGAAGGGAAGACCCGCCGGGGCGGGGACGTCGACGGCGCGGCGCATGAGCGGGGTTCCTTTCGGCGGGGCGGGTTGACTAGTATTGAGGTAAGTGGCTAATTGACGAAATGTCAATGCGCTCAAAACACGAAGACGCCGATCTCGCCGCCGCGCTCGATGCGCTGGCGAGCGGAAGGCGGCGCGAAATCCTCGACTGGCTGAAGGACCCGCGCGCGCATTTCCCGCCCCAGGTCGACGGCGATCTCGTGAAGGACGGCGTCTGCGGCCTTTACATCGCGGAAAAGCTCGGCGTGTCGGCGCCGACCGCGAGCGAGCACATGCGCATTCTCGCCGCCGCGGGCCTCGTCATCCCGACACGGATCAAGCAATGGACGTTCTGGCGGCGCGACGAAGCGGCGATCCGGCGGGTGAAAAAGGCGATTGCTGCGGCGCTCTAGAACTTGTTGCGATCAATCTGATTGGATTTATCTCCGCTCATCCCGGCGAAGGCCGGGATCCAGGGTCGCGAGCGCCGCTGTTGCAAAGACTGGGTCCCGGCTCTTCATCCTGAGCCTGTCGAAGGACGCCGGGACGAGCGGGGAAAGAGAAGCGATTCTCGTTGATAGCAACATGCTCTATTGCCCCGCGAAAGCCGCCTCACAGACCGCAGCGTCGATCTTCCGCATGCCCATCATTGCCCGCAGCGCGCGGGAGTGCCCAATGGGGTCCTTGATCCATTCGGCGACGCGCGCGGGCTGGATCTGCCAGGAGACGCCCCAGCGGTCCTTCAGCCAGCCGCACATGCTTTCAGCGCCGCCGTTTGCGGTAAGCGCCGACCACAGACGGTCGATTTCCGCCTGGTCGTCGCAGAGCACGAAGAGCGACACCGCCTCTGAGTGCTTGAACATCGGCCCGCCATTCAGCGCCGCAAAATCGACGCCGGCGAGCGTGAAGTTGACGAGCATGGGCGTTCCCTCGGGCATCGGCGCGCCTGGGCCGTAGCGCGTCACTTGCGTCACGCGCGAATTCGGCAGGAGCGAGACGTAAAGTTCGGCGGCTTCGAGCGCGCCCGTGTCGTACCAGAGGCAGGTCGAGATTTTTTGCATGTTCGCCATGGTGGTGTTCCTTCAGGTTCAGTGTGTGCGCTTCCTCCCCTCTCCCGCGCGCGGGAGAGGGGCCGGGGGTGAGGGCGGCTGTGTTCCGGGAGGGCTTGGAGCCGAGCGCAGGCTCCCTCACCCCTTGCCCCTCTCCCGCGCCCGCGGGAGAGGGGATTTTCGCTTACGCCTTCACATAATCCGGCATCGCCGCTTCCGCCGCCGCCTTGATCTCGTCGAGCGACAGCGCGCGGTTGGGCGTCGCAAGCGCCCAGCGATGGCCGAAGGGGTCGACGATGATCCCGTAGCGGTCGCCCCAGAACTGATCGGCGACGGGCATGAGCAGGGTCGCTCCCGCCGCGACCGCGCGCGCGGCCGCTTTGTCTGCATCCGGAACATTGAGATGCAGCGTCACCGGTGTGCCGCCGAGCGCCTTCGGCCCGACGATGCCGTAAGCGGGATTCTCGTCGACGAGCATGACGATGCGCCCGTTGAGCCTGACGCTCGCATGCATGATCTTACCATTGGCGCCGGGAAGCCGCATCATTTCTTCTGCGCCGAAGGCGCGGGCATAGAAGTCGATCGCGTCGGCGGCGCCGTCGCAGACGAGATGCGGGCAAAGGGCGTGATCGTTCGGCGTGCTGGTCATTGTGCGCCTCCTGCGGCGGCTCGGTCCATCCACATCACGTCTGAGACATTGCCGTCCGGGTCTTCAACGCAGCGGCCATACATGAAGCCGTGATCGTGATCCTGCGCGGGCAGATTGATCGAAAGCTGCGTGCTCATCGCGCCCTCACAGCGTTCTGGCGAGCGCTTCGAGCTGGTCGGCGCAAACGCCCCAGCCCTGCTCGAAGCCCATCGCGGCATGCGCCTCCGTGTCGGCTTTGCTCCAGTGGCGTGCGCGCGCCGTGTAGTGCGTGCGGCCGCCGCGTTCGGCGAAGTCGACCTCGCCGGTCATGAACGCCTTGCCGGAGGGAACAAAGTCGCCGACGAACGCGTCTGTGAAGACGAGACGCCGCGCGCGTTCGACGACGAGGAACTGGCCCTTGTTGTCGATGGCCTCGCCGTTCGGGCCGTTCATCACGGTATTGAAGACGCCGCCGGGGCGCAGATCGACCTCCGCTTTCGACACGCGCCAGGGCTTGGGGCAGAACCACTCCGTCATCAACGCGGGCTCGGTCCAGCAGCGCCAGAGTTTTTCGGCGGGCGCGTCGAGCACGCGTTCGAGCGTCAGCGTGCGTTCCGCGATCGGCGCAACGCCGGCGGGCGGCCCGCAATGCGTCATGACATTGGTGTCGACGGCCGGTTCAAAGCCGCCGAAGATCATGCGCGCGCCGTCGAACGGCATCTGGATCGCGCCTGGCTGCATCGCAGGGTCACTCATCATCGTTTTCGTGCCGGCGTCGCGCGCCTCTTTCGACGGCCACTCGACCCACGAGAAGCAGATCGTCTCGTCATCCTTGGCTTTCACCGCCATGTGGAAGTCGGTCTGTTTGCCGTGGGGCACGTCGTCGCCCCAGCACTCGACGATGCGGCTCGCGCCGAAGCCCTGAAAGACCGGCGCCCATTTTGCGACGAAGGCTTTCCACTCGTCTTTCTTCGCCGTCGGCACGGCCGCGACATATCCATCGACATAGGTCATGGGCGAGTCTCCTTCTTCTGTGATAATCCGGGTACGAATAGACGTTCGAGATAGAGCCTGAGATGGGCGACCGCTTCGAGCGCAAGCTCGGGGCGGCCCGTCGCCTTGGCGAGGATGAAGCCGCCCTGGAGCGCCGATTGCGTATGGCGGGCAAGGCTCGCCGCGGTGACGCCGGGCGAGGCGCCGTAGCGGACGATTGCAGCGTCGAAGTCCGGCTCCAGCGTTGCGGCGTGGCCGAGGATGGAGGCGCCCGCCGCATCGCGGATGGCGGGCGAGGTCTCGTGCACCTCCTGCGCCAGCGTGCCGACGAGGCAGGTGAAGTCAGCGATGTCCCGGCCGGCGATCAGCGCGGCGCGGAAATCGACATAAGCGAGCACGCGTTCGAGCGGGTCTTCCGGTGCGTGATAGGGCGCGCCCGCAAAGAGCGCCGAGGTGACTGCCGCCCAATGGTTCGCCGCCGCGACGCCGAGCGCTTCCTTGCTTTCGAAGTGATGGAAGAAGGCGCCTTTGGTCACGCCCGCGGCTCGGCAAAGTTCATCGACGCTGGTCGCGGCATAGCCCTGTTCGCGGATCAGGCGCACGGCGGCGGCGAGAAGCCGCTCGCGAACCGTGCCCGACCCGAAAAAGGGGTCTGCGTCCGTCGCCGCTGCTCTGGCCTCGCTCGTCATACTTCAATAGATACCAACCAGTCGGTATGGCGTCAATCGCCAGGCTTTCTCTAGGTAGAGCCATCGTCGCGGGAACTTCCGCTCCCCCGCGCCCGCGGGGGAGCTGACACCGCAGGCGTCTGAGGGAGCTCTCCAAACGAGATGAGGGCGCGCCGAAGGACCCCCATCGTCGGCTCCGCCGACACTTCCCCCGTGAAGGACGGGGGAAGAGGGAGCATGCGTCGCCCTTCCGCTCCCCCGCGCCCGCGGGGGAGCTGACGCCGCAGGCGTCTGAGGGGGCTCTCGAAACGAGATGCGTGCACGCCGATGGACCCCCATCGTCGGCTCCGCCGACACTTCCCCCGTCAAGAACGGGGGAAGACCACGGCCCTTGGTGTGCGGCGGCTCAGCTCTTCCCCGAAAGCAGGGACGCGATCGTCTCCGCGCCGTCTTCGCTGTGAATCCAGGTTTCGGCGGCGGCTTTGGACGGGAACTGGCGCGGCACGCGATGTGGGCGTGCGCGGTCCGGGGCGGGCACGAAGACCTCAAAGGTTCCGGCGAAGCGGGCGTCCTTGGTCTCTTCGGCGAAAGGCGGGGGGAGGCTGTTCTTCTTGCGCATGGCTCGTTTCTCGGGTGGCGAGTGGCGCGCCCCTGGAGGAGCCCTTGCGGCTCTCCGCGGGAAACGCGCGACGGGGAATACCGGATCTGTCGTCGCGGCGATAAAGCCGCGGCAGACGCGGCATGGTATGCCCGCCGCGCCGACAGAAAGATAGCGCCCCAAAAGACAGCCGACCGAGAGATTGCCCCATGACGTCAGCCCCAACCCGCCCCTTGAGCCTCGATTCCGTCCGCCGCGCGGCGCGGGCGATCGATCCCGTTTTCCTCGGCTCGCCCTTGCTGCAACGGACGAGCCTTGACGGCGCGCTTGGGCTCCAGGTGTCGTTGAAGGTCGAAACGCTGAACCCCATCCGCTCCTTCAAGGGCCGCGGCGCGGAGTATTTTGTGAGCGAGCGGCCGGGAACGGCGCCGCTTGTCTGCGGCTCGGCCGGCAATTTCGGCCAGGGGCTCGCCTGGGCGGGGCGCCGGCGCGGGCGGCCGGTCGTCGTTTTCGCCGCGACCGGGGCGAACCCGATGAAGATCGCCGCCATGCGCGGCTTCGGCGCCGAGGTGATCCTTGCGGGCGAAGATTTCGACGCCGCCAAGGCCGCCGCCCGTCAGTATGCGGAAGAAGGCGGCGGCGTCTTCGTCGAAGACGGGGCCGAGCCCGAAATCGCCGAGGGCGCCGGCACGATCGCGCTCGAAATGCTGGATCAGGGTCTTGACGCCGATCTTGTGCTCATTCCCCTCGGCGACGGCGCGCTCGCCGGCGGCGTCGCACTGGCGCTGAAGGCCGCGCGGCCGGCGACGGAAATCCTCTGCGTCGTCGCCTCGAACGCGCCGGCGATGAAATTGTCGCTCGAGGCGGGTCAGGTCGTCAGCACACAGAGCGTAACGACGATCTCCGACGGCATTTCCGTGCGAGAGCCCGTGCCTTATGCGCTTGAGACCCTCGCCCCGCTTGTCGATGCGACGCTCGCCGTCAGCGAGGACGCGACCATCGAGGCGATGCGCCTCCTCGCCCGCCAGACGGGCCTCATCGTCGAACCGGCGGGCGCGATCGGCCTTGGCGCCATCCTTGAGAACCGCCCGCGCTTCGAGGGGCGTCGCGTCGCGACCATCCTCTGCGGCGGCAATGTCGACCCGGCGAAGTTTGGGGCGTGGTTCGGGTGAGGCGATCCGAGCGACCTTGACAGTCTATATGGGAAGAGTAATATTGCTGGCAGTATGAAAACAACCATCGATATTCCCAGCGTTCTCCTCGAAGACGCCCAGGCTCTGGCGCGTCACGAAGGGACGACGCTCAAAGCACTGACCGAGGAGGCGCTGCGCAAACTTATCGCAGAGCGCCGTGCGAGGCGGGGCGGATACAGACTGGAAGACAGGTCTGTCGGCGGAAATGGCCTCAATCCGGACCTTCGCGCAGCGGGCTGGGAGCGCATTCGGGCGCTCGTTTACGAAGGCCGCGGCGATTGATCGCTTTCGACACCAATATTCTCGTCTATGCCCACCGAAGAGATTCAGAGTGGCATCTGGCGGCATCGCGACTCGTCCGTGAGGCCGCCGAAGGGCGTACGCCTTGGGCCTTGCCATGGCCTTGCGCACATGAATTTCTCGCGGTGGTCACCCATCCGCGAATCTACAATCCGGCCTCAACGCTCGCAGAGGCGCTGGCCCAGCTTGACGCATGGCTTGCCTCGCCGAGCGTCGTCACTTTATCCGAATCCGGACAATATGCGGGAGCCTTGGCCGCAGTTGCGACGGGCGCGCGCGTCGCCGGTCCGCAAGTGCATGATGCTCGCATCGCAGCGTTATGCGCGGAGCACGGCGTGACGGAACTCTGGACCGCCGATCGTGACTTTTCCCGGTTCAAGGGTCTGAAAGCGCGCAACCCGCTCCTCTGACCTCATCGCCTCTCCAGCCGCCGCGGCTTCGGGCTCATGCCGGTCCAGCGCTTGAACGCGCAGCTGAAGGCGGCGGGGTCGGAGAAGCCGAGGAGAGTGGCCGTCTCGTTCACAGACGCTTCGCGCGCGGTGAGATCGTCAAGCGCGGCTTCCCCGGCGACTTGCTCGTGTTAAGTTCAGCGCCAAGATGCCGAGAAACGGGGCGCTGGAGCGACGCGATGCGGGATTTGGTCGGGACCTTGTTCTGGGCTGTCGTTTTTGTCGTGATATTCGTGTTGCTGGATCCGTTTCTGCGGTCCGATTTCTTTTCCTCGGAGGGTGAGTCGCCAAAGGCTCCAGTGGCTCGGCCTTCACCGTTTCTGAGCGCGTCTTTTTTCTTTTTTCTGGCCTTGAGCGGCATCGGCGCAGCATGGGTTCTTCTAGTCGCTTTTGTGGGGCCACGAAGCGCACGAGGACGACGGATTCTTGGGGCCACTGTGGGCGCCGCGCTGGCCGCATTGGCCGCACCGATGGCGACGGAGGCCCTTTGCAAGATCGGCGTCGGTCTTTTCTGCGCAGGATGAGGAGCGAGAGCGGCGCGCCCGCTGTCAGCGGCAAGAACCTCGCAGCCACATCGACCGCCAGAACGGGCTTTGATTTGACGCCGCGGCGTCTTTGCCGCCATACCGCTGTCAAACAGCGGAGCCGGTCATGCGCCTCACCATCAACATCGATTGCACGCCTGAAGAAGCGCGCGCGTTTTTCGGCATGCCCGATGTCGCGCCGCTCAACGAGATGGTCGTGTCGGAGATGACGCGGCGCGCAAAGGACAATCTCGACACGCTCGCCGATCCCGAACGCTTCATGACGCAGATGATGTCCATGGGCGGCAAGGGGCTCGAGCAGTTCCAGAACCTCATGGGCGCCGCGCTCGGGGGCGTGACGCCGCCGCCGAAGAAATAGGCGCCGCCTCGCCCCCACCGGATCCGGCGCGGCCACGACCATGGGACCTGACCAGAGCACGATTTTCGCCAGAGCCTCCGGCGCCGGCAAAGCGGGCGTTGCGGTCTGGCGCGTCTCGGGCCCGGACGCTTTCGCCCTCGCAGCAGCGCTCTGCCGCAAGGCGCCGCCGAAGGGCCGGCGCGCGGCGCTGCGCGATCTCTTCGACAGGGACGGCGCGAAGATCGATCGCGGTCTTGTGCTGCTGTTCAAGGGCCCGTGCAGTTTCACGGGCGAGGATGTCGCCGAATTCCACGTACACGGATCACGCGCCGTAGAACGGGCGCTCGCCGATGCATTGGCGGCCGCCGGCGCGCGGGCGGCGGAAGCGGGCGAATTCACCCGCCGCGCTTTGCGCAACGGCAAACTCGATCTCGCGCAGGTCGAGGCGCTCGGCGATCTTCTCGATGCGGAAACCGAGGCGCAGCGGCGCCAGGCGCTCGGCCAGCTCGACGGGCGCCTCTCGGCGCTCGCGGAGGGCTGGCGTCGCCGGTTGATCGCCATCCTTGCGCCGCTCGAAGCCGATATCGATTTCCCGGACGAAGAGGGTGTTCCGGCAGCCGTCGCCGCCCGCGCCGGCCCGGAAATCGAAGTGCTCTTGCAGGAATTGCGGGCCTATGCGCGCGATTCGGACCGTATACGGACGATACGAGATGGCGTGAAGGTCGCGATCATCGGCGCGCCGAACGCCGGCAAGTCGACCTTGCTGAACCGGCTCGCGGGTTCCGACCTTGCGATCGTCTCGGGCCTTCCGGGCACGACGCGGGACGTGATCGAGGCGCGGCTCGATCTTGCCGGCCTTCCCGTTCTGCTCGCTGACACGGCCGGTTTACGTGAGGCCGAAGACGCGATCGAGGCGGAGGGCATACGCCGCACGCGCCATCGCGCAGACGCCGCTGATCTCCGTGTGCTGGTCGTCGACGCTCTCACGCTTGGTCAACAAAGCCCTACCGGGATGGCGGAGGGGTTGTTGCGGGATGGCGATTTGGTGGTGGTGAATAAGGTTGATGTGGGCGGCGGCGTTCTGGGCGGATCCCCCCCTGGCCCCCCCTTTTCAAGGGGGGGAACGAGAGACGGACTCGCTGCCATCCCCCCCCTTGAAAAGGGGGGGTTAGGGGGGGATCCGCCCAGAACGCCTTACTCGCGGGACATGGCCGCCCGGAATGTTTCGAGTGGACCTTCTGCGGCAAAGGAGAGTGTTGCAGATCCCCCCCTGGCCCCCCCTTTTCAAGGGGGGGAAGACTCGCGTCACGACCTCAGTCCAATTCCCCCCCTTGAAAAGGGGGGGCAAGGGGGGGATCAACCACAAGCACCCCTCCCACCCATCTTCCCCCTCTCCGCCCAAACCGGCGAAGGCGTCGACATCTTCATCCGTGCCCTGACGGACGCCGTCCGCGATCGCTTCTCCGCCGCCGCCGAAACCGGCCTTTCCCGCCGCCGTCATGTCGAGGCGGTTTCGCGGGCGATGGAGCGCCTTGAGAGCGCGCACAGCCGCATCGAAACCGCGCCGGAACTCGCCGCCGAGGATGTGCGCCTCGCGGCGCGCGCGCTCGGTGAGATCACCGGGGCGGTCGATGTCGAAGCCGTGCTCGCCGAAATCTTTTCGAGCTTCTGCATCGGCAAATAGGCGCAGGGCGCTGATTTTCCTCGCTGAAAAAAAATCTATCCGCACCCCTTCCAGGCGGCTTTAGAATGCTCCCCCTCGGCCTATATCTCCCGGCCGGAAACCGGAGACTGCATGGAACGCTACGACGTCATCGTGATCGGGGGCGGGCACGCCGGCTGCGAAGCCGCGGCGGCCGCCGCGCGCCTGGGCGCCAGGACCCTGCTTGCGACTCACAAGGCCTCTACGATTGGCGAAATGTCCTGCAACCCGGCGATCGGCGGGCTCGGCAAGGGCCACCTCGTCCGCGAGATTGACGCCCTTGACGGGCTGATGGGCCGGGTCATCGACCAGGCGGGCATTCAGTTCCGGATGCTGAACCGCTCCAAGGGTCCGGCGGTGCGAGGGCCGCGGTCCCAGGCCGACCGCGCGCTCTATCGGCGGCACATGCAGGCGGCGATCGCGGCGATTCCGAATCTGACCGTGCGTGAGATTGCGGTGGAGGATTTGATTGTTTCACGTGGAACGGCGACGACTGGGGGTGTGTCGGATCCCCCCCTGGCCCCCCCTTTTCAAGGGGGGGAAGGGCGCCTCTTACCCCCCCTTGAAAAGGGGGGGCTAGGGGGGGATCCGACACAAGCACTCACCCACCCCGTTCCACGTGGAACAGTCCTCGGCATTATCGGCGCCGACGGCACGGAAATTCATGCCGGGGCCGTCGTCCTCACGACGGGCACCTTCCTCAAGGGCGTCATCCATATCGGCGATCAGCGCATCCCGGCGGGACGGGTCGGGGAGGCGCCGGCGATCGGCCTCTCGGACCGGCTCTATGCGCTCGGCCTTCGGATGGGCCGCCTCAAGACCGGCACGCCCGCCCGCCTCGACGGCAAGACCATCGCCTGGGACCAGCTTGAGATGCAGCCGGCCGATGATGCGCCGGTCCCGTTCTCCTTCCTGACCGACAAGATCAGGGTCCCGCAGATCGCCTGCGGCATCACCTACACCACGCCCGAGACCCACCGGATCATCGAGGAGAACCTCTCCCGCTCGGCGGTTTATGCCGGGCACATTTCCGGCCGGGGTCCGCGTTATTGCCCGTCGATCGAGGACAAGATCGTCCGCTTCGCCGAGAAAGAACGCCACCAGATCTTCCTCGAGCCCGAGGGGCTCGACGACGAAACGGTCTATCCCAACGGCATTTCGACATCGCTGCCCGAGACGGTGCAGGCGGCATTTCTGAAGACGATCACCGGCCTCGAATCCGCGCGGGTCATCCGCTACGGCTATGCGATCGAATATGACTATGTCGATCCGCGTGAGCTCTATCCGACGCTCGAGACGCGCGCGCTCAGCGGGCTCTATCTCGCGGGCCAGATCAACGGCACCACGGGCTATGAAGAGGCGGGGGCCCAGGGCCTCGTCGCCGGCGCCAATGCAGCGGCCAAAGCCGGCGGGGGCGAGGCGGTCCTGATCGACCGGGCCGAGGCCTATATCGGCGTCCTCATCGATGATCTCGTCTCGCGCGGCGTCACCGAGCCTTATCGGATGTTCACGAGCCGTGCCGAGTACAGGCTGTCCTTGCGGGCGGATAATGCCGACCAGCGCCTGACGGAGAAGGGCATCGCGCTCGGCCTGGTCGGCGCCGAACGGGCGCGCCTGTTCCACGTGAAACAACAGGCCCTCGACGCGGCGCGGGCTTGGGCGCGCGCGACGACGCTCACGCCCAATGAAGCGGCCCGCCACGGCATCACGCTCAATCAGGACGGCCGCCGCCGGTCAGTGACCGAGCTCCTCGGCCTTCCGGGCATGGACGCTGTCCGCCTCGCCGCCGTCTGGCCGGAGATCGCGAACCTGCCCAAAGCCGTCGTCGAGCAGCTCGAAATCGACGGGCTCTATGCCGGCTATCTTGACCGGCAGGAGGCCGACATCCTCGCCTTCCGCAAGGAGGAGAGCCTGCGTCTTCCGGCGGATCTCCCCTATGCGGAGATGAAAGGGCTCTCCAACGAGATGCGCCAGAAGCTCGACGCCGTCCGGCCCCTGACCCTTGGTCAAGCGGGCCGCATCGAAGGCGTCACGCCCGCGGCCCTCGCTGTGGTCCTCGCCTGGGTGAAGAAGCATGGAGGCCGGATTGCGTCGTGAGATGTTTCACGTGGAACGGCTGTTAGGGCGAAAGTTTGCGCGCGTCGGATCCCCCCCTAACCCCCCCTTTTCAAGGGGGGGAAGGGAGAGCGTTCCCCCCCTTGAAAAGGGGGGGTTAGGGGGGGATCCGACACAAGCGCGCCCGCCGAAAGGGTCACCCCCATGACCCGCTTCTCCCGCACGCCCCAGAAATCCCAAAAAGCCCGCGACCTCCGCAACGACGCGACGCCCGCCGAAGGGCAGCTCTGGACTCTCCTCAGCGGCCGGAAACTCGGCGGCTACCGGTTCCGCCGGCAGCATCCGGTCGGGCCCTATGTGCTCGACTTCTTCTGCGCTGAAGCAAGTCTCGCAATTGAGCTGGATGGCGACCAGCACGGGCTGGATGCCCGGATCGAGCGCGATTCTGTGCGCGACCAGCTATTGCGCGACCAGGGGATAGAAGTGCTGCGGTTCTGGAACCATGAGCTCGGCGGGACCGGCGTTGACGTTGCGGAAGCGATCCTCGCGCGGCTGCGGGAAAGGGGTGACCCGTCGTCTAAGGGGCGGGTAATTGATCCGGTGATGGGGCGGTTGACGCGGACGAAGCCGAGGGAGTCTCCTCGGCGCGCTGAGAAGTCTGCTTCTGAAAGCGGCGATCGTGTCGGATCCCCCCCTGGCCCCCCCTTTTCAAGGGGGGGAAGGGCACCGAGTCCGGCTCTGATTCCCCCCCTTGAAAAGGGGGGGCTAGGGGGGGATCCGCAACACACTCCGTCGCTCACCCCCGAAGCCTTCGCCGCGCTCGCCTCTGTTCCACGTGAAACACTCGAACGCCTGCAGCGCTACGATTCGCGCCTCATGGAGTGGTCCGCCCACACCAATCTCGTCGCGCGCTCGACGCTGGAAGACCGCTGGCGCCGGCATTTCCTCGATTCGGCGCAGCTTTTCCCGTTGATCCCGCCGGGCGCCCGCACGCTCGTGGATTTCGGCTCTGGCGCAGGCTTTCCAGGGCTTGTGCTCGCGGCGATGGGCGCGCCGCGGCTGAAAGTTTTCCTCATTGAATCGATCGGCAAGAAGGCGGCCTTCCTCACCGAAGCCGCCGCCGCCATGGGGCTCGACACGGTGTCGGTCCTACCAGAACGAATTGAAAGTCTTACGCTTTCGCCGCCCGACGTGATCACCGCACGGGCCCTTGCCTCGCTCGACAAGCTTTGCGCCTATGCCTTTGGCCTTGCAGGCCCTACGACTCGCTGTCTTTTCCTGAAAGGACAAGATGTTGAGAATGAATTGACCGAGGCTACTAAATCTTGGAGAATGGAGGTCACGCGCCACCCGAGTCGCACAGACCCGGCTGCGTCGATCCTCGAGGTCCGGTCGCTTACGCCAAAGACCGGGCGGCCCCCGCGAAAGGACCCCCAAAATGCGTCCGCGCATACTCGCCATCGCCAATCAAAAAGGGGGGGTCGGCAAGACGACCACGGCCATCAATCTGGCGACGGCCCTCGTCGCGGTCGGGGAAAAAGTGCTGCTCGTTGATCTCGATCCCCAGGGCAATGCCTCCACGGGGCTCGGCGTTTCCGCCGCCGCGCGGGGCGCCACCACCTATGACGTCCTGATGGGCGAGGCGGTCCTCTCGGAGATCGTGACGCAAACCGGCGTGCCGGGCCTCATGCTTGCGCCCTCGGGCGTTGATCTTGCGGGCGCCGAGGCCGAGCTTCTTTCCGCCGAGCGGCGCCATTATCGCCTCCGCGGCGCGCTCGCCGACTATGAGGGCGCGTCGGACGCAACCTATGTCGTCGTCGACTGCCCGCCCTCGCTCAGCCTGCTGACGATCAACGCGCTTGCGGCGGCGGACGCGGTGCTCATACCGCTGCAATGCGAGTTTTTCGCGCTTGAGGGCCTCTCCCAGATCCTGCGCACCATCGAGACGGTCCGTGGCCGGATCAATCCGGCGCTGGAGCTGCACGGCGTCGTCCTCACCATGTATGACCGCCGCAACAAGCTCTCGGCCGAGGTCGAGGCCGATGTCCGAGCGCATTTGAAAGACAAGGTCTACAGGACCGTCATCCCCCGCAATGTCCGCATTTCGGAAGCGCCGAGCCACGGCAAGCCTGCGCTGCTTTACGATCTCAAATGCTCGGGCAGCCAGGCCTATGTGGCGCTCGCGAGCGAAGTCATCCAGCGCGAGCGCGCGCGCAAGGAGGCCGCGTGAGCCAGTCCCCGACCAAGCGTCCCGGCGGGCTCGGCCGCGGCCTTGACGCGCTCCTCGGTGATGCGCCGGCCCAGCGCCCGGATGCGCCAAGGCCCGACGCGGTCCGCCCGGACCTGGGTCCCGCCGGCGCGCGCGGCCGAACGGTGCTGCCGATCGAGTTTCTCCAGCCGGGCGTTTCACAGCCGCGCCGCACGTTCGACGACGCCGCCATCGCTGAACTTGCCGAGTCGATCCGTGCCCGTGGGCTGCTGCAGCCCATTCTCGTGCGGCCGGTCGCGGAGAACCGCTTCGAGATCGTCGCCGGAGAACGGCGCTGGCGCGCCGCGCAAAAGGCCGGGCTCCACGACGTGCCGGTCGTCATCCGCGAGCTTTCCGACGACGCGGCCGCGGAAATCGCCATCATCGAGAATGTGCAGCGCGTCGATCTCTCCCCGGTCGAAGAAGCGCGCGCCTATCAGCGTCTCATCGAGGCGCACAAGCGCAGCCAGGAAGACATCGCCAAGGCGGTCGGCAAATCGCGCAGCCACATCGCCAATCTGATCCGGCTGCTCGGCCTGCCGCCGCGATCGCTCGAGGCGCTTGAAAAGGGCGAGATCACGATGGGGCATGCGCGCGCCATCCTCGGCGCGCCCAATCCGGACGCGGCCTGCGCCCTCGTCATCAAGCGCGGCATGTCCGTGCGCGAAATCGAGCGCGTCGTCGCCGAAGCCCAGCGCATGGAAAAAGCGCGAGGACAAGCGCCGCAAGGCAAGGGCGCCGTCTCGACGCCCGGCAAACTCTCCGTGCCCGGATTATCTTCGGCGAAGAAGGACGCCGACACGCGCGCCCTCGAACAGGACCTCGCCGCCGCCCTCGGCCTCGAGGTCGCGATCGAGCATACGCCGAAGGGCGGCGTCGTCGCGATCCGGTACCTGACGCTCGACCAGCTCGACGACCTCGTACGGCGCCTGTCGGGATCGGGGATTTGAATTGTAAGACAAGCTGTATTACATTTACCGCATGGCGACACGCACGATCCGATTGAACGACGCCGAAGAGGCCGAACTCGCGCTCCTGATGAAAGCGCGCGGGTGGACGGCGTCCAAGGTCTTGAAGGAAGGTCTTCAGGCGCTTGCGACGAAAGAAGCGCAAGCCGGCCGCGATGCTCGGGACATCTATGCGGAGATCATGGCCGACCGGCCGGCCACGAAAGTTCGGCCGGGCGCCAGCCGCGCCGCCGACCACAGCCGCCTGCTGAAAGAAAGCCTGAAACGCCGGCACGAGAAGGAACGCGATGATCATCGTCGACACGGGGCCTCTCGTCGCGCTGTTCGATCGACGTGACCGCGAGCACGCTGAAGTCCGGCAGCGCTTCGAAAAGCTGAACGGCCCCCTCGTGACGACGCTGCCCGTCATCACGGAAACGACGCATCTCCTGGGTCCCGAAACGTCCGACTTTGCCGATTTTGCAGCCTTCATCGTCAAGGGCGGCTGCGCGATTCATATTCCGGACGAAGCAGAAATCGACAGCGCCTTCGCCTTGATGCGCGAATACGCCGACCTGCCGATGGACTTCGCCGACGCCTCACTCATCGCCGCCGCTGAATCCCTCAAGGCGAAGCGGATTTTCACGCTCGATGTTCGCGATTTCTCGGTCTATCGCGTCAAGCGGGGCCGAAGCCGCATCGCGCTGACGATCGTCTGATTATTTCCCCGCCATCCCGGCAAGCTTGAGGCACGCGCGTTCAGCGATCTCCTTCTGCGGCGCGCCGGTCTGTTTCGCCGAAAGCTCCGCATCGAGAATAAGATCGAGCGCCGCATCAAGCCGCGCCGCCGGCCAAAGGAGAAGCCGCGCGCGGAAGGCGCGCTCTTCGGCGAAAAAGACAGGCGGCCGGAGGCGCTTCATCGCGCCGTCGACCGTGTGGCCTTCAGCGACGAGGGCTTGCGCGGCGGCGAGCCTTGCAAATTGCCGCTGCAGCGCGCGCAGGAGCGAGATGGGGCTTGCGCCGGCGACGGAGGATTTCCAGAGCGCGCGCGCGGCAAGGTCGGCGCGCCCGTCCGCCGCTGCGCCCGCCGCCTCGTCGACCGCATCGCCGACGCCGTCCGAAAGACACAGGCGCACATCCTCGACCGAGATCTCGGCCGCGCCCTTCCGCACGGCTTTCGGCCCCTTGTAGAGCACGAGTTTTTCCAGTTCGGCGCGCGTGACGCCGCGATCCTCGCCGAGCAGCGCGACGATGAGATCGAGCGCTTCGGCGCCGATCGTGAGCCCTTCGGCCGCCGCCGTCGCTTGCGCAAGCGCGCGCGTCTCCGCCGGACCGTCGACATAGCAGGGCAAAGCCGCGCCGCGTTTGGCGTCCTCGAAGGCCTTGCGCAGTTTCGAGGTCTTGGCGAGATCGCCCGCCTCGATCACGACGAGGGCATTGGCCTTGAGCCCGCCGCCGTCGAGCGCCGCAAGGAGGACTTTCGCCGCCTCCGCCGCGCCCTCGCCATTCGTCTTCACCCGGACGATGCGGCGGCCGCCGAGGAAAGAAAGCTGCGCCGCCTCGTCGGCAAGGCGCGCCGGCTCGCCCTTGAGGTCGGCGTCGGCAAGCTCGATCGCGTTGAACGGATCCTTGAGATCGGCGACGACAGCGCGGGCGAGCCGCTCTGCGCGTTCGCGCACAAGCCCGGAATCGGGGCCATAAACGAGCACGGCGTCCGTCTTCGGGTCGGGCGCCTTCAGGAAGTCCTCGATCGCGCGGCCCTTGAGCGCGGTCATGAGACCCCGGTCATCGGCGCGCGGCGGCGCGGCGCGCGTCGACTTCGGCGCGCTCTTCTGCGGAGAATTTGAGGAGGATCGAGCGCTCGATCTGTTCGGCGAGCGCGGCTGCCGCCTTCTCTCGCGCGGCGTTTTCGGCGTAGAGCGTCGAATACTGCGAGGCGACGACGTTGAACGAGGTGATCGCCTCCTCGGCGCCCGTCATTGATTTGCCGGTCGCGCGGCGGACCAGAGTGTAATTCGCGCTCATGCGATAATTGTAGCGGGTGACCGAGTCGTCGATCTGCACCGCGAGCGGAATGGCGGCCTCGCGCACGTCGAGCGTCAGGTCATAAAGCGGCGTCTCGGTGTCGCGTCCGGAACGCCGCTGGAACGCGGCTCCAACCGTTTCTTTGAGACGGTCATTGCCCACGATGTCGGCGACATGCATGCGCGAGAGCAACGGCTGCTCGCCAATGTCGCGCGTCGCATAGACAGGCGTGAAGCCGCAGCCCGCGAGCATGGGCGCAGCGGCAAGAAGCGCAGCGGCGAGGAGCGTCCGTGGGCGCATGGTTCCAACACTCATTTCTTTGCGGCCGGCCATCCCTCGCTGACCCGAGATCAGAAGAAGCCAGTCCGTCGGCAGCATCAGGCCGCCACAATATTCACGATCCGCCCCGGCACGACCACGACTTTCTTCACGGTCTGGCCCTCGAGGAAGCGGGCGACATTGGCGTCGGCGAGGGCGAGCGCCTCCACCGATTTCGGGTCGGCGCCGGCGGGCGCCTCGATCTCGCCGCGGCGCTTGCCGTTGACCTGCACGGCCAGCACGACCGTTTCCTTGACGAGCAGCGCACGGTCCGCGACCGGGAAGGGCGCATCGCAGACGAAACCCTCGCCGCCCAGCGTCTCCCAGCACTCCTCGCCAAGATGCGGCATGAAAGGGGCGATGAGACGCGTCAGCGCCGACAGGGCCTCGGCGCGCGCCCAGGGGCCGGCGCTGTCCGCGCGGCGCAGTGCATTCAGAAATTCATAAAGCCGCGCAATGCCCTTGTTGAAACGGAAGCCGTCAATGTCAGACGAGACGCCGTCGATCGCGGCATGCGTCGCGCGTCGGAGGTCAAGATCGGCCGCCGTGAAGGCGGGCGGCGTTGCGGCGTCAAACCCCTTCAGCGCGCCGGCTTCCGCCTCGACCGTATCCCAGACGCGGTTCACGAATTTCCACGCGCCGGCGACGCCGGCCTCGGTCCATTCGACATCGCGCTCGGGCGGCGAGTCCGAGAGCATGAAGAAGCGCGCCGCGTCCGCGCCGTATTTTTCGGCGATCACCTCGGGCGCGACGACGTTCTTCTTCGACTTCGACATTTTTTCGATCGAGCCGACGATCAGCGGCGCGAACGACCCATCGGCGCCGCGGCGATAGACGAGCTTGCCGAGGCGTTCGGTCTGCGCGCGATAGTCCTGCAGGAACGCGGCATTGGCGCCGCCCACAGTGCCGAGGCGCGCTGCAGCGTCGGGCGTTGCATCGACCGCCTCGACATCCTCGGGCAGCACCCAGGCGCCGTCGAAGTCACGATACGTCGCGTGCGTCACCATGCCTTGCGTGAACAAATTCGCAAAAGGCTCAGTGCACGTCACATGACCCGTGTCCTGCATCGCGCGCGTGAACCAGCGGGCGTAGAGCAAATGCAAAATCGCGTGTTCGACGCCGCCGATATACTGGTCAACCGGCAGCCAGTAATCGGCTTCCGCCTGGTCCACGGGCGCGTCGTCGCGCGCGGCGGCAAAGCGCGCGAAATACCACGAGCTGTCCACAAACGTGTCCATCGTGTCGGTCTCGCGCCGCGCCGGCCGGCCGCAATCGGGGCAGGCGACATGTTTCCATGCCGGGTGCCGGTCGAGCGGATTGCCGGGTACGGAGAAATCGGCATCCTCCGGCAGGCGCACCGGCAGATCCTGGTCCGGCACGGGCGTGACGCCGCAGGTCTCGCAATGGATCGCGGGGATCGGGCAGCCCCAATAGCGCTGGCGCGAAACGCCCCAGTCCCGCAGGCGCCATTGCGTCTCGCCCTGCCCGCGCCCGTCGGCCTCGAGCCGCGCAATGGCGACGGCGATCCCATCTTCGACGCTGTGGCCATCGAGAAACCCGGAATTGTAGAGAACGCCGTCGCCGTCATAGGCGCCGTCTGCAACGGAGAAGGCCGCCGCATCCGCGCCTGGCGGCAGCACGACCGGCGTGATCGGCAGGCCGTATTTCGCGGCAAAGTCATGGTCGCGCTGGTCATGGCCCGGGCAGCCGAAAATCGCGCCTGTTCCGTAGCCGGATAAAACGAAATTGGCCGACCAAACCGGCAACACGATCGCGGCGTCGAGCGGGTGCTGAACGCGAATGCCGAGATCGACGCCGACTTTCTCGGCTTTCATGAGATCTGCTTCCGACGTGCCCATCCGCGCGGCTTCCGCGACGAAGGCGGCGACCGCGGGGTCATGCTCGGCGACGGCTTGCGTCAGCGGATGGTCGGGCGCGAGCGCGAGGAAGCTCGCGCCGAACAGCGTGTCTGGCCGCGTCGTGAACACCTCGACCGGGTCCGTCGCGTGGTTCGGCCCGCCGCCCGGCGTTACGCGCGGCAGGAAGGCCGGCGCCTCGACGATGTCCCACCAGATCCGGGCGCCGCGCGATTTGCCGATCCAGTTCTTCTGCATCAGCCTCACATTGTCCGGCCAGCCCTTGAGGCGGCCGTCGTCAAGCGCGGCGAGAAGGTCCTCCGCCTTGTCGGTGATCTTGAACACCCATTGATCGAGGCGTTTGCGCTCAACGGGCGCGCCGGAGCGCCAGCCCTTGCCGTCGATCACCTGCTCATTGGCGAGCACGGTCATGTCGACCGGGTCCCAGTTCACATAGCTCTCGCGCCGATCGACAAGGCCCGCTCGCCAGAAATCGAGGAACAGCTTCTGCTGGTGGCGGTAATAGGCCTCGTCGCAGGTCGCAAATTCGCGGGCCCAGTCGATGGAAAGGCCCATCGCCTTCAGCTGCTCGCGCATCACGCTTATATTGTCATAGGTCCAGGCAGCAGGGTGGCTGCCGGTTTGCATCGCGGCGTTCTCGGCAGGCAGGCCAAACGCGTCCCAGCCCATGGGGTGAAGCACGTTATAGCCCTTGGCCCGTTTCGAACGCGCAACGACATCGCCCATGGCGTAATTGCGCACATGCCCGATGTGGATCCGGCCCGAAGGATAGGGGAACATCTCGAGGACATAGTATTTGGGCTTGCCCGGATCGAACTTGGTCGCAAAGACGCCCTCACGCTCCCAGCGCTGGCGCCATTTCGGTTCGACTTCTTTCGGATTGTAACGGGTCATGGGGGCTGTCGGCATTTCAAACGGATGAGACCTTTAGCGGCAGTTCGGCGCCGCGTCATCTTATTGCGCAAAGCGCCGCACTGAGCCGCGCCCGGGCCGCGGCCCGATCCTTGTACTAGGATGAGATCCGGGGAGCGCGCCGGAAGGCTTTGCGGCGCGGGGGCGGGGGCGGCCTTTGACGCGCGTGTTAATTCGAGACTGTTTTGCTGCGACGACCCTCGCCGCAGCGCTGCTTGGCGCATCGACAGCGGCCGCGCAGGATGTCAACGGCGTGCCAAACGCGGATGTCGCGCTGGGCTATCGCGCGCTCGGCCTGCGTTTCGGTTACGCGCCGCCCGGCGGAGGCAATCCCTCCGCCCTTGCGAGCTTTGTTCAGTACCAGCATAATCTTGGCGACCGCTGGTCCCTGTCCGGCGGCGCGCTCGTCGGCAAGCGCGGCGACGATGCGCTCGCCTTCCAAGCCTGGCAGGCGGGCGTGCAGTGGCAATTCGCCGAGCGGCGGCGCGCCGGGGCCGACGGCGCCCTCTTTTTGCAGACGCGCATCCCGGACGGCAATGAAGGGCCGGGCCGTCTTGCCGCGCTCCTCGCCGGCAAGTGGATCGTCGATGAGGATTGGGAGATTCGCGCCGCGTTCGCCTCCAGCATCGAATACGGCCTCCATGCGCGCCGCGGCTTCGGGCTCGGCGTGCGCGGCGAGGCGACGCGGCGCATCGGCGCTGTTGGCCGCGCCGGCGTGCAGGTCGTCGACGGCTTCAACACGACGCGCGGCTTCGGCCCGCTGCGATCGCAGAGCCATCAGGCGGGCGTCGTTTTCAAAAAGCCGTTCGGGAAAGTGCAGACGACGGCGACGGCGCTCTTCGGCCTGACCGACGCTGCGCCGCAATCGGAGCTGAAAGTGTTTCTGACGCTGCAATTGTGACGCGGGACAAGCCCCGCTACGGCGCAAACGGGCTCTTGCCGCCGCGCGCCCAGCCGAGGATGAGGAAGAACACGCCCATGGCGACAATGACGTCGCCGAAGGTCGTGTAGAAAAGCCAGACATCCGTCGGCAGATGTTTCGCGACGAGATAGTTGAGCCCCGCCATCGTGATCGCCGAAAGGCCGAGGCCCATCGACAGGCGCCAGGGGATCACGTCCGTATATGCAAGATAGCGCGACAGGCGCTCGCCGAGATAGCGGCCGCGGAAGAGGCCGTCGACGATGAAAAAGGCGGCGGCGATGAGCCCGACCACGGTCGAACGCATCTTCACGAAATCCTCGTCGCGGAAGAACCAGGCAAGGCCCGCCGAGATCAGCAGCATGACGATGCCGAACAGCGCAAGGCCGCCCAGAAGATCGACCTTCACGAAACGCTGGATGACGACGAGCGCAAGCCCGACGCCCGCGCCGACCAGCGCCGCGGTCGTGAGGTCCGTGAGCTTGGCGACGGCGAAAAACAAGATCCCTGTCAGAATATCGACGATGATCGGCACACGGTTTTTCTTGAGCTTGTCGAAGTCGAGAGTCGGCGCGCCGCTCGCGTTCGCGCCCTCGGTCATCGCTTTCAGCTTGGAAGGAAAAGCGATTGTCTTGCCGGGGTGGCTTTCGTGGATGCGCTTGCCGTCGAGATCGACAGCGATCCCCATCGACCACCAGTTCACATAGCCGGCTTCGACGCTGAGCGTGCGTCCGTCGTCGAGGCGCGAAACGAGGCGGTGGTTCCGCGTCGCGCCGGCTCCCGTAATCGGCGTCCAGTCCCGCGCGACTTCGCGCTTGTCGATCAGCAGAGTGCTTTCAAGCCCGCCAAGCCCGGAGCGGATGCGCACGATTCCGCGGCGCGCACCGTCGAACTTGAAGCGCCGCGTATAGACCCAGAGGGGGAACCCTGCGGTCCCCTTCGCCGCTTCGTCTGTCATGCAAGGATCGTCGGAGGCCGCGCTAGTCTTCGAGCTGATTGAGGCGCAGCTGGCGCGCGCGGGTCAGGATCGCGTTTTCGATCTCGCGCGCGGTCGCAGGGTTCACGCCCGCGTCGCGCCACGTCCCGTCCGGATTGCGTTCCTGGCGGAACACGGAAACGCGCAAGCCGTCCGCGCGCAGCGCCGAGTCGAGAATATAAACATCGACCTTGAACTGTTCGTCCGGCGCTTCCGGGTTCTGATACCAGTCCGTGAGGATGAGACCGGCGATCGGGTCGGCCGATTTCATCGGCAGGAAATCGAGGGTTTCGAGCGAGGCCGCCCAAAGGTAGCGGTTGACGGTCGAGGCTTCGGCCTGTTCCTTCCCGCCCAGGATGACAGAGGCGAGCGGCAGGTCGCGGCCGGCGCTCTTGTTGCCGCCGGTACTGCAGGCGGCCAGGAACGCCGAAGCGGAGGCTAAAAGCAACACTTTGGAAATATTGGAGTTTTTAGGCGTCATCGTTCTCACTTTCACGCGCGCCGCGCCCCCGTGCGGACGTGGCTTTCCTACCACAAACCCCGGATTACACAACCGCCGCGAGGCCGTCATTCTTGACCGCAGTCGCGCCCGGCTCCAGTGTGAGTCTCGTGCCGCCGCAAGCGGCAGTGAGGCTTGGGGTGAGCCTGGACGAGAGTCCGAGTATAGGGCGTTTCTTCGGCGGGTGCGGGTCGGGGTCGGTCAGACTGGGTTGGTTTCGCCAAAGTGGTGTCGTTGAATAGAGAGAATTGAACACGCTGCGTTTACGGGTTCAACGATAACGAAGACGGGTTGGCGCGGCGCATGTCGCGACAACGAGTTAGGTGGAAGACGAGCCGGACGGATAACCTTTAGGATTGCGCTGCCGCGATAACGCCGATGATGTTGAGATCTTTCAAGGTGCTGCTGCTGACGGCCGCTGCGACATGCGCAGCGAACGCGGCCTATGCAGCCGACCCTGTCAAGGTCGACGTCGATGGCGAGGCGACGCTGGTCGCGGGCGTTAGCGACGGCGAAGCGCGGTCCGATGCTGATGCGCGCGTGCGCGTCAAAGGTTCGACCGTTCTGCGCAACGGCGTCGAAGTCGGCGCGGCGCTCGAAGGCCGCATCGACGGACAGCAGCCGGCGCAAATCTATGGCGGCGGGCGCTACTCGAGCCTCCTTCTTGGCGGACCACGCGGCGTCGCGCCGCTGACAAGCGACGCCTATCTTCAAGGCGCTTACGCCTACGCTCGCGGCGGCTTCGGCACGCTCATCGTCGGGCGCGAACAGGGCGTTGCCCGCCAGCTCTCTGTGACGGCGCCGACGATTTTCCGCGCCATAAACGTCAATGATTGGCGCTCGGATCTGTCCGGCCTCAACGATGTCCACACTGTCAACGACGTCACCGGCTACGCCACGAAGATCACCTATATGCCGCCCGCCAATTTTCTTGGCGGCGCGCTCGGCGGTTTGCAGCTTGGCGTGTCCTATTCGCCCCAGCTCAGGAATTGCGGCGAGCGTCTCTGCGCGCCGGATCAAGGCTTTATACTCGCGCCCGACGGCGCGTTGATCACCGAGACGTCGCAGTGGGATGATGCCGTCGAAGGGGCCTTTTTCTATCAGAAGCGGATTGGCGGCACGACGAGCCCGCTCCTCTTAGGAGTCGGCGGCAGCGTCGTTTCCGCGAATGAAGATGTGCGCGCTCTGTCGCGCGTCTATGGCGATTATCGCGCCTATTCCGTGGGCCTCAACCTCGGCTATCGCGGCATCACGCTCGGCGGCTCGGTCAAGACGACGAATGCCGGCCTCGCCTCGCTTGATGAGGATGGCTACCTCGCCTTCGACGCGGGCGTCACCTACAAGACCGGCGAACGCGCCGGCGACTGGGGTTTCATGCTCGGCTACGGCAAGTCCGACGCCGCGCCGATTGGTCCGAACCCGGCCGATCCCATTCTCTTCCGCGACACGCAGACAGCGCAGGCCGGCATCAGCTACGTGCTGAAGCGCGGCTTCACGATCGGCGCCGCGGCTCAGTATGTCGAATCGAAAAAACCCGCGACGGCAGGCGGCCTAGAAGAAGCCGCCACCGTCGTATTGGAAGGTTCGATCAAATTCTAAGCGCCTAGCTTAGAGGGGACATGGGGCATGGGCGGACCCGCAAGGGTCCGCCCTGCTTCATTTCGGGGCCTGCAACTGTGCGTCCCTTTAAGGACCCGGCAGGGGCGCGCGGCGCGTCTCGTTCACATCCCGGCGCCGCCGGCAAACGCGCCGATGGCGCCGAAGCCGGCGACATTTGGTCCTGAAAGGCGGCGCGCCCTCGCCACGTCGATCCCGCCGAGCGCGAAAACGGGCAGGGGCGCGGCCGCCGCGAGCGCCAGAAACCGCTCCGGCCCAAGACAGTCCGCGTCCGGATGGCTCATCGTCGCAAACACAGGCGAAAGAAACGCCGCATCGGCGCCGCATTGGGCCGCCGCAGCGAGTTCCTCCCCTGAATGGCACGCGGCCGTGACGATCCTCGCGCCCGCGGGCCGCGCGGCGAGGCGCAATTGATCCGCCCGCCAATGAACGCCGTCCGCGCCCGCGTCGGCGGCGAGAGCCGCATCGCCCGCCACGAGAAACAGCGCGCCGCGCGCGGCCGTCAACGTGCGCAGGCGCCGCGCAAGACCCGCGCGCCGCGGATGGCGGTAATGCCGCAAGATCAACGCCGCCCCTGGCGGCAGTACGCGCGCGACGCATTCAGGGTCGGGTCCGCGGGGGTCCGTGAGAAACGAAAGACAAAACGGCGTGCGCGCGCCTGACGCCGCATTGAGCCCGTCCGCCGCCGCTGCTAGCGTCCGCGCCCGCATCCTCAAACCGTCCATGACGCTCGCATCTGACGCCGCCTTCGATCCCGCCGGGAAACTCGCAGAGGCCAAGGCCCGCCTCAAGGCCGCGCTTACTGAGGCGGGCCGCGACACGCCTGTCGACATCGTCGCGGTGACGAAGACCCAGACCCCAGACCGTATCCTGCCGCTTCTCGAAGCCGGCTGCCGCCGCTTCGGCGAAAACCGCGTGCAGGAGGCGGCGGCAAAATGGCCGCCCCTCAAAATGCGTTATCCCGATGTCACCCTGCATCTGATCGGCCCGCTCCAGACCAATAAGGCCGATGACGCGGTCGCGCTTTTCGATGTCATCGAGTCGCTCGACCGGCCGAAGCTCGCGCGGGTGCTTGCCGCGGCGACGAAGAAGGCCGGCCGACAGCCCACGCTCTTCATCCAGGTCAATACCGGCGAAGAGCCGCAGAAAGCGGGCGTCCTGCCTTTGGAAGTCGACGCTTTACTGGAGGCCTGCCGGCGCGAGCATGGTCTCGCCATAACTGGCCTTATGTGCATTCCGCCGTCCCACGAACCGCCTGCGCCGCATTTCGCCCTGCTCGCCAAGATCGCCCAGCGTAATGGATTAGAAAAACTCAGTATGGGGATGAGCAGCGATTACGATATCGCCGCCCAGTTGGGGGCGACGCATGTCAGGATAGGGTCCGCGCTGTTTGGCGAGAGGAGACAAAGCGTTACGCAACAGGCAGAAATATCATAGAAATTCGTTATCGTAACGATGTCGTGAGCGAGGTTCGCTTTGCTGTGAACTCCGTTTATCTATCACGCGCCACCCGGAGAGATGAAGAGCATTTTCATGAGCCGCGCTAAACGACTTCTGCTTGTCGATGACGACTCCCTCCTCAGCGAAACGCTTGCTGACCAGTTCGCCCTGCACGACGAGTTCGCGCTTGAAATCGCGCCGACAGCGAGCGCGGCGATCGAGAAGGTGCGCGCTGAGGCGCATATCGATCTTGTGCTTCTCGATGTCGGCTTGCCCGACATGGATGGCCGCGACGCGCTGCAGGTGATGCGCAAGAACGGTTTCAAATCCCCGGTCATCATGCTGACGGGCGCAGACACGGACGCTGACGCGATCCTCGGTCTTAATGCCGGCGCCAACGACTATGTGACCAAGCCCTTCAAATTCGCGGTGCTGCTCGCCCGCGTGCGTGCGCATCTGCGCAGCCACGAGCAGAACGAAGACGCGATCTTCAAGGTCGGCCCTTATGAGTTCCGGCCGGCGGTAAAAATGCTCGTGACGGAAGCCGACAAAAAAATCCGTCTCACCGAAAAAGAAACCTCGATCCTGAAATTCCTCTATCGCGCGGGCGGCCGCCCCGTGACCCGCGAAGTCCTGCTCGACGAGGTCTGGGGCTATAATTCGGGCGTCACGACCCACACGCTCGAAACCCATGTCTACAGGCTTCGCCAGAAGATCGAGCCCGAGCCCGGCGTCGCGACGCTCCTCGTGACCGAAGGCGGGGGCTACCGGCTGGCGATTTAACGAGGCGCCGTCTTCACCACGGTATCCGCGTTCCGTCATAGGCGAAGAAGCCGCCGGACTCGGTGAGGCCGCCCAGCATACAGAGCATTGAGCTTGCGGCGTCGTCAGCGTGCGCTGAAGGCGCCGCCCTGGCAGCTCGCCCGTCACTTGGCGACAAGAGCTGATACGAGGTTGCGCTGACCTTGACTTATTGACCGGCGGGTAGAGCCCGCAAACGGCAACCGACTTTCGCGTGGACTCTGTCGAAGTCAGCGCAACTTGGTATGAGATGCATTAGATCGTCGGGCGCGATTTCTGAATCGCGCCCGATGATCGACGGATTATTCTGGCGCGCCTTTTCGTGCAAAACTGGTTCCCACTCTTGCGCCTGGCGCGCTAGCGCAAAGGTCGGTCCGCAGCGGTTGCATCGAAGACGGACGACATCATTCCCAGCAATGACTTTTGCGCAAAGTCTCTAGCGATAATGGTTACAATCTTAGGCCGGAGCTTGTTGAAGGCATGCGAACTGCAGATCGCTTGAATGAACGAGGCTTTGCCGCTCAGTGATCATGCTTCCAATTGGGCGATCAGAAAATCCCGCACCGTGCGCAACACCTCGTCTGACCGCGGCACGTCACTCATGGCACGTGACAGAGAGACGGCCCCTACCATGGCGCACACTGCAACGATGGCGCGCTTATCGTCTTTGTCCTCGAGAACAGTGCGCATGCAGGAGACGAAATTCTCTATGTGCGTGCTCATGATTTCGCGAATCCCATCGCCTGCGCGTCCAGTCTCTCCCGCCAGCGCCGCGATCGCACAGCCGCCGCCTAGGTTCTCGCGATGGCTGCGGCTGAGATAACTGCGCACAATCATCGCGACGTCGATCTGCCCCTCGCCTATCGCCGCAACTGAAGCTGCGTGACCCTCTGTCAATGCCTTGTCGAGCACGATCCCCAAGAGTTCATCGCGCGAGGCGAAGTGCTTGTAGAACCCGCCCGCTGTCAGCCCAACGCGCTCCATCAACCGGGCGATGCTTACGCCATCGAGGCCTTCTTCCCGGATCAGCGCTGCAGCCTCTTCGAGAATGCGTGCGCGATTCTCTGCCTTTCCGATTTGAGAGTGACCCATGGATGCTCCTTGACTCTCAGGAATATGCCCGTAATCCTCCAAGATTATCGCCATACTCCTGACGCGCAGGCAATGCCCAGCGAACGAGGAGTGCGTAAAGCAAGGAGGCACGCAACATGACTGACGCCGCAGTCGAACCCAAAGTGACCTACGAGCGCGACGGCCACATCCTAAAGGTTACAATTCGGAATTCTGCAAAAAAGAATGCGTTCATCCCCAAAATGATGGTCCAATTGGCCGAGGCGCTGACGCTTCTTGATCGCGACGACGATCTTTGGGTCGGCGTGCTGACTGCCGAGGGAGATCACTTCACCGCGGGCCTCGACATGCCGCAATTCTTCGGCCCTGGCGCCAACCCTGAGCGGCCGCCCCCGGGCTCAATCGACCCGTTCGGACTCGCCAGCCAATGCCGTAAGCCGATCGTCACCGCAGTACAGGGCATATGCTTCACCGTTGGCATCGAGATGATGCTGGCTGGCGATATCGCGATCGCCGCAGAGAACACGCGCTTCTGTCAGATGGAATCGAAACGCGGTATTGCGCCGCTTGGCGGAGCGCACTTCAGGTACCTGTCACGCGCCGGATGGGGTAACGCCATGTACCACCTCTTCCTTTGCGATGAATTCAGCGCGGAAGAGGCCTACCGCATCGGGCTGGTGCAAGAGGTGACGCCAGTCGGCAAACAGGGCGAGCGGGCGCTGGAGATCGCCCGCACAATTGCGGCCAATGCGCCGCTCGGTATCCAGGTCACTAAGGAAGCTGGGCGCAAGTTCATCGAAGGCGGCGAACGAGCGGCGATCGACTTTGTCCCGCAGATTCTTGGGCGCGTGATGCAGAGTGAGGATGCCGCAGAAGGCATACGTTCCTTCATCGAGCGCCGCGCCGCGAACTTCAAAGGCAAGTAAGGCGAATACCGCCCTTAGGGGCTCCATCCAGAAAAGCGCCTTTCGCCCACCGGACGATCATTTTTCCGATCTCTCTGGCTTGCTCGACGCCACCTAATCAACGCTGTTGCCAGGCTGCGCTGACTCGGACCGATTTCGCGCAAAAGTCGCTGGCAGTTTGCGGGAGTCATATGCCGGCTAAAGAATCTAAATCAGCACCGCGGGGACTTGCCTGGCGTCGGCTCATTGGCTGACTAGCGGCTAACGGAACTTTCGTACGCGCCAATAGCCTCGGGACACCATTTAGAGGTCTCACCCGACATCACTTTGCAATCAGTTCCCTAGCGGTTCAAATTGTTTGCTCCCCCGGCGCTATTCCGAGGGGATCCGACGGCCGACCAGACTCGAGAACGTTTGAGAAAAATGGAGCGGGCAAAGGGATTCGAACCCTTGACCCTCACCTTGGCAAGGTGATGCTCTACCCCTGAGCTACGCCCGCTCAACTCAAGAAACCGCCGGCGGGTGCCCGGCGGGACCGGCTTTATGCCCAAAGAGGCGACCCAAGGCAAGCGGCCCATGCCCGCAAAATCTGCGCCGTTGTCGTGCCCGAAGTCACAGCCGCGTGGCGGAGACGGGCGCAACGTCGTCACGTCGCGTCAAACAAACCCATCGTCATGGAGGCAGTCATGTACATTCATCTTGGTAAACTCGCCGCGGTCACCTGCGCGGTCGGCTTTGGCCTTTCCGCCCCCGCCGCCGACGCCGCGCCCAAGGGCAGGCCGGACCCTCAGGCCGAATGCGAAGCCGGCGGCTATCTTTGGGACTCAAAGAAGGGCTGCGCCAACAAGACCTGCCCAAGCGGCGGCAAGAATTACGCACCGGGTAGCGTCCTACAGGGTACCAATAGCAAAAGGGGCGCTTCATCTTACTGGACGTGCGACGGCTTTTCCGGGGCCTGGGAGAAGGTAGGATAGCGGCGCTTGCCGTCCGCTGCGGCGTCTGACATCGCACTTCGCTATGCCCGCCGCGCGCGCTGACCTATTCGCCTTTTTCGACCGTCACGGGATCCGACCCCACACGGTCGAGCATCCGGCCGTCTTCACGGTCGCCGAAGGCCGCGACATGAAGCTCGCCTGGCCGGGCGGGCATTCGAAAAACCTCTTCCTCAAGGACAAGGCAGACCGCCTCACGCTCGTCTCGGCCCTCGCCGAAACGCAGGTCGATCTCGTCGGCCTCGGCAAAAGGCTCGGCTCGAAAGGGCGCCTGTCCTTTGGCAAGCCGGAGCTGATGACGGCGACGCTCGGCGTCATCCCGGGCGCGGTCACGCCTTTCGCGCTCCTGAACGACAGTGCCCGCGCGCTTTCAGCCTTTGTGCTCGACACGGCGCTCCTTGCGCGCGAACCCTTGTGGTTTCATCCACTCGAGAACACTGCCTCAACAGGCGTTTCGGCGGCGGATTTCCTGAAGTTTCTCGCAGCGCTCGGGGTCGAGCCCTTGATCATCGACCTTTCCGCGCCCCTCGGGACGTGAAGTCGCGGCCGGTTGCGTTTCGGCGCGCGCGCCCTCATCTAGGGTCAAAATCGGAGAAGCTCATGAACCAGCTGTTCGGCGCCGCCAAACCCGCGCCCGCTGACGTCATCAAGGACGCAACCATCGAGACGTTTGAGGCGGATGTTCTCAAGGCCTCGATGCAGGTCCCCGTCATTGTCGATTTCTGGGCCGAATGGTGCGGGCCCTGCAAACAGCTGGCGCCCGCGCTTGAGCGCGCGGTGAAGGCGGCGAACGGCAAGGTCCGGCTCGTCAAGGTCGACACGGACAAGAACCAAATGCTCGCCCAGCAGATGCGCATCCAGTCGATCCCGACCGTCTACGCCTTTTACAAGGGCCGGCCGGTCGACGGTTTTCAGGGCGCCATTCCGGAAAGCGAGATCAAGAATTTCGTGGCGCGCCTTTCCGCCATGGCGCAGCCCGACGGCGAAGGCGACATTGAAGACTTCTTCAAGGCGGCGGACGCGGCCCTCGCGCAAGGCGATATCGCCGGCGCAGCGGAGATCTTCTCGCAGATCGCCGAAGTCGATCCCGAGAATGTGCGCGCGCTCGCCGGCCTTGCGCGCTGTCAGCTTGCAGCGGGCAATATCACGCAGGCCAAAGCCATTCTCGACGCCGTGCCGGAAGGAAAGCGCGGCGACGCCGCGCTCGCCGGCGTCAAGGCGCAGATTGCGCTTGCCGAGACCAAACCCGCGCCCGGCGCGCTCGAAGCGCTCGCCGCCAAAGCCAAGTCAGAGCCGGCCAATCTTGAAGCGCGCTATGATTACGCCGCGGCGCTGATTGCGGCAGGTTCGATGGAGCCCGCGCTCGAAGAACTTCTCGCGATCATCGAAAAGAATCGCGCCTGGAACGACGAGGCGGCGCGCAAGAAGCTCGTGACCGTCTTCGAGGCGCTCGGCCCGACGCATGAATTGACCGTATCCGGACGAAGACGGCTCTCGTCGATCCTGTTCTCGTAACGGCGCCCGAAAGGGAGACCATGACGGCAGCAAGTCCCAAACACATTCCTCGCGCGCGGGCGCTGCCGGCGACACTGCCGCTGTTTCCCTTGCCGGGCGCCTTGCTTCTGCCCGGCGGGCAATTGCCGCTGAACATTTTCGAGCCGCGCTATTTGCGCATGGTCGACGAGGCGCTCGGCGGCGCGCGTCTGATCGGCATGGTGCAGCCGCGCGACGGCGCGACGGACGGATCGCCTGCGCTTTATGGCGTCGGCTGCGCGGGCCGCATCACGCAATTCGCCGAGACCGACGACGGCCGCTATCTCATTACGCTCACGGGCCGGCGGCGTTTCCGCATCGAGGAAGAGCTGACCGTCGCGACGCCCTATCGCCAGGCGCGGGTCGAGTGGAAAAGTTTCGAACGCGACGACGTCGCCGATCCATCGACAGCCATGGTCGATCGCGACCGCCTGACGGAGGCGATGCGCGCCTATCTCGATTCAGAGGGCCTGAAGACCGATTGGGACGCCGTGCGCACGGCGCCGATCGACTCGCTCATCGCTTCGCTCGCCATGGGCTGCCCGTTTGCGCCGAATGAGAAACAGGCGCTTCTCGAGGCCGAGACCGCGCAAGCGCGCGCAGAATGCCTCATCGCCTTGATGGAGATGTCGTCGGCGGGCGACAGCGACGCGGGCCCCATTCTTCAGTAGGAAAACTCATGTCGCAAGCAGACGCTCCGGCGGCGATCGATCCAAAGCTCCTCGAAATTCTCGTCTGTCCGCAGACGCGGGGGCCGCTCGTCTATGACCGCGACAAGGGCGAGCTGCTCAGCAAGAAGGCGATGCTCGCCTATCCCATCCGCGACGGCATTCCGATCATGCTGCCCGACGAAGCGCGGGCGCTGACGGATGACGAGGCCCTCAAGCTCTGACGGCGGCAACTCTGATGGCGGTTTTGGCGGCCGCATTTGCGTCGCATCTAGGGCGCGGTTTCGCCATGGCGCGGCGCCACGTTCCAACAGGGCGTCCGCGCATTTGGGCGCCGCATCAGGAGTTCGGGATCATGCGTGTAGTCGTGTCGCGTTTGGCCGCCGTCGCTGCGTTGAGCCTCGTCAGCGCCGCCGCATTCGCGCAAGCGCCGTCGAAAGCGCCAGAGAAATCAACAGCGCCGCAGAAGGCTTCTGTGAAGCCGGCGGTCAAGGCCGTTCCCGCAGCGCCGGCAAAGCCCGTCGCGCCGCCGGTCTTCGCGGGAGAATCCGACGCAGCGGTGACGGCGCGCGTCTTCGCCTATCTCGACAGCCTCACGACCTTGCAAGGATCCTTCACGCAGATCGCGCCCTCCGGCGCGGAGAGCCAGGGCGCGTTCTATCTTAAGCGTCCCGGCCTTTTGCGGTTCGACTATGCTGCGCCTTCGCCCTTGCGCATCGTCGCCAATGGCGGCCTTGTCTATGTGCGCGACGAGCAGCTCGAGACGACAGACTCCTATCCCGTCGGCGAGACGCCGATCAAATTCCTGCTGCGCAAGAAGGTCGAGCAAAAAGACATCAAGGTCGCCGCAGTTGAGCGCGCAGCGGATTCGGTCGCCGTGCGCTTTGCATCGTCCGATCCGAAAACGGAGGGCGAACTCGTCGCGGTTTTCTCCGCGCCGCAACTCACGCTGAAACAATGGGCCGTACACGATCCGCGCGGCGGCGTGACGGTCGTCGCCTTGCGCGACGTCGTCGCGGGCAAAGCCATCGCCAACCGCGTCTTCGCGGCGCCGGAAACGAAGTCGCCCTTCCTTAAGAATCGTTAACCGCGGTAGTGCTCCGCGTTTGCAGTAGGGCCGTGGAAAACTTCGCGCCGAAAAAGCCGATCACAGCTTCGTGTCCGGTCGCCACAGGCAAGCTTTTTTTCACTCGGCCTATTGAAATCGAGAGGCATGGTGCGTTAATGTAACACTACGCAGACGACATCGAAGTCCGGACCAGCGTTGCCCCCCCGCTAGCAGGTCCGTGTGTCGGAAGCGTCGCCGGAATATCCCCTCCCGGCGTAGGCGCAACAGCGCAGCTTGGCGCCCGGTCCTCGCGGATCGGGCGCCTTTTTCTTCCCCTTCAGCCCTACCAAATTCACCCAATGGATGACGATCAACTCGATGCTCTCGAACGCGAACTCCCGGCGCTACGCCGCCTCGCCGCCTTTGCGCGCGGCCTGTCCGGTATTCCCTGGTTCGCCAATCTCGGCGAAGGGCTGACGCCGGGCGCGCGCGCCGCCGCTGAAGCCTATGCGGATGGCCTCGGGTTTCCGGACGCGGCGATTGGCGTTCTCATCGAATGGGAGGATGCGGCGGCGGCCGCCGAAAGCCTCGACTGGCAATCCTCCGCCTGGGAGGCCGAAGAACTCCTGCGCGCCGACCTCACCTTACGTGCCGGCGAAATTCTGTCCGAAGAAGCCCTCAACCTCGCCATGACCCTGATCGCCGACCGGGTCGTCGAGCCGGCGCGCGAGGGGATGCAGCAAGCGGCCTCGCTCTCCGACGTTGAAGACGAGCAGCTTGAGCGTCTGGCGGTCGGCTCGGCCGTGCAGGCGGCGCATCAGGCGGCGCTCGTTCTCGCCGCGGCGGCGGCAGACCCGGAGTTCGACGCCGAGCATCATCCGTTTACGGCGAAATTCCAGCTCTTCGAATTCGGCCGCTGGCCGGTCGGCGTCGCCGGCCAGACCTTCAATCTCTTCTAAACGCGTCGATGACCGCGCCGGAGACAAGATAAAACCCGAAAAAGGTCAGCACGAGGCGGAGGCCGGACCGGAAATTCTCTTCCGGCATCCGTTTCAGGATCGACGTGCCAAACCAGGTCCCGCAAAAGCCTGCCGCCACGATGGCGGCGATCAAGGGCGCCCAGGCGGCGAAAGCAAAGCCAAGCGCGCCGAAGGCGAGGCTCTTCAGAAGATGCTGCGAAACCATCCCCGCCGCATGTGTCGCGACAATCTCAAGCTTGCCGAGGGCGGTGCGCGACAACATCGCCGCCGTAATCGGGCCTGTCGCGCCGAAGAACATGGACAGGAATCCGGCGACGCCGCCCGTGATGAAGAAGGTCCGCGCGCCCGGCGGCGCGCCCTTCGGTTTCGGGCCCCAGACCGTATACAGAACAAAAAGGCCGACCCCCGCTTTCAGGATCTCTTCGGGCAGGGCGACATAGACTTTGCCGCCGATGAGAGCGCCGAGAGCCGATCCCGCCGCGAACCAGCCGACGATCCGCCAGTCGACATGGCGCCATTGCAGGAAAAAGCGAGAGGCGTTGGAGCCAAGCTGGGCGAGGCCATGCACCGGCACAACCGCCGCCGGCGGAAACAGGGCCGACATCACGGCGAGCAGCGCAAGACCGCCGCCAAGCCCGAAGGCGCCCGTAAGCGCCGAGGTGAAAAAGCTCGCCGCGACGACGAGCGCGGCGGCGAGGGGCGAAACGGCTTCGGGGAGAAATGTCATGCGCGAGGAGCGTCGCGGGGGTCTCGCAATCCGCACGCCCTTGACTTACCTCTAGCAACCCGCGCTCTCTCCGCCAACGTCCGTCGCTGCTTTTTCCCATGAAACTCGCCACCTGGAACATCAATTCCGTCCGCCTGCGAATCGATCTTGTGACGCGCTTCCTCGACGAAGAGCGGCCTGACGTTCTGTGCCTCCAGGAAATCAAATGCCGCGACGATCAGTTCCCGGGTAAGGCGCTCGCTGAGGCCGGCTATCCGCATCAGGCCGTCTCCGGCCAGAAGGGCTATCACGGCGTCGCCATTGCGAGCCGGACGCCGCTCTCAGACATCGAGGCGCTGCAGTTCTGCGGCAAGGACGATGCGCGCCACATCGCGGCGACGGCGGGCGGGCTGCGCATCCACAATTTCTACGTCCCGGCGGGCGGCGACGAGCCGGACCCGGAGGCGAATGAGAAATTCGCGCACAAACTATCCTTCATGAAAGAGATGACGGATTGGGGCGCGTCCGCGACGAGCCGCAAAAAAGTCGTGCTCGCGGGCGATCTCAACATCGCGCCGCGCGAACACGATGTCTGGTCACATAAGCAGCTTCAGGACGTCGTCTCGCATACGCCCGTCGAAGTCGACCTCATGAACGCCGCGCTCCGCGCCGGCAAATGGGTCGACGTCGCGCGCGAGATCATTCCGGAGCCGGAGAAAATCTATACTTGGTGGTCTTATCGGGCGGCCGACTGGAAGGCGTCCAATCGCGGCCGGCGGCTCGATCATCTTTGGGTGAGCCCGGCGCTGAAAACGGCCGCCCTCACCCGGGGCCGCGACGGCTTTCGCGTGCATGACCGGTGCCGCAGCTGGGAAAAGCCGTCCGACCATGTGCCGGTGACGCTGGAACTCGTTCTGTAGCGTGGCCGCACCTCATGCGCCTGGCTTGGCGAGGCTCAGTCCATGGCTTGCCCGCCACCGCGCGATCGCCTCGCGATATCGTCTGAAATAGTCTTCGGCGACGGACCCCTCGAAAGGAGGCAAGGGCGCCGCTTCGACGCCATCTTCGGCGTGGCGCGCGAGCAGCGCCCGGAAGCGCGCTTCGTCGCCGAGGTTTTCCTGCGTACACAGAGCAAGAAGAGCGCGGCCGTCATCGCGGTCCGCTTCAGCGATGGTGCGCGGCCCGATCGCATGCGACCACAGCGTCGTCGCGATCATCTCGGCGGCGACGTCAATCTCCGCGCGCGACAGAGCGGGCTTCCGCACGTCAAAGTCGCCAAGAAGCATGGCGCGCAATTCCGCGTCGAGGAACACGCCGCCTGGACGGCCCCTGAAATCGTGGTTTGCTTCCGCACGCGAGGCGAGATTGGTCGCGAGAAGAGAGCCGCAGAGGCCATAAAGCTCGGCGGCGCCCTCTTCGAGAAGCATGGCGGTGACCGTGCCCCGCCGCGGCGTTTCGCCAGCGAGGAGCCGACGCGCCCGCGGAATCGCATGATAGGTCTCATGCGCGAAACTCTGGCTCACGACACGCCGGAAGGGCTCGCGGAGCAAGGTTGTCCGCGTGACGAAGGAAAGCCGCGCGGTCGCCCCGTCGAAGGGCGCGCGGCGCACGAAATCGATCTTCTCGGACGGGCCGGCGGCAAAGAGCGTCACATCGAGGTGGATGCGCGGCGCGTCTCCAAAGACGCGCGCGTTAAGGGTTTCGAGCGCTGCGGCGAAATCCTCGATCCAGAATTGGAGAGAGTCGTCCTCGAGAGCCTCCTGCGCACAGATCGACACGACCGCGGACATCGTCTCCGTCGAGCGCCGGCAGACGCCGGCCATATCGGGATTGAAGCGCGCCTCTCCGCGCGCCGCTGACCCCGACTCGATCACGGGCGCCGCCCTGTCAATCCGTGACCCGACATAGTGGCCGAGCGATTGCGGTTTGTCCTTGAGGATCGGCGCAAGAAACGGCCGCGGCGTCGCGCAGCCCGCGACAAGCGCGAGGAGCGTCGCGACGAACAAGGCGCGGAAAGGGAGACCGGCCTTCATCATAGGAAGGGCGCGATCGCTTCGGCGAGCGCGTCCATGTCCGCCTCTGTGGTGTAGAGATGCGCAGAGACGCGGATGCCGCCCATGCGCCGGTCATGATGCACCCGCGCCGCCGCCAGCGCCGCTGACGCCCGCCCAGAGGGCGCGGCCTTGATCACCGCTGAAGCGCCATGAAAACCTCCGCGCGTTTCCGAAAGAAACGCCTTGGCGCCGAACCGCTCGATCAGCCTGCGGATGAGCCGCTCGTGATGTGCACGGATGCGGGCGACGCCTGCTTCCGCAATCGCGTCGAGGCCCGCTCCGGCCAGCGCAAAGGGCGCGACGGACGGCGTTCCGCCCCAGAACCGCAAGGCCCCGGGGGCATAGCGAAAGCACCTGATGTCGAACTCGAACGGGTCCTCATGGCTGAACCAGCCGACATCGGCCGGCGCGCAGGCCTTGGCGGTTTCCGCGTCGGCATAGAGAAAGCAGGCGCCCGGCCCACCGCAGAGATATTTGACGGATGTGCCTATGGCGAAATCAGGACGCAGCGCGCCAAGGTCGATCGGCACGCAGCCCGCCGATTGCGCGACATCGATGACGGAAAAGGCGCCTGCCTCCCGTGCGCGCGCAATGATCTCGCGGATCGGCGCAACGAGACTCGTGTTGGAAAAGACATGCGTCGCGTGGACGAGCTGCACATCGTCCGCAAAAGCCCGCGCCCAGGCGTCGGGGTCCGCAAGGCGCGCGCCGCCGGGCAGAAGAACAAGCTCATAGCCCGCCCGCTGCGCCTGCTCGAGGACAAAGCCGATCGTCGGAAAATCATCCTCGGTCGCGACGACCTTTCGCCGCCCGGCGCGCGGGGGCAGGGAAAACACGACCTTGGTGAGCGCGCTCGAGACATTCGTCTGCGGGCAAAGTTCGTCGGCTGCGGCGCCGAGAAGCCCGCCGAGAGCCGCTCGCCAGCGGCCGATGGCGGCGAGCCAGAAATCCCAGACGGCGCCGTCGCCGCGCGACCAGGGCTCCAGAAATGCGGCCGTTAGCCGTGCTTCAGCGGCAATCGGCCGAAGGCCGACAGAGTGCGACAACAGATAATGCCCGTCGGGCCTCGGGAAGCGTGCGGCGGCGTCCATGGGACGGAATGCTAGCCGTATTGCCGCCGCCGCCAAACCCGGATTGACTCCGGACCCAGCGGAGGCGGGCCATGCGCGGCTATTTCGGCGTCGGCGCCGAGGGCATTTCGAAGGCGATGAATCTCGGCGCGGTGATGCGTACCGCCCATGCCTTTGGCGCGAGCTTCGTGTTCACGATCGGATCGCGACTTGCCGCGCGCGAGGTCGCCCATGCGGACACGTCAAAGACCGAAGGCCATGTGCCTCTCCACCAATGGCAGACCATTTCGGAGATGCAACTGCCCAAAGGCTGCGCGCTTGTCGGGGTGGAGGTTGATCCGTCCGCGACAGAGCTGATGCGCTTCAGCCATCCTTTGCGGGCGGCTTATGTGCTAGGGCCGGAGCGCGGCTCGCTCTCGGCGGAAGCGCGCGCGCGTTGCGCGCATCTTGTGCAGATCCCGACGCGCTTTTGCGTCAATCTCTCGGTCGCCGCCGCCATTGTGCTCTATGACCGGATGCTGTTCTTCAGCGGACCCGGCCCGCGCATAGCGCCGTTGCGCGCGAGGCCCGGCGACTGAGACGCCGCGCGCCAAAGCAAAAAGGGCCGCCTTGTCTGGCGGCCCTTTCTGAAATCGGCGCAACAGCTGGAAAGTCTTAGCGCTTGGCCTTTTTCTTGGCCTTCTTCGCTTTCTTGGCAGGCTTGGCAGGGGCCGCCTGCTCGCCCATGGCGTCGAGCGCTTCGGCATAGGCGGCGAGGGCCTTCATGAAGCCGCTCTGCTGCGTCTTCGGCAAGACGTTCAGCGCAGCGGTCTCCGCCTTGCTGACGGCGTTCATCGCACCCTGCAGCACGCGCTTGCCCGAGGCGGTGATTGAGACGGCGTTGGCGCGCGCATCGTCCTTCGTGCGCTGGCGCGAGAGGTGGCCCTTCTTAATCATGCGGGCGATCATGTCGGCGAGGGTCGAACGGTCGATGCCGGTGGCGCGTACGAGGTCGGTCTGGCTGAGGCCCTCATTTTGGGCGACCGTGTGCAACACTTCGAACTGGCGCGGCGTCGGACCATCGGCGCCGACTTCGGCAGCGTAAAGGTCGTGCGCGTATTGCTGGGCCCGGCGAAGAAGGTGACCCGGCGAAGATTTGAGATTGAAAGCCATGCTAAGCGTTCTCCGTTTCTCTAAGCTCTGAAGCGGCGCTGAAACTCCGGCCGCGGCCTATTGCAGTCGGCGAGACCGACGCCGGCAGCGCCTTTCGCGCCTTTGGCCGCACGCCAAGTCTTCCGCATCCGTGGGCGCTCATAGCGGATTGAAAGGCCGCCGTCGACGACAAATATTCGTGAGGCGGATAAATTCCGACAAGATAGGGGCTAGTCTGACAATCCGCCAACGGCGCTGTCCGCGGCCCATCGCAACGTGAGCCCAACATGCCGAAAGACGCCCCGCGTTTTGCACGAGTGAGACCGGAAGGCGACGATCGCGAGCGGTCCGTGTGCGAGCGCTGCGGGTTCATCGACTATCAGAACCCCAAGATCGTCGTCGGCTCCGTCGCCGTCCATGACGGGAGCGTGCTTTTGTGCCGCCGCGCGATCGAGCCGCGCCGAGGCTTCTGGACGATCCCGGCGGGCTATCTCGAGATCGGCGAGGCGGCGGAAGAAGGCGCGCGCCGCGAGGCGCTGGAGGAAGCGTGCGCGGCCGTCGCCATAGAGCGCGTCCTCGCCGTCTATTCCGTACCAAGAATCAGTCAGGTGCAGATCATCTTTCGGGCGCGGCTTGAACGCGGCGAGGCAGCGCCTGGGCCCGAAAGCCTCGAAATCCGTCTTGCGTCGTGGGAGGATATTCCGTGGGCCGATCTCGCCTTCCCATCCGTTCGCCGGGCGCTTGAAAGCTGGCATGCGACGCGGGACCGCGACGATTTCGCGCCGTTCTGCGAAACGATCGGCGGCGGTTTGTGAGGCTCAGGCGCCCGGCTTCGGCTCGGTCATGTGCTTCGAGAGGAACGGCGCCTGCGCCAGCGCAAACAGCACATTGACCGCCGTAAAGCCGAAGACCTTGAGATTGACCCAGGCCGCTTCGCCCGGGCATTTGGCGAGCGGCGCGGCCGCGCAGTCGCGCAGGAAGTCGCCGACTCCGGAGGTAGAGGGCAGGGCGCCGATCGCGCAGCCTTGCGTCAAACTGCGCCAGGCGATTTCGTTTGCGGCCGCGAGCGCGACGAAAAAGACGGCATAACGCATCGTCAGCGTGCGCCAGGCCGCATCCGGCAGCACGAGCGCGCCGTCGAACAAGGTCTTCAGAAAATTCCGGCCCGTCGCGAGGCCGCCGCCGAGGAGCCCCGCAAAGAGAACATAAACGAGCGTCGGCTTCATGAAGAAAAATGTCTTGTCGTGCAGCAGAAAGGTCAGCGCGCCCATCGCCGCAATGATCACGGCGCTGATCATCATCATCGGCGCGACGCGCCGCTCGCGCCAGACGCTGTAGAGAAAAGCCGCTGCGAAGGCCGGCAAGAAGAGCCCGATCGCGACATACATTTCGGCGCCCTCGCGCAAGCACCATTGTTCGCCGAGGAGGCGGCCCGCGAGCGCCGTGATCTTTCCGCCCAGAAAAAAGCCCGCCATGAAGACGAGGAGCGGGCCGAAATCGACGGCAAAGCGCGACCAGCCGGAAAGTCGCCGCTCGACGGTCGCATTCGTCACGATGCGGCCCCCTCGCCGAGGCCTGCAAGAGCGCGCGCAAAACTCGCCGCATCAAAGGGCTGCAGATCCTCGACGCCTTCGCCGACGCCGATGAAATGGATCGGAATCTGGAATTTGTCGCTCACCGCGACGAGCACGCCGCCCTTGGCCGTGCCGTCGAGCTTGGTCATGACAAGGCCCGTGACGCCGGCGATGGAGCGGAAGACGTCCGCCTGGGCGAGCGCGTTCTGGCCGACGGTCGCGTCCAGCACGAGCAGAACGTCCTGGGGCGCCGTCGGGTCGATCTTTTTCAGCACGCGCACGATCTTGGCGAGCTCGTCCATCAGCTCGCGCCGGTTCTGCAGCCTGCCGGCCGTGTCGATGAGGAGCACGTCGGCTCCCTCGCGCGCGGCGCGTTCGAGCGCGTCATAGGCAAGGCCCGATGCGTCGGAGCCGACGTCGCGCGCGATGACCGGCGCGCCCGTGCGCTCGCCCCAGACTTTCAACTGCTCAATGGCCGCGGCGCGGAACGTGTCCCCGGCGGCGAGCATGACCGACTTTCCCTCGGCCTTGAGGCGCGCGGCGAGCTTGCCGATCGTCGTCGTCTTGCCGGAGCCGTTGACGCCGGCGACGAGAATGACATGCGGCTTCTTCGAGGGATCAATGACGAGCGGCCGCGCCAAAGGCTGCAGCGCCGCCGCCACGGTCGCGGCGAGCGCGGCCTTCACGTCCGCGTCTGTCACTTCCTTGTCGAAGCGGTCCTTGGCGAGCGCGGTTGCGACGCGCGCCGCGGCGGGCACGCCAAGATCGGCGCTGATCAGCAATTCCTCGAGCTGCTCGATCGTCTCGTCGTCGAGCTTTTTCTTGGTGAAGATCGCGGTGACGCCTGCGCTGAGTTTGCCGGCGCTGCGCGAAAGCCCGTCTTTCAGCTTGGAGAAGAAGCCTTTTGTTTCCGGGGGGGCTGGGGGCGGCTCGAAAACGACAGGCTCAGAGACTTGCGCCGCTTCCGGAGCTTCCGCAGGCAAAGCCGGGCTGTCGCCCGGCGTCTCGGCCGCGTCGTTCTTTTTGCGGCCGAACAGGCCTGAGAAGAAATTTTTCGCCATGGCGGCCCGTTACGCAAGCGCGCCGAGCAGGGTCGCCCCGTCCCGGCCGATGATCCGCAGGCGGCGCATGCCGCCAGGGGCCCCGTCATGGTCGACGGCGACCGGCGCAAAATTGCCGAGCCGCGCGCGGCCGCCGCTTTCGAGCGCGGCGTCAAAAACGCCGCCGACGAGGCCGTCCAGAAAGCGCGACAGCGCCTCAGCGCCCTTGCGGCGCAGGCGCTCGGCGCGGGCTTTGATCACGGTGCGGTCGAGCTGCGGCATGCGCGCGGCGGGCGTTCCCTCGCGCGGCGAGAACGGAAAGACGTGCAGATACTGGATGCCGGCCGCATCGACGATCGAGAGGCTGTTCTCGAACATCTCTTCCGTCTCGGTCGGGAAGCCCGCGATGATGTCGGCGCCGAAGGCGATGTCGGGCCGCCGCGCGCGCAAGCGCTCGCAAAAGGCGATGGCGTCGGCGCGCGTGTGGCGCCGCTTCATCCGCTTCAGGATCAAGTCGTCGCCATGCTGCAGCGAAATGTGGAGATGCGGCGCGACGCGGGCGTCGCCCGCGATGCGTTCGAACAATGCCTCATCGACCTCCGCCCCGTCGATCGACGAAAGGCGCAGGCGCATGAGGCCCGGCGTGTTGTCGAGAAGCGCGCCGACGAGGTCCCCGAGCCGCGGCGCGCCCGGAAGGTCCGCGCCCCAGGAGGTGATGTCGACGCCGGTCAGAACGAGTTCGCTATGGCCGTTGGCGACCAGGCGTTGCGCTTCCTCGATTGCGCGATCCATCGGCGCCGAGCGCGAAGCGCCGCGACCATAGGGGATGATGCAAAACGTGCAGCGATGGTCGCAGCCGTTCTGCACTTGCAGAAAGGCGCGGGCGCGGTCGCCATAGCCGTCGAGCAGGGGCGCTGCGGTTTCGCGCGCGGAGAAAATGTCGTTGACGCGCATCGTATCGGCGCCGGCGGCGAGTGCGCGCCATTCCGCGACGTCGAGCTTTTCCTGATTGCCGAGCACGGCGTCGACTTCGCCCATGGCGGCGAAAGACTGCGGGTCGATCTGGGCCGCACAGCCCGTGACGATGACGCGCGCCCCGGCGTTGTCGCGCTTCAGGCGCCGGATCGTCTGGCGCGTCTGGCGCACGGCTTCGTTCGTGACAGCGCAGCTGTTGACGACGATCGCATCGCTGAGCCCCGCCTCCGCGGCAAGGCGCTTCATCGCCTCGCCTTCATACGCGTTGAGGCGGCACCCGAGCGAAACGATCTGCGGCGCGGAAATGGACATGGCGGTTCGTGTAGCTTGTCGGGCGCGGTTTGTCGAAACCCCAAGGGGAAACCCGACTGCCCGTCAGTTCTCCATCGAGAGAATGATTGAGAAGCCGACGACGAGGAACAAAGTGAACGGGAAAAAGGCGCCGATAAAGGCGGGCGCGACGCCGAGCTTGCCGAGGGCGATCATCAGGTTCTCAGCGACGAAATAGGAAAAGCCTAGCGCCCCGCCGAGCGCAGCCCGGGCGAGCTGGTTCCCCTGGCGCGTGACGCCGAAACCGGCGATGGCGCCGAGCAGCGGCATGACGAGCGTCGCCGCCGGTTTGGAGAAACGGCTGAGCAGTGAAGTCTCAGCCGTCCGCGTGTCTGCGCCTTCCGCGCGCAATTGCCCAATCTTTTGGATGAGCTGGATGATAGGCGTGCGGTCAGGGTTCAAAGACAGCGCGAACAGAAGCTCCGGGTTCAGCGCCGTCGCCCAAGGGGTCGCTGCAAAAGACGCGAGATTTGCGCCAGACGTCTCAAAGGATTTCGCGCCAATCAAGGTCCATGCGCCGCGGAAATATTGTGCGGACTCAGCTTCGGTCTTGGCGGTCAGAAGGCCGCGCTCATCGAGCCGCGTGATGGTGACGCCGTTGAGGACGACCTGCTCGCCGACGCGCGCCGCGCTGCCTGCATGAATGAATTCCCCGCCGAAGGCGATGCGCACGTCGGTGCGTGTGCCGTCATCTGGCGGTAAATTCGGCTTGAAGTCATTGGCTTCCCAGTAGGCGAGCTTCTCTGTCGCGCCGACGACCACCAATTCCTGGAAAAGGAAATGGGCGAGGGCGACGCCGCCGCACATGAGGCCAATCGGAAACAGCACGCGGTTCACGGAAAGCCCGGCCGAGCGCATCACGGTGATCTCGCTTCGCAAATTGAGCTGCGACAACGTCAATACGATCGACAGAAGCGCGGCGAAGGGCGCGAACTGGCTCGCAATCTGCGGCGAGCGCAGCGCGATATAGCGGCCGACGGATCCCCATCCTCCGCCCGCCTGTTCGATGATATCCGCAGACTTGTTGAGAAGATCGAGCATCTGCAGGATGACGACGAAGAACAGGAGAAGGCCGGCGAAGCCCACCAGGAATTGCCGGCCGACATATAGCGTAAGGATGCGGTCGACCTTCATGGCGCCGCGCGCCCCGAGGGTGCGTCCATGCCCTCGATATGCACAGACGTCGCGCCGTCGCGCACAACGCGCACTGTGCCGACCTCACTGGACTGCGCGACGCGCGCCAGCCGCGAGCGGTCGATCGAGCCGAAGTAGAGGAACACGCTGATCGCCAGGAAGGCCGCGAATACTCCCCACATCGATACATAAGGCGAAAGCAGGCCCTGTTTGGCGACGACCTGGCCCCATTCTTCGAGCGTTTCGTGATAGATGATGAGAATCGCAACGCCGAGTACGGGCTTGATGTTCGAGACCCGCCGCCGCGACGTGACGCCCATGGCGACCGCCAGGATCGGAATCACCAGAAACGACAGCGGATGAATGATGCGCCAGTGTAGGCCCGCATGCTGCTCGTACCATAAGGGGTTTGTCTCCGGCGTCGTCGTCGTCACGCTTTTCACGAGCTCGCCGAATGTCGCCTCTTCTTCCTCGAGGCCACGGTCGCGGAAGACGCCAATCGCCGGCAGGCGCAATTCGAGGTCGAAGGAGTCAAATTTCAGCGCGGCGCCCGTGTTGCGCACGGGGTCGAAGATAATTTGCCGTCCGTCGCGGAGCTTCAGCAAGAGGCGTGTGAGATTGGGATCAGTCGAGATGCCGCCATAGCGCGCGGTGATCGTCGTCGTCCGCCCGCCCTTTTCGCGGCGCTCGAGAAAAATGTCTTCCGCATCGCGCGTGCGGCTGTTCGCCTTGCCGAGTCGAATCGTCGTCTCGTCGCCGATGTTGACGAACTCGCCTTGCGGAATCTTTATGCCGAGCGCGCCGCTGGTCACGTCAAAGCGGATCTTCTCGTACCGGAATTTTGCGAGAGGCTCGAGGTAAGAGACCAGCATGAAGTCGAGCGCCATGAGGAGAATAGTAAGGCCGTAGACCGGCTGCAGGAGCCGCGTCGCCGAGAGCCCGCCGGAGTTCATGGCGTCGAGCTCGCTCGACAACGAGAGATTCCGGAAGGCGAGCATGATGCCAATCATCGCGCCGAGCGGCAGTGCTAGGCCGAGATAGTGCGGGATGAGGTTGGCGAGCATCCGCCAGACGACGTCGACCGGCCCCTTCTCGGCCAGCACGAAATCGAATAGCCGCAACATCTGCTCAAGAAGCAGCAGCATCCCTGCAATCGCAAGGCAGACGCCAAGAGGGGTCAGCACGGCCCGCAAGACGTATCGGTCGATCAGCTTCATCGTGAGGTCGATCGTCTCGGTAAGGGCGCGGTGCCGCGCAAATGGGCGCCGCCGGGTTAAGTCTCCGGCCGCTGTAGGCGGGGTGTTTAGCCAATTCCACCGCCAGGTAAAATGGCGCAGGTCGCCACGGCTACCAAAAGGCGCCCGAGACCACGTCTCAAGCCGCCGCGTGACTGAGGCGCGGGAGCGGCTCGGTGAAAGTTTCAGGCTCCAAAGCGAGGTCCGGCTCGTCGAACAGCCGTCCGACGATGCGGTCGGCGCTGTCGGGCCGAAAAGGTGAGACGCAACCGTCCGCGAAGCTCGAAATCTCGCCGACCAGAACCGTGTCGCCAAGGACGTAAAGGTCAATTCTGGCGAAACTGAACCCGGCGCTCAGAATTTGCGATAGACGGAGGATTTCAGGCAATTGCCCCCGGTAGCCGAAAGGCCGGCCGGCCTGCGGCGCAAGCCGCTCGATCGGCAGAAGGGCGCCTTCGACGGAGAAAAGGTCGCGGCGGTGATGGGAGTGCCGGTCATGATCGACCTGGATGAGTTTCGGCCGGCCGTGAAAACACCAGACTTTCACATCCTCAAGCGTGCCGAATGGGCCGCCGATCACCGGCTCGACGATCAGCTTGTGCTGGAGATTTTTGTAATTGGGCTCCCGGCTCGCCGAGAAATAGCTCTTCCAGAGCCAGTATTTCATCTTGCGTCGCGCACGCGCGTCGGGTTGACCAGACCGCAAACAGAGCACTTCCTGGCTGGAATGCGTGGGCTTGACGACGCAAGGGATCGGAAATTCGAATCTCTCGACCTCATCGACGCTACGCAAGACCGCCAGCGTCGGTACAACATGACCAGGACCGACGAGCGCATCGACATGGTCCTTCAGAAACTCCTTGTCCGTGACGCGTTCGCGCAAGGGATCGCGCGCTTCGTCTGAGAGCTTTAGCTGGATTAGGCGTTCATTGAAGCCGCGAGGCGCCTCAAGGTTCGGCAGCGAGCGATTATACGCCCAGTAAAAGAGCTTGGCGACGAAGGCGTTGACCTGGCGCGAATCCGGCAAAGCCCCCAGCACGACCGTGCCGAACCACTCGAGAGCGAGCCAGCTTAGAGCTCGTTTTTCCGCCATCTGCTGCGCCTTTCGCCGGAACGGCGGCAACGGCGGGCAAGGCCGTCTTGTCGCGAACCCACAAATACGCCGGGCGGCATACCAAAAAAATCCCGGCCGTGCGCGGAAATTCTGTCCAGGGTCGATGAAATGCCCCGCCCAGCCGGCTCAGCCTTTGGCCCGCGCGAGATGGGCTGTCGCAAGAAATAAAAGGAAGTTCAGCGCTTGCGAAAGTCCGGCCTCGGTCAAAAGCATGGCCGCCACCGCGCCGTCCGGGGCGTTAATGACGGACGAGAGCGACAGCGCCGCGGTCAGATAGACGAGGTCTTGGTTCGGCACGAATGGCACGCGGCTGATCACGAGCTGCAGCGCGATGAACAGGAGCCAGGCCGCCGGCGCCGCGGTCGGTATGGCCGCCGCATACATGCCGGTCGCGCAGAGGATCTGGGCCGCCTGACGCACGAAATGAACGCCGAGAATGCGGATGGCCCTTCCGTCGCCAATCTGGAGGATCTTGCGTCTGAAAACGAAAACAACAGTGAGGACGGAAGAAGCGATGACAAAGGCGAGCGCGAAAGCGCCGTATCCGCCCGGCACGGCGCGCGCGGCAAGTGCGAGCATGCCGGAGACCGCAAGGCCCGCAATCAACGCGACCGTCGTGAAGTTCGCGGTGAACGACGAAAGAATATTGCCGTCCTTCACGCCGATCAGCGCGTCTTTCGCCGAAAAGCCGAAGGTGCGTCCGGCCCATTGCACAATAAACGCCTCGCCCGCATAGCCGGCGACGCCGTAATTGTAGACGCGCTTGCGCACAAAGGCCGGGAAATGCGCAAAGAGGGGACGGTTCCAGATGATCGAATACATCGTCATGTCCGCGCAAGGGAGCGCGAGAAACTTCAGCAGGAAGAAAACATAAAAAAGCGGCGCCGTCGGCAGTGCGGCGGCGACTTCGGCCCAGCCGATTCCATGCAGGCGCCAGATAAGCACGCCGACGATAAAGGCAAGGAAAACATAGTGCGCAGTCTTCTGGTGGCGCTTGACGCGCGGGTCCGCTGCGAATGTCTGAAATCGTTCAATCCAAGCGCGGACGAAGGCGACAAGACCGGGCGGCGGAAAAGATTTGCCCGCGCTCACGCCTGTGCGCCGGCGAAGAGCGACGGGCCCACGTCGAGATCGGGTTCGTCGAATAGGCGCGCGATCGCGCGATCGGCCGCGTCCGGTTTGAACGGCACAGTACAATTGGTCGGAAAGCTCGTGAGTTCGCCGACAAGAATATCGTCGCCGACGATGTAGAAATCGACGCGCAGGAAACTGTGGCCGGCGCTGAGGCGCGCCGCATAATCGAGCAGCGGCGCAAGTTTGTCCGGATACGGAAAGGCAAGTCCGGCCGGCGCCTTGCGCATGGCGATCGGCAAGAGCCGTCCCCTGATGTCGAAATAGTCGCGCTTGTGACCGCTGTAGCGATTGTGGTCGACCTGAATGAGTTTCGGGCGGCCGTGAAAACACAAAACCTTCACGTCTTCGATCGCGCCGAACGCCCCGCCGATGATCGGCTCGACGATGAGCTTGTGTTCAAGACCCGCATAATTGGGCTCGCGATTGGCCGCAAAATAGCTTTTCCAGAGCCAGTATTTCAGCGTCCGCCGTTCCGCCGCGTCCGGCTGCTGTCTGTCGAAGTGCATGACTTCCTGGCTCGAATGCGTCGGCTTGACGACGCAGGGCAAGGGGAAGACGAAGGAGTCGACCTCGGCCTTCGTGCGCAAAACGGCAAGCGTCGGCACGACATGGCCCGGCCCGATGATCTTCTCGACATGGCCTTTCACGAGTTCCTTGTCCGTCATCAGCCGCCGCAGCGGCGCGCGTGCTTCTTCGGACAATTTCAACCCGATAAGCTTTTCGTTGAAACTGCGGGGCGATTTGAGGTTCGGCAAGCGCAGCCCGTTATAGGCGGCGTAATAGACATGCGCGACGGCCGTATTAGCTCGAGCGCCGTTCGGCAAAAGCCAAAAGAGCAAAGTGCCAATCAATTCCAGCGCCAGCCACCAGCGCTTCCGCTTCGGAGTCATGAAATCCGCCGCCCCTTCCGGCCGCTGACATAGGGCGCGAAGCGGTCTTGCTCAAGATGTAGGCCGCCCCGTTCAGTGCGCCCTCACGACAGGCGGCGGCAGCCCCTCGAAGAGTCGCGGCGAGATCGAAAAGCCAGGTGCGTCGAGGGCGTGGGCAATGATCCTGTCCGCCTCGGGCGGATGAAAGGCCTGGACGCAATTCGATGGGAAGCTCGTCAGCTCGCCGACGAACACGCGTCCGCCGGCCACATAAAGATCGACCCTGAGATAGGGGAAATCCGCCGAAAGTGCGCGCGAAAGCCGCAAGATCTCGGGAAGCTCGGCGCCATAGTCGAAACGCTCCTGCGCCGTCGGATATTTGATGGCGACCGGCAAGTAGCGGCCTTCGATATCATAGAAGTCGCGCCGGTGCCGGCCATGGAATCGACCACGGTCGATCTGGATGAGGCGAGGCTCGCCGAAGAAGCACATCACTTTCACGTCATCGACGGCGCCGAACCCGCCGCCGATCACCGGCTCGACGATCAGCTTGTGTTCGAGGCCGCGATAATTCGGTTCACGGTTGGCGGCAAAATAGCTCTTCCGCATCCAGTATTTCAGCCTGCGCCGTTCCTCCGGCGTCGGCTGCTCAGTCTCGAACGCCATCACTTCCTGGCTCGAATGCGTCGGTTTGACGACGCAAGGCGCAGGAAACAAGAAATGATCAATATCGTCCGGCGACCGGATAACCGCGAAGGTCGGCACGACATGATCGGGCCCGACCCGCTCTTCGATTACATCCTTGGCGTACTCTTTGTCCGTCATCCTCCTGCGGAGGTCTGATCCTGCATCAGGCGCAAGCTTGAGAAGGATCATGCGCTCGTTGAAGGTCGTCGGCCTGCGCAGATCCGGCGCGCGCCAGCCGTTGAACGCCGCATAAAAAAGCTTCGCAACGGCTTCTGTCACGGCTGGGCTGTCCGGCAGTAGTCCAAGGACGGTTGTCCCGAACCACTCCAGCGCCAGCCAAGATGTTTTCCGTTTAGGGGTCATGAGAACGCCGGCGCATCGTCTGACATTTGACTTTCCCGCGCAATGGCCGCGAGGCCTGCGATGCAGGCCGCGCTTTAGACCGGCAACGCAGGCGCGCGCATGGCGTCCCGGTAATCGGCGATAAGTCCATCGAGCAGCGTCTCCCAGTCAAATGCCCGGGAGCGCTCCAGCGCCGCCGCCGCCATGCGCCGCCGCAAGGCGGCGTCGGCGGCAAGCCTCAGCAGGTGTTGGCTATAGCCTTCTGCGCCAGCTTCAGGCGCCGACAACAGACCGTTGACGCCGTCTTCGACGAGCGAGCGCGATCCCGATGCAGCCGCACAGACCGACGGTAGTCCCGACGCCATGGCCTCGAGCGTGACGTTGCCGAAAGTCTCGGTGATCGACGGATTGAAAAAGATGTCGGCGCTCGCATAGCAGCGCGCCAAGTCTTCTCCGCCCTGATAGCCAGTGAAAACGCCGCCGGGCAGCATCGCTGCAAAGCGCGCGCGCTCGGGCCCCTCGCCGACGACGAGCGCCCTTAACTTCGGGTTTCGTCCGGAAGCGGAGAGTACGGCGTCGGCGAAGATGCCGATGCCTTTCTCCAGAACAACGCGGCCGACAAAGGCGACGACGATGTCATCGTCGGCGAGCCCTTGCGCGCGCCGCCAGGCAAGGTCGCGCTGCGCCGGGTTGTAGAGCGCCTTGTCGACGCCGCGGGTCCAGAGCCGGATGTCGCGGCCGATGCCGTCGCGGCGCAGCTCGTCGACCATGGATGGCGACGGCGCATAGACATGGCGGCAGCGCGCGTAGAAATTGCGCATATAGCCGGTCACATATTTCTCGGCCCAGGCCGCGCCGTAATAGCGCGGATAGGTGTCAAAACGCGTGTGGAAAGACGCGACGGGCGTGACGCCTTTGGCTTCTGCGTATTTCAGCGCGGCAAAGCCCGTCATGTCCGGCGCCGCGATGTGGATGAGGTTCGGCCGGAACGCGTCGAGCCGGCGCTTGCGCTCGCCAAAGAGGCCGAGCCCGACGCGATATTCGCTGCGCGAGCCCGGCAGCGCGAAACTCGGCACAGAGACGAGTTCGCCGACGGCCTTGAAGGGCGGGTTGGGGATCGTCGGCGCAAAGACGAGAACTTCATGGCCGCGCTTCAGGAGGTGGCCGACCAGCGTGTTGAGGGCTTTGACTGGCCCATCAACGACATAATTGTAATTGCCGGAAAAGAGCGCAACGCGCAGCGGCGGGAGCGCCGCCGCCTTCGTCTCCGTTTCTCTCATCGCCGCTGCATCAGACACGTCGCGCCCTCATCAGAAGGCGGCGTTTAGGGGGCCGGAGGCGCCGGGGCAAGCCTACTCCCTCTGCCCCTCGACCCAGTCCCAGAACAGCGCCGAAATGTCGGCGCCGCCGAAGCGGCGGATTTCCTGCACGCCGGTCGGGGAGGTGACGTTGATCTCCGTGAGATAGTCGCCGATGACGTCGATGCCGACGAGCACGAGGCCGCGCTCCGAAAGCGCGGGGCCAATGCGGTCGCAAATTTCCTGATCGCGCTCCGTCATCTCAACGGCCTCCGCCCGGCCGCCGACATGCATGTTGGAGCGCGTCTCTCCCTTCATCGGCACACGGTTGATCGCGCCCACCGCCTCGCCGTCGAGCAGGATGATGCGCTTGTCGCCGGCGCGCACGGCAGGAAGATATTTCTGCGCGATGAAGGGCTCGGCGAAGGCCTGCGTGAAGAGTTCGAGAAGCGCGTTGAAGTTCGCGTCGTCCGAAGCGAGACGGAAAACGCCCGCGCCGCCATTGCCGTAAAGCGGCTTTACAATGATGTCGCCATGTTCGGCGCGGAAGGCCTTCACCGCCTCGACATCGCGCGTGATCAGCGTCGGGGGCGTGAGGTCCGTGAAGTCGGTGACGAAAAGCTTTTCGGGCGCGTCGCGGATCGAGCGCGGATTGTTCAGCACGAGGACGTCCGGCGCGAGGCGCTCAAGGATCTGCGCCGCGGTGATATACGCCATATTGAAGGGCGGGTCCTGGCGCACGAGCACGACATCGACGGAGTGAAGGTCGAGCGCCGCCGCGGGTTCCAGCGTCGCATGTGCGCCCTGCTCGCGCTTGAGCGCGGCGACCTTGCGCGCATGGGCGCCGACACGGCCGTTCAACAAGGACAAATGTTGCGGCTGATAAATGGAGATCTCATGGCCGCGGCCATGCGCCTCGAGCGCAAGATCGAAGGTCGTGTCGCCATGGACGTTGACGCCCTCGATCGGGTCCATCTGGATGGCGATTTTAAGCGGCATGTCAGCCCTGCCTCATGAGGTCACCGCCACAATGCGGCCTGGGGCCCGTTCGTCGCTTAAGGCGCAGCCGAGCGCAAGCGGCGCATCAATAAGGCGACTGGGCAGGGAAAAGGACGTTCACGTAGCTCACGACCCGCGAGACGCCTTTCACGCCGCGGGCGATGGCGACGGCGTTCTGCAATTCCTGATCGTCCCGGGCGCGGCCGATCAGATAGACGACGCCCTGCGACACTGAGACCTTGTAATTGCGGCTGTCGACGCCGCGCGCCGTGAGCCAGCGCGTCTTCAGCGTCCGGTCGATCTCCGAATCATTCCAGCCCTGACCGCGCGTCGTCTTCTCGCCGACGATGACTTCATCGATCACTTCCTTGACGCCTTTCACCACGCGCGCGCGCTCGACAAGAACAGCCCGGCCTTCTTCCGACCGCATCGTGCCGGTGAGAAGCAGCCGCCCGTCGCTCAAGGTCAGGTCGATATCGCCATAGTCGTGCTGGCGATCGGTGAAAAGTTTCGATTTCAAGGTCGCACCAGACCCGATGCCGCGGAATGTGCCGCCCAGGGTGCGCTCTGACGCGCAGCCTGCCAGGACGATGAGCGCGACAAGGCCGACGAACAAAAGGCGCATGAGGGTCTCGCAAGCAGCGTGCAGACACGCAATTCGGGTAGTTCAATCTTGCAGCGCTTTGCGGCGAAAACAAAGCGGCCGATTATCAGCACATTTCATCCTGGCGCGCCTTTTCCCGCAAAACCGGTTCCCACCTTTGCGCCCAGCGCGCTAGTCTCTTTCCCCTTCGCGCCAGGCGTCGCGGAGATGGCGCATGCGCAAACCTGAAGCGGCGATGATGTCGTAGCGCACGCCGAATGTCGCGTAATGCGGGTTGCGCGCCATGAAAGCGCGGGCCGCCGACTCGATCCGGCGGCGCGCCTTCGGCGTGACCGCGAATACTGCATCGTCGATGTCCCTGCGCGCCTTCACTTCGACAAAGACGAGCGCGTCACCCTTGCGCGCGACAAGATCGATCTCGCCGCCTGGCGCTTCGAAGCGGCGGGCGAGAATCCGGTAGCCTTTGACACTCAGAAAGAGCGCGGCGAGGCCTTCCCAGCGGCGCCCCGCGCGTTCGGCCCGGGTTCGGGCGTCCGGCGCGCGCATCAGGCGCCGTCCTTGAGAGCAAGTGCGCGCGCATAGACCGTGCGCCGCGGCGCGCCGGTCGCCTCCGCCACGGCGGCGGCGGCTTCCTTCAGGGAAAGCTTGGGCAAGGCCTCGCGGAGCATCGCGTCGATATCCGGCGCGGGCTCCGCCTCTTGCGAGGGTTCGACGAGAATGACGATCTCGCCCTTGGGCGGATGGGCCCGATAGTGGTCGGCGAGGGCGGCGAGGTCCCCGCGGCGGAACTCCTCATGCAGCTTGGTGATCTCGCGCGCGACTGTCGCCAGACGTTTTGCCCCAAAAACGGCCGCCATGGCCTCTAGGCTTTCGGTCAGGCGCTGCGGCGCCTCATAGAAGACAAGCGTCGCGCGGAGCGCCAACAGATCTCGAAGGAACGCGTCCCGCGCCCCTGCCTTCGCCGGCGGAAATCCAGCGAACAGGAACCGGTCCGTCGGGGCGCCCGCGGCCGAAAGCGCGGCGACGGCGGCGGATGCGCCGGGTATGGGCGTCACCGTAAGCCCAAGCTCGCGCGCCTCCCGCACGAGGCGGTAGCCGGGGTCCGAGATCAGGGGCGTGCCGGCATCCGTCACTAGGGCGATGGCTTGCCCGGCTTTAAGCTTCTCAAGGATTCCCGGCCGCACGGCCTCGGCATTGTGCTCATGATAGGCCGACCGCTCGGTGCGGATGTCATAGGCGGCGCAGAGCTTGGCCGTGTGGCGCGTGTCCTCACAGAGGATGAGGTCGGCCTGTTTCAGCGTCTCGACCGCCCGAAACGTCATGTCGCCAAGGTTGCCGATTGGCGTCGCGACGACATAAAGGCCCGGGGGGAGCGGCATGGGCGCTTGATTGGCCTGTCATCGCCTGTTCCGTCAATTGCGATGGCCGGGCGCGATTGAACGCCCGCCGGGGCGCGGCTAGGGTCCCTCCCGGAATTCAGCGCAGGGAAGCTTTTCGTGAACCAGGTTCCGTCCGTCCTTCGCGGCCTCAAACTATTGGTCGCTGTCGCCGCCTTGGGCCTTGCGGCCGCCTGTTCCTCGACCTCCTCGCCCGGCGACGGCGGCCCGGTGATCGCCGGCGATGATCGGGCGTCCGACCGCCCACGGCGCGGCCAGGCGCAAACGAGCGATGCAGGCCGCTTTGACCGGCGCGGCTATGTGCAGCCTCTCCATATGCGAGGCGCGGAACCCGTTCGCATAGGACTTCTTCTGCCGTTCACGGCAGCATCGTCCCAAGTTCAAAAGACCGCGGCCGCCATGTTCGATTCGGCGCAGCTTGCGACCTTTGAAGCGGGCGACGAGCGCTTCCTCCTCATTCCGAAAGACACGCGCGGCACGGCCGAAGGGGCGGAGGCTGCAGCGCGATCGGCGCTCGCCGACGGCGCCGAAATCCTCCTTGGACCGATGTTCTCGGAAGAGGTTGCGGCCGTCTCCGCCGTCAGCCGCGCGGCGGGCGTGCCCATCATTGCGTTTTCGTCGGATGTGAAATCGGCGGGGCAGGGCGTCTTTCTGCTGAGCTTCCCGCCGGAACTCGAAATCGCGCGGATTACGCAATATGCGATGACGCGCGGCAAGACGCGCTTCGGGCTGCTCGCCCCCGCGAATGAGTATGGCGAGCGCGTCGCCACCGCCTTCGCGGGCGAGATTGGTGCGCGCGGCGGTACGCTCGTGCATCAGGAACGTTACGAGCAGGACCCAAGCAAGATGCTCGCCCCGGCGCGTCGCCTCGCGCAATATTCTTCGAGCGGCTATCAGGCGGTGCTGATGCCCGAGCAAGGCACGCTGTTGCGCGCGCTCGCGCCGCTGCTTCCCTATTACAATGTCAACATCAATTCGGTGAAACTCCTCGGAATCTCGGCCTGGCAGAATCCGCGCCTGACGCGTGAGCCTGCTTTGCGCGGCGGTTGGTTCGCAGCGCCCGACCCGGAAACCACGAAAGCGTTTTCGCGCCGGTATGCGGCGGCGTTCGGCTCCAATCCGCCGCGCCTTGCGTCGCTGAGCTATGACGCGACCTTGCTCGCCGCGCGCCTTGCGCAAAACCCGCGCAAGCGCGAACGCTTCACCGTGCAGATGATCGCCAATCCGAACGGCTTTATCGGGGCGGACGGTCTCTTCCGCTTGAAGCCGGACGGCGCCGTCGAACGCGGACTCGCCGTGCTCGAAATCCAGCCCGAAGGGTTCAAGCTCATCGACCCGGCGCCGAAGAGCTTCACGCCGGGCTCGTAGCGGCGACGCTCAAAGGAGCCTCGCCAGCAGGGCGTTCAGCACTTTGCGGCCGCTTGCGGTCGCGCGCAGAACCGCGCCGGACCATGCGAGAAAGCCCGTTTCGATGAGCGGCGCGGCGCGCGGCGCCAGAGCGTCATAATCGCTTGGGTCAAGCACAACGCCGGCGGCAAGACGCAAGCCCATGGTCAAGCGCTCGGCGAACACGGCCTGGCGGCCTAATACTTCTTCCGTATGCGGCGCGCCGGCCTCGACCGCCGCAAGATAGCGCTCCGGCCGGTCAATCGCGTGGGTCGCGACGCGTGCGCCGTCGCGCCAAAAACGCCCATGGGCGCCGGGTCCGACGCCGACATAGTCCTGATACGTCCAGTAGAGGAGATTGTGCCGCGACTCCTCGCCTGGGGCGGCGTGGTTGGAGATTTCATAAGCGGGAAGGCCTGCGCGCGCTGTTTCTTCTTGCGCAATGTCGAACAAAGCGGCGCCGATATCGTCAGATGGCGGCGCCCACTTGCCGCGGACGACAGCGCGGTCAAAAGCCGTGCCGGGCTCGACCGTAAGCTGATAGAGCGAAAGATGACGCGCGCCGAGCGTGAGCGCCGCGCCGAGTTCGCGCCGCCAATCCTCGGCGCTCTGCGCGGGCCGCGCATAAATGAGATCGAAGGTGAGGCGCGGAAAAGCCTTCAGCCCTGCTTCGATCGCGCGGCGCGCGTCCTGCCCGGTGTGATCGCGGCCTAAAAATCGCAAGGCGTCGTCGTTAAGCGACTGCACGCCGAGCGAAAGCCGGTTGACGCCGAGACCCGCGAAGGTTTCGAACAGGGATTGCTCCGCCTGCCCCGGATTGGCCTCGATTGTGATCTCGGCGCCAGGCTCAAATCCCCAGAGATCCGCACACGTCTCAATCATATGCGCGATGACGGCGGGCGGGGCGAGCGAGGGCGTGCCGCCGCCGAAATAGAGGCTCGACAGTTTGCGCGGGCCGGTCAGACGCGCCCAATGCGCAAGGTCGGCGCCGAGCGCGCGCTTCCAGGCTTCGGCGTCGATCGCGCGGTTCTTGTAGACGTTGAAATCGCAATAGGGGCAGATGCGCGCGCAATAGGGCCAATGCACATAAACGCCGAGCCGCAATTCGCCCGCCGCCGCGCTCATGGGGTCGTGTCGAAGCAAGCGGCGACAAGTTTGCGGAAGGCTCCGGCGCGGTGCGAGATCGCGTGTTTCAGCGCCGGGTCCATCTCGCCGAAGGTTTCGGCGTAACCCAGCGGCGTGAAGACCGGGTCGAAGCCGAAGCCGAGAAGGCCCCGCGGCGGAAACGTCAGCATGCCCTCGACGACGCCCTCGAATTCCTCCGTATGCCCATCAGGCCAGGCGAGCGACAGACAACAGACGAAGCGCGCGCGCAGATCTTTCGATCCTGCGGCCGCCACCTCGCGCTCGACCCGCGCTATCGCCATCGCGAAATCGCGCCCGCCCTCGGGAAGCTCTGCCCAGTCCGCCGTGTAAACGCCGGGCGCGCCGCCGAGAGCCTCGACCTCCATGCCGGAATCATCCGCCAGAGCCGGCCGCCCCGAGGCGCGCGCGGCGCTGAGGGACTTGATGCGCGCATTGCCGGCAAAACTCGTCTCCGTTTCCGCCGGTTCCGGAAGGCCAAGAGCCCCCGCCGAGATGACCTCCATGCCGAAGGGCGCGAGCAGCGCGCCGATTTCGCGCACCTTCCCGGCATTGTGGCTCGCAATGACAAGCGGTCCCGGCTCAATCCTGCGCGCCATGTGAACCTCCTGCGCGGCCAAGAGCGCGAATGGCGGGATTGGCGAACGCGAATCCGCAAAGCAGCGCCGCGGTCGCCGCCGTCAACATGAAGGCCGCCTGGGGCGCGATCGCGTAGAGTGCAAAGCCGAGAAAGGGAGAGGCGACGAAGCCAAGCGTGCCGATCGAATTGGCAAGGCCCGCCGCCGCGCCCTGTTCGTCCGGCCCGACTGCAAGCGAAGCGCCCGCGGCGTAACCGGGAATCGCCATCCCGGCGCCAAGACCTGAAAACGCAAGTCCGATCGAAATCGCCGCCGCGCTGTGGCCCGCGATGACAAGGCCATGGCCGATGAAGATCATGGCGGGGCCCGCGGTCAGCAAAGCGTATGGGGAAAGACGCATCCTCTGCACCAGGACGACTTGGGCAAAGAGCGAGGCGGCCGCGCCAGCGGTAAGGCCGAGGCCCGCGACCTTGGGCGTCGCCGCGGCGGAAAGGTGCAGCACGTCCATGAAGTAAAAGGCGATGGTCTGGATCGGTACCGCATTCACGAGGCCGAATCCGAGCGCGCAAATAAGGAAGGGACGCAGGCGCGGATCGCTGACCTTCAGCGGTGCCGGCGCGCGCCGTTCGAGCGGGTGGTGCCGCTCCGGCAAGAAGCGCCAGATAAGGGCGATCATGGCGGCGGCGAGCCCTGCGACGAGATAGAGCGGCGCAAGCGGCCCCCAATGCGCGGCAAGGCCGCCGATCGCCGGGCCCGCCATGGCGCCGACGCCGAAGGCTGCGGAGAATTGCGACAGGGCCGCCGCGCGGCGCTCCGGTGGCTCGCGGTCGGCGATATAGGCCTGCGCCGCGGCCGGGTTCGCCGAGCCGATGAAGCCGTAAATGCTCCGCGCGCCAATGATCAGGGCGTATAGGGCGAGCCCCCCGATCGTTCCCGCAAGGCCGAAGCCCAATATGGCCGCAAACAGACTTATGGACAGCGCAAATCCCGAAAGGCCGAGAAGGATCATCGGCTTCCGGCCGATGCGGTCGCTGCGCCGGCCCCAGATCGGCGAGAACACCGCCCACAGAAGGGCGGAAACGCCAAAGATCAGGGCGACCTGAAACTCCGCGAAGCCGAGCGTGCGCGCGAGCGGGGGCAAAACCGAAAAGATGACCGTCTGCCCCATGCCGACGCAGACGACGCCGGCAAGCAGCAGCAGGATGGCGAAACGCCGGTCGCGCGGCGGGATGACCGCGGTCGGCGCAGCGGGCGCCGGGATCGAGGCGGGTTCGAGGGACAAGGGCGCAGCCTTGGGCGAGACGAGGCCCGAACAATCATGACCCGGGCGCCTCGCGCAAGCAGAACCGTGGACGCACCACGCCCCAGCCCTTATATCCGGCCGCAGAAACGGTTTTCCTATGCCTGAACTTGATCTTTCCGCCGGCGCCGCCGCGCTGCAGGCCGGCGCGCGAACGAACCTCGTCGGCCTGACAAGGGGCGCGCTCGCGCGCGCGCTCGAAGCGGCCCTCGGCCTTGACCCGCGCCGGGCGAAAATGCGGGCCGGTCAGGTCTGGCGCTGGATCTATCACTACGGCGTCGCCGATTTCGACCGCATGACCGACATCGCCAAGGAGATGCGCGCAGCCCTCGCCGACCGCTTCGTTATCGCGCGCCCTGAAGTGATCGAACGCCAGATCTCGACCGACGGCACGCGGAAATATTTGTTGCGCGCAGGGCCAGGCGCCGAGATCGAGTGCGTCTACATTCCCGATGTCGGCAAGGCCGGCGCCTTATGCGTGTCGAGCCAGGTCGGCTGCACCCTGACCTGCACCTTCTGCCACACCGGCACGCAAAAACTCGTCCGTAATCTGACGGCCGCGGAAATTGTAGGGCAAGCGCTCGCCGTCAAGGACGACCTTGAGGAATGGCCCTCGGCCGCGGAAGACAGGCTTCTATCCAACATCGTCTTCATGGGCATGGGCGAGCCGCTCTACAATCTCGACAATGTTTCCAGGGCGATCGAAGTGATCGCGGACGGCGACGGCGTGTCGATCTCGCGCCGGCGCATCACGGTGTCGACTTCAGGCGTCGTTCCGGAAATCGGGCGCCTCGGGGCCGAGACCGGCGCTATGCTCGCCATCTCGCTGCACGCCACCAATGACGCGCTCCGCGACGAGCTTGTGCCGATCAACCGCAAATATCCGATCGCGGCGCTGATGGAAGCCTGCCGCGCCTATCCAGCCTCCGGCAACACCAAGAAGATCACCTTCGAATATGTGATGCTGAAAGGCGTCAACGATTCCGACGCCGAGGCGCGCGCGCTCGTCAAGCTCGTCAAAGGCATGCCGGCGAAGATCAACCTCATCCCGTTCAATCCCTGGCCCGGCGCGCCTTATGAGTGTTCGAGCTGGGAGCGGATCGAGGCCTTCGCCGAGATCGTCAACCGTGCGGGCTACGCCTCGCCGATCCGGACACCGCGCGGGCGCGACATTCTCGCCGCCTGCGGACAATTGAAATCGGCGAGCGTCAAAGAGCGGGCGAGCGCCAAGCTTGATGCGCGTCTTGCGGCGGCAGAGCGCTGATGCGCGCAGGCCCTTATTTCATCGACGAGCGCGAGCTTAGCGAGACGTTCGTGCGCGCCTCCGGCCCCGGCGGGCAGAACGTAAACAAGGTCTCGACCGCCGTTGAGCTGCGCTTTGACGCGGCCCGCAGCGCGGCTTTGCCGGAGGCGTCGAAGGCGCGGCTCCTAAAGCTTGCCGGCTCGCGCGCGACGGAGGCGGGCGTCATCATCATCGTCGCGCAGCGCTTCCGCACGCAGGAGCGCAACCGCGCTGACGCGAGAGCCCGCCTTGCCGATCTCGTCGAGCGCGCTTCCGTCCCGCCCAAGCCGCGCGTGCCGACGAAAGTGTCGAAGTCGCAAAAGCGCAAACGCGTCGACGACAAGAAACGCCGCAGCGAAATCAAGACAGGGCGAACTGCGCCGCGCGGCGAAGAGGACTGAACCGACCTCTGGCGAATGCTGACGCGCAGCGCGCAAAAATATCCTTGCGCCCTCCGCGCAATACTCTATGGCGCGGGGCGTCACTCTGGAGCGCCGCGCCATGCCCAAGCACAAGGACGTCAAGAAAGTCGTGCTCGCCTACTCCGGCGGCCTCGACACATCGGTCATTCTGAAGTGGCTGCAAGTCGAATATGGCTGCGAGGTCGTGACCTTCACCGCCGATCTTGGGCAGGGCGAGGAGCTCGAGCCGGCGCGCCGCAAGGCTGAACGCGCGGGCGTGAAAAGCATCTACATCGAGGACCTGCGCGAAGAATTCGTGCGCGACTTCGTCTTCCCGATGTTCCGCGCCAATGCCCAGTATGAAGGGCTCTATCTCCTCGGCACCTCGATCGCGCGGCCCCTGATCGCCAAGCGCCTCGTCGAGATCGCGCGCGCCGAAGGCGCAGACGCCGTCGCCCATGGCGCGACCGGCAAGGGCAATGACCAGGTGCGGTTTGAACTCACGGCGGCGGCGCTCGATCCGTCGATCCGCGTCATCGCGCCGTGGCGCGAATGGGGTCTTGCGTCGCGCACCAAGCTCATCGCCTGGGCCGAAGCCCACCAGGTTGAAATCCCGAAGGACAAGCGCGGCGAGGCGCCGTTCTCCGTCGACGCCAATCTCCTGCACACGTCGTCCGAAGGCAAAGTGCTCGAAGACCCGGCGGAAGAAGCGCCAGACTATGTTTATCAGCGTACGGTCGCTCCAGAGAAGGCGCCGGACAAGCCGGAAGTGATCGAGGTCGGTTTCAAGCGCGGCGATCCCGTCTCGATCGACGGCAAGGCGTTGTCGCCGGCGGCGCTGCTGTCGGCGCTCAATGAGT
>CAZDRH010000003.1:183914-374066 GCA_964507915.1 uncultured Caulobacterales bacterium
CTCATCGACAAGAGCCAGGAGCATGTCGAGGGCGCGGTGAAAGTGAAGCTCTACAAGGGCTCGGCGCAAGTCATTGCGCGGTCTTCGCCGAAGACGCTCTACTCCATGGCGCATGTGACCTTTGAGGAAGACGCCGTCTACGACCAGAAAGACGCAGAAGGCTTCATTAAGCTTAACGGGCTGCGGCTGAAGCTCCTTGCCCGGCGCAATATGCGGGATTGAGCGGCGTCTTTCACGCCGTAATTCGGCCTTTGTCGCGGGCGAGCCTTCCGGCTATAGTCCCCGATAGGGGTAGCGTAGGGGCCCGCGACAGCGGGGAGAACCATGCAAAATATCGACCGGATTTTCGTCGGCGGCGTGATCATTGTCTTTATCGTCGCGCTCGCGATCTACGCGCTGATGAACGCCCAGCTCGGCGCCGGCGCGGGGCCGATTGCGCCAGCCGTCGAAACATCGGGCGGCGCGGTTGTCGAAGGCGTCTCTTCCGGCAGCGATGTCTGCCAATGCTATGATCAGGCCTTCCGCCTCGCCGGCAGCGGCGTCGACGTCACCTCGGCGCAGTATCGCACTGGCTTTGAACAATGCCGCGCCGTTTATGGCCAAGACGGCAGTGACGCCTGGACGGCGGGTTGGAATGCGCGCCTCTCGTCGCGGCCCTTCGAAGCGACGTGCCGCAACTTCCTTCGCGGCCGCTGACGGCCCTTCATCCGAGTTCCGACTTGAACGGTCGCGACAGCAAGTCGGCGATCACCTCATCAATGCGGCGCGCGCCGGAAAGCAGATCGGCGACGGCCGCGCAGATCGGCATTTCGACCTTGTGCGACGCGCCGACCGCGACAATGGCGCCGGCGGTCGCAACCCCTTCGGCGACGCTGTTCCGCGTCGCGAGGATCGCTTCGAGCGTCTCGCCCCGGCCAAGCGCCGCGCCGAGCGACATGTTGCGCGACTGCGGCGAGGACGCGGTCAGAATGAGATCCCCGAGACCTGATAATCCCGCCATCGTCTCGCGTCTGGCGCCGAGCGCAAGACCGAGGCGCTGAAACTCTGCAAAACCGCGCGCGATCAGCGCGGCCCGGGCGCTCTCCCCGAGCCCGCGGCCGTCGACGACGCCAGCGGCGATGGCGAGCACGTTCTTGATTGCGCCGCCGAGTTCGACGCCTTTGATATCGTCCGTGAAATAGGGCCGGAAATGTGAAGCGCCGATCGTCCGTACCCAGCGTTTGGCGAGGTTTTCATCGGCCGCCGCGATCGTCACCGCCGTCGGCAAGCCGCGCACGACGTCGCGCGCAAAGCTCGGTCCCGAAAGCGCCGCTGCTGGCGCCTCCGGCCAGACCTCCGCGAGGATCTCTGCTGGAAAGTGACCCGTCGCCTGTTCGAGCCCCTTCGAGCAGAGGAGCACGGGCGTCGCGCGGCCCGCGGCGCGCAATCGTTCGAGCACGCGTCGCGCAAACTGCACCGGCGTAACAAAAACAAGCGCGTCCGCCTCGCGCGCCGCCGCAAGATCACCGGTCGCACGCAAGGCGGGGTGCAGGATCGCTTCGGGCAGAAAGTACGGGTTGCGCCGGTCGACATTCACGGCCGCGACAACTTCGGGCTCCTGCGCCCACAGAAGAGCGGCGACCCCGTTCGAGGCGGCAAGATGGGCGAGCGCGGTGCCCCAGGCGCCGCCGCCGATAACCGAAATGGTGGGAAACGCTGCTTCGCGCATTCAGCCCCTTGCCGCGCAAATCATGAACGATTTACATAGCGGTCAGGATTTCAAGAACAGAAAATGCCAATCGACAGCCTCGACGCGACCGCAAGACAAATTCTCGACGCCGCAAGCAAGCGATTCCTGCACTACGGCTTCGGCAAGACGACGATGTCGGAGATCGCCCGAGACTGCAACATGTCGACGGGCAATCTCTATCGCTACTTCCCCTCCAAGCTCGACATCGCCGAGACCTTCGTCCGCATCTTGCGGCTGGAGCAGATGGGCAAGCTGAAAGCCGCGGCAGGCGGCGCGGATCTGCCGGCCTCAGAGCGCCTGCGGCGTATTCTGCGCGCCAAGTTCAAGCTCGCCTATGAGCGGTTTCACGACCGCCCCAAAGCCTTCGAGCTCGCCAACGAAGTGATTTTTGAACGCCCGCATGTCGCCGCCGAATGGGAACAGGCCGAAGGCAGCCTCATCGCGGAAATCCTCGCGGATGGCGCCGCACGCGGTGAATTCCCGCCGACCAGCCCCCATATGCCGCGTCTCGTCCAGGACGTGGTCTTTCGGTTCACGACCCCCGCCGTTTTTCACGAGGGCGACTACGCCCTCCTGGCGGCCGAACTTGATGATCTCGTGAGCTTGTTTCTCGACGCTCTTGCGTGGCGGCGCGCCAACCCGCTCGTCAAGGCAAGCTGACCCCTTCGGAATCAAGGCCTTAGCACCAGGATCGCCATCTATAGCGGCGACGCTTAACATTTTCTAATTGGGCCCCCATGCAAGCTAACGACTGAACATTTTTTACAATGTTCATTGACAAACAAAATCAGACCACTAAATAGGTGCACGTCAGTCACATTCGGCGCTGCAGCAGAAGCGAAACCGCCCCGGCGCCGCACTCAAAGGAGACCAACCATGACCAATCAACGCCTTGCCACCCTGTTCCAAGCTTTCGCGACCCTCGTTGTCAGCGCCGCTCTCGGCGCCGGCATGATGGTCGGTTTTGATCTCGCGGCGCGCCAGCTGCCGCTCTAACCCGGAACCCCTGCCGTCAGGCGCCACGGCGACCGGCTCACCCCCCGGTTCGCGTGCCCCCCTCCGACGCGTCTGACGGAACCCGAGCGCGCAGCCATGCACCCCATGTCTGCGCGCTTTTCCATTTCTAGGGTCGGCACAAGTCAGGACTTTGGTCCACGTTTCCCGCCGCCGTGCTCGCGGCCGGGCGCTGGGTCTGCGAGCGGCCATCGCGCTCGCGGCGCAAAGGCGAGCGCTTCCACCGGGTCGAGAGCGAGGCCAGCGGCGATCCGCTCCGCCGCAGCCCAGGCGATCATGGCGCCGTTGTCGGTGCACAGTCGAACAGGCGGCGCCAGGAATTGCCAGCCCCGGAGTGCGCAGGCTTCCATGAGCCGGCCGCGCACTACTTCATTCGCCGCCACGCCGCCCGCGACCACGAGAGTCGGCGCCCGCCCGAAGTCTGGGCGAAGCGCTTCCATCGCCAGACTCGTTTTGCCGACAAGATGACGCGCGAGCGCGGACTGGAACGAGGCAGCAATGTCTGAGATGTCGCCAGCAGTCGCGCCGACAAGACCTTCTGCCGCCAAACGCACTGCCGTCTTGAGGCCCGAAAGCGAAAAGTCGAAATCGGCCCGGCGCGCGAGGGGGTCGGGGAACGCAAAGCGCGTCGGGTTGCCGCTTTTCGAGGCTGCCTCGATCTTTGGCCCTCCAGGCTGTCCGAGGCCGAGCAGTTTGGCCGTTTTGTCGAAAGCTTCGCCGGCGGCGTCGTCGATCGTCGCGCCGATACGCCGGTAAGCGCCGACGCCGTCGACCGCAACAAGCTGCGTGTGGCCGCCGGAAATCAGCAGGAGAAGGTAGGGGAATTCGAGCGCCTCCGTCATGCGCACGGTCAGCGCGTGGCCTTCAAGATGGTTGACCGGCACAAGCCGCTTGCCATGGGCAAGAGCGATCGCCTTCGCTGCGGTGAGCCCGACCATGACGCCGCCGATCAGGCCGGGGCCGGCCGTCGCTCCGATGATGTCGATATCTGAAAACCCCACGCCTGCTTTGGAAAGTGCAGACAGGACGACATTCTCAAATTTCTCGACATGGCTGCGCGCCGCGATCTCCGGCACGATACCGCCAAAGGCGGCATGGTCCCGAGGATCGGCCCACACTTCGTTGGAGAGAATGGCGCAAGCGCCGTCCGCGTCTCGCCGGATGACGGCGGCAGCCGTATCGTCGCAGCTCGTTTCTATGCCAAGGGCAAGGGTCATGTGCGGAGCCAATATTGAACCCCGCGAAATAGGACGAAGCGAGACGCAGCGCCATGGAAAGTGACGATGCGCGCCGCCGCACGGCCGTGATCGTGACGCGGCCAGAGCCGGACGCCATTGAATTTGCGGCAATCCTCACCCGCCTCGGTTTGCGGCCGGTCCTCGCGCCGGTGCTGACCATCCGCAATCTTCAGAGTCCGGAGTTTGGAGCAAACTTGGACGCCGGCGCTGTTGTCGCTTTTACCTCCGCAAATGGAGTGCGCAGCGTGAGGGCGCCGGCGGACGGCGTTGCTTTCGCCGTAGGGGCGGCGACGGCGGCCGCCGCCCGCGAAACAGGCTGGGCGCGCGTTGTTGCAGCGGAAGGCGATGTCGCCTCGCTCGCGGATTTGATCGCCGCAACCCATGGCGAGCGGCCCTTCGGCGCGCCCATCACCCACATTGCTGGCAGCCACCGCGCCGGCGATCTTGTTGCATTGCTCCATGCCCGCGGCGTCCCGGCGTTCCGGCGCGTCACTTATGAAGCCGTCGCGGCGGACCGGCTGAACGTCGAAGCCGCGACGCTCCTGGCATCCGGCCTCGACCCCGTGATCGCGACCTTTTTCTCGGCGCGAAGCGCAACGATATTCATGGATCTGATTGGATCGGCCGGCGGTTCCAGATGGCTCGAGCATGCGGACGCTGTCTGTCTCAGCGCCGCCGTCGCGCGTCCGCTCGACCTTGGCTCATGGCGGCGCGTCGCCATCGCGGGGCGGCCTGATGCCGAAGGCGTAGCTGAGGCGGTCCTCAACCTTTCGGCGCAACGGCGTCCTTGAGCCGCGCGCCTCGCTTGCGTAACACAGAAGCAACAGGCGCCCCTCCCGGCGCCCAAAATCAGAGCCTGCCCTGAAGGAGCGTCCCATGTCGGACCCATCGCCATCGAATAAGCCCGAAGAGGTTGAAGCCGAAGTCGTGACCGACAGCTATGCGGGTCCCGCAGGCGCCAAGACGTCTGATAGCGGCGCCAAACCCGGCTTTGCTGCGCACCTCCTCAAGGGCGTCAATCTGCCCTTCGGGCTTTCGCCCGGGATGGCGCTTGGCGGCGTCTTCGTCATTCTGGCGCTGATCGTTTTCGGAGTTTGGAGCGCGCAGAACAGCGGTTCTGGCGATCGAGCTGAAACGCGGCCGGGCGCGCGCGTCGCGTCGACGCAATCGCCGGCGACTGGCGCCGCCCCCGGCCAGGACCTCTCCCTCCCGCCGCCCTCGCGCGATCTCGGCGATGCGATCGATCTGTCGAGCGGCCAGCCCTATTCGCCGCCCGAAACCTCCGTGCACACGGCGCCGGCCTCGGATGTCGCGCCCTCGATCATCGACAGTGTGACGGGCGCCGGCCAAGGCGCAAACCTCGGCGCCGCGCCGGGCACGGAAGGATTTGCCGGTTCGAAGATCGCAAACGTGCCCGACGAACTGAAAGAAGCGTTCAACCAGGAAACGCAGTCGCTCGCCCGCGCGCTCGCGGCGGAACGCGCGCAAAGCCAGGAACAACAGGCGCAGATCGCCGATCTGCGCGCGCGCCTCGAACAGCTTGAAGCCAATGAAGGCACGACCAGCGCAGGCCGTCAGGCGGCGGCGTCACTGGCGCTCCTTTCGCTCCAGCGCGTTGTTGCGTCGGGCGCGCCCTACCAGACGGAACTCGATATCCTTGCGCGGCTTCTGACGCCGGGCACGCCGGCTATTGACCGTCTGCGGCCGCGCGCGCGCGACGGCGCGCCGACATTGACGGCCCTTAAACTGCGCTTTGAAGAAACCGCGCGCGCTGCATTCGTCGCTGAGGCTGCGGCAAAGTCGAACACGACGACCGGCGGCGTCATGTCCCGGCTCGAAAGTCTGATCAGCGCGCGGCCCGCCTCGCCGCGCGCCGGCGGCGATCCCAAAGCCGTCGTCTCGCGCGCCGAAGACCAGCTTGATCGCAATGATCTCGACAAGGCGGTGAAAGAACTTGAGACGTTGAAGGGCCCCGCCTCGGAGACCTTCGGGCCGTGGCTCGCGGACGCGCGCGCGCGGCTGACGGTTGATTCCGCCATCGAGGAAGTGAACGGCCTGCTCCTCAAGGATTATACAAACTAGGTACTTGTTGGCCGCGTTTTCTGTGACCAACCGGCATCCGTCTGGTCGGAAAACGCTCTCGGAGGCGCCGGCGCCATGATCCGCATTCTGGTCTTCATTCTCGGAGCCGTCTTCGTCGCCGGCCTCATCACGTTTCTTGCGTCGATGAACACGCAAGTCGAGGCCGAAGCTTTCGACACGAAGTTCAGCATCCATACCGGCGTGTTTATCGGCCTGATGCTGATCATCCCGGCGCTGATCATCTACTTCACCAACATCTACAAGGACGTGAAATCGCTGCCCCAACGCATGAAAGCGCGCCAGACGGAAGCGCGGCTGAACAAGGGCCTTGAGGCGCTGACGCGCGGCTTTGAAGCCATCGCCATGGGTGAGGCGGTCGCCGCCCAGCAACACGCGCGGCTTGCACAGAAACACTTGACCGATCCGTCGCTGACGCGGCTCCTCACCGCGCAAGCTGCGCAAATGTCCGGCGACGAGAAGACGGCGGAAAAGAGTTTCGCCGCGATGCTCGAAGCGCCGGAGACGGAGTTTCTCGGCCTGCGCGGCCTTTACCTGCAGGCCATGGCCAAGGGCGATAAACAAGCCGCACATGGCTACGCCGAGCGCGCCTTCGCGTTGCGCTCCGACGCGGTCTGGGCGTTTGAATCCGTCGTCGAGCTCGGGCTCGAGCGCGGCGCCTGGGGCGAAACGCGCGACATCGTCGCGACCGCGAAAAAGAACGCCGTCATCGACGCGGACAAGGCGCGGCGCGCCGAGGCGGCGCTGCTCACGGCTGACGCTTATGCGGCGAACACGAGCGGCGACAACGCGCTGGCGCTCGAAGAGGCCGAAGCGGCCCTCAAGCTCGCGCCCGGATTTGCGCCGGCCGCCGCGCTCGCCGCGCGGCTTCACGCGCAAGAGGGCCGCAAGCCGAAGGCTGCGAAAATCCTTGAGGCGGCGTTCGCGGAAGCGCCGCATCCCGCCATCGCCGTCGATCATGACGATCTCTATAAGGACGAGACCGCTGAACACCGCGCCGCGCAGATGCGGCGTCTCGCCGACCGGCGGCCGGATTCGCGCGAGGCGCGCCTCGTCGATGCGCGCCGGCTCACGCTCCTCGGCCGGTTTGAAGACGCGATGACGGTCCTTGAGCCTTTGCTTCTCGAATCGGCGGGCTCGCGCGAATATGCGCTCATGGCGGAGGCGGTCGCCGGCGCGCGCGGGCAAGCCGGTGAAGCGCAAGCGCGCGCCTTCCTGAAACGCGCCGCCGCTGCGCCGCGCGATCCGACGCCCGGCGCCGACGGCAATTTCCATTTCAGCCGCGAAGGCTGGGCGCGGCTTGTGCGCGAATATATGGATTTCGAGCGCCTCGCCCCGCCGCCGCTTGACGCCGCACCCAAAGGCGTAACGCAAGAGGAATTGCGCGTCATCGCGCCGCCGCCTTCAGAGCCGGAGCCCGCACCGGAACAAGTCCCATCGCCGCCTGCGCTGGACGCAAAATCGGCGGAGGCGATCGAAAAGGAAGCCGAAGAGCGGGCTCGGGCGATTGCGGCCGCAGGTCAGGTGAGCTGAAGGATTTTTCGGCGACGACGGGGCGTCAGGCGCTTTCGGCGTTGCGAGTCTTCACTTTGTATGCCGCGCCGCGTTCCGCGTAGGCTTGGCGATCGACGGCGCGATACGAAGCGCCCTCTCCGGCCGTCCGGTAACGGGCCGAAGTCTCCGCGTTAGGAAGATTGCTGAAGCGCGTAGGCGTCCGGCGCTGCCGCAGCCGATAGCTTGCGGCGCCGTCACGGCCAAGCGCTGCTTCATTGCGAATGGCGAGAAGTCCCGCCGTGCCCGGCGTTTTGCGCAGTTCATTGTGAATGTACCAACCGACGACGAGCCAGGCACCCGCAAACATCAGGAGAAAAAGCAGCGTGTCCATGGCCCGTCCGATCAGCGTTAAGAAATTATTAACACGAATTCACCGGTCTATAAGCAAAACTTGAGCCGGGTGTCCCCGGCTGGGTCGGGAGGAGAGCTATGTGATGATCTACAAGGGAAAATGGGCGCTCGTAACCGGCGCCTCAGCCGGCATTGGGGCTGAGTTCGCGCGCCGCCTTGCGGCCAAAGGCGCACATGTCGCTTTGGTTGCGCGCCGCGCCGACAAGCTTGCGGCGCTCGCCGAAGACCTCCGCAAAACCTATGGCGTCGAAACGCGCAGCCTGCCGGCAGACCTCGCCGACCCGAAGGCGCCCGAAGAGATATTCGCGACGCTCGCGCGCGACGGGATCAGCATCGACATCCTCGTCAATAACGCCGGGTACGGATTGCCGGGAACCTATCTTGCGAGCGAATGGAAAGCGCACCGCGATTTTCTTGAGGTCATGGTCACGAGCTATGCGCATTTCGTCCGGCTCGCGCTGCCGGGCATGCGTAAGCGCGATTGGGGACGAATCATTCAGGTTGCGTCCGTCGCCGGCCTCGTGCCGGGCTCGGCGGGCCACACGATGTACGGCGCATCAAAAGCGTTTCTCGTGAGTTTCACTCAGTCGCTCGCGAGCGAATGCGAAGGTACGGGCGTCAAGGCAAGCGCTCTCTGCCCCGGCTTCACCTATTCGGAGTTCCACGACGTCAACGGCACGCGCGGCCTCGTCTCGCAGTTGCCGAAATACATGTTCATGGCGTCCGAGCCCGTCGTTGAAGGAGCGATCGCGGCCGTTGAACGCCGCCACGTGATTTACGTGCCGGGCGCGTGGAACAAATTTGTCGTCGGGCTGATGAAGGCGCTGCCGCGCCCCTGGGGCGCCGCAATGGTCGCGCGACAGTCGGCAAAGTTCCGCAAGGCGGATGGGGCGTAGCGCGTACGATTTCGATTCAGGCCCAGATTTCCATCCTCAATCCGCGGTCGTCACGCAACGGTTCCGCCGGAAACCGCTTGGCGTCGCCTCGCGTAATTCGCAGCGCCGTCACGGCGCAAGCGGCCGCGTCGATGAAATCATCTTCGGCGACGATTCCGGACCTCGTGACGAATGCACCGAGCGCAACGCCCGAGCTTGCAATCAGTCTGCGCCGCAGGTCGAGACCCGGCGGGTGGGGGCCCGATTTGACGCGTTTTGGAAGATCGAGCGGCGTCTCGCCGTTCATCGCCCAGAAGGCGACCTCGGGATGGGTCTCGACGACGCGAGATTGAAGCGCCGGCGTCATCAGCGCATCGATCTCGCGAACCTTTGGAAAGATGCAGTAGCTCTGTCTGGGGACCGAACGAGGCGGATCGGAGAGCGTACGTGCGATTGCGCGGGATTCGTCATAGTCGGCTGCGTAGATCGCCGCTCGCGCCGGCATCGAAAAGACCGAAGACTGACGTTTTCCAAGCACCCGCCGAGCAGCGGCGTCAGGACCGCGTCCGCCGCGTCCGACGCGCGCCGGGAACCCGATCGGCATGTCGACCGCGACCGTCGCAGCGTCCGACGTCGCCTGGAGCACGGCGGCGAAATCGGCGACGATCTCGAACATTACGGCGCCATCGGCGAGATGCGCGATCACCCAGCCGCCGCGGCAGCCGTCGACGCCCGCGACCCTCATCAAGCCGAACGCTCCGCCCAGCTCCTGTGCTCTGAATCGAGCTCATAGGCGGCGAGCGCAGCGAGCGTCACGATCTCCGGCACGCGCGCGCCGATCTGCGTGATCTGTACAGGCCTTTCGAGGCCGATCAGCAGTGGCCCGAGAACCGTCGCGCCGCCGACTTCGCCGAGGAGTTTCGTCGAAATGGAGGCCGAATGGATGCCGGGCGTGACGAGCACATTGGCCGCGCCCGTAAGGCGTGCGAACGGATAATTTCCCGTGCGCACGGCGTCGTTGAGCGCGACGCGCGGCGTCATGTCGCCCTCATATTCGAAATCGACGTCGCCGCGGCCGTCGAGAATCTTGACCGCGCCCGCGACACGGCGGGAATGCTCCGTGTCGGGATTGCCGAAATTCGAATAGGAGACGAAGGCGACGCGCGGCGTATGGCCGAGATGCTTCACCGCATGCGCGACCTGCACGCCGATCTCCGCCATCTCCTCCGAATTCGGATATTCCGTGATGTTGGTATCTGCAACGAACAGCGTGCGCCCTTTGGCAAGTATGACAGAAATGCCGATCAGGCGCTCGCCAGGCCGCGCGCTGACCGCAAGCCGCACATTCTCAAGAATCGCGTCGAAATGGCGGGTGACGCCGGTGACCATCCCGTCTGCGTGACCATGCGCAAGCATGCAGGCGGCGTAAACATTACGGTCCGTATTCACGAAACGGAGCGAGTCTCGGTGTAAATGACCGCGGCGGCGCAACCGCCCGTAAAGATAATCTGCATAGAGACCAGAATTCGGCGCCGTGCGGGAGTGATAGGTCTCGAACGCGTAGTCCGGCGGCAGGCCTGCGTCAGCTAGTCCCTTGCGTATCAATTCATCACGCCCGATCAGGATCGCTTTCCCAAGGCCCTCTTGTTCAAAAGCGTAAGCCGCGCGGATCACAGACTCTTCTTCGCCTTCCGGAAAAACGATGCGTCGCGGCGAAGGGCGTGCGCGCAATGAGGAATAGATGTTCTGAAGAAATGACGCGGACGGATCGGTTCGCGCGGCGAGTGCGTGCGCATAGCCGCCAAGGTCCTCGATAGGACGTCGCGCGACGCCCGTATCCGCCGCGGCTTTAGCGACGGCGGGGGGTACGGTCGAAATGAGGCGCGGGTCGAACGGGGTCGGAATGATGTAGCCCGGGCCATATTTCAGCCGCCTGCCATAGGCGGTCGCGACTTCGTCAGGCACGTCTTCGCGCGCCAGCGCCGCAAGAGCGCGCGCGCAGGCGATCTTCATCTCTTCGTTGATCGTTCGGGCCCGGGCATCGAGCGCGCCGCGAAAGATATAGGGGAATCCGAGCACGTTATTGACTTGGTTCGGATAGTCCGAGCGGCCGGTTGCGATGATCGCATCCTGACGCACGGCGCGGATTTCTTCGGGGAGGATCTCCGGCGTTGGGTTTGCCATGGCGAAGATGATCGGGTTCTTCGCCATGGACTTCACCATGGCTTGCGTCACGACGCCCCCGACGGACAGGCCGATAAAGACGTCAGCGCCGTCCATCGCCTCGGCGAGCGTGCGTTTATCCGTACGCACCGCATGCGCCGAACGCCACTGGTCAAGTTGCCTGCCCGTGTGAAGCACGCCCTTCGAATCGCAAATGATAGCGTTCTCGTGCGGCAGGCCCATGGACTTGATGAGGCCGATGACCGAGAGCGCCGATGATCCTGCGCCTGAAACGGCGATCTTTACTTCGCGGATGGATTTGCCCGTGATGTCGAGCGCGTTGAGAAGTCCCGCCGCCGCGATGATCGCCGTGCCGTGCTGGTCGTCATGGAACACGGGGATATCCATGAGCTCCTTCAGGCGCTGCTCGATGTAGAAACTCTCCGGCGCCGCGATGTCCTCGAGATTGATGCCGCCGAAAGCGGGCCCGAGATAGCGCACGCAATTGATGAAGGCTTCGGGGTCTTTCGTGTCCACTTCGAGGTCGATCGAGTCTATGTCGGCGAAGCGTTTGAAGAGGACGGATTTGCCTTCCATCACCGGCTTTGAAGCGAGGGCGCCAAGGTCACCGAGACCAAGAATGGCCGTGCCGTTCGAAATGACGGCGACCATGTTGCCTTTCGACGTGTAGTCATAGGCAAGGTCCGGATCGCGCGCGATTTCCTTCACGGGCACGGCGACGCCGGGGCTGTAAGCGAGCGACAGATCGCGCTGCGTCGCCATCGGCTTCGTCGGCGTGATTTCGAGCTTGCCTGGCTTGCCGCGCGCGTGGAAATCGAGGGCCTCCGCGTCCGAAACGCGCGCTGAAGTGTCGTCCATGTCTCAGACTCCCGGGGACGCGGCGCTGTTCTGACAGGCGCCGCAGTTATCCGTAGGCGTTATAGGCGTGCGAAAGCGCGACCGCGATGTTTTTCATGGTCCGGTCGATGTCGCGCAAGGGACCGGAGATGCGCCGGCGCATTTCGGGGTAGCCGACCGGCGCAGAGCCCGGCGACGCCGGCTCCTGAAGCGCCGAGAAGGCGGCGGGCGCCGCCTCTGTTTCGGGGAAGATCTCGTCGACCAGTTCGGCGACCTCTGCAAAGCGGAGTTCGATGGCGAGATCGACAAGCGACTCGCGCGTTGCTTCATGGCGCGGCGAAAAGCCTGGCGACGCTGCGGCGAGCCGAAAGCCTTCGACCATGACCGTCATCCGCAAGGCGTGGAGGATGTAGAGATCAGGATCGAAGCTTTCGTCGCCCTTCGCGCCGTTTGCGCCAGTAACCGCCATCGCTTCGTCGAGCCGCCGCCGGTCGATCGACAGGGTATTGGCGAGCCGGTCAAAGTCGATATCGAGCGCGCGCACGGCGAGACGCTCGCTGATGATGGTCGCGCGGTCGGCGACGGCGCCGTGAGACGCGCGTGCGGCGAGCACCGTCCAGAAGCCGGGGCTGTACAGCGTCGCATAGCTGCGCAGCACGGAAATGCTGGTCAGACGCCGCGCTTCGCTCGCGAGACCAAGGAGCCCCCGCATACGCGGCGACCTCGCAATCAAATCGCGAAAGCGCTCGGGTTCGCGTGCGGCGATCGCGCCGAGTCCGCCCCAAACATTGGCCGGCGCCGCCAGCGTCTGCAGAATCGCGTTGTTCGGAATCGCACGCAGCGCCCGCGCAACGTCGTTTGTCGATGCGCCGCTCTGGCGGCGCGTCTTGCGCGAGCCGGAGACCGGCAAAAGATTGGGGCCGATGAGCGACAGAACGCGCTGATAGTGCGGGTAGACGAACAGCGCTTCCTGCCAGGTTTTGACAGCGCGAAAGACATCCCAGGAGAAATTGATATCGGCGTAGAACGCATCAGATTTATCCGGCGCCGGGGATCGCATCGCCCAATCGAATACCGCGCGCACGGTTGCGTCGGAGAGTCCAGGCGTCTCAAAATGGAGATAGCCGTCGCCGCCTTGAAAGCTCACTTCAGCCGTCATGCCGACGCCTTCGCGCGCAAAGCGGGCGCGCGCCCAAGGCGTCATCAAGTGGTCGAGCCGCGCGTCGAAATCGCCTGGGTGCCCGCCGCGGCCCATCGATTCGCCATGCGTGTTGAACACGATCGCCCGAACGCCCCGGATACCCTTCGCCCCCAAAGCGCGCGCGAGCAGAATCTGCGCGCGCTCGATCGCCATATCCGCCGCGACCTGACCCATAAACCGTCCGCTATCGGAGAATCCGAGCTGAATGGCGATAACGCAGCGCCGTTTGATCTGCGCGACATAGGCTTCCTCGTCGAGTAGCCGTTCCATGAAGCGTCCGGCGCGATCGAGCGCCTCCGGCGTCTCGAACAGCGGTGAGATATCGACGCTGTCCTCGACGCCGTAAAGACGCGCAAGATAAACCGCGCTCATGACCGTCGCCGGCGCCTCAATTTCGGCGATCAGGAACCGGATCGGCGCGTCGGCGTCGACATGTTTCGCCATCTGCGCGCACAGCATGAGCTGACGGCGCGCCGTCATCTGTTCAAGGAAGACTGAACCGAAGTTGACGTCGAGCCGCGCCGCGTCGCGGGCGCGATCCGCTGCGGCGTCGAGCGCGGTCCGGTCGAGAAATTCGCTGTCGATATCGAGACCGAGATCGGCGCGCACGGCGGAACGCACCTGCGCCGCGTTGACGCGCAAATGGATGCGCGCGACGCCGAGGCCGCAGATCGCCATCTCGGATCGCAAGGCGAAAAGCGCAAGTTGCGCGTCTGGGTCTTGGGTCGTCTCAAGCATCGCCGACATTTCGGCGATTGCGGGCTTGAGGCTCACCAGCCTGTCCGGGTGGTCGGCGGTAAGGAGGTTGGCGGCCGCAACGACATTGTCCGGGTTCTCAAGGTCAGCGGCGAAGGCTTCAGCCTGGGCGGCGGCAAGCTTGGAAGTGCGCATGAGGCGCGCCGAAAGTGCGCCGCCGCCGCCGGCCGCCGCGTCAAGCCCTCGGCTGTAACGCGCAAGCTGGCGGGCCTTTTCTGAAAGGCGTATCCGGAATGTTTCGCCCCAACTGATATCGGTGCGCCCGTCAAGGTCATAGCCGACCCAGGTCGCAAGGCTGAGCGGCTGCGGGTTGATCCCGGTCCATCGCGCGCCGAATCGCGTTCGCAGCGCCGCGCCGATCTGCTGATTAAGGCGACCAAGACTCTCTTGCGCTCGTGACAGCGCGGCGATGGCGTCGCGATGCTCGTCAAGAAGCGACACCGCCTCGCTCGCGGCAGGGGCGCCTTCCGGCGCTCCAGCCGGTTTACCGGAGGCGATCCGTCCGATGGCGGCCCGGCCGGCTGCGTTCAGCGCGAAGGTCGGGTGGGCCGTGAAGACAATGCCGGCGGCCGGCGTTTCGAGCCGCGCTTTCACCGTTTCAAAATCTGCAGTCGTGTCGGCGTAAGCCGGGCGTTCGGTCCCTTTTCCAGCGGCTTTGCCGGCAAGACGGCGCCCGCGCGCCTCCAGTCCCTTCCGCCCGACATAATCGACCAGGGCGGCGAGCGCCGCATAGCTGAGATCGCCCGCGGCGCGGCGCTCCAGGAGGTCGAGATGCAAGAGCCTGACGGCGGTCGCGACCGGATCTCGCTTGGCGTCTTCAATATGTCGTTCGAGTCGCGCCCGGCAGGACTCGTAGAGGGCGGCGATCACATTCTGGTTGTCATTCTGCATGCGGCGCTCGGTTGAAGTCCGGCCGGGTTCAGCCTATGTGCATTGCAGCATAGTGAGCAAGCCATGTTCATCCAGACCGAAGATACGCCAAACCCCCAGGCGCTGAAGTTTCTGCCGGGCCAGGACGTCCTTGGCGCCGGCAAGCTCGGCATGGATTTTCCGAGCCAGCAATCTGCTGGGCGTTCGTCGCTGGCGCGCGCACTTTTCGCAATCGACGGCGTCGAAGGCGTCTATCTCGGCGGCAACTTCGTGACCGTCACCAAAGCCGATGACGCTCACTGGATGCACATCAAGGCGGCCGCGCTCGGAGTCATTGCTGACCATCTTTCTGCAGGCATTCCAGTTCTGGAAGACGATCCGGCCGGTCATGCGCCGGCAACGCCCCTAGACGAATATGAGGGCGAGGACCGCGAAATTGTCGAGCAGATCATTGAGATCATCGATACGAGGGTCCGGCCGGCCGTCGCCCAGGACGGCGGCGACATCGTGTTCAAACATTGGGAGCCGCGCACCGGCGTCGTGTTTCTCTCCCTGCACGGATCATGCTCCGGCTGCCCGTCTTCGACGATGACCCTGAAATCGGGCATTGAAAACATGCTGAAGCACTTCGTTCCGGAAGTTGCCAAGGTCGAGGCTGTCGCGTGACGGGTCGCAGCCGAAAGGTTGCAACGCGCCCCGCGCCGCGATAACGACGGCCGACGGCTGATCGCCGCGAGCTATTCTTCAAACGGAAGCCCCCATGTCCGACAAGATGATCAACGACGAGGCGCTCGACATAATCTTCCGCCAGGCGCGCACGCGCAACGGCTGGGAAGAGCGGCCGGTTTCGACGACGCTCATGCAGGCCGTTTATGACCTCATGAAATGGGGGCCGACCTCGGCGAATTGTTCGCCGGCGCGCTTCGTTTTTGTCGCGACCACGGCCGGTAAAGAAAGGCTGAAGCCTTATCTTGCGCCCGGCAACGTTGAAAAGACCATGACCGCGCCGTGTTGCGTCATCATCGGCAATGATATGGCTTTTTACGAAAAGCTGCCGCAGCTCTTTCCGCACACGGATGCAAAAGCCTGGTTCGTCGGCAATGAGGCGCTGATCGAAAAGACGGCGATGCGCAACGGCACGCTGCAGGGGGCCTACCTCATGATCGCGGCGCGCGCGCTCGGTCTTGATTGCGGGCCGATGTCCGGCTTCGACAACGCCGGCGTCGACAAGGAATTCTTCGACGGGACGACGATCAAGTCGAACTTTATCTGCACCATCGGATACGGCACGGACAAGAATTTGTTCCCGCGCAGCCCTCGCCTCGCCTTCGACGAGGCCTGCCGCATCGTTTGACGATGCCGGCGACCGCGAAACAGCGCCTTGTCGCCATAGCAAGACGTGCGGGGCTCTTGCCGGCGCTCGAAGCGGCCAGATTCGTCCGTGCAGCAGTTTCCGCAAGCGCGGATAACGCGGCCTACCTTCAAGAGAACGCTGATTTCCGCGCGCCGCCGTTATGGTGGATGCATGACATGTACAGTCACGCCTCCTACAGATTGTATGACGAATCCGGCGCGCAGACGGCGCGCGCCGTGGCGGACTTGATCGCCCGCCATGTCTCTGCGCTGAACCCTCGCGTTGCGGATTGGGGTTGCGGCATGGGGCGCGTTCTCCGGCATCTTCCTGATACGTATCAATTGACAGGCTTCGACTACAACAAGGCCGCCGTCGACTGGTGCGCAAAATCGCTGCCGCGCGCCCGCTACGCGCTGAACGGCCTAATGCCGCCCCTGCCGGCGGATGCGGGAGCTTTTGATGCGCTCTACGCGCTGTCGGTGTTCACGCATCTTTCGGCGCACGCGCATGCCGCCTGGATCGCTGAAATCGAGCGCGTGCTGGCGCCGGGCGGCGTCTTTATCGGCGCGTTTCACATGCGCCCTCCGGCCGGACAATTGCTCGACGGCGAACGCCGGCGTTTTGGTGCAGGCGAACTCGTGACGCGTGAAGGAGTCGCCGAAGGCGGACGAACCTTTACGGCTTTCCACCCGGAAGCGTATCTCCGCGGCCGACTTTTGGTCCGTTTTGAGATTGTCGAGGACCCCCTCGACCTTTGCGGCCAGACGGCTTTCGTTGCGCGAAAGCCTGCTTGAGGATTGAATCCGGCGCGATGACGCGCGACATGGTCCGCGTGCGCGTCCTTGCTTTCGACACCGCCCTCAACGCCTGTTCGGTCGCCCTCATGGAAGACGGCGTCGCGCGCAAGATCGTGTCGCGACCCATGTCCGCGGGGCATGCGGAACATCTGGCCCCCATCGCCGCGGCGCTTTTTAACGATACCGGTATTGCCCCACTTGATCTTGACCGGATCGGCGCCGTCGTCGGTCCCGGACAATTCGCGGGCGTACGCATTGGACTTGCTTTCACCAAGGGCCTTGCGCTTGGCGGGCGTGCTCGCGTGCTTGGCGTTTCAAGTCTTGAAGCGCTTGCAGAAAGTCTAGGCGGCGCCTGGGATGTGCCGCGCGCTGCCGTCATCGATGCGCGGCGCGGCGAGGTTTACGCAGCGCTTTATGCGCAGCCTGGCAGCCCACTTCTTAATCCGGCTGTCGTTCCGCTCGATCGGGCCGTTGATTTGCTTGCTCGTGCGGCAGTTGACCGGCCGATCGTTGTTTGCGGCAGCGGTGCAGGGCTATTGACAGGCCTTGTGCCCGCCGCATGGCGGCTGGAGCCCGCGCTGGTAGACATCGATATCTGCGCCGTAGCGCGTCTCGTGTCAGTTGGTGATCCCGCTTTGCGGCCGGCGCAGCCGCTTTATCTGCGCCCGCCGGACGCGGCGCCGGCGAAACCTTCGCGCTTCGCCTTGATCGGGCCGGCGCCGTGACCCGGTTCTTTGTCCGCGCCGCCGACCGGTCCGATTGGGACCGTATCGTCCTTATCGAAGCACTTGCCTTCGAACGCGCAAGCTGGGGCCCGCAATCGGTACGCGACGGTCTTTCCGCAGCGCTCGTCAACGCCTTTGTCGTGTGCCCCACCGCCGGCGCCATGCCGGAAGGATTCGCGCTCTGGCGCAGCATAGGTGACGAGGCGGAAATCCTCTCGATCGCCGTCGCGCCCGACCAGCGCCGCCGCGGCTTGGGCAAGGCGCTGCTCGAAGAGGTTGTGCACTCCGCGACGTCCGAGGGCATGCGCGCGCTCTTTCTCGAAGTCGACGCCGGCAACATAGCGGCACGGACGCTCTACGAACGGGCTGGCTTTACAAGAGTAGGGCTTCGCAAACGGTATTATCGCAATGGCGCCGACGCCCTCGTACTTAGAAGAGACCTGTAAAGCCCAGTTTTCGCGCCGACGTTGCGTCTGCGGCGCAGCACATGGTTTAACAAAGACCTACCGCGTCGATCGGAGCAAGGCGAATGGAACGGCTTGAAAAAATCTGCGTCGCCAAGGGCATGCGCATGACGGACCAGCGGCGCGTCATTGCGCGGGTCTTATCAGTCGCGGAAGATCATCCAGATGTCGAAGAAATACATCGCCGCGCAGTCGCGCTCGACCCCAACATCTCTATCGCGACCGTCTATCGCACCATGCGCCTCTTCGAAGAAGCCGGCGTCGTCGAGCGCCACGATTTCCAGGATGGCCGGTCGCGTTACGAAGAGGCATCTGACGATCATCACGATCACCTGATCGATCTCAAGTCAGGCGCAGTGATCGAATTCGTAAATGGGGAGATTGAGCGGCTGCAGGCGCGCATCGCCGAAGAACTCGGCTACAAGCTTGTCGCGCACCGTCTCGAGCTTTACGGCGTGCCGATCAAAACCAATGAGACCAAGCGTTGAGGTCCGTAAGGCAGACCAACAAAGGCAAGTCAGAACAATAACGCTGCCCCGACGAGGGCGCTGCCGCCCAATATAGCAAGCGCCGCCGCAGCGCAGACAAACACGCTCGCGAAGAAGACAAGCCGGCGGCCCAAACCCATGACGTCTCGTCCCAAATATTTAATCTTTGGTAGGGAGCGTAAAGCCGCCAGGGCAACGGGGGCAAGTCACGTATTCGCGCTAAGACAGGTCAGTAATGGCGGAATAGGCAAGGTGCTTGCGTGGCGATCCATGGTCCAGCATAGACCGGGCCGATGACTGACCGCTTTAACCTCCTGGCTACGCCGCCAGCTGCCCGAGGCAGGAGAGTGTACATCCGCACCTATGGGTGTCAGATGAACGCCTATGATTCGGAGCGCATGGCCGATGTCCTTCGGCCGCTAGGCTACGCGCCGACGGATACGGCCGAAGACGCCGATCTTGTGATTCTAAACACCTGCCACATTCGTGAGAAGGCTTCAGAAAAGCTCTATTCGGACCTCGGCCGCCTTCGAATCGCCAAAGCCGAAAAGGCGGCCGAAGGGCGCGGCATGGTCCTCGCCGTGGCAGGATGCGTCGCCCAGGCTGAAGGCGCGGAGATTCGCGGCAGGATCCCCGAAGTCGACATGGTCTTCGGCCCGCAGGCCTTTCATCGTCTGCCGGAAATGCTCGCCCGCACCGCGCGCGGCCGCGGCGATATCCTTGAAACGGACTTCGCGGTCGAGGAAAAATTCGACCACCTTGCCGGCGCACGAACAGTGCAGGGCCCTTCCGCCTTCCTCACGATCCAGGAAGGCTGCGACAAGTTCTGCACGTTTTGCGTCGTGCCCTATACTCGCGGCGCAGAGGTCTCCCGCCCAGTCGAGGCGATCATCGCAGAAGCGCGCATGTTGGTCGCCGCTGGCGTTCGAGAACTGACCTTGCTCGGCCAGAATGTGAACGCCTGGTCGGCGCCGGCGGATGATCGTTTCGGTCCCGTGAAGACGTTCTCAAAAGAAGGTGTTTGGGGGTTGGGCGAGCTCTGCCGTGCGCTCGCGCGGCTTGACGGGCTTCAGCGCATTCGGTTCACGACGTCGCACCCGCGTGACATGGACGACGGCTTGCTTGCCGCTTTCGCGGAAGAGCCAAAGCTCATGCCTTATCTGCATCTTCCTGTTCAATCGGGGTCAGACTCGATTCTCGAGGCGATGAACCGGGGCCACACGGCGGCGCATTATCGCGCGATCGTCGCAAACGTGCGGTCGGCGCGGCCGGACATCGCCCTGTCGAGCGATTTCATCGTCGGCTTCCCTGGCGAAACAGAGACGGACTTCGAGGCGACGCTGCAGCTGGTGGAGGACATTGGTTTTGCCTCGTCCTTCGCTTTCAAATACTCGCGCCGCCCGGGAACCCCAGCCGCCGTCATGCCCAAACAAGTTTCTGAAGCCATCAAAGACGAGCGACTAGCCCGGCTGCTCGCGCGCCTCGAGGCGCAAAAGGCGGCCTTCAATGTGGCTCAAATCGGCAGGACACTGCCCGTCCTCTTTGAGAAACCGGGCCGCAAGACGGGTCAGCTCATTGGGCGGTCTCCCTATTTGCAAAGCGTTCATGCAACGGCGCCACAGTCCATGTTAGGGTTAATGGCCGCGGTGCGGATCTCGGGCGTCACGCCCAACGCGCTCGCCGGCGTTTGGGAGGGGCCGGATTCTGGTCCCGACGCGAGACGGGCTTGAGCGAGCAGAAGACCGCCGAGACGACCGACCATGTGACGTTCAACGACAACCGGCTTGTCGCTGCGCTGTGCGGCGCTGTCGATTCCCATCTTGTTGCCATCGAGAACGCGCTCGGCGTGCGCATTGATCCGCGCGGCAACAGGCTCAGCGTGTCTGGCGCGCCCAGCGCACGCGTCAAAGCCCGCCGCGTGCTTGAGGATTTGTACAGGCGGATTGAGCGCGGCGAGACTCTTTCAGTCGGCGACGTCGAAGCGGCGGCCCGACTTTCGGATGCGTCCGATGCAGACATCCCCGCCGGCGCGCAATTGATCCGTACGCCCAAGAAAGCGGTGTTTGCGCGCACCGCCGCGCAAGGCGCCTATCTTGCCGCCTTGCGCAGCGCCGATCTCGTCTTTGGCGTCGGCCCGGCCGGCACGGGCAAGACCTATCTTGCCGTCGCCCACGCCGTCAGTCTTCTGATGTCCGGCAAGGTGCAGCGCATCGTGCTCTCGCGCCCCGCCGTCGAGGCGGGCGAGCGCATCGGCTTTTTGCCGGGCGACCTGAAGGAAAAGGTCGACCCTTATTTAAGGCCTCTCTACGACGCTCTGAACGACATGTTGCACACGGATTATGTCGAGCGGCGCATCGGCGCCGGAGAGATCGAGATCGCGCCGCTCGCTTTCATGCGCGGTCGAACCCTTGCGCACGCGGCGGTCATTTTGGACGAGGCGCAGAACGCGACTGTCGCGCAGATGAAAATGTTCCTCACCCGGCTCGGCGAGGATTCCCACATGACGGTGACGGGCGATCCATCCCAGTCCGACCTGCCGCGCGGCGAGACATCCGGTTTGGCGGACGCGCTTTCCCTTCTGGAAGGCGTCGAAGGCGTCGCGGTCGCGCGCTTCACCGCGGCGGACGTCGTTCGCCATCCGCTGGTCTCGCGGATCATCGCCGCCTATGAGGCGCGCGGCAGCGTCCGGTCCTGATCTGGCGCATGAACGGCATCGACATCGTCATTGACGACGAGAACTGGCTGAGCGCCCTTCCGCGCCTAGAGGCGATCGTTGCGCGCTGTTTTGAAACCGTCGCGGCCCGAGAGCCGAAAGTCCAGGGCGCAGTCGCCTTGTTGCTCGGTGACGACGCAGGGATCCGCGATCTCAACAAAAGGTTTCGAGGGCAAGACAAAGCGACGAATGTACTGTCTTTCCCCTCGGACGAAGGCTCAGGCGGGTTTCTTGGCGATATCGTGATCGCCTATGGCGTCAGCGTTCGCGAGGCTGGGGAAAACCATGCTCCTCTCGAAGGTTACGTCGCGCACCTCCTTGTTCACGGCCTCCTGCACCTTGTCGGTTATGACCACGAAACCGACGCGGAGGCAGAAATAATGGAGTCACTTGAGGCGGAGATTCTTGACGCGCTCGGCGTTTATAACCCTTATGCCGCCGAGGAACCGGGCAAGGCATGAGCGCCGATCGAAGTTCGCCGGAGGAGACCTCTCCTGCCGACATTGCTGCAGGCGCAGAAGCGCGCCGCGGCGGCGCGCGCACCAATGACGACGAGATCGAGGACGGCCCGCCGCAAGGCTTACTTCAGCGTTTCCTGAATCTGTGGCAGAAGCCTGAACCGCCCGACGAAGAACGTACGGCGCCGTCCTCGTCGCGGTCCTTGCCGCGCACGCGCAGAGACATGATTGAGCGCGTCATCGCCTTCGACGAAAAACGCGTCGTCGATGTAATGAAACCGCGGGCGGATATTGTCGCCGTCGACGTCGATACGCCGCTTGACGAGCTCGTGCGCCGGTTCGCGGATGCAGGGCATTCCCGCATGCCGGTCTTCAGAGGCGGCCTCGACGACCCGATCGGCATGGTCCACATCAAGGACGTGTTGCGCATGGTGGCGCATCCCGAAGAAGCGCGCACGGCGGGGACGCCGATCCTTTCGAATCTACGGCGTGAAGTGCTCTATGTGCCGCCGTCAATGCGCGTGACGGACCTTCTGCTCCGTATGCAGATCTCACGTGTCCACATGGCGCTGGTCATCGATGAATTCGGCGGCACCGACGGGCTCCTGACGATTGAAGATCTCGTCGAAGAGATCGTCGGCGACATCAATGACGAACACGACGTGGAGGACGGGCTTGCGATTGTGCCGCGTCCCGGCGGGTGGGACGTCGATGCGCGCGTCGATCTGGAGGAGTTTTCCGCCGCGGCCGGCATGCGCCTTACGCGCGACGACGAGGAAATCGACACGCTCGGCGGTCTTGTCGTCTCGATCGCCGGCAAGGTGCCGCAGCGCGGCGACGTCGTCAGCCACGAAGCATCGGGGCTCGATTTTGAAGTGATGGAGGCGGACGACCGCAAGCTGCGCAAATTGCGCATCCGCAGACGCCCGCTCGCTGCGCCTGCGCCGTCTGAATCGGCGATCTAACCTCATGGACGCGCGCGCGGTTCCTGCGAGGCCCGGGGGGCGGACGCTTCTTGCGAGAGTCGATGATTGGCGCGCCGCTGTCTCGCGATTGCGCGGATGGAACCGGCGCGGCGCAGCTTTTGTCGCGGGCGTAGCAGCCGCGCTCGCCCAAGCGCCGGTATACGCGCTGCCGCTGATGGCGGTCGGATTCTCGGTTCTGATTTTGCTTCTCGACGGCGTCGCAAAGGGCCCAAGGCCGCTTCGCGTTTCGTTCTGGATCGGGTGGCTCTTCGGCTTCGGCTATTTCCTCGCCGGAATATACTGGATGGCGTTTTCGTTCTTCGTCCAGGCGGAGCAATTCGCCTGGATGGCGCCCTTCGCCATGACGGGCCTTCCGGCCTTTCTCGCCTTGTTCTACGGCGCAGCCGCGGCCCTGACCGTCGCGGCGCGGCGCGAAGGCTGCCGGCGGGTTTTGTTCTTCGCCGCCGCATTCATGGCGCTCGAATATGCGCGCGGCCATGTGCTGACCGGTCTGCCCTGGAATCTGCCGGGCCAGGCGCTCGCCGGAACGGCGGCGGGCGCGCAAACGGCGGCGATTTATGGGGCCTACGGACTAAGCCTCGTCGTCGTGCTTGCTGCGGCCGCGCCGGCGGCTTGGGCAGGGCCGCGTGGGTTGCTGCGGGGGTGCCTTGTCGCCTGCGGTCTTGTTGCGGCCTTGTTCGCGTATGGCGCACTGCGCCTATCCGGCGGCGGTTACGGGGTCGATGAGCGCGTCGTGCTCAGGATCGTGCAACCGAATATTCCGCAGCGCCAGAAAATTGATTCTGACCGCTGGGCGGAAAACTTCCTCCGCCATGTCGAACTCTCCAAGGCGCCCGCGCCCGAACGCAAGCAGCTCTTCATCCTCTGGCCGGAAAACGCCGCGCCATGGCTTGCCGAATATCCGGAGGCGATGGCGAGACTGCATCGGGACTTGCCGCGAGGCGCGGTCCTGATGGCGGGCACGGTGCGCAGCGACGAGACCGCCGACGGCAAGGAGCGCTTCTACAATGCGATTTCCGCCTTCGCCGTTCATGACGACGCGGTGGCGATCCTTTCGCATTATCACAAGCATCACCTCGTGCCGTTCGGGGAATATCTGCCTATGAGCGGCGTCTTGCGCGCCGTCGGACTGGCGCAGCTTGCCCCCTATGACGACGGCTTTACGCCGGGTCCCGGGCCGCAGACACTGTCGATTGCGGGCACGAAAGTGGCGCCGCTTGTGTGCTATGAGGCGATATTCCCGGGCGCGATGTATCCCAAAGGCCAAAGGCCGGACTGGCTCCTGACGGCGACCAACGACTCCTGGTTCGGAAACACCTCCGGCCCGCGCCAGCACCTCGATCAGGCAAGGCTCCGTTCGATTGAAACCGGGCTGCCGATGGCGCGTTCGGCGAATTCGGGAATCTCTAGTTTGATCGACGGCAAGGGCCGATACGTTCACAAGATCGCCCTCTACAAGACCGGCGTCTTCGATGCGCCCTTGCCGAAAGCGGGTCCGCGCCCGCTCTATGACCGCTATGGCGACCTGTTTTTCTGGCTGATGATCGCGCTCGCCTTGGGGTTGTCGCTCACTCGCACCCAACGAGTCTGAACCCTCCGGGCATTTGCCAGCCCGGCCAATTGATCTATAAGAAAATTCAATGGTCTAGCGGGCGTTTCGTGTTCGCCGCGCCGCCAAGTCAAGCTAATGTGGAGTGCGCCCTCCGGGCGCGCAAAGGTGAGGAATGGGCAAGAAATCGCCGCACCCAGTCGATGCGCATGTCGGCGGCCGCGTCAGACTCCGCCGAATGGTTATTGGCATGAGCCAGGACAAGCTCGGCGAGCTATTGGGCCTCACTTTTCAGCAAGTGCAAAAATACGAAAAAGGCGTCAATCGAATCGGCGCCAGCCGGATTTTCGAGCTGTCGCGCATCCTCGACGTGCCGATTCATTATTTCTTCGACGACTTCGACGGGGCGACCAATCAGTCCTATGGATTTGCCGAAGCCAAAGGCGACGACAGCGTCATGCAGCTTTTGCGCTCGCCTGAGGGCGTTGAGCTTTGCCGCTATTTTGCGGACATAAAGGACCCACGGGTTCGAAAGCGCGTCCTTGACCTTGTGCGCACTCTCGCCGAGGGCGAAAAACAAGACGCCTGACCATTCTCGTGCATAGACATGGCACGGGGCCGTCGCTAGAAGGGCGCCTCATATAAACATGTCCTTATATGAGGATCGTCTGACCCATGGCCCGCGGCTCCTATCTCTTCACCAGCGAAAGCGTCTCTGAAGGTCACCCCGACAAGGTGTGCGACCGCATTTCTGACGCGATCGTCGATCTCTTCCTTTCGAAGGACCCGGTGAGCCGCGTTGCGTGCGAAACGCTCGCCACGACAAACCAGATCGTCATCGCAGGCGAAACGCGTTGCGCAAAGCCGGTTTCTTATGAAGAGATCGAAACCGCGGCCCGCGCTGCGGTCAAAGACATCGGCTATGAGCAGGACGGTTTTCACTGGAGAAAGTCCGCACTGCAAAACTTCCTGCACGGACAATCCGCCGACATTGCGATGGGTGTCGATTCCGCAGGCAATAAAGACGAGGGCGCCGGCGATCAGGGGATCATGTTCGGCTACGCGGTGAACGAAACGCCGGAACTCATGCCGGCGCCGATCATGTACTCCCATCAGATCCTGAAGCGCATGGCGGAGCTGCGCAAAAGCGGCGCGCGTCCCGAATTCGAGCCGGATGCAAAGAGCCAGGTCACCTTGCGTTATGAAAACGGCAGGCCGGTCGCGGTGACCTCGGTCGTCGTTTCGACCCAACACAAGGAAGGCCAGACGCCCGCGGACATCAAGGCGCTGGTCCGCCCGATTGTCGAAGACGTCCTCGGCAAACTCGGCATGCCGCCGGAACCGGAATTCTATGTGAACCCGACCGGCAATTTCGTCATCGGCGGTCCGGACGGAGATTCGGGCCTGACCGGCCGCAAGATCATCGTCGATACCTATGGCGGCGCAGCGCCCCACGGCGGCGGCGCCTTTTCAGGCAAGGACCCGACAAAGGTCGATCGCTCCGCCGCCTATGCCGCGCGCTATCTTGCGAAAAACGTCGTCGCCGCAGGCCTTGCCGAACGCTGCCTTATTCAGCTCTCCTATGCGATCGGCGTCGCCAAACCTCTGTCGATCTATGTCGATCTCTACGGCACCGGCAAAATCGACGAAGACCGGCTTGCTCCCGCGCTTCAGGAAGTGATGAACCTCTCGCCGCGCGGCATCCGTCAGCACCTCGCGCTTAACAAGCCGATCTATGCGCGGACAGCCGCCTACGGACATTTCGGCCGCACACCGGACGCCGACGGCGGCTTCTCGTGGGAGAAGACCGACCTTATCGATGCGCTGAAAACAGCGGTGCGCGCCTGAGCCTATCGCATCGGCCGCATCAATTCGGGCAAGGCGCCAAGATCGGCGCCAGCTTGGCGCATGAAGAAGCGCCGCATGGGCCTCGCCGCGCCGGCGGCCGCCATGCCGGCAGAACGCGCTGCTCGGAGCGGGTCAAGATCGTTTGAGAACAGACGATTGAGCGCGTCCGTGCCAAAGGCGAGTGCGGCGGAATCGAAGCGCCGCCATTTCTCATAGTCCTCCAGAACGCCGGCCGAGCCGATATCGAGGCCAAGCGCGGCGGCGTTTGCGACGGTGTCAGCAAGTGCTGCGACATCTTTGACGCCAAGATTGAAGCCCTGCCCGGCGATCGGGTGGATGGCGCGCGCAGCGTCACCAATCAGAGCAAGGCGCGGGGCGAAGAACCGGCGGGAGAAGTGAAACGACAGCGGGTAGGACCAGCGCGGCGGCAGTGCGCGCACCGGTCCGAGATAATCGCCGAAGCGGGCGTTGATTTCGGCGTCAAAGGCCTCCGGCGACAGCGCCATATAGGCGGGCGCGGCGTCTGCGCGTTCAGTCCACACAAGCGACGAACGCCAGGGGCCGTCCTTGATCTGCGTCATCGGCAGAATCGCGAAGGGCCCCGAAGCCAGAAAGAATTCCTGCGCGACGCCTTGATGATCGCGCGCATGGGCGACGGTCGCGACGATGCCCGTCTGGGCGTAAGACCACTCGCGGGCGCCGATCCCGGCCGCGCGGCGCAAGGGCGAGGATTTTCCATCGGCCGCGACAACAATTCGTGTACGGATAAGGCGTCCGTCTGCAAGCGTGACGCGGGCGCAGGCCCCTTCGTCTCTTGCGCCCGCCGCGGCGGCAGGCGCGATCAGGGCGATGCGCGTTTCGCGCGCGACGGCGTCGAACAGCGCCGCGCGCAGGATTCTGTTCTCGACTATGAAGCCAAGCGGCTCATTTGCGCCCAGCTCTGCAGAATCGAAATGCAGATGAAACGGCGACACCGCGCCCTTTGACAGGGCGGATCGCCGCCGGCCGTCCGTCACCAGAATATCGCGAATAGGCTCAGCGTCAGGGGCGGCCGATTCCCAGGCGCCGAGGCGCTGGAAGACGCGCACGCTGGCGTAGGCGAGGGCGGTCGTGCGCCCGTCAAAGGCGGCGTCGCGCAGCCGCTCTGGGCTTTGCGCATCAATCAAAGCGACCGTGAGACCGGCGCGGGCGAGGGCGAGCGCGCAGAGCGCGCCCGCAAGTCCGCCGCCGACGATTGCCGCATCAAATGTGAAGTCTTCGGCCATGGCGCAAAGATGCGCGCTCGCGCTGTGCGGCGTCCAACCGAAAACGTGCCCTGCGGCGAAGCGCGTCAGTATTCAGGCCGGACGGATTAAAACGCCGCCGTGAGGCCGACCCCGAACCAGACAGCTGAGGAGCGGCGCGTGCCAAGACCCGCGTCTCGCAGCAAGCTACCGCCGGCAACGTCAGAGCCGCCGAAACGGCCGCCTACATACCCGCTGACCTTATCGGTAAACTTGTAGGATACGTTAGCCGTCGCTTGGCCATAGAGGTAGTCGATGCCGCCAGCGTCGTCGAAGACATAGCCGAGTAAGCCGGAGAAATCGGCGCTTGTCTTGTCGGCGAGCGGAATTGAATGCGCGGCCGCGCCCTGCAACGTTGTCGTATCGAAATTGAAGTCGTGGAAGAGCGTGAATTTAGGCGACAAGGGCGCGGCAAAGGCGACGCTCACATAGGGTTCAAACGAATTGGAGCCGAGGCCATTCGTGTCTTCCTGAAAGGTGTCGAAGAGCCCGCGATCGCGCTGCGGATAGACATAATAGGTGAACCCGCCGCCGAGCGTGACGCCCGATCCGACTGCCTTTGAATAATCGAGCACCACATCAATCTCGCGGGCGACGCGAGAGGCCGGGTTGTCATTGTCAATCGGCAAGTTGAACCAGGCGCTCGCCGTGAAACCGCGATACCCAAGGGCCAAGGCGGGCTGAAAGCTCTCCTCGGAAAGCTGCAGCCCGCGGAACACATAACGCGACTCGAAAGCTGCCGTTCCAGTTACGCTGACGGATTCGGCAGAACTCAGTGACGGTAAAAGCAAGCCACTGAGCATCAAAACAGAAGAAGTTAGTTTTTTCATTCACAGCTCCTGAATCTAGACTGTTGCGCAATCCCTTCAGGCGCGTTCCCTCATGGGATCAAACACGTAGAATGCGCCTTGTGCACCGCACAATATCTCTGTTGCCCCCATCGCTCATTTTGTCGCAAATGTGACAAAAATAGCGCAAACAGCCTTAACGCCTCATTAAGATGCTATTTTCAGTCAAAATAGTGTAAATTGCGTTGCTTTATGTCGCCAACCGCATGCTGCGCTGCGGTATGCAGCGTTGCGCCGCACCAATTTGCGAGGTAGGTTTTCATCTCTGCCCGCCGATTCGCGGGCATTGGGGCGGAGCATCAACACATGAAGTTTATTGTTGCGATCATCAAACCGCAGAAATTGGACGCTGTGCGCGATGCGCTTAACGCGCTCGGCATCAATGGAATGACCGTGACTGATGTGCGGGGCTACGGGCGGCAAAAGGGCCACAAGGAGGTCTATCGCGGCGCCGAATATCAGGTCGATTTCATTCCCAAAGTGAGAATCGAGGTCGCTGCCCCGGCCGATGTCGCGCCGCGCGCTGTCGATGCGATCGCTGCGGCTGCGCGCTCGGGCGCCATCGGCGATGGCAAGATCTTCGTCCTCAATCTGGAAGAGGCGGTTCGTGTTCGCACGGGCGAGACGGGCGCCGACGCGCTTTGAGACGCAGCCGCCAAATGACTCGGGGAAATGTGATGAATGAATCCAAGACCAATCGCGCTGCGCATGCGGCGCTCGGGGCCGCGCTAGGCCTTGCTGCGTTATTCTTCGCTGGGCCCGCCGCGGCCGACGCCGCGCCGCCTGCGCCGGATAAAGGCGACGTCGCCTGGATGCTGGTGTCAACGCTCCTCGTTTTGCTGATGATCCTGCCCGGGCTTGCGCTCTTTTACGGCGGGCTCGTCCGGGCCAAAAACATGGTGTCCATGCTGTCGCAAGTGACCGTCGTCACCGCGATCGGCATGCTCATATGGGCGCTTTGGGGCTATTCCTTCGCCTTTACGGATGGCGGCGCGCTGGATCCCTTCATCGGCGGCTTCAGCCGCGCATTTCTCAACGGCGTGACGCCGTCAAGCGTCGTCGCGACATTCTCGACCGGCGTCTACATTCCCGAATATGTCTTCATCATGTTCCAGGCGACTTTCGCATGCATTACCGCCGCGCTCGTGCTCGGCGGCGTCGCAGAGCGCAAGAAATTCTCCGCCGTCGTCCTTTTTGCGATCCTGTGGCCGACGCTCGTATACTATCCGATTGCGCATATGGTCTGGTGGTGGCCGGGGCCTGACGCTATTGCGCAAAATCCTGAGGCGCCGATCCGCTCAGGTCTTATCTGGGGATTTGGAGCGCTCGACTTCGCCGGCGGCACCGTCGTCCATATCAATGCCGGCATCGCCGCGCTTGTCGGTGCGATCATCCTCGGCAAGCGCCGCGGCTATCGCAAGGAACCAATGCCGCCGCACTCGCTGACGCTGACCCTGGTCGGCGCGGGACTGCTGTGGGTCGGCTGGTTCGGGTTCAACGCCGGGTCAAACCTCGAGGCGAATGGCTACGCCGCGCTCGCGATGGCGAACACCTTCCTCGCGACTGCAGCCGCCGCCGTCTCCTGGATGGCGTTTGAATGGGTGACGAAGAAAAAGCCGACCTTGCTGGGGCTCGCTTCCGGCGCCGTCGCCGGTCTCGTCGCCGTGACGCCGGCAGCGGGCTTCGCAGGCCCCATGGGCGCGATTTTGCTTGGGCTCGCCGTCAGCCCCATCTGCATCATCTTTTGCTCAGCAATAAAGAATGCGCTTGGGTATGACGACAGCCTCGACGCCTTCGGGATCCACGGCATTGGCGGTATTGTCGGCGCGCTTGGCACGGCGTTTGTTGTCAATCCGGCCTGGGGCGGCGCAGGTGTCGTCGATTACGCAAGCTGCGCGCTGGATGGCGACATCTCGACCTGCGACACGGCTGCTTTCGTGCTGACGACACAGCTCCTCGCGCAAGCCAAAGCCGTCTTGGTCACCGTAGCTTGGTCGGGGCTGGGGAGCGCCCTTGTCTTCTTCGTGATCAAGGTTTTGACAGGCGGCCGGGTCTCACAGGAAACCGAATCGGAGGGTCTCGACTTCGTCGAGCACGGCGAGGCCGCCTACCATCCCTGACGCGCCGCCGCGTCTGGCCGCAGGCGAATGGACGCAAGACACGCAACAGCGATAGGAAGGGGGCTTCACTCCGGAGCCCTTCTATGGTCCCTGCGCGGATAATCCTGGCGTTCTTCTTTGTCTTTACAGGTGCAGCTGCTGCGCAGCCGATCCAGGAGGCGCGAGCTCTCGATGAGGGCGCACGGTTTGTATTCTCGACCCTAACCTTTCTTGCCGGCGGGATTGGGGCGATCATTGCTGCCGCCGCCGCGGCGCTACGCTTCGCAGGCCTTTCGGCTGCGCGTCATCGTGCAACGGTCATGGTGCAGGCGGCGGCTGCGTCGTCTATCGCCCTTCTTCTTTTCTGGAGCGCGGGGGCCAATCTTGCCTTCAACATCGAGCCCGGGGGCCTTCTCGGCAGCGTGTTGTCGCGCGCGCGTGTGGAAGACGCGGCGCCGGACGCATCGCCAGAGGCCCGGCTCTTCTTTTTCTCCAGTCTCGCCATGTTCGCTGCGCTGATCCCGCTGGGCGCCGTCGCCGCGCGAGCGCGGTTCTGGTCCTATTGTCTCTTTGTCGCCGCCTTCGTGGGCTTGATCTTGCCGATCGTCGTGTCTTGGGTCTGGGGCGGCGGATATCTTTCTGCGACATGGGCGTTCTCTGACCTTGCCGGCGGCGCGGTGATCCATGTGACCGGCGGCGCGGCCGCACTAGCAGCCTGCATGATCTGCGGCGCGCGCACGAGCCGTGATCGGACGCCTACGGATGTGAGTGGCTTGCCCTTCGTCGGGATAGGCAGCTTTCTGACACTGGCGTGTTTTGTCGCCATCTTCGCCGGGGCGGCAGGACCGCTCCAATCGACAGAGGACGCGTCTATTGTCGGACGCATTGCGCTGAATGCCGGGCTTGCCTCCGCTACGGCTTGTTTATCTGCGCTCGTTCTGACGCGAACCGTCTATCGCAAGATCGATGCGGCGGCCGTGCTCAACGCACTCGTGGGCGCAATAGCGGCGCTGAGCGCTGCGCCCTCGTCGCCGGCGCAATGGCAAGCGGCGCTGATCGGCGGAATCGCCGGCGTCATCGTCACGCTCGGCAGTCCGGCGCTCGAGCGCTTGGGGCTCGATGATGCGGCCGGCGCTGTGCCTGCGCACCTTTTTTGCGGCGCCTGGGGCGTCCTTATCTTGCCCTGGCACCATGAAGGGGCCTCCATGCTGGGACAGGTCGCGGGTCTGATCATGATCGCTGCGTTCACCTTTACGATGTGCGCGCTCATTTTTGTGGCGCTGCGCTACACGATCGGATTTCATATCGGACATGAAACGGAGCTCTCGGGCCTTGACCAGGCCCATCTCATGGTCGCCGCGCATCGTGAGGCGGGGCTCCGATGAAGGATGGTTCAACCGTTAATCTGCGTTAACCCTCTTTTCGGACGCTCATGACATAGTTCGCAGCAGGATCGTTTCGTACCCCGCCTTCACTCGAGTCTGCTGATGTCTCGCCGCCCGACACGCCGGAAAATCGTTCCCACTTTCCGAGAGCGGATCGATACGCTCGCCCGCGCGCTTGTGATCCGTTTCGGCGGCGCAGCCATGATTCTCACGTCGGTATTCGTGGTCTTGGCGCTTTCCACCTATTCCGCAAGCGACCCAAGCCTCAATGCGGCCACGGGGCGCGCGGCTCAGAACTGGATGGGCGCCAAAGGCGCGGTCTTTGCCGACCTCATGCTTCAGCTTCTTGGTGCGGCGGTCGTCCTTTTCCCGCCGCCGCTTTTCATTTGGGGTTGGATTGCGGCGGTGAAAGGCGCGCCGCTCGCGACGCCCCTGATGTTTTGGGTGCGGCTTGCAATCGCGCCGGCGGTTATTCTAGCCGCGGCCGCAGTTGCGGCTGTCGCTCCGTTGCCGAAGGATTGGCCCTTCGCAGCCGGGTTCGGCGGTTATGCTGGCGACGCAGTGGCGCATGCAACACAAGCCTTTTTGGCCGGTTTCGGGGCGAGCGCCGCGGCGCCCTTTGTTTATATTGTGGCCTTGCTGCTCGTCTTTGCCGGCTATGCAACGCTGTGCGGCCTGACCGTCGGGCGGCTCCTTTCAGCCGCTGCAACGGCGCAATTTCTCGGTGTGACGGCCTATGCCGCCATCGCACGTCGCACCGGCGCAAAGGACCCTGCGGCCAATTCGACTGCTGACGATAGAGAACACGCAGACGCTGAGGCTGATCGCGGCGACCTCGAAGAAAAAGGCGATGAGGCCTACGAAGACGAAGCTGAAGACGACGACGAAGAGGCGTTCGAGCAAGAAGACGACAGCGCCGAAAATGATGACGTCATGGCCGCGCGCGGCAAGCGGCGCATTATCCGCAAGGAAGACAAGCGCAAGCAGGGGCGGCGCGAAGCGCGCGAGGCTCAGCGGCAATTGCCTGTCTTTGACGCCGGCGAGTATGAGCTGCCGCCGCTCAATCTCCTCGCCAAACCGAAGGAGACGCGCAAAGTCATATCTGACGACGCGCTCGAGCAAAATGCGCGCATGCTGGAGAGCGTGCTTGCGGACTTCGGCGTGCGCGGAGAGATCGTCAACGTGCGCCCCGGCCCGGTGGTGACGCTCTACGAACTCGAGCCGGCAGCCGGTGTCAAATCCTCTCGTGTGATCGGACTGGCGGACGACATCGCCCGCTCCATGAGTGCGGTCGCGGCGCGCGTTGCGGTCGTCCCAGGACGCAATGCGATCGGCATCGAATTGCCGAACCAAGATCGCGAGATGGTGTTCCTGCGCGAATTGCTCGCGGCCGCGGAATACGACAGCTCGCCTGGCGACCTTACGCTCGCGCTCGGGAAATCGATTGGCGGTGAGCCGATCTTCGCAGACCTTGCGCGCATGCCGCATTTGCTGATCGCGGGCACGACGGGCTCGGGCAAGTCTGTCGGGATCAATACGATGATCCTGTCCTTGCTTTTTCGACTGCCGCCTGACCGTTGCAAGCTCATCATGGTCGACCCGAAGATGCTGGAGCTCTCCGTCTATGAGGGCATCCCGCATCTTCTCGCGCCGGTCGTCACCGACCCCAAAAAGGCCGTCGTCGCCCTCAAGTGGACCGTGCGCGAAATGGAAGAGCGCTACCGGCGCATGTCCAAAGTCGGAGTCCGGAATATCGAAGGCTTCAACAAGCGGGTGCGCGAGGCCGAGCAAAAGGGCGAAACGCTCTCACGAACGGTCCATACCGGATACGACCAGCAGACGGGCGAACCGGTTTACGAAACGGAAGAGCTCGACTTCGAGCCGATGCCCTTCATCGTCGTCGTCATCGACGAAGTCGCCGACCTGATGATGGTCGCCGGCAAAGACATCGAAGGCATGGTCCAGCGCCTCGCGCAGATGGCGCGGGCTGCGGGCATTCATCTCATCATGGCGACCCAGCGACCGTCCGTAGACGTCATTACCGGCACGATCAAAGCCAACTTCCCAACGCGCATTTCCTTCCAGGTCACGTCAAAAATCGACAGCCGCACCATCCTCGGCGAGCAAGGCGCAGAACAGCTGCTCGGGCAGGGCGACATGCTCTACATGGCCGGAGGCGGCCGGATCCGCCGCGTGCACGGCGCTTTCGTAGCGGATTCGGAAGTCGAGCAGATCGTCAGCTTCCTGAAGAAGCAGGGCAAGCCGGACTATGTTCAGGAAGTGACCGAACTCAAGGATGGCGATGAAGAAGGCATGGACGGCCTCGACATCGGCGGCAACACGTCTTCCGGCGATGCGCTCTATGATAAGGCGGTAGCGGTCGTCCTGCGCGACCGTAAAGCGTCGACCTCCTACATTCAGCGCCGCCTGCAGATCGGCTACAATCGCGCGGCGAGCCTGATGGAGCGCATGGAAGAGGAAGGCCTCGTTTCGGCCGCCAACCATGCCGGAAAACGAGACATCCTCGCCGGCGAGGATGCGGCGTAGCCGGCGCGTTTATCGACCAATACAACAAAGGCCAAAGTCAGGACCCGCAATTGCTGGAGCGGGCGGCGACAAGGTCGCCCCTTATGCTCGACGCATGGGCCGCGAAAGACGGCGGATCGCGGAGGCGCGCCAAATCTTCAATTGGTCCGCCAGCGGATTGGCCCCGGGGAAAGACGGCGAAGCTCCTCTTTGACGGAGCTTGTGATTGATCTGATGCAGGTAGACGTCGCGCTTGGTTCGCTTTGATCGCCATGTGCAGCTTAAGGAGAGCGAAGGCTCCCGGCTCACAACGCGCACGAAATGCGGCGCAAGCGGCGGAATATAGAGCGCATCGCCAGGGCCCAGGCGAAATGGCACGCCGCGCGGTTCAAACGACGGCTCGAACTTGAGATTGCGGTGTCCGCCGGAATGGAATCGCTCGAGGTCGAGCTGCGACGCGATATCCCGGTCATATTGCGAGAACACCGTGACGATTTTTTCGCCCTCAATTTGAATAAGAATGTTGTGCTCTTCATCGAAGTGGAATGGCGTGACGGCGTCGGGAGACGAGATGAAAATGAAGGCTTCGCGTTGCAAAGTGGGACCGGTCTTTTCCTCGGCCCAGCTGGCGACCGAATCGACCGCCGCGGCCGCAAGCGCCTTGTAGTCGTGATCATGCTCGACATTGCGCAACGTCATCCAGGAGTTGCACTCGCCGATGCGCGCGATCGTTTCTTCCGCTGACTGCCCAGCTGCCGGCACAGCATCCGGCGCGATCGAGATAGGCAGGTCTCCGGCGTTGAACTCCACAAGATCGGGCTTCAGCGCGCGGGCGAGCTCAATCAGTCGGCTGCGGGCCGTCAGCGGCCCTTCAACCAGAACTTTCAGTCGCGCCGGTCGGTCGGGGTAGTGCGCCGGAAACTCACCCGGATCAGTCAATCGCGCCGCCATCTGCTGTCTCCTTGGTGTTCCTTGCATTCTCCTTTGGCGCGTTGCCGGACTTCCGAAACGCGCTAAGTCGAGCCGCGGCGCCAAACAACGTTCGGTCGGCGAAGGACGATCCCGACACGTTGAAATGTGCAACCCTCATGCGTTCCCGCCAAAGATGATCGGCTACCGGATGACCTGCTCTTGCGCAGGAATCAAAGAGCTTGATCCCTGGATCGTCCAGCATCAGGCGCATCGCTTCCACCAAAACATGCACCCCGGGCGAATATGCCGAAAAAGCCTCGTCATAGACGATCTTGTACGCGGACAGAGTAGCGCCGCACCGCAATGAAAAGAGGATAGCGATAGGCCGGCCGTCGAAGGCGGCGACGTCGCACAGGACCGCGCCTTCAGCCGCGCCGCGCGTCATCGCTTCCCGAAAAAACGCAGCCTCAGCTTCCGTCGCTCCAACGGGCGCGACGCCCGCCGTTCGTCCTTTCCAGCCCGCGAGTTCAAGTGCGATAAAATCATCCGCCGTCCGCGCGATTTCGCCGGGTGCGGTGTGACGCTCAAAAACTAAAGCGCCGGTTTCGCCGAGCCTGCGCCATTGACGCCGTAGTTCCTTGCGCTTCTTGCCGGAAAAACCATCCGCATAGACCGTTTCAAAGGATTCGCCGCCCGAGAGTATGGCGCGCTCGGTTTCGATTTCAAAAGCAGTCGACCGGCCGTGCAGGCGACTAATTGCCAGTTCGCCCCCGTGCAATGGATGCTCATTGAAACGGATGAATCGTGCGTCTTCTGGCCGCGTGTCGATCCAGTCGAGGATTGCCGCATAAGTCTCTGGCTCGGCGCCTGCGGCGCAGAGCGGGGCGCTATTATAGGCGTGCGGGTGGCGCCACGTCGCGAAATGGCGGAGTGGAATCCGGGCGTAGGTTTCGCCCCGTTCGACGGGCGCAAGTCCCAGGAGGCTCCCTTCGTCGCCGGTGATAGTCAGCAATCGGATTGTCTGCGGCGGCGCAAGCCGAACAAGAGCCGGCTCCAGAAACCAGCAACAAAAGAAAGGGTTTGCCGGCGTCGCTGCCCTACTCTCGAGTTCGCGCCATGCATCGCGGAAATCGGCGTCAATTTCAGCCGGGTTGCGCAGTTCGACCTTCATGATTGCTGGACGGCGCCTTCCTGCCGCGCCGCTGGCGGCTGAAACTTGTGCTTGACGGCGCGCAATGCCTTTTCGGCGCGCAGCATCAAGCGCGGCCGCTGCGCTGCGATACTGACGAAATTGGGGCCAGCTTGGCCGAGATTGGTCTTATAGCGGTCGTCGCCGGCCAAGAAGTCGTATACGGACATTCCAGCCTTGAGGTGGTCGACGATGGCGAACGCATGCGCGACAAGTCCCGGCTTCAGTCGGTTATCCTCCTCGCGGAGAAAGCCGCCAATATTGAAAAGGACTTTGCCCCTATCGACGTAATTGAAGATCCAGGCGAAAGCCGCCTCCCCGGCAGAGACGCGCAAGAGCTCCACTGCGCCGGCGGCGAATCCATTCTCAATCAGCCGCCGGGAAAAAGTCTCAAGATAAGCGCGGTCGCCGACGCCGTCTGCGCCGCGGGACTTCCATTTGGCTGTCTGGAGTTTGACGATCTCGCCGAACCAGTCCTGCGCCTCGGCCGCAGTCGCCGCGCGCTCTAGGCGAATGTTCCCGCGTTCCGCGTAGAGCCGGATTGAGCGCGCGATTGCGCCGCGCGTGCTCTTGCTGAGCAACGCAAGATAGCCGTCAAGATCGCGCACGCCCCTTGCGCGGAGCGCATCGAGATCGGCGCGGCCTGATCCGGCCTGGGCGCGGCGATGCAGATGGAGTCCCAGCGTCGAGAGGCGCGCTTCGTCGGTTTCAAGCAGATTGGTGACGACAAGCTCATCCCAGTCATCGCGATTGAGCAACGCGCTCATCAGCGCGGTCCAGACGGCGCCTTCTTCTCCGGCTGCCGCGAGCGGCGCTGCGAATTCGCTTGGCACGCAGTCGCGCGTACTGGCTCCGTATTCGTTCAGCCGCAATTGCCGAACACGCAAGACAGCGTGCCGGACTTCGACTACGGGCCAAAGAAGGCATAGGCCGACGATCTCGTTGCCGTGCAGGATGCGCACGGAAAGCAAAGGGCAGCCAGGTGTCTCGAGCGCCGTCTTCACAAAAGGCCAGGACAGGAAAAACGACCGGTCCGCCCGCGCTTCGAGGGCGCGCCAATCCGCCTCCAGGGACAGCGAGGCGGTCTCTATAGATGCGGACAAAGCGCTCAACCGAGACACCTCTCGTCGTGGCATTTCAGGCGCAGGAACCCCGCAACCATGCTGCAACCTCATTATGGGAGCGTTTATTCAGCCATGGTCGCGGCCGCGCAAGACGCCGCAGGGCAGGCTTGTCTCAGGGGCCGTTCCAGCGCAGTTTCTGTTCCCATGTTTAACGCTCAAGGCGCGCCGGCCGACGACCTTCAGGAATGCCGATCACCGTCTGAGGCCGTTTCGCGCCTCAAAGCGCTGTACGCCGAGGCGCTCGCTACCGTCGCGAAGCGCTTTAGCGATTACAGCGCGGGCAAGCTGGGCGTCGGAGCCCCGGGCGCGCCGACCTATCCCTATCTCTGCGCTGAAGTGCCCGCCGAGCGAACGACGCAGACCAGCAACCTCGCCCATGGCCGGATCGCGGAGACGACGCTTCACGGCATAGCGGTCACCAATCCCGACCTCTTTGAAGAGTATCTGCTCGAGCAGCTCGGCCTCGTCATGGAGCGCCTCGCCGCCCGGGTTTTCGTCGGCAAGTCGCGCACGCCTATCCCGCTTTCTTTCGCGTTGGAGCAGGCGACCGCCCAGCTGACGCAGAAACAGCGGGCCGAGCTGCAATTCTATTTCCATACGCCGAACTTGATTGCGACTAATGACGCGATCGTCGACGGAGAGATCATCCTCGAGCGCTCCGGCGCCTTACCGCTTTCGCTGTTCACCGCAGAACGTGTCGACTATTCGCTGCTCCGCATCCGCCATTATACGGCCACGCGCGCCGATTCATTCCAGCAGTTCATTCTGTTCACGAATTATCAGCGCTATGTCGACGAATTCCTGGAATACGCTGCGGGGGAAGTGAAGGCGGGGAGGGCCGAGGCGCTGATCGAGCCCGGCGACCGGACGACGACCAAGTCGCATGGACCGGCGACGCCGCCGCTCGCCAAGATGCCGCAAATGCCGGCCTATCATCTCGTCCAGCCCGACCGGCAAGGCGTGACGCTCGTCAATATCGGCGTCGGGCCGTCCAATGCGAAGACGATTACGGATCATCTGGCTGTGCTGCGGCCGCATGTCTGGCTGATGATCGGCCATTGCGGGGGCCTCCGGCGCACGCAGCGGCTTGGCGACTATGTTCTCGCCCATGCCTATTTGCGCGAAGACAACGTGCTCGACGACGTTCTGCCGCCGTCGATTCCATTGCCGACTATTGCCGAAGTCCAGCTTGCCATGACCCAGGCGGTGAAAGAAATCTCCGGCCTCGACGGACCCACGCTGAAAGAGCATTTGCGCACCGGCACGGTCGTCACTACTGGCGACCGCAATTGGGAGCTGCGCTTCAGCCAGATCGCCGTGCGCCTTAATCGCTCTCGCGCCATCGCTATCGACATGGAGAGCGCGACCATCGCCGCAAACGGATTCCGCTACCGCGTGCCCTACGGCACGCTTCTTTGCGTTTCAGACAGGCCGCTCCACGGCGAAATCAAACTGCCGGGCATGGCGGATCAATTCTATCAGGAGCGCGTAAGCCAACACTTGGCGATCGGCATTCGGGCGATCGAGCTCTTGCGCAAGGAAGCCAAAGCAGGCGGGCTCCACTCCAGAAAGCTGCGCAGCTTTGACGAGCCGCTGCTGCGTTGACGCGAGCGCCAGGCCGCAACGACGACGCGAGCAACAGCGTCCGAAGCCTCTTGGACCTTCAGTTCTGTTTCGGCACGAGGCGCACTTCAAACAGCTTTGGCCAGTTCTTGCCGGTGACGAAGAGGCGTTTCGAGGCGGCATCCCAGGCGATGCCGTTCAAAACGTCGGCGCCCTGCGCGCCGCCAAGTTCCTCGCGCAACCCGCGCATGTCTATAACGGCCGTCACCACACCGGATGAAGGGTCGATCCGCACGATCGCATTGGTCTGCCAGACATTGGCGTAAACCGCGCCGTCGATGAATTCGAGTTCGTTGAGGCGCGTCAGCGGTTTGCCGTTCAAGGTGACGCGGATGCGCCCGGTCTCGGTCAGCGTCTTTGGGTCAAGAAAGCGCAGCGCATCCGTGCCGTCGCTCATGATCAGGCGTTCGCCGTCGCCGGTCAGGCCCCAGCCTTCGCCCGCATACGCAAATCTGCTCAGCTTGCGGAATGATGTCCTGTCGAAGACATAGCCTTCGCCGTTCTTCCAGGTCAGCGCGACAATGCGGTCGCCGAATGGCGCGATGCCTTCCCCGAAAACATGCGGGGGCAAGTCCTGACGACGCAGCACTTTGCCGGTCTTGAGATCGACCTCGCGGAGCGTCGAGCGACCGACAAGGCCCGTGCTTTCGTAGAGCTTGCCCTTGAGGAAGAAGAGGCCTTGCGTGAAGGCTTGCGGGTCGTGCGGGTAGGCGGCGACGACCTCATAAGAGTAGCGCTGCGGGCTCTGCGAGAACGCGGGCGCCGACGCCGCGCCTACAAAGGCGGCCGCGAGGCCGCAAATAATCCGCTTAAAGAGCTTTCTCATAAATGCGATAGGTCTTGTAGATTTCGCCGCCCATATCGAGCAGCATGTTGAGCATGTCCTTATTGTTGTCCAGAATCCAGGAAAGCTCGGATTCCGTCACGCCATGGTCCATATTGGCGCTATTGACCATGTCGATGATTTTGTAGGCGAAGGCGGCGCCGACCGGTTTTCCCTGCAGCCGTTTGCGGACGCCCATCAACGGCATGCGCGCTTGCGTCAGGCCCTTGACCTTCATGCGCCACAGCAGCTTCGCCCAATTGAACGGAAGCAGCTTACCGCCGAACCCGCGGATCGCTTCATTGACATTCGGCAGAACCAATCCGAAGGCGACCGGCTCGCCTTCATATTCGCAGAAAACGACATTGTGCTTTTCGATGATCGGGCGCAGCTCCTTCGCCATGTGGGCGATCTGGGCGTCCGTCATCGGCACGAAGCCCCAGTTGTCCGACCAGGCGTCGCCGAAGATATCGACGAGCGTCGCGATCTCCTTGTCGAAGTTTTTGACGTCAAGCAGCCGGATCGACACTTTTGGAGTGTCGAGCGCGCGCTCCACGAACTTCATGCGGCGCTCGGGGATGAATTGACGCCGCGGAATGTAACGCAAAGCGTGCATATCCATGGCTTTCGAATAGCCCTGCTGCTCGACTCGCGCGGCGTAATAGGGCCTGCCGTGCGGCATCATCACATAAGGCGGCGCCTCAAATCCCTTGACGAGAAGACCGCATTCTTCGTTTACGGAGAAACTGAATGGCCCCGCGGCCCGCGACATGCCGCGTTCCATCATCCAGCGCTCCGCGGCCCCGAAGAGCGCGGCGAAAACGAGCGGATCGTCGATGGCGTCGAGGAAGCCGAAATGGCCGGCGCCGTCCTGATGTCGCGCAAGGTGCAGAGGATTGATGAAAGCCGAAATGCGCCCGACGGGCGCGTCGTTCCGATAGGCGATCCAGAGCTGGCTCTCGGCCCCTTTGAGCGCCGGATTGGCCGCCGGGTCGAGTCTTGCATTCACCTCGAACATCAGCGGCGGGACGAAAGCCGGATCATCCTTGTAGGGAACATGACCCGCCTGAATGAAGGCGCGCCGTCCGGCAGCGCCCAAGACCGGGCGAATCTCCACAGCTGTCTTGGCGGCTGCGGCGTGAATCGGCCGCGCAGTCACGGAAGGAGAAAGTGAGTTCATGGATCGCCTCTCAAGGGCGGACGCCGTCCTTCGCGCGATGCGTCGCGCCGACCGGCGCCTGCCGCGTCAGGCGCGAATCTTATCCGCCTCGAAGGCGCACGTCGACGGCTGTCGAATCGGGCGGCACGTGAAACAGCGCCTCTTCGATGGTCGGCGGAGCGAACTGCATTTTCGGGTTATTCGACACGCCATAGGGCTCGCCGGGAAGGCCAAAGGGCGGCCTCTTGTCGAATTTGTTGTTTGCATTCTGGTCGTGGTAAACGCCGATCGCGTAACTTGTCGCGTCGGGCGCATAAAGGCACACTTGTGTCATCGGCGCGCGGGCCGCAAACTTGGCGCGCAGAGCGCGACCCTCCTTCTTCAGAAAGGTCTCCTGATCGTTCTTGTAGAGCTCGACCGTCAGCACGCCGACGCTTTTCTTGACATTGCGAATGGTGAGCCGAACCTCGTTCGGGCCGCCTTTGCAGCTGATGTGTTCGAAATTCGTCGCCGGCGGAACGCGGTCGCGCGAGTCTTCCGCCGCCGCGCCGCCGGCAGCCAGCGCGACCCCCAATGCCGCAAACGCAACGTGACCCATTTTGTTCAATTCCTTTTCGCCCACCGACAAGCCCCCATTCGTCTATACGCAGAAAATGTCAGCATCGCGACCGTCGCAACATCTGTTCGCCGCGGGCGGTCGCGCCCATCGCCGACATAATCCGATCACCTCATATTTCAGCGTATTACTGTGCGGCGATGCTGGCGACGCGCGCCGTCGGAAAGGCCTCGGCCATCGCGCCATAAGCGCTGACAAGCTTGTCTATGTCCGAAGGCGTATGCGCCGACGAGACGGCGAGGCGCAGGAGGGAGTCCTTGCCTGGCGTGCCCGGCGGAATCGCCATGTTCACATAGACCCCGTTCTCAAGCAGGAAATTCCAGGCCGCGAACGCGTCTTCCTTGGTCGACAGAAGCACGGAAATAACCGGCGCCGGACCCGAGGCGAGCCTGAGCCCGTATTGCGTCAGCGCCGCGTGCAGACGATTGGCGTTCTCCCAGAGCTTCCTCCGGATCGCCGGCGTCTCCCGAATGGCGCTCAAGGCTGCGCCCGCGGACGCGATCGTCGCCGGCGAGGGCGAAGCCGTGAACATGTAGGGGCGCGATGAGAAGCGGAGATACTCCGCTTCCGGATGGTTAGAGGCGACGAAGCCGCCGATGGCCGCAAGCGCCTTCGAGAAAGTGCCGGAATAAAAATCGATCTTGTCCATCACGCCTTCGGCTTCACTGACGCCTTTGCCGGTCGCGCCGTAAACGCCGAAGGAATGCGCTTCGTCGACAAGGAGGTAGGCGCCGTGCTTGTGCGCAACCTCTACGAACTCTTTCACAGGCGCCGTGTCGCCATACATGGAGTACATGCCCTCAATGCAGACGAGCTTGCCCTTCCACTTCGGATCGAGCCGAGCGAGACGCTTGTCGAGGCTGTCGGGGTCGTTATGTCGAAACCGGATCGTCTCTGCGCCGGAGAGCGCGCAGCCGTCATAGATGCAGGCGTGGCAGTCGGCATCGACGAGAACGACGTCTTCGGCCGGGTTGATGAGCCCTGCAATGGCCCCGAGATTGGCGACATAGCCAGTCGAAAACACGACGCAATATTTCATGCCGAGATAGTCGGCGAGATCGCGCTCGAGCGCCTTGTGGCCTGAGAACGTCCCATTGGCGAAACGCGATCCCGTTGTGCCGGTGCCTTCGCGTTCGAGGGCCGCCTTGGCGGCGGCGATTGCGGTCGGCTCAAAGGTTTGGCCGAGATAGTTGTGCGTCCCGGCGAGAACCGTCTCTTTGCCCTTGATCATCGCACGCGTCGGCCCAAGCACCTTTTCCATGACGACAGTGAAGGGGCTGCGTCCGGCATCATTCAGGGCGTTATAAACTGCGGCTGTCTTCTCGAACTTGTCGAAAAGGCTCATGTCAGACCTGCTGCTTCTTGATGGCGTGGATCGCGTCTACAAGCTCGCCGATCGTGCGCGTCTCCGAAATTGTATTGACCGGAATCGAGATGTCGTACGTGTCTTCGACATCCATGACGATGTCGAGCACGGAGACAGAATCGACTTCGAGGTCGGCTATGAGATCAGTGTCCCGCGTCAACTTGATCCCTTTGCGATTGAGCGGATCAAGCAGCGTACAGATCTTGCGGAATACGAGATCGTCGTCTTCCTGGATATCGGGCATGCAGACGTCTCCAGGCTCTCGGCCTTCGGCTAAAGAAGCCCTTTTTCTTGATACCAGCGGGCGGTTTTTGCAAATCCTTCTTCGAGCGCCAGCCGAGGCCGCCAGCCGGTCGCCGCCGAAAGGAGATTTTCGCGCGCCACCCAATCCGGGTGGAAGAACTCGTTGAGCTGACCGGTCCGCACGCCCGCCGGCCGGCCGCTCACGACAGCGCCGAGGCGGGCCGCGCCGTGCCACACCTCAAGAAGCACGCGCGGCGCCCGGATCCGGCGTGTTTTCACATCGAGCGCCGCCCCAAGAGCGGCGCCGATTTCCTGCCAACTCCTCCCTTCGGGCCGGTCGTCGCCGACCTCGTAGACCTTGCCCGGCGCCGCTTCTTCGAGCGCGGCGAGAATAGCCGCTGCGGCGTCCTCGACATGCAAGAGAGAGGCGCGCGCTTCCTCAGTTGTCGCCGGCTCGGCGGCTAGACCCGCCTTCACCATCTTGAAATAGGGAAGCGTCGCCATGTCGCCGGGGCCGTAGATCGCTGGCAGCCTGAGGACGACAGCGGATCCGGGCCCGCACGCATCAAGCACGGCCCTTTCGCTCTCGAATTTGCTGTACGCATAGGGCGAGACTTCGGGCCGCCGCGCCGACATTGACGAAATGTGGACCATGCGACAGCCGGCCGTCCGCGCCGCCTCAGCGACGTGGCGAGCGCCGGCGACATTGACGGACGCGTAGTCCGTATCGTGACGAGCATGCGTGATGCCGGCGCAATGGATCAGGCCGCTTGCGCCCCCACACAGCCGTGCGAGTGCGGACTTGTCGTCGAGATCGCCCTCAATAACATCTAGACAGCCATCCCAGCGCGTAAGTTTTTTGGGCATGCGCGCAAGGGCGCGCACAACGCGGCCTTCTTTCAGAAGACGGTCGATCACGGCGCCGCCAACAAGTCCCGTGCCGCCCGTGACGGCGATGAGCGCTGTCACACGCGCGCTTCGGCGCGGCGCGGCTCTGCGGCGACTGCCGGCTCGTCGAAGGCGCCCTCTAGGTATTTTTGCTTGACCCTTGCACGGGAGAGCTTGCCCGACGACGTCATCACCATCGAGTGCGGTCGCGCAAGCACGACTTCGGCGGGGGATCCCGCGGCGCTCTGGATGACGCGCGCCAATTCGCGCTTAAGGTCGGCCTGGGCGTCTTCCGAAATCCCGCGCCGTTCGGCGACGACAACTATGCGTTCGCCACGTCCGTCATCGACCGAGAAGGCGGCGACGCCGCCCTGCCGCACGCCATCGACCTTCTCCACCGCCCATTCGATATCCTGCGGCCAGATATTCCGGCCGTTGATAATGATGAGGTCCTTGGCGCGGCCGGTGATCACGATCTCGTCACCGAGGCGATAGCCCATGTCGCCTGTATCGAGCCATTGGCCATGATACATTTTCGCCGAGGCGCTCTGGTCCGAAAAGTATCCCGGCGTCAGTGACGGACCTTTGATAAAGATGCGTCCCACACCGCGTTCGGCGAGCGGCGCGCCGTCCTCGCCTCGTACTTCGATCTCATGGCCTGGAAGCGCTTTGCCGCACAGGACAAAGCCGCGCTTGTGTTCCGGCGACGTGAGCGCGGAGGCCGGCTGTGCGACGGATGAGCGTGTATAGTGGCGCATATCGACCTGGTCGATTTTGACCGTGTCCTGAAGATCTGTGAAGGAAATGGCGAGCGTCGACTCGGCCATGCCGTAGCTCGGCAAGAATGCCTGCGGGTTGAACCCGAAGGGCGTAAACGCCTCCGCGAAGAGTTGCAGGGCTTCCGGACGCACCATGTCGCCGCCGATGCCGGCGATACGCAAGTTCGAAAGGTCGATGGCGCCGTCGTCCGCCCGCGCCACGCGCCGGGCAGAAAGCTCATAGCCGAAGGACGGGCTGTAAGTGACCGTCGCGCGATTGTCGGTCATGAGGCGCAGCCACAACAGCGGCCGGCGCACAAAATCGGATGTGGCGACGAAATCGACCGATCGCTGGCCGAACATAGGGGCCAACAAGAATCCGATCAGACCCATGTCGTGGTAGAGAGGCAACCAACTCGCGGCGCGATCAATATCCGTAAGCTTCAGCCCGTGCGCAGTGATTCCATGCAAGTTGGCTGTCACAGACGCCTGCGTGCCGATGACGCCTTTCGGCGCGCTCGTTGAGCCGGACGAATACTGAATATAGCAGCGTTCGGCGGGTCCGAATGGCTGCGGTTCCGCCAAAGTCGCGAGGGAATCGAGACCAACGAAGTCGAAGACCTCGGCGCTATGGCCTGAACTGGCTTCACGCAGGAAATCGAGCAGAGAAGTCGGGCCCACCGCCGCGGCTGCGTCTGCGCCTCGGATCATGAGTTGAATCTGTTGGATATATCCGTCCTTGCCGCCGAGATTGACCGGCATCGGCATCGGCGCCGGGAGCATGCCTGCATACTGACAGGCGAAGAACGCCACCACGAAGTCGGCGCTCGTTTCGGCGACAAGCGCGATCCGTGCGCCGCGCGGGAATCGTCCCGCAAGCTTTGCCGCCAATGTTTTCGCACGCGCCTGCAAGGCTGCGTAGGGGAGGCTGTCTACAATCTCGCCGCGAATCGAATAAAAATTCAGACCTGTTTCGCCCGAGGCGGCGTAGTCAAGCGCATCCGTCACGGTGGCGAATCCGGCGACGCGCAAGGAAAGGCGCTCATTGCGCGTGGGTGTCGGCAGAATGGTCATGAACGCCCCCGTACTCGTCTGCCGGCATGCCGGCTTACACACGCTATTCCTCGCGCACCCGGCTCAGGCGCAAGGCTGCCGCGCATGGAATACAACAAGACGCGGGCCTCGCGCCTGGCGCGGGTCTGCCCAAAGGGATAAGCGTCTTCCCCGATGAGCATCATTCGAAGCCTTTGTTGACGCCCGCCCGACCGGTTCGCCTGTTTCTTTTGGCGCCTCATCCCCTGTAGCCGGCTTCCGCCACAGCCGACCTGAGGGAAAAGACCCTGGAGATTGGGCGGATACAATCTCTGTGGTCAACCGGCAAGGTGCCGGGGGCGGGCCTGCGGCTCAAGAATTGCGCAGCCTTGTTTCAGAAATGCCGCGCTGCGGCAGTCGCGCCAGACTCGTACCGACACCTCGCGAGGATATGTCGCAAAGGCGTTGTACGGGGGCGTTCTGGAAAGCCTTGCCTCGCCGAACGCGCATCCGTACGTTCCGGCCGCCATTGAGGCGCAAGCGAGGCCCCGCCCATGCGGTTGTTTATCGGTTACAAGGCTTGGAAAAGTGAGGAGTATCTCCTCAACCGGATGACTTTTGACGATCTCATCCGCGCCTACGTGACCTATCCCGGCATTCAGGTTTACGCGGTGCTTATTGTTCTGGCGACCGTTGCGGGTGCGATACTGACAAGCAATGCCCTGATGTTCGGCGCCTCGATCCTCGCCGGCGCCCTGCTGTTCCCGATTGCCTGGTATGTGACCCACCGTTGGATCCTGCATGGGTCCTGGATGTACAAGGTCCCCGCCCTCGCGGCCCTCTGGAAGCGGATCCATTACGACCACCACCGTTTTCCAAATGACCTCTCTGTGCTTTTCGGGGGGCTCCACACCACCTTGCCGACAATCGTCCTTCTGGCGGGCCCCTTGGGCTATTTGATCCATGGCTGGGCCGGCGCGGCGGGCTCGATCACCGGCACATTGCTGATGACCTGCTTCACGGAATTCATGCACGCCGGCGAGCACCTCGCCTTCGAGCCGAAATCGAAATTCTGGCAGGACATCAAGAAGCGCCACCTCGCCCATCATTTCCACAATGAGAACGGGAATTTCGGCATTGCCGAGTTCTTTTGGGACAAGGTCTTCGGCACCTTTTACCCGGAGCTCGCCGACAAACCGCGCAGCGCAACCGCGCGCAACCTTGGTTACACGGCCGAAATGGCCGAGAAGTTTCCTTGGGTTAAGGCCCTGACAGACGCCGAGCCGGAAAAAACCCGCTCTATGCGCTCGAAGGGCGCTGACGGCGCGGCTGCGTGACCTTGATCCGGGGCGGGGCGCATGAAACCGTCCGCATACTCCTTAAGTTTGGGTTGATTTTCAGCCCTGGCTTTGGCAAAGCGACGCCGACGTAAACGGGGACCGGTTGAAGCGCAGGCGCAGCATCGTGCGTCGCGGCCATATCGGCGTTTCCTGCCCCGCTAATCCACATTGACGGCCGCAAGGCCAAGGAAGGACCGACATGAGCTTAGCGCTTTTGCTTGTCATAGGGTCTGGCATTCTCGCCATTCTCTATGGCGCATTCACCGTCAACGCCGTGCTTTCACTGCCGCAAGGCAATGCGCGGATGAAAGAGATCGCTGCCGCGATCCAGGAAGGCGCACAGGCCTATCTTAATCGTCAGTATACGACGATCGCCATCGCCGGCGGCGTCGTGTTCGTCATTCTCTTGTTCGCGTTCAAGTTCAGCTTGATCCCGGCGGTCGGCTTTGCAATCGGCGCGATCCTGTCCGGCCTTGCAGGATTCGTCGGCATGCTCGTTTCCGTGCGCGCCAACGTGCGCACCACGCAAGCCTCGTCCGAAAGCCTCGGCAAAGGCCTTTCGGTCGCGTTCCGCGCCGGCGCCGTGACGGGCATGCTTGTCGCCGGTCTCGCGCTACTGGGCCTTGCCGGCTACTACGCCATCCTCACCGGTCCCTTCGGCTTTGCGCCTGAAAGCCGCGAGGTCGTGAACGGCCTTGTCGCGCTTTCGCTTGGCGCCTCGCTGATCTCTGTCTTCGCCCGGCTTGGCGGCGGCATCTTCACCAAAGGCGCGGATGTCGGCGGCGATCTCGTCGGCAAGGTCGAAGCCGGCATCCCGGAAGATGATCCCCGCAACCCGGCGACGATCGCCGACAACGTCGGCGACAATGTCGGCGACTGCGCGGGCATGGCTGCCGACCTCTTCGAGACCTATGTCGTGACGGTCGCCGCGACCATGGTTCTCGGCTCGATCCTCTTCGCCGCGAACGCGTCCACCTTCATGTTCTATCCGCTCGCGATCGGCGCGGTGTGCATCGTGACGTCGATCCTAGGCAGCTTCGCTGTCCGCCTTGCGCCGGGGTCGAAGAACATCATGGGCGCACTCTATCAGGGCCTGATCGTGACGGGCGTGCTGTCGCTTGTCGCTGTCGGATTCGTCACCTACCGCATTTTCGGCTTCAACACCGTCATCGACGGCGCTGACTTCACCGGCCTCAGCCTCTTCATCTGCGGCGTCATCGGCCTTGTCGTCACCGGCCTCATCGTCTGGATCACCGAATTCTACACGGGAACGGGATTCCGGCCCGTGAAGTCGATCGCCGCATCGTCTGTCTCCGGCCACGGCACCAACGTCATTCAAGGCCTCGCCGTCTCGATGGAGGCGACCGCAGCGCCGGCGCTCGTTATCGTCGGCGCCATCATCACCTGCCACAATCTCGCGGGGCTCTTCGGCATCGCGACGGCCGTGACAACCATGCTCGCGCTCGCCGGCATGATCGTCGCGCTCGACGCCTTCGGTCCAGTGACGGACAACGCCGGCGGCATCGCCGAAATGGCCGGCCTTGAAGGCAAGGTCCGCGAGACGACCGACGCGCTCGACGCCGTCGGCAACACGACGAAAGCCGTCACCAAAGGCTACGCCATCGGTTCGGCCGGCCTCGGCGCGCTTGTGCTCTTTGCGGCGTATACGGAGGACATCAACCACTTCGTCGCCAACCCCGACAAATATCCATGGTTCGCGGGCGTCGCGGTCGATTTCTCGCTGTCGAACCCTTACGTGGTTGTCGGCCTCTTTATCGGCGGCCTTCTCCCCTATCTCTTCGGCTCAATGGCGATGCAGTCGGTCGGCCGCGCCGCCGGCGCCGTCGTTGAGGAAGTACGCAAGCAGTTCCGCGAAAAGCCGGGCATCATGAAGGGCACGGAGAAACCGGACTATGGCCGCGCTGTCGACATGCTGACGCGGGCCGCCATCAAGGAAATGGTCGTTCCCTCGCTCTTGCCGATCCTCTCGCCGCTCGTCCTCTACTTTGTCGTCGGCATGGTCGCCGACAAGTCGCAGGCGCTGTCGGCCGTCGGCGCGATGCTGATGGGCGTCATCGTCACAGGCCTCTTCGTCGCCTTGTCGATGACGTCAGGCGGCGGCGCCTGGGACAACGCCAAGAAGCTGATCGAGGAAGGCTTCACCGACGCCGCCGGCGTCACCCACAAAAAGGGTTCTGACGCGCACAAAGCGGCCGTCACGGGCGATACGGTCGGCGACCCCTACAAGGACACAGCCGGTCCCGCCGTCAACCCGATGATCAAGATCACCAACATCGTCGCGCTTCTTCTGCTCGCGGTGTTGGCCGGACTCTGATCGCTTCGGACTTATCAATGAAGCCCGGCGCGAACGCACCCGCGCCGGGTTTTTCTTTGCCCGCCAGACGCGATAGGGTTTAGGCGGAGGACCACCATGAAACATGTGCTCGCGGCCTTGTGCCTCTCTCTTGTGCTGTCGCAGGCCGCCGTCGTGCGGGCCGCGCCGCTGGAGCATCTTCCCGCCTTGGCGGGCGACTATTTCAAGATCGATTCCGAAGCGACAGGCCGGCCCTTCCACATTTATGTCCGTCTGCCTACGGATTATGCCGCTTCGGACAAGGCCTATCCGACAGTCTATCTCCTCGACGGCGACTCCCTCTTTCCGATGCTCGGCGCCGTGCACCTCTTCCTCACCTATGACGAGCCCATTCCCGAAGCGATCATTGTCGGGATCGCCTATGGCTCCTTCGATCCTGCGGTGAATAAGCGCGATGTCGATTTTCGCGCGCCGCCTCCCAACACGCGCGGCGCGCAGGACGGCGCCGCGCAATTCCAACGTTTTTTGGCGGACGACCTGATCCCTGAAATCGAACGCCGCTACCGCAGCGATCCCGCGCGGCGCGTGCTTCTCGGCCAGTCGCATGGCGGGCAATTCGTGCTCTATTCGGCGCTGTCGGCGCCGGATATGTTCTGGGGGCGGATCGCCTCCAATCCGAGCTTCAAGCCTAATGTCCCGTTCTTTTACGCCGCGCCGGCTCGCGCGAGCCGAAAGGACCTGCGGCTTTTTTACGCTTCAGGTTCGCGTGACCGGGAACATTTGCGCACTGAGGCGCTGCAATGGTCAGTCGCCTGGTCGCAACGAAAAAAGCCGTGGGCCCTGCGCTTGGAAACGATTGAGGGCGGCACGCATGCGGCGTCTATTGCTGAAGTCTATCGGCGCGGCATGATCTACTTGTTCGCTGCGTCTTCGGATGCGACCCAGACGGCGGACGCTGCTGCGGAACGCAAACCGTAAAGCAGGTCGGAGATCGCCCTTGTCCCGCAGCTGCATTTCCTATGACACAGCGTTCGTTCGGCCGATCACGCCCGAGCCGCGCGATTTTGACGAGATGGGGCACGTTAACAACGCCGTCTATCTGCGTTGGGCGCAGGAGATCGCCGTCGCGCACTGGAGCGTGATCGCGACGGCGCCCATGGCGCAGATCTATCTCTGGGTCGTGCTGCGGCACGAGATCGACTACCGCGATCCCGTATTGCCGGGCGATGCAGTCGCGGCGCGCACTTGGGTCAGCCGCACGGCAGATGGGCCGCGCTTCGAGCGTTTCGTCGACATTCGAAAAGTCGGGGGCGCGCGACCGGCGGCATGTCTCAAATCGACATGGTGTCTGCTCGACGCCGCGAGCCGTCGCCCGCGCCGCGTCGGCCCTGACATACTGGAGGCGTTTGGGGTCTGATCGACGAGCCCCAGCGGCAAGTCCGGCGCGATCACTTCGGCCTGTTGACGATCATCTTCTTGATTTCGACGATCGCCTTGGCGGGGTTGAGGCCCTTGGGGCAGACCTGCGCGCAATTCATGATCGTGTGGCAGCGGTAAAGTTTGAACTCATCGTCAAGCGCCTCAAGGCGCTCGTCCCGGTGCTGGTCGCGGGTGTCGACGAGCCAGCGATAGGCCTGAAGCAGCGCCGCGGGGCCGAGATATTCCTGGCTCGGATCACCCTTTTCGCCATTCCACCAATAGGACGGGCAAGATGTGGAACAGGACGCACACAGAATGCACTCATAGAGCCCGTCGAGCTTGGCGCGATCTTGCGGCGACTGGCGCCATTCTTCTTTGGGCGCGTCAGACTTCGCCTGAAGGAACGGCTGGATCGCCGCGTGTTGCCGGTAGAAATTCGTCAGGTCCGTGACAAGGTCTTTGATGACCGGCTGGTGCGGCAGGGGGTAGACGACGACGTCGCCGTCAAGGTCGCCCATCGCCTTGGTGCAGGCGAGCGTGTTTGAACCGTTGATATTCATCGAGCACGAGCCGCAAACACCCTCGCGGCAGGAGCGGCGGAAGGCGAGCGACGCATCGACTTCGTTCTTGATCTTGATCAGCCCGTCGAGCACCATTGATACGTTCGAGACGTCGACGTCAAAGCTATCGACGCGTGGATTCTCCGTATCCGAAGGGTCGAAACGATAAACTTTGAACGTCCGGACTTTGCGGCTCGCGGCTGCAGCTTTGTGGACGCGGCCCTTGCCCGTCACCTGCGAGTTCTTCGGAAGCGTAAGCTGAACCATGGTTTCCTCTTCCGGATTGGGACGGAGACGGACAGTAAGTTCCGTAAGTTCTAGCCGATCCTCGTGCGTCCGCCTATCCGCCGAAGCGCCGCATCGAGCCCGTGGTCAGAGCGCCGTCTTGACCGCCTTGAGGTCGCGGAATTGCGCAGGGCGCTTTTCGCTCTTGGCGATAAAGCTTTCCTTGATGTCTTCTGCACGCAACATAGCTGCGTTCCAGACCGCGATGTAGTCGAGGGTCGATGCTGTCGAATGGTCTCGGGCGTGATTGATCACGGCCTTGCAACCGGCGACCGCCAGCGGCGAGTGTGCGGCGATCCGTCCCGCGATGTCCATGACGCCTGAAACCAGCGACTCCGGCGATTCGAAGACCTCATTTACGAGACCGATCGCCTTGGCCTTTTCCGCCGGCACCCGTTCGGCCGTATAGGCCATTTGCCGCGCCCAGCCCTCGGATATGACCTTGGCGAGGCGCGGAAAGGTTCCAACGTCCGCGGTCATGCCGATCGCCGTCTCCTGCACGCAGAAGAAGGCGTCAGCGCTCGCGTAGCGACAGTCGCAAGCGGTCGCGAGGTCGACGCCGGCGCCGATTGCACCGCCCTGGATCGCCGCAAGAACAGGCTGGCGCGCGGCTTCAAGACTGGAAAAAGTCCGCTGCAAGGCGGCGACCTTGCGCCGAAACAGCTCGGCGTCGATTTCCCGGTTGGAAGGGTCGGCGTCGAGCGCCCCTTGCATAAAGACGGATATGTCCATGCCGGCGGTGAAATGCTTGCCCGCAGCGGAAATGACAATCACACGCGCCTTGGCGCCCTGCGAGATGTCGTCAATCGCCGCAGGAAATTCCGTCCAGAACTCGGGGATCAGCGAATTTGCCTTGTCTGGCCTGTTGAGGCGCAGATGGGCGATCTTGTCGGTGATATCGACGGTGAAGCAGGTAAAGGACATGTCGCGCTCCGGTCACTGCGCGCTATCTACGGGCGAAAGGCGGCTTCGGCCTAGAGCCGGGCGCAGTCTGCCGCAGCCGCAAAGGCCGGACGGCGCAAAGGCGCGGCCTTGGCGAGGATGAGACCGAAAAGCGCGAGAATGGAGAGGAGTCCCAGCGGAACCAGCGTCGCCTCTGCAACGCCGCGGGTCACGAGCGGCGCCAGGAAGGCGAAGGCGAGAGCGGATTTCTCATAGGGCGGAAAACCGCGCTTCAAGCCTTCGGCGACCAGAAATCCTATGGCGGGCGCGAGGGCCATGAGGTCATAGTCCATAAGGTAGGGCGTCGCGAGCAGCGACGCCACAATCAGCCCGGCGGCCTTGACGTTCTGGGACGCCGAAGAACGCCAGAGGACCACGACGCTGATTGCTGCGATCAGGCCGGTCATCAACTGTGCGGCGTAAGCGGTCTCTACCGGCGCGCCGAGCGCGCGCAGCGCCGAGAAGACGCTCTGGATTTTTTCCCAACCCGTAGAGCCCTGCTCGAGCACGATGGTGCGCGTCGCATGCGCACTCTCAAAGAACGCCGGCCAGACGTCGACGCCGAAGAGCAGCGTTGCGACGGCGGCGAGCGCTGTGACTGTCCCCGCAGCGCTTGCCATGACCCGCCAGCGCCCCGTCGCCGCGAGGACGAGCGGGATCAACACGCCGAATTGCGGTTTGTAGGCGAGGAGTCCGAATAGAATGCCGGCGGCGATCGGTCGCTTATCGAGGACGACCAGCGCGCCGCCGAGCAAGGCCGCCGTCAGAAACCCGTTCTGGCCATGCGTCAGGTTGAGGAAGACTGCCGGAAATGCGAGCGCCGCCAGCAGGGCGGCACGCCCCGGCAGGATCGCGCGCATGGAGGCGAGGTATAGGGGAGCCGTCAACCCCATCCAGGCGAGCCATGCCGCCGTATACGGAAGACTTGCCAGCGCGGCGGCGGCGATCAGGAAAAGCGGCGGGTAATGCCATCCGTAAAACGGGATCGCCGGGTCGTCGAAGACTTGCGCTTGTTCGGCGTGATGCCGCGGCCAATCCCAGGCTTCCGCCGCGCGCCCCTCCGCCGCCATGCGGCCGGCGGCGTAGACGTTGGAGAAGTCGGTCCCGAGAGGTCGGCCCTCATAATCTTTCATGCCGTCTGAAGTGATCAGCAGGGCGGCGAAGGCGATAACGTAGACGATGAGCAACGCCGCCGACACGCGCCGAAGGCGCCCCAAAGTGCAGAAACCGCCGTGTTTCAAGCCCTCGAGCATGGGGCGCAAGATAGGGGCCGCGCCTTAACGGGCCCTCTCGGCGACGTCCCTAAAGCCAACGTGCAGATCAAGGCTGAGAGAAAGCGTTTCGCCTGGCGCCAGGACGCGATCACCGAAAGCGCCCGCTTCATGCGACACGGGCTCAAGGCAGAAAAAATCTTCGCCAGCCGGAGCAAAGACATGGAGGACCGGCGCATCGCTTCTGAGTGTGAGATTCATGCTTTCGTCCTCAATGCGCGCCGCACCGCAAAAGCCAGGGAAGGACTGGTCGATCGTATTTGCCGGTAAGGCGCAGCCTGCTGCGAAATCGCTGTCCCGCGATTCAAAGGTCACGCGCGTCTCGGGGCGGCGGATGAAAAAGGGATGCAGACCGAGACCCAAAGGTGCGGCACCGGCATGATCGTTTCGAACTCGGATCGACAGCCTTGCCGCTTCGTTCCTGAGATCGATCGATTGTTCCGCCGTGAAGGCAAACGGGAACCGTAGCGGTCCCAAGGGCTCATACCTGAATTGAATGACCGCATGGGCGTGATCTAGCGCGATCATGCGCCATCCATGGATCCAGCCCTCCCCGTGCAGGGCCGCCTTCGGGTCGAGGATGGGATCTAGAGCGTAGAATTGGCCCTCGAAGGTGAACCCGCCCTGAAGGCGGTTGAACCAGGGCACGCAAGGGTAGTGCGCAGCCTCCCGCGGGTCGAAGCGGATTGCCTCCAGCGAGCGCGCCGGACGCAGGACGTCCTTTCCGTGCCTTTGAAGACTGAGAACGACCCCGCCGGACTCGAGGCACAGCGCCGCCTGCCAGCCATTGTTTTCGAGCTGCAATCAACTTCCCCAGTCGCAAGAGTTTCATGCGCAGGTCGCGCGCCTGTCATGGAGCGATGTCAAGACCGCGCCAAGGGGAGAGCTTAGTAGCGTTGTTTGTCGGGCGTATGCGTGGGCGGCCGCGCGGTCCCATGGGATCCGCGGCCGCTGTGTTTTGGGCGGGCAAACGCCCAGGTCAGTGCACGCTGACGGGATTCATTTCGTGCTGGCGCGCCGCTGCAAAGGCAAGGTCGCGATTCCCAACAAGCGCGATGCGCTCTCCATCCGAAGTATGGACAGAATAGAGGGTCGTGTCCTCGGGGACATCGAACAACCTGTCGCCATCCTCGTCGACGAGGTCTTCCCAAACATCGCGCGCAATAATCGTGCGTACGTAAACCAGCTTTCGGCCGCCGAGTTCGGCGAATTCGCGCGGCGACATGGCGGCGGCGGTGCGGCCGCTCGAGTGCTGGACTTCCTTGCGTCCTGCCATGTGTGTTTGAGACCTCCTCAATCGGTCTGGAGCGAATTTGCCCCAGATTGGCTAGGAATCCGTGAAGGCATCCGAAGGCCTAGCTGTGACAGAATTAAGGATATTTTATAACATTTCAACAGCCGCCAGTAGACCGTGACCCCAAAAACACACGCTTGTTATCCAGGGGCGCCGCGCATTCAGCCCAGCCTCGCGAGAGCGGCCTGGAACACGGCCGGATCGACATTGCCGCCGGACAAGGTGACCGCGACCGTCTTACCGCGTGCGGGCGTCTTGCCGCCAAGTACGGCGGCAAGTGCCGCCGCGCCGCCGGGCTCCACGACGAGCTTCAAATGTTTGAAGGCGAACGCCATTGCGTCGAGCACTTCGTCTTCGGTCACGGCGGCGCCGCTCGCGACGCGACGCCGCAAGATCGGATAGGTGAGCGCGCCCGGCGTCGGCGTTGCGATCGCGTCGCAAATCGTCTTGCGCGTCACGTCATTCTTCAGCCTTCGGCCGGCTTCGATGGAGGCCCAGGTCTCCGCATATCCCTCAGGCTCGGCGATATGAATAGCCGTATACGGAGAAATCTCTTCGAGGATCAACGCGCAGCCGGAAGCGAGGCCGCCGCCGCCGCAACAGATGACGAACCCGTCGATCGTTGCGCCCATTGCTTGGGCTTGCTCTGCAGCTTCGAGCGCCAGCGTGCCCTGGCCTTCGATCACGTCGGGATGATCGTAAGACGGCGCGAGCGCAAGACCGTGCTCGGCGGCGATGCGTCTGCCGATCTCCTCCCGATCCTCGGAGGCGCGATCATAGGGGATGATTTTTGCGCCGAGCGCGCGCACCTGGTCCGCCTTCACCTTCGGCGCGTCGGACGGCATGACAATCACGGCGGGCGCTGAGAATTGCCGTGCGGCGAGCGCAATGCCGAGCCCATGGTTCCCGGAAGACCAGGCGAGAACCCCGCGCCGGCGCTCATCTTGCGTCAGGCACGACAAACGATTGAACGCGCCGCGAAACTTGAATGAGCCGCCATGCTGCAAAGTCTCAGCCTTAAGGAGAATGCGCCCGCCAGTGCGTTCGTTGAGCGCCGCGTTCTCAAGCAGCGGCGTGCGCACTGCCGCGCGGCCGATCCGCTCGGCCGCATCACGAACGCCCGCTGCGCCCGGCGTTCTTAAGTCAGTCATGGATGCGCCTTTGCCTTTTCCCGGGTTTCAACACGTCCGGGCGGCGAAATAAAGACCGTATAAGGACGGAACCACAAAATTCAGGCGTTCGGACGCCGCGCGGGGGCGGCCATAATGTTCATGGCGACGGAAATGCGGTCTCTAGGGCCCGCATGGGGCCCGACGCCGTGCATGAGCCAGGACGGAAAGATCAGCAACAGACCAGGTTCCGGCGCGATCTTCACATTGCTTTCTTCGCGCGCGCCGCCGGGCCCGACAAAGAGAAGGTCGGCGGCGTGCGCCCTGTTCATCGGGAAGCGCGGGTCGAGCAGCACGAGCGACCCTTCGGCCGCATCGCCGCCGTCATCGAGATAGTAAACGGCGGACCAGAGCGAACCTGGATGCGCATGCATCTGGTTCGAGGCGCCGGCGGGCGAAATGTTCGCCCACATCTCGATCCCGAATTCGTATCGCGGCTGCGCGCCTTGCGCCAAAGCCGCGTCGGTCGTGAACCTGGCGCAAGTCTCGAGCGTCTTCAGCGCCAGTTCCCGCGCAGGCGCGCCGCCCCATTTCACCATCTCTGTGTCCGAATGCCAGCCGCCGAAGTTGGAACGCTGGATGCCTGGAGACGCATCACGTCTTGCCCGAACTGCCTGGCTTAGCGCGGTGATCAAATCGGGCGCGCCATAGCGGAGCCGGATAAGCGGCGTCGCGAAGAGCATGTCGGCGGTCGGTTCGGCCTTGTCCGTCAGAGGTCCCGCTCCGATTTTCAGTAAACGGTCCGATTGCTGACCGTTGCTTTTGTCGCCAGAGAAAAGCGTTTTTCGATCGGTCGTTTCGGGTTGAGTACGTGCTCTGCGACAATACGGCCGACCGCGGGTCCGTGCTTGAAGCCGTGGCCTGAACCGCCGCCGACAAGCCAGACGTCGTCGAATTCAGGGTGGCGGTCGATCAGGAAGTCTCCGTTCGACGAATTCTCGTACTGGCAGACGCGGCTGTGCACGAGCGGCTTGTCCGCAAGATCCGGAAACCGCCGCGCAAGATAGGCGCGCGCGCGATCGACGGTCAGCGCTGAAACGCGCCGGTCTTGCGTGTCGGGATCGACATTTTCGCCATGAGCGTCGAACGCCATTTTGAAACCCTGGCCTTCGAGATTGGGAAAACCATAGACGAGATCGCCATGATTGAAGTCAGCCCAGACCGGTTGATGACCGGCCTCGAACCGAACATCGCCCGACGGCGTGCCGAAATGCAGAATCTCCTGGCGGGTCACCAAAATGCGACGCTCAAGCAGGGTTGGAAAAACTTTGGGCAGCCAAGGACCCAAAGCATAAACAAGCGACTTGGCGCGAATGCCCGGTGACGGCTCGAACGCCCCGCTGATTTTGCTCGGCGGCCCGGCGCGTCCGATCTGAACCTCGATGGTGTTGGCCGCAGCCAGAGCGTGCACGGCACGCCCGGCCATCAGCGCGCCCGTCTCAAGTTCAAGAAATCCAACTACGCCGTCGTCGAACCGCATTTGCGGATAGGCGTCGCGCATGGCGCGAGCATCCATGCGCCGGTGCGGCGTCGCTGTCTCTTCCAGATAGGCTAGCGACTTCGCCATGTAGGCGTCGGTCGGCGGCGAAAACCAAAGAACGCCGGTGCGATAGAGAATCGGTGTTCCAACCTGCCGGGAAAGCGTTTCCCAGGCGGCAAGCGATTCCCGCGCCATCTCTGAATAGAGTGCGTCCCCGCCATAGGCGATGCGCGTCACGCGCGACTCACCGGCCGATGATGCCCGCGCGTTGGCGGCGCCATAAGCGTCTATGACGGCGACCGCCGCGCCGGTGCGCTTCAGCCGTTCCGCCGTCCACAGGCCGAAGACGCCGGCGCCGATCACAGCAACATCGAGAATGCGCGGCGCGGCGCCAGATTGGGTCGCGACAACGGCGCCCGCCATCAAGCCCCGCCTTTCACGCCGCGCGAACGGCATGTCGCGCGTTCAGCCTCATTGTTTTGCGCCGCGATAGGCGAAGGGCAAATCTCCGCGCGAAAGGTCTTTGTAGCGGTCGCGCAGTTTCGTTTGACGGTTCTCCATGTTCATCGCGACGCCGTCGATGAAGACCGCGAGCGGCCTTGAAGAGACTTCCAGGGGATCGCCGTCCCAGATCACGACATCTGCGGCCTTGCCGCGTTCGAGCGACCCGAGACGCTGGTCGATGCCGAACATGCGCGCGGGATTGATCGTGAGCGCCGCAAGGGCCGCCTGATAGGGCATTCCATTGGCGACAGCGTTGCCCGCCATTTGCGGCAAGAGACGCAGATTATGCGTCGCCGAGCCTTGAGGGTTGTAGAAGGCGACGGACACGCCCGCGGCCTGGAGCCGCTGCGCGTTGTAAAGCGTCGCGCTCAGATCTTCGAATGCGCCGGGCAGGTTGTAGAGAGGGTCAATGATGACCGGAATCCCCGCCGCCGCCAATTCCCGGGCGACGCGCCAGCCTTCCGAAGCGCCCAGTGCGATGACGCGTACGGAGTACTGCTGTTTGAGGCGGATGAGGTTGCGCAGCTCCTGCGCGCTGTTCACCGCGACAAGCATCGGCTCGGCGCCGGAGACGACCGGCCCCAGCGCCCTGAGATCGCTGATCTCGAAGCGCGGATCACGCGGACGCAATTCGTATTCGCGGGGGCCTGCAGCGTAAGCGAGCGCTGCGTCGAGCGTCTCGCGCAGGAGCTCCCAGGAGCCCATGCGCGTATCCCCGGCGCGCCGCGCGCCGCCATAGCCCATGGCGACGATCTGCGCCGCGCGCGGGCGGGTGACCGATGCGACGCGTCCTGACAGATCGATGACGGCCGCATTCCCGCCGAACAGCTTGCCGCCGGGCTGCGGCGCCGTCAGCGCGCGTGTGACGCCGCCGGCCCGGTTCACGGGAATGACCGAGGTCGATGGATTATAGGCGTCAACGACATCGAGCGACGCGCTCAAGGGAAACGCGTCATCGACGTCCGCGTCATTCGCCTCGCCGTCGAGGCTCAGTTCCTCAAGGCCAAGGCTCGAATGAGGCGCGATGATGCCGGGTGTCACGACGCGGCCTGATGCGTTGATGACGGTCGCGCCGGCAGGCTGCGGTATGTCGGCGCCGATCGCTTCGATGACGCCGTTCTGGATCAGCAGGTCGCCGTTTTCAATCGTGCCTTGGGGGCCGACGGTGTGAATGCGCGCATTCTGGATCAGAATGGTTTGCGCCGCCGCGGCTGCAGGCAATGTGGTCGCTGCGACCATGCTCAGCAGCGCAGCTTTCAAAAAAAACTTCTTCATTGTCCTGCGCCCCCGGTGAATCCGTTCTGGAGTTGGCCGACTTCAAAGTCCGTACGCGGTGAAAGCTTCGGATCCGCGCGGTCATACATCAATGCGCCGTCGACAAAGACTTTCTCCGCATGCGCATAAACGGAGAAGGGGTTGCCGTTCCAGACGACGACATCCGCCATCTTCCCCTTTTCGAGCGTGCCGGTCTGATCGAGAATGCCCATGGCCTTCGCAGGGTTGGCCGTGATCCAGCCGACCGCGATTTCCGGCGTGATCTTGATGCCGATGCGGTTGCCGTCCGACATCGCTTTGGCGGCTTCCTGGTTCAGGCGCTGAATGCCGAGCGCGTCGTCGGAGTGGATGACCGTGCAGCCGCCTTTGGCCGCGGCCACAAGCGCTGCGTTCTCGCGCACGCTGTCATAGGCTTCGAGTTTGAAGCCCCACCAATCAGCCCAGACCGCTGCGCATGCGCCATTCGCCGCCAAGAGGTCGGCGACCTTGAAGGCTTCGGTCGCGTGATGGAAGGCGGAAACTTTGTAGCCGAACTCCTTGGCCATATCGAGGATCAGAGCCATTTCGTCGGCACGATAACAATGGTTTTGCACCAGGATTTCGCCGCTCAGCGCGCCAGCGAGCGTTTCGAGCTTGAGGTCGCGCTTGGGCGCGTCGCCCGCATCGCCTTTCTTGCCGCGCTTTTTTCCGTTCCCGGACTTTTTATAATAGTCTTCCCACTTCTTCTTGTACTCGGCGGCGTCGATCCACGCCGCGCGATAGCCGGCGAAATTCGCCATCCGCGTCCCGGGGCCGCCCTTTTCGCCGTAGACACGTTTCGGATTCTCCCCGCACGCCATTTTGAGGCCGTAAGGCGCGCCCGGGAACTTCATGTCCTGAACCGTCCGCCCCGGGACATTCTTGAGCGTCACGGTGCGGCCGCCGAACAGATTGGCCGAGCCGGGGAGAATTTGCAGAGACGTGATCCCGCCCGCGAGCGCGCGCGTGAAGCCGGGGTCCTGCGGCCAAACGGAGTGCTCGGCCCAGACCTGCGCCGTATTGGGACTCGTCGCCTCATTGCCGTCCGAAGTCGATTCCGTCGAAGGCGAAGGATAGACGCCGAGATGCGAGTGAATGTCGATGACGCCGGGCGTCACCCATTTCCCAGCGGCGCTGACTGTCGTCGCGCCTTCGGGCGCCTGGATGGCGTTGCCCGCGCCGATCGCGGCAATGCGTCCGCCCTGCAGCAGGATCGACCCGTTGTCGATCCGCGCGCCCGTGCCGGTCAGGATCGTCGCGCCGGTGATCAGCACAGGGTTCGACGGATAAGGCTGGTAGGTCGAAGGAAAGGGATCGCCCGCAGGAAAGCTGGTCTTCGCGTCAGCCTTCGGCGCCGGTTTCTTTCCGGCTTTCTCCGTCTGCGCGGCATCGGGCGTTGTTGCGACCGCTTTGTCCTCGGCCGGCTTCTTGCCGCAGGCGGCGAGCGCCAGAATGGCCGCCGCCGCCCAATAGATGCGCTTCATGAACCCCTCGCTTCGTCGATTGCTTCCGCCGTCTGCTTTTGCGATTGCCGCATCACATTTGACGGGGGATAAGACGGCCGAAAGCTTAGCCGATTTTGGCGGATCGAGAAGCCCGCACAGCGCGCCAGAGGTGCGGCCGATTCCGCCGATCGGGTCCAAAAGGGAGGGGGGAGCATGCGCAAGGTCACGCGCCGCAGCGCAATAACGGCGGCATTAGCCGGCGGAGCAACGGCCTGTGCGCCGCGGCTGCCTAAAAAGACGCCCTATGTGGCGGCGAGCGGCAGCGCCGATCAGGTTTTCGGCCACGGCGTCGCCAGCGGCGATCCTGCCCCCGACAGCGTCGTCCTCTGGACGCGTGTTGCGCCCTTTCCGTCCGGCGCCGTGACAATCGCGTATGAGATGGCTGCCGACGACGCGTTCGCGACAATCGTCGCCAGCGGCGCAATCGAAACTGGACCCGAGCGCGACTTCACCGTGAAAGCGACGCCGACAGGCTTATCGCCTGGACAGCGTTATTTCTTTCGTTTTCGGGCCGGGGACGCCGTATCGCTGACAGGCCGCACACGGACCTTGCCGCAAGGCGCAGTTGCGGCGGCGCGTTTTGCGATCGTGTCCTGCTCGAATTTTCCGTTCGGCTATTTCAACGTCTACGACCAGATCGCGCGGCGCGACGATTTCGACGCCGTTCTACATCTCGGCGACTATTTCTATGAATATGGGCCGGAAGGCTATGGCGGAGAGGAGGGTGCGGCGCTCAGCCGACCGCACGATCCGCCGCGCGAAACCCTGACGCTTGCCGACTATCGCACCCGGCATGCGCAGTACAAGGCCGACCCGGCGTCGCGCGCCATGCACGCCGCCCATCCGTTGATCGCCATCTGGGACGACCATGAAGTCGCCAATGATTCCTGGTCGGGCGGGGCGCAAAATCACGACGAGGGTCCTGAAGGTTCTTGGGCGGACCGCAGACGCGCGGCGCTCCAAGCCTATTACGAATGGATGCCCGTGCGAGAGCCGGCGCCGGGCGCGGCGCGCGAAGCGCTGTTCCGGTCATTCTCGTTCGGGGATCTTTTGACCCTGGTCGGCCTTGAGACTCGGCTGATGGCGCGGGCGCGGCCGATCCAGTATGACGAAGTCGTCCCTACGCTGACGAGTCCCGAGGCGATCGCAAAGTTCAAGGCGGAGACCCTCTGGGACCCTGCGCGGGAAATGATGGGCAAAGCCCAGCACGACTTCGTCGCCGGCGCCCTGAAACAGTCCGTCGCGTCCGGCCAGCCTTGGCGCCTGATCGCCAATCAGGTGATCATGGCGGCCGTCACCGCGCCGGACCTCAGGCCCCACGTGACCGAGGAAGATCTTGTCGCGCTCGAAAAGCAGTGGGACCAGGCGCGCGCCTTCGTGCAATTCTCCGCCCTCGGACTGCCGACCAATCTCGACGCCTGGGACGGGTATCCGGCTGCGCGCGAGCGGCTTTATGACGCCGCGCGCACGGCCGGCTCTGACGGCCTGGTGGTCGTCACCGGCGACACGCACACCTGGTGGGCGAACGACCTTGCGGACAAAGCGGGCGTGCCTGTCGGCGTCGAGCTCGGCGTGCATTCGGTCACGTCGCCCTCGCCCTATCGAAAGGCCTTTCTCGGCGGCAAGGGGGCGGACTACGCGCTCCTCACCTGCAAGGAGAACAAGAGCGTCCGGTACCTGAACGGCGAAGATCACGGCTATATCGACTTGCTCGTCGAGCGCGGCGGCGCAACGGCGCGCTATATGGCGGTCGATACAATCGAAAGCCCGTCCTACAACGCGTTTGAGAAAGCGGCCTTCAGGATCGCCGCGCCCAGGCCCGGCGCTGCGCCGCGGTTCAAAGATGCGCACGGCTTGACGATCAGCGAGCGGGTGCTTTTCGGGTGAGGCGCGGATTTTCCGCCTGGCGTCTCGACCGCGCAAGCTGGCGCGCCTTCGCCGCCTGGTTCGCTGCTGCGTTCGCCTATGATGTCTGGGCGATGAACATGCCGAGCCCGTATACGCGCGCGCTCGCGCAGGCGGGCGGACGCTTGCCGGAGAGCCAGCCAGGCTTCGTCGCGGGCGAACCGCTCCGCTCGCTGGAAGCCCTTGGCGCGTCGACGGGCGATTATCTTCTCTGGCAATGGCTCGATATTCCGTATGCGTTTCTGCTTGTCATGACGACGTCGACCGCGATTGCGCTGGGGCTCAGGGCCTTGCCCAATCACGGCGGCAAACGCGCCGCGGCGCTTGCGCTGCCGCTCGTCTACTTCGGCTGCGAGATCGTCGAGAACACGCTGGTCGAACTTTTCGCCGCAAAACTGCTCGCGCCCAATGCTCTAGCCGTGACGGCGCAACAGAGCGCGACGACGCTGAAATTCATCGCTGGATATGGCGCGCTTCTGTGCGCCGCCGCGGGTCTTCTCATCGCCCTTGCGGCGCAAGTTCGCTCACGTCTGAGGCGCGCATGACCAAGCAAGAATTGAAGGCCCTCGCAAAACGCTTGCCGAAGGCGGAATTGCATATGCATGTCGAGGGCAGCCTTGAGCCTGAGATGATGTTCGCGCTCGCGCGGCGCAACAAGATCGACATTCCGTTTCGCTCTGTTGAAGAAGTGCGCGCGGCCTACAGCTTCTCGAACCTCCAGGATTTTCTCGACATCTACTATCAGGGCATGGCCGTGCTTCGGACCGAAGAAGATTTCTTCGATCTCACCATGGCCTATCTCAATCGCGCGCGCGCCGATAATGTGCGTCATGCGGAGATCTTCTTCGACCCTCAGGGCCACACGGCGCGCGGCTTGCCTTTTGATGTCGCTATCCGCGGAATTTTGACGGCGTTTTCCCTCAGCAAAGCGCAATTCGGCATGACAGCGAAGCTGATCATGTGTTTCCTCCGCCATCTGCCGGAAGAGGATGCGTTTGAAACCTTGAAGAGCGCGGAGCCCTGGCTCAGCCAGATCGCAGGGGTAGGGCTCGACTCCGCCGAGAATGGACATCCGCCCGCGAAATTCGCCCGTGTCTTCAAAGCAGCGCGCGAACGCGGCCTGAAACTTGTCGCGCATGCAGGCGAGGAAGGCCCGCCCGCCTATGTGCGTGAAGCGCTCGAACTCCTCGCAGTCGACCGCATCGACCACGGCAACAGAAGCCTTGAGGACGGCGCGCTTGTCGAAGAGCTTGCGCGGCGGCGCCTGACGCTGACCGTCTGTCCCTTGTCCAATTTGAAGCTGTGCGGCGTGCGCGACATGCGCGAGCATCCCTTGAAGCGCATGCTCGATCTTGGCCTTGCCGCCACCGTCAATTCCGACGATCCCGCCTATTTCGGCGGCTATGTGCAGGCTAATTTTGAGGCCGTGATCGATGCGCTCGATCTTGATGCGGACGATATCCGAACGCTTGTGCGCAACAGCTGGACGGGCTCTTTCCTGTCGGAAGGCGAGCGCCGCGCACACATCGCGGCAGTCGATAAAAGCGTCTGATCAATCTTGATGGATGCGGCTGATTTTCGAGCCTTCAAGCGACAAATTATACATCAGCCCCTTCGAGTCGAAGATGAAGGCGACAACCGGTTGATTGATGTTCTGCGAATCGACCTCGCCGCCGGCGCCGACCGTAATCACCGTGACAGAGCCGTCGACGCCGATTTTCCAGTTTTCGCTACTGCGGAACTTGTCGAGCGCGCCCTGATCCAGAAAGACGAGAATCTGCCGGCGCCCCTGAAGGCCGATCTGAAATCCGATCGTTCCTGACGCGGTCGAGTAGTAGCCGACCGTCTTGCCGCCGATGCGCAAGGCGCCTTCGCCATACTCGGCGCCGACGCCGAAGCCGCCCTTCGTGATGTTCGGGAAGACGAGCACGCCCTTGGCGCGCGCCAGGACAGAGTTTGAGCCGCGGACGTCCTCGCGGAATTCCGCTAAAGCCTTATTGACGCGACGGTCGATCTTGGCCTTGGACGCAGCCTCCGCGGATCCAGACGCCAGCAAAGCGGCGGCGAATGTGAAGGCTATGAAACGAAAAGCGGCATGCAGCGACATATGTCTCTCCCAGCCATGTGGCCCATCCAGCCGGTCCACAACTGGCCGCCAGCGATTAAGCGCCGCTTTCGGCCGCCTCGCAAGATTGCTCCTCAGTGCGCTACATCGCGTTCATCGTCGCGGCGAGGCGTTTCTGGAACGCCCCCAAGCGGTGCTCGAAACGCGTGCGCATCACAGACGATGCCGCCTCCGAAGCCGTATCGGGCGAGCCGCTCGCAAAGGGCGGGGAAGGATCATATTCGAGGCCGAGTTGTATGGCTTCCGCAAATCCCGTCCCGGCGATTTCGGCGGCCAGTGTAAAGGCAAAATCGATCCCCGCCGTGACGCCGCCGCCGGTGAAGACATTGCCGTCGCGGACGACGCGCGCCTTGACCGGGATCGCGCCGATGTCAGCCAGAAGATGATGATAGGCCCAATGCGTCGTCGCGCGTTTGCCGCGGAGGAGGCCCGCTGCGCCGAGCACGAAGGCGCCGGTGCAGACCGACGTCACAAAGCGCGCGCCCGCTGCCTGGCGGCGCACGAAGTCCATCAGCGCCTTGTCCTCGATCGCCTCATCGACGCCGAAGCCGCCGGGAATGCACAGAACATCCGCCTGTGGACAGGCGCTGAAGGTCGTCGTCGGATTCAGCGTCAGCGTCGCGTCGGTCGTAATTGGGCCCATGTCGCGATGAGCGACATGAATGACCGCGCCCGGGAGGCGCGACAGCACCTGCAAGGGGCCCGTGAAATCGAGCTGGGTGACGTTGTCAAAGAGCACGAAGACGATGTTCAGCGGCACGGCCATGTCAGTCGCTCCAGCTTGCGATAATCACCATGGCGTCGTGGAGGTCGAGGCCGCTCTTGTCGAGCCATTTTTGCGACGGCCCTTTCCAGCGATGCGCCGACCAGTCGACCGACCCGTTCCGGCGAAAGGCGACGCCCTCCTTGCGCAACAAAGAGCGCTGGCGTTCCGCGCCGTCGTGATCGGCCATGGCGCCTGAAGCGGTGATGATGCGGAACCAGGGAAGGCCCTTCGGCGCCGACCGGAGCGCGCGCGCAACCTGGCGCGGACCGAAGCCGGGAATGAGGCTCGCAATCATGCCGTAGCTTGCGACTTCGCCTGCCGGCACCTCGAAGATGAGGGCGTGCACGGCCTTGGCGCGCGCATCGGCGGCGCTCAACGCAGGGCCGGCGGCAGTAAGCTCGGCGTCGTCTGTTTATTGAGCTGGCCCTCGAGCCCGGCGTCGCGGTGCACGGCGATCGCCATCCATTCGGGCGATATCGACATGGCGAGCATCGCCGCGCGATTGGGGTAGAGCGCGAGGGCAACTTCGTCCCAGAGCGGTTCGGCCTTCCCGAGCGTCAGAAACGTCACGTCGCCGGCGTAGAGCACTTTGCCGCCTTGTTTTTCGACGAGTTTGCCGACTTCAGCGCCATAGATCATGTAAGCGTCGCGGCCCGACAGGCCGCTAGCGCGACCGTCGCGATAGCGCGCGCGCTCTTTGAACTTCAGAAGGTTGACCATGACGATCGGCCCTTCCGGGCCCGGCGTCTGCATAGCCGCGATCTGGGCGGCGTCCGGGTAAGCGGCGTTCTCGAACGCGCCCGGCACTACGCGACCTCGAACAGACCCGCGGCACCCATGCCGCCGCCGACGCACATGGTGCAGACGACATATTTCGCGCCGCGGCGTTTGCCCTCGATCAGCGCATGGCCGACCATACGCGCGCCAGACATGCCGTAAGGGTGGCCGATCGAAATTGCGCCGCCGTCAACATTGAGGAGCTCGTCCGGAATGCCGAGTGTGTCGCGGCAATAGAGCACCTGAACGGCGAAGGCTTCGTTCAGCTCCCAAAGCCCGATGTCGCCGATCTTGAGGCCGAATTTCTGCAGGAGTTTCGGCACGGCGTAAGCGGGGCCGATGCCCATTTCGTCCGGGTTCGTGCCAGCGACGGCGATACCGCGATACACGCCGAGCGGCTGAAGGCCGCGCTTCGAGGCCTCCTTCGCCTCCATCAACACGGCGGCGGAGGCGCCGTCCGAGAGCTGCGAGGCGTTGCCCGCCGTAATGTGCTTGCCTTCCTTGACAGCCATGCCGCCCTTCCAGACCGGTTTCAGCCCGGCGAGCGCTTCATAGGTTGTCTCCGGACGATTGCCTTCGTCCTTCTTGAGCAGCGTCTCGACGCTCGACGTCGCGCCTGTCGCCTTGTCGGTCATGACCATGGTTGAAGCGAGCGGCACGATCTCCTTGTCGAAGCGGCCGGCCTGTTGCGCGGCAGCCGTGCGCTGCTGCGACTGCAGCGAATAGCGATCCTGCGTCTCGCGCGAGATGTTGTAACGCTCCCCAACGATTTCTGCGGTTTCGATCATCTGCATGTAGGTCGCCGGCAGATTTTCGACGAGCCAGGGATCGGTGCGCACGAACATGTCGGCGGTCTGGTTCGTCGAGATCGATTCGACGCCGCCGCCGACCGCGACTGTCATATTGTCCACCACGATCTGTTTGGCTGCCGTCGCAATCGCCATCATGCCGCTCGCGCATTGCCGGTCGAGTGACATGCCGGAAACCGTCATGGGCAGGCCCGCGCGCAGCAGCGCTTGCCGCGCGACATTCTGAAAGGCCGTGCCCTGCTGAATCGCGCAGCCGATGATAACATCCTCGATTTCGGCCGGATCAACCTTCGCGCGCGCGACGGCCTCCTTGATCGCGTGTCCGGCGAGAGATTGGGCCGGCGTCGCATTGAAGGCGCCGCGATAAGCGCGGCCGATCGGCGTCCGTGCGGTCGAAACAATGACGGCTTCTCTCATGGCGGCTTCCTTTGTGTTGTGCGGATCAGCGTGTGTGGGCTGCGGCTTTGGCGAGGAAATTCATATTCGGTCCGGCGCTCGTCTCATAGTAATGCACCTGCGCCGTGTCTGAGATGGCGTTCCAGTGCGCGGCGATGTCTTCCGGCGTCTGGCGCTCGGGCGGGAGATAGATCCCGTCGGTCTCGACGACATAGGCGCGGGCATAGCCCCCGCTCGCGCAGGAAATTATCGCGCGCGACGGCGCGTCTTCACTGACAAGATAAAGGCACGCGGCCGTGATCGCCTCCGGCGTCATGCGGTCGAGCACTTCCGGCGGGATGGCCAGGTCTTCGGTCATGCGCGTCTTGGCCGACGGCGACAGGAGATTGACCCGCACATTGTATTTCGCGCCTTCAAGGTGCAGCGCGTTCATGAAGCCGATCATCGCGGCTTTGGCCGCGCCGTAATTGGCCTGACCGAATATGCCGTGGAGGCCCGACGGCGACGAGGTGCAGACGATGCGCCCATAATTCTGTGTACGCATAATCTCCCAGACGGCCTTGGTGCAGGTCGCCGTGCCCAAGAGATGCACGTCGATGACGGCGCGGAAGTCCGCCATCTCCATCTTGGCGAACGTCTTGTCGCGCAGAATGCCGGCATTGTTCACGAGGATGTCGATACGGCCCCAGGTCTTCATCGCCGCCGCGATCATCGCCGCGACGTCAGCCTCCTTGGCGACATTGGCGCCGTCGGCGATCGCCTCGCCGCCGGCGTCCCGGATCTCCCGAACGACGGACTCGGCTGCGGACAGTGACGCGCCAGCCCCGTCGCGCGCGCCGCCAAGATCGTTGACGATGACCTTTGCGCCGCGCGCTGCAAGCGCCAAGGCATGCGACCGCCCGAGACCTGCGCCTGCGCCGGTGACAATCGCGACCTTGCCATCAAACCGGATAGCCATACGCAACCCCTGCTAGAGATGAACGACGATGTCTGTCTTCGCCGAATTGGCGATGAAGCACTCCCCATGCGCCTTGTGATGGAGCGCTTCGAGCGTCGCTGCATCGACGGCAATTCCTGATGCAAAGACGACATTCGGATGGAGATCGACGCGGCTGATCCAGAGTTTGCCGCTCTCATTCTTCGTCATCGCCCCCACAGCTTTGTCTTCGTAGGAATCGACGGTGAGCCGTTTGCGGGCGCACAGGGCGAGAAAGGTCAACATGTGGCAATTCGCCAAGGATGCGACGAACATTTCTTCGGGATCGACGCGGTCCTCGTCGCCGCGAAAGGCGGGCGCCGCCGACGCGGGCACGGTGACGCCCGCATCAAACGCGACTTCGTGGGCGCGATTGTATTCCTCATAGGCAAAGCCCGGCGTCGTGCGCCTCCAGCGAATGACCGCAACATGTTCAGACATGGTGGCTCCCTAGAGGAACTGCATCCCGATCCATTCAGCGACGAGCGCGGGCTTGTCTTCGCCCTCAATCTCGACCTTTACGCCGTAACGGAACGTCCATTGTCCCGGCAGGCGCTCATCCGCGGAAATCAGCGAAAACCGTCCGCGGATGCGCTTGCCCGAGCGAACGGGATTCATGAACCGCACTTTGTCAAAGCCGTAATTCACGCCCATCCGTACATTCTTGAGACGCGGCACCACAAACTCGGCGAGGCGCGAGAGCATCGACAAGGTGAGGAACCCATGAGCGATCGTGCCGCCGAAAGGCGTCGCCGCCGCGCGGGCCGGGTCGACATGGATGAATTGCAGGTCTTCGGTCACTTCGGCGAATTGATCGATGCGCTTCTGGTCGATCAGCGACCAGTCGGACACGCCGACTTCCGCGCCGACAAGTGCGTTCATTTCCGCCGGATCCAGTTCTTTCGGCATGCCCCTCCGACCCCTTCTTCTTGTTTTCAGTATCCCCTCAGGCGCGCGATCTTGTCGGCGTGGTATGCAAAGTCGCCGAACATCTCCTGCGCCACGCGAATACGCTTCATGTAGAGGCCGACGTCATACTCATCGGTCATGCCGATGCCGCCATGCATTTGAACGGCTTCCTGGCTTGCAAGTTTGGCGACGTCGCCCGCTTTGGCCTTGGCGAGGGCGCACGTGACCATCGCCATGCCGAAATTCTTGTCGAGGTCCTGGAGCGCCTTCAACACGACCGATTTCATCAGCTCGATCTCGCTGTAAAGATGGGCCGCGCGGTGCTGCAGCGCCTGGAAGGAGCCGATCGGCTTCCCGAACTGTTTGCGCTGCTTCATGTAATCCGTCGTCATCTCAAACGCCGCTTGCGACGCGCCGGAGAGTTCGGCGGCAAGGCCTGCACGTCCGGCTGAAAGAACGCCCTCAAGCGCAGAATAGCCGTCGTCGATCGTGCCGATCACGTCTTCACCTGTCGCCTGCACCTTGTCGAAGGCGATGCGCGCGGCGTTGCGGCTGTCGACCATGATCGTGCGCTCGGCCGCGATCCCCTTGGCTTTGGCGTCCACGAGAAAGAGCGTGAGCCCCGCCTCTTCGCCGGGCGCGCCCGCCGTGCGCGCGGCGACGATGATCTTGTCGGCGACATGGCCGTCGGCGACGAAAGATTTTTCGCCTGAGAGCGTGAAGCCGTTCCCGGATTTCTCGGCGCGGAGGGCCGTGTTCGCCGGCCCATGCTTGGCTTTCTCATCGACAGCGAGCGCCATGACGATATCGCCGGCGGCGAGCGCAGGCAAATGCGCGTCCTGCTGCGCTTTGCCGCCAAACTTCCGCAGCGCGGTTGCAGCTAGAACTGCTGTTGAAAGAAAGGGCGAGGCTGTCAGCGTACGCCCCATTTCCTCGGCGACGACGCCCGCGCCGACAAAGCCGAAATCGGAGCCGCCATGCTCTTCGCCGACCAGCATGCCGGCCCAGCCGAGCTCGGCCATCTCTTTCCAGAGCGGGCGCGAGAACCCGGTCGCATCGCGGCTGTCGCGGAGCTTGCGCAGCGCCGCTGCTGGCGCCTTGTCGGCGAGGAAGTCGCGAGCGCTGTCTTTGAGGAATTGCTGTTCCTCGGTCAGTACGAGAGGCATGCGTGGTGGTCCTTGTTCGGAGAAATCAGGCTTTAGGCGTCCGGCAGCTCGAGGATGCGCTTCGAAATGATGTTGAGCTGCACTTCTGACGTGCCGCCTTCGATCGAATTGCCTTTGGTGCGCAGCCAGCCGCGCGACAGCTCGCCTTCGTTGGAGCGCTTGCCCTCCCATTCAAGGCCGTCGGCGCCGGCTGCGTCCATCATCAGCTCATAGCGGCGCTTGTTGAATTCGGTGCCGTAATATTTGAGCATTGACGACTTCGCGCCCATGCCTTTGCCGGCCTTCGCTTCGTCTTTCAGGCGCTCCATGGTGAGCAGGAAGGCCCAGCCGTCGATTTCGGCGCTGGCGACCTTGGCGCGCAGCATCGGGTCGGCGAGCCGGCCGTTTTCGAGGCCGACATAATGCGCGGCGACTTCGCCCGGGCTGCGGCCGCCGAGCAGCCCGCCGCCGCCGGCGCCGATCATCTCGCGCTCATGCGTGAGCAGATATTTGGCGACGTCCCAGCCGCGATTGAGCGTGCCGACGATGGCATTCGACTGCGGTCCGTGGAATTTCGGCACTTTCACGTCGTCGAAAAATGTCTCGCAGAAGGGCGACTTGCCGGAGATCAGCTTGATCGGCTTTGTCGAGACGCCCTTCGACGCCATGTCGATCAGTATGAAGCTGATGCCGTCGTGCTTTGCGGCTTTTGAATCCGTCCGGACCAGGACGAAAATCCAGTCGGATTCGTCGGCATAGGACGTCCAGATCTTCTGACCGTTGACGAGCCAATGGTCGCCCTTGTCCTCGCATTTGCACTGGAGTGAGGCGAGGTCAGAGCCGGCGTTCGGCTCGGAATAGCCCTGGCACCAGCGGATCTCGCCGCGCGAGATCGGCGGCAAGTGCTGCAATTTCTGTTCGTGCGTCCCGTATTCGAGAAGCGCCGGCCCCAGCATCCAGATGCCGAAGCTTTCAAGCGGCGAGCGGATCTGCAGCTTGCGCATCTCGTCCTTGAGGACCTTTACTTCGTCCTTGGAGAGACCGGCGCCGCCATATTCCCGGGGCCAGCCCGGCACCGTCCAGCCTTTGGCGGCCATGCGCTCGAGCCAGGTCTTTTGCGCCCGTGAGCGGAATTTCCAGTTGCGCCCGCCCCAGCAGATATCTTCCTCGCCGCGCATGGCGCCGCGCATCTCGGCGGGGCAATTGGCTTCTAGCCAGGCGCGCGTCTCGGCGCGAAACGTCTCAAGATCGCTCATCATGCGCTCCCAAAAAACAGCGGGCCGAATGTCCGCGCGCCGAGGCGCGGAGGCAAGCGGCGGGCGCAGTTGCGGCTCAGACCGACAGATGCGGCGGCAGCCGAAGCGCCACAGTCCGGATCATGCGCTTGTCGAATTTCTCGGTGCCGAGCCGCGGCAGGGATTGCGGCGAGAGCCAGATGCGCTCGGGCACTTTGAATTCCGCAAGGCCCTCCCGCATGAAGCCGCGCACGCGCGCAAGATCAAGCGCCCCGTCCTTCGCATAGACGACCATGCCGACGCGCTCGTTGAGGCGTTCATCCGGCACCGAAAAGACAACCGCTTCGGACACGCCGGGATAGGCATAGGCGCGCGCCTCGACTTCGAGGCAGGAGATGTTTTCGCCGCCGCGGATGATGAGATCCTTGAGGCGATCGACGATGGTCAGGAACCCTTCCTCGTCGAGTTTGCCGAGGTCGCCCGTCCGGAACCAGCCGTCCGGCGTGATCGCCTTTGCGGTCTCTTCAGGAAGGTTGTTATAGCCGCGGAAATTGGCGGGCGAGCGGATCCAAACCTCGCCGACCTCGCCGGTCCTGGCCTCGCCCGTCTCGATCATGATCTTGATATCGGTCACCGGCGGAATGGCTCTGCCCGTCGTGTCGGGCTTGGCCCTGTAGTCGTTCAGCGTGACGACGCAGCCCGCAGCGTTCGTTTCCGACAATCCGTAGCCGGAAGAAGGGTTCACTTTCAGCTTGTCGGCGATACGCTGGACATGTTCCGGCGGGCGCTTGGCGCCGCCGGAGCCGATGTCGATGAGGCTTGGCAGCTCGCCGGGCTCGGCGGCTTCGGAAAGTTCGAACGACTGCGCCGGCACGCCGACGAAATTCGTCAAGGCGTGCTTTTTGATGAGCGCCTTGGCCTCGCCGACCTCCCAGCGATACATCATGACGACGCGCCGGCCGATCAGCCAGGAGAACATGAACAGCGAATGCGAGCCCGTGACGTGAAACAGCGGGACGGCGAGGAGGACGCCCGGATTTTCACCGAGTACGGAGACCCCGCCATTGGCCTCCTTCGCTGACGACGCGACGAGCGCCCAGGAAAGCAGCGTCGAAATCGCGCCGCGATGCGTGAGCAGCGCGCCTTTCGGAACGCCCGTCGATCCTGAGGTGTAGACAAGCGAGAAGTCGTCGTCGGGATGGATGTCAGCGGCAGGCGGGGTATCGTCGCCGGTTGCGGCCATCAGCTCCTCATACTGATGATCGGCGCCGCCGGCCCCGCCGCGCGCCAGAATGAGCGTGAGGCCAAGCTCTTTTCTGAAGGGCTCGATGAATTCGAGGCGCTTGGCGTCGACAATGACGATCTTTGCGCCGCTGTCTTTAAGCCCGTGGCCGAGTTCTTCCGACTTCCACCAGGCGTTGAGCGGCACGGCGACGGCGCCGAGCGCAATGATGCCGACATAGGCGACGCACCATTCCGGATAATTCCGCATCGCAATCGCGATGCGGTCGCCCTTCTTCACGCCGAATTTTGCGGAAAGCATGTTGGCGAAGCGGCAGCCGCGGCGCCAGAGTTCGGCGAAGCTCACCCGTTCGTCGTCGTAGATGAGGAAGTCCTTGTCGCCGTGGATCGCGCCGTAGGCGAACAGTCCGGCGAGACTGGGCGGCGCATTCTTGAACACGCGGTAGGTCTGCCCGCGAATGTCGGCCTCGCCGACCGCGAACATCGGCATTTCCATCAGATGCCGGAAGACCGCTTCTTCGAGTTTGCGCCGGTCGATTTCGACAAGACCCGCCATGGCATGCGTCCCTATTGCGTCTCAATCTCATATCGGCCGAATGCGACTGCGCCAAGGCATAGGCGCCGTTAGTGCGCCGGCCGAGCCCAACGGCCGAAGCGCCGCGAAAGCAGCGTGAGGACGGCGCGTTCGATCCCGTCGGGGCGCCCCATCAGAATCCAGACGCCCAATTGCGCTCCAAGATGCGCCGCGCCGCCGGCGGCGATGTCGAGGGCAAGGCGCAGCGCCGGCGCGTCGATCGACCCCACGCCGAGCGTCGGGCGGACAAATACAAAGTAACCGGCCATGGCGGCGACCCCGCCGAAGCTGCGCAGCGCAGCAAACGCCGGCTCGAAGAACGGCCGGCCGCTCGCACGCGCATAGAGCAACAGGTTCATCAGGGCGCCGAAGACAGTGCACGCCGTCGCGGCGGCGACCGCCCCGAGAAATCCGTGGGAGGTCGCCGCCCAGATGAAAACGGGCGCCTTCACGAGAAGGACGATCAGGCCACGCATAAAGACAAGCCGGGTGAGCCCGAGGGCCATCGCGTAATATTGTGTGGCGATAAACACGGTCTGCAGGCCGATCGCGGGGGTCAGCCAGGCGACAACGACGGCTGAACCATCCCACTTCTCGCCGAGGAGGATGTGGATGAGGTCCGTCGACACGAACGCGAAGCCGACCGCGGCGGGCAGGGCGATCGCCGCCATCGCCTCGACGCCGCGCAGATAGGCCGCGCGCATCCGCGTCCGATCGTTCTGCATCGAGGTGAGGCCCGGATAGACGGCGCGGGCGATCGGCCAGGCAAGTTCGCTTGTCGGCAGTTCGGCAAGCTGCATGCCTATCCAGTAACGCCCGGTGTCCGCGGCGCCTGCGGTGCGCGCAAGGACAAACGCGTCGAGTTTGTTGCTGAGCGCGACGATGAAGCTGACGCCTGCGAGCCAACCCGAGAAGCCCCAGACCTTCTGGAACGCTTCCAGCGAGAGCCGCGGCGCATAGGGCCGCATTGAATAGGAAAGGATGAGCTGCATCGCCGCGCCGGCGACGACGCCGAGGACGATCGCCCAATAGCTCCGGAAGGCGAACGCGACGCCGACGGTCACGACGACGCCGACCATTTTTGACGCAACTTCCCAAATGAACTCCTTGGAGAAGTCGATGCTGCGTTCAAATTCAAAAAACCGCGGATTGATGAGGCCGAGCATCAGCGGATAGGCGGCGAGGCCGCAGAAAACGAAAGCCATCCGCGGATCGCCGTAGAAGTGTCCCGCGAGCGGCGCCGCGGCGAGCATGACGGCGGCGATGATGGCGCCGCGCAAGGCGGAGAGGGTGAAGAGCGTGTCGATTTCCGCGCGGCCCGCATCCTGGAATTTGACGACGGCCTGCGACACGCCGATATCCGAAATGCCCTGCAGCAATTGTACGGCCGTCATGCCGACGGCGATGAGACCGAAGTCTTCCGGGGCCAGCAGTCTCGCGACGATGATGGTGTTGAAGAATCCGAAGAGGCGCATCGCGAATCGTGAGGCGACGATCCAGCCTGCGCCTTTGGCGACTTTGAGCGCCAACCCCTCTCCTGAAGGCGCATCGCCGCCCGGCGCCTTGGCCGGCGCGGCGTTGCCCGCCGCCTCCGCTGCAGACGCCTCGTTCATGAAACACTCCTGACCGGGCCGTTCTATAGAGAGGTTTGATTTCCAGACGATAAGGAATTGTTGCGATTAGGTTTCGGGCGCGGCTGCGAAGCGCCTCACTTGCGCATGCCGGCTCCGGCTGTATGGTGCCGCCCCTTGCGCGACCAGTTCCGTCGGCGCGATGCGGCCACCTGGAATGTCCCATGTCCCACGCTTCGGCGCTCGTCACTGTTATGATCAACGCCGCCCGCCGTGCCGCAAAGACCTTGCGCCGGGATTTTGGCGAAGTGGAAGCGCTGCAGGTCTCACGCAAGGGCGCGGCCGACTTTGTCTCGGCGGCGGATATTCGCGCCGAACAGGCGATCTTTGAGGAATTGTCGAAGGCGCGGCCGCGCTACGGGTTCGTGATGGAGGAAAAGGGAGAAGTCGAAGGCGCCGACAACTCCAACCGGTGGATCGTCGATCCCCTCGACGGCACGACCAATTTTCTCCACGGCATTCCGCATTTTTCGATTTCGATCGCGCTCGAACGCGACCGTCAGCCGATCGCCGGCGTCGTCTACAATCCGGCGACGGACGAGCTTTACTGGGCGGAAAAGGGCGAGGGCGCGTTTATGAATGAACGGCGCTTGCGGGTCTCCGCCCGCAGCGAACTCGACTCTGCGCTGTTCGCCACGGGCCTTCCGTTCAAGGGGAGGCCGGGGCTTGCCGCAGCGCTTGGCGAGACCGGGCGCGTGCTGGAGCAGACAGCGGGCGTCCGGCGCTTCGGCTCGGCGGCGCTCGATCTCGCCTTCGTCGCGGCCGGCCGTTACGACGCCTATTGGGAACGCGGGCTCAATGCCTGGGATGTTGCAGCCGGCATAGTCCTGGTGCGCGAAGCAGGCGGCGTCGTCTCGGAGATCGACGGCGGCGCCAAACCGCTATCGGCGGGATCAATCCTCGCTTCGAACGCAGACATGCATGAAAAGGCGCGCGCGCTGATCCTCGGCTGAGGCGCGGCGGCTAACCTTCAGGCGCAGTTGTAGTGCCGGTAGCGCCAACGCACCGAACTCGGATCGATCGTCTCATCGACATAGATGGCGCGACGGCCATAGGTCGTGCAATGGGCGTCCGCCTGGCGCTGGAGATCGTCCGGATCGTAGTCATACGGATTATAGGGGATCGTCACCGAATTGGCGTTGGCCGTCGGCAGGCGGCCCGACGTGGTCGTGCAGCCAGCTAAAGCGACAAGGCCTGAAAACAATGCGGCGGCGGCGATCGCACCCCGCGGAACGGAACGCATACGGACTCCCCTTTTCGGCGGAGTATCCTATCAGGCGCAGTTCCCACGTAAAAGACTGCGCCCGCGTTCGGTGACGCGGGCGCAACAGACGCAATTGCGAGGCGAAGGGCCACGGATCAGGCGGCTTTGTCGTTCGCCACGACCGGAATGGCCTGGCCTTGCGGCGCGTTGATCTCGATTTTGCGCGGTTTCTTGGCCTCAGGGACTTCTCGCTTCAGGTCGATATTGAGAAGTCCGTTAACCAAATTGGCGCTCGAAACCCGGACATGGTCCGCGAGTTGGAAGCGGCGCTCGAAAGAGCGGCCGGCGATGCCCTGATGCAAATAAGTGCGAGTGTCGTCGCCCTCGGGTCGGGCGCCTTTGATCAGAAGCGCCTGCTCATGGGCGACAATCTCGATGTCGCTTTCGCCGAAGCCGGCGACCGCGAGCGTGATGCGGTAATCGTTCTCGTCGAGCCGCTCGATATTGTAGGGCGGATAGCCGCCCGCATCGGCTTTCGAGACATTCTCAAGCAGGTCAAAAAGACGGTCGAAACCGACGGTCGTGCGGTAGAACGGGGTCAGATCGTAGTGACGCATGAGCTCCTCCTTCGTGAGCAAGGGTTGCGTAACCAGCCACGCCGCCCTTCGGGGCCGGCGACGGCGCCGGAGCCATTTGGCCTCCGACCCACACGAAATAGGCGCGATCGTCTGAGTTTCAAGGAATCCCAAGGCGCCGGAATCAGCCCCAGATGCCGCGGTCGCGCCCCTCGCCATGCGCGCGCGCCGCAGGCATCGCCATCAGGCGCTCGATCCGGTTTTGGGTCGCCGGATGGGTCGAGAAGAGATTGTCCGCGCCGCGTCCCGACAGCGGATTGATAATCATCAGCTGTCCCGTTTCGGGATGCCTTTCAGCGGTCTCGTTGGGGATGCGCGCCGCGCCGTTGGAGATCTTCGCCAGCGCGGACGCGAGCCAGGCGGGGTTGCCGCAAATCTCGGCGCCGATCCGATCCGCTTCATATTCGCGGCCGCGGCTGATCGCCATCTGCACGAGCGCCGCCGCCATGGGCGCAAGGAACATGATGGCGAGCTGGCCGATAAGGCCGCCGCCGCCATTGCCGCCGCGGTTGCCGCCGAAAAACATGGCGAAATTCGCAAGCGTCGTGATGGCGCCCGCTAGGGTCGCGGTCACGGTCATTGTCAGCGTGTCGCGGTTTTTCACATGCGCGAGCTCATGCGCCATGACGCCGGCGATTTCTTGTTCGTTCAGCATCCGGAGGAGCCCCGTCGTCGCGGCGACGGCGGCGTTCTCCGGGTTGCGTCCGGTCGCAAAGGCGTTCGGCTGGTCGCTTTCGATGAGATAGATCTTGGGCTGCGGCAGGCCGGCGCGATCGGCGAGCGCGCTCGTGATTTCGGCGTAGCGACGCACCACGCCGGAGGCGTGCGACCCATCGACCGGCTGCGCGTTGTAGACCCGAAGCACGATCTTATCGGCGTTCCAGTAGGCGAACACATTGCCCGCCGCTGCGACAAGCAGCGCGAGGACCATGCCGCCCCCGCCGCCGAGCCCATAGCCGATCAGGCCGAACAGGGCCGTCAGCGCGGCGAGCAGCATGCCGGTACGCATGTGGTTCATGGTGGGCGTCATCCTTCCGATCATCTGGACCGCGGTCTATATGTGGTCCGCACCGGAGGCCTTCAATATGACGGACGACCGAAAGGACTTGCTGCCCGCGGCGCAGCGCGCTCTGGCTGAAGCCGAAGCGCGCCGCAAGGCGGCGAAAAAGGCGACGCTGCCTTCCGAGATTGGCGGCCCCGCGGGCGATGAACCCACGCGCTTCGGCGATTGGGAACGAAAAGGCCGCGCTGTCGATTTTTAGGGTTTAGAGCGCGGCGCTCGGCCGGAAGAACGCCGTTTCCGCTCCCGTGAAGGACCAAGGCTCGCGCAGGTTCTCGCAATTCTTGACGCCCGGAATGGCTTCGACCTTCAAGAGCGGCGCGCCGGCGGCATTGGCGGTCAGTTCGAGAACGAGAACGCCGTTGAAGCGTGGGCCGTCGAGGCCGGCGCGGAGATTCTGATAGCAATAGGGGGCATTCGGAACAATGTCGGCGAAAGGCGCGTTAATGCGCTCGAGTCCGGCGGCGGCGGTGAGATAGGTTCGAGCCGCCTCGGCGCGTGCGTGCGCCTCCTCTGCGTCAAACATGGAGGCCTGCAATGAATTCAGCCGCCCGAAAAACGAGAGAACCAGCCGGTCGGGCCTTGCAATGTCTCCCGTAAGCGCGGCGCTCGCGACCTTGTTCGTCCGCGCGCCATGACTTGAATCCGTCAGCCACAGGCCTTGCGCCCCTTTGGGCGGCGCCATGCGAGAGGTCGCGCAGGCGCTTTCGACCGCGGGCAGTTTTGCGCCGTCAGTATCGCCGAAGAGCGCCTTCCATTGCGGCGCCTCGGACCGCTTCAAATGCTCGATCGGACAGCGCGCCGCCGTCAGCGACGGCGACAGATAGCGGTCCGGCGCGGCGTCGCGCTTGGGTTGCGTCAGGCGATCGGCGGCGTAAAGGCCGATCTCAAAACTGTCGCCCGTTCCAACGATATCGCCCGGCCCGACCTTGATGCGGACTTCTTTGACGAAGCTTGCCGCCGTCTTGGCCGCCGGTCCGAGCTTTTTCATGATCCTCGCATCAAGCGCGGCGAGGCCGTCATAGGCGACCAGATGATCCGCGCAGGGGATCATCGAAAGCGACCAGAAAACGACTGGGCGCCCATCGACCAATTCGGTTGATTTCGCGATTGCTACAATTTCGCCGCGCGCTGGCGCTTGCGCCGTCATCAGCGCGCCGTTGCGGGCGATCACTCTCAGGAGCGGCGCGGGGTCGGCCTCCCCCTTGAGGCGCGGCGGGCCGATCGGCGCGACGCTCAAGACCTGTTCGACCGGCGCAAATCCGGCCGCCAGCACAGGCTCGCCGATCGCGCACTCTTTGGACGCAAACGCGCTTGCAGCCATAGGCTTGATCTTGGGCGCCGCCGTCAGGACGCGCGCGTTCATCATCGCGCCGGCGAGCAGCAGCGCCGCCGCCGTTGCGGCTGCAAGGCGTGTAAAGTACGGTGAACTCAACATGGCCATCCTGTCTGATGCCATATAGGCGCCAAAGGCCAGGGCACGAAATAGGCTGCCAAACGGCGCCGCAAACGGTGTGTCTTGAATGCGTCATACGGACATGCGCTGATAGGCTGTCCGGAACGAGCGGATAAGCGCGCCGGTTGTAGTGGGGGCGGGCGTGGGCGCTCCCAGAGTGGCGCAGACGGGGTCAAGAACGGCAAGGAGGGGCGGTCATGGTCAAATGGCGGGAAGCGCGCCGGAGCAAGAATGTCGAGGATCGTCGCGGCGCGGGCGCTATTGCCGGCGGGGCGGGGCTCGTTCTCCTGCTGGTTCGCTTTGTCTTCAGCCGGTTCGGCATAGGGGGCCTTGTCGTGCTGGCGGTCGGCTATTTTGCGCTCCAGGCCGCCGGCATCAACCCGCTGGCCCTTTTGCAGGGTGGACCGGTTGCGCAATCCGGCCAGAAGCCGGCAGCGGACGATGCGGCCTCGCAGTTCGTTTCGAGCATTCTGGGAGAAACCGAAGACGTTTGGACCAAGAAATTCGCGGAGCGCGGCGCCCGCTATGAGCCGCCCGTGCTCGTCCTCTTCACGGGCCAGGTGAACTCAGCCTGCGGCTTTGCAAGCGCCGCCTCAGGGCCGTTCTACTGCCCTGGCGATCGCAAGGTTTATCTCGACACGTCCTTTTTCAGTGAACTTGAGCGCCGCTTCGGCGCGCCCGGCGATTTTGCGGCGGCCTATGTCATCGCCCATGAAGTCGGCCACCATGTGCAGACCCTGCTCGGCATTTCCGATCAAGTCCGTCAGGCGCAGTCCGTCGCCGGGCAGACAGAGTCGAACGGGCTGCAAGTGCGCATGGAACTGCAGGCCGATTGCCTGGCCGGCGTCTGGGCGAATTCGGCGCGGCGCATTTTGGAAGAAGGCGACATCGAAGAAGGCCTGCGCGCCGCGAGCGCCATCGGGGACGATACGCTGCAGCGTCAATCGGGGCGCACCGTCCGGCCTGAAAGCTTCACGCACGGCACATCGGAACAGCGCGTCGAGTGGTTCACGCGCGGCTTCCGTTCAGGAAACATGGACGATTGCGACACGTTCGGTTCGATGCGCGGCTGAGGCGCGTGGATCGATCAGGATGCGGAGGGCTGGGCGGCGACGGGCGCGTCCGCTTCGCTCTCGTCCTCGTCTGCGACCAGAAACTCCAACGCCGCCTGCGATGAGGCGCCGAGCGTCTCGACGGAGCGGAGCTTCCGTGCGAGCACGCGCGTGCGCGTGCCGGCGTCGCGCGCGGTGTTCTGCGCCGTCTCCAATTGCTTGGCGAGGCGCTCCCAGACGAGGGCGTATTTCTCGAACTCCGCTTTGGCGGCCGCGAGGATCTCCCAGACTTCGCTGGAGCGCTTCTGGATGGCGAGCGTGCGGAAACCCATCTGCAGCGACGTGAGCAAGGCGGACAACGTCGTCGGCCCGGCCATCGTGACGCGGTATTTCTGCTGCACGCGCTGGGCAAGGCCCGGCCGCCGCATCGCTTCCGCAAAGAGGCCCTCCGTCGGCAGATACATGATGGCGAAATCCGTCGTGAAGGGCGGTTTCACGTATTTTTCGCCGATCTTCTTCGCCTCAAGGTCGAGCGCGCGGTCGAGGGCGTCGAGCGCAGCGGTTGCAGCGCCCGCGTCGCCTGACTCCCAGGCGGCGACAAGGCGCTCATAATCTTCCTTCGGAAACTTGGCGTCGATCGGCAGGAGCACATCCTTGCCGTCCTCATTGCCGGGCAAACGCACGGCGAATTCGACGAGTTCTTTTGACCCGGGGTCGACCCGCGCATTGGCGACATATTGGTCGCGCGCAAGCTTGTCGTCGAGCAAACTCCCGAGTTGCATTTCCGCCCAGCCGCCGCGGTCTTTCACATTGGAGAGCACTTTCTTGAGGTCGCCGACGCCTGCTGCGAGAACTTGCATCTCGCCAAGCCCGCGATGCACGGTTTCCAGCCTGTCGCTCACCTGTTTGAACGATTCGCCGAGGCGCTTTTCAAGCGTCGACTGCAGCTTTTCTTCGACGGTCGCGCGCATCTGTTCGAGCTTTTTCTCATTGTCGGCGCGCATGGCCTCAAGCTTTTCTTCAAGCGTGCGCCGCAAATGCGCATTAGCGTCGGCGTTGGATTGCGTGAGCGCGCGCAACTGGTCGCCCATCAACGTCAGACGTTCCTGCGTCGTCTTTTCAAAGCCCTCCTGATTGGCGCGCAGCGCGCCGCCGAATTGTCCGAAGGCGGATTGCAGGGAAGCGCCGAGGTCGCGCACATCGGTCTTCAGCCCCTCGGCGAAGACGCCGACGGACTTCGTCACTTCCAGCCGCAGCGCTTCTGCGCCGCCGGCATGGGCGGCGGAGGCGCTTTCGAGCCGCTGATCGAGCGCGCTGCGGTTGGCGAGGATCTCCGCTCGCAGAGAATCGCCGAAGCCCGATACAGCGGCCCGCACTTCGTCCCTGAGGCGGGCCCCGCGCGTTTCAGCTTCCACGCGCGCGCGCGCGGTTTCGTCGCGCACGACAAGGGAAACGCCCTCGGACGCTTCCGTCAGACGCGCGTACTGGCCCGCGTCGAGGCGCATCTGCGCTCTTTGGAAAAGACGCCAGACGACGACCAACAGCAGCAATAGGACAAACAGCGCGACGGCGAGGATCGCGATCAGGAGGTGTTCGGCGGAAAATGCTGGCGTCATAGGCTGACGCTAGCATGATTCTCGGCTATGTTCTCGTCTTGTTCTCACGAAAGACGAAAAAGGCCGAGGCCGAATAATTCCACACAGCCGCCGCCGCGAGCGCGATCAGCTTTGCCGGCCAGGGGCCGAGATGCGGGGTCAATCCGGCGACGATGGCGGTCGAAAAGGCGAGTGAAAAAGTGTGCGCAAACAGAAACTTGGCGTAACCGCGCAATGAGAGTGCAGCCCCCTTGCCGCCGTTCCGGAACGTCAGCCGCGCGTTGAGGAAATAGCTCTGCACATTGGCGATCAGGAAGGCGACGATGTTGGCGGGCGCCACCGAAAGACCTGCCGAAAGCGCCACGCCAAACACGGCGAAGTCCGTCATTGCGGAGAACAACCCCGCGCCGCCAAAACGCAATAGGCGCGACCGGTGTGAAGCCTCAGCGGCCTCAGGCGCGGCGCAGGGCGAGGGGGTCATGGCGAGGATCTTGGCGCAGGGCCGCGTCGGACAATTCGACGGAATTGGTGAAATAGAGCGGCCGGTTCTTTGTCTCGTTGAAGACGCGGCCGAGATACTCGCCGATCACGCCAAGGACGCCAAGCTGCACGCCGCCGAGGAACAGCATGATGACGACGAGCGAGGAGTAACCCTGAACGACCTCGCCGAAGAAGACTTTCTTCACGACGAAGAAGGCGCCGAACAGAAAGGCGGCCGTCGCCGTTGCAAAGCCGATATAGGTCGAGATCTTCAGCGGCGCGAGCGTCGAGGACGTGATCGCCTCGATCGAGAGATTCCAAAGCTTCCAGTAATTCCACTTGGTCTCGCCGGCCGCGCGCGGATCGCGGTCATAAAGCACCGATTTCGTGGGGAAGCCGACCCAGGCGAAAACGCCCTTCATGAAGCGGTGCCGCTCCCGGAGCGCGCAGACGGCGTCGACGGCCTTGCGGCTCATGAGCCGGAAATCGCCGACATTCGGCGGCAGCGTGACGGACCCCGTCCTCGCCATGATCTTGTAGAACAGCGCCGCCGAATTCCTTTTGAGCCAGGTCTCGCCGCGCCGCTCGCGTCTTTGGGCGTAGACGACGTCATAGCCCTCGCGCCAGCCTTCAATCAGCAGGCTGATGAGTTCCGGCGGATCCTGCAGATCGGCGTCGATGACGACGATTGCGTCGCCCGCCGCCGCATCAAGCCCGGCCGTCAGGGCGATCTCCTTGCCGAAATTGCGGGAGAGATCGACGATGGTCGTGTTCGGATGGCGCGCGCGCAGGTCGCGCATCAGTTCCAGCGTGTCGTCGGTCGAGCCGTCATTGACGAAGACCACTTCGAAAGGCTGTCCGGCGGCGGCCATTGCCTTCCGCGTGCGGCGGTGAAATTCGAGGATGGTTTCTTCTTCGTTGAAGGCGGGGCACACGATTGAAAGGCGCTCAGGGCGCGGCACTGATCGCGGAGTCACATAACTCGGGCGGCTCGACATCGCAGTCCCCGGCCCGGACCGCCGGGCGCGATAAGGCTTTGTTCAGCCTGATACGCTCAAATCCCTAAGCATGTATGGACGCAGCATCGACTGGAAGGCCTTCCGCCTGACTCCGGCGCGCGTCTTTGCGCTCGCCGCGCTCCTGCTCTCTGTCGCGGTCGTCGTCACGGTCGCGCAATTCTCGCAGGCGAAAAACCTCATTCTGCCCGCGGGCGCCGCGATCGGCGGCGACTACGCCGCCTTTGACGTCGCCGCGACGGCCGCGCGCGACGGCAAGGCGGCGGAGACTTATGATGCGGCGGCGTTCGAGGCGCTGCTGTTAGAGCATGGTCCGCCCAAGGAACGTTTTGGACTCACCTGGCAATATCCGCCTACGTATTTTCTGATGATCCTGCCGCTCGCGTTCCTTCCCTATCTTTGGGGCTACGCGCTCTGGACCGGCGGGTCGGCGCTTCTTTTTCTGGCGACGCTCCGGAAGGCGGGCGCCGGCTTCTTGACCCTCTTCGTGATCGTCGCCTCGCCCTCAGCGTTTCAGGCGGTGATCACAGGGCAGAACGGGTTCATCACGGGCGCCTTGCTGCTGGTCGCCACACTCTATCCCGACCGACGGCCGATCCTCGCAGGCTGCGCCGCGGCGGCGCTCACCGTCAAACCGCAATTCGGCGTCCTCATCCCGATCGCCTATCTTGCGGCGGGCTGCTGGCGCGCGTTTGGCGCTGCGGCCGTGTTATCAATTCTTTTCGCGGTCGGCGCGACGGCGGCGTTCGGATTCGGCGTCTGGGAGGCATTTCTCGGCGGCCTCACGGGCGCCTCCGACAATCTCGCCGCCGCCAAGATGCCGCTCTACAAAATGACGACGCCATTCGCCGCGGCGCGCTTCTCCGGACTTCCGGCGGAGGTCGCGCTCGCCTTCCACCTTTGCCTCGCGCTGCTCGCGGCCGCTGCCGTCGCCTATGTCTGGCGGCGCGTGAAAGACGCCGAGCTTCGCGCCGCGGCGCTTATCTCCGCCGTATTCTTTGTCGCGCCCTACGGCTTCTATTATGAGATCGTGATCCTCAGCATACCGCTTGCGCTGGTGGCGCGGCGGGCGATCGCGAAGGGTTGGCTGAAATACGAGGAATGGGCGCTCTTCGGGCTCGCTCTCCTGCCGATGACTTTGCCCGGCGAATCAGAGCGTGTCGGCTTCTCGTGGGGATTCCTCACCGTTCTCTGTGTCGCCGCCTATGTCTGGAGGCGGATTATCGCCGAAGAGCCGGCGGCGTTCGCGCCGATCGCGCGCCTCATGTCCGCCAACGGAGCGTCGCCGGCGCGATCGGGTTGACGAAGCCGTCCGTCTCGTCCCGGGCCGCCCAGGCGCGCTTCAGCCGCAGATACCATTTGGCGAGTTCGTCAGGGTCTCCTGCGTAAAGCGGCCGGTGCGGCGCGCGCGCAAGGTTCTGGTTCTGCGCATCAAGGATTGCGCCGTCCTGCGCCAGAAAGCTCGACGCCATGCCGTTCAGGATCGGCCGCAACAGGCTCAGCACAGGCAAATCCCAGAACACGCAATGGAGAATATCGACGCGCCCCTCTTCCGTCGGCGTGATGCCCGTGAGGCCTAGGATGGTGCGCTTGCCGGCGCGCACGGTTTCGAGGCGAATGCCGGGCAGACGGAATTCGATCTCCGTCGTCGGCGCGCCGCCAAGAATGCGATAGATGCGGCTGTTGGAGGACGGCCGATGCGGCGGCATGCGGAAGCCGAGCGCCGTCGGCTCGAACTGCTTCACTTTTTCCTTCAGCCCCGCGCCCTCACGCCACCACCATTGTCTGTGCACGAAGGGCGTGTGCGCTGGATCGACAAGGCCGATCACCGCCTCGTCATAGGGCGCGGAAGCGGAAACGCGCGTGACGGTTTGCGGGCGCATGGCCGCATCAAGACCCGTTTCCGGCGGCGCTGGCGGCGCGCCCGCGCCGAAAAAGATCCAGATCAGCCCGCGGTCTTCATGCAAAGGGAAGCGCCGTACACGGATCTTGTCCGCTTCAAAAGACGCTTCGCGGGAGAGCGCCGGGATATCGGCGCAGCCGCCGTCGGCGGTTCGGAACGCCCAGCCGTGATAGGGACAGGCAAGGCACGCGTCTGCGCCATCCTCGATCAGCCGGCCGGCGGAAAGCGGCGCGCCGCGATGTGGGCAGACATCGTGAAGAGCGAAGGCGGCACCGGCTTTCGTTCTGCCGAAGACGAGAGGCTCTCCGAAAAGCACGCGCCGCGATAGAGACCCTTTCGCGACTTCGCGCGAAGCAGCGGCGAGATACCAGAGGCCGTCGAGAAAAGGGGGCGTCTCGCGCATCGCGTCAGGCCGGGCGCCGGGACTTCATGGCGGCGGCGAGCGTGCCCTCGTCGAGATGATCGAGTTCGCCCCCGACCGGCACGCCTTGGCTCAGCCGCGTGATGCGCACGCCGGAATCCGCGAGGCGGTCCGCCAGATAATGCGCCGTCGTCTGACCGTCGACGGTCGAAGCCAGCGCCAGAACGACTTCCGAGACGCCCTCGCGTGCGCGCGCTGCCAATCCACCGATATTCAGATGGTCGGGGCCGACACCGTCGAGCGGCGACAAAAGCCCGCCGAGCACATGATAAACGCCGCGATGGGCGCCCGCCCGCTCCAACGCCCAGAGATCGGCGACGTCTTCGACGACGCAGACCAGCGTCTTGTCGCGGGCAGAGTCGGCGCAGACGGCGCAAGGGTCGATCGAATCCCAATTGCCGCAGACAGAGCAAGACTGCACGCGGTCGGCCGCGTCGGCGAGCGCGAAGGCGAGCGGCCGCATCAGGCCGTCGCGCTTCTTCAGAAGATGCAGCGCGGCGCGCTTGGCCGATCGCGGCCCGAGCCCGGGCAGCTTGGCGATGAGGTCGATCAGTCTTTGCAGTTCGGGTCCGATGGCGGCGGTCATGCGGTTTTATTCGGCCACATCGGCGTTTCCGACAAGCGGTTCTGAGGCCGCAAGACGCCGGAGTTTGTTTGTAGATCAGGCAGGCGGCGTCAGAACGGCAGCTTCATCCCCGGCGGCAGCGGCAGGCCGGCCGTCGCCGCCTTCATTTCCTCCTGCGACCGGGTTTCCAGCTTTGCCTTCGCATCGTTGATCGCCGCGGCGACGAGGTCTTCGACCACTTCGGCGTCCTCGGGTTTCATCAGCGACTTCTCGATCCTGACGGCTTTGGCGTAGCCTTTGCCGTTCATCGTCACGCGGACCATGCCGCCGCCTGCGACGCCCTCGACTTCGAGGGCCGCGACCTTTTCCTGCAGCGCCTGCATTTTGGCCTGGAGGCCCTGCGCCTGCTTCATCAGTTCGTTGAGGTCCATTGCGCGCTCCTTCAAACGCCTAGTCCGCCGCGTCTTCGTCCGGGAGGGGTTCGAAGATCTGCAAAGGGTCGGTAGCCGGCTCGCTGTCTTCGATAATGCTCAAAAGCTCCGCATCCGGAAATAGCTCGAACGCACGGCGCACAAGCGGGTCGGCCATCGTTTCGGCGTGGCGGGCGTCGCGCAAGGTCGGCGCGCCCTCTGTCTGCGACAGGGTCACGGTCCATTGCCGCCCCGTCCATTCCTTGAGGCGCTGCGTCAAGCGCCCCGGCAGATCGGTCGGCGCTCGCGCATCGAGCCGCATTTCGATGCGGCCCTCGGCGAAGGACACGACATGCGCAAAACACTCGAGTTCCACGCGCAGCTTGGCGTCGCGCCGGGCGCCGGCAAGGCGCGCGACATCGGCAAGCGAGCTGAGGCGCGCGCGCATGGCGGGGGCTTCAGCAGCGGAAGCGATGGGCGCCGGCGACCAGCGCCGCTCAGCGTCGGGCATGGCCGCCGCCTGCGCGCGCACGCCGCCTCCGCCTGCGTGCGCAGACGGCGAGGGCGCGCCGCTTGAGATTGGACCTCTTTGCGGAGGGGCCCCCGCCGGCGCCTCGCCCCTCAGCATACGGAGCGCTTCGTCCGGCGTCGGCAGATCGGCGGCGTAAGCAAGCCGGATGAGCGCCATCTCGGCCGCCGCCGCTGGGTCGGGCGCGTCGCGCGTTTCGGAGAGCCCTTTCATCAGCATCGACCAGGCGCGCGACAGCGCGGCCATGGAGAGTTTGGCGGCCATCTCTCTTGCGCGCGCCGCGTCCGCCTCGCCGGCCTGGCCTTGCGACGCAGCCTCAGGCCCCGCCGCCTTGGTGCGCGTCAGAAGATGCGTCGCTTCGAGGAGGTCCCGGATCAGTTGGGCGGAGTCTGCGCCGGCGTCGAACTGGGCGCGAAACAAAAGAAGGGCCTCGCGCGCATCGCCGCGAAAGGCCGCGTCAAGAAGCGCCCAGGTCTGCGTGCGGTCCGCAAGACCGAGCATGGCGCGCACGCTTTCGGCGTCGGCATTGCCCTGAACGATCGCCTGATCGAGGATCGACAGCGCGTCGCGAACGGAGCCTTCCGCGGCCCGCGCAATCATGCGGAGCGCCTCTTCGCCGACAGCCGCGCCTTCAGCCGCCGCGATTTTCGCAAGATGCGCCGCGAGCGTTTCAGGCTCAATGCGGCGCAAATCGAAACGCTGGCAGCGGGACAGCACCGTGACAGGCAGTTTCCTGATCTCGGTCGTCGCAAAGATGAACTTCACATGCGGCGGCGGCTCTTCGAGCGTCTTCAGCAAGGCGTTGAAAGCCTGCGTCGAGAGCATGTGCACTTCGTCGATAATGTAAACCTTGTAGCGCGCCTCGACCGGCGCATAGCGCACGCCCTCGATCAGCTCCCTGATGTCGCCGACGCCGGTGCGAGAGGCGGCGTCCATCTCGAAAACGTCCGGGTGCCGACTTTCGGCGATGGCGCGGCAGTGCCGCCCTTCGGCCGGCATGTCGATCTGCGGGCCCTTGTCCGCGCCGTCGGGGCCGACATAGTTGAGCGCCCGGGCGAGGATGCGCGCCGTCGTCGTCTTGCCGACTCCGCGCACGCCCGTCAGCACATAGGCATGCGCGATGCGGCCCGTGGCGAAGGCGTTGCGCAGCGTCGTCACCATCGCGTGGTGACCGATCAGGTCCTCAAAGCTTTGCGGGCGATATTTGCGCGCCAGCACCTGATAAGGCGCGGGAGGCGCGCCAGGAGTTGTGTCTTTCGCCATGACGCAAACCTAACGGGGCGCCCTCGACTTTGAAAGCCGCGCAAGTCCGGCTTCAAGCGTGATGACGGGGCGATAGCCAAGCTGCGCCCGCGCCCGCGCGTCATTGATGGTGCAGTCGCGGCTCATGATATGCGCGGCAAATCGCGTGATCGGCGGCGCGGATTTGGACTTCGTCGCCCGGAACGCCGGTTCCATGAGATTGGCGAGCGCGCGCACGACCCAGCCCGGCATCGACTTTTCCGGCAGCGTGACGCCGGCTGTCGCCAGATAGCGGGTGAGAAAGTCCTTGAACGACGTCGGCGCGCCGTCGACGACGAAATAGGCGGCGCCCGCTTCGCCTTTGGTCAAGGCAAGATCGATCGCGTGGACAAGGTTGTCGATATGCGTGGTCGATGTCTCGGCTTTGCCGCCGTCAACCCAGAGGAAGCGGCCTGCAGCCGCCATGCCGGCGACGACCGGCAGAACGGTCTCATCGCCCTCGCCCCAGATAAGACGCGGCCTCAGAATGATGGTCTCGAACGCGTTCTTCGGATCGTTCGCCGCAACGACGGCGACTTCCGCCTCGGCTTTGGTGCGGGAATAGGGAAAGGGGGAATTCAGCGCGAGCGGCGCGGACTCATCCAAGTCGCGCATGGGCTGGCCGTAGAACAAAGCGGCCTCGGTGCTGATGTGCACGAACCGCGGGACGCCGGCGCGTTTGGCGGCGTCGAGAAGGCGGCGCGTGCCCTCGACATTGACCGCGCGATAAGCCTCGATCGGCCCCCATTCTTCGACATAAGCGGCGCAGTGAATAACGGCGTCAGAGCCGGCGAGCATGACCGCATCGACGGTTCCAAGATCCCCGCGCACGACCGCGCCGCCATGGCGTGCGATCTTTTCGTCGCTGGCATGCGACCGCGACAGCGCGCGGAATTCGTATCGGGCGCCAAGCTGGCGCAGGACAGCGCCGCCGACAAAGCCGGACCCGCCGGTCAGAAAGATTTTCATGGGGCTCCGCTCTGGGACGGCGAAGGAAGAGGCGGAAGGCTGAAACGACCCGAACCGAAACTCGTTACGGCTGCTTCCTTCCGGACCTGACCGGGTTGGCGAGAAGTCCGTCCGCCAGCCTTCCGGGGCGGAATATCTGCGGCCGGGACTTCAATTGCAAGGGCGGCGGGCGCTAACTGTCGCTGTCAGTCGCGCAAGGGTCAGCCATGCCGGACGCAGCCTCCTTGTGTTTGTTTGCGGCCGAGCCGCTTGATCGCGCCTCAGAGCGCCGGGCCGACCCGCACTGGGTGGCGGCAAGGCTCGCCGATCCGGAAAGCGTGCTTGTCCCGCTCTACCGGGGCGATCCGCTGATCGCGCAGAACCGTGCCGCGTTTCTCTCCGCCGCGGCGCGGCCCGCCTTCTTGCCGGATGCGCCGACCGTGTTTCTGGGCCTTGCCGGCGCGCGCGCCCATTTCGCCGTCGACTGTTCCGCCGCACCGGAGCCGAAAGCGGCGCCCTTCGCCGATATCGGAACCTACACGCCGCTCCGCGAAGCGGCGGGCCTTCTCGGCGAGAATGATCTCGCCATTATCGGGCAGGCGCGTTGGCTGCTCGACTGGCACCGGCGCCATCGCTATTGCGCCGCCTGCGGAACGTCGACGGAAGCGGCTGACGGCGGCGCCAAGCGGTATTGTCCGCAGTGCCAGGCGGAGCACTTCCCACGCTCGGACCCTGTGGCGATCGTGCTCGCGACCCATGGCGACGCCTGTCTTCTCGGCCGCTCGCCGCGTTTTCCGCCGGGATTTCTGTCGGCGCTCGCCGGCTTTGTTGAGGCGGCCGAGACGCCAGAAGCCTGCGCCGTTCGGGAGCTGAAGGAAGAAGCCGGCGTCACTCTGATATCGGCGCGCTATCTCTTTTCGCAGCCTTGGCCGTTTCCCTCCTCGCTGATGATGGGCTTCATTGCAGTCGCCGAAAGCCGCGATCTTGTCCTCGACCCGAAAGAAATCGAGGAAGCGCGTTGGGTGGCCAAGCCCGAAATTCGCGCTTTGCTTGGCGGAGAGCGGCGTGAGGATCTGCGGCTGCCGCCGCGTTTCACGATCGCGCGCCGCTTGATCGAACGCTGGGCGCTGGGTCCGGAATGAATCGCCCGCCACGCATGGAGCGCTGTTGTCGTCTCGATCGGCGTGTAACTGCGATAGGTCAGACGGGCGCCAAAAGCGCGCCCAGCTTCACCTTTTCGGCTTTCAGTTCACGCTCTACGCGCTCGACGAATTCGGTCATCCCGCCAAGAACGACGGGGTCGTAATAGCGACCGCTCGCTTTGAGCGCTGTTGACGCAACGCTCAAGTCGTCGCGGGCGACGCTGGCGCGTTCATGGAGACTTTCAAGGCTGGCGAGCGCCGTCTGCGCTGCAGCGCGCGCAGCAGGTGTCGCGTTCGGCGCGGCGCCGGCTTCAACTTGTGCGCGGATTTCGTCGATCGAACCGTCATATTCCCGAATGGCGGCCAGCGATCGGCCGACGATCTCATTGAGCTTGACGACAGTCTCGCGATCAAAAGGCGTTCGCTCTGTATCCGCCGGAGCGGAGGTCTGCGGCGCGCCGTGCGAAGCGGGCGATGCCTCTGGCGAGGCTTGAACTGCGGTGGCGGCGACTGGTGTCTTGGCGGCGCGCACGGCGTTGTCGCCGCAAGCTGCAAGACCAATCAGGGCGGCAATGGCCAAGATCCTCATGGCGGCCGTTCTTGTCACTGTCATCGGGGTCCATCTCATCGTCATCATTGTTCGAGCATTCGACGCAACCGCTCTCAAATCGCGCTTTGCCGATATGATGCGGGGCCACACGGTTATCGCCGTGCGGCCCCGCAGTGTTCATTGCGCCCGGCCAAGAGGCAGGCGGAGTAAACCAAAAGCGAAGCGTCTAGTCGTCGTCGCCCTGATCGTCTTCGTCGTCGCGTATGACGCGAAACGCTTTCGTCTTGTCGAGCAATTGTCTGGCGACCTTGACGCCCAGGCCCTGACCGCTCGTGTCGTCGAAATTCCAGTGCACGCCGTTGTAGATCCGGCTGATCCCGTTTTCCTGCTGCGCTTCGGTGAAGGAATTGAAGCGTACCGGCACGAGCGGGCGCGGCACGCCCGGCGTGAACGGATCGGAGCCTTGGCCGTTATACTCGTCCGACACGAAGGTGAACGGCCTGTCCCTGAAGAATGCGCGCATGATTTCGGAAACGGTCGCGCCGAATGTCGCATGGCCCGACGGATAGGCCGGGAACGGCGGAGTCGGACGAATGGCGTTCGTCGTATTGATGACAGACGCGCCGACCGGGGTCCAAGTGGGGTCGTTGTTCGTGGCGGCAACCCCGTCATCGCGACGAATGCCCGTAACCGGACGCCAGAAATTGTAGAAATATTTGCTGTCCCAGGCAGCGATGCCCGAGTCAGCCTGGGCGACGTTGACCATCGCAAGATAGCGGGCGAGCCGCGCTGCTCCATTGAGGCCCTGGTCATTGGCGACCTGCAACGCGATCTGGTTGTAAAGGCGCGGCGGAACACCGAGGCCCGGAACGCCGTCATAGCCCCAGTAATTGCCGATAAAGCGCGTCGCGGCCGTCGATGTGCTGGGCGTGCCAGTATTGTCCGGCGAGCCGCCGATTGCAGCGACTTGCGCGAAGGAAGTGGCGTATGCGGCCGATCCGGGGAGGGGCGGCGGGGCGATCCGGAACTGGGCGCCGTTTTTCAGAGCGAACGGCTTCACCGAGCCCCAGAAAGCGCCCAGAGCGACGGTCGCGCCGCTAATCGGATCGGGCGACCATTCGCCGATGCCGCCGAGATTGTTATTGATCGGTGTTCTGAAGAATGTCCGCGTCCTGCCGTCGCCGAGAGCCCCGCCGGCGCCATAGGCGCGCTCGGGCGCTTGCGAATTGTCATTGGAGCGGAGGGCAAGGATCGCTGCGGCCGATTTTTGGCCCAAGTTGCGCCCTCTGGTGATCTTCTGCGCGCCTGCCTGAATGCTTCCGATATCGGCCGCGAGGAGCTGATTGAGACGGGCGGTCTGATCAGGATAGAGCGCAACCAGAACGTCATGCGCCGCATAAGCGACGGCAGCCTGTTTGGACGTCGTTTCCGGGTTTGCGTCGCCGATGTCATTATACGGTTCAAACGCCCCCTTGAAGGCGTTGATCGCGTCATACATAGCGATGGTCACCATCGCCATGGCGCGGCTCGTGCGCGTCGGTCCGCCCTGGCTCGGCGCCGTGTGAGTCGGCGTAATCGTGAAATCGATGGCGTTCGCGTCCTGCATCACGTTGAACCAGAAGACGACGCTTTGTCTCGGCGTTTTGACGCTTGACGCTTCCGATGCGGAAGCTGCCGCCGCTGAAGACGCGTTGAGAGCGGCGCTCGAACTCACTTGCGCGCTGGCTTCCGCTGTGCCGCCATAGCCAGGCGATTGGGCGTTTACAGACTTTTGCGCGCTTAAGGCTAAAGAGGGCGCAAAGCCGCAGCAGGCGGCGAGCAACGCCGCCTTCAACATTTTCGTGGTTTTCATAGTCTCTCCTATGCTCCGAGCAATGATTGCGTCGGATGCCGCTTCGAATCTGGAGAGCGACGGATTCAAGGGTTAGGATTCAGGCTTCGCGCCGACGGCGCAAAAGATTGCGCAACCGCAAAGTGCGGCCGCGACGTGTGACAATCTAAGTGGAACTCTCCCCTAGTCCTCGGTTCAGGCTGCTCTCCCACAGGCCGAACATCGCACACATACAAAATTGCGAGCGCGCTGGCTAGCCCGATCGTCCGAGTTCGTATTAATGATTCGAGAGATGAGGGGGCGGCCTGCGAAAGACGCTAACGTCGCCGCGCACAACTCAGAATCGAGCCGCCGATTGCGGCGCGCCGCGCTTCAGGCGCCGCGACGACGCGCGCTCTTGTAGATGCCCAGTATACGGAACGATGTGGAGAAGAAGCCGAGTTCCTCGAGCGCCAGCCGGACAGAGGCATGCTGAGGGTGGCCCTCAATGTCGGCGTAAAACATCGTCGAAACGAAGGCGCCGTCGAGCTGATAGCTTTCGAGCTTCGTCATGTTGACGCCATTGGTCGCAAAGCCGCCGAGCGCCTTGTAGAGCGCGGCAGGTATATTGCGCACCTGAAACACAAAAGTCGTCATTACGCCTTCGGCGTCCGGCTCGGCGTCATCCGGCTCGCGCGCCATTTCGAGGAAGCGCGTGGTGTTGTGCCCAGCGTCTTCGACATTGGCGCGCAAGGTGGCGAGGCCGTAAATCTCCGCGGCGCGCGACGACGCGACAACGGCGACATCGCTCTCGCCGCTTTGAGCAAGGGCCTTGGCGGCGCCCGCTGTGTCGCCGCTCATTTCGGGTTTGAGGCCGAGTTCTGCGATTATACGCCGGCATTGACCGAGCGCCATTGCGTGACTGCGCACGACGCGGAGATCGGAAAGTGCGACGCCCTGCAGCGCCAACAACTGGTGCCGGATCGGCAGGAAATGTTCACCGACGATATGCAGTCCTGAGGATGGCAGGAGGTGGTGAATGTCTGACACGCGCCCTGCCAGAGAGTTTTCGACAGGCAGCATCGCGCGCGCTGCGCGGCCCGCCCGTACGGCTTCGAGAGCATCCTCAAATGTCGCGCAGGGAAGCGGTGCGAAACCCGGCGCGTAGGTCGCGCAGGCGAGCTCCGAGAATGCGCCAGGCTCGCCCTGGAAGGCGATGCGGGAAGCGGTTGTCATGAAGCGCAATTCCAGAAAATCGATGCACGCTGAGTGGCGGGACGCGCCGCAATTTGCAAGCCAGGCGCGCGAGGCCGGCGCGGGCGCGCCGCGCGCAAAGGCCGCGGCAGCGGGCGAAAGGCGCGACATTGCACCCTCAGGGGAAGACCGTTAGAACGCGGCCCGATCCTAAAAGACCGCCTGGACCAGACGATTAAGGGGGCCCGCTTTGGCCGCAAAAGATCCGCTCTTCGGAAACAAGGTCGCCGCTGGCGTGCTGGTCGCCCTGCTGCTCATATTCGGCATTCCGCAGTTGGTGGGTGCCCTGTTCGGCAGCTCCCATGGCGGCGGCCATAGTAAGGACGGCAAGCTGCATCTTGCCTATCCGATCGCGTACGAAGAGGAAGGCGGCGCTGGCGCCGCTGCGGCCGGCCCGAAAAAAGACCTTGGAACCCTCCTCGCCGAAGCAAATCCGGCCGGAGGCGAGCGCCGTGTGGCGCTTTGCAAATCTTGCCACTCGCTTGAGAAGGGCGGCCCGAATCTGCAAGGGCCCGATCTTTACGGCGTCGTCGGCCGCGCTGTCGCCTCGCACGGCGGATTTAATTACTCCGCGGCCCTCAAGGCGCATGGCGGCAATTGGGATTTTGCGAGCCTCGACAAGTTCATTGAGGATTCACAAGGCTATATTTCGGGCACCGCGATGAACCAGCGCGTCGCCAAGCCCGAACACCGCGCCGAGATTCTCGTCTACCTCAACTCTTTGTCGGATTCGCCCTTGCCCTTGCCGGCGCCCGCAGCGCCGGCCGCGGAAGAAGCCCCCGCAGAAGCTGCGCCAGCAGCGGCAGAAGCATCGCCGGCGCAGCCCGGCCGCTGATTTACAAAGCGCACGAGCGAGAGGCATTCTGCTTGAAATGCAGGGTCTCAAGGCGCCACGATCGGAATCTCAGTGATCGAATAGCTCTTCGTGATTCGGCAAAATTTGCTTCGAAAACGTCGCCTTTCGGGCTCTGTGTCTCGGTCAGTGCCGTGACCTGGAGCGGGTAGAGGGAATCGAACCCTCGCGTTCAGCTTGGGAAGCTGACAGGCTACCATTACATCATACCCGCGGCGGCGGCTTCCAGCATCATGGCCGCATGCGGCCTGTCAAGCGCCGGTCAGCCTCCCTCGTTGGAACACGAGGCATCGGGCCACGATCTTCAGCACTCGACGGCGGCGCCGAAACTATCCACAATCACGTCCCATTTGGAGCGTATAGGCTGCGCTGTAAGTCTGACGTGTGTTCTCGGCTAGCGCCGAAGACGTCCGCAAAAGGAGTGTGCACTTCATGTTGAAATTGGTTATCGGCGCTATTGCGACCCTTTTGGCGGCTGCTTCCCCAGCGGCGGCGGCGGCGACCAAGGAAAAAGCAGAGCGGCTCGTCGCCCAAGCGGCGGAAACGACCGCCTATTTTGCCGAAGACAGCGCCTTTGGGGCTCTCCGCGATACGGCTGACAATGCCAAGGCAATGGTGATCATTCCGCGCCAACTGCGCGGCGGCTTCCTTGTCGGCGCCTCCGGCGGCAACGCGGTCATGATCGCGCGCGGTGAAAACGGCCAATGGAGCCAGCCCGTGTTTTTCACGGTCGGCGCGATCTCCTTCGGATTTCAGGTCGGCGCTGAGGCATCGGAAACTGTTCTGCTCGTCATGACGCAGCGGGGAATGGAACATTTACTCTCGACGACTGTGAAGCTCGGCGGCGACGTCACGCTTGCGGCAGGGCCGGTCGGCGCCGGCGCCAAAGCGCAGACGACAGATATCGTCGCATTTTCTAGGTCGCGCGGGTTGTATGGCGGCGTCAGTCTGGAAGGGGCGCTTCTGAAGGCGCGCCACAATTGGAACGAGGCCTATTACGGCGCGCCCGTGAAGCCGAGCGACATTATCTATCGCGGCGGCGCGTATAATCCGCGGTCGGCGTCATTGCAGCAGGCGGTGACGTCGCTTGCCGATGGCGGCGTTGCGCGCGTTGCGCCCTTACAGCCGCTGAGGCCCATCCAGCAAGACGCCGTCGCGCCGCAGAGCGCCTCGCCGCAGCAGAGACAGGCGCCCGGACAATACGAAGACGATGCGGTCTGGGGTGAGAAAGTCACGTCCGCACCCAAATAATTGGATGCCGTGGTCTGACAATCTGTATGGGCGGTAGGCGTCCGGAGGCGACGACGATGAGGCGGCTAGTCATAGTGGCAACAGCAGCATCTGCACTCGTTGCAGCCTGTGCGCCGCGCGGCGCGGCCTCCGAAGAGAGCAGCACAGCTGCGACCGCAGCCGCGTCCGGCGCTGAACCCGCCGCCGCGCTGGAGGCTGCGATCGCCGGGCCGCATCGTACGGCTGAAGAAAAGGCCCGCGACGTCTGGCGCCACCCGAAAGAGACCCTGACTTTTTTCGGGGTGACGCCCGACATGACCGTCGTCGAGATCTGGCCGGGCGGCGGGTGGTACACGAACATTCTCGCGCCCTATCTCAAGCAGGGCGGCGGCACGCTTTATGCGGCAGGGCTCGATCCCAAATCCAGCGCGCGGGCGGCGGAAAACGTCAGTGCGTTCGAACAGAAATTCGCGCAACACAAAGGCGTCTATGGCGAAGTGCGTCTGACGGCGCTCGATGATCCGTCGATCGCGCCGGCCGGAACCGCAGATGCGGTCCTCACCTTTCGCAACGTCCACAACTGGCTTGCCGCCGGCACGGCCGAAGAGACCTTCCAGAAGTTTTACGAAGCATTGCGGCCGGGCGGCGTGCTCGGCGTCGAAGAGCATCGCGCCGACCCAGCATCGAGCCCGGACTCGGAAAGGTCGACGGGCTATGTGCGCGAGGCGACAGTCATCGGCCTCGCGGAGGCCGCGGGCTTCGAACTTGTCGCGAAGTCAGAGATCAACGCCAATCCCAACGACACGAAGGATCACCCTTTCGGCGTCTGGACCTTGCCGCCCGTCCGGCGCTCCTCGGCGGTGAGCGGGGCGCCGCAGCCCGGATTTGATCGCGCCAAATACGACGCGATCGGCGAGAGCGACCGCATGACGCTGAAATTCCGAAAGCCGACGGGCGCCGACGGCCCGCTGCTCGAATAGAATGATGAGCGCCGCGACGGACGACCTTTTCGACGGCGCTGTGCGCGCGTTCCGATCGTCCTTCGCCGGCGTCATCATTCTGCAGGCGGACGGCGATACGCCGCTCTATGTCGACGGCCGGCAGAGCCCGCCGCACGTGACGCGCGACGATGCCGGGCTTCCTGGATTCGGCGACGGCGTCAGCCTGTGGAAGGGGCAACGCGAGACGCTGTTACGCGTTCTTGAAGGCGAACGGCCGCTCGCCGGCGCCTATGTGTCGGGCCGATTGAAGATCGCCGGCGACCTCAGCGTCTGCGCCCGCGTTTCCCTTGGAGACTGACTTCAGGAGGCCGATATCGCCGACTTCATCCGTATAGAGAACAATCCGCTCCCTGCCGGAGCCGAGGCGTTCGACTTCAAAGGCGCGGACGGCGCCACGCTGCGCGCCGGGGTCTTCGAAGCGCCGCATGCGCGCGGCGGCGCTGTGTTGATGGGCGGCCGCTCGGAGTTCATCGAAAAGTACTTCGAATCGGCGCGCGATCTTCAGGCGCGCGGCCTTTCCGTCGCGACCATGGATTGGCGCGGACAGGGCCTTTCAGACCGCATGTTGCCGGAGCGCGAGAAGGGGCACATCCTCGATTTCGGGACTTACCGCGCCGACCTCAAAAAGTTCACCGAGGAGGTTGCGCGGAGGCGCTTTCGCGGGCCCCTTTTCTTATTCACCCATTCGATGGGCGGCGCGCCGGCTCTGCAGCTCCTCGCCGACGGCTATGACGCCTTCGCCGGCGCGGTTCTCTGCGCGCCGATGACGCGGCTCTTTGACGACCCCCTCAAGCGGATCTTCGCGCGCGTCGTGGCGCGAACAGCCTGCGCTCTTGGCGGCGCACGCAATCCTGTCTTCGGCGTCAAGGAGCATTCGCTCGCCTTCGAAGGCAATGTGCTGACTACGGATCCGGCCCGCCATCAACGCTTCGCCGATCTCCAGGCCGCCGCGCCGAACGCGATCATTCGCGAGCCGACTTATGGCTGGCTGAAGGCGGCGACCGACGCGATCGACGACCTGCATCGGCCGGGCCGGTTCCAATCGCTGAAAACGCCCGTGCGCATCATCTCCGCCCAGTGCGACCAGCTTGTGTCCTCGCGCGACCACGGGATTCTCGCCTCCCGCAGTCCGCTCATCGATATCGTGACCATCCAGGGCGCGCTGCATGAGATTATGATGGAGCGCGACGACATTCGAAGCCAATATTGGGCGGCGGTCGACGCCTTCATCGAAAGCCGCTTCGGCGCCTCGGCCGCAGCCTGACGGACAGTGTTTTCAGCGGACGGGTGGGACCGGCGGGAGCAGAAATGCAGGGGGCGGGCGCTCCGTCGATGCTGCGGGCGCGGGCACTGTCGGCGGGGCTGATGGCGTCTGCATCGGCGGCGCTGCGTGCGCCGCGCCATTGGCGTGGGACGCAGGCGCAGCGCTCTCGGCTGGCGATGGCGCGGCCGGAACAAAGGGGCCAGGCGTTGGGGACGCCAGTTCAGCCGGCTGCTCGACCGGATCAGGTTCAAGCGCACGCAAAGACGTAAACGGCGCCTCGCCCGGATGTTCCGGCGAAGGGGCGGTCATGCCGTCGCGCACGTGGTCGAAACTCGATTCAAGATTGTTGACGCGGCGGCGCAGCGCCTCCACCTCGGCAAGCACCTGTTCGGAACCTGCGGCGAGGGCCTCAGTCTTCGCGGCGCTTTTCTGGCCATCGGCCATGACGGCGCGCATGGTGTGGAGTGTCGCCATCAGCGTCGTCGGCGACACGATCCATACCCGCGCCCGGTAGCTGTCCTGCACGAGATCCTGGAACCGCGCGAGAAGTTCCGTGTGCATCGTTTCCGAAGGGAGGAACAGCATCGCCGAATCCGCTGTCTCGCCTGGCACGATCAACCGCTCGGCGATATCCACAATGTGGCGCAGCGCGCTGCGCCGGAATTCGTTTTCGGCGGATGTCGCATCGGACGCTGCATCGGCATGCAGCTTCTGGAACGCCTCGATCGGAAAGCGCCCGTCGATCACGATAGGGCCTGGTGGATGGGGCAGGCGGACGAGGCAGTCCGCCTTGCGATTGTTCGACAGCATGACGCGCAGGTCATAAGCGTCGGGCGGCAGCGCGTTGCGCAGAATGTCCTCAAGCTGCATCAACGGCGCCGAAGGGCCGGAGAACCGCTCGCTGAGGGCCCGCTTAAGTCCGGCCATTTCCTGCCTGAGGCCGCCGTCGTCTCGCGACGATGCGCCGATTTCATCGATGCGCGCTGAAAGCGCGCCGACCGCCTCGTCGAGCGCCGCGCGCTGGTCGGCAAGGTCACGGGCGATTCGGTCGACGGCGCGTAAGAGAAGCGGGTCGGCAGGCTGAGGTTCGGCGAATTGAGCTGCTTGCGCCGGCCGCTCAGGGAGGCGCGCAGCCAGAGCCTCAATCTTCCGTTCAAGCTCTGCCGAGAGTTCCCGGCGCAGTGCTTCGCCGGCGCTTTCGGCCCGGCGCAGCTCGCGCTCACGCTGCTCGATCGCCGCCAATTGTTTGCGCCGTTCGAATTCGGCCTCGCGCTCGAAGGCACGCCGCCGCGCTTCTTCGCGCGCTTCTGACTCGGCCTGCAGCCGTGCTGCTTCCGCGCGCCGGCTGATGTCGGCTTCGGCCGCTTGGCGATCGGCATTGGAGCGCGCCTCATCGATCGCTTTGCGGCGCATCTCTTCAGCCGCTTCAAGCCGCGTGCGCTCCTGGCGACGCTCTTCTTCCAGACGTTCGGCAAGTCTGTGCGCTTCTTCGGCTTCCGCGCGAACGGGGCGCTGCGGCGCGGGCGCTGCTTCAGCGGGCTCCAGCTCGACGCGCTCTTCGTCGCGCGGCCTGCGCCGTTCCGTCGCCAGCGGATGGAGACGCGACTGGTCCGCGGCCGGATTGTCGCCGGCGAGATCGAGCGAACCCGGCTCGAAGGCGTCAGACTTCTTTTTCCGCGAGAAAAGCGCCGCGAAGGGCTGTGCGCGCCGCGCAGTCTTCCTCGGCTCCGGCGCGCGCGGCTCGGCGTCTCCGCGCGCCCGTTCAATCACGACCTCAGCTTCATCTGCACCGCCAGGGGGCTCGGCGTCGGCGATGAGGGGGCGCACTGCAGGCGCTGCTTTGCGCGCCTTAGCGGCTTTTGTTGCAGCGGCGCGTTCGGCCTTTTCGCGTCTGCGCTGCGCGTCGCGTTCCTTGCGGGTTGGCGGCGATGCTTGTCCGCTCTGCTCGTCGTCAAAGGTGATTTCCGCGTCGGCCCCGGCAGGCTGAAAAAGTTCAGCATTGCGCTTCTTGCGCTGCGCTTTTGCGCCGCCGACACGCCAGACCATCAGGAAGGCGGTCAGCGCAAGAAAAGCGAGAACAAGCAAGCCGGCGCCGATCCAAAGATCGCGCGCATCGCCGGTGACAAGGGGACGGTCGCGATCCGGCGCCGCCACGACATGCTGTTGGCCGCCGTCCTGCGCCGCAAAATCGAATACGTGAACCGCGTCCCGTCGCGTCACGCCCGTCTCCCCGGCCATGGCCAGCCCCACACGCAACCCATCCGCACAATGAGACATTCTAACGAAAAAGCAGGGAATAGCGAGGGTTTGCGCCCCTGACTTCACGTCCTTGACGCGTGCGGTCCGGGCCCATACCTGAGGGCCATGGCCCTACGAGAAATCCTGACCGCGCCCGACCCGAGGCTCCGCCAGAAATCAGCGCCCGTTGAGCGCGTTGACGACAGTCTCCGCGCGCTGATGGATGACATGCTGGAGACGATGTACAAGGCGCCCGGCATTGGGCTTGCCGCCATTCAGGTCGGCGTTCCCTTGCGCGTGATCGTCATGGACCTCGCGGGAGAAGACGAGGAAAAACTACCGCGCTACTTCGTTAACCCCGAGATCCTCGACCCCTCTGAGGACAGCAGCGTCTACGAAGAAGGCTGCCTTTCGGTCCCTGAATTCTACGAGGAGGTCGAGCGGCCGGCCCGTTGTCGGGTTAAGTTCCTCGACTATGACGGGAACCCTCAAATTCTCGATGCGGAGGGCCTCCTCGCCACCTGCATTCAGCATGAGATGGACCACCTCGAAGGCGTCCTGTTCATTGACCACCTTTCCCGGCTGAAACGGGACCGCATCCTCAAAAAGCTGAAGAAAGAACAGCGGCTGGCGGCGGAATAGCCGGCTTCAGGGAAGGACTGCCGATGCGGCTCGCCTTTATGGGGACGCCGGATTTTGCCGCTCGTGCGCTGGGCGAAATTCTGGAGGCCGGTCACGAGGTCGTTGCGGTCTACAGCCGCGCGCCGCAGCCTTCGGGGCGCGGGATGGCGCTCAAGGACTCGCCCGTCGCCGCACTCGCCAAGCAAGGCGGCATTCCCTTGCGGACGCCAAAGTCTCTGAAGACAGCGGCGGAGCAGGACGCGTTCCGGGCGCTCGATCTCGATGCGGCGATCGTCGTCGCCTTTGGCCTCATCTTGCCCAGGCCCGTGCTCGATGCGCCGCGCCTTGGGTGTTTCAATCTGCATGCGTCTCTTCTGCCGCGCTGGCGCGGCGCTGCGCCCATCCAGCGCGCCGTCATGGCGGGCGACGCCGAGACCGGCGTTCAGGTGATGCGCATGGAAGAGGGGCTCGATACGGGGCCCGTGCTTTTGTCCGCAACGACGCCGATCGCGCATGACGACACGGCGGGCAGCGTTCACGACCGCCTTGGCGCATTGGGCGCGCGCCTTCTCGTCGAGGCGCTGGCCGGGCTGTCTGCGGGCGCGCTCAAGCCCGTTCCCCAGGCGCAGGACGGCGTGACCTACGCGGCAAAGATCTCGAATGAAGAGGCGCGCATTGATTGGCGCCGGTCCGCTGTCGATGTCGACCGTCAGATTCGCGGCCTGTCGCCTTTCCCCGGCGCGTGGTTCGAAGCGCCGTCGTCAAAGGGACCGCAACGCGTGAAGGCGCTGATGAGCCGCGTTGCGACCGGCGCCGGGCGCCCGGGCGACGTGCTGTCGGCCGATGGGGTCCTTACTGTCGCTTGCGGCGCCGGCGCTCTTGAACTTCAGCGCTTGCAGCGCGCCGGGCGCAGCGTTCAGTCTGCGGACGAATTCCTGCGGGGGTTTCCTCTCGCCGAGGGGGCGGTCCTTGCGTAAGCGCGTCAGAGTCGCGCGCCCCACTTCGGGCTCAGGCACTCGACGCCCGGCGAGGGCCGACAGAAATGCAGCGAAAAAGCCATAAGGTCGGCGCGGCCAATCAACTGATCGACAGGCAGAAAGCCGACGCCTTCGCCCCCGAAGCGGCTGTCGAGCGAATTGTCGCGATTGTCGCCGAGCACGAAGACAGCGTCCTCCGGCACGCGCACAGGACCGAATTCGTCGCCCGGAAAGCCGCGTCCGCGATCAAAGATGTCATGGGCCGGTCCGCCCGGAAGGGATTCGGTGAGGCGCTCGACAGTGACGACGCCGCCCTTATGCTCCTTGTAGCGACGGAGTTCGGTGACTTCAGCGTCGACCTCGCGTCCATTCACGAAGAGCCGGCCGTCGCTGAGGGCGATCTCATCGCCCGGCAGCCCGATCACGCGTTTGATGGTGACCGTGTTGGTTTTGGGGTGCGCGAAAACGGCGATGTCGCCGCGACGGGGCAATTTCGTGAAGACGCGGCCGTCTGCCGTCGGCCAATCCGGCCCAATCGAGAACGGCAGAGAATGGCGGCTATACCCATACGCGAATTTGTTGACGATCACCCGGTCGCCAACCGCGAGGGTCGGCAACATGCTTTCGCTCGGGATATAATACATGCCGTAGGCGGTGGTCTGAAACGCAACGAAAATCGCGCCGGCGGTTGCAAAGAACCGGATGTCGGCGCCGAATTTCGTCCAGAGCTCCGACAGCAGCCGCTTCATCATGATGCGCTCCAACAGGTTGGTTCGTGGACTTTGTGCAAAGATACAAGCTGATTGTCGAGTTTGACGGCGCCCCCTTTGTCGGCTGGCAGCGCCAGGAGAACGGGCTGTCGATTCAGGAGGCGATTGAGACCGCCGCCATGGCGTTGACAGGCGTCTCCGCGACGGCGTTCGCCGCCGGCCGCACCGACGCCGGCGTCCACGCACTCGCCATGCCGATCCAGCTCGATCTTCCGCAAGGCTATCGTCCCGATACGGTGCGAGACGCGTTGAATGCGCATTTGCGGCCGCACCCGATCGCCGTCCTCGCCGCCGAGCCCGTCGATCAGGACTTTCACGTGCGCTATCGCGCGAAGATGCGGCACTACCTTTACAGGATCGTCAATCGCCGTCCGCCGGTTGCGCTTGAGACAGGCCGCGTCTGGCATATCGCGGCGAAGATTGATCCTGTCCTTATGCAGCAAGCGGCCGATCAACTGATCGGCATGCATGACTTCACGACCTTTCGCGATTCCCAGTGCCAGGCCGCCTCGCCCGTGAAGACCCTGACGGCGTTCACTGTCGCCGCCCAGGGCGACGAAATCGAAACCCGCGCCTCTGCGCCGTCCTTCCTCCATCATCAGGTCCGGTCGATGATGGGCACGATCGTCCAGGCGGGCCTTGGAAAACGGACGCCGGACGATGTGCGCGCCGCGCTCGAAGCGCGCGACCGCTCGAAATGCGGCCAGGTCGCGCCGGCCTGCGGCCTCTATTTTGCGGGCGCCGATTACTGAGGCGGGCCGTATATCGCGAGCGCTGCGCCGTGGCAGAGCGCGCCGACAATGACGCTGAGCAGCATCGTTCCTGCGGTGATCGCAATGGCGGGCCCCGGCGCAAGACCGAGACCGCGCCGCAAGACGCCCCAGTAGACCGCGATCGACAAGGCGATCGCCGGCATCATCAGCACACTGAATGCCGCCGGGCTCTTGAGGAGATATCCTGCGCCGATCGGAATCGCCTGCGCCGCGGCGGTGATCGGCTGCAGCCAGTTGAAGCCGATCACGGCGTCGCCCGCCCTTTTGGAGGCGCCCAGAAAACGCGCGGCGGCGAGCAGAGCGACGAGGCCGATGATCCAATCGACGGCGAAAGTGGCAAGGTTTGACGCAATCCAGAACGGCGCCGGCGCGCCGAGCAAAGGATCGTCCGGCAGATTTTCAGCGCCGGCAAAGATGATCTGGAGCGCGGCAAAGTTTGCGATCAAAAGGGGCGCAGACCAGGCGATCGCCCAGAAGGAGGCGAAGACGCCGTCGAGCGACCGGTCAAGCGCGCGATCCCAGCCTGAACGATTGAACGCCATGCGCCAGACGCCGATGATCTGCGAGAGAGCGTAGCTCGCGTTCATACGGGTGCCGCGAAATAGCGCGTCAACAGGTTCTCGTAGATGCGGGCAAGCCTTTCGATATCCGCGACGGCGACGTGTTCGTCAATTTGATGAATGGTGCGCCCAACGAGTCCAAATTCCGCGACGGGCGCAAAATCTTTGATGAACCTTGCATCAGAGGTGCCGCCGCTCGTTGAATGCTCCGCGCGGAGCCCCGTTTCCATTTCGATCGAGGCGTCCAGAAGGCCAAGAAAGTGTTCGTCTCGCGTTAGAAACGCATCGCCCGAACTCACGCATTTGAAGTCAAACTCGACGTCCGCCTCCGCCGCCAAGAACGCGATCCTGCGGCGCAAATGGCTTTCAAGGGTCGATGCGCTCCAGTTCGGATTGTAGCGGATGTTGAGCTTGGCTTGCGCGAGGCCCGGGATCACGTTGTGCGCCGGATTGCCGACGTGAAGATCGGTGACCTGAAGTCCCGAAGGCTGAAACGCCTCAAAGCCCGTGTCGAGCGGCGTTCCGGTGAGATCGGCGACGATTCGGGCGAGCGCGTGCACCGGATTGTTGGCCCGGTCAGGATAGCCGACATGGCCCTGACGGCCGCGCACGGCGAGCGTGCAGTTCATGCTGCCGCGTCGGCCGACCTTGATCATGTCGCCAAGTTTTTCCGAACTCGTCGGCTCGCCGACGAGGCAGTGGTCAATCGCCTCGTTCCGCGTCTGCAACCAGTCCAGAATCTTGCGTGTGCCGTTGATCGCCGGCCCTTCCTCATCGCCGGTGATCAGGAGGCAGATGGAACCCTTGACGGCGCCGCGTTTGATGGCTCGTTCCGCAGCGGCAATGAATGCGGCGATGCCGCTTTTCATGTCGGCCGCGCCGCGGCCCCAGAGCACGCCGTCTTCGACGGTGGCCGAGAATGGCGGATGGCGCCATTTCTCGGCCGGCCCGGTCGGAACGACATCCGTATGCCCCGCATAGGCAAAGCACGGCCGGCCCGTTCCCCAACGCGCATAGAGATTGTCGACCGTCGCTGCGCCGTCGGCGCTGAAAGGGAGCCGGGTCGTGACGAAACCAATCGATTTCAAGGCGGTCTCAATGAGGCCGAGCGCACCATGATCCTCCGGTGTGACGGAGGGGCGGCGGATGAGGTCGCACGTCAATGCGAGAAGGGCGTTCCGGTCCATGACGCGGCGTTGTAATACCAAGCGGCGGCCGGCTCGACTGCGCGGGAAAAGAAATTCACACTTTGGCGATGCGCTTCGCCGAGGCCTTGTGTCGCGGCCCCGCACGCGTCGACCCCCGCAAGCCTGACATGCAGGCTATACTTAATCCTTCGTTAACGATATCCTTTGGCGGGGGAGTCCATGTGTTAGGGTTTGGGTGGATCGCTGCGTATGTCGAAGCATTATGAAGAGTTGACCGGTGCGGAAGGCCGCGCGCGTATCTTCCGTTTGCAGCGGATCTCGGCGCAGCATCATTTTTTCGGCCACGCCCCTAAGCTGCATTTTGACGATCAGGAATTCGCTCTTGCAGACCTCAGCGTTGGCGGCCTCGGCGGCGTAGCGGTCGGCGACCTCAATGAATCTGCGGACGATGTCGTCCTGCGTCGCGGCGTTTTGCGGTTGACGCAACGCGGGCGCGAGCTGTTCGCCGCCCCAGCGCGGCGTGCCCGTCTCGAACGCGCCAAGGGGCGCTGGATCGCAGGCTTCGCGCTGGAGGACGTCGTCCTTGACCTTGACGCCTTGCGCCGCGCGAATGCGGCGGCGCTGGCTGCAGGTCCCGCCGCGCAACGGGCGGCGGCGACGCCGGAATCCTATAAGGCGTTGTGCGCCGACGCCATGGCGTTCATCGGCGGCTACCTTGCGCGCATTGAACGCTTCGCAGGTCGTGTCGAAGCAACAATGTCGGCGGCGGAGCGCCGGGCGATCGCCTCGGACCTTGCCGCCGAATGCGAGACCCCGTGGCGCGCACTCATGATGCAGGGCAACGCGCTGGTCGCGCCCTGGCATGACGACAAGCCGCTCCGCGAATCGTTAAAGACGTATACGGAAAATACACTGACGCGGCGCCTTTGCGGCGGCGAGACATGGCGGCGCAGCTTCGAAAAACCGCAAGGTTATCCCGGCGATTTCCGCATCATGAACTTCATGTATGACGGAACGCCGAAAGGCGACTCGATCGCGGCCATGTTCCTGCACCTGACCGGCGTCATCGCCGGACAGCCGATCGTCTCCCGCATGCTCCGCCTCGCCGAGCTTATTGTCGAGCGCGGCGCCGCGATCGCTGAAAGCGGCGAGACCGTGAACATCATGAGCGTCGGGGCCGGACCGGCGCGCGAGATTGAGCGCATCGCTGCACTGTCGCCGGCCGGCGCTCGGTGGCGCGCAACGCTCGTCGATCAGGAATCCGAGGCGCTTGAATACGCCGTCGCGAATGTCCGGCGGCGCAAACTTGGCGTCGAGGTGACGCCGCTCAACGTCTCGTTCAAGGAAATGCTGGCGCCCTCTGGGCTTTCCGGCCATTTTTCCGGACAAGACATCATCTATTCGTCCGGACTCGTCGATTACCTGAGCCCGATGGCCGCGCAGCGCTTCGTGCGGCGCATGTATGACTATTTGCGGCCCGGCGGTCTTGTCATCATCGGCAATGTCAACAACCTGCCGACTGGAACGATCTGGCCGATGGAGCACGTGCTCGACTGGACGCTCTATTTCCGCTCCGAGGCGGAAATGCGCGCCATGGCGGCAGGCTTCGATCCCTCGCAGGTCGCGATCGTCGAAGACGAAATGCGCGCGATCTATTTTCTCGCGGTGCGCAAACCCGCCTGATGCGTTTCAGGCCGCGGCCTGCGCCGCCTCGCGCGGCATCGACACGAAAACCGTCGTCCCTTCGCCCGGCTTCGATGCGATGCGAAGCTCCGCTTTCTGATCTGTGAGGATTTTTCGCGCAAGCGTCAGGCCGAGGCCGACGCCCTCTATTGTCCGTGTTCGAAGCGCTTCGGTCTGAGAAAAGGGCTCAAACGCCGCTGCGATCTGGGCGTCGCTCATGCCGCAACCCTGGTCGGCTATTTTCAGGACATAAGTCTCGTTCGGCGCCGTCTCGCCTGCGATGCGGACGACCCCGCCCTCAGGCGAAGCGTTGATGGCGTTCTCCACGAGATGGGATAGAGCATAGACAGTGTTGGCGAAGTCGATCCTGAACTTGCCGCGCCGGACCCCTTCCGCATCGATCGTCACGCGCGCTTGCGCCGCGGATTTGGCGCATTGCGCCGCCACGCTGTCGACGAGGTCAGAGGCGGCGACGTCTTCATATTCATACTTCACCTTGCCCGCCGTTGCGTCCGCGTAGCGGAGCATCTTGGCGATTCGCGACAAAAGTCCGTGTGCAGAGGTGTGAATCTGATCGAGGAATTCGCGGGTCTCGTCCGGCGCGCCTGGCGCGTGACGGCTGCGCACGACTTCCGAAAAGCCGATGATCTGGTGCAGCGGCGTGCGCAGTTCATGGCTGAGGAGCGAAAGGAAATTCAGCTTGGACTGGTCTGCCGCCGTCGCTTCGATCAAAAGCTCCTCAATGAACGCAGCGTCGAGTTCGCGTTGCCGGCTGCGGAAATAGAGGAGGCGCGCGCGGATCTCTTGCGTGTACATGGTCGCAAGCGCGATCAGCGTAATTGTGACCATGAAGAAGAGGCCGGATGCGACCTCCTGGCTTGCTTTCGGCGAGATCAGCGTGATCACGAGAACATAGGCCGCCGCAGTGCCTAGAAACACCGCTGCGGCGAGCCAGAAATGTATGCGCTGAATGCAGGCGAAAAATATGAAAACGACAAGAATGCCGACGATATAGGGCGGCGCGCCTGAAGGCGGCAGCACCGCGATCATCCAGACCATCGACAGCCCGCCGATCAGCATGGTGATCGCCGTCATCCACTGGAAATGGCGGCGAAACGGTTCTGCCCCCGCCAGTGCGACCAGCAATAAGCCTGCCGGACCGCAAAGTCCGAGGCGCACAAACAAGACCTCGCCGAGATTGTCTCGAAAGGTCATCACGTCGAGCACGCCGAAGACCAGATAGATCATAACGCCGAGCACGGTCACAGCGCGCTCTTTCGACAATTCATGGTCGACCAGGTGGCGTTGATACGCGGCCTCGGTCTCCGAGTCGGCGAATTCAGCGCGCGACCAAAGAATGTGCTCGCGATCCGCGCCGAAAAACGCGTCCGCCGCAGAAGCTCTGAACGACTGCCGGATCACGGTTGGAATGTGCGCCTTTCCTCTGGCCTGAGGAGCAACACTAGGCGCGAATGATTAACCGCAGCTTGTAGTGAGAAGTTGCGACGAAGCGCCCGCGGGGGCCTTAGCGGTTAATACACGCTCAACGGCGTCGCGCACATTACGCGGGAAAACCGACAATGAATGGTGGGCGCACATAGGATCGAACTATGGACCTCCACCGTGTCAAGGTGGCGCTCTACCACTGAGCTATGCGCCCGAAGGACACGCTGCATAGGGGCAAGCTGCCGCCAAGGCAAGGCCCGAAACCTAGGCCGCAATGACCCGATCGACCTCGGCGACGAGGTCCTTGAGATGGAAGGGTTTGGAGAGGACTTTGGCGTCCTGCGGCGCCCGATTCGACGGATTGAGCGCGACGGCGGCAAAGCCCGTGATGAACATGATTTTCATTTCGGGATCGATTTCTGCGGCATGCCGGGCGAGTTCAATGCCGTCCATGACCGGCATGACGATGTCGGTCAGCAGAAGATCGAATTCGCGCAATTGCAGTTCCGTCAGCGCCTCGTCGCCTTGACTCGCATCGACCACATTGTGTCCAGCCCGTTCCAGCGCCTTCTTGAGGAAGCGGCGCATCGATTCATCGTCTTCCGCGAGGAGAATTGCCGCCATGAACCAAACACCTTTTTTCAGCGCCGACGATTCGACCGATTAGGCTGTGTCGCCCGCCGGTGAAAAGGGCAGAGACATACCTCAGCGTTCGAGACAGGAACCAGCAAGTTTTGCGCCGTACTATCGTCGAGTCTGTGCGAATAAGTGTTAACGGCGGCGGCCTTTTGAAGGTAGCCTAGCGCGGGCCGTTCAACGGATGGATAGGACGGCGGAAGGCGTCAGATGCTGGAATTCGGCGATATGGACGAAGGCGGCGGCGAAAAGCGCGCGCCTGTCGAAGTTCTGGCGCCGACCCAGCTGACGACGCCCTTCATCTACGCTTCGCCGCATTCAGGCCGGCGCTACCCCTCCGACCTCTTGCGGATGACCAAACTCGATCGGCAGGCTCTGCGCCAGTCCGAAGATTCTTATGTCGACCTCATATTTGACGCCGCCCCGCGATTTGGGGCGCCCTTGCTGCGGGCGCTGTTTCCGCGCGCCTATGTCGATGTCAACCGCAGCCAGTTCGAACTCGATCCCAGAATGTTCGCCGACCCGCTGCCGAAATCGTCGGATTCGCGGTCGAACCGGGTGCTGGCCGGTCTCGGCGTGGTGCCGCGAATTGTCGCCGACGGGCAGGATATCTACAGCCGCAAGCTAACCTATTTCGACGCCCGCCGCCGGATTGCGGCTTGCTATGTGCCGTATCACGAGACTTTGCGGTCGCTTGTCGCTGCTGCGCGCAAGAAGTTCGGGTGCGCGGTGATTGTCGATTGCCATTCCATGCCATCGGCCGGCGGCGCGCCGATCCGCGAAGGCGACCGCCGCCTCGATATAGTCCTTGGCGACCGTTTTGGGGCGTCCTGCAATCGCAGCGTCGTCAGCCTAGTCGAGCAGACGATCGGGCGTATGGGCTACCACGTGACGCGCAACGCTCCTTATGCCGGGGGCTTTGTGGCAGCGACTTATGGCCGCCCACACGATGGCGTTCATGTCCTCCAGATCGAGATCAATCGCGCGCTGTACCTCGACGAGTCGAAAATTGCGCGCACGGATGGGTTCGAGACGCTGCGGTCTGATGTCCAGAAGCTGATGCAAGAACTTTCGGCAATCGAACCGGCTGCCCTGAGGCCTGCCTTCGCCGCCGAATAGGCTCTGCGCTTCCAAGAAAAAAGCCGCGGGACGAACCCGCGGCTTGAAGTTTGTTTGGGAGGAAACGCCCAAGAAGGGCATATGACGCCGAAGCGCCACGAAGACACTCTATGGCGAAGGATGGTGCGACGCAACAAGATTTTGCAACGCAGCAACAGTTTCATGGTTTGGCACCTTCCGGCTCATGTGTGCGTGGTCCGCCCTTCGCCGCACAAAGCTTTTGGTGCGGCCTGTCTCCGCCGAACTGCTTGGCGCGGAAAGGAATGCCGCCCGGAATATTTCTGGGCGAGCGTTCGAGGTCCGGTCAACTTGCTGTAGGCTTCGACGCTTTCGTCACCGTCTTGCGCTGGCGCTTATCGCGAGGATAGGCCTGCCGGCCGCAAAGGTCCGGTTCCCGCCGTCGCAACCATCGGAGCCCGCATGTCAGAGCTCAAGGCGCCCGCCATCCCTGACGGGCCGCAGGAAGAAAAATTCGGCCGCGGCGCCGCCAAAAAAATGGGCGCCTTGCGACGTATTGGGTCGAGCGCGCTACGGCTGACGCGGCCGAAGCAGAAGTTCCAGATGCCCAACCGCGAGGAAGGGTTACAGATCGTCATCGCGACGGACGCCTGGAAACCCCAGGTGAACGGCGTCGTCCGCACGCTCGAAACCCTCGGCGACATCCTGTCCCGATACGGGAACGATATCCTTTACATCACGCCCGATCAGTTCCGTTCGATCGCAGCGCCCTCCTACCCGGAAATCAAGCTGGCGCTGCTGCCGAACCGCAAAGTGGCCAAGCTCATCAACGACTTCCAACCGGACGCCATTCACATTGCGACTGAAGGTCCGATCGGCCGCGCGGCGCGCCGGTTTTGCAAGCGCCGGCGCTATCCGTTCACCACAAGTTTTCACACGCGCTTTCCAGAATACATAAACGAACGCTGGGGCGTGCCCGTCGGCTGGGGCTACGCCTATATGCGCGACTTCCACCGCGATGCGGACGCCATGATGGTGGCGACGCCGGGCCTGATGGATGAGTTGAAGACCCTAGGGTTTTCAAAGATGAAGCTCTGGGCGCGGGGCGTCGATCTGTCCGCGTTCACGCCCGGCGACGCGACGCATCTTGACCGCTATCCGCGGCCCGTCTGGCTCTATGTCGGGCGCATCGCCGTCGAGAAAAGCATTGAAGATTTTCTGAAGATCGATCTTCCGGGCACGAAGCTTATCGTCGGCGACGGCCCGCAGCGCGCCGAACTTGCGCAGAAATTCAAGGATGCGGTCTTCGTCGGACCCAAGCACGGAGCGGAGCTTGCGCGCTATTATCAGGGTGCGGACGTCTTCGTCTTCCCGTCCCGAACTGACACATTCGGCCTCGTCAATGTCGAGGCGCTCGCCTGCGGCGTCCCGGTCGCGGCCTATCCCGTCCGGGGCCCTCTTGAGATTCTCGCTGGCGCGCCGGCAGGGTGCGGCGCCATGAACGAGGATTTGCGCGCCGCCTGCCTTGAGGCTTTGGCGACGCGCAACGCAGAAACCTGCAGAAATCACGCGCAAAACTTCTCCTGGGAGGCGGCGGCGCGCCAGTTCGTCGCCAATCTCGAGACGCCGGACTTCGACGAAGGATTCTGGCTGCGATCAGCCAAAATGATCGACTGATCTCGGTTTCAGACAGAACGCGGCACGGGTCTTGCCAATGCTTTCCCGAAACGGTTGCGCCGTCCGTCGGCGGCGCGCTTCCCGGAGGGTAAGACGATGGCAAATCCGATCGATCATCACGTCGGCAAAAAGCTGCGCCAGCGCCGCCGCGTCCTTGGCCTGACGCAGCAGAAGCTCGCCGAAGATGTGAGCATCCGCTTCCAGCAGATCCAGAAATACGAAAGCGGCGCGAACCGCATTTCGGCCTCACGGCTTTGGGCGCTCGCCCGCGCGCTCGACGTCCCCGTCTCTTATTTCTTCGAGGGGCTCGAAGGTGAAACGCACACAGCGGATGAGCCCGAGCACGTGAACGGCCACCACAAGGCGCCGGCCGACGTGTTTTCGAGCAAAGAGACGATCGACCTCGTGCGCGCCTTCTACAATCTCGACGAAGAGCCGCGCCGCCGTCTCCTCGAACTCGCCAAGGCGATGTCCGGCAACTGAGTTTGCCTTTGCGGCGGAGCGCGGCCATGATCGCGCCCGATGAATCGCGAACTCCTCTTCGATCAGTTTCTTCCGTTTGCTGAACGCCTTGCTGATGCGGCGCGGGCTGAGACCCTGCCGCGATTTCGCGACGGCGGGACCGTCGCGGATAAGGGCGGCGCGCAATTCGATCCCGTGACCGAGGCCGACCGGGAAGGTGAGCGGGCGATCCGCGCGCTGATCGCGGCGAATTTTCCACAACATGGCGTTATCGGCGAGGAATTCGGCGCCGAGCGGGAAGACGCCGAGTGGCGCTGGGTGCTCGATCCCGTCGACGGCACGCGCGCCTTCATCTGCGGCGCCGCGACCTGGGCGACCCTGATCGCGCTCGAACATCGCGGCGCGCCGGTCGCCGGGATCATCGATCAGCCGTTTACGAACGAGCGCTGGATCGGGGCGGGGGGCGCGACGTCGTATCGCCGCGGCGGCCAGGAACGGCGCTGCCGCACTAGCGCCGTCGAGATGTTGTCAGAGGCGCGTATCTCTACGACGGATCCGCGCAACACAGCCTATTTCAGCGCCGAGGAAGCCAAGGCGTTTCTGGCCGTCGCAAACCGTTGCCGCGTCGCCCGCTTCAGTCTCGACGCCTATGCCTACGGCTTGCTGGCGCTCGGCATGCTCGATCTCGTGATCGAAAGCAGTCTCAAGCACCACGACTATGCCGCGCTGAAGCCGGTCGTCGAAGGCGCGGGCGGCGTCATCACGGGTTGGGACGGCGCGCCGCTCGGCGCCTGCCCGCGTGGACGTATCATTGCCGCGGCGACGCCGGCTTTGCACGAAGCCGCGCTGAAACTGCTGCGCGAGGTCTGACGTTCAGTGCGCTGAGGGCTTGCCGCTCAAGCGATCCATCACCGAGAAGATATCCTTGTCGCCGCGTCCGCACATGTTCACGATCAGGATCTGCTCTCGGCCCATTGCGGCGGCCTTGTCGAGCGCGCGGGCGAGCGCATGGGCGGGCTCCAGAGCGGGGATGATTCCTTCGAGCTTTGCGCAAAGCTCGAACATGGCGAGGGCCTCGTCGTCGCGCGCCGACAGATAAGTGACCCGGCCCGTCTCATGGAGCCAGGCATGTTCGGGGCCGATCCCCGGATAATCGAGACCTGCCGAAATCGAATGCGCGTCGATGATCTGTCCGTCCGCGTCTTGAAGGAGATAAGTCCGGTTGCCGTGGAGGACGCCGGGCCGCCCGCCGGAGAGCGAGGCCGCGTGCCGGCCCGTTTCGACGCCTTCGCCCGCCGCCTCGACGCCGATGATCTCGACGTCCAGATCATCCAGGAACGGATGAAACAGGCCGATCGCATTCGAACCGCCGCCGATGCAGGCCATGATGGCGTCGGGGAGCCTGCCTTCGGCGGCGAGGATCTGCGCACGCGCCTCGCGTCCGATCACGCATTGGAAGTCTCTCACCATCATCGGATAGGGATGCGGCCCCGCCGCGGTGCCGATGATGTAGAAGGTGTCGGCGACATTGGTCACCCAGTCGCGCAAAGCCTCGTTCATCGCGTCCTTGAGGGTCGCCCCGCCCGAGGTCACCGGCCGCACTTCGGCGCCGAGAAGCTGCATGCGGAAGACATTCGGCTTCTGCCGTTCGACGTCCACCGCGCCCATATAGACGATGCAAGGCAGGCCGAACCGTGCGCATACGGTCGCCGTCGCCACGCCATGCTGTCCGGCGCCTGTTTCGGCGATGATCCGCGTCTTGCCCATCCTCCGCGCCAGGAGGATCTGCCCCATGCAATTGTTGATCTTGTGGGCGCCCGTGTGATTGAGCTCATCGCGCTTGAAATAGATTTTCGCGCCCCGGCCTGCGGAAGCGCTCGCTCGCACATGCTCCGTCAGTCGTTCTGCAAAATAGAGCGGCGAGGGGCGGCCAACATAGTGTTCTAGGAAATAGTCGAGTTCGCGCTGGAAAGCGGGGTCGGCTTTGGCGCGCTCATATTCCTCAGCGAGCGACAGAATCAAAGGCTGCAAGGTTTCGGCGACAAAGCGCCCGCCGAAGGCGCCGAAGCGTCCCTCAGCGTCGGGACCGGTACGAAAGCTGTTGCGCATTGAAGGGAACCCTTGCGGGTCACTCGCCCGCGCCGCTGATCGAAAGATCGACGTCCATATTGAGTTTATCGCGCACGGTCCATGTCGCAGGATCGACGATCAGGATGACGCCGGAGGGGATTTCCTCGGCCGAGCCCCAATCGGCGTAGAGCGGGACGACGTTGGAATGCGTCACGAGCAGCACATTGCTCGGCGCGCCCTTGGCGAGCGCCGTCGACAGTACAGTCTTGAAGGCGTCAATCTCGGACCGGATTGTCGTCTTCAGCGCCGGTTCGACAGCGACCGGTGCTCCGGCCGCGATCAGGCGCGCCGTGTCCCAGGCGCGGCAGGCATTACTCGTATAGGCCATACCGATCGGCACGCCTTCGGTGCGGAAGTACTCGCCGATGAACCGCGCCTGAAAGAGACCCTTGGCGTCGAGCCCGCGGCCGTCGTCAAAATCGCAGCCCTCGGTCAGGCCGACGGACGCCAACTGCCCTTCCGGCGCATGCGCATGGCGCATGAGGATGACCGCGCCGCCGCGGGCGAGATCGTCGAGCACGGTTTCGAGCGAGCGTTTAGGGGCGGCAACTTCAGAGCCCGTGCTTGAGGTTGGCGCTACCAGCAAGGTTAGCAAAGCGGGTATGGCCGCCAAGGCTCTGAATTTATATGAGTATTCCACTGCCGCGGCTCCCCCGAACGCTGCGGAGCGATCATGCCGCCAAAGCGCTGCCGAAGCAAAAGGTTAATGCGCGGCGCCGCCTGCTGCGTCGATGAACGCCTTCATCTTCGCCGGGCTTTTCCGCCCCGGCGAGTCCTCGACGCCGGATGACACATCGACGCCCGCAAAGGCGGAATGGCCGCGCGAGGCCGTGATCGCTGCCTCGACATTCTCTGGAATAAGGCCGCCTGCGACGAGAAACGGCGTCGCCCCCGTATAGGCCGAAACGAACGTCCAATCGAAAGCAACGCCATGCCCGCCGGGCCGCTCCGCGCCTTTCGGCGCCCTCGCATCGAATAGGAGCATGTCGGCCGGTCCAGCATAGGCCCCGGCGCCGGACGCATCCGCTGACGCGCTGACCGGTATGGCCTTAATGATCTCAAGCCCGAAGGCGTCGCGAATGGTGGCGCAGCGCGCGGGCGACTCGTGACCGTGGAACTGGAAATGGGTGAGGAAGGGCGCTGTCTCAGCGAGCTGCTTCTCTCCGGCGTCGACGAACAGGCCGACAAGCCCCGGTAAGGCGAACCCCTTTTCAAGGCTCGATTGTTTCAGCTCCGTGATGATCTCTTCGGCGGCGGCGGGCTCAACAAAGCGCGGGCTTTTGGGAAAGAACACGAAGCCAAGATGGGTGGCTCCAAGTTCTGCCGCCGTGATCGCCGCTTCGACGTTTCTCAGCCCGCAGATCTTGATAGCGATCGGCATGCCAATGTCATGTAGTCGTGAGCGTCGGCAGATTGTCGCCGTCTTTGGTGTCGGCGAGGTCGCGCTTCAGCTTCTTCAGCTCGCGCTTGGCCGCGTTGGATTTGATCCGGCCGCTGCGCGCCGAAACCCACATGCCAGCGGCGCCGGCGAAAAACCCGAAAAGCAGCGACGCCGTCAGCCACAACCAGAGGGGCAGCGCCGGCGACACGATCAGCGGGTTGGTTGTGGACAAAGGGTCAAGGCTGATCGCAACCGGCTGCCGGTTCGACACCAGGAACAGGACGAACGCGATCCCGAGCGGCAACCAGACAAGCCGCGCCAGGACTTTTCTCAGCCAGCTGCGCTTCATGGGTCGAGAAATGCCATGTCGCGGCGAGGGGCGCAATTCCGTCCCGCCCCATTCCGTCCGCTCGGAGCGCCTTGCGGCTAGACCTTGTTCTCACCGTTGAGGCGGTCGCGGAGCTCTTTGCCGGCCTTAAAGAAGGGCGCGTATTTCTCGTCGATCGTCACCGGCTCGCCGGATCGCGGGTTGCGACCGACACGGGCCGGGCGGTGCTTTACGGAGAAAGCACCGAAGCCGCGCAACTCCACGCGGTCGCCGCGGACCAGCGCGTCGCTGATTCCATCAAAAACGACGGAAACAATCTTCTCGATATCCCGGTGAAAGAGATTGGGGTGCTTGTCGGCGAGCCTTTGCACCAGCTCGGATTTGATCATCGACGTCTCCTTGCGAGATACGCGAACTCCGAGCGCGCACTGTTTGCGCTGGCGAAAATACTGTTGCGGATTCAGTGGCTTATACGTTGCAGACCACGCCTGCGGCGTCAAGGCGCTTCTGGTTGTGGGCTGCTGAAACTAGGGTCCTTGCGAGCATACGCGTCAATGCTGCGCCCAATTCCGCGGCGGTTGCGCGCTCCAGAACAGGCATTCTCATGGCCGGATCCGGCGCAAAGACCAGCAATCCTGAAGACTTCGGCCGCCAAACGGCGCCGACCGAGGAGAAAGCCAAATTCGTGCGCGGCGTCTTCAACAGCGTCGCCTCGCGCTACGATCTTATGAACGACCTCATGTCGGGCGGGGTCCACCGCATCTGGAAGTCGACCTTTCTCGACCGGCTCAATCCCCGCGCCGGCGAGCGCCTCATCGACGTTGCGGGCGGCACGGGCGACATCGCTGCGGCATTCAGGAAGCGCGCCGAAGAGCGTCCCGACGCGCAACGCCGTCCGCCCACGGAGTGCATCATCTGCGACATCAATCACGCGATGCTCGCCGCGGGCGCTGCGCGAAAAGATGAGGCGCGCCTTTTGCGGGTATGCGGCGACGCCGAGCGGTTGCCGTTCCCGGACGGCGCTTTCGACGCCTACACGGTCGCCTTCGGCATCCGCAACGTCACCGACCGCACCGCCGCGCTCGCCGAGGCGCGCCGTGTGCTGAGAATCGGCGGGCGCTTCGCCTGTCTCGAATTCTCGCACCCGACGACAGATTTCTTGCAGGGCCTCTACGACGCCTATTCCTTCAACGTCATTCCGCGTCTTGGCGAAGCCGTCGCCAATGACCGGGAGAGCTATCAATATCTCGTGGATTCCATCCGCCGCTTCCCGAAGCAGGATGCGTTCGCCGATGAAGTGAGCCGGGCGGGCTTCCGGCGCGTGTCCCACGAAAACCTCTCCGGCGGCGTCGTCGCGATGCATTTCGGCTGGAAGCTGTAGTTTCGGCGCCGATGTCGCGTGGCGTGCAGCTTGCCGTAAGCGCTGCGTCGCTACGCCGCAAGCCGAGAGGCCGATCGTCCTGCGGGCCGTCGTCGCAGTCGGCGCGAACGCGGGACAATCTCTTTGACCGCGGCCAGAACTTCAGCAAGTCTTCCCCGCGTGCTGCAATTCTTTATCGACTGGGGCCGCATCGTCGGCGCGGCTTGGCGCCTCACGCGCCACGATGCGCTGATTCCCCGCGAATATGCGCATTTCCTGCCGCCGGTCTTGCGATTCGTCGGCGCCGTGACGCGGATGGGAGCGCGGCGCGCCGTAGACGGACGGATCTTGCGGCCGGGCGAACGCCTCGCCGCGGCCTTCGAAGGCATGAGCCCGCCTTATGTGAAGCTCGGCCAGATGCTGGCGACGCGGCCTGACCTTATAGGTCACGAGATCGCAACTGATCTCGGGCGCCTGCAGGACCGCATGCCGCCCTTCCCGCAGGCGGAAGCCGTCTCCGAGATCGAGCGCACCTTCGGCAAACCGCTCGACGCGCTCTTCGACGACTTCTCGGCCCCGATTGCCGCAGCGTCGATCGCACAGGTTCATCGCGCAAAGCTGAAAGACGGCCGGGCCGTCGCGATCAAGGTGCTGCGCCCGAATATCGAAGAGATCGCGGCGCGCGAATTTCGCGCCTTCGGCCGCGCCGCGCGCCTCATTCAGAACGCGTCGAAAACGACGCAGCGTCTTGAGCCCGTCAAATTCGTCGAAACGCTGAAGGCCGCCTCCGCAATCGAATTCGATTTGCGGCTGGAGGCAGGCGCCGCGTCGGCGCTCGCCGAAGACATGCGCGCCAAGCCCGCCGTGCGTTTGCCGGAGGTCATCTGGCCGCTCTCGGCGCGGCGCGTGCTGACGACGGAGTGGATCACAGCGACGCCGGTTTCCGATCATGCCGCGCTCGACAGGGCAGGCGTCGACCGCAAGGCGCTCGCGCGCACGATCATCGACACGTTTCTCTATCAGGCGCTCCACAAGGGCTTCTTTCACGCCGACATGCATCAGGGCAATCTGATGGCGGACGAGAAGGGCCGGCTGGTCCTCATCGATTTCGGCATTATGGGCCGGCTCGACGAAAAGACCCGGCGCGCCTTCGCCGAGATTATCCACGGCTTCATCACGCGCGACTACAAACGCAACGCAGAGGCGCATTTCGAGGCGGGCTATGTGCCGGCCAAGCATTCGGTCGAGGCGTTTGCGACGGCTCTGCGCTCCGTAGGCGAACCCTTATTCGGCAAATCGGCGGACGCCGTCGACATGAGCCGCGTCCTGCAGCAGCTCTTCGACGTGACAGCGATGTTCGACATGCATTTGCGGCCCGAACTGGTCTTGTTGCAACGAACCATGGTCGCGGTCGAGGGCGTGGCGCGCAGCCTCGACCCTTCCATCAATCTCTGGGAAGCGGCGACCCCGGTGGTGAAGAGCTACATCACGGACGCGATCGGCCCCAAACGTCAGATCGAACGGCTGAAGGCGGCGACCCTGAAAGCGCTCGATATCGCGCCGAAACTCCCCGACTATGTCGAACGGCTCGGCGCGGCGGCGGCGCAAGGCGGCGGCGCGCCGCCGGGCGAGGCCGAAAAGCGGCTTGAAGCGGCGCTCCTGCGCGAGGGAAAGTTAACGCGCGCGGCCTTATGGTTTGCGGGCGGCGCCGCGCTCATTCTGGCGGCCGTAGCGGCGTTCCGTTGAGCCTTGCGCCGTGGCATGATCGGCGCAACGGGCTCAAGAACCGGGCGGAGCAGGACGTGACGCAGCGCAGAATTCTTCTCATCATCGGCGGCGGCATTGCGGCCTATAAGGCGCTGGAGCTCATCCGCGAACTCGGCCGGCGCGGGATCGCAACGCGCGCGATCCTCACCAAAGCCGGCGCCGAATTCGTCACGCCGCTTTCTGTCTCCGGCCTCACCGGCGACAAGACCTATACGGAGCTTTTCGACCTCACGGCCGAGGCGGAGATGGGCCACATCCAGCTGTCGCGTTCGGCCGATCTCGTCGTCGTCGCGCCGGCGACGGCCGACCTCATGGCCAAGGCCGCGCACGGCCTCGCCAATGACCTCGCCTCGACGGCGCTTTTGGCGACTGACAAGCCGGTGATGATGGCGCCGGCCATGAATGTGCGCATGTGGGAGCACAAGGCGACGCAGCGCAATCTCCGTACGCTGACGGAAGACGGCGTCATCATCGTCGGCCCCGACGACGGCGAAATGGCCTGCGGCGAATACGGGCCGGGCCGCATGGCCGAGCCGGCCGCGATCGCGAACGCGGTCGAGGCCCAGTTCGCCGCGCGCAGCGGCGGCCCGCTCAAGGGCAAGCGCATCATCGTGACGGCGGGGCCGACGCATGAGCCGCTCGATCCGGTGCGCTACATCGCCAACCGCTCTTCCGGGAAACAGGGCTACGCAATCGCCGCCGCGCTCGCCAAGCTCGGCGCGAAAGTCGTTCTCGTCTCCGGCCCGACAAGCCTTGCCGCCCCAGCGGGCGTCGAGATCATCCGTGTAGAGACGGCGCGCGAGATGCTCGCGGCGGTCGAAAAGGCGCTGCCGGCCGATGCAGCGGTGATGTGCGCCGCTGTCGCCGATTACAGGCCCGAGGCCGAGACCCAACAGAAAATCAAGAAAGAACGCGGCGGCATCGCCGCCATTGCGCTCGCCGAAAACCCGGACATTCTGAAAACAGTCTCCAGCCTGAAAAAGGGCCGGCCCAAGCTCGTTATCGGCTTTGCTGCGGAGACCGAGAAAGTCGTCGAGCACGCCGAAGCCAAGCGCAAACGCAAGGGCTGCGATTGGATCGTCGCCAATGACGTCTCAGGCGGCGCGAATTCCGTGATGGGCGGCGATATGAACCGGGTGACGATTTTGACCGAGGCAGGCGCCGACGCCTGGCCGATGATGAGCAAGGATCTCGTTGCCGCGCGGCTCGCGGAAAGAATCGCCAAATCGCTCGCGTCGGTTCCAGAGAAGCCCAAGGCCTGACGCTGGGGATTCTGCGCCGTTGAGTTCTGACCCGCCCGCTTGCACTCTGCGGTCTGGAGGGACGCGATGACCAAAGGACCGCGCATCGAAGTAAAGCGCCTGCCCCACGCAGCCTGGCTCGACCTGCCGCGCTACGAATCCGCGCTCGCGGCCGGGTGCGACATTCGCGCAGCGCTCGGCGCCGGCGAGGAGACGGTGCTGAAGCCGGGCGAGCGCGCCATGATCCCGACCGGGCTCGCCATCGCGCTGCCGCCGGGCTGGGAGGCGCAGATGCGCCCGCGCTCGGGCCTTGCCGCCAAATTCGGCATCACCTGTTTGAATACGCCGGGCACGATCGACGCCGACTACCGCGGCGAGGTCAAAGTCATTCTCATCAATCTCGGGACGGATGATTTCGTCATCCGCCGCGGCGATCGTATCGCCCAAATGGTGGTCGCCCCGGCCTTTCAGGCGATCTTCGAAGAGGTCGACGCGCTCGACGACACGGCGCGCGGCGCAGGCGGATTCGGCTCGACGGGCGTCTGAGTCCGGCAGACGGAATTTGCGGTAAGGCAAGTCACGTTCCGGCGCTGGGCCCGGATCCCGCCGCCTGAATTTCGGTCTGCGACTCCCGGCGCCCATTCCCTCGGCCGAGCTAGCGCACTACCTAAGGGGGATCAGAGTGTGGAGGAAAGTCTTATGAAAATCGGCATAATCGGCGCGGGCATGGTCGGCGGTGCGCTCGCCAAAGCCTTCGCCAAGCGCGGTCATGACATCATCGTTTCTTCCAGCGATCCTTCCGGCGACAAAATGAAAGGGCTCCTCGCCGCTGCGGGTCCGAACGTTCGCGCGGGCTCCAATGAAGACGCCGCCGCCCATGGCGAGATCGTCATTCTGGCGACCCCCTGGGGCGCGACGAAAAAGATCCTGAAGGGCCTCGACGACGCGCTCGACGGCAAGATCGTCCTCGACACGACCAATCCGATTGCGGAGGATTTTTCAGGGCTAGAGCGCGGCTTCGACGACTCGGCCGGGGAATCCGTCCAGCGCTGGGCCAAGCGCGCCAAGGTCGTCAAAGGCATGAACCAGATCGGCTTTGAGCTGATGGACGCGCCGAAAACGGCCGCCGGCAAGCCTGTTATGTTCATTTGCGGCGAAGAGGCGGACGCCAAGGGCGTCGTCGAAACGCTGGTCTCGAGCCTCGGCTTCGAGGTTGAAGACTGCGGCGGCATAACCATGGCGCGCTATCTCGAGCCGCTCGCCTGGCTCTGGATCGACCGCGCCATGATCCGCAAGAAGTCGCGCCGCTTCGCCTTCGTCCTCTCGGAAGCCAGTCCATCCTGATGCTGACGGATGACGACCGCGAACGCTACCTGCGCCACATTCTTCTCAAGGAGATCGGCGCGCAGGGGCAATTGAAACTGAAACAGGCGCGCATGCTCGTCGTCGGCGCCGGCGGGCTCGGCAGCCCGATTCTGCTTTATCTTGCGGCCGCCGGCGTCGGCGCCATCGGCTTTGCGGACGACGACGTCGTCTCTCTGTCAAACCTGCAGCGCCAGATTCTCTACATCGACGAAGACATCGGCGCGGCGAAGACGGAGCGCGCGGCCGAGGCGTTGCGCCGGCTCAATCCCTCCATCACGATCGCGCCCTATCGCCTGCGCGTGACGGCCGAGAATGCGGCGGAAATAGTCGCCGCATATGACATCGTCATTGAGGGCGTCGATTCCTTTGCGGCGCGTTACATGCTTAATCAAGCCTGCATCGCCCTCAGGAAACCGCTCGTGTCCGCCGCGGTCGGCCGGTTTGAAGGGCGATTGTCCGTATTCAAACCATGGGCGGGCAAGGACCTCCCCTGTTATCGGTGTCTTGCGCCGGAGGAGCCACCGCGCGAGGCCGCGGTGAACTGTCTTGAAGAAGGCGTTCTTGGCCCCGTTGCGGGCGTCATCGGGTCGATGGCGGCGCTCGAAGCGATCAAGGAAGCGACAGGCGCTGGTCAAAGCCTTGCCGGCCGTCTCGTCATTTTCGAAGGCCTGTCGGCGACCATGCGCACAGTCGCGCTGCCGCGCGACCCCGCCTGCCCGGATTGCGGGTCGATCGAGCGGACTTGACGGCAGCTCAAGCCTTGAAGTCCGCCTCGTCCGGCATGCCGACCATGTGGAAGCCGCCGTCGACATGCACGATCTCGCCCGTGCAGGACCGTCCGAGGTCGGACAGAAGATAGAGCGCCGCCCCGGCGACGCCGCGCGGGTCGGTGTCTTCCTTCAGCGGGCTCGACAGCCGGTTGAAATTGAACATGTGTCGGCCGGAGGAAATGCCGGCTGCAGCGAGCGTGCGGATCGGGCCCGCCGAAATCGCATTGACGCGAATTTTCTTCGGGCCGAGGTCGCGCGCAATATAGCGTGTGGAGGCCTCAAGCGCCGCCTTGGCGACGCCCATGACATTGTAATTCGGAATGACGCGTTCAGAGCCGAGATAGGTGAGCGTGAGCATCGACCCGCCGTCGGTCATGAGGCGCGATGCGCGGTTGGCGGCGTCAACGAAGGAAAAGGCGGACACGTCCATCGTGTCCTTGAAATTCTGCCGCGTTGTGTTCTCGACGAAAGAGCCCTCAAGCGCGACCTTGTCGGTGAACGCGATTGCGTGGACGAGAAAATCGATCTTCGGCCATTTGGCGGCGATCGCCGCAAAGGCCGCGTCCATCGAGGCGTCTTTCAGGACGTCGCATTCGACGATGATCGGCGCTGCAAGGCTCTCGGCGAGTGGGCGCACGCGGCGCTCCATCGCCTCGTTGAGAAAGGTGAATGCGAGCTCTGCGCCTTGCGCATGGAGCTGCTGGGCGATCGACCAGGCGATCGAATTCTTGTTGGCGACACCCATGATGACGCCGCGCTTGCCCTTCATCAGGGCGCCGGTCGGGAAGGTCTCGATTTCGTCCATCGTCTCGCCGTCGGTTGAATGCCGCAAAACTATGGCCGCGGACGCGCCGCGCGGCAAGCAGGTTAATCGGCGCGCGCCACGATCAGGCAGCCGTTCGTGCCGCCGAAGCCGAAACTGTTGGTGAGGAAGCAGTCGATCTTGGCGTTGTCGATGCGCTTACGGATGATCGGCAGGCCCTCGAACTCAGGGTCAAGAGTGTCGATATGCGCCGAGGCGGCGAGGAAGCGGTGCTTCATCATCAGCAGGCAATAGATCGTCTCCTGCGCGCCGACGGCGCCGAGCGAGTGGCCGGTCAGAGACTTTGTCGACGAGAAGGGCGGCGGCGACCCGCCGAACGCTTCGCGGAGGGCCTGCGTCTCCTTGCTGTCGCCAATCGGCGTCGACGTGCCGTGCGTGTTCACATAATCGATTGGCATGCGGACGGTTTCCATCGCGCCCTTCATGCAGCGCACGGCGCCCTCGCCGGAGAGCTGCACCATGTCGTAACCGTCGGAGTTCGCGTAGTAGCCGACGATCTCGCCCCAGATAGGCGCGCCGCGCGCCTTGGCGCGGCTGTATTCCTCCAGCACGACGACGGCCGCGCCGCCGGCGATGACAAAGCCGTCGCGGTCCTTGTCATAGGCGCGGCTCGCGACTTCCGGGCGGTCGTTATAGCCGGTCGACATCGCGCCCATGGCGTCGAAGAGGTTCGACATGGTCCAGTCGAGCTCTTCGCCGCCGCCGGCGAACATAACGTCCTGTTTGCCCCACATAATCTGCTCGGCCGCAGCGCCAATGCAGTGCACGGAGGTCGCGCACGCGGACGATATCGAATAATTTATGCCCTTAATCTCGAAGGGCACGGCGAGCGACGCTGAATGTGTCGAGGACATGGCCTTTGGCACGACCGTCGGGCCGATCTTGCGGTTGCTCTTGTCGCGCCGTGTGATGTCCGCCGCTTCTACGATGGCGCGGGTCGATGGCCCGCCGGAACCCATGATGATGCCGGTTTTCGGATGGCTGATCTCGCCCGGTTCGAGGCGCGCATCGGCGATCGCCTCTTTCATGGCGATATAGTTCCAGGCCGCCGCCTCGCCCATGAAGCGCCGCGTGCGGCGGTCCAGCGCATCCTCGACATTGAGCTTGGGCCGTCCAACGACCTGCGCTTTGAAGCCAAGCGCCTCAAACTCCTTCGAGCGCGTGAGGCCGGATTTGCCTTCGCGCAGGGCGGCGAGAACATCGCTGACATTGTCGCCGATCGAGGAGACGACGCCGACGCCGGTGATCACGACCCGTCTCATAGCCTCGCCTCGCTTTTGTCGCGCCGCGCTCTAAAGGCCGGCTTTGAGCTGTTCTGTGGAGAACAAGCCGACGCGCAGATCCGTCGCTTCGTAAATGCGCTTGTCGTCGCAAAACATCGCGCCATTTCCGATGCCGAGGATCAAGGGTTTGCGCATGACACGGCGCATATCAATTTCGTAACGCAGCAGTCTGGCCTCGGGCGTCACCATGCCGGAGAACCGCACTTCGCCCGCGCCGAGCGCGCGGCCCATGCCGGGCGCGCCGGTCCAGGTGAGGAAAAACCCGATGAGCTGCCAAAGGGCGTCGAGCCCCAGGCAGCCGGGCATGACCGGATCGCCTGCGAAATGACACTCGAAAAACCAGAGCTTTGGGTGGATATCGAGTTCCGCGACGATCTTGCCTTTGCCCAAGGCGCCGCCTGTTTCGCTGATCTCCGTCACGCGGTCGAACATGAGCATTGGCGGCACGGGCAGCTGCGCTGAGCCTGGTCCGCGGAATCCGGTCTGGCCGCATTGCAGCAGCTCGTCCCGAGAATACGTGGATTTTTGTTGCATGGCGGATACCTGCCGAAAATCCGCAGCTTTGGCAATGCAAGGTTGCGGCGCCGGCTATTGACGCGGCGCAATATCGGCTCCCCAGAGCGCGTCTGTTTCCGTCCAACCGGTGACGCCGGCAGCCGTCACGCGCGACCATCCCTGCTGCATGCTCTCAAATTCGGCCAAAAGTCCTGCCGCCAGACGCGCTTTTGCCGCCGAAGACTTTGCTGGGCGGGCGCGCAACATCGTGTCGCGCAGCACGAGCACATGGCTGCGGGCGCTAAGGGTCGTCTGATGCGCCCAGCACTCGGACCCATCCAAGTCCCGCAATTTGCGCCAATGATCCTGCGTCTCGGCGATCACCATGACTGGCGCGCCCGCGCGCATGAATTTGATGGAGACCGGGTGCTCGAAAGACGGGCCGGCGCGGCAATTGGTTTCGCCGTAGCGCAGGCTGACGAAACGCGGCACGGGGAGGCCCGAAGGCGTGTCGCGCCGCGCGCCTTCGGCGAGGGCCGCCGGCGCGGCGCTTACGAGCGTGAGCAGCGAGAGAAATCCGAAAACCCGACACAAGACAGCAGAGGACATTAAAGGGACTCGACGGCTGACCGAGGCGATGGTTAACAAAGACTTCTCATGACCTTGAGTGATTAACGAAGGCTTAAGACCGGGCGCGGCCCTGACTACGGGGCGCCCCAAAGGCAAGGCGCGTACTGCCGCGTCTCGCAGTCAAAACATTCCCGCACAAGGGAAGGCCGGCGACTCATTCAACCTTACCGGAATCAGCGAGTCGTCGGCGGGTCCGCTGGGCCCACGATAAACTTAGCCGGATTGGCCGGATAAAGCAGCTGCGTCGAGCGTCCCGGCGTTGCGCCGGAAACGCCGCTTCGCGATAAGGTCGTCTCCGGCTATGCGGAAAGCCCATGCCCCATAAACGTCTCAAGGTCGTCGTGACGCGCCGCTTGCCGGAGAACGTCGAGGCGCGGCTCGGCGACCTGTTCGACGTCGCTTTCAACGTATCGGATGCGCCGATAAAGGCCGAGGCGCTGATCGCCGCCGCGCGCGGCGCAGACGTTCTCGCGCCGACGATCGGCGACCGCCTCGACAAAGCCTTTTTCGCCGCCTGCGGCGACCGCCTGAAGCTCGTTGCGAATTTCGGCGCGGGCGTCGACCATATCGACGTTGCCGCCGCCAATGCGCGCGGCATCACCGTGACGAATACGCCCTCAGTTCTTGCCGAAGACGCCGCCGACATGGCGATGGCGCTGATCCTCGCCGTGCCGCGCCGCCTGGTCGAAGGCGTGAAGGCGCTGGAAAGCGGGCGTTTCGACGGCTGGTCGCCGACCTGGATGCTCGGCCGGCGCGTGCGCGGCAAGAAGCTCGGCATCATCGGCCTCGGCCGCGTCGGTGAGGCGATCGCCAAACGCGCGAAGGCGTTCGGCCTCTCGATCCACTACCACAACAGAAGCCGCATCAATCCGCATGTCGAGGAGGAGCTTGAGGCGACCTATTGGGAAAGCCTCGACCAGATGCTCGCCCATATCGACATCGTGTCGGTCAATTGTCCGCATACGCCGGCGACGTTTCATCTGCTGTCGCGGCGCCGCCTCGAACTGCTGCGGCCGCACGCTTATGTCGTCAACATTTCGCGCGGCGAGATCATCGACGAGGCGGCGCTCGCCGATCTCATCTCGGCGGGGCGCATCGCCGGCGCGGGGCTCGACGTCTTTGAGCGCGAGCCGCGACCAAACCCGAAACTCGCCGCCTCGCCCAATGTCGTGCTGCTGCCGCATATGGCGTCTTCGACGGTTGAAAGCCGGGACGAGATGGGCGGCCTCGTGCTGATCAACATAAAAATGTTCGCAGACGGACATACGCCGCCCAATCGCGTGATTCTGGGCCTCGAATAGCCGCTCAAGGCGTGCGAAAGCCGTGCGGCGCCAGCCTGTCGAAAGCCCGCTCAATGACGCTGCTCAGCGCCGCCAAACCGACCTTCGCGGAGCTCTTCACGCCGAAGCTCGTCACGGTGCTGCGCGAAGGCTACGGCGCGTCGGCGCTCCAGGCGGATGTGTTTGCGGGCCTCACAGTCGCGATTGTCGCACTCCCTTTGTCGATGGCGATCGCCATCGCTTCGGGCCTTGCGCCGGAACATGGGCTCTACGCCGCCATCGTCGGCGGATTTTTCGTCTCGGCTCTCGGCGGCAGCCGGTTCCAGGTCGGGGGACCTGCTGGCGCCTTCATCGTGCTGGTCGCAACGACCGTCTCAACGCATGGCGTCGACGGGCTTCTCGCCGCGACAGCGCTCTCCGGCGTCATGCTGGGGGCTGCAGGCCTCCTTCGACTTGGCGCCTATGTACGGCTCATTCCCTATCCGGTGACGATCGGCTTCACCGCGGCGATCGCGGTCGTCATCCTGGCGACGCAAGTGAAGGACTTGCTCGGCCTCAAGATCGACGGGCCGGAGCTTTCATCCATCGCCGACAAACTTGCACAGGATTTCGCAGCGCTCGAGACATTCAACCTCGCCGCCATAGCGGTGGCCTTGGCCACCATCGCCGTCATTCTTCTTTTGCGGCGCTTCCTGCCGCGCGTTCCTGGCATACTCTTCGCGGTTATCCTGGCGAGCGCAGCGACAGCTGTTCTCGGACTCGATGTCGAGACGATCGGCACGCGTTTCGGCGGCGTGCCGCAAGGCTTGCCGCAATTCCGCGCGCCGGATCTTTCCCTTTCGAAGATCATCGCCGTCCTGCCGGACGCGTTCGCTTTCGCCTTGCTCGGCGCCATCGAGTCGCTTCTCTCCGCGACGGTGGCGGACGGCATGACCGGGCGTCGCCATCGCGCGAATTGCGAGCTTGTGGGGCAAGGCTTCGCCAATATCGCCGCCGCATTTTTCGGCGCGATGCCGGTGACGGGAACCATAGCCCGCACGGCGACGAATGTGCGTTCAGGCGCGCGTGGACCGGTTTCCGGCATGCTGCATGCGCTGTTCCTGCTTTTGTTCATGGTCGCCGCCGCACCGCTCGCGGCCTATGCGCCCTTGCCGGCGCTTGCGGGCGTTCTGGCGGTCGTTGCGTGGAACATGATCGAATGGCGTGCGATCGGCGCGCTCATCAAGTTTTCACGGGGCGATGCGCTAGCGCTCGGCGTCACTTTTCTTCTCACGGTTTTCCGTGATTTGACGACGGGGATTGTCGCGGGCGTCGCGATCGGCGCGCTCGCCTTCATGCAGCGCATGTCGGAAACGGCGGGCCTCAAAGCGGGCGCGCTCGTTGAAGACGATGTCGCCGACGCGCCGCAGGACCAGCGGAAGCCTTACGCGCCGGACATGGGGCCTGCCGTCTACCGCATTTCCGGCACGCTGTTTTTCGGTTCGGCGGCGAGCCTCGGCGCGGCGCTCGAACGCATTGTCGCCGGCCAGCGCGCACTCATTCTCGATTTTGCCGAAGCAAGTTTCGTCGATACGAGCGGCGCCCACGCGATCAAGGTCTTCGTCGAGAAGGCGCGTCGCAACAAGATCGACGTCTTCATCAGCGGCGCCGGCGACGCCGCACGGCGCGCTTTGATCGCCGGCGGTGTCGAAGAGCCTCTCGTGCGCTTTTCGCCGACTCTCGACGCAGCGCGACTCGCCGTTCAGCGCTCAACTTGAAATCGCAAGATTCAGATTGTCGCTGAGACGCTCTTGCGCGACAACCGGCGCGGCAAGACTGGAGATCGCCATGAGCAAAGCCGCAGATTTTCTTGCGCTGCATGTGAAAGGCGCGCCGCTCCTGCTCGGCAACGCCTGGGATGCGGGATCGGCGCGCGTTCTCGCCCATCTCGGCTATCGGGCGATCGCGACGTCGAGCGCTGCTTTCGCAATGACGCTCGGCCGCAATGATTATGGCGTGACGCGCGCAGAAGCGATCGACCATGGCCGCGTGCTGGCCGCGGCGGTTGCGGTTCCCGTGTCCGCCGACCTTGAGAACGGCTTCGGCGTGACGCCCGAAGACGCGGCGGACACCATCAGCCGCGCCGCTGCCGCAGGGCTCGCCGGCGGCTCTATTGAGGATTCTTCAGGCGATGCGAAAGCGCCCATTCTCGATTTCGGTCTCGCCGTCGAGCGTATTGCGGCGGCGGTCGAGGCGTCGCGCAAGGCGCCGGGCGGATTCGTGCTCACGGCCCGGGCGGAAGGGTTTCTCCACGGCGAGAAGGACCTTGCGTTGATCATCCGTAGGCTGAGTGCTTTCGAGAAGGCGGGCGCGGACGTGCTCTTTGCGCCCGGGCTTCCATCACTCGATGCGGTCAAGGAAGTGTGCGCGTCGGTCGGCAAGCCCGTCAATGTCATGATCGCGCCGCGCTTTACGGCGTCGATGGTCGAAGACTTCGCCAAGGCCGGCGTCGCCCGCATCAGCTTCGGCGGAGGACTCTTCTTTGCGGCCTATGGCGCGCTTTACGAAACGGCTCTTGCGGCGATGACGCAAGGCCGCTTCGACGGCGTCGGGCAAGGCTATCGCTTCGCCAACGAGGTCAAGGCGGCGATGCCGGACTAGCCTGCGCCGCCCTAACCCGCCGCCGTCAGCGCCACCACATTGCGGGCGGCGAGCGCCATCAGCGTGAGGGTCGACAGAACGAACACCGCAAAGCGCATCGGCACATTGCGAATGACGATCTGCACGAAAGAGTGGACGACGCGCAGCGCGACATAGGCCCAGGCGAGCATCGCGTTGGTCCCGTCTTCATTGCCGGCAAGATGGGTGTAGAGGGCGAGGGCGTAGAAGATCGTCGGCGCTTCGTGAAGGTGGTTGTAATTGTCGGCGACGACGCGCGCGCCGGTCGGCAGAACGGCGAGCGAACCCGGATGAATGGCGTTCTGCGGGTCGATCTTGGCCTGCTGCATGGCGGGGATGCGCGTCGCATACATCCAGATCCAGACAATCAGTGTCCAGACGATCATGGCGAGTACCGGCGTCAGCATAGTTTCTCCTTTTGTCGCTGCATCCGAAGCTTTGGTCTCAGGCCGGGCGCGCGGCGCCCCAGATATTGTAGCCGAGCACGCGCGGCGTGCCCGGCAGATACATCGATTGCGGCGCCTCGATTGCAAAGCCGCCGCGCGTAGTGAGGCCGGCGATATCGCGGTTGAGGCGGCATCCCCCGGCGATCTTGCCCCATACGTCGTTGAGCCGGTTCTGCCAGCGCGCGACGCCGGCATCCGGCGCAAGGCCATGCTCGACAAAGAGAAGACGGCCCTCCGGCTTCAAGACGCGCCGCATCTCAGCGAGCGCGCGCGGCGCGTCAGGAATTGTGCAGAGCGTATAGGTCATGACGATCGTGTCGACGCTCGCGGCGTCGAGCGGAATGGCCTCCGCTTCGACGCCCAGCATCTCGACCTTGAGCGGCGAAGCGGCGATCCGTTTGCGCGCTCGCGCCCGCATCGCCTCCGACGGCTCAAGCGCGAGCAGGGCCGTCACCTTGCTTTCATCATAATACGGAAGATTATGGCCGGAGCCGAAGCCGACTTCGAGCACGCGGCCCGCCGCCTTCGGCACGATTTTGGCGCGCTGCCTGGCGATCGGCTTCAGCGAACAGGCAAAGCTCACCAGCGCCGGTTCGCAGAAGCGCGCGTAAAACCCGGTCACGCGAGGTTCGAGTATTTCTTGAACTCGATCCGCGCGATCGACCGGCAATGCACTTCGTCCGGCCCGTCGGCAAGACGCAAGGTGCGCAAGCTCGCATAGGCGCGCGCAAGACCGAAATCAGCCGCGACGCCGCCGCCGCCATGGGCCTGAATGGCGTCGTCGATGACCTTCAGCGCGACGCGGGGCGCGGCGACCTTGATCATAGCAATCTCGGCCTGCGCCGCCTTGTTGCCGACCGTGTCCATCATCCAGGCAGCTTTGAGGGTGAGGAGCCGCGCCATCTCAATGTCGATGCGCGCCTCGGCGACGCGCTGTTCCCAGATCGAGTGCTTGTAGATCGGCTTGCCGAACGCTTCGCGCGTCAAGAGGCGTTTCACCATCTTTTCGAGCGCGACTTCCGCCGCGCCGATCGTGCGCATGCAATGGTGGATACGGCCAGGCCCGAGCCGCCCTTGCGCGATCTCGAAGCCGCGCCCCTCGCCGAGGAGGAGGTTCTCCTTCGGCACACGGACATTCTTGAGCTCGACTTCCATATGCCCGTGCGGCGCGTCGTCATAGCCGAAGACTGAAAGATGCCGCAGCACGGCGACGCCCGGCGCATCGGCCGGCACGAGGATCATCGATTGCTGTTTGTGGGGCTCGGCGGATTTGTCCGTCTTGCCCATGACGATGAAGATCTTACAGCGCGGATCGCCCGCGCCCGACGACCACCATTTGCGGCCGTTGATCACATAATGGGCGCCGTCGGCGCGGATGTCGGTTTCGATATTGGTCGCGTCAGACGAAGCGACCTGCGGCTCCGTCATCAGAAAGGCGGAGCGGATCTTGCCGTCGAGTAGCGGGTTCAGCCATTTGTCCTGCTGTTCCGGCGTGCCGTATTTCATCAGCACTTCCATATTGCCGGTGTCGGGCGCGGCGCAGTTGAAAACCTCGGGCGCGATATGGATGCGGCCCGTCAGCTCGGCGATCGGCGCATAGTCGGCATTGGAAAGACCGGGGCCCCATTTCGGGTTCGAGTGGAACATGTTCCACAGGCCCTCGGCTTTGGCTTTCGCCTTCAGCTCTTCGATGACGGGCGGCACCTTCCAGCGCCCGTCGGGGCCGAAGCCTTCGTGCTGTTTCTCATAGAGTTCCTGCCCCGCGACGACATGCTTCTCCATGAAGGCGGAGACGCGGGCGATGTAATCCTTGGCGCGCGGCGAATAGGAAAATTCCATGGGGTGAGCTCCTCGGCTTGGCCGCAAGATAGCGTGTCCGCCGTGGGGCGAAAGGCGGAGGCGCAGCGCCTATCGGCCCTTGGGCTGGCGCGGTGTGTTGGCGCGAATGTTCGCGGCGGCAAGGCGCGCCGTCTCCTCCACGCGTTTGGCGCGCGTCGGCGCGGTCTTTGCGGCGTCGATCCATTCAAGAATGCCGCGCCGCGTCGAGGGCGGAAACGCCTCCCAGAAGGCCTTGGCGCCAGCGTGCCGTCGGAAGGCGCCCAGAAGGTCCGCAGGCGGCGCCAGCGTTTCGACGCCGTCGAGCTTCGTCCAGGAGCCGTCCTTTTTGGCGGCCTCAATCAAAGAAAGGCCGGCATCCGTCATCCGGCCCTCTGCGATCAGGGCGGCGATGCGCGCCTTGTTAACGGCGGACCAGCCGCTTTTCGACTTGCGCGGACTGACAAGCAGCATGGAGCGCGCGTCATCGAGCTTGGCGATGCGCGAGTCGACCCAGCCGAAGCACAAAGCCTCATCGCGCACGTCGCCATAAGGCACATGTACGGCGCCTTCCGCTTTCTTGTAGGTCACGACCCAGACGCTTTCCGTCCGCGCGTGGTTCTTTTCAAACCAGGCGCGCAGCGCCTTGCGGCTCTTGATCTCGACTTTCAGGTAGTCGGCCTTGATCCCCTTGACCGCCGTCATCCGCGCCGCGCCTTGAAAAAAGCCTTCAGCAAAGCTGCGGACTCCTCCGCATACGGCCCTTCCACAATGGCGGGCCTTGAGTGGCACGTCGGCTGTTCGAAGAAGCGGGGTCCATGCCAGACGGCGCCGCCTTTGGCGTCCTTCGCCGCGACGACGAGCCGGGCGATGCGCGCATGGCTGATCGCGCCCGCGCACATGGCGCAAGGCTCCAGCGTCACATAGAGCGTCGCGCCGGCGAGGCGGTAATTGCGCAGTTTCGCCGCAGCGGCGCGCAGCGCCCGGATCTCCGCATGGGCCGTCGGGTCATGTTCGGCGACAGGCGCATTGCCGGCGACAGCCAGCGTCTCGCCATCGGCCGCCACCACCACGGCGCCGACCGGCGCCTCTCCGGCGGCGGCGGCGGCGCGCGCTGCGTCAAGCGCCAGCGCCATGAAGCGGGCGTCGTCTTGATCCGTAGTCATCCGATCAATTTAGGCCGCCGCGCGCGCTTTCGCCAAGGGCTTGCGGGCAAGGCAGAAGGCGCTGACGCCCGCGAGGCGGTTTACTGGAAAGAGCGCGGCGCGCTCAAGGTCGTGCACGGCGACGAGCGCGTCGTTGAGCCATTTGGGCGCCGCTTTCAGCGCGCTTTCCTTGGCGGCCTTGTCGCCTTTGAGGGCGCGGCCCGCCATTCTGAGCGCGGCGACGGCCGGGAACAGCAATCCGAAGAAATAGCGCGTATCGATCAGCTCAAGGCCAGACCGCTCGACGACATAATGCAGCTCGTCAATCGTGTAGCGCCGCCGATGCTCCAGAAATTCGTCATGGCTCGACCACAGAAAATCGAAGGCCGGCGCCGAGATCAGGAAGCGCGCGCCCGGCGGCGCCGTCTCGGCGTAGAGGCTGACGAGACCGACATCGTCATCGACATGCTCAATCACGTCGATCATCAAAACGAGCGGCGCCTCGACGCGCGGGGCGGAGCGAACGCGGGCGATGCGCGGATCGTCCGCCTGGCGGATTTGCGCGTCGGAGTAATGGGGGTCGACGCAGATCGCGCGGCGGGCAAGACCGTCACCGACGAGCTGGCGCGAGAACACGCCCGACCCCGCGCCGACATCGAGCACGGCGTCCACCGGCTCGCGTCCGAGCATCGATTTGATCGCGCGCCCCTTGGCGATGTAGTACCAGTGGTTCGACGGGTCGCCGCCGATCGCCTGCTCTTCCTTGAGATCCATGGCCGAGCGCCCTTTCTTTGGGCGGAAAGCTAGGCGCCCCCTGCTTAAGGACGCATTAACCGTGGCCGACACTCCCGATACGGACGAGAGCCCCGCAGAAGGCGGCGGCGAGCGCATCGCCAAATTCCTCGCCCGCGCCGGCGTCGCCTCGCGCCGCGATGCGGAGAAATTGATCGAGCAGGGCATCGTCACGGTCGACGGCGCCGTGCTGACGACGCCGGCCTTCAAGGTCAAGGCCGGCATGGACATCCGCGTCGACGGCGCGCGCGTCGGCGCCAAGACGCCGACGCGGCTCTGGCGCTACCACAAGCCGTCGGGCCTGGTGACGACCCACAAGGACCCCGAAGGGCGCCAGACCGTGTTCGAAGCGGTCGCCGAACGCCTGCCGCGCGTCATCTCGATCGGCCGCCTTGATCTCACAACGGAGGGCCTCCTCCTCCTCACCAATGACGGCGCGCTCGCGCGCAAGCTTGAGCTCCCTTCGACCGGATGGCTGCGCCGTTATCGCGTCCGCGCCTATGGCCGCACGACGCAGGCCGCGCTGGATGCGCTGAAGGACGGCGTCACGATTGAGGGCCTGCGCTACGGCCCCATTCGCGCGACGCTCGATCAGACCCAGGGCGGCAATCAGTGGATCACGCTGTCGATTGCGGAAGGGAAGAACCGCGAAGTGCGGCGCGTGATGGAGCATCTGGGGCTGCGCGTGAACCGGCTTATTCGCGTCGCCTACGGACCATTTCAGCTTGGCGCGCTGAAAGAAGATGCGATCGAAGAGATTCCGGGCAAGCAATTGAAGGAGCAGCTCGGCAAGGCCCTGTCAAAGGAGCTCGGCCTGTGACCGAGATCGTCAATCTCAACAAGGCCCGCAAGAAAAAGCGCGCCGCGGAGGCCGAGCGCCAGGCGACGGAAAACCGCGTGAAATTCGGACGCACAAAAGCGGCGAAGGCCAAAGACGCCGATGAAGAAGCGCGCCGCCGCAAACTGCTCGACGGTCATCAGCAAGAAGACGGCGATTGAAGCGCGTCCCTAACCGCCGCCGAGAAGGCGCAAATAGCCGTCGAAATAGCGCTGGTGCTCCGCAGGAAGATGAATCTCGAAGAAGGCTCCCGAAAAGATCAGAAGGATCACGACGGACAGGAGCGCGCCGGCGCCGACAAGAACGGGCGGGCCCCGCCGTGCGAGAGCGCCTTTCGCATTGAACTTCAGAGCGGCGGCGGCGTGAACAAAAACCGACGTCACGCCGAGCGCATAATAGGGCGCAAAAAACCAGGGCAAGGGCGCGAGGGTCAATGTGCCGGCCGGCCAATAGAAGTTCGTCTCAACATGAGAGACATGGCGCGCGGCGAGCGCCGCGCTGAAATGAAGGACGATGAAAAAGGCGATATAGGCGCCGCTGGCGATCTGAAGGGCGCCCCAGACGCCCATGGCTTTGGCGCGCCAGCGGCGCGCCGCGAGGCCAAGCCCGACGACGATCTGCGTTGCGAAGGCGACGATGAGCACCGTCTCGCCGACGGCGTTGCGGTAGACCGCCTGCAAGGGCGCGAGGGCGCCTGCATGGCTCTTCGGTCCGGCCGCGGCGAAGAGATGCGCGCCAAGATGCGTGACGATGAAGAGTCCAAGGAGGCCGGCGAGCAGCCGATGAAGAAGACGAAGGGTCATGCGATTGCTCCCATAATCGGATATATAATGTCCGATTATGCAAAGAATGCTAGCGGTCATGCGGCTGTCTGAGGGCGTCGAATGGGCTGCGCACGCGGCCGCCGTGCTGGCCGCGCTGCCAGATGATCGCGCTCTGCCGGCCGAAGCGCTCGCGCGGTACCACGACCTGCCGCCGGCCTATCTCGCCAAACATATGCAGTTGCTGCGGCGGGCCGGGGTTGTCGCGTCCAGTCGCGGGGCTGGCGGCGGCTATTGGCTTGCGCGTGCGCCCTCGAATATCACCTTGCTTCAGATCGCGGACGCGATCGAAGGCGGCGGCCCGTTCTTCGAGTGCACGGAGATCAGGAAGAAGGGGGCTTGCCCTGCGCGTCCGGAGCAATGCCGCGTAGCATGCCCGATCGCTGCGGCGTTCCACGGTGCCAATACGGCATGGCGCGCCTCCCTCGCGCGCGTGACGCTTGCCGACATCACCGCCTCGGTCGCAAGTCACTACACCATGAGCGACGTCGGCCGGTTCGGCGCCTGGCTGTCGGCCAACATGACGGCGCGCCCAAAACAAAAAAGCGCGACGCCGAGGCGCCGCGCTGTTCAGAAGGCAAAACCGGGATCGTGAGTTGTGCGCCGATCCTCGCGCCGATGCTGCTCTGCTGCAGCAGGCCTTAGCGGGCGAGGGTCACGAAGCTCGACAGGGCGAGAAGCGTGCTGAGGACGATGGCGCCGGCGAGCGAAACGGTGAGGACGGTCAGCATGGTTTTCTCTCCCTTTGGTCTCAGGCGTCGCCGCCTTCGGTAAGGAAAAGGTAACCGTGCGCCGGAAGGGGGCCTGTGACCGCCGTCACAAGGCAATGCAGTCGGTCGAGGCGAGGGTGATTGGCGCCCTCGAGCAGCGCGTGGATTTCTCTTCCCCCGCGGCAGCGGGGGAAGTGGCGCGAAGCGCCGATGGGGGCCCCTCCGCGCGGTCCGAACAGGCAGCGAGAGCCCCCTTCGTCGGCTGCGCCGACACTTCCCCCGTTAAGGACGGGGGAAGAGGCACTCGGCAGAGGAGGACACTTCTCTTCCCCCGCGGCAGCGGGGGAAGTGGCGCGAAGCGCCGATGGGGGTTCTATCCACATCGTTAGAAGGCGCGGCGACAGCCCCCTTCGTCGCCTTCGGCGACACTTCCCCCGTCAAGGACGGGGGAAGAGGCACTCGGCAGAGGAGGACACTTCTCTTCCCCCGCGGCAGCGGGGGAAGTGGCGCGAAGCGCCGATGGGGGGCTTCTCCGCGCGGTCCGTACTCGCGGTCCCAGCCCCCTTCGTCGCCTTCGGCAACACTTCTCCCGTCAGGTGACGGGGGAAGGGGACGGCCGACACCTTGGATGCGCCTCAACACTACCTAATTTCGCGAGTGAGCGCTCACTTGACTTCTCCAAAAACCTGCTGTATGTAAGTGAGCGTTCACACCGGAAGGGGGTATTGGTTGCATGGACGGGCTGGGGGATCAGTCTGTGGCGGAGCGTTCAGGGTCGCCGGAGCGCCCGAGGGAGAGCGACACGCGCACCCGCATAGAGCGCGCAGCGCTTGACTCGTTTCGGGAGCATGGCGTCGACGCCGCGACGACGCGGGACATCGCGCGGCGGGCAGGCCTCTCGGAAGGCGCACTGTACCGGCATTTCCCGTCCAAGGAGGCGATTGCAGAGACCTTGTTCTACCGACTGCATATCAGACTGGCCCATCTCCTCCGGGAAGCGGCGCGCGCCGGGGGCGGCCTTGGCGCCGTCGCCGACCGCATTGTCGACGCCTATTGCCTGGTCGCCGATGAGGACTGGACGCATTTTGCCTTCCATCTCCTCAACACGACGCATTTCCTGCCGACGCCGTCGGAAGAGGACAATCCCGTCGCCGCCGCCGAAGACATCGTGTCGGAGGCCATGACGCGCGGCGAAATCCCGGCCGGCGACGCCAATCTCCTTGCGGCCATGGCGCTCGGCGTCGTGCTGCAGCCGGCGCTCCACAAGGCGCATGGCCGGTTTTCGAGCCTGCTCACGCCGCTCGCCCCGCAGTTCAAGGCGGGCGTCCGGGCCGTGCTTTTCGCTGGTAATGAAGGAGCCGTCGCATGATCCGCAGCATCGCCTTTCAGGCGGCCTATTACGGCGTCTCGATCTTCTTTTTGCTGACGTCCTTGCCCTTGCTGCTCTTGCCGGGGCGGCGCCCCATGACCGCCTGGATCAGGCTCTATGCGCGGGCGATGCGCGGCGTGATGCGCCATATCGGGGGCATCAGGGTCGAGGTTCGCGGCCTTGAGCATCTCCCCGAAGGTCCCTGCATTCTCGCCGCCAAACACCAAAGCTGGGGCGACGGCTTCATCTATGTCGCCGAGATCGCCGATCTTGCCTTCGTCACGGGCGATCACCTCGAAAAGTTTCCGCTCGTCGGCGGCATTCTGCGCAAGCTCGGCGCCATCATCGTCGACAATTGCGGCGGCGCTGTTGCGCGCGCCCGGCTGGTCGATGACGAGATGAAGGCCGCCGCCGCCGACGGACGGCGCATTCTCATCTTCCCCGAAGGCCATCTTGCGCCGGTCGGGCGCCGGTACCGCTACAAGCGCGGCGTCTATCATATGTATACGGCCTATCAGCGGCCTTGCGTGCCGGTCGCGACCAATCTCGGCCTGTTCTGGCCGCAGCAATCGACGCGCCTTGCGCCGGGCGTCGCGACGGTGGAGTTCCTGCCGCCTTTGCCGCCGGGTCTTGAAAAGGAACAGTTCATGGCGCGCCTCGAACGCGCGGTCGAAGAAAAGTCCCTGGCGCTTCTCGGGCCGTCGCGCCCCGCCGGCGCGAGCCTTGATGCGCCGCCGCTGCCCGATCCCGAGCCCGCCGCGTCGCCGCGCAAGGAAGCCCACGCATGACGAAGCCGCTCTTCTTTCAGCGCCGGTTCCTGCCGATGTGGGCGACTCTCGCTTTCGGGGCGTTCACGGACAATCTGATGCGTCAGGCGCTGATCATCGGCGTCGCCTTCGGCTGGGTCGGCGGCGGCGCCGTGGGCGAAAACGCCGTGCCGGTGATCGGCTCCGTCCTCGCCGTCGCGATCCTCTTGTTCTCCTCGATCGGCGGCCAGCTCGCCGAGAAATATGAGACGGCGCTGATGTTCCGCCGCACAAAGCTTCTCGAAGCGGCGATCGTCGCGATCGCGGCGGTCGGCTTTGCGCTCGACTCTGCGCCCATCCTCATCGGCGCTCTCTTCGCGCTCGGCGCGCAGACGGCGCTGTTCAGTCCCGTGCGCATCGGCGCCATGCCCAAATATCTGCAGCCGGAAGAACTCGTGCGCGGCAATGGTCTCTGCAATGCCGGGCTCTATGTCTCGATCCTGCTCGGGCTCTTCCTCGGCGGCATGCTGGTCGCGCGCGAAGGCGGCGGGCTGATCGTGGCCGCCGTCATGGCGTGCTCCTCGGCCGCCGGTTATGTCGCGGCGCGTTTTGCGCCGGAAGCGCCTGCCGGCGCGCCAGACCTCAAGCTCGATTTCAATCCCTTCGTGCAGACGGCGCGCATGCTCTCTCTCGCCTTCAAGGCGGAAGGGGTCGGCCGCCCGCTGCTGGGCGCCGCCTTCTTCTATTACGCGACGACGCTGTTGACCGTGCTGACGCCCCTCTTCGCCAAGGAAGCCCTCCATGCAGATGAGAAGGTTGCGACCGCCGCGATGGGCCTCTTCGCCATCGGCGCCGGCGCCGGCGCGATCGTCGCGGCGCTCCTTTCCAAGGGAAAGAGCGGCCTTGGCTTCTCAACGCTCGGCATGGCGCTCGCCGCGGCGGCATCGATCCTGATCTATGTCGTCACTGGCACGCTGACGACCCCGGAAGCGCCGCGCAGCCTTTCCTTCCTGACGTCAGACCCCGTGGGGCGGCTTTGCGCGCTCTCGTTTGTCCTCGCCGCTGCGGCCATGGGCCTGTTCGTCGTGCCGCTGCAGGCGGCGATGCAGCGGCGCGCGCCGGTTGAAACCCGGTCCCGCATCATGGCGGCGGGCAATATGGCGAATGCGGCGGCGGCGATGGTCGGGTCCCTCTCCGTGCTGGCGGTGACGCGGCTCGACTTCACGGCGCGCGACGCCTTCGTCTGTGTCGCGGCCATGCAATTGGCTGTCGCGCTCTATATGGCGCACCGGCGCGGCAAGGTCCGGCCGGGGCTCTATGACGAAGTGCTGGAGCCGAAACGGTCTGCGGACGACGCCGCTCGCATGTCTGGGCAGGCGGGTACGATCCCCCTGCAAAACTGACTTTCCACAGGCGCCGCCCGCATGGCTTTCCGCATGGTCCTTCGGCTGTTAACACTTTCCGCGCTCCCGCCCTGCGGCACGAGTCTTGCCGTGCTGTGTCAACGCCTTAACGCCGCCGCAACCGAAGCCCCGTTAAACGTCGCGCATGGCAGAGACCCTGTTCATCATTCTCTTGAGCCTCGCCTTTGGCGGCGCCGCCGCATTTGCGGCGCGCCGGCCCGACCTTGCGTCGGGCTTCTTCCCGCGTCTTTGGGCGCAGCTGAAGTCGGGTTTCACGGCGAGCAAGCCGAAACGCTTTTCGCCGCGCCGGACGCTGTTCGTGATCGGGCCGGCCGTCAATCACGCCGCCTGCCGGCTGCAACGGCGTCTCATCAAGCCGGCGCTCGCCGCGCTCATTCGCGACGACATCGCCGTGATCGAGGTCTATGGCGACGAGAAGCCGCGCAAGAATGGCGCAACGATGGACTGGCTCGACTCGGCGCTCCTGCGTCACGCGCTCGACGCCGAGCAGGGCTTCTTCCTCATTTTCATCGACGACTCGGGGAAGACGGCGTTCCGCTCGCCGGCGCCGGTCATCACCGCCGATCTTCTCGCTGCGACGGGCCTCAAGCCCGTCGAGGTGCCGCAGCGCGGCTTCTCGAAGCGGGATTCAGCTATTCTGCGGCGCCTTCGCGCCGCCTGACGCGCTTGCCTCGCGCCGGGCTGACACGCGCGCCGAGGCGTGGCATGAGCGGCGCAACGTTCTTCCATCCCTTCGCCAGGTACGCCCGATGATCATGGGATATGCGCTCGCCGACGGGCGGCTTCGTCCGTTGGCGGATGTTTATGCTGAAAAAGACCAAGCGCTTTGGGTCGATCTGCTGCGTCCGCAGCCGGACGAGGAAAAGATGTTGGAGGCCGCGCTCGGCATCGAGGTGCCGACGCGCGAGGAAATGAACGAGATCGAGGTCTCAAGCCGCCTCTATGTCGACAATGACGTCCTGTTCATGACGGCGCTCATTCTGTCGCACACGGATCAGGACGACGCGAAAATCTCGCCGGTCACCTTCGTGCTGACGGGTCAAAGGCTCCTGACGATCCGCTACGAAGAGCCGCGCGTCTTCGGCCTTTTCGCCGCGCGGGCGCAAAAGGCGCAGATCGGATGCGTTTCGCCCGAAACTGTGCTGATCGGCCTCCTTGAAGCAGTCATCGATCGTCTCGCCGATATTCTTGAGCGCGCGGTGCATGACGCAGACCGGCTCTCGGCTGAGATCTTTGCCGTGCGCCAGGAGGGCAAAGGCTCGAGCCCGGATTTCCAGCGGGTCATCACGCTGCTCGGCCGTAAGAACGATATCGCCTCCATGATCCGGGACAGCCTCGTCACGCTGAACCGGTTGTTCGGTTTCTTCACGCTCTATGCGTCGCAGAAGATCATGGATAAGGAGCTGAAGGCGCGCATCAAGATTCTCGCGCGCGATGCGTCCTCGCTCACAGATCATGTGTCTTATCTCTCGCAGAAGATCACGTTCCTGCTCGATGCAACGCTCGGCATGATCAACATCCAGCAGAACAACATCATCAAGCTATTCTCAGTCGCCGCTGTCGCCTTTCTGCCGCCGACTCTCATCGCCTCGATCTACGGCATGAATTTCCACCACATGCCCGAGCTTGACTGGCCGCTCGGCTATCCCCTCGCTGTCGTCCTGATGGTGCTCTCAGCGGTGCTCCCGATCCTCTATTTCCGGAAAAAGGGCTGGTTCTGACGCGCCTTCGAGCGCCGCTAACCAGACGCGCCAAAACGCAAACGGCACTCTTGACAAAAGTACTTTGAAACGCAAAGTAGTTTGTGTAAGGCCGCAACGGGCGGCGATTAAGGAGACCAATCTGATGAAGAAAGAAGTTCTTGTCGCTCTCGCGGGCGCTCTGCTTGTCGCAAATGGGACGGCGCAAGCGGCTGACGTGTCGATCGGCATCGACGGCGTGCGTGCGCAAAAGGGTCCGCTCTATGTGAGCTTGCAGACCGCGGCGCAGTTCCTGAAAAACGAAGGTACCTACGGCAAGATCATTCCGGATCCGAAAGCTGGCAAAATGACAGTGGTTCTGAACGGCGTCGCTCCCGGCGAGTATTCGGTGTCGGTCTGGCACGACGTCGATAAGGACGGCGTGTTCGACAGAACGGATGCCGGCCTGCCGCTCGATGGGTGGTCGATGTTCAACGCCGCCGCGCTCCGCGGCGAACCCCGGTTCGATGAAGTGAAGTTTACGGTGTCGGCACAAGGCACCGCGATCGATCTCGACATGGTCTACGCTGACTGAAAAGGAATTGCTCCAGTGAGAACGGCCGACGCGCCGTGCGTCGGCCGCCGTCCAAGAAAACCCTGCCCAGGCGCCGCGCGCGTTGAAGTGGCGCGGGGCGGCGGCGCCGAAAGGAAATCGTCCCGTGAACGAAGCTTTGCACACGCAACTCGCACAAGATCTCGCCGTCGTACGTGCTCTGGCGGAAGAAGGCCGCCGCGCGCCGTTGCTCGGCGGATCGATCTATGTCGTGTTCGGGCTTGCGGTTGCGCTATGCCTTGTCGCGAACTGGGCGATCGGGACAAGGCTTGTCGCCGTCTCCTATTGGGCGATCCCCGCGATCTGGCTCGGCGGCATGAGCCTTGCCAGTATTGCTGCGCGCATCATCCGAATGCGATTGGCGCGACGGCCAGGCGCCGTCGGCATCGGCAACGCCGTCACAGCCGCAGTTTGGTCCGCGAGCGGCGCCTTCCTTGGGATTTTTGCGGCGGCTTTGTTCGCCGCGCTGCTCGCCGCGCCGGAAGACGTCTTCGGCTTTTCGCGCGACGGCGGGGCGGTCTTCGCCATCGCTTTCTCGATCTTTCAGCCCGTGAGCTTCGGCGTTTACGCCGTCGCCCTTGCCGCGAGCGCAGAGGCCGCGAAATCCGATCTGCTTAAAACCTTCAGCCGGATCGCCTTCGTCGCCATGGCGGCGACCGCGACGCTCATCGGGCGGCACGAACAATTGCTCGTCGGCGCGGCCGCGGCGCTTCTCGTCCTCGCGGTTCCCGGCGTCTTGCTGATGCGTCGCGAGCGCGCAAATTGACATGATGTCTCCTGCCGACCAGGCGTTCGACTATGCGGGCATAGACGACGTCATACACGGGCGCGTGCGCCTCGCCGTGATGGCCTTTCTTTCGGGCGCGGGCGCGGCGGACTTCAGTGAGCTTAAGGCGAAAGTCGGCGGTACGGATGGAAATCTATCCGTACACCTCCGAAAGCTCGAAGAGGCCGGCTACATCGACGTCGAAAAGCGTTTCGCAGGCCGAAAGCCGCAGACGATTTGCCGCCTGTCCGATAGGGGGCGAGAGGCTTGGCTGAGCTACATCGCGAGCATCGAAAGGCTGCTCGGCGCAAAACTGGAGCGTTGAAAGGGCAATACGCTCTGCCTACTGATAGTAGTAGTTTTGTCCTATGGACTGAGCCTTGTTGAGCACGGAGCCGATCACATTGGTCTTGCCGAGAATGCGGCGGGCTTCCTTGAGGTCGGCGACGCGCGTCTCGCCGCTCGCCGCAATCAAAAGCGCGCAATCGACTTTCGGCAGAAACGCGATGGCGTCGTCGCAGCCGAGCAGGGGCGAAAGGTCGAAGACGACGACGCTCGACTTGTATTCGTCCACACAGCGCGCGACGAGTTCGTCGGCGCGGGGCGACGTCAAGAACGCCGCGCCGCGCCGCGAAACGCGCTCATTGCCGATCAGCAGCAGATCGGGAAGGTCGGGCCGCACGATGACGTCAGCGACGGATTTTGCGCCTTCAAAATAGTCGACGATAGAAGGGGTATCTTTCACGCCGAGATAGCGGGCGATGCTTGGCCGGTAGAAGTCGAGATCGACAAGCGTGCAGCGGACGCCTTGCTTCGAACCGATCGCAATCGCGAGATTGATCGCCGTCACGGTCTTGCCGGCGCCGGACGCGGGCGAAACGACGGCTATCGTTTTCCATCCCTCCTGTTCCATTTTCTGCAACACTTTTGTACGCAGCACGCGAAACGCCGCGAGCACTGGGTCGTGTTCGTTCGAAATGATCCGGTGGCGAGGAAAGCTGCCGAAATCGCATTGGACGAGCGGGATCGAATCAATGTTTGCGGCGACAGAAGGCGAAAAGCGCGGCATCGCGACGCCAGTGTCTGTTCCTGGCGTCTTGGGTTGCGCCTGTCGGGCGCGGGTCACTGCTTCTCTGATGCGGTCCATTTGATCTCGCTTTGTCTTGACGGGTCAGGCGGCGGTTGTTTCCACCGCCGGTTCGGCGGGCGTCGCAAGCTTACGGGGCTTCGGCTTCGGCAGAGCGAGCGTAAATCGGCCGGCATCGTCGCCGTTCTTGATGTAAGGGATGATTGCGATCGGATGGGCTTCGACTATTTGCGTCAGATGGCCCTTGCCGCGGATCGTCCCGAAAATCACTTCGGCCCCGAGAGCGACACCGGCGCCTGTGATCAAAGAAAAAAACAGGACGAGCACGGACAGTTTCGCGCGGTCAGGGCTCGAAGGCTTATCAGGCTGCACGGCAGGATCGAGTATGCTGAATTTCTCCGCCTTCTGATTTGCTTCCATGCTCTGCGAGAGTTGCGATTGCTGCTGTTTGCGAAGCATGTCTTCGTATTGGTTTGACAAAGTCTCATAATCGCGCGTCAGCGCTGCGAGGCCGCGGCCGACTTCCGGCGTGCGCGCTATATCTTCGGAAAGTGCGGCTATGCGCGTCTGGAGCTGTTCTTTCTGGTTGCGCAGCAAGTCGAGACGGCTCGTTGAAATCGCATGACGGCCCTGCAGCTGAACGGTCAACAGGTCGCCGCCCGTGTTTCGGCCGATGACATCGTTCATTTTCCTTTGGAGCTCTGAAATCTCATCGCGTTTGGCCGCGACCGCCGCCGGATCGCGCGGCGTGGCCTTCTCTAGTGCGGCGAGTTCCTCGCCGACTTTCGTCAGCGCAGAGCGGACCGCCGCGACTTCCCGGCTCGAAGCGCCGCCGCCTGAAAGCGCGGCGACTTCGCGGCGCGCGGCGATGACGGCGGGGTGATTGTCCGTATAGACGCTGCGCAATTGGGCGAGTTCTTCTTTCGCGCGGGAAATCGCGCTGCCGCCCGATGCGGCGGCGGAGGAGGTAAGCTGCGATTCGATGAAGCGAAGCTCCTCTTCGGCCGCGGTGCTCGCCGCTTCGGCGGAAGTCAATTCCGACTGAGCGCGATCAAGCTGTAGTTTGCGTGAATCGAGGGTCTCGGGGAGAGAGTCGGCGTTCTCAGTCTTGAACTTCGAGATCGCCGCTTCCATCGCGCTGACCTGCGCGGCGAGCTTGGCGGTCTCACCTTTGAAGAATTCGGTCGTATTGGAGGCGCCGGTCGTCCGGGTGCGGACGTCTTCCGTCAAGAAGACGGACATGAATTCGTTGGCCGCCTGATAGGCCTTTTCGGCGGAGCGGTCGGTGTATGTGACGGCGAACGCGATCGTATCGTCGCGGCCGGCGCCGGTTTTTGCTCCTTCCGCGCGAATGTACCTTACGGAGAGATTCTGGCGGATCAGTTCGACGCGCTGCGTATCCGAATAGCCGCGATTGCGCGGGTAGAGATTGTATTTGTCTGCAATTTCAAGAACGCGCGCGCGCGTCAAGACGCGCGTCTTGATCTGTTCGATACGTTCTTGCGCATACGCGCTGACGGTCGACCGCACGAGGTCTGACGGAATTTCGGCGCCCACGACGAGAATGACGCCTTGCGCCATGAATTTCGCCGGCAGCAGCATGACAACGACCAGGCCAAGCAGAAGCACGGCGAGCGCCGGCGCAACGAACAGCAGGAACCGCCGCTTCAGGACGATCAATACGTCCTCGATGGTGAACTCGTCTCCCATTTGGGGCCCCTTTCATACCTCGCACCACCGACGCCGACTCCCAAGGCCCCGGCGCGGCTTACTCTCTCTAAAGCCTGCGCCCTTAACGGGGCGCTTAGTCATAGCGCAGCGAACCTCAGCGTGCTCGCCTTGGCGTCGCCATCTTCGCACCGGTTGGAACACAAGGGGGGGCCAGCAGTTTGGGCCCTAATTCCCGCAAATGACCGTTCAAGGTGCGCTCGCTTATGCCCAGATCTTCCTCGGTCCGGCCCTGCAAAGGCCCGATTGGGCGTCTAACCGCGGCGGCCAAGGCAATAGTTTCGCCCATGGTGGCTCCGCGCCTCGCATCGATTTCCTTTACGCACTCGTTTCTTCACCCACAGGGTCGTCTATGGCGTTTGGGAGGCGCCGGTTCAAGCGGCGCGTCACCCGCCGCCGTCCTTTCCCGTCGCCGGCGCATCTTGCCTTGCGTCAAAGCCTCTGACGAAATCCCGCGCTTTGCGCGCCTGCGACCCGCTCATACGGGATTTAATGCAAGGATTGTGACAACAGCGGAGCGAGCGGCGCAAGATCAACATTATTTCGGGGCTGTATCTGCGAGATCGCCGTCAATAAAATTGGCAGGGCGGTCTTGCGGCGACCCGGCAATATTAATCACGACAAAAGCAACGCGTTTTGGGCGTCGCCCCCCCCTTCCATCTCCGAATCTGCAACTACGCTGTCGGCGATGGATACCGTTAAGGAAATTTTCGTTGCAGCGCCTGGTGAGGTTTCGGTCGTTCCGCAAGCCAAGTCTCTGATCCGCAATCCAAACGCGTTCCAGGCTGAAGTGGCTGCGGCGCGATTCGTCGCGGTGATCCGGCGGTGGAAACTGCATCATTGCTAAATTTTTAGGCCTCTGCGTCGGGTGACCTGTGCGGATGGCGCAGAATTTGCTCATGTTTAGCGTGTATTAGGGTCAATGAAGTCTGAACCCTCGCGCGCTGACGGTCCGTAAGGAAGTAGAGCCTCCATGAGCGAACCGCTTGTCGTCCAGGAACTCACCCCTGCCGTTGCTCAGGTCGCGCCCTCGATGGCCATGGTCGGCTCAGACGATTTCGACCGGGATGTTTGGTGCGTTCTTGGCCTGCCGTTTGACCGGACGGATATCGCCGGCGCAGCCGAGGCAGTCGCCAACTCGGCGCGAACAGGAAGACGTCTTTCGTTTGTGACGCCCAATACCAACTGGCTCGTGCGCGCCGTGCGAGACCGCGCCGCGCGCGCCCAAGTTCTGAATGCCGATCTTTCGCTGGCGGACGGCGCGCCGGTCGTCGCCATCGCGAGGCTTCTCGGCGTGCCGCTGCCTGGCAGGGCTGCAGGATCGGACCTGTTTGACGCGCTGAAGGCTCGCCCCGCGGTTCCGGGACGCCGCTTGCGCGTATTCTTTTTTGGCGGGCGTGACGGCGCCGCGGCTGCAGCGGCAGCGTCGCTTCGGTCAGGCGTTTACGGCGTCGAGGCGGCTGGCGCGCTCAATCCTGGGCACGGCGACGTCGAAGCCATGAGCAATGCCGAGATTATAGCCGCGATCAATGCAGCGCGCCCGGACTTCGTTCTCGTTGCGCTCGGCGCAAGCAAGGGACAGGCTTGGATCGAACGGAATTTGTCATCGATAAAGGCGCCTGTCGTCGCCCATCTCGGGGCCGTCGTCGATTTCACGGCGGGCACAATTCGCCGTGCGCCGAAATGGGTAGCTCGCGCGGGACTGGAATGGGCCTGGCGCATTAAAGAGGAACGTTCGCTGTGGCGGCGCTACTTTGAAGACGGAGCGGCGCTGGCGGCGCTTCTTGTGAGGGGCGTCGCGCCGCAAGTCTTCGGTGCGAGGGCCAACAAGCACGCTCACGCCGGAGTGGAACTCGAGCACTTGGACGACGCCGTAATCCTGCGCCTTTCTGGGCGTCCTACACACGCAACGCTTGCGCCCTTTCGTGCGGCGTTCCGCAAAGCGGCGGCGGCCCGCCGCGCCGTTGTGCTCGATTTTTCCTCCGTAAAAGGCTGCGACCGCGCCTTTCTCGGTCTTGTCCTGATGCTTGAAAAGGCGACAATCCAGTCTGCCGTCGGTCTGTCTGCCGTCGGCATGGACCGCGAATTGCAGCGCGTTTTCCTGTTGAATGGCATGACATATGCGCGCCCGGGAGATAAAATTGGCGGGTTGAAAAAGGCAGCTTCTGAAAAAGCGGCCAAATCGGCATCGCCAGGGTCCGAGCGGAATCGCGGAAGCACGGCCGCGTGACGGCGCGATTAGCGTTGCAAGCGTCGATAGATTCGAGCAATCACCTTAGAGCGAAAGTGAGTTCCGGGGAACAGTTTATGATGATGACGAACCGTCCGACGAAAAAGGTCCGAACGATACTGCGCGCGGCGACGCTCGCTCTTATGCTGCCGGCGGTCGCAGCCTGCGCCTCTCCGGAACAGAAAATCGAACGCTACACCAAGAGCGGCTACGACTATATCGCGAAAGGCAACCCCGGCAAGGCCAATGTCCAGTTCCTCAATGCGCTGAAGATCAAAGAGGATCACGTTCCAGCCCTGCTCGGCGTTGCACAGCTTGCTGAGAACAAGCAGGACTTCCAGACACTATTCGGCATCCTTCAACAGGTCATCCGGCTTGACCCGAAGAATGCCGAGGCCCAGGTCAAAATCGGCAAGCTTTATCTTATTGCGAGCGACGAGGCCGAAGCCATGAAGGCGGCGGACGCCGCTCTGGCCCTCGATCCGGCAAGTCTGGATGCGACCGCGCTGAAAGCGGCAGTGTTCTTGAAACTCGATGACAGGACGCAAGCCGTCGAACTTGCCCGGAAGGTGCTCGCCAAAGATCCCAAGAATCCCGAAGCCGTGGCCGTGATCGCAACCGACAGGCTTACGGCAAATGATGCTGAGGCGGCGCTGAAGGAAGTCGACGCCGCGCTCAAGATCGACGAGAAGGTGCCGGTCCTTCATCTGCTGCGCATGCAGATTTTGTCCGTTCAGGGACGAAATCAGGACATTCTGACCGGGTTCCAGCGCCTGATCGCGCTTTATCCGGATGTGGTCGCGTATCGACAACTCTACGCGCGCCAACTCATCAACGACAAAAAGCTGCCGGAAGCGCGCGCCGAACTCGCCAAGATTGCCGAGCTTTCGCCGGGCAAGATTGAAACCGTCCTTGACGTCATTCGCATGGACAACGCCATCGGCGGCAAGGATGCGGCGGCGAAGACCTTCAAGACTTATGTCGATGCGGAACCAAAAAACGTCGAACTCAAATTCGCCTATGGCGCATTCCTGCGTCAAGTCAGTCAGTTCAAGGACGCAGAAGGGATCTACGCCGAACTCTCAAAGAGTAAAGACGACGCGATCGTCGCGCGGGCGCGGAACGAACTGGCGGGCCAGCGCCTAATCGAAGGCAAGATCGACGAGGCGCGCGCGATCATTGACTCGGTGCTTGAGAAAGATCCCCGCAATCCCGAAGCCCTCATCAAGCGCGCGGGGCTGCAGATAGACGAAAAGAAATTCGATGAAGCAATTAACGACTTGCGCGCCGTTCTCGTCGACAAGCCGGATTCGACGCCAGCCAAGTTGCTGCTTGCGACGGCGTTTGAGCGCAAAGGCGATCTCGAATACGCCAAGTCCGAAATGGCGAAAGCGGTTGACGAAAGCAAATATGATGCGGCGGCTTCAAACCTCTTCGCCAAGCTCCTCTTGCGCACCAATGATCCGGCGCGTGCAAAAGAGACGCTTGAGAATTCGCTCAACGCTTTCCCGGGCGACCTCGAAAACCTGAAACTCCTCGCCGCGACACAGCTCGTGCTGCAGGATTGGCGCGGCGCCGAGGCGACGGCAAAGCGAATCGAAGTCGCCGCCGGCGCCGACCCGACGGTGACCCGCATTTTGGGCGCCGCTTATGCCGGGCTGAATGATTTCTCCGGCGTGATCGACCAGCTCGGCGCGGAAAATGCGCGCCAGCCCTTGTCAGGCAGGCCGCTGGCGACGCTGATCGACGCTTATGTCCGCGACAATCGCGCTGGCGAAGCGGAAGCTCTGTTGCGCGGGATGATCGGCAAGAATCCGAAGGCTTATGACGCCCGTGTCCTGCTCGCTCAGATTTTAGACCAACAAAATCGCCGGGAAGAACTCGAGCCGTTGCTCCGCGCAGCCTACGCCGTCGACAAGTCGCGCCCGGAAGCGACGGAGAACCTCTATCGTCTCTACCGCCGCGACAAGCGCGACGCGGAAATTCTGCCCATGCTCGACTCCATCATCGCCGAAGCGCCGGATAACTTCGGCGCACGCTACACGAAAGGAGATTTCCTGATCTCCACAGGCCAAAAGGAAGCGGCGATTGCGGTCTATGGCGACATCCTGGAGCGCCGCCCCGGCGATCTCATTGCGTCGAATAACTATGCGAGCATCGTCACGGAAGTGCGCAATGATCCGGCAAGCCTTGCGCGCGCGCTCGAAATTGCGCGGCCGCTCGCCAGCTCCCAAAATGCCTATTTTCTCGATACTCTAGGTTGGGCGAAATTCCGCAATGGCGATATTGCCGGCGCACAAGCCACGCTCGAAGAGGCGGTCAAGCTTCTCGATGGGTTCGCTGAAGGCCACTATCACCTTGGCGCAGTCTACCTGGCGGCGGGCGACAAGGTGCGCGGCGAGGCGGAACTCAACAAAGCGCTCGCCGCCAAGCCGTCGCCCGAAGTCGCCGCCAAAGTGCGAGAGCTACTCGCGAAGAAATGACGACGGCGCGTCGGCGCGAGGCCGTCGCCGCGGTGTTGGGAATGGCTGATGTACGAAGCGTTTTTCGGGCTTAAGGAAAAGCCTTTCTCAATTCTTCCGGACCCGGCCTTTCTTTATTGGGGCCGCGGGCACAGGCTCGCCTATGCGATGCTCGAATATGGCGTCCTCAATCAGGCCGGCATATCGATTGTCACCGGCGATGTGGGGTGCGGCAAGACTACGCTCATTCATCGGCTGATCGACCAACTGAGCGGCTCGCACACCGTCTGTCTCCTTTCGAACATCCAGCCTGGGCGCGGCGACCTCTTGAGCTGGGTCCTTATGGGGTTTGGCCAGCCCTTCGCGGGCAAGAGTCATGTTGAGCTGTTTTCACAGCTCCAGAATTTCTTCATTGCTGAATACGCCAAAGGCCGGCGCGTCGTGCTCATCATCGATGAAGCGCAGAATCTCTCGATCGATCAGCTCGAAGAGCTGCGCATGCTGTCGAACATCAACGCCGGCAAGGACCAGTTGTTGCAGCTGATCCTCGTTGGACAGCCGCAGCTTAAAGACCTTCTCAATCGGCCGGAGATGCTGCAGCTTGCCCAGCGCGTCGGCGCCGATTTTCACCTGACGCCGCTCAGCCGTGAAGAGGTCGGCGCGTATGTCGAAACGCGCCTTGGGATAGCCGGCGCGACGCGAAGAATATTTGATGATCGCGCCGTCGACCTTCTCTCAGCGCATTCGGGCGGCGTGCCCCGCGTCATCAACGTGATCGCGGACACGGCGCTTGTTTATGCGTATTCGGACCAGCTCGATGTCATCGATGCAGACACCGTGCGGGCGGTGATACGCGACAAGAAGGATTACGGCGTTTTCGGCGGCCTGACGCCAGGATCGACCTCTGCACCTATTCCTTCGCGACCGCGCGCGCCGCAGACGGTCGGCCCTACGGCGTTTATCAAGGGTGAATCCGACGGTGCTGGCGGCTGAAAGCGACAGGCTTTGCCGCCGGCTTCCGAAAAGTTGATGGGGACGACTTTCATTCCGCCTGCTGCGACTCTGGCGCAGAGCGTGCAGCCGATTGTCGCCGCGGCGCAGCTGGCGGCGACACAAGTTCCGACAACTCCTGTCGCGCGGCCGCAATTACCGGAGATGCGGGAGGAGCCGCTCTCCATTGATATGTCGCCGCCGAACGGAGCCGCATCACCATTGGCGCATAGTGCGGCCTCCCCGAAGGAATCCGACCCGCCGAGTCGTCCTGTTCTCGCCCCACGGGAGGCGTCCGGGACTCAGCCCACACCGAGTTTGCGCGCCAGTATCGGTGTCGTTGTCGCGCTCAAGAAAAGACCAGCGACGGAAAGCCTCGCGGCAGCGGAAGCGAATACCGCGACCGCTTATTCAACGGTAAAGGTCGACGGCGAAAACACGACTCTTGCGACGCCTGCGGGCGTACATCTGGTCGAGTCTCCACCCGGTTCCACGCCGGGTCGACTTTCCAACGCCGGATACAGACACCTCAAAAGGATCAATCCGGATTTGCGCTTCGTTCAGTTTTTGGAAGCTGGCGCAAAGCTCGATCCGCAATGGATCGATTTTGCCCTCAAGTTCATGGAACGCCGGCCAGAAGTGGCGGTCGTTGAAGGCCGGGGCGAGGCGCCGCTCTTGGCGCCCCTCTCTGCAATCATCGCGCCGCCTCCCGGCGAAACGCAGACTGTGGGTGGGTCGTTTCTTGTGCGTGCCGAAGCGTTTGAAGCGGCCGGGGGATTTCGCGGCGACTTGCAGGCCAACGAAATCGCCGATCTGTGCATTCGCATGCGCCGCCGCGGCGCGCATGCCTGGCGCATCGAAGAACGCATGTGCGTGCGGCCGCCTGTCGATAGCCGCACTTGGTGGCGCGACGCAGCAGATGCCGGATACGCCTACGCCCATGGCTACAGACTACACGGCGCCCCGCCGGAGCGCCTCTATATGAAGGAGCATCTGCGCGGAATCGTTTGGGGCGCTGCTGTTCCGATGTTTTTCGGCGCGCTTGCGCTTGTCGCTTTTGCGTTCACGGTCTTGACCGGCTCTATCCTCCAAGCGGTCGCCGTGCTCGCCGTCACGCTGGGCCTTGGGGTTGCCGTTTATGGCGCGCGTGTCGCCGTCATCGCCATTCGCGAGGGAGCGGCCAAACGCGCGTCCTGGGCCTATGGGCTGCGCGTCGTGCTCGGACAATTCGGTGAATTCTTTGGCGCGTGCCGCTTCTACCTTAGTGGGATTGACCCAAGGCGGAGTGCGGCCTGACGGCCGCGCCACGATGAAGCCATGCGCATCGCCTATCTCGTGAACCAATACCCAGGCATCAGCCACACCTTTGTGCGCAGGGAGATTCAGGCGCTTGAGCGCCAGGGCGTCGAGGTCGTCCGATTTGCAATCCGTCCGGCCAAAGACGCCGTCATCGCCGTCGAAGACGCGGACGAAGCCTCAAAGACACGCCATATTCTCTGTGAACGGAAGACAGCGCTCGCGACAACCATTGTGCGGCAGGCGCTTTCAAATCCCGTTAGCGCCGCCTACGCGCTCTTTGACGCCGTAGGTCTCGGCGCGCGGTCTGAGGCTGGGCTCCTTAGGCATGGCATCTATTGGGCGGAAGCGCTGGCGCTCGCAGCCTGGCTACAGCAAGGTCGCGTCACCCACCTGCACGCGCATTTCGGGACAAATTCGGCGACCGTCGCCTTGCTTGCAGCGCGTCTTACGGGCGCGACGTTCAGCCTGACCGTCCACGGTCCTGAAGAGTTCGACAAGCCTGGCCTCATCGGCCTTCCTGAAAAGATCGCGCGGGCGGCTTTTGTCGTCGGCGTTTCCTCCTTCGGCGTCAGCCAACTGCGCCGGCAAGCGCCCCCGGTGGCATGGCCCAAGATCAAGCTTATCCGGTGCGGCGTCGAACCTGCTTTTTATGCGGGCCCGGCGATTCCCCTGCCGGACGCGCCCCGCTTCGTGAGTGTCGCGCGACTGAGCGCGCAGAAGGGCCAGATGACTCTGATCGAGGCGGCCGCTTCTCTCAAACGTGAGGGGCGGGCGTTCGAGATTCGTATTCTCGGCGACGGTGAAATGCGAGCGGATCTTGAAGCAGCGATCGCACGCGAAGGCTTGACCCGCGAGGTCATCCTGGCAGGCTGGAAAACGCCGGCTGAAATCCGCACGGAAATTGAGAGCGCCCGAGTTTTCATCTTGCCGAGCTACGCTGAAGGCCTTCCGGTGTCGATTATGGAGGCATTTTTCTTGTCGCGGCCGGTGATCTCGACCTATGTCGCGGGCATACCGGAATTGGTGCGTCCCGGCGAAAACGGCTGGCTAGCTCCGGCAGGGGACGCGGGCGCGCTTGCAGCGGCGATGCGTGCGGCGCTTGACGCAGGCACTGCGGAGATCGAGGCGATGGGCGCACGTGCGCGGCATCTTGCGTACGTTATGCATGATATCGACAAAATCGCGCTCGATCTCAAGAGTTGCTTTGGGGCGGTGTCGCGATGACTGGGATCGCTAGTTTCCTCATTCTTATTTTTGGTCTCACTCTCCTTATTCTTGCGGCGTTTTATGCGCTTGAGGTTGCGCTAGCATTCGCGGGGCCAAACCGCTGCAGGAAGGGTGAGGGTGGGCCGCTCGCGATACTTGTTCCCGCACACAATGAAGAAGCCGTGATCGGCGCGACGCTCGCGAGCATTAAGGCGACGAAACGACCCGAAGATCGCATCGTCGTCATCGCTGACAATTGCGACGACTCGACCGCCGAAATCGCTCGGCAGTCCGGCGCAGATGTCTATGTCCGGACGGATTTAGCCCGGCGCGGCAAGGGTTATGCGCTTCAATTCGGCCTTGACCGACTGAAAGCAGAAGCGCCTTCAGGCGTCGTCATCGTTGACGCGGACTGCACGCTGCAAGAAAGCGCTTTTGCGCGCATCGCCGCTGAAATGACCGCGACATGCCGGCCTGCGCAGATGCTCTACATTATGCGCGCGCCAGAAGGCGCCCCCGCCGGCCGGCGCATCTCCGAATTTGCATGGATTCTCATCAATAAGGTGCGCATGCGGGGGCTGCAGCGCCTTTCAGGCGCCGCGCGCCTCACAGGCTCGGGAACCGCGTTGCCATGGAGCATTGCATCCCGCATAAACCTAGCATCTGGTGAAATCGTCGAGGATTTGGCGCTTTATGCGCAGCTGACGGCGCAAGGCGCCGCGCCGACGCTCGTCGAAGACGCCGTCATTGAGAGCGTTTTTCCAGTTGCAGCCGCAGGCGCCGTCACGCAGCGCGCGCGCTGGGAGAATGGATCGCTCCGCCTCGCGGCCTTCGTTGCGCCGAGACTTTTCTTCCAGGCGCTGATGAAGTGCGACTTTCGCCTCGCCTGCGCGGCGCTCGACCTTGCCGTGCCGCCGATGGCCGTATTTGGAGCCCTGATCGTCGCTGCTTTGACGGCGTCTTTGCCAGCGCTTTTGTGGGACGATCCAGCGCCTTTATTCGTCGCATCAGCGGCCGGCTTGCTTTTCGTTGTGGCGACCTCATCGGCTTGGGCAGGGTTCGGGCGCGCTGCACTGCCGCTGCGCGACGTCGCGGCGGTCGGCGAATATCTCCACGACAAGATGAGCGTCTATTTCGGCATGGGTCGGCGTTCAGCCCGGACCTGGACCCGGACAGCCCGCGACAGTGCGCCTCCCAAGGAGCCCGGCGCATGACCTCTCGCGTCGGTTATGTCGTCATCGGCCGCAATGAAGGGGAAAGGCTTTTGGCATGTCTTGCCTCGCTCGCGCGGGTCGCCGGCCCTGTCGTTTATGTCGACTCTGGCTCGACAGACGGAAGCGTCGACGCCGCGTCGAGAGCAGGCGCGCATGTTGTCGCTCTCGACATGTCGACGCCGTTTACGGCGGCGCGCGGCCGCAACGCTGGACTAAAGGCTCTTGTCGCGATCGCGCCGGATACGGATCTTGTGCAATTCATTGACGGAGACTGCGAACTTGCGGAGGGCTGGATCGAAAAAGCGCGCGCTTTTCTAGACGCTGAGCCGTCCTTCGGCGCCGCCTGCGGCCGGCGACGCGAAAAATTCCCTGAGAAGAGCGTCTACAATAGGCTATGCGACGAAGAATGGGCGACGCCGGTCGGCGAGGCAGCCGCATTCGGCGGCGATGTCATGATCAGGCGGGCAGCGATTGAAGTGGCTGGCGGATTCAATCCGACGTTGATCGCCGGCGAAGAGCCGGAACTCGGCGTGCGGCTTCGCGCGCACGGCTTTCGGATCATGCGCCTTGACGCTGAAATGACACGGCACGACGCAGCCATCATGCGCTTTTCCCAATGGTGGCGGCGCACAGCGCGAGGCGGACACGCCTTTGCCGAAGTCGCCCGATTGCACTGTCGTTCCCCTCAACGGATCTGGCGCCGCGAGGCGATCCGGCCGTTGCCCTGGGCGGCAGTCGCGCCGGCGGCGCTCCTTGGTGCTGCGTTCGTCAGTCCGCTGTTTCTTATCGCCCTCTTGGCCTATCCAGCGCAGGCTGCGCGAATACGCGCGCGTCGCCGCGGACGCGGCGGCTGGAGTTACGCGACGTTTGCGATGCTGGCAAAATTCGCGGAAGCGCAGGGCGTCCTTGGATACTGGTTCGGAGCGTTTTTCGGCCGCCGGCAAAAGCTTATCGAGTATAAGCGATGACGCAAGAACCAGCGCCGCCGCGCATCGCCGTTATCATCGTCAATTATCAGATGGCGGATGTCATCATAGAGCATTTCCGCGCGCTCGTTGACGAACTCGAGCCATTTCCGGGTTCAACGGTATACATCGTCGATAATGCATCGCCGAACGGCGACGCCGAGAAGCTCGAGCGCTTTGCCCAAAACTACATGGAATTAGTGCGCGTCATTGTGAGCCCGTTGAATGGCGGTTTCGCCAAGGGAAACAACTTGGCGCTAGTCCCTGCGTTGGCGGCGCCTGCCCCGCCCGACTTCATTTTTCTTCTCAATCCCGATGCCTATGTTCGCAAGGGCGCGCTCTCTGCGCTTGTAGATTTCGTAAGCGCCCATCCTCGCGCTGGGATCGCCGGCTCACGGCTAGAGTTTCCTGACGGTGCAGCGCAAGCGTCCGCCTTTCGGTTCCTCACCCCCGCGAGCGAATTCGAATCGTGCGCACGCACGGGCGCTATCTCGGCGTTGCTTCGGCCTTGGTCGGTTGCGCCTGCGCAAACGGATGAGATACGGCGTGCGGACTGGGTGTGCGGCGCCTCTGTGCTGATCCGTAGAGAGGTCTTTGAAGCGGCCGGACTCTTTGATGAGGCCTATTTTCTTTACTACGAAGAAACAGATTTCATGCTGCAGGCTGTACGTCACGGATTTGAAATCTGGTATGTGCCGACGAGCCGCGTCGTGCACCTCGTCGGACGATCGACCGGCGTCGTCGACGGCAAGCGCAAGAACAGCGCGCCGCCTGATTATTGGTTTGCGTCTCGGCGTAGATATTTTCGAAAGAATCACGGGCGAATCTTCGCCATGCTGGCCGATGCTGCATGGCTCGGCGGTTCGGCCCTCTTCCTCGCCCGCACTTTGATCAGTGGACGTTGGAATGAATCGCCCTGGCCGGCGATTCGTAGCTTTCTCCGCGTGAACGCGCGCGAGGCGCGGGCAAGATGACGATGCCGACCGAAGGGGCCGCAGAAGCAATCCGGCAGCGTCGCGGGATAGGGGCCGGTGTTGCCAATAAGAACCCGAAAGGCATCGGCTTTTGGTCTCTCCTTGCGGAAGATCTGCACATCCATGGCGGCGATTTCTTTGCTCAAGGGTTCTGGGCGCTCGCCTGCCATCGCTTCGGCAATTGGCGCATGAGCATAAGGAATAGACTGCTTCGTGCGCCAATGACGCTGTTCTACCGGTTCTGGAGCAAATCGGTGCAGGTCGCGGCCGGCATAGACCTTCCCTATACGGTTCAAGTCGGGCGGAGGGTAAAACTGGAGCATTTCGGCGGCATGATTTTGGTCGCGCGCTCGATCGGCGACGATGTGGTGATCAGGCAGAATACGACCTTTGGCGTGCGTTCTGTCGAAGAGCTAGGAGCCAACCCGACAATTGAGAGCGGCGCAGATATCGGCGTCGGGGTCGCGGTGCTTGGCGACGTGATCGTCGGCGCGCGATCGGTTATCGGCGCAAATTCAGTCGTTCTTGATGACATCCCGCCAGATAGCGTCGCGGTCGGCGCCCCTGCGCGCGTCGTTCGTCACAGGAGCAAGACAGACAAGGCGCGCGGATGAGGTGCGCTGGGCCTTGCCTGCCGTCTTCATGCGGCCTCAAATCGTCATCGGTTGATCGACAAAATGGGCGAAACCGAATTTGCCAGCGACGCTGGACGTTACACGGGGGCTCAATTAGGCGTAGCGCTACAGCTAGGACTGGCGTCGGGCGCGCTGGGATTTGTATGAAGGAGTTCGGAAGTGTCCTATATTGAGTCTCTCGATAAAGAGTATGGATTCTTCGATGCCGATGCGATGAAGTTGAAAGGCGTCGAACTCCATGACGCCTATATGAAAGCGGACCCGTTTCCCCACATCGCTATTGATGATTTTCTGCCTGCGGAAATTCTGCAGCGCTGTCTCGACGATTTTCCAATGGCGCCCGATCCCGAAAGTCAGAGTTTCGATCGCGCTCAGGAGCGCTACAAGACGAGCTTCAATCCGGACTATTTGTCACCGCGCGTCCGGTCGTTGTTCTATTCCCTGAATTCGCGGCCGTTCTGCCAGTTTCTCGAGAATCTGACCGGCATCCAGGGTCTCATTCCGGATCCGCTTTATGTTGGCGGGGGTTTTCACCAGACGACCAACGGCGGACACCTCAGCGTGCACGCGGATTTCAATCTGCACGGCCCTCTCCGGGTCGAACGCCGGATCAACGCGCTGATCTATCTGAACAAGGATTGGAAACTCGAATATGGCGGGGCCCTCGAACTTTGGGATACCGGCATGAGGCAGTGCATCCGACGCATAACCCCCGAATTCGGCAGGCTTGTCGTTTTCTCAACCAATGCCACAAGTTTTCACGGTCACCCGGCGCCGATCAACCATCCACATAACGTGCCGCGCCGTTCGATCGCACTGTACTACTACACGGCGACTTGGGATGGCCGCGAGAAGTCTCACACTACGAACTTCAAAGTGCGGCCAAACTCGCGAGACAAGGTTGATTGGCGCGTGAGAGCCGACGCCTTCATTGATGACTGGACGCCGCCGATTGTTGCGCGCAATTTCAGGCGTGTCCGCTATCGTTTGCAGAAGCAGGGGCGTTAAGCGGCATTCTGAGTAACGTGGCTTGCGGTTTCAGCGCATTCAGCGCAGCTCCTGTGTGGCCCAGGCAGCGGCTTCTGCGACGAGCGAGGACGCATCCGTGCGGCCCGTTTCTGCGGCCGCACGCAATGCCGCATCCCCGGAATTGCCAATCGCAATCATCACATTACGAACAAAACGGTCGCGCCCTATCCGCTTGATCGGCGAGCCCGAGTATCGTGAGCGGAATTGGCCGTCGTCGAGCGCCGCGAGTTCGGCGAGCGGCGGGGCAAGGCAGTCTTCGCGGGCGGCGAGTTTGGCCTCACGGCCGTGCTGCGCAAACTTGTTCCATGGGCAGGCTGCAAGGCAATCGTCGCAGCCGTAGATCCGATTGCCGATCGCTTTGCGAAACGCCTCCGGGATAGGACCTTTGTGCTCGATCGTCAGATAAGAGATGCACCGACGCGCGTCGAGCTGATATGGCGCTGGAAAGGCGTCTGTCGGGCAGGCGTCGAGACAAGCGCGGCACGAGCCGCAATGATCCGCCTCAGGAGGATCTGGCGCAAGCTCCAGGGTCGTGAATACTGCGCCCAGAAAGGTCCAGGACCCAAGCGTTCGTGAGACTAGGTTTGTGTGCTTGCCTTGCCAGCCGAGACCGGCGTCGGCAGCCAGAGGCTTTTCCATAACGGGCGCGGTGTCGACAAAGACCTTAATCTCGCCGCCGAAGCGGTCGATCATGAACCGTCCAAGCGCCTTGAGACGCGGCCTCATCACATCGTGGTAGTCTTTACCGCGCGCGTAAACGGAGATCGCGCCGGAGCTGCGCCGTGCAAGTGCGGCCCGCGGGTCTTCGTTCGGCCCATAATTCAAGGCGACCATGACGACGGTGCGGGCCGCCGGCCAGAGCGTCTGAGGGTCGGCGCGTTCGGCGAGCCTTTCGGCCATCCAGGCCATGTCGCCATGGCGGCCTTTTTCGACAAAGGCGCTAAGGCGCGCCCTACGCTCGGGCGACGCGCTGGCTCCAGCGATGCCGACGGCGTCGAAGCCGAGTGCAAGCGCCTCAGACTTAATCGCCGATTTCGCCGCCGCAGCGTCCATCTCAAAAATCAAGGTCGTCGTAGTATGAGACAGGCGGCAGGCTTTCGACCCTATCTGCAAGCAGCGGGCGGAAACTCGGTCGGCATTTGAGCCGTTGATACCATTCCTTGACCATCGGAAAATCGGCCCACGGAATAATGCCGAGATAGTCGTTGACTGAAAGATGAGCGGCGGCGGCAAGGTCCGCGGCAGTCATGCGCTCTCCTGCAAGCCACGGACGGTTCTCGACAAGCCAGCTCAGATAATCCAGGTGCCAACGCAGCGCCTCGAGGCCTTCCTTGTAGCGCTCAATGTCGTAGCGGAGGACGCCTTTGAGGCGGCCGTCTATGCGCTGACGAGGTCCTGCTTCATTGACCTCTCGTTCGAATTTCTCGCTGAACCAGGCCATAATGCGCCGCGTTTCGACGCGTGCGCTCGGGGTGGAGGGCAACATGGCGGAGGTTCTGTAAGCCTCCTCCAGATACTCTACGACAGCAGAGTAAGGCGACACGGCGATTTCCCCGCCTGTCGGAGGTTCGTCGATCAGCACTGGAATGGTTCGCGCAGGGTTGGCCGCAGACAAGGCTGCGTGCTCGCGCCAAGGAGGCGTCTCGATGAGTTTCACGGCGAGACTCTTCTCGGCGAGCAACAACCGGATCAGTCTCGAACCTGGATCGAGCGGCATGTGAAAGAGGGTGCGCATGGACTTCAGCATAGCAGCGCCGGCGCAGACTTCGCAAAACCGACGGCGCCGCCCCGTTAATCCCTAAGGCAGGGCGCTTGCTTTGCCCTTCCTGCGGGAAGCCGGTTGCGTCCTGATCTGGAACGGGGAGCGGCGGATGCCGGACACGGGGGCAGACGAATCAGGGCCCGCTTGGCGTAAGCCCGCGCCAATAGCGCGCGGTCTAACGCGCTTGGCCTTCGCCTGGGCCTCACCGCGGATCGCCTTCGCCGCCGCCGCCGCCGCTGCTGCGCCCTTTGTCGTAGCGGCGGCTGTCTCGCCGGCACTTCTTAGCCTTTCGCCGACGGCTGATATGATTGCGCCCGTCGCGACGGCCCGCGCCGTGGCTGAAGGCGCAAAAGCGCTTTCGACCTCCGAGAACCCGCTTTCAACTTTATTCCTAATGGGCGGCGACGTTCTTGCCGATGCGCCGGGCCGCGTGCATCTGATGGCGAAGGTCCTGGCCGCAATTGCGCTTTGTACAATTTTTGCGGGGCTGAGCGCCGTAAGGTTTCCGCTCGTTTTGACAGCGCTCCTGACAGCGGCGTTGGCCGGCTACGTCGCCCAACCCTATGCGGGTCAGGAGGAATGGTCGGTCGCAATGCTGTTTACGATTTCCACGGCGCTCCTTGCAGCGCCGGCGGAAGGTCACGGGCGGAGGGCCCGGCGAGAAGGAGCGCTCGCCGGCGCGTTGCTTGCCGGCTTATGGCTGGCGCACCCTGTGGCTTGGCTTGCAGGCTTTGCAGCCTTATCGGCAACACCCTTCGTCTCCGAACGCTCCGGCTTGATGCGCTACGGTGCGGCGCTCGCCAGCTTTGCCGTCATTGCTGGGCTCACAGAACTCCTCGCGCCGGGCATGTCTTTCGCACGTGCGGAAGGCGTCTCATCGATTTTCTCGTCGGGATTCGCGCTTGGCGAACGCGCCTCTGCGGCAGCAGGGCCGCTCGTCTCGGCGGCAATAGTGATTGGCGCCGCGGCGATATTCGGCGGCGGCGCACATGCGAGAGGCTGGGGTGTCGCCGCGGGCCTTGCGCTGGGCGCCGGGGTCGTCGGCAACGCGTTCGGTACGGACGCGGCGCCATTGTTTGTGCTCGCTGCTGCTATTGCCGGGCTTTCAGTGGCGTCTCCTTACTATGATGGGCTTTTTCAGGCGCATGACCGCGCGAGCGTTGCGCTCAGCGCGACAGTCGCCTGCCTCACGATTTTTGGGGCTGCTTCGATCCTTGTTCAAGCCGGCGGCGCCTTCGCGTTGCAGCAGCGGGTGACAGCTGAAGCGCCGCCTGCATTGCGCACCGCCTTTGCACTAGTCCAGCCGGAAGGCCCGTCCGTTGCGCGTTGGATCGAGGAGGGCCGTTTTTCAACCCCGGAAGCGCGGCAGTTCTTCGCTCTCTCGCCCGCCGACCAGGCTCAGGCATTCCTGAGCGCCGCGCGAGCCGCGCGGGGTCTTGCTGATACGGGACTTACGGTCGCCATACTTTCAGCCTCCGACGCAGCCTGCGTTTTGGTCGATACCCGGCGTTGCCACAAGGACGGGTTCACCGCTGCCAGAGCCGCCGAAATCGTGTTTGCGCCGCGGCTCGATCTTGATCCTTCGACTGCCGCTGCGCGCGGCCGGTCCGAGGCACTACTGTATACGGAGTTTCGCCTCGTGGATGAGACACCGTTCTGGGACGTGTGGGTCCGCCGAGATGTCATTGTTCCGCCGGGCGTCTTGCCGCTGAATTAGCGGGGTTACTCTGCGCCCCAGGCGATAAAGTTCGGGTTGTCGTACCCGCGCTCAGACTTGCCGTAAGCTAGCGTGGGCCCATCGGGCCAAACAAGCACCCGCCCCCCCGCAGCCTCGAGAATAGCCTGGCCTGCCGCCGTATCCCATTCCATTGTGCGTCCAAGGCGTGGATAGACGTCTGCAGACCCTTCTGCGATCAGGCAGAATTTCAGCGAGGACCCGGCGGGGGCGAATTCTGCGACATCGAGTGTCTTCAAGAAGGCGTCGGTTTCGGGCGAACGATGGCTGCGGCTTGCGACCGCTATCAGGCGCCGATTTGGCACTGGTCGCGCCTTTAGAGCTTCATGGCCGACGAGGCCGAAATTGCGCGTGACTGCGCTCCGGAACGCTATGTTGTCTGCCGCTGCATAAAGCCTCGACGCCGCCGGCGCATAAACGACGCCTGCGATCGGGACGCTCCGTCTTATAAGAGCGATATTGACCGTGAACTCACCGCCGCCGCTCACGTACTCGCGTGTGCCGTCGAGCGGATCGACAAGGAAAAACGAGTCGCCCACCTTGGGAATTGCGCCCGCGGCGGCGGCCTCTTCTGCTATGACAGGCACATCGGGAAATTTAGCGATAAGGCCGTTGAGAATGATCGCCTCGGCGGCCGCATCTGCTTCGGTGACCGGCGACCGGTCGCCCTTAAGCGCCACCGTGACGCCGTCACGGTAATGGTCGAGAATCTGCCGCCCGGCGTCTAAGGCAAGGTCGATCAATATGTCGAGAAGCGCCTTCGCGTCGGTCATGCGCCGACACATAGTTTACGTGCGCACCGGCGCAAGCCGTTTGAGCTACTTGAAAGCGATAATTGTAAATGAGGCGGATTGCTGCGCGGAAAATCCTGCGCCGGGAATGATCTTGTCGGCGATCCATCCGTCTTGCGCGAGTTCATTCAGCTTGGATTCCAACGCTTCAGCCGCTGCGCGGCCGAAATCGGCCTCATTCGAGAAAAAGCCGAGGAGCGGATTCTTGGCGTCACGCCAACTGACGTAAAAGGCGGCAAACTGTTTCGACATGGCACTCCTCGTATCAGGCCTCGGACCGATCCGGGACAAAATGGGAGCCTCGGGCGGTGCGCGCGTCCTTACGCCATCCGATACCGCAATCGGCGGGCCGCAAAACGGCTGGCTGCCGGTCCGTTCGGATTTTTGCAGAATTGGCTTGTCTCTTGCGCTGCTGCGCGCGAGGGGAATGGCGACTACGCGTCTTAACTGGAAGGGGCGGGGCTCATGGGCGCGCCGATTGTTCAACCTGCCAAAGGTCTGGATGAAAATGCCGGATCGAGTGGTCTCCGCCGTAGATCGCCTGTCGCGCGCTCGGTATATGGCGACATCGTTCAGGGAATAGATTTCATTCTAGTCATAACGGCGTCCGTCGCGACCGCTGTCGTGTATTTGCAGTTCGTGCGGCAGACAGAATTCGATGTGCAACGCTATATCGCCGCGGGCATCATTGGCGCGACCGGAGTGACGGCGCTGATGCGGCGCGACGGCTATTATGACTTCGGCGCACTGGTGTCGCCTCGACTCGGCACCCGCAATGTGCTGACCTATTGGTTTGCAGTCGTTATGGGCCTCATTGCTTTCGCGTTCGCCCTTAAGGCGTCGGACGGATTTTCGCGCGTCTGGTTGTTTTCCTGGACCGCTGCGTCCGCCGGTGCGCTCATTGCTTCGCGCGCCACAGCGTCCGCAATCCTGCGACGAGAGTCTGTCGGCGGGGGCGCGCTATCCCGGCGCGTCGCGATAGTCGGCGTCAATGATACCGCGCAGCGGCTTGCCGAGGTGTTAGCGCAGGATCCGGCGGTCTCGGTCGCAGGGGTATTCGCCGCCGATCCGCGCACTGCCGCCGAAGCGCGTGGATTCGATCTCACAGGCGACCTCGAAGCGCTGGCGCGGCTCGCGCGCGCCGGCGATCTTGACGACATTGTCATCGCGCAACCGACGGCGGCCGAAGCCGACATGGACGCGTTGATCAACCGCATTTCGATTTTACCCGTTACGATCTCAATCAGCCCGCAATTCCATTGGCTGCGGCATACGGGTGGAGAAGTTTCCCGTATCGGCGGCGCACCGGTCCTCAATCTATACCGTCGTCCGCTCGAAGGCTGGGGCTCACTGATCAAAGCCACGGAGGACCGCGTGCTGGCGGGGCTTGCGATTATCCTGCTCAGCCCCGTCTTCGCCGCTGTTGCAGTCGCCATCAAGTTTCAGGGCAAAGGCCCCATTCTGTTCTCGCAGCAGCGCCACGGCTTCAATCATTCAGTCTTCAAGATCCACAAGTTCCGCACCATGACGGTCGCTGAAGACGGCGAGAAAATCCATCAGGCGAGCGTCAACGATCCGCGTATAACGACCGTCGGAAAGTTCTTGCGCCGCTATAGCCTCGACGAACTGCCGCAGCTCTTCAATGTGCTGAAGGGCGAGATGTCGCTTGTCGGCCCGCGCCCGCATGCTCTTGCGCATAACCATCATTATGCGCAGACGGTGGAGAACTATTCGGGCCGCCACAAGGTGAAACCCGGCATTACGGGTTGGGCGCAGGTCAACGGCTTGAGAGGCGAGACGTCCGAAAATGAGCTGATGGCCGAGAGGGTGCGCTTCGATCTTGAATACATCGACAACTGGTCCTTGTTGTTTGACATCAAAATCCTCGCCATGACTGTGGCTGCCGTAGTCTTTCCCAAAAACGCGCATTGACGGCTGTAAGCGCTGATCCCCGCGTCCCGGCAAATTGACGGGGCGGCTCCTTTGTGACAGGCGAATACGCGGCGGATCGAGGACGCTGTGCGGCTGGCCGCAGCGCGCAACGCACTCAAACGCGTCCGTAGCAATCGCAAGAGCAGTCGAGGGTAGTTGAAATGCGCGTCACCATGATCGGCACGGGCTATGTAGGACTTGTTTCCGGCGCCTGTTTCGCCGATTTCGGCCATGACGTGATCTGTGTCGATAAGGATCGGCGCAAGATCGACATGCTCGAAGATGGCCGGATGCCGATCTTCGAGCCGGGGCTCGACTCGCTCGTCGCCGAAAATGTGAGAGCAGGGCGCCTCGCTTTCACGACAGACCTGCCGACAGCTGTGGACGGGGCTGACGCCGTCTTCATCGCCGTCGGCACGCCGTCTCGGCGCGGCGACGGCTTTGCCGACCTCACTTATGTCCACGGAGCCGCGGAAGAAATCGCCCTCGCACTCACCGGCTATGCTGTTGTGGTAACGAAGTCGACGGTGCCGGTCGGCACGGGCGCCGATGTCGAGGCGATCATCCGGCGCGTGCGCCCTGGCGCGGCCTTCTCCGTCGTCTCAAATCCGGAATTCCTCCGCGAAGGCGCAGCGATCGAAGACTTCAAGCGGCCGGACCGCATCGTCGTCGGCGCGGAAGACGAGCGGGCGCGGGAGGTCATGCGCGAGATCTATCGTCCGCTTTTTCTGAATGAAACGCCGATTGTCTTCACCAATCGGGCGACATCGGAACTGACGAAATACGCCGCCAACGCCTTCCTTGCGACCAAGATCACCTTCATCAATGAGATGGCGGATCTGTGCGAAAAAGTCGGCGCCAATGTGCAGGAAGTCGCCAAGGGCATCGGCCTTGACGGACGCATCGGCTCCAAATTCCTCCACGCAGGTCCAGGCTACGGCGGGTCCTGTTTTCCAAAGGACACGCTTGCGCTCGTTCGGACTGCCGAACAGGCCGGCGCGCCGACGCGCATCGTTGAGGCCGTCGTCACCGTCAACGACCAGCGCAAGAAATCCATGGCCGCCCGCGTCATCGCGGCGTGCGACGGGTCTGTCCGCGGCAAGACGATCGCCATACTTGGTCTAACGTTCAAACCGAATACGGATGATATGCGCGACAGCCCGTCGCTCGACATCATTCCCGCCCTGCAGCAGGCGGGGGCGCGCATCGCGGCATTCGATCCCGAGGGCGTCCATGAGGCGCAAAAACACTTCACCGATGTCGCGTTCGGGGCGGGCGTCTATGAGACTCTCGAGGGCGCCGACGCCGTCTGCATCATTACCGAATGGGACGAGTTTCGGGCGCTCGACCTCGACCGCGTGCGCAGCATCATGAAAGCGCCCGTCATGGTCGATCTCAGAAACATCTACCGCCCCGCCCAGATGCGCGAACGCGGCTTCAGCTACCACTCCATCGGCCGGGCTTGAACCGGCCCCGCTGAACGCGCATTCTCCCGGCTTAGGCGCAATAACTGGCGCAGACGGGAGTCATCCGGTGAAGACGCAAATTCCATCTGAAGGCGGGCCGGACGCCGCCGCGCGAACGCGGTTCTCCGGTCCGGACTCCGACCGTTCGCCGATTGAAGCCGGACGGGAGGTTGGGCGCCGCCTTGCCAGCACACAATCAGTGCGCACAGTCATCAAGCTCGCCATTCTCAGCCTGATCGTCGGTCTCTTCATCACATTTCTAGGCCTCGATCCGGTGGAGTTCTGGCGCGGCGTCTGGAACTTGGTTTCAGGTCTTGTGTCCATGCTCGGCGACACGGCGATCGAGATCATCCGCAATCTTGCGACCTATCTCCTCTTCGGCGCGGCGATCGTCATCCCGTTGTGGATCGCCTACCGGCTTCTGAACGCGCCGCGGCGCTGATCCGGGCCTGGAGTTATGGCGTTTCGATCGGGATAGTCCGGACCCGTTCGCCGGTGGCAATGTCGAAAACGGCGATTTCGCCGCCCAAAGGGCCTTCGATACGCACGATCAGGTGGCGTCCGTCCGAAAGGGTTTCGGCGATGCGGCCGCCGGCAGGAAGGCGAAGCGGCGCGCCAGATACGATGTCCGAAGCGGCGGGCGGCGCGGGTTTCGGCCGCGTTTTCGCGTAGACGATGATGCCGAGCGTTGCGGCGACCGCGATGATCGGCATGACAATGATCGCGGCCATCAAGCGTTTTGTGCCGATGGCTTCAGCGACCGGCAGGCCGCCGCCGCTCGTCGCTGGCATTGCGCCGGTTTCATCATCGTCATTGTGCGTCATTGGGTGGCGAATTGACTTCAGGAGAGGCCTTCGGGCATTGGCGAGGCTTATGATCGTGACCAGCCCTTCGGGCAAGTATGAACGCCGTCACGTCGAAGCCGGCCCCGAAGATGCGGGCGCGCGTCTCGACAAATTTCTGGCCGGCGCGGTCGACGGCCTCACGCGTGTGCGCGTCAAGGGCCTGATCGAGGCGGGGGCTGTCACCCGAAGCGGCGGCGCCGTCACGGATCCCGCAGCCAAAGTGCGCGCAGGCGATACGTTCGAAATCGACCTGCCACCATTGGCCCCGGCCGAGGCCGGCCCTGAGGATATCCCTCTCGATATTCTGTTCGAAGACGAAGCGGTGATCGTCGTCAATAAGCCGGTCGGCATGGTCGTGCATCCGTCTGCTGGACATGGCGGGGGCACGCTCGTGAACGCGTTGCTCGCACATTGCGGCGCAAGCCTCTCCGGCATCGGGGGCGTCGCGCGCCCCGGCATTGTTCACCGGATCGACAAGGACACGTCAGGTCTTCTGGTCGCCGCCAAGACCGATTCTGCGCATCATGCCCTCGCCGCGGCTTTTTCCGTACACGCCATTGAGCGCGTCTACGACGCCTTGGCGATCGGCGCGCCGCGGCCGGGCGTCGGCGTGATTGACGCGCCTGTCGCACGCGGACGGCATGACCGGACGCGGATGACGGTCGTTGACGCGCCGGACGACGACGAAGACGTTGAAGAGCCGCGCCCCGGCGGCCGCCGCGCCGTCACGCATTACAAGGTCGTCGAGGCGTATGGGCGCGCCCGTGCGAAACTGAAGGGCGACGCCCTCGCATCGCGGATTGAATGCCGGCTGGAGACGGGCCGCACGCACCAAATCCGCGTCCATCTTGCCCATATCGGCCATCCGATTGTCGGCGATCCAGTCTACGGGCGGACTGCCGGTCTGCCGGGTCTGCGCGCGGGCGACGCGGCAGCCGATGCTGCCCGGGAGATGCTCAAGACATTCCATCGCCAGGCGCTCCATGCGCGGGTGCTGGGCTTTGCACATCCTGTCAGCGGCGATCTGCTCCGCTTTGAAGCTGCGCCGCCAGACGACTTTCAGGCGCTTGTCGCGGTACTCCGCGCTTTGTGATCGCCTAGAGCGAGTTAGCCGGCCTATGGTCTCCTTAGTCTCTTGGAATCGGCGGCGTGAGCACCATATGCCGCGTCAAGCGCCTAACAGGGATACGGCGAGAGGGGTTGATACTCGACATGGCGAACGCGCTGACGCTTCAATCGGGTTTGACGCCCGAAGGCAGTCTCTCCCGCTACCTCGCGGAGATCCGTCGTTTTCCGATGCTGGAAAAGGACGAGGAGTATATGCTCGCCAAGCGATTCAGCGAGCATTCTGATCCGCAAGCGGCCGAAAAGTTGATCACCAGCCATCTGCGCCTCGTCGCCAAGATTGCGATGGGCTATCGCGGCTACGGCCTGCCGATCGGCGAAGTGATTTCCGAGGGCAATGTCGGGCTCATGCAGGCCGTCAAGCGCTTCGACCCTGAAAAGGGGTTCCGGCTTGCAACCTATGCGATGTGGTGGATCCGCGCCTCCATCCAGGAATACATTCTGCGCTCCTGGAGCCTTGTGAAGATCGGCACGACGGCCGCGCAGAAGAAGCTCTTCTTCAACCTGCGCCGCCTCAAAGGCCAGATCGACGCGGTCGAGGACGGCGATCTCAAGCCCGATCAGGTTGAACACATTTCCAAAAAGCTTGGCGTCACGCATGACGAAGTCGTGTCGATGAACCGCCGTATGGCGGGGCAGGAGACATCGCTCAACGCGCCCATGCGCAATGATGGCGACGGGTCCGGCGAATGGCAGGACTGGCTTGTGGACGACAATGCCGTCAACGCCGAAACGAAGCTCGCAACCGAAGACGAATATGAATTGCGGATGTCGCTGCTGCAGCAGGCGCTCGCGACACTGAACGAGCGCGAGCAGCACATCATCACCGAGCGCCGCCTCAAGGATAATCCGGCCACACTCGAAGAGCTGAGCCAGGAGTATGGCGTCAGCCGCGAGCGCGTGCGCCAGATCGAAGTGCGCGCCTTCGACAAGCTGCAGAAGGCGATGAAGCGGCTCGACCGCGACGCCCGCCTGCCACAGGCGCGCGACTGAGACGCCGCAGGGCTTGCGCGCGTTAATCCGGCATTAAGCAAACTGCCTGATTTTTCAGCTGTCGCGTAATGCGCAGCCCGTTGCTGCGTTGCAGCAAGAAATCTGTCTGGAATCAACGCGCTGTTGTAATTTTGTAACTCGCCGCGCAGGCGCGTCGCGGAACTCGCGGTCTCTGCTGGACGGAGACGGAAAGACGCGCAATGGCTAGGACAACGGCCAGTGCGCGAAAAGTCATTGGCCAAGAACAGGCCCCTGTTCAGGGAGGGGCGTCCATCAAGGGGTGTATCATGAAGCTCAACAGGAATTCCGCATCGATCGCCTGCCGTCTCCTTGGCGGCGCGGCCCTCGGCGCGATGATGGCGGGCGATGCGTTTGCGCAATCAATTGCGGATGCTGACGAAATTGTCGTCACCGCCCAGCGGCAGGAAGAATCGGTTCAGGACGTGCCGATCGCGGTCTCGGCCTTTGGCGGCGAAGACCTGCAGGACCGGCAGCTTGAGAGCTTCCAGGACATTCAGTTCAATATTCCGAACTTCTCGTTCTCGAGGTCAAATTTCACCGGATCGACCATCGTTCTGCGCGGCATCGGCGCGCTTGCTGTAGGCTCCTCGACCGAGCCTTCGGTTTCAATTCACCTCAATGATTTCTTCCTCAGCGCACCGCGTCTTTTTGAAACAGAATTCTTCGACATTGAACGGCTTGAAATCCTCCGTGGCCCGCAGGGCACGCTGTTCGGCCGCAACGCGACCGGCGGCGTCATCAACGTCATCACGGCCAAAGCCTCGCCCGACGCGGTCGGAGGCTATATCGATGCTGAATACGGCAACTACAATGCGGTGAAGTTGCAGGGTGCGCTGAACCTGCCGCTGAACAACCGTCTCGCCGTGCGCCTTGCTGGCACCACGATCCAGCGCGGCGGTTATACGGAAAACTTGTTTGACGGTTCCGATATTGACGACCGCGACATCCATGCGCTGCGCGCGTCGGCCCGCTGGCTGCCGACCGACAACACGACGGTCGATTTCACGGCGAGCTATATGCGTGAAGACGACAGCCGCTTGCGGTCGCAGAAACAGGCTTGCGCCTCGGGTCCGCTCTCGCCGCTGCTCGGCTGCGACCCGAACGGGCCGCGCCGATTCGATCGGCAAGACTTGCGCGCGTCATTCCTTTCGAACGCATCGGCTGAAACGCTCGGCGCTTTGTTCGGAAGCCTCTATGGTTCGTCGTTTGGGGCGAATGCCGCTAATTATGGCCTCGTTTCTCTGGCGAATCCGATCTTTGGGGCGGCTCAGCCGACAGACATCCGCCAAGTCAACCAGGACACACAACCGCAATACGATGCGGAAGAGACGATTTTCCAGGTCAATCTGAAGCACGACTTCGAAAGTTTTTCGGTCAAATTCAACGGCGGCTGGGGCAATTCCAAAATCGCTTCGCGCCAGGACTTTGACGCTGGTGTCGGCCCCACGCTGTTCGTGACCGGCGCGCCCGCACTCGGGCGAATCAATGGCCCTGTGTCCTCCGGCGGCATCCCCGGCGTTGCCGCTTTCTTGGGAAACACACTCCCATTGTCAAATTTCGACGTCGGCATTTCAAGCGCACAGAATGGCCTTGTCGGCTCGATCAACAACAACAACCAGGCGCGGAGCAGCAATTATCGGTCGGCTGACCTGTCGATCGGCGAAACCGACTACTGGTCCGTTGAATCGATCATCAATTCGGATTTCGACGGCCGGTTCAACTTCCTTCTTGGCGCCCGCCACGACAAGTCGAACGGGTTTGCCGATTACGGCGTCGCCACGTCCAGCCTTGATTATTTCTCTATCCTTGGCGGCACGCTCCTCGCTCTCGGTGAGGCGCGTCGAACCGGCTGCGCGACATTTCTTGCTGGCGGCGGCGCTCCTTCTGCGTCCCAGCTAGGACAGTGCGGCGCCCCTTTCGACGCACAGTCGGCTGGCGCGCAAGCCGCCGGCAACGGGGCATTGCAAGGCCTTGCGGCATCAGGCGCTGCGTTTGGGTTCTTTACGCCGTATTTCTTTAACGATACCGACGACAATTTCCTGAGATCGACTTCCGCCTTCGGCGAGATCTATTTCGATATTACGGATAAATTGAAGCTGACCGGCGGCGTGCGGCGCAATTTCGACACCAAAGGCTTACGCGACCGTGGCAATGTGCTCGACGGTTTTGCCGATTTGGTTCAAGGAACGTTGCCGGTTGGGGCGACGCCTATCGTGCCGCTTGGCACGCCTAGTGTCCGCGCCTTGCTTGATTCCAACGAGGCCGTTGAAGGCACTACCGGCGCAATAACGGACTTCCGCGTGATCGAGGACACGTTCAACTCGACGACCGGGCGCGCTGTTCTCCAGTATACGCCATCCGACGACGTGCAGATTTATGCGTCCTGGACGCGCGGCTTCAAGTCTGGCGGCTTCAACCCGCGCACCGGCACGGGGACGGTCCCGCTGACATTCGAGCCGGAAGTGATCAACGCCTACGAACTCGGCGTGAAGTCGAATCTGTTCGGCAACCGTCTGCAAGCCAACTTGACCGGTTTTTACTATGACTATTCCGGTCTGCAGGTCGCGCGTGTCGTCTCCAACACGACCGTGAACGACAACATCGATGCGACCGTTTGGGGCATCGAAGGCGAATTTGTGTACAAGCCCTTCCGCAATCTCGTCGCGAACCTCAACGCGTCTTACCTCAACACGTCGATCGGCGAGTTCTCGACCTTCGACCCGCGCAACCCGACAGCAGGCGCCGCCAATGCCGAATTGGTGCGCGACGTCATCCTTTCGACAAACTGCGTCGTCACCCGCAATGCTGGCGCTGCGCCGCTGCTAATACCGAACGGGGGCGCACCGCTTGGCGGTCCGTTTGCCAGTCTCAATGCGCTGATCGGTCTTTCGCCCAGTTTGGGCGGTTTAGGCGGCGCCCCGAATGTCGGCGCCTTCTCGATCTGCTCGCAGCTTACCTCGAATATCGGTAACATCAACCTCGCGACGGGCGGCACGCGAGGCTACGCCGTTGTCGGCGGCGTTGACCAGGACCTGCAGGGCAACGAACTCCCCGGCGCGCCGAGCTTCAAGGTCGCCGGCGGCGTTCAGTACACGTGGGATCTCGGCGGCTGGCAAATCACGCCGCGCGCCGATGCTTTCTACCAGAACGAATTCTTCACGAACGTCTTCAACACCGAACAGGACCAAGTCAGCGGCTACGCCTATGTGAACACCCAGGTGAAGTTCCAGCCGCGCGACGCGCAATGGTCGTTGCGCTTCTTCATGCAGAACGTGACCAACAACGAATCCATCACCGGCACATTCGATGTCGGTCAGGGCGCCGGGAACTTCCAGAACCTCTTCTATCTGGAGCCGCGCCGCTGGGGCTTCGGCGCCAACTTCAACTTCTAAGGCGTATCGCCAAAGAGACTTCGGAAAGGGCGGCTTCGGCCGCCCTTTTCTTTTTGGCAGCGGTGCGCACCATGCGCGCTGCACTGTCTCAAATCGGGAACGCTGAGCCCAATTCAGCAGCGGCTGGCGTGGCTTCCTTGACTTGCCGCCCGAAAAACCCTACTTACCCAGACGATTGCTGCAGTGCAGCGCGCGCAGGCGGGGCTCTCCCCGATCCGTAAGACGACGCCGCAATGAGACCTCAGCGATCAGACCAGACGACGCATCGCTTTCTCACGGCGGAAGGGCGGGGCGTTAGAACCAACCCCGCCTGAACCTTGTCCCGCGATCATCGACTCCCTGAACGGAGCGGCGCGCCGGGACGCCAAGAGAAAGCACACTGCATGTCGTTTGAAGTCCTCGGCCTTGAGCCGAGCATACTGAAAGCCATTGAAGAAGCCGGCTACACGACGCCGACGCCGATCCAGATCGCGGCGATCCCTGAAGCGCTGCGCGGCCGCGATGTCCTCGGCATCGCGCAGACCGGCACTGGCAAGACCGCCTCCTTCACGCTGCCGATGATCCAGCGCCTCGCCAAGGGCCGCGCCAAGGCGCGCATGCCGCGGAGCCTCGTGCTGTGCCCGACGCGGGAACTCGCCGCGCAAGTCGCCGACAATTTCGAAAAATACGGCAAGTATCACAAGCTCTCCATGGCGCTCTTGATCGGCGGCGTCTCCTTCGGCGACCAGGACGCCAAGCTGACGCGCGGCGTCGATGTGCTGATCGCCACGCCCGGCCGCATGCTCGACCACTTCGAGCGCGGGCGCCTCTTGCTGACCGGCATCGAGGTGATGGTCGTCGATGAAGCCGATCGCATGCTCGACATGGGCTTCATTCCCGACATCGAGCGCATTTTCAAACTGACGCCGATCACGCGCCAGACGCTGTTCTTCTCGGCGACCATGCCGCCGGAGATCAAGCGCATCACCGACGCCTTTCTGCACGACCCGGCGCGGGTCGAAGTCACGCGCCAGGCGAGCGCCGCGCCGACCATCGCGCAACGAATCCTGCGCCTTGAAAACGGCGCCGACAACGTCAAACGCGCCGCGCTCCGCGAGCTGATGAAAAGCGAAGGCGTGCGCAACGGCATCGTCTTCTGCAACCGCAAATCGACGGTCGATGTCGTCGCCAAGTCGCTGCAGTCGCACGGTTTCAATGCGCGGCCGATCCATGGCGACCTGCCGCAATCCTATCGCACCGAGACGCTCGACAAGTTCCGTTCCGGCGAATTGCAATTCCTGATCGCGTCGGACGTCGCCGCGCGCGGTCTCGACATTCCGGACGTGTCGCATGTCTTTAATTACGACGTGCCGATCCACGCGGAGGACTATGTCCACCGCATCGGCCGCACGGGCCGCGCCGGGCGTCTTGGCGCGACGTTCATGCTTGTCACGCCCCATGACGGCAAACACTTTGACGCGATCCTGAAGGTCACCGGCGCCGACTCGATTGAGGCGATCGACATGAAGATCGACGTCGAGCCGATCAGCGATCGCCGCAGCGGTCGCGTGGGCGGGCGCGCCGGCGCCCGTCCTGAGCGCGGCGAGCGCAGCCGCGGCGAACGCCGCCCGCGCGCGCCGCGGCCGGACGCGCCTGTCGCCGAGACCGCTGAGGTCGCCGTCGTCGAGGCTGTCGATGTCGAAGCGCCGGTCCGCCGTCCGCGGCCTGAGCGCGTGCGTCGCGAACGCCCGCAGGCCGACCGTCCGGAGCGCGAAGATCGTCCGAAGACGGAACGGACCGCATCGGACGAGGCGCCGCCGCGCGAACGCGTCGCCGCCGACGGCCGCGACTCCGCCGAGTTCCGCCGTCGCGATCGCGAGGAGCGTCCAAGGCGCCGCGAACGCGACGATATGCCGGCGCCCGTCATCGGCTTCGGCGACAATCTGCCGGCTTTCCTGCAGCGCCGATAAACCTATTCTTTCGGCGCCGTCAGCTTTTCCATTGCGGCGCCGGCGCGCATGAGCGCGTCTATGTCCTGCACCGATAGGCCTTCGAGTGCTTCGGCGACGGCGGTGACGCGGCGCGCGCGGCCGGCGAGTACGAGCTTGCGTCCCTTCGCCGTCGCGGAAAGAAGCACTGTCCGCTGATCCTCCCCGTCCCGCGTCCGTGCGGCGAGGCCTGCCGTTTCGAGCCCGCGCGCAGTGCGCGAAATCGCCGGCAGCGACACGCTCTCCATCTCAGCAAGCGCCGACACGGTCTTGGGACCGGCGAAGACAAGCACCGACAGCGCCGACAGCCTTTCGGGGCTGAGGCCAGACTCGCGGTCGGCCGTCCGCGCCTTGCGCAAGATGTGGATCGCGAAGGTATGCAGGCGATCGGCGAGGGCGTTCGTTTTCGGGTCGGCGCTTGACATGATGCTTAACAGGGTTAACAATCAGCACACGCCATCTTTAGGAGGAGCCGCCTCATGCCGCAAGCAGGCGCGATTGAAGGGATCGGCCAGATCCATGTCTCCTGTGAGGATTTCGAGCGCGCGCTGCGCTTCTATCGCGACGTGCTCGAACTGAAGTTTCTCTTCGACGTGCCGACGCAGAAAATGGCGTTCTTCGACGTTGGCGGGGTCCGGCTTTATCTCGGCGTTCCGTCGAGCCCCGAATACCGCGCGAATTCCTTCCTCTATTACCGCGTCAGCGACATCGAAGCCGCGCATCAGCGCCTCGCGTCGAAGGGCGTTGCGTTCCTGTCGCCGCCGCATTGCATCCACAAGACGCCGACATCCGAATTGTGGATGGCGGGCTTTCGCGACAGCGAAGGCAATCTCGCGCAGATCATGTGCGAGAAACCTGTCTGACGGCGGCGCGCCGGGGAAGCCGGGGAAGATGACGTGATAACGTCTCACGCCTTCGCAAAAGCGAAATCAGAATCGCAAACAATCGTCATCGGAACTGCGCTATGCCTCCTCAGCGGGATGCGGGTCGCATCCTGCGGAAAAGGGAGATCGACATGCGCAAGTACACGTCATTGTTGCTTTGCCTTGTTGCCGCCGCGCCGGCCTTGGCCGATGCGATGAAATTGGAAGACGCGCCGCGCAATGTGCGCGACGCCGCGCTCCGCGCCGTGCCGGGCGTAACGCTGATCAGCGTCTCGACCGAGATCGAAAACGACAGAACGATCTACGAATTCAAGGCGCAAGACCGCTACGGCGCGCCGCTCGAAATCGACGTCGACGAAAGCGGCGAGATGCAGGAAGTTGAATGGCCGCTGGAACTCAACGATCTGCCGCCGGCGGTGCGCGCTGCGCTTGATAAAGCCGCGCCGAACTTCAAGGGAATCGCCGAACGCTCCGAGAGGCCGCGCGGCGTCGTCGTTTACGAGTTCGAGGGTGTCTCGAACGACGGAACGGTCGATATCGAAATCAACGAGGCGGGCGAGGTCACCAAGGGCGATTAGTCCGCACACGGAACAAATGGGGCCGGCCGCGCCTCATGCGGCCGCGCCGCCGACCGTCATGCGGTCAATGAGAATGGTCGGCTGGCCGACGCCGACAGGAACGCTCTGGCCCGCCTTGCCGCACATGCCGACGCCGGGATCAAGTTTGAAATCATTCCCGACCATGACGACGCGCGTCAGAACGCTCGGCCCGTCGCCGATAAGCGCGACGTTCTTCAACGGCGCGCCGACCTTCCCGTTCTTCACGCGATAGGCCTCGGTGCAGTTGAACACGAACTTGCCGGAGGTGATGTCGACCTGGCCGCCCGAGAAATTGACGGCGTAGATGCCATCTTTCACGGCGGCGAGAATTTCGGCCGGATCCTTGTCGCCGCCGAGCATCATCGTGTTGGTCATGCGCGGCAAAGGCTGGCTCGCATAGCTTTCGCGGCGGCCGTTGCCGGTCGGCGCAACGCCCATCAGGCGCGCATTCAGCCGGTCCTGGATATAGCCTTTGAGAATGCCGTCTTCGATGAGCACGGTGCGCGAGGTCGGCGTGCCCTCATCGTCTATCGTGAGTGAGCCGCGGCGCTCGAACAGCGTGCCGTCATCGACGACCGTGACGCCCTTGGCCGCGACGCGCTCGCCGATCCGCCCGGAGAAGGCGGAGGTCTTCTTGCGGTTGAAGTCGCCTTCAAGGCCGTGCCCCACCGCTTCATGCAGCAAAACCCCCGTCCAGCCAGGACCCAGCACGACTTCCATCTCGCCGGCAGGCGCCGGCTCGGCGTCGAGGTTGACGATCGCCTGCCGCAAGGCCTCGCGCGCCTGGGCCTGCCAGGCGTCGGCCGCGATGAACCGGCCATAGACTTCGCGTCCGCCGGCGCCCGACGAGCCGGATTCCTGCCGGTCGCCTCGGCGCGCCGTCACCGAAATGTTGAGGCGGACGAGCGGGCGGATATCCTTCAGCGTCTCCCCGCCGGGCCGGATGATTTCGATGGCGGACCATTCCGAGGAGAGCGAGGCCGACACCTGCACGACGCGCGGGTCGAGCCCGCGCGCATAGGCGTTGATCTCTTCGAGCAGCCTCGTTTTGGTTTCAAAAGGAAGCCCAGAGAGCGGGTTGTCGTCGCCATAGAGCCGCGTATTCGTCCGCCGCGGCGCTTCGGCGATGACGCCCATCCTGCCGGTCTTGACGGCCTGCACGGCATTCGCTGCTCGTTTAAGCGCGCCTTCCGACAAATCAGATGCATGGGCATAGCCCGTCGATTCGCCGACGACGGCCCGAAGGCCGAAGCCTTGCGTCACATTGAAGCTCGCCGATTTCAGCCGGTTGTCGTCGAAGACGAAGGCCTCCGATTGGGAGGATTCGACATAAAGCTCGCCGTCATCGGCGCCGTTGAGGGCGTCGTCGACGAGGTGCTGCAGGTTGGCCTCGCTGAGGCCGGTGCGGGCGGAAAGGGGCGGGAGTGTCGCTGTCATGGGCATGAGGTAAGGCGCGTTCGGGCGCGGCGCAATTGTCGGCGCTGATTTCAGCAGGGCAAGCGGATTTGCGAGGTTCCTCCTCCGCGCAGCGGGGGAGGTGTCGCCGAAGGCGACGGAGGGGGCTTTCCACACATATCGGATATGCGAAAGCGCCCCCATCGGCGCTACGCGCCACTTCCCCCGTCTGGTGACGGGGGAAGACCTCCCGCGGCAAAGTTGGTTTCTCAAATGCAATCACCGTGCAGAATTCACGGCGCGAATGCCCGCGCATCCGGACGCGCGACAGAGAGCCTCGCCCCTCAAGGCCCTAAAATCATTGACCATGCGCCGGGGGCGCGCGTAACGACGGGCCGCGCTCAAGGGAAGAGGGGTCTTGCCGGGGGCGTTGAAGGCGTTCGGCGGCCGCTGGGCGCGCCGCGACAAGCTTACGGACCGGGGCGGATCGGACACATGACGACAATGACTGCGCTTGCACGTTTCCGGGCATTTTCCTGGGCGCCGATTGTGGCGCTCGGCGCCGTTGTCGCCGTTTCTGGCGGCGCAGCCTTCGCCCTGCCCGAGGACGGGGGGCTCGGTCTGCAGACGCCGAACTCGGCGATCATGGAGGAGGCGCGCGCCTTCCACGATCATTTGCTGCTGCCGATCATCACGGTGATCAGCGTTTTCGTGCTGGCGCTGCTGCTCTGGATTGTTGTCCGCTACAACGCCAAGGCCAATCCGAAGCCTAAGACCTTCAGCCACAACACGCTGCTTGAGGTTGTCTGGACCGTCATCCCGATCATCATACTCGTCGCGATCGCGCTGCCGTCCTTCAACCTTCTCTACAAGGAAGAAGTTCTCCCAGACGGCAAACAGGCCGTCCTCGCCGCCGACGGCGCGAAAACAGAATTTTCGATCGACAACAGCTTTCCGGAGCGCCGCCGCATCGAAAAGGCCAAGCACGTCGATGTTTTCATTCGCGAAGGCGGCGAGCGCCGGAAGCTCGAGAACGGCAAGGATTACAAGCTCGCGGGGCTCGGCGAAGCGACCGTGACCGCGACCTTGACCGCGCCGCCATCCGCGGGCGCAGACGTCATTATCGAAGCCGGCCGCGGCCGCGATCATCGCGGCGGCGTCATTCTGGCGCCGACCGTGACGGTCAACGCCAAGGGCTATCAGTGGCAGTGGTCTTACGCCTACCCTGAGTTTGGCATTGAAGAATTCTTCTCGAAGATGCTGCCCGAGGATAAGACGACGAAGGAATTGTATCTCCTCGAAGTCGACAACCGCATGGTCGTGCCGGTCGGCGAGTCGGTCCGCGTCATCACGCAGGCCGCCGACGTGATCCACTCTTTCGCGCTGCCTGCCTTCGGCCTCAAGGTCGACGCCGTGCCGGGCCGCAACAACGAGACGTGGTTCCGCGCCGACCGCGAAGGCGTCTATTACGGTCAGTGTTCGGAAATCTGCGGCGTCGGCCACGCCTATATGCCAATCGCCATCGATGTGCGCTCGCGCGCCGGCTTTGAAGAATGGGTCGACACGCAGAGGAAGCTTGCGGGCCTCGAGCCAATGTTCGCTACTGTCGCGACGACGGAACCGGTGGCGGCCGCAACGCCTGCCGAGCCCGTGATTTCGCAGGAGCTTCAGGCGACCATCAATCGCTGCCAGCAAGAGCTCGACGCTCTCACCGCGTCCGAGACCATCAATTTCGCCACGGGCCGCGCCGAGATTGACCCGGCGAGCCGCGGCTTCCTCGAAAGGATCGCCGCCGTCGCGAGGACCTGCGATGGGCCGGTCATCACGGTCGCCGGGCACACCGATTCCAGCGGCAATGAGGCGTCGAATGTGCGCCTCTCGACCGCGCGCGCTGAAGCCGTGCGGAATTACCTTTCGAGCGCGGGTTTTGCCGCCGATCGCATCGCCGCAGTCGGCTATGGATCGGCCCAGCCCGTCGCTGACAATGCGACGACGGATGGCCGCGCCAAAAACCGCCGCATCGTCTTCACCGTCTCGGCGCCCACGGCGCCGGCGACCACCACATCGACCGACGCAACGCCCGCGCCGCAGTAGTTCGAAAGGCAACGAGCCATGGCACACGCGCATTCCGACACTTCGGCCAAGACCGATCATGGGGCTGGGGCGCATGATCACGCGCATGATCATGATCACAAGCCGCCATTCCTCGTGCGCTGGCTGTTCTCGACCAACCATAAGGATATCGGCACGCTCTATCTGATTTTCGCGATCATCGCCGGCGTTGTCGGCGGCGCGATGTCGGGCCTCATCCGCATGGAGCTCGCCGAGCCTGGCGTCACCGTGCTGACGCAGTTCACCGGCGGCGACCTCACCGCGGCGCAAAATTTTTACAACGTGCTCATCACCTATCACGGCCTCATCATGATCTTCTTCATGGTGATGCCGGCGTTGATCGGCGGCTTCGGCAACTGGTTCGTGCCCATCATGATCGGCGCGCCGGACATGGCGTTCCCGCGCATGAACAACATTTCCTTCTGGCTTTACGGCGCCTCGGGCATTCTCATCACCTGCTCTCTGTTCGCGGCGGGCGCGCAGGGCCAGCATGGCGTCGGCGGGGGCTGGGTGCTCTATCCGCCGCTTTCGTCGAACACCGGCCATCCAGGGCCGGCGATGGATCTCCTGATCCTGTCGCTGCACCTTGCCGGCGCCTCGTCGATCCTTGGCGCGATCAACTTCATCACGACGATCTTCAACATGCGCGCGCCGGGCATGACGCTGCACAAGATGCCGCTCTTCGCCTGGTCCGTGCTTGTCACGGCCTTCCTGCTCGTGCTGTCGCTGCCGGTGCTCGCGGGCGCGATCACCATGCTGCTCACAGACCGCAATTTCGGCACGTCCTTCTTCAAGGCTGAGGGCGGCGGCGACCCGATCCTCTACCAGCACCTCTTCTGGTTCTTCGGCCACCCGGAAGTCTACATTCTCATCCTGCCGGGCTTCGGCATCGTCAGCCACATCGTCTCGACCTTCTCGAAAAAGCCGATCTTCGGCTATCTCGGCATGGCCTACGCCATGGTCGCGATCGGCTTTGTCGGCTTCATCGTGTGGGCGCACCACATGTATACGGTCGGGCTTTCGGTGAACATGAAAGCCTATTTCGTCGCGGCGACGATGGTCATCGCGGTGCCGACCGGCATCAAGATTTTCTCCTGGTGCATGACGATGTGGGGCGGCTCGATCGAGTTCAAGACGCCCATGCTCTGGGCGGTCGGTTTCATTTTGCTGTTCACGGTCGGCGGCGTGACCGGCGTCGTTCTCGCCAACGCGTCGATCGATCACTATCTGCACGACACCTATTATGTCGTCGCGCACTTCCACTACGTGCTGTCGCTCGGCGCCGTCTTCGCGATCTTTGCGGGCTGGTACTACTGGTTCGCCAAGATGACGGGGAAGATGTACCGCGAGTGGCTCGGCGCCTTGCACTTCTGGACGATGTTCGTCGGCGTCAACTTGATCTTCTTCCCGCAGCATTTCCTGGGCCTTCAGGGCATGCCGCGCCGCTACATCGATTACCCGCAGGGCTTCGCCTATTGGAACGAGATCTCGACCTATGGCTATTGGGTCATGCTCGCAGGGATGGGCGTGTTCGTCATCACGATGATCGACGCCTTCTTCTTCCACGGCAAAAAGGCGCCGGCCAATCCGTGGGGCGTCGGCGCAACGACGCTCGAATGGACCTTGCCGTCGCCGCCGCCCTTCCACCAGTTCAACGAACTGCCGCGCTTCGACAAGACGCCGGCCGGGCATCACTGACACGCATGGTGTAGCGCCGCGCCCTTCGAGGCGGCCCTGCGGGCCGCGCCTCAGGGCGAGGCGGTCTCTTTTGTCTGTGCACGGATAGAGCGCCTCTTCCTGAGGCGCCCGGCAAAGCCGGGCCTCGAAGGACGAGGCGCGGGCAACGCGCTGTGCTGCGACCGCTCCTTCGAAGCGCTTGAGTCGGACCTGCGGTTTCCGCCTCGAGAAGAGGCGCTCTGTCTGTTCAAACATAATCACTCTCGCCTCGCCCTTAGGTGCGGCCCGCAGGGCCGCCTCGAAGGGCGCGGCCTCTCTGGTCCTCGAGACTGGCCGCACGACAAGCGCCCCCCAGACCCGCTGGCGAAGGCCGCCGCATCCCGCTAAACTTGGTCCCGCCGGCAGGGACGGCCGGTGCAACCAGGTTTGAAGACAGGGGCATTGCGATGCGCGACGGCATCTTCCACGACGTCATTTCGACCATGCAGTCGACCTTTCTGAGGGGCGACCTCGCCTCACTTGTGATCGCCTTTGGAGCGGTCCTGATCGCCGCCTTTCTGATGCGCCGGTCCGGGCAGATCGCCTCCATGACCTTGCTCGCACTTGGCCTCTTCGCTGCGGCGGGCATTTTCCGCAGCGCCTTTTCCGGGAACATGGCGGGCACAGGCCCTGGCGACTGGGCGCAGCGCTTCATCGGCGAAGTGCGCGACGGCTGGGCGTCGCTCATGGACATGCGCGCCGGGGCGCTGATCGCCCTGTTCATCGCCTTCATGCTGGTGATCTTTCTCGTCTATCTCGTGCGCTCGCGCGTGAGCGTGAATCTTGCGCCGGGCTCATCGGGTCATGGCGGGCATGGCGGCGGCGGCCACTGAAGCCGCGCTGCATCGACCCACGCGACAGCGCGCCGCGTCCCGAGCAGCGCGCGCCTATTCTCTCCCGAGCCGCTTTCAGCCATAAGCCTCGGCCATGAGTGAAATTCTTCTCCCTAACGCCACCGCCCCTATCCGGGTCGAGGCAGGACCCGGCGATTTCGCGCAGCTCCTGAAGCCGCGCGTCATGTCGCTGGTGATCTTCACGGCGCTGGTCGGCATGGCCGCGGCGATCGCCGCGCTCGGGCCCGGCGCTTCGGTGGATCTTCGCCTTGCGGGCATTTCGCTTTTCGCCATCGCGCTCGGCGCCGGCGCCTCGGGCGCGCTCAACATGTGGTGGGACGCCGACATCGACGCCGTGATGGCGCGCACCAAGGGCCGCCCTATCCCGCGCGGCGCCGTTGATCGCAGCGGCGCGCTCGCCTTCGGCGTCATTCTGTCCGTCTTCGCGGTGACGCTGCTCTGGCTCGCCTCGAATGTTTTCGCGGCGGCGCTCCTTGCCTTCACGATCTTCTTCTATGTCGTCGTCTACTCCATGTGGCTGAAGCGCCGGACGCCGCAGAACATCGTCATCGGCGGCCTTGCCGGCGCCTTGCCGCCCGTCGTCGGCTGGGCCGCGATCGCGGGCGCCGCGCCCCTCGACGCCTGGATCCTCTGCGCCATCATCTTCCTGTGGACGCCGCCGCATTTCTGGGCGCTCGCGCTCTTCCGCTCGGAAGACTACACGCGCGCCGGCGTGCCGATGCTGCCTGTCGTGCGCGGCGAGGCTGAGACGCGCCGGCAAATTATTCTCTATGCGGTCATTGTCGCGCTCGCCGGAACGGCGCCGCTTGCGACCGGGCTCGGCGGCCTCGTCTACGGCGCGACGGCGATCGGCCTCGGCGTCTGGTTTGTCGTCCTCGCCTTTCGCGTCTATCGCAACGATGCGCAGAGCCGCGGCCCGGAAAAGCGCCTGTTCGGTTTTTCGATCCTTTATCTCTTCGCGCTCTTCGCGGCGCTCCTCGGCGAGAGCCTGTGGTCGATCCATGCAAGCGCCTGAGGACAAGAAGCGCCGCCAGCGCAGCCTCGCCATCGCCTGGCTTATCGCGCTCTTCTGCGCGATCGTCTTTGCCGTGACGGTCTTCAAGATCGGCGGCAATATCGCCAACCGACCGCTCTGAACGGGCGCCCCATGCACGCCGCACGCCTCGGCCGCAACGGACGGACCGCGCTCATCGCCGCGAGCGCCGCCCTCGGCATGCTCGGCCTCGCTTACGCCTCCGTGCCGCTCTACCAGCTCTTCTGCCAGGTGACCGGCTGGGGCGGCACGACGCAGCGCGCCGAAACCGGGGCGAGCGTTGTTCTCGACCGCAAGGTGACGGTGCGCTTCGACGCCTCCGTCGCGCCCGATCTTCCGTGGACGTTCAAACCCGAACAGGTGTCGCAGGAACTGAAGGTCGGCGAGACCCAGCTTGCCTATTACGAGGCGACGAACACGACGAACCATCCCGTGAAGGGCCGCGCGACCTTCAACGTCACGCCCGCCAAGGCCGGGATCTATTTCAAAAAGATCCACTGCTTCTGTTTTGAGGAGCAGGTGCTGCAGCCGGGCGAGACCGTGTCGATGCCGGTCACCTATTTCATCGATCCGAAGATCGCCGACGATCCCAATCTCGACGATGTCGAGACGGTGACGCTCGCCTACACGTTCTTCCCCTGGGAGGATTAGACGCCGTCGGCGCCGAGCCAGATGCTCGGCTTGCGATGGGCGAAGGCGCCCTCGCCCTTCCAGCCGCGGCCGTCCGGAAAGCGCAATTCGAGCCCTGCGACCGCTTCCGGCCCGAACAGGCGCATGTTGACTCCCATGCGCGGCGGCAGGCCAGGATGGCGCGCGACAAAAGCCGGCAACGCCGTCCAATGCGTCGTCGATCCGCAAGCGTCGCAAAAATGCAGCGCCACCGCGGGCTCGGCGATATCGGCCCGCACATAGACCTGCGTTTCCCCCGCAATCGCCACATGGACGGGATCGAAATAGCCCCAGAGCACGCCGTGGCTTGCGCAGAGCGAACAGTCGCAATCGTTGAGATAGTCCGGCTGGCGGGCGAGGGTGATCCGCACCGCGCGGCAATGGCATCCGGAGTTGAAGGGCGTTTCTGTCATAGCCTTCCGGTACCACGCCCTTGGCCGACCGCCACGGCTTCTGTGCGGCGGGCGAACTTTGTCGCAGCAGCGAGGCTGGCTTGGGGCTTTCCGGCCTTGCGCTGCCCGGTCTATAGGGAGGCAAACCCAAGACATTCCGAGGGACGCAATGGCGGGCGGCGAAGTCAAACACGATTATCACCTGGTCAATCCATCGCCCTGGCCGATCATCGGCTCGATCGCTGCGGCGACCATGATGATCGGGGCCGTCGACTGGATGCATACCGGGCGCGACGGTCTCGTCCTTGGCAGCATCGAACTGCCCGCGGGGCCGTGGATTTTCTTCGCCGGCCTTTTTGGCGTGCTCGTCACCATGGCGGGCTGGTGGTGGGACGTGATCCGCGAGTCGCTGCGCGGTGAGAACACCTCGACCGTCGTGCGCCTGGGCCTGCGCTACGGCATGGTGCTGTTCATCGCCTCTGAGGTGATGTTTTTCGTCGCCTGGTTCTGGGCGTTTTTCGACGCCGCACTCTTCCCCGGCGCCGGCGCGGCCATCATCGGCGCCAATGGCGAGCCCATTCTCAATGCGGCGGGCGCGCAGTCCTATCTCATGAACGACGCGCGCTTCCACGCAACCGGCGGCGCCTGGCCGCCGACCGGCGTCGAACCGCTCAACCCCTGGCATCTGCCGCTGATCAACACGCTCGTGCTCCTCTTGTCGGGCACGACGGTCACCTGGGCGCACCACGCCGTGCAGCACGGCGACCAGAAGGGCCTCGTCTATGGCCTCGTCTGCACCATCCTGCTCGGCATGTTCTTCACCTCGCTGCAGGCCTTTGAATACTATGAGGCGCTGCACCTTGAGATGTTCAAGTTCTCCGGCGGCGGCGTTTACGGCGCGTCGTTCTTCATGGCGACCGGCTTCCACGGCCTGCATGTCATCATCGGCACGATCTTCCTGATTGTCTGCCTCTTCCGCGCGCTCGCCGGGCATTTCACCAAGGACCGCCATTTCGGGTTCGAGGCCGCGGCCTGGTACTGGCACTTTGTCGACGTGGTCTGGCTCTTCCTGTTCGCCGTCATTTACGTGCTCGGCAATCAGGGACTCCTGTCCTGAGGTAATTTGCGCACCAGCTTTTCGGGGTGTAGCTTCCTCCCTGCATGCAACGGGAGAGATGCTATGCAATATTCCAAAATCTTTAAGGCCTCGGCGATTGCCGCCGCCGCTTTCGCAGGCGCAGCAGCCATGGCGATCGCCAAGCCGAACACGACCCCGGCTGAAGGGTCTGTGTCGTGCAAATGCACCTGTTCCGGCGGCGGACTTGGAACGGTCAAATACGTCAATGGACTCGGAAAGTTCCAGGGCGACCGCCCATCGTGTCAGGGATTTACGGGGTCGCAATGCGAATTTGACACCGTTCAAGGCAAGAAGACCGGATCGTTGTCCGGCTGTGACACGGTCGTGCACAAGCGCAATCCTCCCGGCGGTAACCGTGGGTCTGACGGGACGCTGACGACCGAAGATCGCAGTCGCTAGATGCGCGATGTTTTTCAGAGATTGAAGATCGCTACGGCCTTCGCCGCCGCAGCGCTGCTCACCGGCTGCCTTACAAGCAAGACGCCGCTCCTCAACGACGCCAACGCCAAAGCAAAACCGCTCGCGCCCGGCGCCTATGAGTCTTGCGCTATGGGCGAGCGCGACGCGAACGGCGCGCCGGACTGCAAACCGGTAAGGATTTCGGTTGAAGGCGCGCTCTACAGCATCGAACCGCAGGGCGAGAATGCGAGCCTCGGCCGCTTCCGGCCGCTCGGGACCAAAGCCTTTCTCGCTCAGATGTGGGAAGAGGGCGACAGCGGCTATTTCTACTTCTACGCCGTCAAAACCAGCGATGGCGTAAAGATGGCGATGGTCACTTGCCCCGACATTCCCAAACGCACGCGCGACAGCCTCGTGAAAGCCGGCGCGATGACCGTCTCCACCGACGGACAAGCCTGCGAGGTCTCGACGCTGAAGGGGGCAGAGCGCGCCGCCAAGGCCTTCGGCCGCCCCCTCAATGACGCCTCGAACTGGACCGTCTTCAAAAGGACAGGCGCGTGACGATTTCGCCTTTCGCGGCGGGTCTTGCCTCGGCCTGTCCGCGCTGCGGCAAGGGCCGGCTTTTCGCCGGTTATCTGAAGCTTGCGCCGAACTGCGCCGTATGCGGCCTCGATTATTCAAAGGCGGACTCCGGCGACGGGCCGGCCGTCTTCGTGATCTTTATCGTTGGCTTTATCGCGGTCGCGCTCGCTTTCGTTGCGCGCTTTGTCTGGGAATGGCCGACGCTCGCGGCGCTCGCGCTTTCCATCGCGTTCACGGTGCTGTCGTCGTTCGGGCTCCTGCGCATTTTCAAGGCGACGCTGATCGCGCTCCAGTTCCGGCATGACGCGGCGGAAGGCCGGCCGGTCGAATGACTCTCCGCTTTCGGTTCCGGCCGGGCCTTGCGGCGGCGACGCTGATCGCGCTCGCCATCCTGATCGGCCTTGGATCCTGGCAATTGCAGCGCCGCGCCTGGAAAGAAGGGCTGATCGCGCAATTGGAAACGCGCGCGGCGGCGGCGCCCATAACCTTTGACGCGGCGCTGGCGCGCGCCGATGCGGGCGAGGCGATGGAATACGCCCGCGTCTATCTCGACGGCGCCTATGACCCCGCGCGCGAGGCTCATGTCTTCGGCGTGCGCGACGGCGTTTCGGGCGTCTATGTCTTCACGCCCCTCCGCCGCGCCGGCGCGCCCGATGTCTACGTCAATCGCGGTTTTGTTGCAGGGGGCGCCACAAACGTCCCCCCCCTTGAAAAGGGGGGGCCAGGGGGGGATCACCCCCATATCCGGCCTCTCGTCGAAACCCCCGCCGGCCCCGTCCGCGTCGCCGGCATTCTGCGCGCGCCGCAGCGCCTGACGGCGACGGAGAACCTCGTCGCGGCCAAAGATCAGCCTGAAGACAATCTCTATTTCGCGCGCGATCCGGCGCGCTTCGCCGGCGCGGCGGGGGCGGCCCCCTTCTATGTCGAAAGCGACGGCGCGGAGAGCCCTGGCGCTGGTCCCGCGCCCGCGCTCTCCCGCGCAGACTTCCCGAACCGGCATCTCGAATATGCGCTGACCTGGTTCGGCCTTGCCGCCGCGCTCCTCGGCGTGTTTGCCGCCGCCTCGATCCGGCGCTGAGCGGCGCCGTTTCGGCGACATTTCTGCTGTAAATGTCAGCACTCGGCAAAAGCCGAAAATCCGAGACCCGCGGAAACATTGGGCTGCAGCCCGATTTTGTACATTTCGTGAGCGGCGCGGTTGAGAAGCGGCGTTTGGCCGAAAAGCCCCCTCAGCCGCCTGCGGCAGGGGAGCGGGGGTGCGTTCTGTGGGGCGGCGGGAAGGCATGGGCGGCAAGGCTCCGTATCCGGAATTTCACGCCGGCCATCGTAATTGCGCCCTCAAGGGGTGTGGACAGATTTATTTTTCTGTAGGCGGATCAACGGCCCGCATGGTTAATTCGTGCGCAGGTTGCGGGCGGCGGCGCCCCGCCCGCTTAAGCACGAGGGCCGACAGCGCGCGCCGCCGCGATCCGTTCCATGTCGTAGGGCCGCAAGCCGTCGGCGCGATCGGCGAAATATGTCCGCACAAGATCGTCTTTCGACGGGCGGGACGCCGAAACAAGGCCTGCCCCTGCGATCAACGCGTCAAGCGCGCTTTCCGAGAACGTCGTCATCGGCGGCTCGCCGGCGTCTGTCGCGATCTTGACGAAAAGATCGCGCATGGCGCGCGTGCGCGCGTCGTGTACGGAAGGGTCCGGCGAATAGGTGAAGACGATTTCAGAGCCGGGCGCGCATTGCGCGGCGGCGGCGAGCGTCGCCTTTGTCGCCGCGATGGAAATGTACATGGTGACGCCGGTCCAGAGGAAAAAAGTCTTTGCGCGCCAGTCGAAGCCGGCGCGGCCAAGTCCCTCCTGCAGCGTCTCCTTTTCGAAATCGACAGCCGCGTAAACGAGAGAGCGCGGCGACGGGAGCGCGAGCGCGTCGGCGCGCCGGCGTTTCCAGCTTTGCGTCGCGGGATGGTCGACTTCAAAAACCTTCAGCCTACGGCACAAATCAGGCCGGCGCCACACGAAGCTGTCAAGCCCGGCGCCGAGGATGACGTATTGGGAATAATCGCCGGCTTCGAGCCTGTCCTCGGCGTAACGCGCCCGGACAGAGACGAAGGCCCGGATCTCCGCCATCATGTCCGGCGTGTAGCCGCTCGCCTTGCCGTCGACGACCTGTCGCCAGGCAGAACCGATGAGCAGCATGCCGAAGGGATCGTCGACCAGCCATGGCCGCGCGTCGAGCAGGCGATGGGCGCCCCTCGCGAGCGCCGTCATCATAGCCGTCCGGCTCGGCTCGCCTTCGATCATGGGG
>CAZDRH010000004.1:0-358485 GCA_964507915.1 uncultured Caulobacterales bacterium
CCATCGGATTGCGCGACTGGGCCCATGCGTGATCCTCAATGAGGGTTGGTATAAGACCCTAGTCCAGGGCAATCCCACACTGTGTTGCCTTGCAGCTTCGAGATAAGGCGGCCTGCCGCAACACGTCCGTGCGCGAAGCGACGCAATCGTTAATGACGCGATACCGCCCACGCGACCCGCAACGCGTTCAGCGGGACGCGCAGCGGCGCAATCGTTGCAAATGCCCTGCGGTCGGCCTATCCGCTGGTGAACGCTGAAGACTGCCTTGAAGGGGGCCAAACCTTGACTGATAATCAGGACCCGCCGATTTTTGTCGATCTCGACGGCACACTGATTTTCGGCGACAGCCTCTGGGAAAGCGTCGCTCATCTTTGCCGGCGCAACCCGCTTGCATTGTTGAAGTGTATCGGCGCGCTCGCGCGCGGCAGGTCCGCATTCAAACACGCCGTCAGCGCAGCATCCCGGCCCGATGGAGACCAGTTTGTCCTGAATGAAGAATTGTGTCGTACATTGCAGGCGGAAAGCGAAAAGCGACATGTCATTTTGGCGACGGCGGCGGATCGTGCGATCGCCGAAAGTGTCGCCGGAAGGTTGAAGTTTTTCTCCGGCGTCCTTGCCTCCGACGCCGCGACCAATCTCAAGGGCGCGCGTAAACTTACAGCGATTGAGCGCTACCTCGATCAGTCCGGCGGCAGTCGGATCTTCGATTACGCCGGCGACAGCCGCGCGGACAGGCCGATCTTCGACGCCGCACGACGCTCCTATGTGGTCGCATCGAGTGAGAAGAGAGCGCGGAGCCTCGTCGGCGAAGGGCGCGACTTCAAATTCTTTGAGAAACCAGGATTTTCACTCCGCGACTTCGTCAAGGCGATGCGCCCCCATCAATGGGGCAAAAATCTTCTCATCCTTGCGCCGATCGCCCTCGCACATAACATATTCGATGTTCAAAAAGTTGCTGCGGCGATAGCGACCGCTATCGCGTTTAGCCTGTGCGCCTCTGCGACCTACATCATAAACGACATTCTCGACATCCGCGTCGATCGTCAGCACAAGCGCAAACGCACCCGCCCCTTCGCCGCCGGTCGATTGGGCATACCCGAGGGGCTGGCTGGCGCGTTCTTGCTCCTGATCTTCGGGTTTGCGATCGCCGCGTTGTTTGGCGGCGGCGTTCCGGTCGTCCTGATGATCCTTCTTTATGTTGCGATCACGCTCGCCTATTCGCTCGACATCAAGCAACGACTGCTCGTCGATGCAATGACGCTAGGCTTGCTTTATGGACTTCGAATAGTCATCGGCGCAGTCGCGACCGCGACGCCGGTTTCGGATTGGCTGATCGCCTTCAGCGTGTTTTTCTTTTTCGGACTTGCGCTAGTGAAGCGCTTTTCGGAGTTGTATTCCGCCGGGAGCGCCACAAAGCTTGCAGGCCGCGCGTATGAAGGCGACGATAAAGTCGCTGTCGCGATGTTGGGGATCGCGTCTAGTTTCACGTCGATTGTGATCTTTGCACTTTATGTAACTTCGCCCGAAGTCGCCCAAATCTACGAACGGCCGCGCCTTTTGTGGGGTGTTTGCCTCATTCTGCTTTACTGGGTTTCACGCATGTGGATTTTGGCCTACCGCGGCAATGTGCCGGACGATCCCGTCGTGTTCGCTTTCCGCGACGGGCGGAGCCTCATCGCAGCAGCCGCATGCGCGCTCGTCGTACTTGCGGCGGCGGTCTGAACGACGATGCGCAATCTCTCAAACCGTGTACGGGCTGTCTGGGCGAGCATCGCCAAGCAGAGCTTTCACCGCAAGCTCATTGTGGTCTCGTTGATCGGCCTGGCGCTTCGCGTTGTCTGGGCCGCGTTAGTGCCGAATGTTCCGGTCTCTGACTCCCAAATCTATTTCACGACCGCGAAGAACATTGTCGAAAACGGATTTTACGGCATCGAGCCTGACAAACCATTCGCTTATTGGCCGATGGGCGCGAGTTTGATTTACGCAGCGGGATTTGCTGTCTTCGGCGCGCACCTGTGGGTCGCAACTCTTATCAACCTGATCGCAGGCGCGCTTTCGATATGGACCACGGGTCTGCTCGCCAAGCGTTGGTTCGACGGCAGGATAGCAATCCTTGCATCCTGCATCGTAGCGGCGTGGCCAAGCCTCATTTTGTACGCCACCATTATGGCGAGCGAGGTTTTTTTCCTTGTCCTTGTTAACGTCGCGCTCCTCATGTGGAGCGAAAAGACCACACCCTGGAGATCTGGGCTGCTGGCGGGCGCTGCCGTGGGCGCGGCAATTGCGGTAAGGCCAATCGCGTTGCTCCTTCCATTTGTTTACTTGATTGCTTCCGTCTTTGGCGGCGCGTTTTCGCGCCGAAGCCTCGCGATGCTTGCAGCGACGATTGTGGCGGCGGCGGCGATTGTCGCGCCGATCTCGGCTTACAATTCCGCGCGCCACGGCGCGTTCGTGCTGGTGTCTACCAATGCCGGCGCCAATCTGTGGATGGGCAACAATCCGCAATCGACGGGCGGCTATATGGATTTGCCGGCTCATGTCGATGGTCTCACGGAGTTGCAGCGCGACAAAGTGCTTCGCGACGAGGCGCGTGCATTCATGGCCGAAAATCCGGGAAAGACTTTGCAGCTTTTCGTCAAGAAAATCATCGACACGCACATTCGCGAAACCATCGCCGTTCACTGGAATTCGGCTGGAATCACGCGGCGATTTGGAGCGTCATCGGAGTTGCTGATAAAGATCGTTTGCCAGACCGCGTGGATGATGATCTTCGCGGCGGCCCTCGCCGGCATTGCGATTTCAATGAGGCGCGCTTTCATCAACAAACCGGACTTGTCCGGCATAGCGGCGATTGCATGGCCGCCTGCGTTGACACTCTGGGCCTATTACGCCTTTGTCCACGCCGTGACGGTGTCGCAGGACCGGTATCACCTGCAGGCCGCGCCGTTGATTGCGATGCTGGCGGCTAGCGCCGCTTCAATTTTGTGGGACCGCCTCCGCCGAGCCGGCGCGGTAAGGCCTCTTTGAGTCTGAACTAAGGAACGCGTGATGGGCAAGCTGCTTTTGGCGATCGCAATTCTTGCGAACATCGCGACCAACGTCTTCTTGAAGAAAGCGATCGGCGCGAACGGCGACATACGCAGCGCCGCCGGGTTGCGGCAGCTGGTCGAAACACCAAGCTTCTGGGCGTTCGGCGCCAGCGCAGCGACCCTGCTGGCGGCCTATACCCTCGCCTTACGAACCGTTGATTTGTCACGCGCATATGCGTTTGTCACGTCGGGCGCGCTTGTTGGGATTACAATCGCCGCGAGCCTTTTCCTTGGAGAATCGTTGACCGTGCAAAAGGCTGCGGGCATCCTTCTCATCGTATCCGGACTTGTCCTGCTGTCGCCGTCGTAATTTCCGCCTCATCACCGAACAAGGTTGGCGGCTTTGCTCAAACGAACGGAAAGATTGCCACCGGACTGGCGTGGCTGTGCTTACAATGCTCCCTAAGACCAAGTTGCGCTGACTTCGACCGATTCCACGCGAAAGTCGGTTGCCGTTTGCGGGCTCTACCCGCCGGTCAATGAGTCAAGGTCAGCGCAACCTCGTATAAGGCCGGCACTTCAGAGGAGCGGCCGCACATTAAGCGTCCAATCGCAGCGGCGGGGCTGCGGTTCAGCACCGTGACATGAGTGTTGGACCAGTTTTGGAGCAATTGGCCGCAGCCCGTTTGTCAGGCATCATAAACGGTGCGTTCGATCGTCGCCTGGTCAAAACCTTCATGCCGCATTTCAACCCGACGCACGAAATTTGCGTCAGCCATCTTTCGGAGTGCTATCCATAGATTCAATGTTGGAGGCTTATCTCGACCGGATCGGATTCGTCGGAACGCCGCGCGCCGATCTCGGCTCGCTGATCCGCATCCATCGCGGGCATGCGTTTTCGATCCCGTACGAAAATCTCGACGTACAGCTCGGCCGACCTATCACCCGCGCTCGTGAAGAGGCGTTCGAGAAGATCGTCCAGCGCGGGCGCGGCGGCTGGTGCTACGAGATGAACGGGCTGTTGAGCCTCGCGCTCGAACAGGCGGGCTTCAAGGTGCGACGCCTTGCCGGCGCCGTGTTGCGCGAGGTGCTTGGCGAAGCCTCTATCGGCAATCATCTCGTGATCCTTGTCGATCTCGACGGCGAGACCTGGCTTTGCGATGCGGGCTTCGGCGACGGCCTGATCGAGCCGATGCGGCTCGCGCCGGGCGACTTCGCGGTCGGCCCCTATCGCTGCAGTCTGCAGAGGATCGAAGGCGGCTGGTGGCGGTATCGCAACGACCCGCGCGGCGGCGCGCCGAGTTTCGACTTCCATGAGGATGTCACCGACGAGTCTCTTCTCGAAGCCAATTGCCGATGGCTGCAGACCGATCCCGCCTCACCCTTCGTGCAGAACGCGATCGTGCAGCGGTGGACGCCGGGTGTTTTCTACGCCTTGGTCGGCCGGGTTCTGTCGATGGTCGATGAAACCGGCAAAACGAGCCGCACGCTGGAGACTGCCGAGGCCTATCTTGACACCTTGCGGACCGTCTTCGGTCTCGACATCCCCGAAGCAGCGGCGCTCTGGCCTAAATTCTTGGAAAGTCGATAGGCGCTGGCGCTGGGCGAGCGCGACCACATCTGATCTCAAGCGCCGCGCAATTTCAAAGGCTTGGGTCTTCGCCTTAAGCTGCAGACTGCGGGCCGATGTTGGCACGACGCACAACACTGCGCCGTCACATTAACGGACCGTTAAGAATTCCGAATCACCGTTGAGGATGTTGAACACCGGATTGACCACTGGGCGGGGCCGCAATGAGCCGGATGAATATTTCGACTGAGGATTTGTTCCTGCGTCTGGGTTCAACGCCGCGTTTACGAAGCTCGCGCGCTGATTCCCTGTTCCGCCGTCTCAGGAGCGGGGAGCAGACGGAGCTGATGAAATCGATCTTGCGCGCGCCGCAGAAGATCGAACCAAAGCTTGAGGTCGAGGCGGAGAAGACGGCCGAATAGGCGGGCTTTGATCGCCACGAAAAAAGGGCGCTCCGCGGAGCGCCCTTTTTCCGTGTCTGCTGGCCTCGGCGCTTTAGCGCTTCGAGAACTGGAAGGAGCGGCGGGCCTTTTTGTGGCCGTACTTCTTGCGCTCGACGACGCGGCTGTCGCGGGTCAGGAACCCTTGCTTCTTCAGGACCGGACGCAAGCCCGGTTCGTAAAAGGTGAGCGCGCGCGCAATGCCGTGACGGACGGCGCCGGCCTGGCCCGAGGGACCCGAGCCTGCGACCGTGCAGATCACGTCGAACTGGTCCTTGCGGTCGGCGGCGATCAGCGGCTGCTTGATGATCATCTGCAGCACCGCGCGGCCGAAATAGGCCGTGTGGTCGCGGTTGTTGACGGTGATCTTGCCCTTGCCGGGCTTGATCCAGACGCGCGCGACGGCGGTCTTGCGTTTGCCGGTGGCGTAAGCGCGGCCTTCGGCGTCGATCTTCGGCTGCGGCAGCTCGCGCTCGACGAGCACGCCGGCGTCGGCGGCGGCGGACTTCAGGCCTTCAAGCGAGGTCATGCTCATGGATTACGCGACCCTTTTGTTCTTCGGGTTCATGGAAGCGATGTCGAGTTTTTCGGGGCTTTGCGCCGCATGCGGATGGTCTGCGCCGGCATAGACGCGCAGATGCGTCATCTGGCTGCGTGCGAGCGGCGAGTCCTTCGGCATCATGCGGCGGACGGCGTTTTCGATGACGCGCTCGGGGTGTTTGCCGCCGAGCAGCTTTTCCATCGTGCGTTCCTTGATGCCGCCGGGGAAGCCGGTGAACCAGTAGAACTTCTTGTCGGTCATCTTGTTGCCGGTGAAGGCCACTTTGTCGGCGTTGACGACGACGACGTGGTCGCCGCAATCGACATGGGGCGTGTACATCGGCTTGTGCTTGCCGCGGAGGCGCATGGCGATGATCGAGGCGAGACGGCCGACGACAAGGCCCTCAGCGTCGATCACGATCCATTTCTTCTCCACGTCCGCAGGTTTGGCGGAATAGGTTTTCATGACGGCGTTCCTGATAGCTTCTGCGAAAGGCCGCTTGCAGCGCCCCCCGCTTGGGAGCGCGGCAGGTAGCCGAGGGCGTGCGCAAGGTCAATGGGCGGGGCCGCAAAACAGCCCGAAAAACATGCAGAAACGTAATGTGGTATTATGATACCGTTCCCTAAGAGCGCGCTAGTCGTGATGCTCTGCTCCATGCTGGGACCGCTGATCCCCCCCTAGCCCCCCCTTTTTAAGGGGGGGGGAAGGGCAGCGAGTCCGTCTCTGATTCCCCCCCTTGAAAAGGGGGGGCTAGGGGGGGATCAGCCACGCATCCGCCCGCCGCGCCGTGCGCTGCATAAAGCACGCTCATAATCACGCAGAGCGCTCCAGCCTGATGCAAGAGCCCGAGCCCGATCGGCGTTGCGGCGATGATCGTCCAGATGCCGAGCATCACTTGTAGAATGAGGGCGCCGAGCACGAGCCGGGCGCGCCGTTCTGTCTCGGCCTCGCGGTGCGCGGCGATGAAATAGGCGATCCCGGCGGCGAGCACGACAAAGGCGCCGAGCCGGTGGTTGAACTGCACCGCGGCCGCGCGCTCAAAGAGATCGGCAAAGGCGGCCGGCGCGCCGAAATAGCCTTCCGGCACAAAGCGGCCCTCCATCAGCGGCCAGGTCGTGTAGACGCGGCCTGCGCGCAGCCCCGCAACGAAAGCGCCAAGGATCATCTGCGCATAAACGAGCGCACCGAGCCCGAGCGCAGCCCAGAAGAGCTTGCGCGGCGCGGTTTTCCCGCGCGGCTCCAGAACGTCGAGCGCCGTCCAGAAAATGAGGCCGAGGAGAATGATCGCAAGACCCAGATGCGCCGCGAGGCGGTACTGGCTGACATCGATGCGTTCGGTGAGGCCGCTCTGCACCATGTACCAGCCGAGCACGCCTTGCGCGCCGCCGAGCAGAAAGATCCCGAACAGCCGCGCGCCGAGGCCGGCGCTGATCCGCTTCTGGAACAGAAACACAACCAACGGGACAAGGAAGGCAACACCGAGGAAACGGCCGAGAAAACGGTGGCCCCATTCCCACCAATAAATGGTCTTGAACTCGTCGATCGTCATGCCTTTGTTGACGAGCTGATATTCGGGAATCTGACGGTATTTTTCGAGCTCGGCCTGCCAATCGGCGTCGCTCATCGGCGGGATCGCGCCCGTCACAGGGCGCCATTCGGTGATGGAAAGCCCTGAATCGGTGAGCCGCGTCGCCCCGCCGACGATCACCATCAGCGCCACGAGCGCCGTCATGACAAGAAGCCAGAGGCCGACAGCGCGGCGCGCGGGAACGGTTGTTTCGGTCATGCGCCGCGTCTACAGCATGACAGTCCTTGCGGCGCGTGACAGGCCGCCGCAGCAGCCGATTCCGCACGAGTCGAACCTATGTCGCCGCGCCTGCGCAAACTTGTCGCGACCGCCCTCCTCCTTCCGGGGCTCGTCGCCTATGCGCTCGGCGCAATGGTCCTTGCCGACCACGTGCCTGCGCATTGGCTCGCCAAGCTCGTCTATTTCGTCGTCGCCGGAATCGCCTGGGCCTTCCCGGCGCGGGCGCTTCTGCGTTGGGCGGAAGGCCCTCTTCTGTCTCTCAAAACCGGCGCCGAAACCCGGCCTTAACGCTGCTTTGCGAGCATGCGCCGCCGGGCCCCAGGGTCGCCCGGCCTCGGGATCAAGCATGTTCGATCGCTCTTCAGCGCATCGCCACAAGGAAGCTCTGCCTGTCCTGATCGTTCTGGACGGCAAGGAGCCGTTCAACGCTTCGGTTTTCGTTAAGGTTGACGAGCGGTTAAGCGACCTTCTGAACGATCCGCGCCCGTTCCTGCCGGTGCGCCGCGAAGACGGCTCCGTGTTGATGGTCGCCAAGTCCTCGATCGCGTCGATCATCGAACGCGCATGGACAGAAACTGAACGCGCCTTTCATGCCCAGCAAAGCGATCTTGCCGACCCGGCTCTGGCCGCAGGAACGATACAAGCAACGCAAGAACGCAGCGCCGAAGAGGCCCAGCGGCGCGCCGCCGAGCTTGATCGCCTGCGCGCCGAAGTTGGAGCCAAGCGCGCCGCGGCGAAAGCGGCCGCCGAAGATCCGCCCTCTGCACAAGGCTCGGACGAACCAGAACCACAAGCTGAGGCCGCCGCGGCAGGACCATCCGAGCCGCCCAAATCCGAACACCATGCGGCGGGCAGCGGGGAAGAACGCGCCGAACAGCCGCAGCGCCCGATCCGGCCGCGCCGCGCCTTTGATCCCTATGCAATGCTGCGCGTTGCCCGCGGCGCAAGCGTCGAGGAGATCAAGAAGGCCTACAAATCACGCATCAAGGCTGTGCACCCGGACATCATCGCTTCGCTCGATCTCGATGAGGATGTCGTGCGCGCCATGCATCTGACGGCGCAGCGAATCAATCAGGCCTATGACCGTATCATGCGCGAAATCGCACGCGCTGAAGACCAATCGTCCGCGGTAGCTCAGCCCGAACAGGGCGCGGCCTGAAAAGCGTTACGGCGGTCCGCCGCCGCCAGGATTCTGGCCAGGCTGTGCTGTCGGAAGCTGGCCGACATTGCCAAGGAGCTGTTCCCAGAAGGAAAGTTCCTTACCGCGGGTCGGCGTCGCCTTGTTGACCGCGTGAACCTTGACGCCATCTTCGACCGAAAGCGTGCGCGCTTCTTCCACAAAGCCGTCCTCGCGAAACTTGACGGCGACGACGGCGCGAACCTTCGCTCGGGGCTTGAAGAAGGCGCGTGCAGAGTCCTGCGCCGCGAAATAGTACCAGTAGTTCTCGTCGAAGGCGCCCTTGGTCGAGGGCTCGCCATATTTCGCGAGGATGCTTTCCTTGGTGTCGACGCCAGCTGCCGCCTTGATCTCGGTTTCCCCGCGCTCCAGCACGTAGCCATGCGAGGTGCGCACGGAAACGCAGCCCGAAAGGCCAATGAGAGCCGAAAGGGCCGCAACGCCAAGACCGCCAGTTTTTAACATCGACCGCATCCACCCTTGCCGCACACGACATGCCATAAGCCCGGTCCGCCTGATCCCTTTGCTTGATCTCGGCCGGGCGTCCGCTTACGTCCAGCCTTCAAGAGAGCGTCTTGAACGCCAGCGCAAGCTCAATCTTATGATTCTGTCGCTTTTGAGGAAAGACCCGGCCCGGGACGCCGCCGACGCCCTGTTTGCCGCTGCGGCGGAGGCGGCGCGAAATCCCGTGTTTTTTACCCGGTGGGGGGCGCCGGACACGCCTGAGGGGCGATTTGAAATCCAGTCCCTGACCGTCATCCTCCTGCTCGACCGCCTCGCCGCCGAGGGGGACGCGACCCGGAAGCTTGCGACTTATGTCAGCGAGACCATATTCGCCGAGCTTGATGCGGCGCTCCGTGAACTTGGCGTCGGCGATCTTTCGGTCGGCAGACGCATCCGAAAACTCGCAGAGGGCTTTTACGGCCGCGCAAACGCCTATCGCAAAGCGCTGAAGGAAAATGACGACGCGGCGCTCGAATCCGCTCTCGCCCGCAATGTCTACGAGGTTGAGACCGCGCCGCACGCCGCGGCCCTTGCCCGCTATGTGAAGGCGACCGCCCAAGCGCTGGCCGCACAGCCCGCATCCCGCCTCGGCAATGGCATTGTCACTTTCCCGGCGCCGGAGCACGATCAATGACGTCGCGAAGCTTGCCGTTTACGAAGATCGTTGATCTCACGCGGCTGAAAGAACCGCAGACATTCGAACTGTCGGCGCCGTCCGAGGCGCTTGGCGCGATCGCCGCGCGGCTTGAAACGCCGGCCGTGCTCTCGCTTAATGGCGTGGCGACGGTGACGCCGACAGTCGAGGGTGCAATTGTCGAAGGCGCCGTTAAAGCCGCGATGCGCCGCGCCTGCGTGGTGACGCTCGACCCAATCGACGAGCGCATTGACGAGACCTTTTCCATACGCTTTGCGCGCGAAAGCGACACCGCCGCCGAAATCGAACTCGATCTCGAAGAAGACTGGACAGAGCCGCTAGACGGCGAGTCTCTCGACGTCGCGGATATCCTGGTGCAACAGGTGGCGCTTGCCATGGACCCCTATCCGCGCAAACCCGGCGCCGAGGCGCCAGCGGCGCTCAAGCCCTCGCCGGAACAAGTCTCACCGTTCGCCGTGCTGAAGTCTTTAAAAATTGACCCTGAAAGTGGCCGATGATGGGCTTCGACGGCGATTTTCCCCAGAATCCGGAGGTCAACCGGCCTCACCCCGAATCGTTGAATTGATCGGACAGGGCCTGTCGTCTCTGCCGATTGGCCAGTAATGTCCCGCGCGCTGACGCAGGCGGCCCCAATGCAGGCGGAGGGGAGTTGAGGATAAGGTGGCGAGCGCACTGAACGGCTCTTCTTCCAGCCCGTCCGGGCGGATCACGCTCGCCCTTGACTGCATGGGCGGCGATCTTGGACCTGCCGCCGTAGTCGAGGGCGCGCGTCTTGCCGTCGCGAGCGGATTGAAGGCGCGCCTTCTCCTGTTCGGAGACAAGGCGGCGCTCGAACCGCTCCTTACCGCGGCGCCTGAACTTGCGGGCGCGGAGATCCGCCACGCCGAGGGGGTCGTCTCGATGACCGACAAACCGGCGCAGGTCCTCCGGCGCGGCAAGAACACATCAATGTGGGCGGCGATCGCGGCGGTCGAAGACAAGTCTGCGCAAGCCGTCGTCTCCTGCGGCAACACCGGCGCCTTGATGGCGCTTGCCTGGAAGCAACTCACCATGATCGAGGGTGTTGAGCGCCCGGCCATCAGTGCGCTCTGGCCGACGCCGAGCGGCCGCTCCGTCGTGCTCGACGTCGGCGCCAATGTCGAGGCGAGCGACATCGAACTCGCGCATTTCGCCATTATGGGCGAGGCGTTCTTCCGTGCGCTGACGGGCGTCGAAAGGCCGACGGTCGGCCTCCTCAATGTCGGCTCCGAAGAGTTGAAAGGGCACGAGTCGATCCGGTCGGCGGCCAAGATTCTGCGCGAGGCAGACCCAGACATGGCTTTTCAGGGCTTCGTCGAGGGCAATGATATCTCGAAAGGCGCGGTCGATGTCATCGTGACGGACGGCTTCACCGGCAATGTCGCCCTCAAAACCGCTGAGGGCGCGGCCCGCCTTGTCGGCACCTGGCTCAAGGAAACGCTGACCGCCTCGATCTTCACGCGCATCGGCGCACTCATTCTCCGGCCCGCGCTGCTGCGCCTCAAGGCGCGGATGGACCCCTCCTCGGTCAATGGAGGCGTCTTCCTCGGCGTCAACGGCCTCGTCATCAAGAGCCATGGCGGTGCCGATGCGCCGGGCGTCAAGGCGGCGATCGAGATGGCGGCCAATCTTGCCGGCCGGCCCTTCCTCGACGATGTCCGCCGCCAGATCGCCAAGGTCGGCGCGGCGGCGCGGTCCGCCAAGTCGGATCAGGACGCCGAAGCCAAAGCGGCCGCGATATGACGCAGTGGAAGGCGGTGGTGACCGGCTGCGGCTCGTATCTTCCCGCGCGGCGCCTCACGAATGCTGAACTCGCAACAACCGTCGAGACGAGCGACGCGTGGATCGTCGAGCGCACCGGCATTCACGAACGGCGCATCGCGGCGGAAGGCGAGTTCACCTCGGACCTTGCGGTTGCGGCCGCGCGCAAGGCGCTCGACCGCGCAGGCCTCAATCCCGCCGACATCGACCTTGTCATCGTCGCGACGACGACGCCGGACCTCACCTTTCCGGCGACCGCCGCCATCGTGCAGGCCAAGCTCGGCGTCACCGAGGGCGCCGCCTTCGACATCCAGGCCGTCTGCTCAGGCTTTGTTTTTGCGCTGTCGACGGCCGAGAAATTCCTGACCAGCGGCCAGCATGCGCGCGCGCTCGTCATCGGCGCCGAGACCTTTTCGCGCATTCTCGACTGGACGGATCGCGGCACATGCGTCCTCTTCGGCGACGGCGCGGGCGCGATGGTGCTCGAACGGCAGAGCGTTGCTGACGCCGCCGGCCGCGGCGTCATCGCAAGCTATCTGCGTACGGACGGCCGCATGTCCGACCTTCTCTATGTCGACGGCGGCGTCTCGTCGACGCGCACGACCGGCCATGTGCGCATGCAAGGCAACAAGGTGTTCAAGGAGGCCGTGCTCCGCATTTCCGAAGCCATGGAGACCGTTGCGCGCCAAGCGGGCGTTTCGCCGCGCGATATCGACTGGTTCGTGCCGCATCAGGCCAATGAACGAATCATTCAGGGCGTCGTGAAGAAGCTTGACCTCCGCCCCGATCAGGTCGTCTCAACCATCGCAGGCCAAGGCAACACCTCTGCCGCGTCGATCCCGCTTGCCTATACGCAGGCGGTGGAAGACGGGCGAATCAAGCGCGGCGATCTTGTGATGCTGGAAGCAATGGGCGGCGGGCTCACCTGGGGCGCCGCGCTCCTGCGCGCCTAAGGTGAAGCGGAGTCGTTTCGCAACTGCGTCACATCTCAGATGCGCTGAAGAAGAAGCAATCAATTCAACCGATTGTTGACCGGCTTCACTGCCGCAGCTTAACATGGCGCTAAGCCGTCCGCGGGGCGCGGTCCTGAAGGGTCTGAGGGCGATGTCTCAAAAAACCATGACGCGTGCCGATCTGACCGACCTCGTGCATCGCGAGCTCGGCATCTCCCGCAATGAATCGGCGATGTTTGTCGAACAGGTGCTGGAAGAAGTGATTGCCGCCGTCGAGCGCGGCGAAGATGTGAAAGTCTCATCCTTCGGCACGTTCAGCGTGCGCGCCAAAAAGATGCGCATGGGACGCAACCCGAAGACCGGCGAGGAAGTGCCGATCACGCCGCGCCGAGTCATCACCTTCCGCGCGTCCCATGTGCTGAAAGAAGCGATCAACACCGCTCTCACCAAACGCGCGCCCGTGCGTTAGACGGGACGCGACAGGACAGGTTGACAGCCATGCCGCCAGGCAAAGCCGCCGACGCCTTCCGGACTATCAGCGAAGCCGCCGACGAGATCGGCGTGCCGCAACATGTGCTGCGGCACTGGGAAGAAGTCTTCGGCCAGATCAGGCCGATGCGCCGCGCGGGCGGGCGGCGCTATTACCGTCCGCAGGACCTCGACATCCTGCGCGGCGTCAAGGTTCTGCTCTACAGCCAAGGCTACACGACCAAAGGCGTCCAGAAGATCTTCAAGGACAGCGGCGCCAAATTCGTCGCCGAGCTCGGCAAGTCCGCCGGAAACGGCGCGCCCTTGGAATTGCGTCCGCTCGATGAGGAAGTGCTCGATCCCGCCGACATTGTCAGCGCGGACGAAGTCTCCATTGCCGCGGGCAACGGCGCCGCAGCGCCCGCCGAAGACGAACCGCTGGAGCTGACGACGCCGATGGCCGAACGCCGCAAACAAGCGCCGATGCCGGCCGATTTGCGCGAGCGTCTCGCGGCCCTTCTCGCACGTCTCGAGCGCGTGCAGGAATCCCTCGACGAGGCGACGCTCGCGCTCGAGGCGATCGACGCCGAGGCGCAGCCGTCGGAGGGGCGGCGCCGGCAATAGGCCGCCGCGCCCCAATCGATCGTCGTCACGCGGGGGGCGGCGCAAACGTGCCGTGGAAGCCTGCTGGGATGCGCGCCGGGATTTGCACGCGCGCGAGCGGCGGCCCGGCGAAGTTTTTCGCGTCGAGAATGAACGCCTCGGAAGCGCCGGCGGCAAGATCGGTCGCAAAGGTCAAGACATAGCCGTCATCCTCGTCGCGCGCGTTTGGGCGCGGGACGAAAGCCGGTTCGGATCCGTAGACGCCGGCCGGAAAGTCGAACTGCGCAAAGCGGCCCGTCGCAAGGTCGTATTTGCGCAAGGCCGAGTAGCGCTGCAGCACATGGTCATCCATCACGACATGATAGGACCAGCGCGACTTCAGGCCCGTATAGTCGAGATTGACGGCCGGGAACTCGGACAGCGCCTCGTCGATCTGCTCCTCGCGCCCCTCGCCCGTCTTCATGTTCATCCGCCAACGGAAGGGTTGCGCGCGCAAGGCGAGCACTTGCGCCATCGGCGCATAGGGCCCGAAGGCCGCATTGTCCGGCTCATAGCCGTTCGGGACCATCTTGCAGGCGGCCATCACGACCTCGTCGCCCTCCTCCCAGGCGTTGATGACGTGATAGATGTAGCAGGTCGGTAATTCGAACCATTTGGGCGCGCCGCCTTTGCGCGGGACGACGCCGAAGCGCGTCGGCTGGTCGGCGACGTGAATGCTCCAGATGCGCCGGCGCAAGGCCTGTTCGGTGAAGACCACCGGCAAATCGTGCAGGATGACGTAATTCTCCGTAAGCCCCATATCATGGGGCAGGCGCGGGCCCGGCAGGTCGATCTCCTGCAGATGCGTGAGGCGCCGGTTCCGATCGGCGGTCCCGACCCACATTTTCGGCTCGTAAAGGGCGTAGTCGAAGAACACGAATTCGCCCGTGCGCGGATCGACTTTTGAATGGGCGGAAACATTGCGCGTCAGCGCACCGTCAAAGGTCTCGGCGCCGATGGTCTCCAGCGTCGTCGCGTCGACGGCGACCGGCGCGCCGGAAATGTACCAGAGCGCGAGGAGCCGCCCGCTGTGGAACACAAGGTCCGTATTCGCCGTATCCTTATAGACGGTGCGCCGTCCAGGCGCGGCGCGCGAGGGCTCGAAGATGCCCGGCATGGGCTCCGCGCCGGCGCGTTCAGCCGCATAGTCGGCAGTTTGAATGAAACGGTTGGCGTAACGCGCTTCGCCGTTTTCGAACCAGATCCCGTGGATCATGCCGTCGCCGTCGAACCAGTGATGCAGGCCGCGCGGCGCTTTGGACGGGTTCGGACCATTGCGGAAATAGGCGCCGCGCAGATCGCGCGGGATCTCGCCGATGACCTTGAGCCGCGAGGCGGCTGTCTCGGCGGCGACCGGTGCGTAAAGGCCTTGGAGATAGGGGTTCAGATGGTTCGGGGCGGCGGTTTCGGAAACGGCGGGCATCGGAAGTCCTCTCCGGAGAGATGCGTCTGCCTCAGGGAAGTTCGGCGAGGCTAACGGAAGGCGCAGCCGACGGCAAACCCCCGATTGCATCGCGTTTCATCCGGAGCCTGACGATGCCATGGAACACTTAGAAGACCGCGACATGCGAAACATCCTGTCGCATCCGGAGCGGTTGTCAAAGGCCTTTCGGCGGAGGCGCTGCCGGAACTAGACAGGCCTGTCCATCGAACCTAGGAAAGCCTCCGCTGCATTCACGGAGGCGACCATGAGCTATCCGCCGGGCTGGCGTGTCAGCGACATTGATGCGGCGGCGGCGCTCATGCGCGAGAACCCCTTCGCCCATCTCGTCACGGCGCAGGCCGGCCTCCACAGCACGCGCATCCCTGTCATCGCGGATCTGCAGGACGGCAAGCCCGCACGCCTGCGCGCCCATCTCAACAGGCAAAACCCACAAGTCGAGGGCCTCGACAGCGCCGAAGTCCTCGTCACCTTCGATGGGCCCGCGACTTATGTTTCGCCGAACTGGCGAACGGACCTCTCGCGCGCTGCGACCTACGACTACGAAGAGGTCCAGATCCGCGGCATCGTGTGTGTCATCGACGACATGAATTTTTTCCGGCGTCTCGTGGATGACCTCGCCGCGATGATCGAGCCGGATTATGCGGAAGTCGGCGACTACCCGGTCTGGCGGTCAGACGTAACGCCCCCCGGCTATCTTGAGCGGCTCCACCCCGCGATCGTCGCATTTGAGGTGGACGTTCGTTCCGTGTCGATGGTCTCGAAGCTGCATCAGGCTTTTCCGGAAGCGGACCGCCGCAGCATTGCCGACCATCTTGCGCGCTCGAATCGGCAAGACGCGCGCGCCATCGCGGCGAAGATGCGGCGCCAGATCAGCGAATGATGCGGAAGCGAAAGCGCCGCTCGTAATGGCACGCGTTGAACGTGTGGGCAGCCCCACGCAAGGCGTGCTGTTGCTCGAAGCCTCTGGGGTCGCAATGACGGCCCTAAGTTCGACTGCCGTCGGTAATTCGCCCAGCAGTCACCGAGTTCGGCCCCATGCGGACATTCAGAATTGAGGGCCAAGCTTATGTGATAACGAAAATTGGGCGGCGCCTGTTATGCGCCAGCCTAAGGGTTCTCGGGTTCTTGGGTCTGCCGACAACACGCTCAGCGCCGTCCGAAACTGCTCTTGGCCATTCGGGATCTTGGCCGTCAATGCGTCGATGTACTGCTGGACAGCGTCCAGCCCCCAGTGCGCAGCAATATACTCACAGGCGTAATCCGTCATGCATTCGATGTCAGTGTCGTCTCGCATGGCGTAGTCGAAGAACGCCTCGCGGTCCTTGAGGTCGCTTTGAAGGCGCGTATCTACTTTTCGGATGTCGTCCGCGACCTGCTTGAGCAAAGTGTCGCGATCGGCCGGGTCGATGATTTCGAGAGTGATGTAACGGCGCGGCCAAAAAAAATTGCCCAACATCCCATAAACGAACAGACCATCATCCGCGCGTTTGAGCGACGTTTCGCGACCAAAGAATCGCGCCCAAGGCTTACCGCGCCGCCACAGCCTGACGGTCTTGGATTTCACCCCTGCATGTGGCCAGACGACGATGGTCGCCCCGGCGGTATTGCTTGTGGATGATTGAAATGAGTACGCGTAGGTCAGATCACCGCGCGTTACTTGGACTTCACGGCGGCTGGGGATCAGCCGTGTTTGGCCCGGCAAATTTGCCAGAGCTTGCGCGACGCCGGCGACGAATTGCGACGCAACTTCGCGCGGCTTCTCCAGGGACGGGTCTGCTTTCCGAAACCGCGAGCCCATTGCCCGCACTCTCGATTCGACTATCTGAGCGACAGCAGCATCCAGCAGATCGGGCGGCTTTTTGGTCATGAACCCAAGATAGCGTTGCGGGTCTTCTTGGGCCAGCAGCGCTTTCTATCGATTTCCGTCCGCACAAAAGCCCGACATTGAGCGGCGGCTTTGGGATCGCTTTGCGACCAATGGGCGGGCGCGCTGACTTTCAGATCGTGACTGCGTCGGGCGCCGATCAGGATTGAAACAAAACAAGAACGCGTTATATGGGATCGCACCGCAGGGCATGCGCTTCAGCGGGAATCAAACGCATCTGGACAGCGCTGCTGCCACAGGAACCCCATGGCCCGCGCCCTCCCAACCTATGTCTGCCAGTCCTGCGGCGCCGTTTACGGCAAATGGGCGGGCCGGTGCGAGGCCTGCGGAGAGTGGAACACGATTTCGCTGGAGCAATCGGAAGACGCGCCGCCGGGCGGGCTCGGCGGCAAGGCCAAGGGCAAGGCGTTTGAGTTCACCTCGCTCGGCGCGAGCGGCGACCTTGAGCCGCGTTACCTCACCGGCAATGGCGAATTCGACCGGGCCTGCGGCGGCGGGCTCGTGCCGGGTTCCGCGCTGCTCATCGGCGGCGACCCGGGCGTCGGCAAATCGACGCTTTTGTTGCAGATCGCGAGCGGCGTCGCCGCGGGCGGCCAGCGCGTCGCCTATATCTCCGGCGAGGAGGCGACGGCGCAGATCGCCTTGCGCGCCCGCCGTCTCGGTCTCTCCAAGGCGCCCGTTGCGCTGGCGGCGGCGACGTCGCTGCGCGACATTCTCGCGACGCTGAAGGCCGAAAAGCCCGACGTCGTCATCATCGATTCCATTCAGACCTTGTGGTCGGATGCGCTCCCCGCCGCGCCCGGCACGGTGACGCAAGTGCGCGCCTGCGCGCAGGAGCTGGTGCGCCACGCCAAGTCTTCGGGCGCGGTCATGATTCTTGTCGGCCATGTCACCAAGGACGGTCAGATCGCCGGCCCCCGCGTCGTCGAGCATATGGTCGACGCCGTGCTCTATTTCGAGAGCGAACAGGGCCGATCCTTCCGAATCCTCCGTGCCGTGAAGAACCGTTTCGGCGCGGCGCATGAGATCGGGGTCTTCGAGATGACGGGCGCGGGCCTGCGCGAAGTGCCGAACCCGTCGGAGCTCTTCCTTACCGAAGGCGGCGCGCCGGTCTCGGGCGCGGCGGTGTTCGCCGGCGTCGAAGGCACGCGGCCGGTGCTCGTTGAAATTCAGGCGCTTGTCTCACCTTCCTCGCTCGCCGCGCCAAGGCGCGCGGTCGTCGGCTGGGATTCGGCGCGGCTCTCCATGCTGCTCGCCGTGCTCGATGCGCGCTGCGGGCTCGAATTCGGCCGGCACGACGTGTTCTTGAACGTCGCCGGCGGCATGCGCATTCAGGAGCCGGCGGCCGATCTTGCCGCGGCGGCGGCCTTGTGTTCCTCGCTGTTTGAACAGCCTTTGCCGCGGGATTGGGTCGTCTTCGGCGAAGTCGCGCTGTCCGGCGCCGTGCGGCCGGTGACGCAGGCCGATGCGCGCCTCAAAGAGGCTGGCAAGCTCGGCTTTGCCGCGGCCTTCGCCCCGCCGGGCGCGGCTGCGCCCGCGATCGAGGTCAAAACGGCGGAAACCCTCAGCGATCTCATTGACTGGGTCCGTCGCGGCAAGGCGCTCCGCCCTCATTCCGCCACGGCAAGGAGCGAAAAGGCGACGGCGTGACCAAAACGGCGCCTGTTAACGACGAACCGATGCGACATCACAGGGTTTCGGCGGTTGAGCATGGTGGCGATCGGGGCTAAGGAAACCCGCGCGGGGAGTCGGTCAGGGGAAGCGGACGACCCGAGGTCTCTACGCGGTTCAGTGTAAAGGGCGCAGTGTTGTGACGTCTTTCGATTTCCTCGTTATTTTCGTCCTCGCTTTGTCGATCGGCTTCGCAGTCATCCGCGGCGCGTTGAAAGAGATCGGCACGCTTCTCGTGCTCGCCGCGGCGGCGGTCGGCGGCTTTCTGCTCGTCAAACCATTCGCCGCCGTGTTCTTCGGCGGAAAATCCTCGTTCCTTCTCACGGCGAGCATCGGCCTTGGCCTTGGCGGGGCGCTGTTTGTGGCGCTCTATGTTGGCTTGCACATGGTGCTGCAGCGCTATCCGATGACCGCGCGCGCCCAGCAGGTCGACCGCATTTTCGGCGGCGTCTTCGGGCTGTTGCGCGGTCTCGTGCTCGTCGGTCTCGGCTTCCTCGCTTATGCCTATTACCTCGACGACGAACGCCGTCCGGATGCTGTCGCCAAAGCGATCACCTTGCCGCTCGCCAAGGGCATGGCGGCTGTTTTCGAGAATTTAGCCCCGCAATCGACGCGCCTTGACCATCGACCCGAGAAAGAGTCGGACGACGCCGCGGTCAAGGATGCAAATGCCGCGCGCGACGGCTACGCCCGCAGCGATCGCACCGCGCTTTCAGAAATGGTCGCGACGGTCACGACAAGCGACGGCGCGCCCAAAGACTCTAGCGCCGCGTTACGGGAGGGCGCCCCGCAGTGACCTTGCCGCATCGCTTCGCCCGCACCGCCGCCGACTACCTTGCGGCCGCGCGGCCGGCGGCCAAAGCGCGATCGGAAGATTTCGGCGCTGCGTTCGGCGACCCGCGCCTCAAGGAAGAATGCGGCGTCTTCGGCATCATCGGCACGCCAGACGCCGGCGCCATCACCGCGCTCGGCCTTCACGCCCTGCAGCATCGCGGCCAGGAAGCGGCGGGCGTCGTCTCCTGCACCGGCAAGAAGTTCCATTCGGAGCGGCATCTTGGCCTTGTCTCCGACCATTTCTCGGATGCGCGGACGATCGACAATCTCAAGGGCGTCTCGGCGATCGGCCACACGCGCTACGCCACGCAAGGCGACACGATCTTGCGCAATGTGCAGCCGCTCTACGCCGATCTCGACCGCTACGGCATCGCGGTCGCGCATAACGGCAACCTTACGAACGCCCATGCGCTGCGGCATGAACTCGTTTCAAAAGGCTGCATCTTCCAGTCGACCTCGGATTCCGAGCTCTTCCTGCAGCTGACGGCGCGCTCGCAATATCTCAGCATCACCGACAAATTCATCGACGCGATCAAGACCGTCGAAGGCGCCTTCGCCGTCGTGCTCCTGACGCCGAACACGATCATCGGCGCGCGCGATCCCATCGGGATCCGGCCGCTCATTCTCGGCGATTTCGACGGCAAGCCGATCCTGTGTTCGGAAACCTGCGCGCTCGACATGATCGGCGCAAAATTCGTGCGCGACATCGAACCGGGCGAAGTCGTGATCTGTCACGACACGGGGCTTGTCGAAAGCCGCCAGGTTTTCCCGAATACGCGGCGCGCCCGGCCCTGCATTTTCGAACTCATCTATTTCGCGCGGCCAAATTCGATCGTGGACGGAAAAAGCGTCTACAGCATAAGGAAGCGCCTCGGCGAGCAGCTGGCGCGCGAGGCGCCATGCGACGCAGACCTCGTCTCGCCCATCCCGGATTCCGGCGTGCCGGCGGCGATCGGCTATGCGCAGGTGACTGGGCTTCCTTACGAGCTTGCGCTCATTCGCAGCCATTTTGTCGGCCGCACCTTCATCGAACCGCAGCAGAAGATTCGCGAGGCGGGCGTCCGCCGCAAGCATTCGCCCAATCGCGGCGCGGTTGAAGGCAAGCGCGTCGTCCTCATCGATGATTCCATCGTACGCGGAACGACATCGCGAAAAATCACGGAGATGCTGCGCGGCGCCGGCGCGCGCGAGGTGCATATGCGCGTCGCCTGCCCGCCGATCAAATTCCCGGACTATTACGGCATCGACACGCCGACCGAGAAAGAGCTGATCGCCGCGACGAAATCCGTCGAGGAAATCCGCCACGAAATCGGTGTCGACAGCCTCGAATTCCTGAAGATCGAGGGGCTTTACGAGGCGATGGGCGTCGGCCCGCGCGACAAGTCGGCGCCCGCTTTCACCGATCACTGCTTCACCGGCGACTACCCGACGCGTCTCACCGATCTCGAAGACGCCAAGCAAAACGCCTCGGTGCGGCAACCGTCCTTTCTCGTTGAATTCAGCTAGGCCCGAATGCTCATCGCACGCGGCACTTCGGGCGACCTCCTCGCCGACCGGCGCTACGCTTACGCGCTCGACCTTTTGCGCGAGGGCGATTTTGCGGCCGCGGCCTCGCTCTTTGAACAGGCGATAGAACGCGCGCCGCGATTCATCCCCGCGTTTCGGGAACTCGCGCGCGCGCGGATCGGATCGGGCGACCGGGCGGGCGCGATTGACGCGCTGAAGGCCTGCCTTGATCTTGATCCCCGCGACGAAAGCGGCGCGAGCCTTGAGCTTGCCCATCTCGAGGACAGTCCGCTCGACGCCGCGCCGCCTGCTTATGTCGCCGCGCTCTATGACGCCTATGCCGGCGCGTTCGAGGCGGCGCTTGTCGACCGGCTGCAATACCGAACGCCCGGCAAGCTTGCCGCGCTGATCCGATCCTTGCGTCCGGCGCCCTACCCGCGCGTCATCGACCTTGGCTGCGGCACCGGGCTCATGGGCGCGGCGCTCGGCCGCGACGCCGCCTATCTGAAGGGCGTCGATCTCAGCGCCGAGATGATCGCGGCGGCGCGCAAGCGCGGCATCTACGCCTCGCTCGAACAGACGGGCCTCGTCCAGGCGCTCCGCGACCCGCAGGCGTCCTATGATCTCATCGTCGCCTCGGATGTCTTCATTTATATCGGCGACCTTCGCCCGGTAATGGAGGCGGCGGCGGCGCGGCTCGCGCCAGGCGGCTTGCTCGCCTTCTCGATCGAACAGGGCCCGCCGGAGAAAGACTTTACCGTCGCGCCGGACCTGCGCTTCCGCCACAGCGCCGGCTATCTGCAGCGCCTCGCCGAAAAGGTCGAGCTTGAAACCGCCGCGATCGAGACTGTCGAAATCCGGCTCGAAGCGGGCGCACCCGCCCCCGGATTCCTCGCCGTTTTCCGGAAACCTTAATTGTGGTTTCCTATCAAAATCTCCCGTGGGAACCTATTGAACTGTCATCAAGCAGGCTTACATCGGCTCAGAATCCGGGCCCCTCTGGCGCATGCGGCGGCTGCGCGATGTCGGATTGTCGGACGTCAAAGCGCGGCACGCGGCGCGATCTGCAGAAGACACACATAAGGGGCGTACATGCCGGACGTTTTAGCGACCGCGCTCGGCGCGGATTGGCTTGGGAAACCTGCCTGGGCGTGGCTTCTCTTTCTCGGGATCGTCGTCTTCCTGCTGTGGCTCGACCTCGGCGTGCTGCACCGGAAGAGCGAGGTTGTCAAAGCCAAGGACAGTTTCAAACTCTGGGCGATGTTTGCGAGCTTTGCTGTCGCGTTCGGCGTCTGGATCTGGATCGACCAGGGGGCGACCAAGGGCGCCGAATTCTTCACCGGCTATGTTCTTGAGACGAGCCTCGCCTTTGACAATATCTTCGTCATCTCGACGATCTTCGCCTATTTCGCCGTGCCGCGGGAGTTTCAGCACCGCGTGCTGTTCTGGGGCATCATCGGCGCGATTGTTTTCCGCGCGCTCTTCATCGGCGCGGGCGCTGCGATCATCGAGAACTTCATCTGGGTTCTTTATATCTTCGCACTCTTCCTGATCTTCACCGGCGTCAAAATGGCGACGGCGCAGAGCCACGGGCCCAATATCGGCGACAACCCGATGATCAAGCTCGCGCGCAAGATGATACCGGTGACGGACAAGATCGAGAGCGACCGCTTCTTCGTGAAAAAGGCGCGCCCTTCAGACGGCAAGATTGTCCGCTATGCGACGCCGCTCTTCCTTGCTCTGCTCGCGGTCGAGTTCATCGACATCGTGTTTGCGATCGACTCGGTGCCTGCGATCTTCGCCGTCACGCAAGACCCTTACATCGTCTACACGTCGAACATCTTCGCCATCCTGGGCCTCCGCTCGATGTATTTCATGCTGGCGGCGGCGGTCGAGCGTTTCAAATATCTGAAGTTCGGCCTGTCGATCATCCTTGTCCTGATCGGCCTCAAGATCTTCTGGAATTTCGGCCTCAAGGACCTCGGCCTCGACAAGGCGTGGGGCGCAGAAAAGCTCGACCCGATCATCGCGCTCACCGTCACCTTGTCGATCATCGCGGGCTCGATCGCCTACTCCTGGTGGAAGACCCGCAACGAGCCCAAGGCGGTGGCTGCGGCCGAATAGAGAAGCGCAAGAAGGCGCTTGGGAAAGGCGGGGCGGCGAGCCCCGCCTTTTCTGTCTCCGGGGGAAGCCGGATCAGTTCTTCCGCATAAAGACGAAATCGGCGGCGCCTTTCAGGGCGTCCGCCCGTGCGCCGAAAGGCTCAAGATGCGCCTTGCAGCGCGCGACAAGGTCTTTGGCTTTGGCGCGCGCGCCTTCAGCGCCGAGGAGCTTCACGAACGTCGCCTTGTCCATGTCGGCGTCCTGGCCGACGGGCTTGCCGAGGCTCTCTGCATCGCCGAAGGCGTCGAGAAGATCGTCGACGATCTGGAAGGCAAGGCCGAGATCCTCGGCATAGGCCGTCAGCGCCGCAATCTCGCTTTCTGAGGCGCCGCCGACAATGCCCCCGCCCATGGCGGAAAAGCGAATGATCGCGCCCGTTTTCAGGCGCTGCAGCTCTTCGATGCCGTCAAGATCGAACGTTTTCTGCTCGGCGTAGATGTCGATCATCTGTCCGCCGACCATGCCGATTTTGCCCGAGGCGCGCGCCAGCTCCACCGCGAGGCGAGAGCGGATCTCAGCGTCGGGATGGGTCTCTTTTTCCGCCAGAATCTCGAAGGCCTGCGTGAGCAGCGCATCACCCGCAAGGATCGCGGTCGCGTCATCGAATGCCTTGTGCACCGAAGGCCGTCCGCGCCGCAGATCGCTGTCATCCATAGCCGGAAGATCGTCATGGATGAGGCTGTAGCAATGGATCATCTCAACCGCGCAGCCGGCGCGGATCGACCGCTGCCGCGGGCAATCGAACATGTCGGCCGCCGCGATGACGAGAAACGGGCGCAGGCGCTTGCCGCCGTCGAGCGCGCCATGGCGCATCGCATCGACGACACGGCCGAGGGGGCCTGGGCGGCGGGGCAAAAATCCGTCGAGCGCGGATTCGACGAGCGCCGCGGTTTCGCGAATGCGCGATTCAAACTCGGACATGAGGGCCCCTCTTTAGAGACAGGCGGGGCTCTTAACGCGGCGCTCGTCGCGGCTCAATGACCAGTCGGCCGCGCCGCTGCAGGTTCGCGTTCGAGGCCGTCGCCGCCGCAGGCGCCGCAAGGCCGTTTAAGGAGTCGCGTCCGGCCGCTGCCGAGACACGGACGGCAGGACTTGGCGAGCGAGGCGCGGATGACGCCGGGAACCCCGCCGTCAGCCCCGGCGACCAGCGGCGTCGCCCGCGCCGAGGTGATCGGCCGCCCAGCCCGGTTGGCATGCGCCTCATTCACCACTTTCAGCGTCACCAAGAGGTCGTGGCGCCACGTATCGATCATGACGGAGAAAGACCCCGAACGAAAACGACCCTTGGCGGCGATCTTGGCGGCGAGGTAAAGGTCCTCCCCCTCGATCACGGCATGCCCAAGATGAAGCCTAGGGTTGATCTTATCGATGATCGACGCGGGAAAGTGGTAATCGACAAAGCTTGCAAGCAGCGCGATTTCCGCCACCAGGGCCTTCTTTTTGGGCAGGTGATAAAGCGCCACGACAAAGTTCAGACCGTTGTCGTGCACGCCGTAAACGGAGAAATCTTCGACCTCGCCGAGATAATCGACCGCGCCGTGAAATTGCTTCTTAATCACCGAAACGATACCGACAGCAGGCCAGGTCGGTGGTTTTTCCGCCGCGGCGAAAATGGCGTCGAGTTCAGCCGGCTCCAGTCTGTCCATGTCTGTCCTCGCCGTCCCTCCCCCCGATCATTGGCGCAGCGCAGCAAGACTTACACGAGGCACGGCGGCTCGCCAACCGCTTGAACGCTCCCCTGCTGACGCAACCGACAAGAATCTGTGTTTTGCACTGCAGCGAAGGCTCGGCTATAGTCAAATCCGACTCAAAAAGACGGATTTACATGTTGATGCGCAGGGGTCCGCATGGAATAAGCGGTCACTCCGGGACGGGGACAAGTGCGGCAGAACGAGGGGTTCGGAATGGCGGCTACGGCCAAGCCTTTACGCGTAATTTTGGCGCAGCCTCGCGGCTTTTGCGCCGGCGTTGAACGGGCGATCGACATCGTGGAGCGCGCGCTCGAGAAATACGGCGCGCCAGTCTATGTGCGCCACGAGATCGTCCACAACAAGCGTGTCGTCGACACCTTGCGCGCCCGCGGCGCGATCTTTGTCGAAGAGATCGACGAGATTCCGACCGGCGCGGTGACGATTTTCTCCGCCCACGGCGTTTCCAAAAAGGTCGAAGACGGCGCGGGCCTGCGCGATCTTGACGTGATCGACGCGACCTGTCCGCTGGTCACCAAAGTCCACAAGGAAGGCCGCCGGTACGCCGAGCGCGGTTTTGACATCGTGCTCATCGGCCATATCGGACATCCGGAAGTCGAGGGCACGCTCGGCCAGATTCCGGGCACGGTGCATGTCATCAGCGAGCCGGAAGACGTCGCCAAACTCCAGGTGCGCGATCCGAACCAGGTTGCTTTCGTCACGCAGACGACCTTGTCCGTCAATGACACGCGCGACGTCATCGCGGCGCTGAAGGCCCGCTTCCCGGCGATCATCGGGCCCGACACGCGCGACATCTGTTACGCGACGCAGAACCGGCAAACGGCTGTCATCGAACTTTGCAGCAAAAAGATCGACCTTCTCATCGTCGTCGGCGCGCATAACTCCTCGAATTCCAACCGGCTGCGCGAGATCGGCGAGAATTTCGGCATCGCCGCCTATCTGATCGAGGACGCGACCATGCTGAAAGCGGAGTGGTTCGAAGGGATTGAGACCGTCGGCGTCACCGCCGGCGCCTCAGCCCCTGAAACCCTCGTCCAGGAAGCGATCAGCAAGATCCGCGGCTGGCGCCCTGTCGCCGTCGAAACGCTCGACGGCGTTGAGGAGAATGTGCACTTCAAGCTCCCCAAGGAGCTTGCCGACGTGCCCCGCCCGAAAGACGCGATGGAAGCCTGGGCTTTCCAGAACGCGTAACGAGCCTCTCACTTAAGTTTATTCCGAGTACGGAGACCATTCATGGCGATATCCCTTCACCAGCAAGTCCGCGTCGGCGCTTACGTCATGAAGCAGACGCTTATGGGCAAGAAGCGCTACCCGCTGGTGCTGATGCTGGAGCCGCTGTTCCGCTGCAACCTCGCCTGCCCCGGCTGCGGCAAGATCGATTATCCCGATCTCATTCTTAACAAGCGCCTCTCGGTCGAGGAGTGCCTCCAGGCGGTCGATGAATGCGGCGCGCCGGTCGTCGCGATCCCGGGCGGCGAGCCGCTCATCCACAAGGACATCGGTGAGATCGTCGCTGGCATTGTCGCGCGCAAGAAATTCGTCTCGCTGTGCACGAATGCGCTGCTGCTTGAGAAAAAGCTGCATCTCTTCACGCCCTCGCCGTTCCTCTTCTTCTCGGTCCATCTTGACGGGCTTGAGGAGCATCATGACCGCGCCGTCGATCAGAAGGGCACGTTCAAGATCGCGGTGAAAGCGATCAAGGCCGCGCAGGAAAAAGGCTTCCAGGTCAACGCCAACGCGACCTTCTTCAGCAACATGAAGGCGGAAGACATCGCGGCCTTCTTCGATTACGCGACCGAGCTCGGCGTCAACATCACCTTCTCGCCTGGCTACGCCTATGAGCGCGCCGCCGACCAGGAGCATTTCCTCTCGCGCGAGCGCACCAAAAACGTCTTCCGCGACGTCTTCCGTATCGGGAAGGAAAAAGGCGCGAACTGGAGCTTCAACCACTCCGCGCTCTTCCTCGACTTCCTTGCGGGCAATCAGGATTATGTGTGCACGCCCTGGGGCATGCCGACGCGCAACGTCTTCGGCTGGCAGAAGCCGTGCTACCTCCTCGGCGAGGGCTTCGTCTCGAGCTTCAAGGAGCTGATGGAGACGACGGACTGGGACAGCTACGGCACGGGCAAATACGAGAAGTGCTCGAACTGCATGGCTCATTGCGGCTATGAGCCGACCGCCGCGGTCGACGCCGTGAAGAACCCGCTGAAGCTCATGAAGCTGAAGAATTACTTCAGCATCAAGACGGAGGGCCCGATGGCGCCGGAGATCGATCTTTCCAAGGCTCGCAAGGCCGAAAACGTCCACGACAAGCTGGTCGCCGAGCAGGTCTCAAAGATCGAGGCGGAGAAGAAGCCGGCCAAGGAGCGGGCCGAGGCTGCGGCGTAGCGCCTTCAGCGCCTTTTCAGAATCCGAACCCAATTGCAGAAGCGCCGGGAAATCGCCCGGCGCTTTTGCGCATTTGACGAGCGTTGCAAAGACGCGCGTCGAACCGTCCGGCGCGACCGCGTCCATCGCGGCGCCTGGGAGCGCGCGATCGGCCGGATCGGCGATGGCGCGGATCGCGAGGAATGGGAGGCCTGCCGCCAACGCCGCGCGCGCCGCACCATGGCTTTCCATGTCGACGGCGGCGGCGCCGGTTTTTTTGAAAAGCGCGGCTTTTTGATCCGCGGTCTGAATAATGACGTCAGAGCCGTAGACGGGGCTGCTGCTTGCTTCACCAAGAGCATGCGCTTTTGGCAGATCCCCCCCTGGCCCCCCCTTTTCAAGGGGGGGAACGCCTTCCTTTTCCCCTCCTTGAAAAGGGGGGGCCAGGGGGGGATCCGCCACAACCACAGCTGTCACAAGCATCGCGCCAGGCGTCAAAGCCGGATCAAGCCCGCCCGATACGCCGACGCTCAAGATCGCCCGCGCGCCCTCCCCGGCAAAGCCTTTTGCAATCGCCTCGGCGCGCGCCGCATGCGCGCCAGAAACGCCGATGCGAAAGCGGGCGGGATCGAGCCCCTCTGCGGCGATCGCGGCGCGCACCGCCGCCGCCTCGCTCTTCAGCCCACAGACAATGCCGACGAAACTCACGCGGCGAACCTCTTGAACACAATCTCGGCCGCGCGGTCGCCGGAGCGGATCGAGCCTTCGATGGTCGCGGGCACGCCCGTGTCGGTGTGATCGCCCGCGAGAATGAGGTTTCCCCAGCGCGTCTCCGCTTTGAGCCGCCGTTTGACCGCCGCCGGCGACTGGTCCGGCGTCGCACGCCGCTCGCGGATGACGCGCACAGCTTCATAAGGCGCGTCGCCAAGACCGAGGCCGACCTGTGTCTCGCGCCAGATCTTCTTCACTGCCTCTTCATTCGGCACATCATCCATGCCGATTGCGTGGCTCGCCGACACGGTGATCGAGATGACGTCGTCGCGAACGAAAACCCATTGCGCGTCCGACGAGACCATGCCGATGAAGGGCGCGCCGAGCAGCCGCTCCGTCGGCACCGGGCGGCCGAAACGATAATGCACGTTGAGGATCGAAGCGTTGTCGTCCGGCGGGTTGAGCTCCGGCAGAAGCTGCTTCACGCGCGAGGGCGTGACGGCGAGAATGACCTCGTCGTCCGGCCCGATTTCGACGGCGCCTTCCGGAAAATCGAGCCGCGCAATGCGGCCCTCATTGCCCATTTCGAGGCCGCGCAGTCGCGCATTGAGCCTCACCTCGCCGCCCCGCGCCTTGATGAAGGCGACGGCAGGATCGACGAAGGCAGGCCCAAGCCCCAGGCGCGCGGCGAGCGGGCGCGCATGATTGCCGCCGAGCAGAAATGTCTCGCGAATGACGGACCAGAGGAGCTTTGCCTGCCCCTGCTCCGGCGTCGTGTTGAGGACGGCGAGCGTCAGCGGCTCCCAGAAGGTCTTGTACAGAATGTTTTTCTTGTCGACGATGTCGGCGACGGTCTGGCCCTCGCCGGCGAAAACAATGCGCGCCGCGCCAAGATAATCCGCAAGGCGACTTCCCGGCACGCGGCGGCGGCCGTCAAAGACCCAGAACGGGATCGGGCCGTCAGACAGCTCAACCATCCAGCGCGCGCCGGATTGGACGTCGACGAAGGGATAGCGCGCCTTGACCGGACCGACGAGCGGCTCCTTCGAGCCGATGCGCTCAAGATAGTCGAGCGCGTGCCGGTTTGCGGACATGATGAGGTGATTGCCGTTGTCGATGACCCGGTCGAGCGTCTTGTCGTAAAAGGAGCGGCAGCGCCCGCCGGCATGGCCCGCGGCGTCATAGACGATCGTCCGTACGCCCCGTTCCGCAAGGCGCGCGGCGGCGGAAAGGCCGGAGAGCCCGGCGCCGATGATGTGGACGCGGCGATCAGCGGCAACCATCGCTCAGCGGGCCGCCTTCAAAGGCGGTGCGAAGAAATAGCGCGCGCTGACGGCGAGCTTCTGCGCCTTCGACATGGAGACGGAGGCGCCGGTCTTGTCCCAGCCGCGCGTTTCGAGTTTCGCAAGATAGGATTCGTAGACGCCCATCATGAGCAGCGCCGGCCGGAGCACGCGCCAGTCGAGCCGGCCGAGCGCCTCGCGCGCCTCAGCAAAGCGCGCACGAGCGAGCGCGCCGAGATCTCCGGCGACTTTCGCAAGTCCCGGCGCCCCGACAATGCGCGCGGGGTCTGCCGGCGCGCCGTGCTTCTCCAGCAGCTCCTTCGGCAGATAGAGCCGGCCGATCGCAGCGTCCTCGCCGACATCGCGCAGGATGTTGGTGATCTGCAGGGCGTCGCCAAGCGCGTGTGCGAAGCGGTCGGAGGTCTCGCCCTTCGGCGCGCCAAAAATCGGCATGGAGAGCATGCCGACCGCGCCCGCGACGCGCCGCGTATAGGCGAGGAGCTGTTCCATCGGCGGCGCGACGACCGGCCCTTCGGCGTCCATCTCCATGCCTTCGATCATCAGAACGAACTCGCGCTTGTCGAGGCCGAAGGCGCGCACCGGTTCGACGAGCGCAACGCCGGTCGGGAATTCGGGCCGGCCCTGATAGACGCGATCAATTTCGGAGCGCCAGGCGGCAAGGCCGAGCCGCTTCTCGACGACATCGGTCGAAGCATCCGCGATGTCGTCGACCTCGCGACAAAACGCATAGACGGCATACATGCCGTCGCGACGCGGCCTCGACAGGATGCGCATGCCGGCCGCAAAGGACGTGCCGGAGCGCTTCACTGTCTCGCGCGCGTGGAGCCGGGCCTCGTCGATGGTCAAGGTCGCCGTCATGTCCGCACGCCTTGTTGAACCGCCGTCGCAGGCGCCTGCCGCTCATAGGCGCGCGCGCGTTGCTCCGCATCAAGAACAATGGCCGGACCGATCTTGCCGGCGTCGGCGGCGGCGAAATAGGGATGGCGCCGCCAGCGCCCCGTCAGCCACTCGCCAAGCGCGCGGCGAATCATGTCGGCGAGAACCGCAGCCATCGGCTTGATCGGGACCGGCGTCTGCCCGTCATAGGATTCCTTCACGAACACGGCAGTCGCGACCGGACCGAGGACCGCCTCGCGCCGCGCCGCGTCGTAATTTGCGACAAAAGTGCCTGCAAACGGGATCAGGCGCTGCTGCGCGGTGTTGGCGAGCGCGGTGTTGCAACAGGCGGCATACCAGCGGTGCAGGCCCTTCGGCGAGAGCGCGACCCGGGCGATTTTTTCGACGCCGGTGAGGATTTCCAGCCGAGACGGAGCCGTCTGATAGATATCTGTCCCGCCCCGCGCGTCGAGCATCTCGCTTTCGCGGCAAAGAAAACGGGCGAATGCCTGACAATCGCGGCAGTAACAGACTGCGCGAATCCCGGCGACCGGCCCTGCGGCCCGGCACACGCCCTTCACCGACCCGCAGCGGCATTGGAAATTAAGATCAGTTCCCATCAGGCGGTCCGTCGCGCGCTGCGCGTCCCCGCCGCGAAGAACCCGGTGACCGCCCCGCCGACGCCCGCTTTCGCGAAATCGAATTTCGTCAGCGCAACGCGCGCCGAAAGCGGATCGCCCTTGCGGAGGATCGCGATCAACCGCGCCGCAAGGTTGACGATGACGGCGCTTTCCATAGCGAGATGCCGGCTCTTCAGCGCCGCGGGGAGCGCGCGCGCATCCGTCATCAGCGCCTCGCAGCCGTCGAGCATCCGGTCCATGACGCGGCGGAGCGCGGGCGATGCGGCTGGCTTGTCGAGATCCTCGATCGATCCGCCCGCTTCGTGGAGCCAGGGCTCGACCACATAGACGCGGTCAAGCGCGCGGCGATCTTCGCCGCAATCCTGGAGATGATTCGTGATCTGAAGAACCGTGCAGAGCGCGTCGGAATAGCGATAGCCGGCCCTGTCTTCGCCATGGAGGTCGAGGAGGTAGCGCCCGACGGGATTGGCCGAAAGCCGGCAATAGCCGAGAAGCTCGTCCCAGCTCTGATATCGCCGCTTTTCGCAGTCCTGCACGAAGGCCGCGACGAGGTCCGACCCATGGACGGTCGGCACGTCCGTCGCGCGCATGCTCTCTCGCAAGGCGTGGGCCTTCTCAAATTCTGCGCCGTAACCCTGCTCGCCCCGCAGAGCCGCGTCGAAAGCCTTCAGGCGCCGGATCTTCTCGGCGTCGGACAGCCCTTCATTGTCGGCGATGTCGTCGATCGCCCGGGCGAAGGCGTAATAGGTCGCGACATGCGGCCGCAGGCGCTTCGGCAACAGGAAGGAGCCGACCGGGAAATTCTCGTCCTTCGCGCCCTTGCCGGAGGGCGTCTCCGGATGGGCGGCGCGGTCGGCTTCTCTGGTGCGGGCGACGGCGTCCATGACGGCCATGGTTTACGGGATTTCTACATCACCGCAAGGCGCGGCTTGGCGCGGGACCTCTCTCAGTCTAAAGCCCGGCGCCATGCTCTTCTGGCTCGCCTTTGCGTCGCTCGCGGCCTGGACCTATCTCGCCGCCTGGCGCGCGGGGTTCTGGCGTTGCGATGAGCGCCTTTTCGACGCCCCGCCGCCCGCCCTCTGGCCGGAGGTCGCCGCGCTCATCCCCGCGCGCAATGAAGCCGACGTCATCGCCGAGACGATCCGCACGCATATGGCGGTCGACTACCCCGGCGCCTATACGGTGACGCTCGTCGACGACAATTCCGACGACGGCACGGCGGACGTCGCCTGGTCGGCGGGACGGAAGGAAAAACTCAGCATCGTCGCCGCGCCCTCGCCGCCGCCGGGCTGGACGGGCAAGATCGCCGCCCAGCGCGCGGGCCTTGCGCGGATCGACGAGAAGCAGCCGGGCGCGAAATACATTCTGCTTACGGACGCTGACATCGCCCATGCGCCGTCCGCGCTCCGCCGCATGGTCGCGATGGCTGAGGCCGAGGACTTCGCGCTCGTCTCGCTGATGGCGCGGCTCGATGCGCGGGGCCCCTGGGCGCAGCTCCTCGTTCCCGCCTTCGTCTATTTCTTCCAGAAGGTTTACCCCTTCGCGGCGTCGAACGACCCGGACGAGACGGTCGCCGCGGCGGCCGGCGGCTGCATGCTCGTGCGCCGCGACGCGCTCGCCGCCATAGGCGGGCTCGAAGCGATAAAGGGCGCGCTGATCGACGATTGCGCGCTCGCCGCCGCCATCAAGCGCAAGGGGCCGGGCGCGCCGCGCAAGACGTTCATCGGTCTCGCCGACGACGAAATCGTCAGCAGGCGGGACAATCGGAAGCTCTCGTCGTTGTGGAGCATGGTCCAGCGCTCGGCCTTCGCGCAGCTTGGCTATTCCTGGGCCGCGCTCGCGGGGTCCGTCCTCGGCATGGGGCTCGTCTATCTCGTCCCGCCGCTGGTGACGCTGCTGACGCCTTTGCACCGCGACGGCATGGCCGGCGCCGCCGCCGCCATCGCCTGGCTCGTCATGGCGACGACCTATCGGCCGGTGACGGCGCTCTACAAGCAGCCCGTCGCGGCGGCCGCGCTTTTGCCGTTGGCGGCGGGCTTCTACACGGCGATGACGGTTTCTTCCGCCCTCGCTTATGCTGCTGGAAAGGGCGGCGCGTGGAAGGGGCGGACTTATCCTGCGCGGCGGGCGTGAGTTGGTTTGTGGGCTGATGGTTGCGGCCGCGGGATGTGTTGCGGATCCCCCCCTAGCCCCCCCTTTTCAAGGGGGGGTAAAGAAAGAATTCCCCCCCTTGAAAAGGGGGGGCTAGGGGGGGATCCGCAACGAGTCCGTCACTCCACCGGGAACCCGCGCTTGCGCATCAGCGCCGCCGTGTCGACATCGCGGCCCATAAAGCAGCGGAATTCCTCCGCCTGATCTTTCGTATCGCCGGCAGAAAGGATGCACTTTTCGAACTTGGCGGCGACCTTCTTGTTGTAGAAGCCCTTCTTCTTGAAGACTTCCGCCGCATCGGCCGTGAGCGAGTCCGACCACAGATAGCTGTAATAGCCGGCTGAGTAGCCGTCGCTCGCAAAAACGTGCTGGAAGTGCGGGCTTCTGTGCCGCATCACGATCTCTTTCGGCATGCCGATTGCGGCGAGCGTGTCGCGCTCGAATTTGTCCGCGTCGATCTCTGCGTCGCCCGCAAGATGGAACTTCATGTCGACGATGGCGGCGGAGAGGTATTCGACCGTCGCAAAGCCCTCATTGAAGGTCTGCGTTTTCTGGATCTTGTCGAAGAGCTCCTTGGGCAGCGGCGCGCCGGTTTCGGCGTGGAGCGCATAGGTGTTGAGAATTTCCGGCGTCGAGAGCCAGTGCTCATTGATCTGCGAGGGGAACTCAACAAAGTCGCGCGCCGTGTTGGTGCCGGCCTGCGAGGGATAGTCGACATTGGACAGAAGGCCGTGCAGCGCATGGCCGAATTCGTGGAACATCGTGTTGGCGTCATCCCACGAGATAAGCACGGGCTTGCCGGCTTCCGCCTTGATGAAGTTCGAATTGTTGGAGACGATCGGCAGCACCTCGCCCTCGAAGCGCTCCTGGCTGCGATATTCATTCATCCAGGCGCCGGAGGATTTGCCCTCGCGCGCATAGGGGTCGAAATACCACAACCCCCGAAGCGCGCCGGTCTTGGCGTTGACGACTTTGTAGGCGGTGACGTCCGGCTGATAGACGGGAACGTCAGAGATCTTCTCGAAGCGGATAGTGAAGAGCTGCTCGGCCGCCCACATCATCCCGTCACGGAGCTTGTCGAGCTGCATGTAGGGCGTGACCGCGTTCATATCGAGGTCGTATTTCGCCTTGCGCACTTTCTCCTGATAGTAACGATAGTCCCAGGGCTCGATGGTGACGCCCTTGCCTTCCGCGTCGGCGATTTTCTGCTGGTCGGCGACTTCTTCCTTCACGCGCGCGACGGCCTTCGGCCAGACCTTCATCATCAGGTCCATGGCGGCGTCCGGCGTCTTGGCCATTTGCGGCTCAAGGCGCCAGTGGGCATGGGCGGCGTAGCCGAGGAGCTTGGCGCGTTCGGCGCGGAGTTTGAGGATTTCGGCGATCGCCTTGTTGTTATCTTGCGCGCCGCCATTGTCGCCGCGATTGACGAAGGCGCGCCAGACTTTCTCGCGCAGCGCGCGATTGTCCGCATAGGTCAGGAACGGATCGACCGCCGAGCGCGTGTTGACGACGGCCCATTCGCCCTTCTTGCCTTTGCCTTCGGCGGCGGCGGCCATGGCCGCGATCATCGCGTCCGGCAGGCCGGCGAGATCTTCTTCCTTCGCAATGAAGGTCGCCGTCTGCTCGTCGGCGAGCACGTTCTGACCGAACCCGTTGAACAGAGCCGCGAGGCGCTGGTTGATCTCCGAGAGGCGCGTCTTGCCGGCGGCGTCGAGCGCGACGCCGTTGCGCACGAAGTCCTTGTAGGCTTCGGAAGTGAGGCGCTGCTGCGAGGGCGTCAGGGTCTTGAACTCGTCGCCCTTGTAGACGGCCTCGACGCGGCGGAAGAGCGCCTCGTTCTGGGAGACCCAATCACTATAGGCGGCAAGCTTCTGATACACGGGGCCCGAGACCGCCTGCATCGGCCCGACATTCATGGTCGAATCATAGACGCCGAACACGGCGTTGAGACGGTTCAGCGGCCGGCCGGCGCGCTCCATGGCAACAAGGGTATTCTCGAAAGTCGGCGCGTCCTTTGCGTTTGTGATGGCGTCGATTTCGGCCTTGGCCGCGGCGATCGCCGTGTCGAAGGCGGGCTGAAAGTCTTCGACCTTCACCTTGTCGAAGGCCGGCACGCCGCCATAGGGCCCGGTCCAGGGAGCGAGCAAGGGATGCTCCATCGTCACGACAGGCGCGGGTTTGGCGGGCGCTGCTGCCGTCTTCTTCGCCTTGGGCGCTGCTTCAACCGCCATGTTCACCGTTCCGCCCGTCATCGCGATCGCCATCACCGAGGCGCTCAGGAGCCGCGCCCATTTGCCCTTGTTCTGCATCTGAAATTACCTCTGATTCCTCAACCAAGCCTCGGCGGAAACCGCCCCGTTATTGGCGTTTTCCATGCGCGCCGCCTGCGGAATGCGCAAGCGCCGCGGAAGGCGGTTGCACCGATTTGAGGCGGCGAGTGAGCGGACGCTGCTTGAGCAGTGGGTCCCACTCGCCTTGAAAGGGGTGGCGCCCGCCCGTATCAACCCAGCCGAAAGGCAGCCCCTGATGATCCCCCGCTACTCCAGGCCTGAAATGGCCGCGCTCTGGTCGCCGGAGACCAAATACCGGATCTGGTTCGAGATCGAGGCGCATGCCGCCGACAAGCTCGCCGAGCTTGGCGTCATTCCGGCGGAGGCTGCCCGCATCGTCTGGCAAAAAGGCCGCCATGCGCGCTTCGACACCGACCGCATCGATGCGATCGAGCGCGAGGTGAAACACGACGTCATCGCGTTTCTGACGCACCTTGCCGAGATCGTCGGGCCTGAGGCGCGTTTCGTCCACCAGGGCATGACCTCTTCCGACGTGCTCGACACCTGCCTTGGGGTGCAGCTCGCGCGCGCGGCCGATCTCCTCCTTGCAGGGACCGATAAGGTCCTCGCCGCGCTGCAGCGGCGGGCGCTCGAACACAAGATGACGCTCTGCGTCGGACGCAGCCACGGCGTCCATGCCGAACCGACGACCTTCGGGCTGAAGCTTGCAGGCTTTCACGCTGAATTCGCCCGCGCGCGTGCGCGGCTTCTGGCGGCGCGCGCCGAGATCGCGACTTGCGCCATCTCCGGCGCGGTCGGCACGTTTGCGACGGTCGACCCGCGGGTCGAAGCCCATGTCGCCGCGAAGATGGGCCTTGCGGTTGAGCCCGTCTCGACGCAGATCATCCCGCGCGACCGGCATGCGGCCTATTTCGCCGCGCTCGGCGTCGTCGCGTCGTCCGTCGAGCGGCTCGCCGTCGAGATCCGGCATTTGCAGCGCACGGAAGTTCTGGAAGCGGAGGAATATTTCTCGCCCGGCCAGAAGGGCTCCTCGGCGATGCCGCACAAGCGCAATCCCGTGCTGACCGAAAATCTCACGGGCCTTGCGCGCCTCGTCCGCAGCGCCGTGACGCCCGCGCTCGAAAACGTCGCCCTCTGGCACGAGCGCGACATCTCGCATTCGGCCGTTGAGCGCGGCATCGGGCCGGACGCGACCGTGCATCTCGATTTTGCGCTTCATCGCCTTGCGAGCGTCGTCGATCAGCTTGTCATCTACCCTGAGCGCATGCGCGCCAATCTCAACCGGCTCGGGGGCCTTGTCTTCAGCCAAGCCGTGCTGCTCGCGCTAACGCAAGCCGGCGCCCCGCGCGAAGAGGCTTATGCGATGGTCCAGCGGAACGCGATGGAGGTCTGGCGGAACGGCGGCTCCTTCCTCGACTGCCTCAAGGCCGACAAGGAGGTGACGGCGCGCCTTTCGGCCGAAAAGCTCGCCGCTTTGTTCGATTTCGGCGTCTATACGCGCCATGTCGACACAATTTTCGCGCGGGTCTTCAAGGATGCGTGAGGCGCCGCAGGCGTGATGTGCGCTTGGCGGCGCGACGCCGTAGAGAGAGCTTTCGACAAAGGAATGATCCCGATGCTGAAAACCGTCGCCGCCGCCGCCCTTCTCGCCCTCGCCGTCACGTCTGCTGGCGCGGCCGCCCCTGCGACGACAAAGACCGCCGTTTTCGCCGGCGGCTGCTTTTGGTGCGTCGAATCCGATTTCGACAAGCTGCCGGGTGTCCTTGCGACAACCTCTGGCTATACGGGCGGCCATCTCAAGAACCCGACCTATCGCGACGTGACGTCGGAGACCTCCGGCCATCTTGAGGCGGTCGAGGTGCGCTATGATCCGGCGAAAGTCGCCTATGCGGACCTTGCGCGCTTTTTCTTCCGCCATATCGACCCGACAGACGCCGGCGGCCAGTTCTGCGACCGCGGCGAGAGCTACACGACCGCGCTCTTCGTCGCCTCGCCTGCAGAGCGGGCCGCCGCCGAGGGTGCGAAGAAAAACGCCGCCGCCGCATTGAAGAAGCCTGTCGTCACGGCCGTCCGTGATCTGACGGTGTTTTATCCGGCCGAGGATTATCATCAGGACTATTACAAGAAGAATCCCGCGCGGTATCAGTATTACCGCGCCGCCTGCGGCCGCGACCGGCGCGTGAAGCAGCTCTGGGGCGAATAGGCGGAGGCTGAAGCGTTTGGACTCGTGTCGGATCCCCCCCTAACCCCCCCTTTTCAAGGGGGGGGAATGCTCTCTCCCTTCCCCCCCCCTTGAAAAGGGGGGGTTAGGGGGGGATCCGACACGAGTCCGATAAAAAAATCCGCCGCCGCCCTTAACCAACAAACCCGTTGATCCGCATACGTTTCAGCTGCGACAAAAAAAATCTATCCCGCACTCTGTCCCGCATTCTATCCCCCAATCTATCCCGCATTCTATCCGCCCCCCTCCGCGGCGCGCCTAATCTGGCGCCGATGGGGTTGCAGCGCCTTCCGCCCGACTCGGCGCAAGGCTGTGTCAACCCGAACGGAGGCGCGTCATGTCCAAATCGCACATCGCCTGGGGCCGCAAGGTCAGCACGGCGTTCAAGGAAGAGGTGATCATTCTGGCCGCCGGGCTCGAATGCGATCCGAGCCATCTCATGGCCGCGATGGCGTTCGAGACGGGCGAGACTTTCAAGCCGTGGAAGCGCAATCCTGCCTCGGGCGCGACCGGCCTCATCCAGTTCCTGCCGCGGACCGCAAAAGCGCTCCGCACGACGACCGACGCGCTCGCGGCGATGACCGCGGAGGACCAGCTCTATTTCGTCGGTCAGTATTTCCGGCCTTTCGCCGGGCGGATGCGGACGCTTTCTGACGTCTACATGGCGATCCTGTGGCCGCGCGCTGTGGGCAAGCCGGACGCGACCGTGCTTTTCGCCGCGCCTTCGACGACCTTCGAACAGAACAAGGGTCTCGACGTCAACCGGGACGGCGCCGTCACCAAGGGCGAAGCGGCGAGCAAGGTGCAGCGCATGCTCGACAAGGGCTTGTCGGCGACATGGCGCGGCTGAACGGCGTTTCTTCTTGCGCCTCAGCGCGCGGCGCGCCGTCCGGACACGGACGACATCGAACCCCTTCCCGGCGCAGCCTAGGCCGCGCTCGCAAAAACGCGGTTCCGGCCAGCGGATTTGGCGGCGTAAAGCGCTTCATCCGCCCGCTTGATGAGCTTCTGGGGCGTGTCGTCCTTCGGGCCGCCCTCCGTCGAGGCGATGCCGATCGACACCGTCACCTTGATCTCGTCCCGCCCGCCGTTCAGCGTGACGGCGTGTGCAGCCGCTTCATTGCGCATGCGCTCGGCGACGACGCCCGCCGTGGCGCGATCCGTGTCGGGCATGGCGATCAGGAACTCTTCCCCGCCATAGCGGCAGGCGAGGTCCATGCCGCGTACGGAGGATTTAATCCGGTCGGCGAATTGCTGGATCACGCGGTCGCCGGAATCGTGCCCGAACGTGTCGTTGATCGACTTGAAATGGTCGAGGTCGAGAATCATCACGGACATTGGCCGGCCGGTCCACACAGCACGGTCGAACATCGCCGAAAGATGGCTCGACAGATAGCGCCGGTTGTAAAGGCCGGTGAGCTGGTCGGTGACGGCCATTTCAAGGCTCGCCTGGAAGGTCGAGCGGAGCTGGTCGACATAGCGCTTGCGGCGCAGCTGCGTCGCGACGCGCGCGGTCAGTTCGTTGCGGTCGACCGGGCGGGTCAGGTAGTCGTTGACGCCGATGTCGAGCGCGCGGACGAGCTTGCGCGTGTCGCCCTGGCGTACGATGGCGAGAATGGGCGTCAAGCGAGTCTCTTCAAAGGAGCGGATCTGCGAGCACAGGCGCAAGGGGTCCGCGCTCTCAATGCCCATATTGACGATGGTGAGGTCAAAATCGCCGGAGCGCACGCGCGTCATTGCGATGTCGGGATCGGCTTCCGAGGCGAGTTCATAGCCCTCGCCGAGATGCGAGCGCAGGCGTTCGATCTGTTCAGGAAGGTCGTCGATGACGAACACGCGCCCCTTGTCGCGGGCCTCGAAGATTTTCTCGAAGTCGATCTGGCCGATGACGCCGAGCCCTGTGCTCGTCGCGTAGCGGGCGCGAAGCTCGTCCGTCATCATCTTGAGACGGGCGAGGCTCCGCACGCGCGCAAACAGCGCCACATCCTCGACAGGCTTGGTCAGGAAATCGTCCGCGCCCGCCTCAAGCCCGGCGACGCGGTCGGCCTGCTGGTCGAGCGCCGTCACCATGACGACCGGAATATGCGCGGTCTCCGGCGCGTTCTTCAGCCGCCGGCACGTCTCGAAACCGTCCATGCCGGGCATCATCACGTCGAGGAGAACGATATCGGGCTGGTCGGCGGTCGCCCGCGCAATGGCGTCCGGACCCGAAAAAACGCCGATCACGTCAAAATACTCGGCGCGCAATTTCGCTTCGAGCAATTTGACGTTCGGTTCGAGGTCATCGACGACAAGGACGCGCGCCGACATTATAGCCTCGCCTGGGTGTGGACGCTGAGAGTCACCCGGCGAAAGCTAGTCCAAATATCTTTTCACTTTCTCAAGAAAGCCGGCCACGGAAATGGGCTTGGAAATGTAATCTTCGCAGCCGCCGGCCCGGATCCGCTCCTCGTCGCCCTTCATGGCGAAGGCTGTGACCGCGATCACGGGAATGGCGGCGTATTCGGGATTGTCCTTGAGCTCGCGCGCGATCTGCAGCCCCGAAATCCCGGGAAGCTGGATATCCATCAAGATGAGGTCAGGCCGGTGCTGCGCCACGAGCGCGGCGGCCTCCGGCCCATTGCGGGCCTCAAGCGTCTGGTAACCATGGGCCTCGAGCAGATCATGAAACAGCTTCATGTTCAGCTCATTGTCCTCGACGATCAGGACTGTTTTGGGCTGAGGCTGGTATTTTGGCATTGCCGACATGGTACGCTTTCGTCGCGGGTTTCCCCATCAACCCTGATTTCTTCCGCGCATTTCGGCCTAAAGGTATTAATTGATTGTTTATCCCGCCGGACCCCCTTCCGTACGGCGCTGGGCTTCCGTCGCATCATGCTTAACAAGGCGTTGATATGACTGGGAAATATGCTCTCTGCCGCGCCTGCGGGAAAATTGCGCCGGAAGCGGCGGCGGCCTGCTCTGCCTGCGACTCACCCCTTCTTTTGCGGCATGAGGAGCTTTTTGGGCTCGCGATTGCGCATCTTGACTGTGACGCGTTTTACGCAGCGGTCGAGAAGCGCGACGACCCCGGCCTCGCCGACAGGCCTCTGATCATCGGCGGCGGCAAGCGCGGCGTCGTCTCGACCGCCTGCTACGTCGCGCGCACCTATGGCGTGAAGTCGGCGATGCCCATGTTCAAGGCGCTCGCGCTCTGCCCTGACGCCGTCGTGCTGCCGCCGGACATGAAGAAATATGGCGCGGTCGCCAAGCTGATCCGCGAGAAGATGCAGCGCCTGACGCCGCTCGTCGAACCCTTGTCAATTGACGAGGCGTTTCTCGACTTGTCCGGCACGGAACGCGTCCACGGCGCGCCGCCCGCCGTCAGTCTCGTCCGCCTGCAGACGGATATTGCGCGCGAGATCGGGGTCACGGTCTCGATCGGGCTGTCGCACAACAAATTCCTCGCCAAGATCGCCTCCGACCTCGACAAGCCGCGCGGCTTTTCCCTCATCGGCCGCGCAGAGACCGAGCGCGTGCTGGCGCGCCTGCCGGTCACGGCTGTCTGGGGCGTCGGCGCGAAAATGGCCGAGCGCCTCAAGGCCGACGGGCTTGCGACCATCGGCGACGTGCAGAAGACCGACGCCGCGACGCTCGCCAGGCGCTATGGCGAGATGGGGCTTCGGCTCGCGCGGCTCTCATTTGGCGACGATCGCCGGCGCGTCAATCCGGAGGGCGAGCGCAAGACCGTCTCCGCCGAGACCACCTTTCATGAAGACATCCGCGACAAAGCGCGGCTCGACCCGATCCTCTGGCGTCTGTGCGAAAAAGTCTCGGCGCTGATGAAGCGGCAGTCGCTCATGGGCCGCGCCGTCATCTTGAAGCTGAAAGACAGCCAGTTCCAGATCCTCACGCGGCGCACGAGCCTCGAACGGCCGACCAATCTTGCGCGGCTCATTTTCGACTCGGCCGAGCCCCTCCTCGCCGCCGCCGTCGACGGCCGGCCCTGGCGCCTGATCGGCGTCGGGCTCGGCGACCTCAGCGAGGGCGCGGCGAGCGGCAATCTCGATCTCTTCACGGCCGCACGCGAGCGCCGCATCGAGGCGCAGGAACACGCCGTCGATGCGATCCGGGAGAAATTCGGCGACAAGTCGATCCGCGCCGGGCGCGGACTCCGCGGAAGGCCGCCAACATGACTCCAGATTCGGAAAGTCATGAAATCGGCATCATGCGCGTTGCCCTTACAAAGCGCTCACCCCGGCGTCCTTCGACAGGCTCAGGATGAGGAGCCGGGGCCGAGCCTCGCGCGTTCTGCGCCAAGGGGGGGAAGCGAATCAGAATCCCGCTCCCGCAAGAGCGCGCGCGGCGTGCACCATTCAAAAGCGCGACGCCGCGCAGTATCAAGACCTCTGCAGTTATCGGAAATTCCCATGAACGACATCGATGCCCGCCTCGCCGAACTCAAGATCGAACTCCCCGCCCCGGCGATGCCGGTCGCAGCCTATGTGCCCTTCGTGCAAACGGGATCGCTGCTGTTCATCTCGGGCCAGGTCTCCCTCAGCGGCGCCGGCCTCATTAAAGGCAGGCTCGGCGAGAACATGACGATCGAAGAGGGCTATCACGCGGCCCGCGCCTGCGGCCTTCAGATTCTGGCGCAAGCGCGCGTTGCTCTTTCCGGCGACCTCACGCGCGTCGCGCGGGTCTTGAAGCTTGGCGCTTTCGTCAACGCCGTCGCAACCTTTCAGGACCACCCGAAAGTCGCCAATGGCGCGTCGGAGCTGATGGTCGCGGTCTTCGGCGAAAAGGGGAAACACGCCCGCGCGGCGGTCGGCGCGCCCTCCCTCCCCCTTGGCGCTGCGGTCGAGGTCGACGCCGTGTTCGAGATCGTCTGATGGCGGATGGATCGGACGCTGTCGTCTTGCGCACAGCGCCGGCGGTCTCGGCCGTCGGGCGCGAGGTCTGGAACGGCCTCGCCAAAGGGCCTTACGATCCGTTTACGTCTTTTGAATTCCTGGACGCGCTGGAACGCTCGGGCTCGGTCGGGCCCGGCACAGGCTGGACGCCGCGCCACGCGGTTCTCGAACGCGCGGGCGAGACGCTCGCTGTCGCGCCGCTCTATCTCAAGGATCACAGCTACGGCGAATATGTCTTCGACCATCACTGGGCGGAGGCTTATGGCCGCGCGGGCGGGCGCTATTACCCCAAACTCATCGCCGCCATTCCCTTCACGCCTGTCGCCGGCGCAAGGCTTCTCGCAAGAACGCCGGAGGCCGCCCAAAGCCTCGCCGCGGCGCTCGCCGCACTCACCCAGAAGTCCGCCGTTTCAACCATCCACGCCAATTTTCTGACAGAAGACGACGCCGCCCGGTTCGAAAGCGCCGGCTTCCTGCCGCGCATTGGCGTCCAGTATCACTGGTTCAACCGCGGTTATGCGACGTTCGAAGATTTTTTGGGCGTACTCGCCTCGCGCAAGCGCAAGGCTGTGCGGCGCGAGCGGCGCGCGGCGCAAGAGAGCGGCCTCCGCATCGTCCGCATCGAAGGCGCCGACATCCGCGAAGACCATTGGGACGCGTTCTGGACCTTTTATCAGGACACGGGCGCCCGCAAATGGGGCAGCCCCTATCTCACGCGCGCCTTCTTCTCAATGCTCAGCGACGCGCTCGGCGGCAAGCTTCTGTTAATGTTCGCCTATGATGGCGCGCGGCCGGTCGCAGGCGCCCTGCATCTTTTCGGCGGCGATGCGCTCTACGGACGTTATTGGGGCGCGGTCGAACATCACCCCTTTCTCCATTTCGAGCTCTGCTATCACCAGGCGATCGATATCGCGATTGAACGGGGCCTTGCCCGCGTCGAGGCCGGCGCGCAAGGCGAACACAAGCTTGCCCGCGGCTATGAGCCGGTCGCGACCCGCTCTGCCCATTTCATCGTCGAGCCCGCTTTTCGCCGGGCGATCGCCGACTATCTCGAAAAAGAGCGCGCGCAGGGCGCAAGGGAGATTGAAGAACTCAGCGAATTTACGCCTTATAGAAGAGATTTTGCTTGAGTGCGGATCGCCGAAGCCAAGGGGATCTGCCCATGACCGCCGCCAGCGCGATGCGCCGCCAGGGAACTGACGCCATGCCGACGACCAATGACGCCTATGATTCTCAGAACATCTTCGGGAAGATCGTCCGCGGCGAGGCGCCGGCGGTCAAGGTGTACGAAGACGCCGACACGCTCGCCATCATGGACATCTTCCCGCAGTCGGAAGGCCATGTCCTTATCATTCACAAGCAGGCCGAAGCGGCGAATATCTACGACATTCACCCTGAGCATCTCGAGAAGCTGATCGTCTGTGTACAGAAGATCGCCCTCGCCTGCCGCAAGGGCTTGTCGCCGGACGGCGTGCGCATCTACCAGTTCAACGGCAGCCGCGCCGGACAGACCGTCTTCCATCTCCATTTCCATGTCGTGCCTGTCTATTCGGGCGTCCTCGTCCGCCCGCATGCGGCCGGCGCCAAGGTCGAGCCGGCGGAGCTTGAAAAAGTCGCCGCGAAAATCCGCGCCGCGCTCTGATCAATTATTGAACTGCACGAAAGCTTTCTGCGCCGCGCGCGCCGTCCGTCATGGTGACGTCGCGGTCAAGACCGGACGCCGCAATCGCCCTCGACAGCGTGCATTAATGTCGAGCTTACGTGGAATTCCGTCAGCGCGGCGTCGCGGCGCTGATCGATCAGTGCCGCATAGGCTGTTTGAACGACGAGGGAGAGTTCGGCGACCGGCATTTACCGGCAAAATTCGCTTTTGCCGGTAAACGCGCAATGACCGCCCTATCAAGTCTTTCCAACGAGAGCCGGCGCCGCCGGACCCTCGATCTGTTTGGGCGCGTCCGGAATGAACTCGAAGGCGAGCTTCGTCGGATCCGCCTTGTCGAGCATCACCTTGACGACGCCGCCATTCTTCAGCGCGCCGAACAGGATTTCGTCCGCGATCGGCTTTTTCACATGTTCCTGGATGATGCGCGACAGCGGACGCGCGCCCATCTCGTCGTCAAAGCCGCGTTCGGCGAGCCAGCGCGTCGCATCCGGCGAAACATCGAAGGTGATGCCGCGATCGGCGAGCTGCGCTTCAAGCTGGAGAACGAATTTCTCGACGATGCGGTCGATGATGATCGGCGATAGGCCGCCGAACTGCACGACCGAATCGAGGCGATTGCGGAATTCCGGCGAGAACATGCGCTTGATCGCCGCCTCCGTCTCGTCGGTCTTCTTGCCGCCGCCGAAGCCGATGGCGAAACGCGCCGCATCCGCCGCGCCCGCATTCGTCGTCATGATGATGATGACGTTGCGGAAATCGACCTTGCGGCCGTTTGCGTCGGTCAGCGTGCCGTTGTCCATCACTTGCAGGAGAATGTTGAAGATCTCCGGATGCGCTTTCTCGATCTCATCGAGGAGGAGCACGCTATGCGGATGCTGGTCGATCGCGTCCGTGAGCTGACCGCCCTGATCATAGCCGACATAGCCCGGCGGCGCGCCGATGAGACGCGACACCGTGTGGCGCTCCATATACTCCGACATGTCGAAGCGGATGAGCTCGACGCCGAGCGCCAGCGACAGCTGCTTGGCGACTTCGGTTTTGCCGACGCCGGTCGGGCCTGCGAAGAGATAGCTCCCGATCGGCTTGTTCGGCTCGCGCAGCCCGGCGCGCGACAGCTTGATCGCGGCGGCGAGCTGCTCGATCGCGGCGTCCTGCCCGAACACCACGCGTCGCAGATCATCGCCGAGACTGCGCAGGCGCTCCGTATCCGACGTCGATACGGATTTCGGCGGAATGCGCGCCATCTTGGCGATGACTTCCTCAATCTCCTCCGCGCCGATGATCTTCTTGCGCTTGTCGGGCGTGAACAGCATCTGCCGCGCGCCCGCCTCGTCGATCACGTCGATGGCTTTGTCGGGCAGTTTGCGGTCGGTCATGTATTTCGCCGACAGTTCCGCCGCGGACTTGATAGCGTCGGTCGTGTATTCGACGCGATGGTGCTTTTCGAAATAAGGCTTGAGGCCCGTCAGGATCCGGATCGTGTCCGCGATCGTCGGCTCGGTGACGTCGATTTTCTGGAAGCGCCGGGCCAGCGCCCGATCCTTCTCGAAATGCTGGCGATATTCTTTATACGTCGTCGAGCCCATGCAGCGCAGCGTGCCCGATTGCAGCGCGGGCTTGAGGAGGTTCGAAGCGTCCATCGCCCCGCCGGAAGTCGCGCCGGCGCCGATCACCGTATGGATCTCGTCGATGAAGAGGATTGCGTCTTCGTGGTCTTCAAGCTCCTTCAGCACGGACTTGATGCGCTCTTCAAAGTCGCCGCGATAGCGCGTGCCGGCGAGGAGCGCGCCCATGTCGAGCGCGAAGATAGTCGAGCCCGAGAGAACCTCGGGCACGTCTTCGTCGACGATCTTGCGCGCGAGCCCTTCGGCGATCGCCGTCTTGCCGACGCCGGGATCGCCGACGAGAAGCGGGTTGTTCTTGCGCCGGCGGCACAGGACCTGGATCGAGCGCTCGATTTCGCTGTCGCGCCCGATCAGGGGATCGATCTTACCCTGCCGCGCCTTGTCGTTGAGGTTGATGCAGTAATTGGCGAGCGCGCTGTCGCCTTGTTTCTCGTTCGACTCGCCATCTTCGGCGTTGGACCCGCGCGGCGGACGCGAAACGCTCGCCCCCTGCTTCTTGGCGAGGCCGTGCGAGATGTAGTTCACTGCGTCGAAGCGGGTCATGTCCTGCTGCTGCAGGAAATGCACGGCGTGCGATTCGCGTTCGGCGAACAGCGCGACCAGCACGTTCGCACCGGTCACTTCCTCGCGGCCGGACGACTGCACATGGATGACGGCGCGCTGGATGACCCGCTGGAAGCTCGCGGTGGGCTTGGCCTGTTCGCCCGTCTCAAGCTTCAGGTTGGCGAGATCGTTCTCGACAAATTCGTAGAGGTTGCGGCGCAGGACCTCGATATCGACATTGCAGGCGCGCAGGACCGCCGCCGCATGTTGATCTTCGGTAAGCGCAAGAAGGAGATGTTCGAGCGTTGCGAGTTCGTGCTGGCGCTCGGTCGCGAGCGCGATCGCGCGGTGCAATGCCTGGTCGAGGCTACGGCTGAATGACGCCACGCTCTACTCCCGTTCCATCGTGCACTGCAGAGGATGCTGGTTGCGCCGCGCAAGCTCCATCACTTGCGCGACCTTGGTCTCGGCGACTTCGTAGGTGTAGACGCCGCACACGCCGACGCCGTTCTGATGAACGTGCAGCATGATCGTCACCGCCTCTTCCGGCGCCTTCTTGAAGACGACCTGGAGGAGCCACACTACAAACTCTTGCGGCGTGTAGTCGTCGTTGAGGAGCAGAACCTTGTAGAGCGACGGGCGCTTGGTCTTGGGCGCCGTCTTGGCGACGACGCCGACCCCGATGCCGGGCCCCTGTTCCTTATCGTTATCTTCCGACATGGCGCCTTCGCTCGTCGGCCCCGTGCGGATCACGCGCCGACGGCCCATTAAATATGTATCCGCATCTCGTTGAAAAGACGCAAACCGCCGCGCTCACTGATTTGCGTCGTAAAACGCGGCGAAAGATTGTTTCGGCAGACAAAAAAGAAACGGCCCGTCGCCGGGCCGTTCCCAAACGCTCAATACCGTGCTTCGCCTAGGGACGGAACGCCTGGACGCGCTCCACCAGGGCGCCATACTGTTCCGTGAGCGGCTCGGAGACTTCCTTGGCGGTCGTCACCCAGTGCTCGCTCAACTTGCTGAACTGGCTGAGGTTCTTGGCCGTTTGCGTGCGCACATATTCAGACTGGATATCGATCACTTCCTGGAGGCTCTTTGAAGAGGCGGTGGCTTTGATAACAGCGACTCCGTCCTCATAGGCCGCCTTCAGGAAGGCGGACTGGTCAGAGGCCGCGCGCTCAACGCCGCGAGTCAAAGTCCCCGTCGAAGCCATTAGCGCTTCGAGTGCGGCTTTCTGGAATTCGGTGACGCTCGACATGCCTTTGGCGAACTTGTCGTAGCTCTGCTTGAACGCCTCAGGTTGAGCGATCGTAAAGCCGTCAAACGCTTCATTTGCGGCTTTTGTCGTAGCGGTCATATATATTCTCCTTCCCGGGGGGCCGGTTGGCCTCTCGTCATTGTGCGGTGCAACATAAAGAGCGTCAAACGCGAGGTCAAGGGAACTTTGTGCGGCGCACAAAGATGGCGGCCGCCCTGCAGTGTCGGCGTCAGTCTGGAGAAATGGCAATCCAAGATTAACAATTGGTTTACCTCCCCGACCGATGATCACAGAGTCGCTGGAGATCCGGCGGCACGAAGCTTGCTGAACCGAATGGGAGCGCCTTACCGCCAGTAAGAGATCGCGGACAGGCATAGCAAGATCGTGATGAGTGGGTGGGGCGCGACGAGCGACCTTGAAAAGCGGCCGTGATTCAGCGAGGCTCGTTCGATGCATTTGGCGTTGCGTTTTCTCTCCGTTTTCTTCGCAATCATCTTGATGACGGCGCTTGCGATCGAGCCTGCGGAAGCGGCTCGAAAGAAGGCCCGTAAAGTCGCGCCTGCGCCGAAATACTCAGCGATCGTGGTCGAAGCTGGCACCGGCGCCGTGCTGTTCGAAAAATACGCGGGCGAACAGCGTTTTCCGGCATCTCTCACCAAGATGATGACGCTCTACCTTCTATTCGATGAACTCGAAGCCGGCCGCCTTTCGCTCGACTCGCGCCTTGCGGTGTCTTCGCGCGCGGCGGGTCAGCCTCCGTCCAAGCTTGGACTTGGTACTGGATCGACGATCGATGTGGATTCAGCGATCAAGGCGCTGGTCGTGAACTCCGCCAATGACGTCGCAGTCGTTGTCGCCGAAGCGATCTCCGGCACCGAAGCCAAATTCGCCTCGAAAATGACCGAGAAAGCGGCGTCGCTCGGCATGAAGCGAACGCTGTTCAAGAACGCTTCGGGCCTTCCGAACCCCGTGCAGAAAACGACCGCGCGCGATGTCGCCACGCTGTCGCGGCGTCTAATGCGTGATTTTCCGCAATATTATCCCTATTTCTCGACTGTCCGTTTTACATGGAATGAGCGCACTTACCTCACCCACAATTCGCTCGTGAGGACCTATCCGGGCGCGGAGGGCCTCAAGACCGGCTACACGCGCGTGTCGGGATTCAACCTTGCGACCAGCGCCGAACGCGATGGGCGCAAGCTTGTTGGCGTCGTGATGGGCGGCCGCTCTGTGCGCTCGCGCGACCAGCATATGAAGGATATTCTCGATGCCGCTTTCGAAGCGCTGCGTCATTCGCCGGCGCTGGTCGCCGCCGCGCCGGAAGTTTTCACGCCGCGCCTGAAGCCGACACTCGTCGCCGAACTCGCTCGCCAGAAAGAGGCGCGCCTTGCGGCCTCCAAAGCGAGCGCGGGTGCAACTCTCCTTGCATCAGCAGCACCGGCAGCAGCCGCCCCCGCGCCTGGCGCCGAAGCTGCGGATGTCATTCGTTCCTTGATCCTCGCCGCCGGCGACACCAGTGGTCCGGCGATGCCAGAGGAAGGCCTCGATGTTACGTCGTCCGGCGCAGACATTGCCACGGACGAGCCCGAAATGGCCGAACTCGCGGCGCTTGATCCGGCGCTTTCCCTTGAATCGGCCGAAGGCGATTCAGACGGCGACTTCAACGGCATGGCGACCTGGAGCGTACAGGTCGGCGCCTATTCAACACGCGCGCTCGCCGAAACGGAACTCAAGACCGCAACGACAATCACCAAGCTCCAAAGTCACGCCCAATCGATCGAACCTTACAAAGATGCGTCGGGCAAGGATTTGTTCCGCGCCCGTTTCGTTTCCCTGACTGCGGGCGAAGCGAGCGATGTGTGCGAGACCTTGAAGGCCTCTGGCCGCGCTTGTTTCGTCGCCAACGAATCCGCCGCACCCTGATCTCAAGACAGTGCCTGCGTCAGTTCGGCCGCCGCAGGCTTTTGCGGAGCTGAGTGCGTTCCCCTAAGCTGGGGTCGCCGGAACGATCCGGCGCTGCCCTCCGGGAACTGCTTATGTCCGCTCCAAACGCCAAGCTCTTTCCGCCGCCCGCAGACTTTGCGGCCAAGGCGCGCGTGACGGCTGAGGCCGAAGCGGCCATGCGGCGTGAGGCGGCTGAAGCGCCTGACGCCTATTGGGCGGACATAGGGCGCGGCCTCGACTGGATGACGCCCTTCACGCAGATCTCGGACATTTCCTACGACGCCGCGGACTTCCGTATACGGTGGTTCTATGACGGCGAACTCAACGCCAGCGTGAACTGCCTCGACCGGCATATCGAAACGCGCGGCGATGCGACGGCGATCTTGTGGGAGAGCGACGACCCGGAAATCCACCGCCGCTTCACTTATGCCGAGGCGCTCGCCGAGACCTGCCGCTTCGCTAACGCCCTTAAGGCTCGCGGCGTGCGGAAGGGCGACCGGGTCATCATCTACATGCCGATGATCCCCGAGGCCGCCTTCGCCATGCTTGCCTGCGCGCGCATCGGCGCCGTCCATTCTGTCGTTTTCGGCGGCTTTTCGGCCGAAGCTTTAGCAAGTCGCATCAAGGATTGCGGCGCTGTCGCGGTCGTAACCGCGGACGAGGGCCTCCGCGGCGGCAAGAAGACGCCGATGAAAGCCAATGTCGACGCCGCGCTTGAGGATTGCCCCGGCGTGCGCGTCGTCTTCGTCGTCGAACGCACGGGCGCGCGCGTCGCGATGCGGCCGGGCCGCGACCTCTTCTGGCGCGGTCAAGTGCGCGAGGAGGTGCCGCCCTTCTGTGCCCCCGAAAAGATGGGCGCGGAAGACCCCCTGTTCATTCTGTATACGTCAGGATCGACGGGCAAACCCAAGGGCGTGCTGCATACGACCGGCGGCTACCTCGCCTGGGCGCGCCACACCTTTCTTTCAATTTTTGATTATCGCGACGGCGAAACCTATTGGTGCGCCGCGGATGTCGGCTGGGTGACCGGCCACAGCTACATCGTCTACGGGCCGCTCGCTGCAGGCGCGACGACGATGATGTTCGAAGGCGTGCCGACCTATCCGGACGCCTCGCGCTTCTGGAACGTCATCGACAAGCATGATGTCAGCATCTTCTACACCGCGCCGACAGCGCTGCGCGCCCTGATGCGCGAGGGCGAGGCGCCGGTGCAGAAAACCAGCCGCAAGAGCCTGCGCCTCCTTGGTTCCGTCGGCGAGCCGATCAATCCGGAAGCCTGGCTCTGGTATCACCGCGTCGTCGGCGAGGGCCGCTGCCCGATTGTCGACACCTGGTGGCAGACCGAAACGGGCGCCGCGCTCATCGCGCCCTTGCCGGGATCGACGACGCTGAAGCCAGGCTCTGCGACAAAGCCCCTCCCCGGCGTTCGAGTCGGCCTTGTCGGGTCGGACAATGCGCTCATTGAAGGCGACGGCCCGGCGGAAGGCAACCTCGTTCTCTTATCGTCCTGGCCCGGACAAATGCGCACAGTTTACGGCGATCATCAGCGCTTCATCGACACCTATTTCAAGACCTATCCGGGCATGTATTTCACAGGCGACGGCGCCAAGCGCGACGCTGACGGCTATTACTGGGTGACCGGCCGGGTCGACGACGTGCTCAATGTCTCTGGCCACCGGCTCGGTACGGCGGAAATCGAAAGCGCGCTCGTCGCCCATGAAAGCATCGCAGAGGCCGCCGTTGTCGGCTACCCGCATGATGTGAAGGGCCAGGGCGTCTACGCTTATGTGACCCCGATGGCGGGCGTCGAACCGTCAGACGCGCTCAGGGCCGCGCTGTTCGAAACCGTCCGCAAGGAAATCGGCGCCATCGCCAAGCCCGACCTCATTCACTTCACGCCGGCACTACCAAAGACGCGATCGGGCAAGATCATGCGCCGCATCCTGCGCAAGATCGCTGAAAACGACTTTGGGGCGCTCGGCGACACCTCGACTCTGGCCGACCCTTCTGTCGTGGATACGCTGATCGCCGGGCGGCTGAACCGGTGACCTCGCTTTACAAACAGTAAATGCGGACGAGCTAACGTCGCAGCATCGGGACCAACGGCGCATGTCAGGCACGCGGCTACAGGCAGAAGGCGACCGCTTTTCGCTCGGGAAAAGCGCAGGCAGAGCGGATGCGCCTGCGCTTCCTGCCGCCGCGCAGTTTGCACTCCTCGCGCTCATCGCCGCGTTCTCGTTTCCGAACGCGATCGCCACCATGGTCGGGCAGTGGATTTCGTCTTCCGCCTATCATCACGGCGCCGCCGTCTTCCCGCTGGGGCTTTGGCTGATATGGCGCGAACGCGCTGTCTTTGAAGCGCCCGCGCCTTCCCCTGCGGCGGCGGCGGCGCTTGCGCCGCTCGCCGCGCTGATGCTCATCGGCGCTGCGGCCGACGCCGACGTTGTCGGCCATATCGGTTTCATCGCCATACTGATTGCTTGTTTCGCGACGGTCTTCGGGCTCGGCAACGCAAAGCAAGCCGCCTTCCCGCTGCTCTTCCTGTTCTTCGCCGCACCCTTCGGGGAATCTTTGAAACCGATCCTGCAAGCGGCGACCGCCGGCGCAGTCGCGCCTTTGTTGTCTGTCTCCGGCGTCGCGATCGAACGCGACGGCGTCTTGATCGCCACATCGGCGGGCCGGTTTGAAATCGCCGACGCTTGCGCAGGGCTCAACTTCCTGCTCGCAGCCCTGCTCGTCTCGGCCGTTTTTGCAGGCGCGGCCTTCCGCAGCTGGCGCAAGCGCCTCCTGTTCATGACGCTGGCGGCGGCAGGCGCCATTCTCGCCAATATTCTGCGCGCCTATCTCGTCATCTGGCTTGCGACCCAGACACCGCTCGGCATGGCGTTCGCGCGCGATCATGCGGGATTCGGCTGGGCGCTTTATGCCGTCTTCCTCAGCGCACTCATTCTTGTCGGACGCACGATGCAAGACGAAGCGCCGCGCCGCATCGGGGGCGGCGGCGCGCTCTTCGCCTTAACGCCCACCTCGCTTCCGGCGCTTGCCGGCGCGCTGATCCTGACGGCGGCTGGCGCCGCTGCCGCGTTCATTCCCCTCTTTCCATCCGCCCCCGGACACTGACATGTGCGGGATAGCGGGCATCGTCGACCTCAGAGGCACGCGCGACATCGACCGCGCCGCCGTCGCACGCATGACGGCGAGTCTCAAGCACCGCGGGCCGGACGGCGAGGGTTTCCACTTTGCACCGGGCGTCGGCCTTGGCCATCGACGCCTCGCCATCATCGATTTTGCCGGCGGTGCGCAGCCATTTCTTACTGCAGACCGACTTTGCGCCCTCACCTTCAACGGCGAGATCTACAACTACCAGGCGCTCGCGGCGGACCTTGCCGGCGGCGGCGTTCCGTTGCGGACGCGATCAGACACGGAAGCCTTGGCCGAAGGCCTCGCGCGCGAAGGCGCGTCCTTCGTCCGTAAACTGAGGGGCATGTTCGCCTTCGGCAATTGGGACCAGCCGAACGAGACCTTGCTTCTTGCGCGCGACCGGCTCGGCGAGCGGCCGCTCTACTATGCAGAGACGGTCGAAGGATTCCTCGTTTTCGCGTCCGAGATTCAGGCGATCGCCGCATCAGGCGTGTTGCCGCTCGAAATCGACAACGAAGCCCTCGCCGATTATCTGCTCTACGGCTTCGTTCCCGATCCGAAGTCGATCTACAAGCGCGTGCGCAAGCTCCCGCCTGCTTCACTGTTGATTTGCCGGCGCGGCGAAAGGCCCAAACTCGAGACCTATTGGGCGCCGGCCTTCGGTATGGGCGCGGAGTCGAGTTTTGAAAACGCGGCGGAGACGCTGGCCGGGCTCATCGACGAGGCCGTTCGCCTGCAGATGTTGTCGGACGCGCCGCTCGGCGCGTTCCTGTCGGGCGGGATCGACTCGGCCGCCATCATCGCATCAATGGCGCGGGCAGGCGGCGCCGTGAAGACGTGCACCGTCGGTTTTCAAAACGCGGCTCGCGACGAACGCGCCGACGCCGCCGAAACGTCAGCCCTCTTTGGTACCGATCATTCAGAAGAGGTCGCTTCGATCGACGCCGCCGCCCTCATCGACGATATCGCGCGCGCTTATGGAGAGCCTTTCGCCGACACCTCCGCTTTGCCAAGCTACATCGTCGCCAAACTCGCGCGCCGTCATGTTACCGTCGCGCTCTCCGGCGACGGGGGCGATGAGCTCTTCCTCGGCTACCGGCGCTACGCCCTCTTTGAACGCGAAGAGCGCGTCCGTCGCGCAGCGCCGCCGCTTCTGCGTACGCCCATATTCGCGGCGGCGGGCGCGCTCTACCCAAAACTCGACTGGGCCCCGAAATCTTTGCGGCTCAAGACGACGCTCCAATCGCTCGGCGAAGACACGAAGACCGCCTATGCGCATGCGATAGCGGCTAACCTACCGGACCGCGTCGAGCACATGATTTCGCGCGATTTCAAGCGCGGCCTCGACGGCTATGAGCCGGAGAGCGTCGTACGCAACGCCATGACCCTCGGCGACGCCCACCCGCTTGTCGCGGCGCAGCAGGCGGATCTTGCGACATGGCTGCCGGGGCGCATGCTCGTCAAAGTCGATCGCGCGTCCATGGCCCATTCGCTGGAAGTGCGCCCGCCGCTGCTTGACTACAAGCTCGTCGAATGGGCGTGCCGTCTTGACCCCGCCTACAAGTCGTCAGGCGGCGAAACCAAACGCGTGCTGAAGGCCGCGCTCGCGCCGCGCCTGCCGGAGTCTGTACTGACACGGAAGAAACGCGGATTCGACATGCCGATCGCCGACTGGCTGCGCGCGCCCGATGGGCCGCTCGACCGCCTGACGACGTCGCAGCGTTGGCGCGACGCCGGGGTCATTGATCCGGTCGCTGTCGAGGCGATGATGGCGCGCCACAAATCGCGAGTCTCCGACTACTCTCAGGAGCTCTGGACTGTCGTCATGTATGACGCATTCCTCGCCGCAAGCCCGCGGCGCGGCGCGCCATTTTAGGGCGCCGCAGCCGCACTGTCCCGGCGTTTGGACATCGCTACATCGACATAAAGCGAGCGATAAGCGGCGATCATGGCATCGGCGCCGAAGCGCTCCGCCGCGAGACGCCTGTTCGCCTCGCCGATCGAATGCCGCAAGGTTTCATCGGCAGCGAGCGTCGCAAGACTTTGGGCGAAGCCTTTTTCATCGTCAGGCGGCACGACGAACGGCCTATTGACCGGCGAAACCATCTCCAGAATGTCGCCGACATCGGTCGCGACGACGGGAAGGCCCGCAGCCATCGCCTCCATCAGACTCAGCGGCATTTGCTCCGTATCTGAAGAAAGCGCGAAAATGTCGAAGCGCGCATAAGCTTCTTCCGGCGCCGCCATGCGGCCGGGGAAGACAGCGCGATCGCCTAACTCCGCCGCCGCCGTGCGGAGCGCGGCGAATTCCGGCCCGTCCCCGACAAGTTCGAGCCCTGCCGAGGGGATCGCCGCCTCGCGGAAACAGCGTATGAGGCGCGCATAGTTCTTCTCCGATCGGAACGCGCCGACCGTTCCGACCGTCACCGGACCGCTGCGGGCCCGCGCGCTTTGTGCAAAGCGGGTAAGCTCGATCCCGTTCGGAATGTAGCGCACGCGCTGCGGCGGGAGCTTCCAGACGCGCCGCGCGACATTCTCAAGCACAAGCGAGGGCAAGACGGTCGTCGAACCCTGCAAAACAAACCGGCGGAATAGCACGCGCCGCATTTTCTGGCGCGAAGGCGTCTCATCCGGTCCGAAGCCGTCTTCCTGGTGAATATGCGGCAGCATGGGACCGAGGCGATTGGCGGCGGCCGCCTCCAAAGACCCGAAATTATGGGTACACAGAATGCCGGCGCCGGACGCACGGAGCGTCGCAATGAGACGACGAAGATTGCCGGCGTCAAGCGCGCCCGTTTTCTTTAGAACAAGCGCGCTTGTTTCGACGGGTCCCGAAAACGACGCCGCCGCGGATAGATCGCCGTCGAGACTGATGATTTGATGCGAAAAGCCCGGCCCAAGCCCGCGCGCGAGGGCAGCAAGCCTTGCCTGCTGGCCGCCGAGCCCGAAGGAAGGAAAAATGTGGAGAAGCCGCATCGCCACCGGACCAATGCGCAGGACATGAGCGCCGCTCTAGCCTGGTTTTGTCGGCACGGGCAACATCACGGTGTTAGCCTATCAGTCGACGCAAGCGGGGAGCGGCGATGCGCCGCAAATAGTCACTTCCGCCGTGCGGCGAGGCCAACGCGTCACGAGCTGGTCGAATAGTCGCGGCGAGCGGACGAACATATGCGTCAAATTTGACTGGTGATTATAGTTTATCTCGCCGACGATCAGCGAGGCGCTGGCGTTGACGACATCGGGATTGGGCAAGTCGTTGAAGACGCTACCCGCCGCATAGGGCGTGCCGTTTTGATTGTCGCGGCTCCACTGTACGATGAGCCGTGAATTGTCGGCCGGGTCCCGGATGATGCTCGTCACGCGCATTGTCAGATTCGATCCCGCACTTGGCTGCAAACTGCCGTGTACGCCTGTCATGATCTGGTCGAGCTCCGCCGTGCTGAGGTCGCGTTCCTGCGCGACAAGGTCTGCGAGCGAGTTCACGGCTGTATAGACCCTTCGGCTCGCCATCAACGCGTCGGAAATTTCCAGGAGTCCGAAAAAGAGCGTGACCATGAGAGGCAGTAACAGCGCAAACTCCGTCGCTGCGATGCCGCTGTCGTCGCCGCGCGCCGCCCAGAAGCGTCCCACCCGGCTGCGCAAGCCCCACTTCGGCTTCGCTAGTCTGTGATGCGTCGGCGTCATTTGCTGGCGTCCGGTTCGACCCTAAGGACATAACTCGCGGTGACGCGGCGTTCTCCGCCCGCTCTGCCGCGCGCGAGGCTGACTCCGATTATCGGGTTCAGAGTCTGGTAGATCATGCAAAGCCGAATCCGAATGATCGATCGATCAGTGCCCGTCTGAAACGGTATGGCGGCCTGCGCCGTCGGCAGATCATCGGTGCAGGTGACGCCCGTCGTGTCGGCAGCCAGCGCCTGATACGTTGGAAACGTCCGCACTTCGACCGTCACCTTGGAGGTGCATTGTGACTCGGTCATAAAGCGCAACGAGTTGCAGACTTCTTGCTGAAGGAACTGGTCGCGTGTGTCTTGCGATGTATAGCCGCTCTTATAGGCTTGTCCGGTGCGGATCATGCGAGCTGAGTTGGTCAAAGCGGTGTCGAGGCTGCCGTTGATGAAGTAAAACCAGCCGACCTCGAAAGTGGAGAGGATCAAGGCTAGAAACACCGGTGCGACAATCGCGAATTCCAGCGCGGCCGCGCCGGACCGGTTGCGGAGCAATCTCCGCAACCGGCGTTCCCGCTTTTCTGGGGTCTCGCGCGCCCGCATCGCCTTACCTGCTGATCCGCAGACGGCGGATGTCCTGTGCGATGCGCTTGAAGGCGTCTTTCAGCTCATCGCCGTCTTCGGCCGTATAGGCGTGCGAAGAGTCGGTCGCACATGCCGCCATGAAGTCGACCGCGCTTTGGACACCGCCAAGCTGGAAGCCGACAGTGTAGACCTTGATGCCGGCGTTCTTCATCGCCGTGCACATGGATGCCGCCTGGGCGAAGGAAGTGCCGTTCGGCGCGTTGCAATTGATGCGATCCGACGTACTGCCATTGGAAGACGACTGGCTGAGGACGCCATTGCAGTATTGCATGTTGAATTCACCGTCGGTCATGACCACGACAGCCTTAATGACGTCGTCGGTTGCGTAAGCGGCCGGCGCCGCATCGCCTGTGAAAAGACCGTTGAAGTTCGGGGAGACAAGATACCAGCCCCAGCCGATGCCGATATGTCCCGCCGTGGGTCCCGTTGGATTCAAGGCGTCGATGGCGTCCTCGAGCACCTCTGTGTCCGCCGTCAGCGGGGTCAAGGGCTGGAGGCCGCATGTTGAGCCTGTTTCAAGGTAAACATAGCCGACAGGCGCGGTCGAAGGCGAAGCGTCCGTGTACTTCTCGGCGCCTTCGCGCTCGGAAACGCAATTCGACACGCGGAAGACACGCGCATTGCCGTTCTGGTTAGTGAAGTACTGATACTCGCAGCCGAGCGCCGTGCAGAATAGATTCCCGCCAGAAGAATATGCGCTGTAGTTCGGCCCCGTCGACCCGTTCAAGGAGAGCGTGTTGGCGTCGATCCTCGTCACCTGCCAGAAGTGCGAGGGCGAAGTCGCCGTATTGGTGGTTAGGCTGTTATTGATCTGGGTCATGCCGTTGACGCCCGAGACGAACACACGGTCGTTGGTGTTGAAGCCATGTCCTGTCGCGGAAAGCACCACGTTGCAGTTCGCGACACGGCACTTCGTCATTGTGCCGCCGCTCGAATAATCGCTGAACGAGGTTCCGGTAACGCCGGACAGTGCGACTTTGGTGGAGTCGATCCGACGCACTTGATACACATTGCCGTTAAGCTGCGTCATACCGCCTACGCCCGAGACGTAGACAAAGTCATTCGTGTTGAGCCCGTGTGCGTTGGAAGACGTTACTACGATTTCGCAGGCCGATGTCTGACACTTCGTGGCGAAGTCGCTCGACGACGAAGAATAAGAACTGTATCCGCTGCCGTTTATGCCGGACAGGGCGAATGTCGAAGTGGCGGCGCTCGCGACCGTGAACGCACGGTTGTTGATCTGCGTCATGCCGTTGATGCCGGAGAGATAGACCCTGTCGCCATTGGCGAAGCCGTGCGCCCCGCCGCTCGTGGTGACGACGACCGGGTTAGCGCGCGTCGCGCCGGAGACGCCTTTGGGCGTTCCGCTTTTCCAAGTTGCGTTTGAAATTGCGATCGGACCGCCGTCATTCCACACGGCGCCCGTGACAGATTTCGCAGCGGCGACCGGCCCGCGGGCCTCGTCGGCGAGATCGCCTGCGTTCACACCGAGGCTGAAAGGGGCGATGCCGACCTTCGAATAATAATCTGTCTGGTCTTCGCGCACCAGAATATCGACCAATTCTTGCGCCGCCTCTTTGAGATCGTCGATTTTCGACCCCGCCATGGATCCGGTCGTGTCGAGCACGAGCGCGACTTCCGTATCGCCAACCTGGGCGCGGGTGACCTCCGTCGATGTGTCGACCGAGAGCGTGCCGAGCGATACACTGCTCGAGCCGCTCACCGCCACCTGGCCGATCGGAAGGAAGATCGCCTTGATTTGGCCCGTGGCGCTCGGCGTCACTTTCTCTTCCGTGATCTCGAATTCGACCTGCAGGTCCTCGACGAGATTGGCGCTCTTGAAGTTACTGTCGAAGAAGTCGCGGCCGTAAGCTTTGAGGTAGGCGAGGCGTTCAGATTCGTTGAGGTCGCGCACCTCAGGCCCGTTAATGGCGTCGAGCTGGGCGATCGCCAATCCCGAAGCGTCGAGAGCCTCGACCATCTCTGTCCGGATTGCATTCCGCCGCGTGTAGTCGACCGCGCCGCCGACGAAGAGCATCAAGACGCCGGCCATCACGGCGAAGAGAATGGCAATGTTGCCGTCTTCGGAGCGCTGAAATGTGGAGAATTTGCACGCTCCTTGGCCCGGAGAAGTCGCGGATTTCCGCCTTGCGTCCCGCCGTCGAAGTCGAGAATTGGCCGAACGCTCCCCACGCATTGAAGCGTAAACTGTTCGAACAAAGCTCGAACGGGCGCCCCCGCACTCCGTACTCGAAAGACGCAACATGATGCTTCCTCACACACTGCGCATGATGCGCATGACCGACGGAAAGCTATCTGGCGCCCATTAACGGGTTGTAAGACGAGTTGGTTAAAAGCGATTCAAACTTTCCAATGAGCCCGCGAATCTTCTCGAATAGAGGGCCGCATGCGGAAGAATCTGCGTTCAGCCGCAGCGGAAGCTAGGATCAAATCATTTTTGTCGCCCGCAGAACGCCGCGACAATTTGAGTCAAATACATGCTTAAGTAGCGCAGCCCTTTTATTTCGAGCGGGCCTTCTTCACGCGAGAATGTCCGCATAGAGTTCGCCCGGATTCGGCTCTGGGCTCACAAGGGAAAACTCCGCAGCTTCTTTGACTATATCCCTGATTTTCGAGTCGATCGACTTGAGGTCTGCTTCCGTCGCCATGCCGCCGTCTCGAATGCGTTGTTCGCAGCGCTTGATCGGATCGCTGTGTTCGCGCACTTCCTCGACTTCTTCCCGGGTGCGATATTTCGCGGGATCAGACATAGAGTGGCCGCGATAGCGGTATGTCTTCATTTCTAACACATAGGGGCCGTCGCCTGCACGCGCATGTGCAATGGCCTCACGCGCGGCTTCGCGCACAATCAATACGTCCATGCCGTCGACTTCCGTGCCGGGAATGCCAAAAGCCGCGCCGCGCCGGTAGAGATGCGTGTCGGAATGCGCGCGTCTGACGCTCGTCCCCATCGCATACTGATTGTTTTCGATGATGAAAACGATTGGCAACTTCCAAAGCTGCGCCATGTTCATCGCCTCGAAAACCTGACCCTGGTTCGAGGCGCCGTCGCCGAGATAGGTGAGGCTCACGGCCTTGTTGTTGCGATACTGATTGGCGAAGGCGAGGCCCGCCCCAAGCGGCACCTGCGCACCGACGATCCCATGGCCGCCGTAAAACTCCTCGGCCTTGGAGAACATGTGCATCGAGCCGCCCTTCCCCTTGGAATAGCCGCCGATGCGCCCGGTGAGTTCCGCCATGACGCCTTTGGGGTCCATGCCGCAGGCGAGCATGTGTCCGTGGTCACGATAGGCGGTGATGACCTGGTCGCCCTTTTTCTTCACCGCCTCAACGCCGACAACCACCGCCTCCTGGCCTATATAGAGATGGCAGAACCCGCCGATATGGCCCATGCCGTAGAGCTGGCCTGCGCGTTCTTCGAAACGGCGGATGAGCAGCATGTCCTCGTAGTATTTGAGGAGCTCTTCGCGGGTGGCGCTGAGGTTCGACTTCGGCCCGGCAGATTTGGGCTCGGCGGCGTCTGTCTTGCTCTTCGGCGGCATGTCCCATCCTCTCGCAGGCGAGAGGACGGATGTACCGGTCGCGCAGGAACCTTACAAGATCAAGGGGTTCGGCCGCCTGCGCTTTCGCGCAAGATACGATCAAGCTCGGCGCGGGGGATGACGATATCGCCCTCGCGCGCGTAGCCCAGCACGGCGCGAATCCGCTCCTCGAGGAGCTCCGGGTCCAGCGAATGCGGGTTCAGGAGATCGGCCCGCCTTTGCATCGCCTCGCGGCTCTTCTTGATGGCTTCGACCTCCGCCCGCAGGGTCGCTTCCTCCGCCTTGAGGCGCTTCAGCGCGCTAAGGCCTGCCGCGCCGGCGACGGCGCCGTAGGACAGATAGACGATATAGGCTGCGACCAGCAGCGGACCGACAAAGGATTTGAGAGCAGACCAGAGCGAATGCATGCGACCCAACCGGCGGCAAGGAAAAGAACGACTCGCCGACCTGAATCGAGCTTGCTTAACAATTCCCTAACATCAGACTTGGGTGGTCATCTTTTGTTGAGGCGCAGCGCTCTTACTCCGCTGCACAAACCTCGAACCGTGGACCAGCGGAGAGAGCCCGCGAACAACAACTGACATTTTTCGCGCAGAACCAGTCGAGGTCAGCCCATTCGGCGTCAACCGATCTTCGGAACCTGCTGGGAAATGCAGTGGAATGATCCGCCGCCGCTCAGGAGAGCTGATGAGTCGATGGCGAAGAAATGGGGCCGATCGACCAGCTCTTCTAGGATCTCAAGAGCGACCGCAGCCTCGTCATCGCGTCCGGTGAGTGCGCCATAGCTCGGCATGATGAGCGCGTCATTCGAAATGTAGAAATTCATGTGGCTCGCGGGAACCGGCTCCCCGTCCACGAGCGCGCGCCCGGGGGACGGGATCTCGATCACGTCCAGCCGTCGGCCGGCGGCGTCGGTCGCCTTCGACAGGGCGCGGCGGATCGCATCGAGCACCGCGGCATTGGGGTCGTTCTTGCCCGACGGGCGCATACAGACGATTTTGCCCGGTGCGATGAAGCGGGCGAGATTGTCCACATGCCCGTCTGTGTGATCGCCGGCGAGGCCGTCGTCGAGCCAGATCACTTTCTCCGCGCCGAGTGATTCACGCAGGATGCGATCGACGTCCGCCTCGGACTTGGCCGGGTTGCGGTTGGCGTTGAGAAGGCACTGCCGCGTCGTTACGAATGTCCCCTCGCCGTCCGTTTCGAGCGCGCCGCCTTCGGCGACTAGGTCGAACCGCTGCAATGTCAGGCCGGCTTTCTCGGCGATGATTTCGGCGATGCGGTCGTCCTCTGGCAGGCTGTATTTTTCGCCCCAACCGTTGAAGCGGAAGGCGCTCGCGCCGATGCGGCCGCCGACATGTGTGTAAATGGGACCGGTATCCCTGAGCCAGACATCCCCGATCGGGGCTTCTACGAGCCTCAGCCTGGAGGCTTCCGGCAAGGTCATGCGCAGCGCTTCGGCCGACTTTCGGGCGTTGTCGCCGCGATAGACGAGATCGACGGCTTCGCCTGCCGTCATGAGGCCGAAGGGGTCCTCCGGGTCCGGAAAGAGGATCGACCGGACGAATTCGCCGACCTCCTCGCGCGCGGCCTCGAGGTCCTCGGCCCACAGGTCCTCTGCACTCGGCCAGCCGATCCAGACAGACTCGTGCGGCGCCCATTCGGCTGGTTGACGGGAAAAAGTCGGCATATTCACCTGATGGAAGAGATCATCCGCGGCGCTGCGCCGCCGCATTGTCGGGTCTTGAGGCGGCGTCTATATAGCAGACGCGGATTTTTCCGCGACAGACGATCTTCGGGGCGGGGTGAAAGTCCCCACCGGCGGTAATGCGGCCATTTGTGCCGACGAGCCCGCGAGCCGCGTCAGGGTCCTTCGTCCTGACAAAGCAGGAGCTGGTGCGATCCCAGGGCCGACGGTCACAGTCCGGATGGGAGAAGATCAGGCCGAGGCGGCGCTCGTTCCGGGCGCACCGCCTTGCGTCGGCGCTTGCATAGAGCAAGAGCCGGCCTGAGCGTCGGCGCGTGACCGCGCGCGGCGCGCCTGACCCATGCCCATTCCCGAACCGATTCTTGGCCTGATCAGCCGCTGGTGGAGTGTTCGGCATGCGTCGTGTTCTGGGTATGGCTTTCGTTCTGGCAGTGGCGACGCCGCCACTCCACGCCACCGAACCAGAGGTGCTGGAGATCGTCGTCCGCGCCGATCCCTTGCGCCTCATCGAACTCGACACGAGCGTCACCGCCTACGGTCTCAACCTCTCCTATGACGAGACGCCGCGGGCGATCAGCGTCGTCAGCGACGAGACGATCCGCCGCTTCGGGGTAGACACGGTGGACGACCTGTCCGCGTTCGCGCCGGGCGCCTTCACGGGCAGCTTCTTCGGCGTTCCGGGCTCGGTCAATCTGCGCGGAAACCGCGCTGACACCTATTTCCGTGGGTTCAAACGCGTCGAGAATCCGGGGTCATTCCCGACGCCGATCGCCGCGAGCGAACGTATCGAGATCGTGCGCGGACCGACGCCGCCGCTCTATGGCGCGGGCCGGGTCGGCGGCTTCATCAATATCACGCCGACCACGGTGAAAACGCGCCGGGAACTCGGCAAGCGCGACGCTATGGCCGAGGTCGGCGGGACTTTCGGCTCCTACGGCAAGGCGATCGGCTATGCGGATCTCGGCGCCGCCTTTGCGCTGGGCGGCGGCGACGCCGGTGCATTTCTGCATGTCGAGCGCGAGGATTCCAAGAGCTTCTATCGCGGCATCGCGCCCAAGCGCACGCATGTCCAGGCGTCGGTCACCTATGATGCAGGCGACGCCTTCAGCTTCGAGGCAGGCGGGGTTTATCTTGATGCGGACGGCTACCGGCAGACGATTGGCTGGAACCGCGTCACGCAAGCGCTGATTGACGACGGCGTCTATGTCACGGGCATCGACACCGATCTTCGCGATTTGGACGGCGACAGCAAGCTCACCCCCGGTGAGGTCGACGCCGCGGTCGGGTCGTTCTTCGGCGCCTCGAACATCCGCCAGTTCGTCGACTTCGGCGTCTTCCCGAATGCGGCTTTCGCCCTCGATTCCGGGCTTGGAACGGCGCAGCTTGATCCGCGTACTGTGTTCCTGTCCGACCGGGATATCGGCAAGGCGACGACGGGGGCAGCCTATGCGGATGCGGCCTTGCGCCTCGGTGCACGATCGACGCTCAAGCTGCAGGCGTTCTACGATTCCATGAACGCGAAACTCTATCAAAGTTATGGCTTCGCCGCGAACTATGTCGCTGATGTCTATGAGCTCCGCGCCGTTTATGAAACAGAAGCTGACTTTCTCGGCGCGCGCGTCGAGGCGATCGCCGGCCTCTCTTACCGGTCCTACGACGCCAAGACGTTGCAGACCTTCCTCTCCGGCTATCTCGCGGTCGACCGCCGCGACCTGACGCGCGGCGCTTCCGGCGGCGACATCTTCGATGATCCGTTCTCACAGGAACCCGGCGGCGTGCGCTGGGACACGGACCTTGACTCCAAGACCACGGATCTTGGCGCCTTCGCGACCATACATGCGACGCGCGGCCGGCTTTCCGCTCTGATCGGCGGGCGCGTCGATCGCTTTAAGGCTGACGCTATCAATCGCGGCGCGACGGTGTTCGATCCGGCGCTCGCCAATGGGCGCTACGCCGACGTAATCGTCCGGCCGAGCATCGAAGCGTCATTGCGCTATGCGCTGAACGGCGCCGTGTCTGCTTATGCGACTTTCGCCCGCAACAACGCGCTTGAAACGAATGACGGCGGCGGCATCGAGGTCGACCGCATCGCGCAGAAGAATTTCGTCGCGGACTCCCGCCTGATCGAAGCCGGCTTCAAACTCGGGGGCAAAACCGCCGCGGGGTCGCTCGCCCTCTATCGCCAGGAGCGGCAAAGACAGGATCCTTTCGGCAACCTCGATCAGGAGACTTCGCGCGGCGTCGAAGCGGAGTTGCGGTATCTCTTCGCCGACACGCTGAGTTTTAACGGCGCCGCGACCGTGCAGGAAACGCGCGTCGCCGCGCCCGGCCCCTGCGGTTCCGGCAATGGGGAATTCGTGGTGCTGCCGCCGGCGAGCGCCGGCATCGCCCCGGCCTCCGGCTATGGCGGGCTTTTCGCGGCGCTGAACGCGAGCTGCCTGCCGGAACTCGCTGGCGGCTATGTGCGCCGCACGACGCCCGCTGTCTCAGGCTCGGGATTTCTCACCTACACCTCGCCGCCTCGGCCATGGGGCGCTGCGGGCGCAAGTTTCGGCATGACCTATGTCGGAACGACCGGCGGCAAGATCCGGGACGCGATCCGCCTTCCCGACTATGCGCTCGGCAAGGCATCGCTCTTCTATGCGCGGGACGGGTTTGTGGCGAGCGTGACGGCAGACAATCTCTTCGACCGGCGCTATTTCATCCCGGTGCAGAATGTCTACGAAGAGGTCGGCGTGCTGCCTGGGCGCGGCCGGGAAATTTTCGTCACACTCTCGGCAAGGCTCTGATCGCCATGGCGCGCGCCCTCATTGTCTTCATCATTCTAAGCCTCATCTTTTTCGTCATAACGGCGACGACTTTTGCGTCGCTCGGCGTCGTTTTGCCCGCGATGATCGGCGCTTTCGGTTGGACCTGGGCGGAAGCAGGGCTCGGTTTCACCATCCTCGCGTTGTTTACGGGACTCTTCAGCCCCGTTTCCTCGGCGACGCTGAACCGGCTCGGGCCCAAAGCGAGCTATGCGCTCGGCGGCGCGGCGATGACGGCAGGCTTCGTCCTGCTCGCGGCTCTCGGCGCTTATCCCGCCTATCTTGCCGCGACCGCCCTCCTCGGCGCCGGCTTTGCGCTCCTCGCCAATGTGCCGAGCGTCTTCGTCATCGCGCGCATGGCGGCGCCGGATCGTCGGAGCCGGCTTATCGGCATCTACCTGGCCTCAGGCGGCTTGGGCGGCGTCGCCGGCCCTGCTGTTGCAAGCGCCTTCGTTGCCAACGGCCTCGACTGGCGCTTGTTCTGGGCGTCGGCTGCCGCGGTGATCGCCGTCCTCACTGCGGCGGCGGCGTTCGCCGTATCACGCCGATCCGTCTACGGAGAGACAGAAGCAGACACTAAGACAGACTCGAATGCGCCGTCGGGACGGGTTGCAAGGCGCGATTGGACGCTTGGCGAAGCCGTCCGTACACCTGCCTTTTTCGCCATCTCTGGCGCGTTGCTCATCGCCTATCTTTGCGGCGTGTCGGTGAGCGCCTGGGCCGCGACGCATCTCCAGGCGCTCGGCCTCTCGGCGGCGGCGGCCGGCGGCATTCTCAGCCTCCATGCGGCGGCCAATGCGGGCGCGCGCGCCTTGGGCGGATTCCTCTCGCCGCGATTTTCTGCAAAGGCCCTGCTCGCGACGGCGCTCGCTGCGGAAGTCGCTGGCATGGCGGCGCTGGCGGTTTCGTCTTCCATGCCCGCCGCCGTGCTCTTTGCGTTGTTCGAGGGGTATGCGTTCGGCATGGCGCTGTTCGCGACGACCTTGCTGCAGATCGAGTATTTCGGACTGAAGCACAGCCCCGCTATTCTCGGCGCCATGAACCTTGCCGCGACCGCCGCCATGATCGGCCCAGTGATGACCGGCGCGATCGGCGACCGAACGGGCGGCTTTGCGCCGGCGTTCCTCGCTTATGCGGCGCTCAGCGCGATTGCGGCCGCATTCATCCTTGCCGCGCGAAATCCCAATCGCGTGCCGCGCTGAGCCTATCTCGCATGGAGGTTAGGAAGCGCCTGCCAACACCGCCTTACCAGGCCGCTGCGGCGGTCTTTTGCTACGCTGCGCCGGCCTCGACCATTTCCACACGATGGTCGGTTGTCTTACGCGCGCTCTATCCGCAGGCAAGTGAGTGAAGGTCAGCACTGATACTACGTTGCGCTGACCTTCACTCATTGACCTGCGGATAGAGCCCGCAGACGGCAACCGACTTTCGCGTGGAATCGGTCGAAGTCAGCGCAACTTGGTATGAGGCGCTTTGCTCTGCGCAGACTGGATGAAGACCTCTCATAGGAAACCAAAAGCGCCGCAGAAAAAAGGGGCGGCCCGAAGGCCGCCCCACAAGTCAGGAGGGTTACTCTTTACTCGGAGGATCAGAACTCGAAGCGGAGGCCGAACTGGGCCGCCCACAGCGATTCGCCGTTGTTGATGGTTTCCAGCGCGGCTGGCGTCGAGGTGCTAAATGCCGTCGGGCTGAAAGTGCTGAACGTGTAGCGGATCGGCGCGCCCGCTGCAGTCAGCGGGTTGGCGACCGTCGCACTGCCCGCGCCGTCCGGATCGGCAAGCGTGACGATATTGGCTGTTTGCGGGAACCCGCGTTGGCGCAACAGGTTCGACTCGTCGGTTATGAGATTGAGCACATTCTCAACATCGACGAATACCTTTGGTTTGAGGCCAATGAAGCCCGGCAGCTCCTGCTGGAAGCGGAAATCGAGGTCGAAGAAGAACGAGCCGCGGAACGCGTTTCTGGGCGCAATGCCGCCTGCGTACTCATCAGCCCCGATGCTCGACAGGAAGTTGAAAAACCCTGTCTGGTCAAATCCGGGTGCGAAGCTGACGTTGGGGTCCGTCGGCCCGGTCGGAATATACAGAAGATTGCGCTGTCCGCCTTGCGTGTCGCCAAAAGGACCAACCGCGGTGCTGCCGGAAGCTGTTGCGCCGGTCGTGCCGACTGAGTTGTTGAACGTCAGGCTGTAGGGCTGACCCGAGCGTGCTTGCAGGAAGAAGTTGAAGCTCGTTTTCAGGTCCTTGAGGAATTCTTCAGAGTAGCTGAAATTTGCCGTGATATTGTGCCGGGTCTCGAAGTTCGATGTGGCAAGGGGGTTGGTATTGATCGCGCTTGCCGCATAGAGGCCGAAGTTCGATGTTGAGACTGAGCTCGTGGCTGGGTTCGAATCCTCGGCGTCGGTATAGGCGTAGCCGATCGACACGCCGAAACTGGCCGGGTTCTTGAGCAGCGGCGAGTCGAATTCGAAGTCTTTCGCAAATTGGCTCGAAAGGACAAACTGACGATTGCCCTGCAGAGCATTGGTCAGGATGATCGTGTCCTGCGCCGCCGGCTGCGTGCCGCCGATGCAAGCCGCCGTTACATTCGCGAAGCCTTGGCGCAATCCGAGCGGCGTCGCCGCGCAGCCCGCAGCCAGCGGGTTGACGTTGGCGTAGACCGGACGGCCGTCAATGGCGACGCCCGTTTGCGTGAGCGAAAGGTCGACAAAGTCGACCGAGTTGCGGCCGCGTGAATAGATGACATCGAATTGGAAGTTCCAGTCGTCAAAGAAGCCGCCGGCGCTGCCGCCAAAGTCAGTGCGATGGCTCAGTCCGAAATTGGCGCGAACCACGGTTGGAACCTTGAAATTCGGATCGACCGCGTCCGCGCGTCCGTCGGCGTTCGCTGCCGTCGATACCGCCGCCGTAACCAGGCATGACGGGATGGTCAACGGACCGGACGTGCCGACATTGAGCGGCGCCGCGCCGCAGACCGGCGTGGCGACCGGCAAGCCAGTCGCGACGCCGCCGCTCAGGAGGTTGCCAGGGTTCGAATAGGCGTTGGAGAACCACACAGTCGGATCGCCGCCAGTGAAAACGCCGGCCCCGAGACGGAAAGTAGTCTCGCCAAACACCGTCTCGCCCGCTTCATACGTCGCGCCGAAACGCGGCAGCCAAGCGTCAAGTCCGTTATAGCCTTGCTGGTTGCTGAAACCGTAGCGCTGAAGGAACCGCGGGTTGAAGCGCGGCTCGTCGCTCGAGTCGAACCAGTCGTAACGCACGCCGAGCGCAAGGGTCAGGCCAGGAAGCGGACGCCACTCGTCCTGGACATAGACCGAGTGCAGCGCGCGAGAGAATTCCGCCGCCGCGTCTGCAATGTCGCCGGTGAAAGAGGCGTTGAGAGAGCCGCCCGTCAGACCGTTGCCGGGAACCACGCTGCCCTGGAAGCTGCCGCCGCCTCCGCCGAAGGATGACGTCGTGCCGTTGGAAAGCACGCCGCTCGTAAGCGTCGACGGGTCTGTAAAGGTCAGCGTGCCGACGGAGCCCTGCGCGAACAAGTTAAGGACATCGAGCTGGTCGAGTTCATAGCCGGCGGTAAAGGTGTGGTCGCCGGCTTCATAAGCCGCCTTCGCTTTGATTTGGTCGACCTGCGTGTTCAGCGTGTTGACCGAACGCGAGAACCCGGGACCGGCGACGATCGAGCCGCGCTCGCCGGCGTCCAGCGTGTCGCCGTCCGCGTTCAGGTCGTTGAAGAGGCCGACGATGACCCGGGGAATGGGGCTGCCTGAATCAGCCTCTCCGCCGAACAACGGATCCTGGATGTCGCCGATATCCGCGCGCGAGACCCTTAACTCTGTCGACAGACGATCCGTCCACTGTGAGAACAAGCGCAGCGAATAGGTCTGCGATTCGGTGCCCTGGTTATAGAAGTTTGACGCGAAGGCGAGGCGCCCATTGGTCGTCGAAAGGTCGTCCGCCACCGCCTGGCGCTCGCGCAGCCGCTGGTAAGTGAACGCGGCGCGATGGTCGTCCGTGATATTCCAGTCGATGCGGCCAAGAATGCGGCGGCTGGTGCTGGGCAGCACCGACGGGATGCCGCCTGTTGGGATGCCGCGGGCGTTGAGCAATGTCTCGATCTGCCCGATCTGGCTGGTGCGGCCGTAAGATTGCGGCAAGCCAAAACCGCCGTCGATCGGTCCAACCGTCTGCGGACGGTTGTCCTTGTATTCCTCGTAGCCGGCAAAGAAGAAGAGCTTGTCCTTAATGATCGGGCCGGAAACGGTTGCGCCCCAGTTGTAATCGCTGAACGGCGTCGTGAAGACCGTCCGTCCCTCAACCGTCGAGCCGTTCAGCGACTGGTTGGAGTACACGGCGAAAGCTGAACCGTGGAATTCGTTGCTGCCTGATTTGGTGACGACGTTGATATTGCAGCCGGTGAATTGTCCGTACTCGACGCTATAGGGAGCGAATTCGACCGAAGTCTCCCGGATCGTGTCGAAAGGAATCGGCAAGCTATTGCGGTTCTGGAAGCCCGAGGCGTTAAGGCCGAACGTGTCTGCGTTGCGAACGCCGTCGACGGTGAAGGAGTTGAAGCGGTTGTTCGAACCGGCGCACTGCACGCCGTCTCCGTTGGTGCCATCAATGCGCACCCGCGGGTCGAGGCGGATAACGTCGCGAATATCGCGCCCGATGGACGGGAGATCTGCGAGTTCCTCTTCGCCGAAAGTGGCGCTCGGCCCGATCGCCAGATCCGAAGCGATGTCTCTGGACGCCACAACAATGATTTCATCCGCCGCGCCGGAAGCCTGCGGGTCGAGCTGGAAGGTCAATTCCGAGGTCTGGCCGAGCGAGATGAAGAGGTCGTTGACGCGCTCGCCTTGCAGCGAGTCGCTGTCCACGACGACTTCGTAGGGACCGCCGGGTTCGAGGTTCTGCGCGGAGAAGTTTCCGTTCGAGTCGGTCGTCGTCGAACGCGTCGCGCCCGTGCGCGAGTCTGTGACCGTGACTTTCGCGCCGGCCACCGGCTCACCGCTCGGACCCGTAACCTCGCCGCGAATGGAAGAGGTGATGTTTTGCGCAAAGGCAGCCGTCGGCACACCCAAAGCGGCGACAAGAGCGCAGCTGGCGGCGCCTGCCGCGAGTAGCTTCGTCAGTTTCATGAAAATCCCCGAGCTTGACCTGATCCGGCGCAAAGCCCCGATGACGCGCGCCGACCCGGCACCCCGTTAGGACCTCGAAATGACACGTCGATGACAAGCGGCGCGCCAAAGTCGTCCTGCCTGCACTGCAACGAATCGGTGATGCGCGCGGGCCACAGACGGGCAGACGGAACAGACGAGGCCGTTGATTGAACAACGTTATGCGGAATTCTTCAGGCGTTACATCCGGTCCGGCGGATTAATGCCGAGAAGATCGAGGCATATGTCGAGCTGCCGCCCTGTGAGCGCCGCAAGCGAGAGCCTCGAGGCTCGAACACCCGGATCAGGCTCGTCGAGAATGCGCGCGGATGCATAGAAGGTGGAGAATGCCTGGGCGAGATCGAAAGCGTGGTCGCATAGATGGTGCGGCATGCGCTTCTGGTGGGCCGTCCGCACAGCCTCCCCGAAGGCGAGGAGGCGCAGGCCCAACAAACGTTCTTCCGGCGTCGCCGCGGCGATCGGTCCCGGTGCGAGGCCCTGGTCCAAGGCGCGGCGCATGACGGACTTCACCCTGACGCCGGCATACAGCAGGTAGGGTCCCGTTTTGCCTTCGAACGCCGAAAACCGCTCAAGATCGAAAATGTAATCCGTCGTGCGCGGGTTCATGAGATCGGCGAATTTGAGCGCCGCGACGCCGACCCGCCGCGCCACTTCTTCCGCCTCGTCCGCGCCATAGCCTTCCGCAAAGCCGTTCGCGGCAAGTCGCTCGCGCGCCTTGTCGCGCACGAGATCGATGACATCGCGCAAACGCACCACATCGCCCGCGCGCGTCTTGAACGGCTTGCCATCCTTGCCGTTCATTGTGCCGAACCAGAGATGTTCGAGGCGTTCCTCCGGGAAGAGCCCTGCTTTGTCAGCGGCGCGGAAGACCTGGACGAAATGGTCCCGTTGCCGGCCGTCGACGACATAGAGAATGCGGTCCGGATGGACCTCGTCGCGACGGTCGATGATCGTCGCAAGATCGGTGGTGCCGTACATCACCGCGCCGTCCGACTTGTACAGAATAAGCGGCGGGATCTCCTTCTTGTCGTCCTCGCGCGCGACACGGATGATTTCCGCGCCGGCGTCGAATTCGCTGAGGCCGCGCCCGCGCAAATCCTTCGCCATCGGCTCGATCAGCGGATCGACATCGCTTTCGCCCTTCCACCAATCGAATTCGACAGCAAGGTCGCGATATTCACGCTCGAGACCGACGCGCGAAACGGCGATGAAATGCGCCCAGAGCGCGCGATAGCCGGGCCGCCCCTTTTGCAGATCGGCCGTCGCCACGCGCGCTTCGGCCGCGCGCGCGGGATCGGCTTTTGATGCGGCAGAGGCTTTCGGATAGAGCCGCTCGAGGTCTTCGAGCGTGACCGGCGAGTCTTTCGGATAGGGACCCGAATAGGCTGCGTCGAAATAGGAAAGACCCGGTTGTTCGCGTGCGATTTCACTGATGAGCTGCCCCATAGGCAGCCCCCAATCGCCGAGATGCACGTCGCCGATGACCTCGTCGCCGACGAAGCGGAACAGACGCTTCAGGCTCTCGCCGATAATGGCGGACCGCAGATGCCCGACATGGAGGGGCTTGGCGATATTTGGCCCGCCATAGTCTAGGACAAAGCGTTCAACATCGTCGCGGCGCCAGCCGCCGGCGCGTTCATCGGCCGCGGCGCTCCGAAGTCGCGCCGACAAGGCTTCGTCCGTGAGCGTCAGATTGAGGAATCCGGGACCCGCGGCTTCGACGCTTTGAAACAGCGCCGTCGAACCGAGGCGTGCGGCGATCCGCAACGCGAGCGCGCGCGGGTTCTCCTTGCTTTCCTTGGCGGCGGCGAGTGGGCCGTTGCACTGGAACTGACAGAGATCAGGCCGGTCGGAGGTCTTCACCTTGCCGTAATGCGAGGGGAGACCTTCGGCGGCGAAAGCCTCGCCGACGGTCGCCGACAGCTCATCGAGGAGCATCATTTTTTCAGTTCAGGATATTTCAGGCTCTTGCCGGAGCGGTTGAAGATCGCTTGTTTCGGCGTCACCGAGAACCCGACAATCACTTCGAAATTCGTCCCCGACGTTTTTTCGCCGGCGCGCGGAATGACAATTTCGTCGATCTTGTCGCGCAGCCGAACCACGTCATCCGACCCGAATTTCACCGGGATCTGGAACTCGGCCTTTTCGATGACCTCAAGGTCCTTGCGGGTGACCGCGACGAAATAAGTATAGGTCCGCTTGTCGTCGGTCGCTTTGGGCCCTTTCCCAAAAGCGAAATCGATTTTCACGGACGCATTGATCGGCTTTGAGCCGAAATAGCGGCACTGGAGATCAACCTTGGCGATTTCGCCGGTAAAGGCGACATCCTCAATACGCTCTTCGCCCGCAAAATCGACGATGCGTGCGGCCTCATTGAGCACGACGACATTGGGGCACGGCGCAGGGTTGCGCTCGCGGGCGGCTCTGGCCTCGCGCGCACTATTGGCGCCGCACCCCGACACGGCGAATAGTGCGGCGAAAAGCGCGGCTGCTAACGCTTTGTTCATCAACACGGATCCCTATTATTCCTTGGAATTATTTGTTGCGTCGCCTTTCCCGGATGCCGCCATGTTTGCGCCATCGGCCCGCCTTTCCGGGATGCGAAAACTCCTAGCGGCTCAGCCCGCGGCGCGCAACGGCGCGCCAGCCGGCAGCCCACAGCGATTGGGACGATTGCGATGCCCCTCCCCTCAGAGCGCCGCCGGCTAAATGTCAGACTGGCCTCGCCCCGCGGATTTTGCGCCGGGGTGGAACGCGCCATCCGGACGGTCGAGGAAGCTTTGGAAGCGCATGGCGCGCCGGTTTATGTCCGCCATGAAATCGTTCACAACACGCATGTCGTCGCCCGCCTCCGGGCCATGGGCGCCGTTTTTGTTGACGAGGTGGCGGAGGCGCATCCCGACCGGCCGCTCATTGTTTCCGCTCATGGCGCGCCGCGCGCCGTCTTTGAGGCGGCGGCTGAACGAGCAATCTCGCTCATCGACGCTACGTGTCCACTGGTTCAGAAAGTCCACGCAGGCGCGCGCCGTCATATCGCACGCGGCCGCCATGTGGTCCTGATCGGCCATGCCGGCCATCCCGAGGTTGAAGGCACGCTCGGACAGGCAGAGTCCGGGTCCATGACTTTGGTCGAATCCGCGGAGGACGCCCGCACGTTTGCCCCGCCGGATGGGCCTCTCGCCTACGCGACGCAGACGACGCTCGCGGTCGATGAAACGGCGGAAATCATCGCCATTCTCGAAAGCCGGTTTCCGCATATCGAAAGCCCGCGTTCCTCTGACATCTGTTACGCCACGACCAATCGGCAGGCGGCGATCAAGCGCGTCGCGCCCGGCTGTGATCTTGTCCTGGTCATCGGATCACAGGCCTCGTCGAACTCCTTGCGGCTTGTCGATGTCGCGCTCGCGTACGGCGCAAGGGACGCGCGCCTCCTCGATGACCCTGCCCGATTCGACCTCGCCGTGCTCGACGCTGTGGCGACGCTCGGCCTCACCTCCGGCGCCTCGGCGCCCGAAGACCTTGTTGAACTCCTGCTCTTCAGACTCGCGGAAAACTTCACGCTGTCGATCGAGACGGTCGAAACGGCAGTCGAATCTGTCGTGTTCAAGACGCCTATGAAACTCGCCGTCTGATTCCGTGGCGGTTTACACTCCCCTTGACCGAGGCGACATTGAAGCGCTGCTCGCCCATTATGCCCTGGGCGCGCTGGACCGGTTTGAAGGCATCGCCGAAGGCGTTGAGAACTCGAATTTTCATCTCTTCACGGGAAACGGCCGGTTCGTGCTCACTGTTTTTGAGCGGCGCGTGCGCGTTGACGACATCCCTTTCTTTCTTGGTTTCGTCGATCATCTCGCCCGTCAGGGCCTCAACGTCCCGGCGCCGCTGGTAGGCCGCGACGGCGCCCTGTGGACGACAATCCGCGGCAAGCCCAGCGTGATTTCGACATTTCTCAAGGGGCGTGCGCGAATGCAGCCGACAGCGGAAGATTGCCGCGCTGCTGGCCAAGCGCTCGCAGCCTTGCACCGCGCGTCTGCCGGCTTTTCGATAAATCGCGACAATGACCTATCGCTTGCCGGATGGCGGCGGATCGCCGAAGCTTGCGGGACGCAGGCGGACCGGTGCGCGCCGGGGCTCACCGCATTGATCGCCGACGAACGCGCCTTTCTCGAAGCGCGCTGGCCGCAGTCGCTCCCGAAGGGCGCCGGTCACCTCGATTTCTTTCCGGATAACGTCTTCTTTGCCGGCGACGCTGTGTCCGGGATCATCGACTTCTATTTCGCCGCCGTCGACGCCTTCGCCTACGACCTCGCGATCGGCGCGCTCGCCTGGAGTTCAGATTGCGGCAGCATTGACCGCGCGCGTCTTGAGGGCTTCATCGGCGGCTACCAGACTGGCCGCATGCTTTCACGCGCCGAGTCCAGCACTTTGCCGGTGTTGATGCGCGGCGCGGCGCTGCGCTTCTTGCTGACCCGACTCTATGACTGGCTCCATCAGGTCGAAGGCGCGCTCGTCGCGGTCAAGGACCCCCTGGAATATCGCAACCTGTTGCTTGCGCTCCGCGACGGCGTCTGAGAGACCGTTTGGAAACCGGTCTCTTTAGAGGGCGCCATGATCGATATATTCACGGACGGCGCCTGTCAGGGCAACCCGGGTCCCGGCGGTTGGGGAGTGCTCATCCTTGAGGCCGGGGCGCGGCGCGAAATTTCTGGCGGGGAATCCGCGACAACCAACAATCGCATGGAAATGACGGCCGCGATCGAAGCGTTAAAGGCGACGCGCGGCGCCGTCCGTCTTCATACGGACAGTCAGTACCTCAAGAACGGGATCACGGACTGGATGCGCAAATGGAAGCGCAACGGCTGGAAGACGGCCGACGGCAAGCCGGTGAAAAACAAGGACCTCTGGGAGGCGCTCGACGTGCTCGTCGCAGACCGCAGCGTCCAATGGGCCTGGGTCAAAGGCCATGCCGGACATCCGGAAAATGAGCGCGCCGATGCTCTTGCGCGGCGGGGTCTTGAGAGTCTCACGCGCTGAGGCGGGAGCTTAATCCGGATATTTCGCTTTCATGGCGGCGACACTGCGCGTGACGATCTCCTCAAGTACGCCGAGATCGATGTCTTCGAACTTGTTGACGTAAAGGCAGGAGCCGCCGAGCTTGTATTTGCCGAGGCGGCGCCAGACGGCGTCCGTCTCCGGCGGGTGGCCGAGCACATAGAAGACGAACTGGGCCTTGCGCGGCGAGAATCCCGTCACGCACATCTCGCCCGAATGGCCGCTATCATAGACATAGCTGTATTTGCCGAAGCCGACGATCGAGGGCCCCCACATGCGCGGCGCCTCGCCGGTGACGCGCTGTAGGATCTCGGTCGCCTTGCGGGCCTGCTCGACGCGTTTGGGATTATCGACCTTGGCGAGAAACGCCTCCACCGAGATCGCCGTCTCCTTGGTCTTCAACTCGTATTTCTTATTGGCCGCCTTCTTCGGCGCACGCGCCTTCGCGGGGGTCACAGACGTCTTCGGCGCGGCTGATTTGGCGGAAGCCTTCGCCGCCTTCTTGGGTGCGGATTTGGCAGACTTCCTGGGCGGCGATTTTTTCGTTTTTGCAGCAGCTGTTTTTTTTCGCGCGCCGGCGCTCTTTTGCGCCGTCTTCTTCGTCCGACCCGCCGCCATCGCTCAGCCTCCCGTCGCCTTGGCCCAATCTGCGGGCACTTTTCGCGCCGTCCAGAAAAAGGCAAGCGCCGCAAGCAAGCTGGAGAGGCCGAGCGTCGTCAGCGCCATTCTCAATCCCGTCGTCTCGCCATGTTCGACGGCGAAGTAATCGGACATCGCGCCGATCCACAGCGGCGCAAGACCAAGCGCGACAAGATTGAGAATGAAAAAGTAGAATGCCGTCGCGAAAGCGCGGAGATTGACCGGCGCAAGCGTCTGCACCATCGACATGGACGGCCCGAGATACATGCCAAGGCCGATCAGGAAAGGCGCCGTCCAGAAAAACGCCCAGAACGGCGTCGGCGCCCAGAGCGACAGCGCGCCGACCGGAATCGTCAACAGCATGCCGGCGCCTGGGATCCACGCATAAGCGCTCTTGTCCTTGACGGCGGCCCGATCAACGAGCGCGCCGCCGAGATAAGTGCCGAGCGCATAGGCGAGACCGTTGAGGAGCCCGAGCGGCACTGTGATGTCCGTATACGATAGACCATAGGTCCGCTTGTAGAAATCGACCGCCCACATGCCCATGCCGTAGCCGGTGAAGGAGGCGAGCGTCACCGCGACGATGAATCCCCAATAGGTCGGGATGCTGAGAAGGGTCTTCAGGCCCTCCTGGAACTTGACCGGGGCCTTGTGCTGGCCGCCCTTCTCCATCGCGCCGCGCGCCGGCTCTTTCACGGTGAACTTGAGCACGAGCGCGAGCAGAATGCCGGGCACGCCCACCAGAAAGAACGCATTGCGCCAGCCGAATTCCTGAACGACATAGCCGCCCGCGAGAAAGGCGAGCATCTGGCCGATCGGAATGCCGAGCGAATAGGTGGCGAGCGCGCTCGCGCGTTTTTCCTTCGGGAAATAATCGGAGAGGATCGAATGCGATGGCGGCGTGCCGCCTGCCTCTCCGATGCCGACGCCGATGCGCGCGAGCGTCAGCTGCAGCGCATTTTGCGCAAAACCGGAGAGCGCCGTGAAAGCCGACCACACGGCGAGCGACACCGAGACGATCGTCACGCGATTGAACCGGTCCGCAAGCCACGCGATCGGAATGCCAAGCGTCGTATAGAGCACGGCGAAGGCAAGGCCCTTCAGGAGGCCGAGCATCGAGTCCGAGAGGCCGAGTTCGGCTTTGATAGCCGGCGAGAGGATCGCGATGATCTGCCGGTCAATGAAGTTGAATGTGTAGACGATCGTCAGCATCAGGAGAACGTAACGCGCATGCGGCGTCACCTCCGCCGTCCCCTGATCGGAGGGCGCCCCCGAAAGAGGTGAAGGCGCAGAACCAGCCGAAGCGGGCGTTTCGGCCCTGATGTCTGATGTCACTTATCTTTCCTCTGCGAGGCAGGCATTGCCGGCGTCAGCGAGCGCGCCTTTGACCCTTTTGTCGCTCTTGCGCATCAACGCATAGAGGACGTCGCGCCGACTGAGATCGTTGGAGACCCATGGCGCCGCCCGTGCAAGAGCTTTGAGCTCTTCCGGAGACAAATCCATTTCCAAAGATTGCACCATGCAATTGGCTTCCGATCGCGAGAAACCGAAACTGCGAAATTCCTTGTAGAGGCCGTTTTCCGAAACCGTCATACAGCCGGCCAACAGAACGCATGCGAGCGCGGCGCACGCGAACGCAAATCCCCTCACTGCGACCTCCCCGAAGCCGACCGGTTATTCGCCGTTTCCCCGCTGTGTTGCGAACGGCGCCGATTATGTTTGTAGCCGCGGCGAGTTTGCGTAAGTTGGGTCAACTTCGCAAGCAAACTCGGCATGAGGCTTTGGATGAAGTCGATGATGAGCGCCGCGCCTGGCGGCCCCGAAACCCTGACGCTGATGGAAACGCCGACGCCGGAACCCGGGCCCGGTCAGGTCGTGATCGCCGTGAAAGCGGCCGGCGTGAATTTTCCGGACACGTTGATTATCCGCGATCTCTACCAGTTTCGTCCCACACGTCCCTTCGCCCCCGGCGGCGAAGTGGCGGGCGTCGTTTCGCAAATAGGACAAGGCGTTTCGGGCCTGAAAGTCGGCGACCGCGTGCTCGCCGGCGGCATCAATGGGGGCTTTTCCACGCACTTTCTTTGCGATGCTGCGCGTGCGAACAAAATTCCGGATGCGATGCCTTTCGACGAGGCGGCGGCGTTCATGCTGACCTACGGCACCTCGCACTATGCGCTGAAAGACCGCGCCTCCCTTAAGGCAGGCGAGCGCCTGTTCATCCTCGGCGCGGCAGGCGGCGTCGGCGCGGCGGCGATCGAAATCGGCAAGGCGATGGGCGCGCGCGTTGTCGCGGGCGTGTCTTCCGAGGAAAAAGCGCAGTTCTGCAAAGATCTCGGCGCGGACGAAACGCTGATCTATCCGGCGGGCGCCCTCGACCGCGATGCGCAGAAGGCTCTGTCCGACGGCATCAAGAGACTTTGCGGCGGCGACGGCGCGGATGTCGTCTATGACGCGGTCGGCGGCGATTATGCTGAACCCGCCATACGTGCGCTCGCCTGGGAAGGACGCTTCCTCGTCGTCGGATTCCCGGCGGGGATTCCGAAAATTCCGCTCAACCTCACGCTGCTGAAGAGTTGTCAGATCGTCGGCGTCTTCTGGGGCGCGTTCACGATGCGCAACCCGGCGCGCAACGCCGAGCACGTCGCCGAATTGTTCCAGTGGTATACGGAAGGAAAGATCCGTCCGCGGGTCACCGCCCGCTTCCCGCTTGAACGTGCAGGCGAGGCGCTGCGCCTCATCGAAGCGCGCAAGGCGCAGGGCAAGATCGTGCTGACGGTCGCCTGAGGACCTCAGCGGCGTGCGCCCTTCGTCCTGCGCCGCTCGAAGAATTACATCGGGCGCCCTTCCCTTGCCGCCATCGTCGTCTATTCTGCGGCAATCATAGCGGCAGCAGCTCACTCTTCAGAAAGGAGCGCGACGCATGGGAGCGCGACGAATTGACAGCGCGCCGTCAGGCGCGGCTTACGAGACGGATGTCGTGATCATCGGCGCGGGGCCATGCGGCCTCTTCGCCGTTTTTGAACTTGGTCTTCTCGGCATCAAGGCGCATCTCGTCGACATTCTCGACAAGCCGGGCGGCCAATGCGCAGAACTTTATCCCGAAAAACCGATCCTCGACATTCCAGCGATCGCCGCCGTGACAGGCGCCGACCTCATCGACCGGCTGCTGGAGCAGATCTCCCCCTTCGAGCCGACCTATCACCTCGGCGAAATGGTGAGCGCGCTCGCCCGCGCCGATGACGGCCGCTGGAAGATCTCGACGGATCTCGACACGACGATTCTCGCCAAGGCTATCGTCGTCGCCGCGGGCGGCGGCTCCTTCACGCCGAAAAAGCCGCCGATCCCGGGCATCGACGCCTTCGAGGGACGCACAGTCTTCTATGCAGTGCGCAAGCGCGAGACCTTCCGGGACAAGACCATTGTCATCGCCGGCGGCGGCGACTCGGCGCTCGACTGGACGCTCAACCTCGAACCCGTCGCAAAGCGCGTAACCCTTCTCCACCGCCGCGACGATTTCCGCGCCGCGCCCGACAGTGTTGAAAAAATGCGGGCGCTCGTCGCCGCAGGGCGGGTCGATCTCAAAATCGCGCAGATCACAGGGCTCGATGGAGTGGACGGCCGGATCCGCGCCGTCAGGATCGAAGACGCTGGCGGCCCCGGCGAGATCCGCTGCGATGCCATGCTCGCCTTCTATGGGCTCACCATGAAGCTCGGGCCGATCGCAGACTTTGGCCTCGGCCTCACCGAGGAGCGGGTCGCCGTCGACACCGCGAAATTCGAGAGCTCTGTGCCCGGCATATTCTGCATTGGGGACATGGCGTTCTATCCGGGCAAGCTGAAGCTGATCCTGTCGGGCTTCCACGAGGCGGCGCTGATGGCGCATGGCGCCTTCCATTATGTCTTTCCCGACAAGAAGCTGAAATTCCAGCACACGACGAGCGCCAAAGAGCTTCAGAAGAAAGTGACGGGGACGGTCCCGACGGAATGAGGCCGCACCTATTCCGGCCTTCCGCTGGCGACTCCGCACACATGCGTAACCGCGGCGCCGTTGTCCGAAAGCGGCGCCGTCAAACTGCGAAACAGAATCCGCTGACCGTCGTACAGCGTGAGCCGCGCTTCGCGCAGAATCGGGCTGCCGGCGGCCGCCGTCGCGTCGAGTTCAGCGGCGGCGCGATCGAGCAGCGACATCGTCCAGTCTTCGTCGCCCGAAAGATAGACGTCCGACAAGGCGGCAAGGCGCGAGCCGAGGAAAATGAAATAGGGAAATCCGGTGCTGCGTTTCAGATCGACCGCGAACACCCAGTTCCAGTCGGCGCCGAGATCGACCGCGCGGAAGTCATTCCAGCTCGGCCAGGAACCCTTGGCGGCTTGCGACCAGGCGGAGGCGAATCGCTGGGTGAGGCGCCGGTCATGCGCCGGCTCCATCGCGGCATCGCCGAATATAGTCCTTACATCCGCCAGCATCGAACCTGTCTCCTTGAACGGAGCCTAAAGGGCCAGAGTGGACGCAAGGTTACTGAAAGGGTTGCTGGCGGCGATTCGTCCGGTGGACGCGTGGGAGCGATCCAGTATAAGCCGCGTTAACGTTTGGTCCGCGGGCGGCCGTCGCCAGCCCGCTTATTCCGCAGGGAGCGCCGGCTCATGACTTCGGTCTATATGATTGTCGCCTTTATCGTTTTCTTCTGTGCGCTGAACCTGATCGAGAAGGGCAGCGTTGACTAAACGCCGCCCTGTGCGGGGCCCGGCGCAGCGCGATGGCGACTGATCTTTTTCTGATCCTGGCCGGCCTTGCCCTGCTCCTGGTCGCGGCGGACCTGCTCGTGCGCGGCGCAGTCGATATGGCTGCGGCGCTCAAGGTCTCGCCCCTAATCATCAGCCTGACAATCGTCTCCTTCGGCGCCTCTGCGCCGGAAATGTCGATCGCCTTGCGGTCGGCGCTCGGGGGTTCGGGCGAACTCGCGATCGGCAACATCATCGGCTCGAATATCGCCAACGTCTTTCTGGTGCTAGGCCTGCCGGCGATGATCTATCCGATCTCGGCGCAGGCCGCGGGCTTGAAGCCCCACGGATTTGCGCTCGCCGGCGCGACGCTTCTGTTCTGCGCCACAGGCTACGGGCTCGGCGCGCTCGACGCCGTGACAGGCGCGGCCTTTCTCGTCGCTATCGTCGCCTATGTCGCGCTCATGGCCGAACAGCGCCGCCGCAAGGGCGCCGATCCCGCGCTGCATGATGCGGAACATTTCGAAGAGCCGGCGCGGTCATTCCTGCGGAGCGCGCTCTTCATCGCGGCGGGTCTTATCGGTCTGCCGCTTGGCGCGCATGTCGTCGTCGACCACGCAAGCGCGCTCGCCGAACACGCGGGCGTGCGCCAGGAAATCATCGCGCTCACGATCATCTCCTTCGGCGCGTCCCTGCCTGAGCTTGCGACGGTGGCAACGGCGGCGTTCCGCAAGAAATCCGACGTCGCCATCGGCGCGGTGATCGGCTCCAACATCTTCAACATTCTGGCGGCCGGCGGACTCGCAGGCATCGCGGGCGGCGGCGCGTTCAGCGAAGCGGCGCGCCGGCTCGACATGCCCGTGATGCTCGCGGGCGCAGCGCTGGTTCTGGCATTCGTCCTTGCGCGGAAAGATATAGGGCGCATGGCGGGCGCGGCTATGGTGCTCGCGTATGCGGCGTTCATCGCCTCATTGTGGTTCATCGAAAGGGCCGGCCTATGAAAACGGCGCTCGTCACCGGCGCAGGACACAGGCTCGGCCGCGCGATGGCGCTCGCCCTTGCGCAGAGAGGTTGGGCGGTCGCCGTCCACTACAACACATCGCGCGAGGCGGCAGAAGAAATCGTTCGCGCGATTGTCGGCGCGGGCGGCAAGGCGGACGTCTTGCGCGCCGATCTCGCGAAAGAATCTGAAGTCGCCGGGCTCGTCGCAAAGGCCAAATCTGCGCTTGGACCCTTGTCGCTCCTTGTCAACTCAGCCTCGCTCTTTGAGAATGATGACATCGACACCATGACCCGCGCGTCCTGGGATCAGCATTTTGACGTCAATCTGCGCGCGCCGGTCAAGCTTGTGCAGGACTTCGCAAAACAAGCGCCGCGCGATCAGGATGCGCTCGTCGTCAATCTGATCGATCAGCGTGTCCTGAAGCCGACGCCGCAATTCCTGTCTTATACGGCCTCAAAGGCGGCGCTTTTCGCCATGACTAAGACCCTCGCCCAGGCGCTGGGGCCGCGCGGCGTGCGGGTCAACGGCATTGGCCCCGGCCCCACTTTGCGCAACGCGCGCCAGTCTGACGAAGACTTTCGACGTCAGAACGAGGCGACAGTGCTCGGCCGCGGCGCTGACCCTGCAGACATTGTCGGCGCGCTTTTCTATCTGATTGACGCTAAGGCCGTCACCGGACAGATGATCGCCGTCGATGGGGGGCAGCATCTTGCCTGGATGACGCCCGATGTCCTTGTGAATGAGTGAGACGATGCCGCGCCAGAAGCCATCAGCCGTCGAGCCGCTGCCGAAATCTGCCTCCGCGCCGCGCCGCAAGATCTTCGTGAAGGGTCTCGTGCTCGACGCCGAGATCGGCGCCTATGAGCATGAGCGCGGGAAGACCCAGCCGTTGCGCATCGATTTCGAGGCGGAGGTCATCGAACCTTCGGAACCGGCCGGTGACCGGCTTGAAGATGTCGTCTGCTATAATCGCCTGACCCAGGGCATAAAGGCCATCATCGCCGAAGGTCACATCAAGCTGATCGAGACGCTCGCCGAGCGCATCGCCGACCTTGTCATGGCTCATCCGATGACGATCAACGTCCGTGTCCGGATTGAGAAGCCGCAGGCGATCGCCGAGGCCGACGCCGCCGGCGTCGAGATCGAGCGGTCAAAGAGCCGAACGTTCTGAGAAGACCGACTCGGCGCGTTGCTCAAAGACGATGACCGGCTCTTCCTGGGCCGTCGCCGCGCGAATGACGCCGGCAAGACCGACGAAGACGGAAAGCCCCCCGGCCGCCATCAGCATCGCAAAGAGCAGCGCCGTGCCGCCTGGCGCCGCTGCCGAGGCGCGCGGATCCCTCGGGTCCACGGCGACGAGAATAGGCGTGCCAGGACGCGGTGCGCGCCAGTCCGGCGCGCCGAAACTGGCGGTCACGAACCGGACCCGGCGGCTTTCGTAATTGACGCCGTCGATCGTGTAGACATAGCGGACCTTGTTGATTCCGCTGGGCCCGGAAAGCACGATCGCCTCGACCGTCGGCCAGGAGGCGCTCGCCCTCGCCGCGCCGAAATCCTTGACCGCGAAGTAAACGAGCCCGCTGCCGCCGAACAAGAGCACGGCGAAAATCAGCAGCGCGGCCAGACGATCATTGCGCGAGAAGTCGTACATTTGATTTGGGCCGGAAGGCGCATTAGCTGAAACCCGATATGGATGATCGCCGTGAAGAGCCGGTTAAGGAAGTCCCGTCTTTACGGGAGGGCCTCGCCGGGTCGGCGCTGATCGCCGACCATGTCGCGCGCCTGCCCGGGCGCCCGGGCGTCTACCGGATGCTCGCAGCCGATGCGAGCGTGCTTTACGTCGGCAAAGCCCGGAACCTCAAAGCGCGGGTTTCTAACTACGCCAAGAACGGGGGCCATTCGAACCGCATCCAGCGGATGATCTCCGAAACGCGGGCGATGGAATTCGTCGTCACGGAGACAGAGACGGAGGCGCTGCTGCTTGAGGCGAACCTCATCAAGCAGCTAAAGCCCCGCTACAACGTTCTCCTCCGAGACGACAAATCCTTTCCCTATATTCTGATCGCGGAAGATCACGCCGCGCCGCAGATCCTGAAGCATCGCGGCGCGCGCAAACGCAAGGGCGCCTATTACGGGCCTTTCGCCTCGGCGGGCGCTGTCAACCGCACGCTCAATACCTTGCAGAAAGCGTTTCTGCTGCGCTCCTGTTCAGACAGCGTATTCGAGAACCGCACGCGGCCCTGTCTTCTGCACCAGATCAAACGCTGTTCGGCGCCGTGCGTCGGCCTTGTCGCCGAGAGCGACTATCAGGCGCTTGTCTCTGAAGCGAAAGATTTTCTATCGGGCGGCGAAGGCCATGTGCAGCGTGCGCTTTCAGAAGAGATGGAAGCGGCGGCGGCGGCCCTCGATTTCGAACGGGCGGCGCGCCTGCGGGACCGGATCCGCGCGCTCACATTTGTTCAAGGCGGACAGGATATCAACACCGAGGGCGTGACCGAGGCCGATGTCTTCGCCATTCATGTCGAGGGCGGGCAGGCCTGCGTGCAGGTCTTCTTCTTCCGCGCCGGACAGAATTGGGGCAATCACGCCTTCTTCCCAAAACACGACAGCGAGGAAGAACCCGCCGCCATCCTCGATGCGTTTCTCGCGCAGTTCTATGACGAACGCGAACCGCCGGCGCTGATCCTTACGAGCGCCGCTGTTCCGCAGGCAGAGCTTCTCGGCGAGGCGCTTTCCATCCGCGCAGGCCGCAAGATCGTGGTGCACAATCCCCAGCGGGGCGAGAAGCGCGCCATCATCGACGCGGCGCAGTTCAACGCCGCCGAAGCGCTGTCGCGCCGCCTCGCGGAAAGCGCCAGCCAGCGCAAGAGTCTCGACCGTCTCACCGAAGCGCTGTCCCTGCCCGCGCCGCCAGAGCGCATTGAGGTCTATGACAATTCGCATATCCAGGGGACGAACGCCGTCGGCGCGATGATCGTCGCAGGGCCCGACGGCTTCATCAAAAACCAGTATCGCAAGTTCAACGTGAAATCGGCGGACCTGACGCCGGGCGACGATTACGCGATGATGCGCGAGGTGCTGACCCGCCGATTTGCGCGCCTGCAGAAGGAAGAAGACGACGCGCTCCGGCCCGATCTCCTCGTCATCGACGGCGGCAAGGGCCATCTTGGCGTCGCGATCGAGGCGATGCGCGAGGCGGGTCTTGATCCCGATACGGACGGCGTGCGGGTCATCGCCGTCGCCAAGGCGCGGCGGGAGGACGCTTCCGGCCGCAAGGTCGCGGACCGCACGGCCGGCGCCGTTCTCGAACAGATCGTCACGCCGGGGCGCGAGCCCTTTCTCTTGCCGCCGCGCGACGCCGCGCTCTTTTTCCTGCAGCGGCTTCGCGACGAAGCCCATCGCTTCGCGATCGGCGCGCATAGGGCCAAGCGCAAGGCCGCGCTCGGGGCCAATCCCCTCGACGAAATTCCGGGCGTCGGCGCGGCGCGCAAGAAGGCGCTCCTCAATCATTTCGGCTCGGCGAAAGCGGTGGCGCGCGCCAAGGCCGAGGATCTCGCCGCGGTCGAGGGCGTCTCCGACGCGCTGGCGCGGCGGATCTATGACTTCTTCCATGCGTCGTGATCGGCGCGGCGCGTGACTATCTCGCAGCTGTCGGTTTTCATCGCGCGGACTTGCGCAATTTGCCGGCCGGCGCGGCGGGAGACGCCGAAGGCGCCCCGTCCGAGAGAGCGACTCCTATGCGCTGAAGCAGGTGCTCGATCGATCTGCTGATCGCCGCCCGCGAAATTCTTGCGGTCTTGATGACGTCGGAGTGCAAGACGCTCGTCAATCCGTGAATCGCTGACCACACAAACAACGCATCGAGCTCTGCGGCGAGCGCAGGATCGCTGGACGCGGCCACAACTGGCTTTCGCGCAAGGAGATCCCGAAGCAGGACGAAGGCGCGTGTCGCCTCGGCCATCATGCGCGGATGCTCGCCTGGATCAGGCAGCGGGGTAGAAAACATCAGGCGATACTGCAGCGGGTGTCTCGCCGCATAGTCGAAATAAGCAAGGCCCATCCGGCGCATTTCGTCGTCGACATCCGCGCCGTCCGACTGCGCGATGAGCCAATCGCCGAACGACCGATAGGCGTCGGCGACGATCTCCGCCAGAATGTGTTCGCGGCTCGCGAAGTGCTTGTAAGGCGCCTGATGCGACACGCCGAGGCGGCGGGCCACTTCGCGCATGCTGAGCGCTTCGACGCCCTGCTCGTGAATAATCGTTTGGGCCTCCTCGAGACAGGCCTGACGGATGTCCCGTGGGGTCGATGCTGCGCGCTTCATTTTCGGGGCCCGATGATCGCGCCCTTATGCAACGCGCCCTTTGCGCTGCGCAAGCCGAAGGATCAGCCCGCCGCTTTCGTCATGCCGGCCATCACGCCTGTCATGATCCGGACACGGATTGGCCTTGGCAGCGTTGACAATGCTCCAGACAGGAACCAGCTCATGAAGTGGCCGGATTCCGTCGTCTTGCGGCCGAGCGCGCGCAGAGCGCTGCGCGCAACGACATCGGGACCAACGCCGACATAGCGCATGCCGGCGGTCGCGGCGAAATTCGTCTTGACACGCTCCGGCGCGACCGCGAGCACGTCCACCCCGGCGGGCTTCAGCTCGACGCGCAAACCTTCGGCCAATGACTGCACATAAGCTTTTGAGGCCGCATAATTGGCGGCCCGCGGCACGCCTTGCCATGCGACGATCGAACTCAGGAAGATCAGTCCGCCGCGCCGTCTTTCGGCGAGACGACGGCCGAATTCATGCGCCTGAATCGTCACGGCGCGCACATTCACGTCGACGAGCCGCAATTCATTCCTCAGATCCTGTTCAATGAATTGGCCGGAGGAGCCGAAGCCCGCATTCAAAACGGCCAGTCCGATATCTACTCCGGCGCACTCCGCGAGCAGGACCTTTATCCCTTCAGGCGTCGCAAGATCGCCGGCGATCGCCTTCGCCTTGATCTGGCGTTTCTCCGCCAACTCGCGCGCAAGACTTTCCGTCTCAGTTTTCGACTGCCCGGCGACGCAAAGGTTGACCCCGCGCCTCGCCAGTTCGCGCGCGAAGGAAAGGCCGATGCCGCTGGTCGCACCGGTGACGACCGCCCACGGCCCGTACCGGTCTTGGAACGAATTTCCTGCGGACACAGGCTGGCTCCTTTTGGTTGACGGTGTCAACCATACGGGTATGCGAATGCCGCCAGCGTGTCAACGCCGCCACTCGGCGTCTCGACAATCGAGGAATTTTCAAGGCGCGGCGTGGCGGGGCTTGGGCGCCGGACGGATGCTGGAGATCAGAACCGCCAACCGATGGACAGTCTGTACACGAACGGATCGAGCGTCACTTCGATTTCGCGCTCGATCGGACCTGTCGTCAGATGCACGTCGCTCTTTAAGGGCGCGTAGCCGAAGGCCGCCGTCGCGACCATGCGGCGCGTAAGATCGTAGGTCAGTCCCGCTTCAAAGGCGGGGAAAACGCGGCCCTCGACCCTCAGCGCCGTCGGACCGCCGAGCGCGGCGTCGAGAGTCGGCGTCGACTCTGCGTCGGTGAACCAGGCGTAACCGGCGCCCGCGCCGACAAACCCGCTGAACCCGGGGCCGAACCCGACATGCTTTTGCAGCAGCACCGCCGGCGCGACGGCGAGCGTATCGCCAAGCTTTCCAGCGCCCGCGATCGTGCCGGCGCCGACGAGCGTGTAACGCGGCGGCCAGCCGCCGGAGACAGAGACGGCGAAACCGCCGCCGATGAAGCGCGTATAATTCAGCGCAAAGGCTTGCGTGCCGACGGGCCGGGCCTCGACGCCCGGCGGCGTGAATGGACCCGTGAGCTCGCCGCTATCGCCGTTGAAGTCGAGCACGTAAAGGCCCGCAGAGATGAGATTTGCCGTCTCACCTTGGCCTGCTGCGGCAGGACCGGCGGCGGACAATGCAAGCAGAAAGACGGCGACACGTCTCACGACATCACTCCTCAGACTTGGCCCCAAGGCTAAACTGCTTCGCGGCCAAAACAACATCGGGACTGACAGACGCAGCTATCGGGCATGCGTAAAGTTTTCGACAAAAGCCCGCGCGCAATCGTCGTCATTTTCGCGATACGGCCTCCTCAATGACCGCGAGCTGTGCGCAAAAGGGATTCGGCAGGTTCGGGTCTGCCTCCCGCTCAGGCGATTTGCGTGCGGCAAAGCGGTCAAAGGCGCCAGCGATGCAACGTGTATCTGCGCCTGGCCTGCGACAACCTTGGCGGACGCTTCCCCAAGGGGCGTATCCGGAAAGGCTCGCGAAAACGCCGGAATTCGGCCTAGATTGAGGCGTTGAGTGCGCTGTCGCCTGGCGAAAGGGAGCCCTCACCGAATGCGCGCGCGCCTTGCGCCTCTTGATGGCCTCAAACTGGGCGGCCTTTTGCTGTTCGCCCAACGCCCGTTCCGGCCGGACTGGAACGATGCGCGCTGGTATCAGCTCGGCGGTCAGGCCGCGATCCTCGCCGCCGGTCTTCTCCTGCGTGAGTTCGAGATATCGGGCGTCCAGATCGCCGCGATCCTCACCGCCGCCATGGCGACGCAATGGGCGGGCTCGATCCTCAACGCCGTGCGCTTTGAATGGAAGAGCGCGGCAATCACGACCTTGTCGCTGTCGCTCCTGCTGCGTTCCGACGAGGTCTGGCCGCTGATGCTCGCCGCCGTCATCGCCATCGGTTCGAAATTCCTGTTCCGCCTGCGCGGCAGACACCTTTTCAACCCGGCGAACATCGCCATCGTGACCATGCTCGTCTTCTTCAGCGACAAGGCGTGGACGACGCACAGCGCCTGGGCGGACACGTTCTGGTTCGCGCTCTTCATCGCAGCGGCGGGCGCCTTCATCTGCCGCAAGGCTTCGCGCGCCGACGTCCCGCTCGTCTTTCTTGGCGCGACCGCGGCGCTTCTTTTCGGCCGCGCGCTCTGGCTTGGCGACCCGATCGGCATCCCGCTGCTCCGGCTGCAGAACGGCGAGCTTATTCTCTTCGCCTTCTTCATGCTGACCGATCCGAAAACGACGCCAGACCGGCTCTCGACGCGCGTCGCCTTTACGGTCATGGCGGCGATTCTCGCCTATATCCTGCAATATCACTTCTTCATCACGGACGGGCTTTTCTTCGCCGCCTTCGCGCTCGCCTTCGTCCGCCCGCTGATGGAAATGATCCGCCCTGCCGCGGCCTTTGACTGGGGTGCGCCCAAGCACGGTTCCAGACCGAAGCCCGCGCCCGCCGAGTGAACAGAAAAAAGAGGGAACCTCATCATGCAAAAATCTCTGCGTAAGACGCTTCTCGCCGCCGCGGCCGGCGTCGCCGCCCTTGGCGCAGCCGGCGGCGCTGTCGCCTTTTGCGGCTTCTACGTCGCCAAGGCCGACACCAAGCTCTTCAACAAATCCTCCAAAGTCGTGATCATGCGCGACGATGACCGCACGGTCATGACCATGGCCAATGACTACAAGGGCGCGCTCACGGAATTCGCGATCGTCATTCCGGTGCCCGTGGTGCTTGAGCGCGAACAGATTCACGTCACCGACAACGCGATCATCGACCATCTCGACGCCTACACCGCGCCGCGGCTCGTTGAGTATTTCGACGAGGACCCATGCAGCCCCGTGATGTATGAACGGGCGGCGCCCACCATGTCCGCGCCTCAGTCCGCCGACGCAGAAGCGCGGCGCAGCGGCGCCAGGAGCCTCGGCGTGACGATCGAGGCCGAATACACGGTCGGCGAATACGACATCCAGATCCTGTCCGCGACGCAGTCCGGCGGACTGCTCGTTTACCTCAAGCAAAACGGCTACAAGCTTCCTCAGGGCGCGGAGGAAACCGTCGGCAGCTACATCAAGCAGGGCGTCAAGTTCTTTGTCGCGCGGGTCAATCTTGAGGAGCAGTCGAAGACCGGTCTCAAATATCTGCGGCCCCTGCAGATCGCCTTCGAGTCGCCGCGCTTTACGCTCCCGATCCGCCTCGGCACGGTGAACGCCGACGGCAAGCAGGAGCTCTTCGTCTTCGCGCTGACCCGCGACGGCCGCGTCGAGACCGTCAACTACCGCACGGTGAAACTGCCGACTGACTCTGAGATCCCGCTCTTCGTGAAGAACGACTTCGGCAATTTCTACAAGGCGATGTTCGAGACGGCGGCGACGCGCGAGAACGATCGCGCCGTCTTCCTCGAATATGCCTGGGACATGGCCTGGTGCGATCCGTGCGCCGCCGATCCCCTGTCGAACGAACAGCTGCGCGAGCTTGGCGTCTATTGGATCGGCGACCAGGGCGGCGATCCGCGCCGCGGGGGCTTCGCCCCGCAAGGCCAGGATGTGTTCGTGACGCGCCTCCACGTCAGCTATGATGCCGCGCATTTCCCCGAAGACCTGATGTTCAAGACGACGGGCGACCGGACGAATTTCCAGGGACGCTATGTCCTGCGTCATCCTTACAAGGGCGAGGCCAAATGCGAGGCGGGCAAGCAATACAAAGCCTCCTTGCCCGACCGTTTCGAGAAGGAGGCCCAGACGCTCTCGCGCCTCACCGGCTGGGACGTGCAGGACGTCCGGGACCGGATGAAGTCCGGCGGCCAGACCTATGCGCCGCCCAAAAAGGAGCCCTGGTGGAAGCAGATCTGGGGCGACCCAAAGAAAGAGCCCGCCTAGAAGGGTTGAACGGCGCCTCACGACAATCGACGCCGATCGGCTGGGGCGCGTCGGGCGCAAGCTGACCACGCTGAATTCACAGCGGCGGGCGGACGACACATGCGCGATCCTCGCCGTCCCGGAAAATTCCCGAGCCGCGGAATCATTGGGCTGCAGCCCGAAATTGTACATTTCGTGAGCGGCGCCGATGAGGGGCCGGCGCAGTCGGAATTCCCCTTCCAGGAGGTTCGCAAACGAAGCAACGCTCCTCTTTTGGGGCGCAGAGTTGTTCCGACAGTGCGATTGAGGACGGCTGGCGGGCATGGGCGGCAGGACTCCGTATCCGGAATTTCAAGCCGGCCATCGTAATTGCGCGATCAAGGGGTGTGGATAGATTTATTTTTCTGTAGGCGGATCAATAACGAGGATGGTTAATTCGCCCGCGGGTTACGGGTTTCCAAGAAGATTCGCGTGACCAAAACCCGCTCATCCCGGCGCAAGCCGGGACCCAGAGCCGTGCGGCGCGAGACTGGGCCCCGACTCCTCATCCTGAGCCTGTCGAAGGACGTCGGGGTGAGCGCTGGGTCAGACCTCGCGATAATGACTACAAGCTTTGCGCCGTCACAACTTTCGCAGCGTCGTCTTCAAAATCTTGCCCGACGGATTGCGCGGCAGCGCGTCGAGGAAGGCGACCTCGCGGGGCAGTTTGAAGCTCGCGATGCGGGGCTTCAGATGCGCGACAATCTCCTCGGCGGTAACCTCCTTGCCCGGACGATTGACGATGAAGGCCTTGACGACCTCGCCCCATTTAGGGTCGGGCTTGCCGACAATCGCGGCTTCGAGCACGGAAGGATGCGCCGCGAGCGCGTTTTCAATCTCGGCCGGATAGATATTCTCCCCGCCGGAGATGATCATGTCCTTGATGCGGTCGACGACATAGAGATAGCCCTCTTCATCCATGCGCCCGGCGTCGCCGGACCAATACCAGCCCTCGCGCAATGCGGCCGCCGTCGCATCGGGCTTGTCCCAGTAGCCGTCCATGACGAAGCGCGAACGCGTGACAATCTCGCCCGTCTCGCCCGCAGGCAGCTCCCGCCGCGTCTCGGGATCGACAATCTTCACCTCGCAGCCGGGCAGCGCCTTGCCCGCCGAAACACGGCGCGGAAGGCCCGGCGCATGATCCTTGTGCTGAAGGGCGGTGACGCCGCCCGTCGTCTCGGTCATGCCGTAGAACTGCGTGAAGACGGCCTCCGGCATCATCGCCATGGCGGCGTTGAGCAAGGGCTCCGGCATCGGCGCTGCGCCATAGGAGATGGCGGCGAAGCGGTCAAGGCGCGCGCCCGACGCCTTGGCGGCTTCGAGGATCATCATCACCATGGCGGGCACGAGGAAGGCATTGAGCGGCGCCGGCCCCTGCGCCGCCTTCACGATCGCCGCCGGATCGAATTGCCGGAGCTGCAGGACCGGCATGGTCCGCGTGAAGCCCATCATGCCGAAATTGACGCCCGCGACGTGAAAATGCGGCAGCGCGTGAAGGATCGTCTCATCCTCCGTACGCGGCATGACGATGCCGGCCTTGAGGCCCGCGTCGCCGACTTCGTAATAGCATTCGTTGGTGAGAACGACGCCTTTGGGGAGGCCGGTCGTGCCGCTGGTGTAGAGCTGCACGACAGGGTCCTTCAGCTTCGGCCGGTGAGCGGGCGGCGTTTCTGCCCCTGCTGCGAGGACGCGTTCGAAACTGTCCGCCGCCGTCGTCTCGAGCGTCAGCACGGGCGCCGACAGAACGGGCGCGGCGGCGCGCAACGGGTCGAGGAACATTTTCTCGCCGACGATGAGCCTGGGTCGCGCATCGGCGACGATCGCGGCGATCTCCGCGGGCGCGAGGCGCCAATTGACCGGCGTCATCACGACGCCGATTTTCGCCGCGCCGAAAAATGTTTCCCAGAAGACGCCGAGATTGCGCGCAAGCCAGACGAGCCGGTCGCCCGGCTTGAGGCCGAGACCGAGGAGCGCATTGGCCGCCTTCACGGACCGGGCTTCGAGCGCGGCGAAGCTGTGGCTCTGGCCTTCGAACACGAGCGCGGTGCGGCCGGGATGGCGGCGCGCCTGTTCGGCGATCATGTCGGCGACGAGCTCGGTGTTGACGACGCGCGCGGTAAACTGTGCGCCCATGGTCTCAGATCCTCCCTGTTTTGTCTTTTGACGGACTATGCCGGGAGAGCGGCCAATGGGAAAGCCGACGGGCGCCCGTTTGAGGCGCAAACGATGAATCCGATCGGAAACAACAAAAAAGCCCGCCATGCGGCGGGCTTTTCCAAGCTCGTCTGAAGAGAGGAGTTACGCGACTCTCTTGCGGCGGAACGCCCAGCCGAGGCCGGCGATGCCGGAGAGGAACAGGGGAAGAGCCGCCGGAACGGGCACAACATTGAGGCCGACGATGCCGGCGATGTCTGCGGAGCCGTCGCCGACGCTTGAGGTCGTAATGAATATGGGATTGCTTACGATCGCGCCGGGCGCAAGACCGAGCAAGGCAAAGTCGAAGCCCCAGATCGTGAAGGTGTCGTCATCGTTGCCCTCTGTAATCTCTATGACAGAGAGCGCCGTTCCAAGGATATCGACGCCCCCGACCGTAATTCGCAGCGCGGGCGAGTCCGACGAGTTCAAAGATTCAAAAATGAGAAGATCGATGCCAGACCCGTTAATCAATGGGTTGGCGAAGAATGCAGCGAGGACATCTTGCGGCTCCTGAGCGACATTCGATAGCGACAACTCAACCGGCACGTCGTCGACATCGATCGCGCCATTCGTGTTTGGATCGAGATTGTAGCCCGCCAGTAAGGGCTCAATACATTGCGTTCCATCGGCGCGGACGCCGCTTCCGAGCGTGTCGCACGGAGCCCGACGATTTTCGGGTAAACCGGAAAAAACGCCGCCTTGCGCCCATTCAACCTTCGTCGGCGCGCCATTAGTGTCGAATGAAACAGAATTCGGCGTGTTGGTCCCCGGGATGACTCCCGTGAGCGTTAAAGGCGCAGCATCGGCGGCAAAGGCGAAGCAAGCAAAAACGGCGGTGACAGCCGCCAGAGCAGCTAGTCTCATAAGGCACTCCCCCATTGTGAACAGTTATTAACCTTAACGTTTGAGTCGTGGAATGGTCAAGCCAAATCCGTGTCCCACACACAACCGAAACGCCGATGGGGGTAGGCTGATTCGTCTATTGCGGGACGAGTTTCTGGTCCCGAATGACCACGACCCGATCGAGCCGCCGCGCCAGCGCCTGGTCATGGGTCGCAATCAGCGCCGCGAGCCCCCGTCCGCGCACCATGCCGAGGAGTTCATCAAAGACACGCTCGGACGTCTTGGGATCAAGATTGCCCGTCGGCTCGTCCGCGAGGAGAACCTTGGGCGCATTGGCGAGCGCCCGGGCGATGGCCGTGCGTTGCTGCTCGCCGCCTGAGAGCTGTCCCGGCTGGTGCGTCAGGCGTCCGCCGAGGCCGAGCGCCGACAGCAGGCGCGCCGCCTCAGCCTCCGCTTCCTTGCGCGGCCGGCCGGCGATCAATTGCGGCAGCGCGACATTGCCGAGCGCCGAAAACTCCGGGAGCAGATGATGGAACTGATAGACGAAACCGAGCGCGTCGCGGCGCAGGCGCGTACGCTCCGCGTCACTGAGGCCTGAACACGCCGTGCCCGTGATATAGACCTCGCCTGCTGACGGACGCTCAAGCAGCCCGGCGATATGCAAGAGCGAAGACTTTCCGGACCCGGAAGGTCCAAGGAGGCCGACCGTTTCGCCGCGCCGAAGGGCGAAGTCGGACGCCGTCAGAACGACGAGATCGCCGTAGCGCCGCTCGACGCCTTCGAGCCTCAGAACGACATCGTTCAAGGGGGCCTCACTCATAGCGGAGCGCATCGACAGGATCGAGCCGCGCCGCCCGCCAGGCCGGAATGATCGACGCGAAGAACGACATGACGAGCGACCAGCCGACGATCAGCGCAACCTCGCCTGGCTGCATCTCTGCCGGCACGCCCTTGAAGTAATAGATGTCGGCCGGAAAGACGGGCCGCCCGAGCAGGAAGGACAACGCATCGGCGATGGCGTTGATATTCCAGACGAAGAGCGCCCCGAGCACGACGCCGCACAAGGTGCCGAACACCCCGATCATCGACCCTGACAGAAAGAAGATGCGCAGGATCGAGCCTTGCGTCGCGCCCATGGTGCGCAGCACCGCTATATCGCGCGTCTTGTCTTTCACGAGCATGATGAGGCCGGTGATGATATTGAGCGCCGCGACCGCGACGATCAGCAAAAGGATGATGCGCATGACCGTGCGCTCGGTCTGCAGCGCCCCGAAATAGCTCGCGTTCTGCTGGCGCCAGTCGCGCACCTCGAAGCCCGTGGCGGCCGCGATGATTCCCGGCCGGTATCGATCGATTTCGCCCGGCTCCTCGACCTTCAATTCGATCTGCTGCGCGGCGCTTCCATATTTGAAAAAGACCTGCGCCTGTTCGAGCGGCATGTAGCCGATGATTTGGTCATATTCGGAATTGCCGACCTCGAACACGGCGCCGACGATATAGGTCTTCTTGCCGATCGTCGGGCCGAAGGGCGTGTCCTGCCCGCGCCCCGTGATGAGCGTCACCGGATCGCCGGGACCGACGCCGAGCGTCCAGGCGACGCGGCTGCCGATGGCGATCTCATCGCCGCCGTTCTTGCCGATTCCGAAGCGGTCGAACGAGCCGCCGATGACATGCCCCTCGCCGGTCACATAGGGCAGTTTGAGAATGTCCTCGCGCCGGACGCCGCGCATGAAGACGCCGGTCTCGCCGGTCGCGGCGCTGAGATAAACCGGCTGCTGGATGAAGGGCGTCGCCTCTTTCACGCCGGGGACGGCGGCGAGTTTCTTCGCCAGCGCGTCATAGTCCGTGATCGGCTGATCCCCGAGCACAAAGGCATGGCCGTTGACCCCGAGCAATTGATCGAGAAGCTTGGTGCGGAAACCCTGCATCACCGACATGACGATGATCAGCACGGCGACCGCGAGCATGATGCCGCCGAAGGCGATGATCGAGATGAGCGAAACGCCCGTGCCCTTGCGCGTCGCCGCAAGATAGCGCCGGGCGATCATCCATTCGAAAAAAGAAAATGGGCGCACCGGCGCGGCGCTGGCCTTCGGGTCTATGGGCAAAGGGGTCTCATTCGGCGGATCGCGGAGGACGGTCCTACCCTGCTTTTCGGGCGGCACCAAGTTGCGAGGGACCTGCCTTTATGCTCGTGACTTCATCCATGCGATAAAGTCATTCCATTTCACCTTAACGCCGTTTTTGCGCTGCGTCCGGCCTTGGCACCAAGTTAGGCCGGTTTTCGTTAATATGCAGTCTCCTAAGAATTCGTCGTGATTATCGTACACCTCAAATTCGATTCCGTTCGTTTTGACATCCATCGCAACGTCAAACGATTTGATTGAAACCTTCACATCGCTGTTCCTTTGCTGCTTAGTGCTAAGCATACGGCGATCATAGAAAGGAATCAAAGGCTGTGCTGCAGAGAGGCGTTAGATCTCAAGCTGAGACACTATCGGCCGTCGCCCTGTCTCTTGAAATTGCGGTTCGGCGCAGGATGCGGTTCGACCTCCGCTCTGCGACTTTTGTTCCTCTTACAGTCAAGAAATTTGATTTTGACGAACTCTTGTCCTTGCATGCGGAGACGCGTTGGCGGCGGCGCGGCGTCCGTTTAAGGTCAAGCCATGACCCTTTTGCGCTGCTCCGCCCTCTACCCGTTTGCCGTTATATCGGTCGCCGCTTTGGCGCTGACCGGTCTCAAAGCGCCGCCGCTGGCGAGCGATGCGCAGATTGAGGCGGCGGAAAAGGCCCCGCTTGATGAATGGTCGATTTCGGGGCGCTGGAACGAACCGGCCGCGCCGTTTCGCGTCTATGGCAATGTTCATTATGTCGGCACGGCGACGATCAGCGCGTTCCTCATCACGACGTCGAAAGGCCATATCCTGATCGACGGCGCGATCCCGCAATCGGCGCCCCAGATCATCGCCAATGTCGAAGCGCTCGGCTTCAAGGTCCGTGACGTGCGCTATCTCCTGAACAGTCACGCGCATTTCGATCATGCAGGCGGCCTTGCGGGGCTTGCCCGCGCCAGCGGCGCCCGCCTTGTCGCGAGCGCTGCGGACAAGCCCGCGCTCGAAGCCGGCCGCGTCGACTACGGGCCGAGCAAGGACCTTCCCTTCCCGCCCATCCGGGTCGATCGCGTCATCAGCGACGGCGAGACCGTGCAGCTCGGCGACGCGGTTCTGACCGCGCATCTGACGCCCGGCCACACCAAGGGCTGCACGTCGTGGAGCATGCGGACAGTTGAAACCGCAGGCGATGTTCCGCGCACGGCGTTTTTCCATTGCAGCGCGACCGTCGCCGGACAGTCGCTTGTTCCCGAATCCTGGCCGGGCATGGCCGACGCCTTCCGCGCGACCTTCGCCCGCGTCCGCACGCTGAAGGCCGACATTTTTCTCGCCAATCACGACAGTTTCTTCGATCTTGAGGAGAAGCGCGCGCGACGACTCTCCGGCGACAAGAACGCTTTCGTCGATCCAGGAGAACTGGCGCGCTTCAATGCGGCGCTGGAAGCGGCGTTTGAGAAGGAGCTCGCGCGCCAGCAGGCCGCGGCATCCGGGCAAGCGCAGCGCTAGCCCCGCTCCTCTCCGCCGATCCCGCCATAGCGGCGCTCGCGGCCGCGATAGTCTTCAATCGCGGCGCGGAAGTGCTCGATCGAAAAGTCCGGCCACAGAACATCGGGGAAGGCGTATTCGGCGTAGGCCGCCTGCCAGAGAAGATAATTGCTGACCCGCTGCTCGCCGCTGGTGCGGATGACGAGGTCGGGGTCGGGCGCGTCCTTCGTGTCGAGAAGGGCGCCGAACGCCGCCTCGTCGAGCGCTTTGGGATCGAGCTTGCCGGCCTTGGAAAGTTCTGCCGCGCGGCGCGCCGCGCGCAGGATCTCGTCGCGGCCGCCATAGTTGAAGGCGATCTGCAGAAGAAACCGGCTGTTCGCCGCCGTTTCGCTTTCCGCCCGGCCGACGAGGAGCTTCAGATCCATCGAGAGCGTGTCGCGGTCGCCGATGATACGGACACGGACGCCTTCCTTCTTCAGCGTCGGCAGGTCGTCAAGGATGAATTGCTTGAGGAGCGCGAGCAGATCGCGCACTTCGCCTTCCGGCCGGCGCCAGTTCTCCGTCGAGAAACTATAGAGCGTCAGCACCTCGACGCCGAGATCGCGCGCCGCCTCGACCGCGCGCTTGGCCGCGGCGACGCCCGCCTTGTGCCCTTCCCCGCGCGAGAGACCGCGCGCCCGCGCCCAGCGTCCGTTGCCGTCCATGATGATGGCGACGTGCCGCAGGGCTGCGGCGGCGTCCTTCGACGCGCCGCCGTGCGGATCTTCGTTTTGCGGCATCGGCGCGCCTTTGGACACGGAACTCGCCTCCCCGGCGATGGCCGCCTGCGGATACGGGCGTTAGACTTGCGTGATTTCGGTTTCCTTCGCGGCGAGCGCGGCGTCGATCGCCTTGATCACCTCGTCGGTCTGTTTTTGCACCTGGTCCGACAGCTTCTTCTGCTCGTCCTCGCCGACTTCCTTGGATTTCTTGATCGCCTCCATCCCCTCGCGGCGGATGTTGCGCACGGCGACGCGCGCGTGTTCTGCGTATTTGCCCGCGAGCTTGGCGAGCTCGACGCGGCGCTCCTGCGTCAGCGGCGGGATCGGCACGCGAATGAGCGTTCCGTCGACCACGGGATTGACGCCGAGCCCTGAGTCCCGGATCGCCCGCTCGACCGCGCCGACCAGCGAGCGGTCCCAGACCTGGATCGAAATCGAACGCGGCTCGGGCACGCTGATCGTGCCGACCTGCGGCATTGGCGTTGGCGAGCCATAGGCGTCGACCGTGATCGGCTCAACGAGGCTCGCCGAGGCTCTGCCCGTGCGCAGGCCCCCGAATTCGGTCTTCAGCGCGGCGACGGCGCCATCCATCCGCTTGCGGAGCGCTTTGATGTCGATGCTCATGCGTTTCCTTCCCGTTTCTTGCGCCGAGGTCAGTCGGCGATGATGGTGCTCGGCCCCGTGCCCGTGAGCGCGCCGACGATTCCGCCCTTCTCGCCGATCGGAAAGACGACGATCGGGATGCCGTTTTCGCGCGTCAGGGCGATCGCCGCCTGGTCCATGACTTTGAGATCCTGCACCATCACCTGATGATAGGTGAGGCGCTCATAGCGCGTCGCTTTCGGATCCTTTTTGGGATCGGCCGTATAGACGCCGTCGACCTGCGTTCCCTTCATCAGGGCGTCGCAGCCCATCTCCGCCGCGCGCAACGCCGCCGCCGTATCCGTCGTGAAATAGGGATTGCCCGTGCCGGCGGCGAAAATCACGATCCGCCCCTTCTCCATGTGGCGGATGGCGCGGCGGCGGATATAGGGCTCGCAGATCGCGGTCATCTCGATCGCCGAGAGCACGCGCGTGAACTTGCCGTAGGATTCGAGCGCGTTCTGCATGGCGAGCGCGTTCATGACGGTCGCAAGCATGCCCATATAATCGGCGCTGGCGCGCTCCATGCCGCCGGCCGCCTGGCTGATGCCACGGAAAATATTGCCGCCGCCGATCACGAGACAGATCTCAACGCCGAGCGCCTGGGCTTCGACCACCTCGCCGGCGATGCGTCTTACCGTATCCTGATCAATGCCAAATTGGCCTTTGCCCATAAGGGCTTCGCCGGAAATCTTGAGGAGAACGCGTTTGAAGCGGGGCGCTGGCGTCGGCATCGGTCCTATCGCTTTCTGCACGGGTCGCCCGGGCGTCGTCGTCGGGCGGTCGGCGTTCCGTTCCCATAAGCCGCGCCTCGCCAAACAGGAAGCGGATTTCGCGGGAGAGGCTGAGCGAGGGGTCTGAAGGGCGGGCATGAAAAAGGCCGGCGCCATGGCCGGCCTTCTCCAACCTGTTCCGGGTCTTGTCTCTACTCGTCCTCGGCCGTCCGATCGACGCCCTCGCCGAGCTCGAGCTTGGCGAAGCCGACAAGCTCGATCGGGGCGCCGATCTCCTTGGCGGTCTTCTCGATCACCTTGGAGACCTTGGTCTCGCCGTCGATGACATAGACCTGCTCAAGGAGGACGCTTTCCTCATAGAACTTGCGCAAGCGCCCTTCGACCATCTTCTGGATGATCTCTTCGGACTTGCCCGAGCCGCGAGACTGGTCGGCGAGGATGTCGCGCTCGCGCTTGACGACCTCGGGGTCGAGATCCTCGACGCGCGCCGCGAGCGGCTTGGCCGCCGCGACATGCATGGCGATCTGCTTGCCGAGCGCTTCGACCTTGGCCGGATCGCCTGATGATTTGAGCCCGACGATCACGCCGATGCGGCCCTGACCTTCGCGCACGGCGCTGTGGATATAGGTCGCGACCGCGCCTTGCGGCACCGAGATTTTCGCGGCGCGGCGCAAGGTCATGTTCTCGCCGACCTGGCCGACGAGTTCGGCGATGCGCGCTTCGACGGTCTTGCCGGCTTCCGGCAACTGAGCGGCGCGCACGGCCTCGACCGAACCGTCCGTGCCGAGCGCGGTCTTGGCGATGTCGGCCGCCATGGTCTGGAAGATGTCGTTGCGCGCGACGAAGTCCGTCTCGGAATTGACCTCGACGAGCACGGCCTCGGCGCCGTCGCCCTTTCGGCGCGACGCGGCCGAGACGAGGCCTTCGGCCGCCACGCGGCCGGATTTCTTCGCCGCCTTGGAGAGGCCCTTTTTGCGCAGCCAGTCGATCGCCGCCTCGATGTCGCCGGCCGTCGCGTCAAGCGCTGCCTTGCAGTCCATCATGCCGGCGCCGGTCATCTCGCGGAGATCTTTGACGAGGGAGGCTGAAATGACGGCCATAATCCTATCCTTTCTTGCGGTGTCGGGTCTCGAAGCGTCCGGGCGGCCGGCTTTCGCCACTGCGGCGCCGCGCCGTTCCCGGATTGATCAGTATTCAGATGATGACGAGGCGCGCCAGCGCGTCCCGTTCCGGCGATCAGACGCGCGCCGCCATGTCCGCCTCGACCCCTTTGAGGATCGCGGCTTCGACGGGCGCGTCAACCATGGCGCCGATATCGACGCCGAGCGAGGCCTGGCTTTGCGAGATTCCGTCGATCACCGCGTCGGCGACGAGGTTGCAGTAAAGCGCGATCGCGCGGCTCGCATCGTCATTGCCCGGAATGACGAAGTCGATATTGTCCGGGCTGCAATTGGTGTCGACGACGGCGACGACCGGAATGCCGAGGCGCTTGGCCTCTTTCACCGCGATCGCCTCTTTCTTCACGTCGATGACGAAGAGGAGGTCGGGCAGACCGCCGAGATCGCGGATGCCGCCGAGCGAGGCGTCGAGCTTTTCCTTGTCGCGCGACATCTCAAGCTGTTCTTTTTTGGTGAGACCCTTGGCGCCTTCGTTGAGGCGCTCTTCGGTGTCTTTCAGGCGCTTGATCGAGGCCGAGACCGTCGCCCAATTCGTCAGCGTGCCGCCGAGCCAGCGCACATTCATGTAGTATTGAGCGCAGCGCCGCGCGGCTTCCGCGATGGGCTGCTGCGCCTGGCGCTTGGTGCCGACAAAGAGAATGCGCCCGCCGCCCGCGACGGTGTCGCGGATCTTGACGAGAGCCTGGTGGAGCAGCGGCACCGTCTGCGACAGGTCGATGACGTGGATGCCGTTGCGCTCACCGAAGATGTAAGACTTCATCTTCGGATCCCAGCGATGGGTCTGGTGGCCGAAATGCACGCCCGCTTCCAAAAGCTGACGCATGGAGAATTCTGGCAAAGCCATTCTCGATCCTTCCTTCAAGTTGTACCGCCGCAGCGCTTCGGGGCTCTCAGCCCCAAGCCTTGCCGCATCGAAAAGCGCCCGAAAAAGCCCCAAGACCCCAGGGGGTTAGAAGCCTCTTTTGAGGGAGCCTCCCGGCGCGGCGCGGCCACTCAAGGAGGGCGCTGCGTGAGAGATAGTGCGCATATACGCGGCGGCCCCGGAAAGTTCAACCCCGTCCTTGCGCTGCAACAAGCGCGGGCGGATGCGGGCGCAAGGCCGGATCGGGGTACGCCACCCAAGGCTCTATATCAGCTCAACCTCGACGACGCCGTCGATCGTCTTGAGGGCGCTGCGCATGGCCGGCGTGCAGGCGACCTCCGCGCCGAGCCCGAGTTCGACTTCACGGCCGGCAAGCCGCAAGGCGAGGACCGCGCGTCCCGCCTCCCCGCGCGCCGGAGGTTTGGCGGCCGCCATGCGCCGCTGCACCGAGGCGAGCGCAGATTCTGAAGCGACCGAGATGCGCAGCATTGAGGCCGCGGCTGCCGCCGCGACGTCAAGCGCGCGGATCGCCTCGGCGGTAAAACGCGGCTCGCCTTCGCGCTCCTCGACCGTCGCCGAGACAAGAATGATCTTGCCCGCCTCAAGGAGATCGCGCGAGGCGGCGAGCGCTTCCGAAAACACCGTCATCTCGAACTCGCCCTCGCGATCGGCGACTTCGACAAAGGCGAAGGGCTTGCCGGATTTCTGCGAGCGGCGGATGCGGACGGACCGGACGACGCCGGCAAGCTGCGCCAGCGTTTTCACGGGCGTCGCCTTTTCCTTCGCCACGACCGAGGAAACGACGCCGAGCCGCTTCAGCTCGCGCTCATATTCGTCGAGCGGGTGGCCGCTGAAATAGAAGCCGAGCGCGACGCGTTCCTCGTTCAGCCGATCAATCGGCGCTTTTTCTTCCGCCTGCGGCAGTTTCGGACGGGCGAGCGCGGGGGCGGCGGCCGCATCGAACAACCCGCCCTGATTATCGGCTTTCTCGGCGCGGATTTGCGCCGAATAGCGCAAGAGCATTTCGGCGGCCTGGAACGCCGCCTCCCGCCCGGGACCCGCGCCGCCGGAAAGCCCGTCGAGCGCGCCGGCGCGCGCAAGGCTTTCGAGCGCGCGTTTGCCGACGGCCTTGAGATCGACGCGCTCGGCGAAGTCGTGGAGATCGAGGAACGGCCCGGCGCGCCGGCGTTCGGCCGCGATGTCGGCCATGGCGGCCTCGCCAACATTCTTGACCGCGGAGAGCGCGTAGACGATGGCGCCGGAGGCGTCGACGGAGAAGTCTGCTTCCGAACGGTTCACATGCGGGGGAAGGATGGCGACGCCTGTCCGCCGCGCTTCCTTCATGAAAACGGCAAGTTTGTCCGTATTCGCACGATCGAGCGACATGGAGGCGGCGAGGAACGCCGCAGCGTGGTTCGCCTTCAGCCACGCCGTCTGGTAGGCGATGAGCGCATAAGCGGCGGCGTGCGACTTGTTGAAGCCGTAGCCTGCGAATTTTTCGACGAGTTCGAAGATCGAACCGGCCTTGGCGGGATCGACGCCCCGCGCCGCCGCGCCCTCGACAAAGCGCTTCCGTTGCTGGTCCATCTCCTCCTTTTTCTTCTTGCCCATGGCGCGGCGCAGGAGATCGGCCTCGCCGAGGGAATAGCCGGAGAGGATCTGGGCGATCTGCATCACCTGTTCCTGGTAGATGATGACGCCGTAGGTCTCTTTCAGCACGGGTTCGAGCGTCGGATGGAGATAGTCAGGCGCAAGGAGACCTTGTTTCCGCTCGATATAGGTCGGGATGTTCTCCATCGGGCCTGGCCGGTAGAGCGACACGAGCGCGATGATGTCTTCGAGACTGTCCGGCTTCATCGAGCGCAGCGTCTGGCGCATGCCCGTCGATTCAAGCTGGAAAACGCCGACCGCCGCGCCGTCGCCGAGCATGGCGAAGGTCTTGCCGTCGTCGAGCGGGATCTTGTCCATATCGACGGCCAGCCCTCGCGCCGTGATCAGCGCAACGGCTTTCGCGATGACGGTCAGGGTCTTGAGGCCGAGAAAGTCGAATTTGACGAGGCCGGCGGGCTCGACCCATTTCATATTGAACTGGGTCGCCGGCATGTCCGAACGCGGATCAAGATAGAGCGGCGTCAGCTCATCAAGCGGCCGGTCGCCGATGACGACGCCCGCCGCATGGGTCGAGGCATGGCGGTAAAGCCCTTCGAGCTTCAGCGCTTTCTCAAGGAGCGCGGCGACGCTTTCGTCGCGCGCACGCTCTTCTTTCAGGCGCGGCTCGGTCTCCAGCGCTTCTTCGAGCGTGACGGGGTTCGCCGGATTGTTGGGGACGAGTTTGCACAGCCGGTCGACCTGGCCGAAAGGCAGACCGATGACGCGTCCGACATCGCGCAAGACGGCGCGCGCCTGCAATTTGCCGAAGGTGATGATCTGCGCGACGCGGTCTGCGCCGTATTTGTCGCGCACATAACGGATCACTTCATCGCGCCGGTCCTGGCAGAAGTCGATGTCGAAGTCCGGCATCGATACGCGTTCGGGATTGAGGAAGCGCTCGAACAGGAGCCCGAAGCGCAGCGGATCGAGATCCGTGATGGTCAGCGCATAGGCGACAAGCGAGCCCGCGCCCGAGCCCCTGCCCGGCCCCACGGGAATGCCCGCGGCCTTCGCCCATTTGATGAAGTCCGCGACGATGAGGAAGTAACCCGGAAAGCCCATGCGGTTGATGACCGCGATCTCGTCCGCGAGCCGTGCGCGGTAGACATCGGGTTCCGCGGCGAGCGGGATCGTCGCGAGCCGCGCTTCGAGCCCGGCCTTGGCCTGGCGTTCGAGTTCCAGCGCTTCGCCGGCGGCGTCGCCCTCGACAAAACGCGGCAGGATCGGCTGGCGCGTCTTCGGCCGGAAGGCGCAGCGCCGCGCGATCGCGAGCGTGTTCTCCAGCGCTTCGGGCAAGTCGGCGAAGAGGGCCGCCATTTCATCGGGCGATTTGAAATAGTGATCGGGCGTCGCCTTGCGGCGATCGTCCTGATGCACATAGGCGCCCTCGGCGATGCAGAGCAGCGCGTCATGGGCCTCGTAGTCCTCAGGCTTGGCGAAAAAGGGCTCGTTGGTCGCGACGAGCGGCAGGTCGAGCGCATACGCAAGATCGACAAGATCGGCCTCGACGGCGCGCCAGGCGCGGCCTTCGTGGCGCTGCAGCTCGACATAAAGCCGTCCCGGAAAGAGCGCCTTCAGGCGCTCAAGATGCGCGCGCGCATCCGCCGGCTTGCCGGCCCTGAGAAGACGGTCCGTCGCGCCGTCCCAGCCGCCGGTGAGGCAAAGAAGGCCCGCAGTTCCCTCCTCGAGCCAGGCAAGATCAGCGCAAGGACCGTCGTCGCGGGTCGAGGCCGTGAAGGCGCGGCTCGTCAGCCGCATCAAGCGCCGGTAGCCTTCTTCGTTTTGCGCCAGAAGGACGAGCGGCGCTGAAGGTGCATCTTTTTTTTCCGCCCCGGCGAGCGTCGGACAGTCGAACGCCTGCTGCAGCCCGGTGATCGGCTGGACCCCCGCCGCCGCCAAGGTCTCCGACACTTCGAGGGCGCCGAAGAGATTATTCGTGTCCGTCACGGCGACGGCGGGCATGGCGTGCTTCAGGCACAGATCCTTCAGCTTGCCGATCTTGATCGCGCCTTCCGACAGCGAATAGGCCGAATGCAGATGAAGATGCGCAAAGCCGCTCATGACGCCCTTTCCGGAACGCGGGTCACATTACGTTGCGCTGACCCTGACTCATCGACCGGCGGACAGAGCCTGCAAACGGCAACCGGCTTTCCCGCGGCGCCGGTCGAAGTCAGCGCAACTTGGCATCAGACGCCGAACATGGCCGAGAGCCATTGGGCAGATCCGATCAGCACGATCAGTAGGCCGAGTCCGAGGCCGTCGCGCAGCATGTCGTTTTCCATAGAAGCTCCTCAGCGGACCGGGATTTTCCACAGCGGTTCCCGATATGTTCTGAGGTTATCGTTCCTGTTTCGTTCCTGTCAATGAAAACTTGGTTAACAGACAACGCGTTCGATCTCGTGGTGCGATGACACTAGCCACAGTCGAGACTTCGTGGGGCCCGCTGGAATGGGTTGTCACGCAGGCGAGCAACGCCCCGCTCGAATCAAGACCCGAGTTCCGGATCGTCGGAGCGGACCGCTTCGTAGAGGCCGAGCAGGTTTTCGGCGGCCGTCGAGTCGGAGACGTGGACGATTGCGGTTCTATAGATCGGGCGATTTTCTTGAAACGCGCAAAACTTGCTGAACCAGAAAACCTCGCTCAGCGATTCATCTTCATGCCAAGTGGTCACGATGTAATTTCGTTTGGCTAGCGCTCGTCTTTCGATCGACACGTCATCCATCGCGTCGTGCCATTCTTTGCAGTCGCGACCCCAAGCCATAAAAAACACGCAACCCGAGTTCGCCAGCCACTCGCAGACGCTGGTGCGCCATTGATCATTGGATTCGCCGTCAATGACCGCGACCGCCTTGAACGGGCGTTTGGGCAATGCTCTCACTTTGCTTGCCGGCGGCAATTCGTTTGGCGCGAAACGAAAGAGCCTGAGCGTCACGCCCGCGCCGCGCCCTCGAGCGCCGCAACGCCGCTGGTGAGGAGGCGCACTGGTATGGCCTCGAGATAGGCGCGCATCGGCTCGCGTTCGACGAACCGCTCGATGAAGGCGCTCTCACGCAAGATGGGCTCGATCCGCGGCAGGATTCCGCCGGCGAGGATGACGCCGCCGCGCGCGCCGGTGATGAGCGCCGCATCGCCCGCAAAGGTGCCGAGAATGTCGCAGAACATCGCCGTCGCTTCAGCCGCGACCGGCAAGGTTCGGGCGAGCGCCGCGGCGGTGATGTCTTCGGGCCGGAGCGTCACGCGCGTGACGCCATTGACGGCGCAGAGCGCGCGGTGGAGCGTCACGAGCCCGCGGCCCGAGAGGAGCCGCTCGTAAGACACAAAGTCGTGCTCGCGCATGACGAATTTGAGGACTTCAATCTCTTTTTCCGTACGCGGCGCAAAGGCGGCATGGCCGGCCTCGGTCGCGATGACCTCGTCGCCGTCGGCGTGGCGGAGCACGACGGCAAGCCCAAGCCCCGTGCCTGGCCCCGTGACCGCAACTGGCGCGCCTTCCCGCGCTGCGCCCGTCTTGATCGCATCGAGATCTTCGGCCTTCGCCGCAACCGCACCGCGCGCCATCGCCTCGAAGTCGTTGATGACCTTGAGTTGGGAAAGCCTGAGCTGCGATTGGAGAGCGGCGGGAACGAAACGCCAGGTCGAATTGGTGAAGACGATCTCCGCCTCATTGACCGGCCCCGCCACCGCGAAGACCGCCCGCTCCGGCCGGGGGCCGCTCCAACTTTCGAGGAACGCGCGCGCGGCGTCGTGGAGGTGCTCAAAATCCTCCGCCTGCATCGTTTCCTTGTGCAGGAGCTGCACGGCGCCGCCCTCGATCTCAGCGACAGCGAAACGGGCGTTGGTGCCGCCGATGTCGGCGACGAGAAGCGGCGCGGCGCTCATGCGGGAACCCGTTCCGGCGCGCATGTCTCCTCGAACGGGATCGACAGGGCGCCTTCTTCGGCGCTTGTCGCGTTTGCCCGGAAAACGGCGAAGAGCTCGCGCCCATAGCCGCGCCGGCCGGCCGCAAGGTCCGGCGCCGAGGCCTTGCGCGCGGCGAACTTCTCCGGCGCGACGGCGAGGCCCAGCGTTCCATTATCCGTATCAAGACGGATGACGTCGCCGTTCTCGACGCGCGCGATCGGCCCGCCCACCACGGCCTCCGGCGTCAGGTGAATGGCGGCAGGCACTTTGCCGGAAGCGCCTGACATTCGCCCGTCCGTGACGAGCGCGACCTTGAAGCCCTTGTCCTGCAAAACGCCGAGCGCGGGCGTCAGCTTGTGGAGTTCCGGCATGCCGTTGGCGCGCGGCCCCTGGAAGCGCAGTACGGCGACGAAATCGCGGTTGAGCTTGCCCGCCTTGAAGTCGTCGAGAAAGCTTTCCTGATCCTCATAGACCGCCGCCGGCGCCTCGACGACGCGGTGTTCGGGTTTGACCGCGGAGACCTTAATGACGGAGCGGCCAAGCGGGCCTTTCAGCACGCGGCAGCCGCCTGTCGGCGAAAACGGATTTGCGGCAGGGCGCAGGATTGCTTCGTCCCCGGAGGTTTTCGGCGGATCGTGCCAGACGAGCGCGCCGTCTTCGATGGCCGGCGCCTTGGCGTAATGCGCAAGGCCCTGTCCCCAGCCGGTCGCGACATCGGCGTGGACGAGCCCTGCGTCGATCAGTTCCCGGAGGACGAACGCAAGCCCGCCTGCCGCGTGGAACTGGTTCACATCCGCCTTGCCGTTCGGATAGACCCGCGCGAGCAGCGGTGTCACCGACGACAGCGCATCCATATCGTCCCAGGTGAGAATGATCCCGGCTGCGCGCGCGATGGCGATGAGGTGCAGCGTGTGGTTCGTCGACCCGCCCGTCGCGTGGAGGCCGACGACGCCGTTGACGATCGCGCGCTCGTCGATCACCTCGGCCATCGAGAAGCTTTCGAGATTGGCGAGTTCGGCGATGCGGCGCGCGGCGGCGCGCGTCAAAGCTTCGCGCAGCGGCGTGCCGGGATTGGGAAACGCCGCGCCCGGCGCGTGCATCCCCATGAACTCCATCAGCATCTGGTTCGAGTTCGCCGTGCCGTAGAAGGTGCAGGTGCCGGGCGAGTGATAGCTCGCCGCTTCCGCCGCGAGGAGCTTGTCGCGCCCGACCTTGCCCTCGGCGTAGAGCTGCCGGACCTTCGCCTTCTCGTCGTTGGAGAGCCCCGAGCGCATCGGCCCCGCCGGCACGAACAGCATGGGCAGGTGCCCGAAGCGCAAGGCGCCGATCATCAGCCCGGGGACGATCTTGTCGCAGACGCCGAGGCAGAGCCCGGCGTCGAACATATCGTGGCTGAAGGCGACCGCCGTTCCCATGGCGATGACGTCGCGCGAGAAGAGCGAGAGGTCCATGCCGGGCCGGCCTTGCGTGACCCCGTCGCACATGGCGGGAACGCCGCCCGCAACCTGGCCGACCGCGCCGGCCTTGCGAAGCTCCGCCTTCAGAATGTCCGGATAGTCTTTCAGCGGCTGATGCGCAGAGAGCATGTCGTTATAGGCCGTGACGATGCCGATATTGGCTTCGTTTCCGCGCGCGAGCGCTTCCTTGTCGCTTGCATCACAGGCGGCTAAACCATGCGCAAGGTTGCCGCACGACAGGCGTTCGCGGGACCTGCCCGCGCGGCGCGCCTCGCGCATCTGGGCGAGATAGGCGGCGCGCGTATCGCGGCTGCGCGCCTTGATGCGTTCGGTGACGGACGCCGTCGTTTCGTTCAGTTTCGAGGCCATGTCCGAAGACTCCTAAGCGGGTTCGAACCAGGCGCGCTGGCTCTCGCTAAGCAGCGCCACCGAGCGGTCGGGCCCGTCGGCGCCGGCCCGGTAAGGCAAGGTCTCGGTCTCATCGACAGCCCAGGCCTCGAGAATGCCGTCGACCCACTTCCACGCGGCCTCGACTTCATCGCGCCGCATGAAGAGCGCAAGGTCGCCGCGCACGACCGCCATCAAGAGCCGCTCATAGGCGTCGGGATAGCGGTCCTGAAAGGTCGCCGCGTAGCTGAGATTGAGCGGCACATAGCGAAGGCGCAGACCGCCCGGCCCCGGATCCTTCGTCATCAACATGAGCTGCATGCCCTCGTCCGGCTGCAGACGGATGACGAGGCGCGTCGGCTGCAGCCTTCCGGCCTCAGGCCCGACGACGGAATGCGCGACATCCTTGAACTGGATGACGATTTCCGAGCGGCGCGCGCTCATGCGCTTGCCGGTGCGAAGAAAGAACGGAACGCCCTTCCAGCGCCAGTTGTCGATATGGGCTTTGAGCGCGACGAACGTCTCCGTCTGGCTCGCCCGCCCGAGTTCTTCGGCGTAGGAGGCGGCCGGTTTGCCGTCGGCGTATCCTGCGCGATATTGTCCGCGCACGGTTTGTTTGCTCACGGTCGAGGCGTCATAGGGCCGGAGCGCTTTCAGCACCTTGATCTTTTCGTCGCGCACGGTGTCGGCGCTAAGATCAAGCGGCGGCTCCATCGCGACGAGGCACAGGAGCTGCATCAGATGGTTCTGCACCATGTCGCGCAAGGCGCCTGATTTGTCGTAATAGGAGGCGCGCAGCCCCGCGCCGACAGACTCGCTCACGGAAATCTGGACGTGATCGACGGCGCCCGCATTCCAGACCGGCTCGAACAGCGAATTGGCGAAGCGCAGGATCAGAAGATTCTGCACTGTCTCCTTGCCCAGATAGTGGTCGATGCGGAAGACTTGGTTCTCGTCAAACTGCGCGCCTACGGCGTCGTTGATGGCGCGCGCCGAGGCGAGATCCGATCCGATCGGTTTTTCAAGGACGATCCGCGTCTCGGGCGTCTTGAGGCCGGCGGCGACGATGTTCAAGGCGACAGCGCCGTAGATCGACGGCGGCAGCGCAAAATAGAACAGGCGGATCTTGCCGGGCGCGGCGTCGATGAGCCGCGCGAGTCCTTGCCAGTCCGCGCCCGCTTCCGCCGCGTCGAGCTCGCAGTATTCGACGTGTTCGAGAAACTCCGTCCACGACCGATCGTCCATCGTCTCGTTCTGGTAGAACTCGCGGTACTTGTCCCGGACGAGACCGCGATATTGCTCCGTCGTCAGCGCCTGCCGTGACGCACCGATGATGCGGGACGAAACCGGGATCTGTCCGTCGCGCCAGCGATGATAGAGCGCGGGCATCAGCTTCCTCAGCGCCAGGTCCCCGGTCCCGCCGAACACAACGCCGTCAAAAGGATCGACCGGGACGAGTTTGGACATTTCGTTCCTCGAGCTTGTCGCAGGCTGTTGCGCGGGCGCGGGCGCGCCCGAAGTGCGGTCTTAATCCGAGACGCCGGCGATTTCCACGCCGTGCGAGGTCATGCATCGACCGCCTGAGAAATCGAATCGCGTGCGCGCCCGCGTCTTTGCGCGCATGCAATAAAGTCAAGCCCGATTAACCAAATCTTGGAGAACGATGGGTAAACCCCGCCTATAGTTTTTGAGGGGACGTATCATGCGTAAGTTAGTGTTTGGCCTCGCCGCAGCGACGGTTTTGGCTTTTGGCGGCGGCGCGCAAGCGGCGATCGTAGCGATCGGCGGCACGGGTTCGGCCGGGGCCGGCGGTTTTACTTTGGTTTCTCCGGGGGTTTCGACGGACACAGGCAATCCAGCCTATTTCAACGGCCAAACCATCGTCGGCGGACAAGAAATTGCCTCGGACTGGGTTTGGCCGCAGGTCGAAGGCGGCTTCGCCGACAGCGCGGAATACGTATTCGAATTCGACCTGTCCGGCTTTGACCCTACTTCCGCGACACTGGAAGGGCTCTGGGGCGTCGACAACATCGGCGCCGTCTCCCTCAATGGAAATCTGCTGGACAGCCTGCCGAATGTCGATCTTGCGAACTTCAACATCTTGCACGCTTTCTCGACGACGATCGATTTGTACTTCAATCCAACCGTCAACTTTCTGCGCTTTACGCTCAGCAATGGGGAAGGCGCAGGATTCAATCCGGCTGCGTTTCGTGCGGCGGTTCGGGTGACGGCTGATGCAATTTCCGAAGTGCCGCTTCCGGGCGCGCTGCCTCTCTTCGCGGCGGGAATCGCTGCGTTCGCGTTTGCGCGCGGTCGCCGCCGCACGGTCTGATCTTACGCCTCGCTCTCAAGCCTAACGCGGGCGCGCTCCTTCGATGAGCGCGCCCGCGCCTTTTTCGAGGAGCGCAAGGCCGACGCGCCGGCCGAGTTCGCGGGGCCGATCGAACGGGCCCCGCCCTTCCTCTTCGATCACGTGCGCGCCGTCGAGGCTCATGGCGGCCGCACGCAAACCGAGTTCGGCGCCGTCGCGACGCGCATGTCCGGCGAGCGGCGCGTTGCAATGACCGTTCAGCACCCAGAGGACTTCGCGTTCGGCAAGCGCCGCCCCGCGGGTTTCGGCATCGTCGATCGCCGCGAGGCGGGCCCGTGTTGCAAAATCATCTCTACGGCATTCGAGTGCGACGATCCCCTGCCCGACCGCCGGGAGCATCTCGTCGATTGAGAAATCATACGCCGCACGCGCCGCGGCGCCGATGCGCTCAAGACCTGAACGCGCCATGACCAGCGCATCGGCGGGCCCGACGGCGCCGCCATCCGGCAGTTTCTGCAGATCGCCCGCATCGAGCTTGCGCAGACGCGTATCCGCCGCGCCGCGATAGTGGATGATCTCCGCATTCGGATAAAGCCGGCGCAGGAAGGCGGCGCGGCGCACGGCGTTGGTGCCGATCCTGAAGCCTGCGCCGTCTGACGCCCGCAAGGACTCCAACCCGCGGCCTGGGCGCAAGACAAGGCAATCGCCCGCCGCTTCTCTCTTAAGATAAGCCGCAATGACAAGGCCGGGCGTTTCCTCATCGCCCGGCATGTCTTTCAGCGAATGCATAGCAACGTCGAGCGCGCCGGCGCGGAGCGCCGCGCGGATTTCGCCGACAAAAGCGCCGCCCTTGCCGCCATGGGCGTCGAGGCGGCTCACCTGGTCGCGGTCGCCGGCCGGCTGGAAGGGCGCGATGACGCCTTCAACACCAGCCGCGATTTTCAGCGCCTCAATCGCCGCCCCAGTCTGGGCGAGCGCCATAGCGCTTGAGCGCGTGCCGAATTTGAGCGGAGCTGCGGTCATGCGGGCTCTTTACCCCGAGACGGCGCTGAGAGAATAGCCCGCGATCAGCGTGATCGATACGAGCGCGAGGAGATCTGCCCAGATGCCGAGCCGGATCATCTGCCGCATGCTGACCTCGCCGGTCGCATAGATGACGGCGTTCGGCCCTGTAGCCATCGGCAGCATGAAACCGCAACTCGCCGCAAGCCCGACCGGGGCTGCAAGCACGAAGGGATCGACGCCGCCGGCCGCCGCGAGCGCGCCGACCATCGGCATCATCGCCGACGCCGTCGCGACATTGCTCGTGAACTCCGTCAGCAGGATGACGAAGGCCGTCAGGAGAAGAACGATGACGATCGAGGGCAAGGCGAAGAGGCCCTTGAACGCTTCCGCCATCCAGGCGGCGACGCCGGTGTCGGTCACGCCCGCGGCGAGACTGAGCCCGCCGCCGAAAAGGAGCACGACGCCCCACGGGATCTGCTCCGCCGTCCGCCAGTCAAGGAGCTGGGTGCGCGGTTCGGCGCGGCTGCCGGAAGGGATCAGAAAGAAGAGGATCGCGCCGGCGACAGCGATGATCTGGTCATTAAGATGGGTGAGGCCCGGAATCTGTTTCAGGAAGCCCTGAAACATCCACGCAGACGCCACGAGTAGAAAAAGGTTCGCGACGCGCAGCTCCGGCGCTGTCATCGGCCCAAGCCTGGCGAGTTCGGCCGCGACAACCGCGCGCGCTGCCGACGGATCACCGCCGCGCACACTGCGACCGCCATAGAGCACGAGCATGCCCCAGGCGATGGGCGTCATAATGAGCACGACCGGCAGTCCGAGCCGAACCCAATCCGCAAACGTCACATCGCCGCCATGGGCGTTGAGATAGCCTATGACGATGAGATTGGTCGGCGAGCCGACGGGCGTCGCAAGGCCCCCGATCGAAGCCGACCAACACACGCCGAGGAGGAGCGCCGCCACGAAGCGGCGATTGTCGCCGACGGCCGCGCCCGTAGCGCGCGCGACGGAGAGCGCAATCGGCGTCATCATCAGCGCCGTCGCCGTGTTGGATATCCACATCGAGATCAGCGTGGTCGCGATCATGAACCCGCCGATCATCGCGGCCGGACGCGCTCCGATCGCCGCGACGACCGAGAGGGCGATACGCGCATGAAGGTTCCAGCGCTCGATCCCTTTGGCGATTATGAAGCCCGCCATGAGGAGAATGACGGTCGGGTCCATATAGGGGGCCGCCGCGTCTTTCAGGGGCACGGCACCCGCGAGCGGCAACACGACCAACGGCAAAAGAGACGTGGCCGGGATCGGGATCGCTTCCGTCACCCACCAGATAAGCATGAGAACGGCAAGCCCGCAGGCGACCCAGCCTTCGCGGGTGAGCCCTTCCGGCGCCGGCGCCAGGAATAGAAGCGTCACAGCGGCGAGACCCACGAAGAGACCGGCGACGCGAACCGGCGTCCGCGTTTCGCTAAGGCCGATCGTCTCGTTCATGCCCGCTCCTCGCCGCGCCGAACGCGTGCGGGAGCCTCGTTAGCGGAGTTCGGCCGGCTCGCGAAGGGCCCTTCGGGTCAGGTGATTGAGCCAGACTGGAAGAGATCAACTGCATTCGGGTCAAAATTGCCGATGCCAGGCAGGGCCTGCGCGACCTCGCTCGGCGTGAGGCCGAACCAGCGCGCGAGATTACCCGCATATTGTTCGACCGAAAGCGTCGGAATGAGCCGCCCGCTGCCTGTATCCTGGGCGTGATTGACCGCCGCAGGCGGCGGGTCGCCGATGATCCGGTTGCCGCGCAATCCGCCGCCGACGACGAAATGGTGGGCGCCCCAACCATGATCCGTGCCGTCGCCATTGACGGCAAGGGTGCGGCCGAAATCCGAGGCGGTGAACGCGGTCACGTCGTTGGCGACGCCCAGCTCGACCGTCGCGTCATAGAAGGCCCGCATTGCGCCCGCGATCCGCTGATGCAGAACCGCGAGGGTCGGCGCCTGATTGGAATGCGTATCGAAGCCGCCCATGGACACGAAGAAGACCTGCCGGCGGACGCCGAGGGTATTGCGCACAGCGATCATGCGCGCAACGATATTGAGCTGCTGCGCAAGGCTGTTATTGGTGGGAAACTGCGTCGTGAGCGGCGGCAACGATTGCAGCGCTGCGACGAGGTCGCGGTTGTTGCCGATTGAGGTTCTGAAGATGGAGGCGAGATCTCGCTCGAACAGGCTCGTCTTGGCGTTAGCGCTGTCCTGAAGGATTTCTCCAAGCGCAGTCGGTCCGCTCGCAGACCGGAATAGGGTCTGCCCCGTCAGCGCGCTGATCTGCACAGGTCCGCCCGAACTCACCTGGAACTGAAGCGTTTGCTCGCCGGTCAGGAACACAGTGCTGCCGGAAGCCGAGACCGCGGTGAATGCCGAACGCGCATTGGCGTTAGACGCCAGGGCCATATCGCCAAGACGACCGCCCCAGCCGTAGCGAGCGCCCTCCGGCGCGGCGGCGACCCAGGTCGACTGCTGGTCGTTGTGAGAAAACAAACGCGACGGCGCGCGGACGCTGCGCGCATTGAATTGCGTGCGATTGATCGGCTGGATAAGCGGCCCGACATTGGCGACGATCGCCGCCTTTTCGGCGGCGAAGAGATCGCGCAACGGGGCCAGCGCCTCGGGCAGCGCAAATTGGCGGCCGCCGAATGCAGCGGCGTTTTGCGGCGAAAGCGCTAGCAGCCGGTCGCGTGCGCGCGATGAGCCGCCGGTCTGGGCCGCATATTGTTGGAACAGCGACTGCCGGATCGCGCCGTAGGCGTTGTATTCATTCTGGTCGTACGGGAGCAACGTGTCGTGGCAGTCGAGGCCGCCGAAGAAGAACACGCAGACAAGCGCGCGATAGCCGCCTGTCGATGCGGCGCTCGCGGCGCCGAACGGCAGGAGATTAAGCGCGAAGGGGGCGGCGCCCGCCGCCGCCAACATTCCGGCGCGGCGCATGATTTCGCGTCTGGTGACCGCTGACATGGCTTTTTGCTCCTATCTCAAGACGGCGTATTCGGGGGACAGAACAATCATCAATACGGCCAGGTTGACGCGGTTTCGATAATCCTCACCCGGACGGTCCGGGCGAATGGAAACCCCGTTCAGGGCGGCGACAATCTTCGCACGCGTATCGGCGGCGAGCGTGTTCGCCGTCATGACGAGATTGAGCTTGTCGACAAGCGCATCGGGCCGGTCCGCCAGCGGGATGAGGTCGGCGTAGCTCGGCAGGAATGTCGAGGTCTGCGACGTATTTGAAATCATAGACCGCATGAAGTTCGCAAAGCCTGTGACCGAGTTGGTCGTCGTGATCTGGAGTTCGGGCGCGACGAGGTTTGCGATCGCCGTCTCCGATCCCGAAGCGACATATCCGGGACGATAGAAGTTGAAGACGGAGGGCGAGCGGTATTGCTGCTGCCCCAGGCGATCAGGCGAATTCGAATCTTGCACAGTGAAATTGTCCGAAAGTCCGTTGCTGGCGAGGACCGACGGAGAGTTGACGTCGGCGACGCGCGCCCAATGAGCAAACCGCAACACCGGCTCCCGCAGTCGCCCGAAATTCGGATCATTGCGGCGGGACAGATCCCGCGCCTCCGTGTCGAAGAGCACAGCCGCCAAAGTCGCCGTCAGGTCGCCTTTCGTCTTTGTGCCGACGGTCGATCGATCAGGCAGAATATAGGTGCCCACGGTGAAAGCATTGGCGACACGCTGGACATATTGCGGCGTCGGATTGCTTGTTACGAAGCGCTGGATAAGCTGCTTTGCGATGAAGGGCGCGATATTGGGGTGGGCGACCAAGGTGTCGAGGGCGATATCGATGCTTGCAACGCCGTCCGTGCCGGCGGGAATCGTCCTGCCAAGGAACGACTTTTCCTCGGGCGCATGCTCCGCCGGCCACATCTTCAGCGACGCATAGTTGAGCCCGGTTTGACTGGATTCTGGAAACCGTCCGCCAAAGCTTGAGTCCCCCCAGCTGAGCCCCGTGAAGACCTTGGCAAGGCCGGTGATGTCCGCATTGGTGTATGTCTCGATCTGCTGTCCTTGCGCGTTCGTTTTCGGCGTGCCGTCCGGGTTGAGTTCAACAAGCCCGATAGTGAAGAGCTGCATGATCTCACGCGCGTAGTTCTCGTCCGGAACCGAGCCCGACTGCGCGTTCGCCTTTTGGTTGTTGAGGTAGGTAAGAAAATAGGCCATCGCCGGCGAATAGGTGACCTCCTCGAGAAGGTCGCGATAGCTGCCGAACGCGTTCTTGTTCAGCGTGTCGACATAACCCGCCATCGCCGGGGGATTTTCCGACAATGTCGGGTCCTCGATGGACGTTACGATGATCTGCGAAAGGGCGAAGACCATGCGCTGTCGCAACTGGTCGGCCTGATCGATTTGCGCCCTATAGCTGAAGTCGGTGATGACGCGCGAGCCGAGGAATTCCTGGCGCGCCGCATAGTCTGCGGTCTTGGCGAGGACATCCGAGACGGCCGAGGTTTGCGTGGCTGCAATCTGGCGCTTGAACCAATCTGAATAGCCGCTGCTGACGAGAGCGTTGATTTCAGCTTCTGTGGGTCCAAACGTCGCTTGCTGCAGGAAGCGCGAGGCCTCGGGCGCCGTGGGTTTGTCGACGACGCTTTGCGCCGCGCCCGGCGCTGTCGGGTCATTGGGATCGACCTCTGGACTGGAACAGGCCGCCGCCGCGAGAATAACGGTTGCAGCGCAGGCCCTGAACGCTTGGACGGTGAAGGTACGCTTCTTCATCGGCCGCCTCCTCGAACTACTCGACTAAACAGTCGCGACGAGGCGGTTCTGACACGAAGCCCCTTAACGAAGCCCGGACGCAATCCTTCCTATTTGCGAATTACTTGAATTTCATATCATGCGGGACGAACAAATCTTCGGCTGAAGTTTGCAAGGCGTTCATGTTACTGGTCGCCATCCGGCGAATTGCGCGGCGAAAAACCGCCAGGCGCCATCGCTCCAGTCGCGGTAAATGGAACGGATGCGATCCGCCTCAAACCGTCGCGCACTTTTTTCTTCTCAGACGCCGATCATCATTTTAATTGCAACAGGCCTGAAATCACGACGGCGCCGTAATGCGAAAGCCGTGCTTTCACGCACCATCGCGCGGGACATCTCACCAAACTTGGCTCCGCATCTCAGGATAAGGCCGTTAAGGCGTATCGTTCGACGTGAAGAGATCGACGGCATTGGGATCGAAATTCGCGATTCCCGGAAGGGCCTCGGCGACTTCTCCCGGCGTAAGGCCGAACCAGCGCGCAAGGCTGCCTGCATATTGCTCGACGGACAGCGTCGGAATAAGGCGCCCACCGCCAAAATCCTGAGCGTGATTGAGGGCGGCGGGCGGCGGATCGCCGATGATCCGTTTGCCCCGCACCGCGCCGCCGACGACGAAATGATGTCCGCCCCAGCCATGGTCCGTGCCGTCGCCGTTGACGAGGAGCGTTCGCCCGAAATCGGATGCTGTAAAGGCTGTCACCTCATTGGCGACGCCAAGTTCGACCGTTGCGTCGTAAAACGCCTTCATGGCGCGCGAGAGCATTCTGTGGCGCTCGAGCAAACCAGGAGCCTGGTTTGAATGGGTATCAAATCCGCCCATCCAAACGAAAAAAATCTGCCGGCGTACGCCGATGGCCTCACGGACGGCGATGAGGCGCGCAATCATGTTCAATTGCCGGGCAAGGTCGTTGTCTTCGGGGAACGACGTTTTCAAATAGGGTTCTTCTTCGAGCGCAGAGGCGAGCTTATGACTGTTGGCGATAGATCGTCTAAAGATGGAAACGACATCGCGCTCTAAGAGGTGGCTCCTCGTATTGCCTGTGTCTTGCAACATATCGGCAAGGGCCCGGACCGCGCTTCTCGATCCGTTCAGATTGAGGCCCTTAATCGCGCTGATCTCGACGGGCCCATTGATGCCGACCTGAAACTGTATCGTCTCTCGCCCCACCAAGAAAACGGAATTGCCTTGTGGAGAGATCGCCGTGAAGGCGGCGTCGGCATTGGCGTTTGAGGCAAGCGCCATGTCGCCGAGGCGGCCGCCCCAACCATAGCGCGCGCCCTCGGGCGCCGAGGCGAGCCAAGTCGACTGCTGGTCATTATGCGAGAAAAGACTCACCGGCATGCGCGCGTTCTGCGCCAGGCACTGGTCGCGGTTGAGCGGCTGTATCAGCGGACCGACATTGGCGACGATGGCCGCCTTCCCCGTCGCGAAAAGATCGTGCAGCGGCTTGAGCGTCTCCGGCAGCGCAAATTGCCGTCCTGACAGAACGTCGGCGCTATCAGGCTCGAGCGCCAACAAGCGGTCGCGCGTGCGCGAAGAGCCTTTGGGCTGCGCTTGATACTGCTTAATGAGCGCCTGCCGCATTGAAGCATAGGCGTCATACTGGCTTTGATCATAAGGCAGCAGGGTGTCGTGACAGTCCATTCCGCCGGCTAAAAATACGCAAACGAGGGCCTTGTAACCGCGGGTCGACGCCGCAGCAGCCGCACCGAACGGCAGGAGATTCATCGCGAAGGGCGCAGCTCCTGCCGCCGCGAGCATCCCGGCGCGGCGCATGACCTCGCGTCTGGTGATCCATGACATGATCGACCGCTCCTACCTCAACACCGCGTATTCTGGCGACAGCACGATCATGGTCATGGCGAGGTTGACGCGATTTCGGCTGTCTTCCTCGCGGGAGGCCGCCTGAATCCAGATTTGCTTCAGCAACCCTGCGATCTTCTTGCGCGTTTTGGCATCTGTCGCATTCGCGGTCATAACCAGGCTCAGCTTATCGACGAGCGCTTCTGGTTGTTTGGCGAGCGGGAGGAGCGTCGAATAGCTCGGCAAAAAAGTGGAGTCCCCCTCCGTGTTTTCGATGAGCCGGCGCATGAAGTTTGCATATCCGACGACTGAACTCGTCGTCGTGATTTGCAGCTCCGGCGCAACGAGGTTTGCAGCACCTGATTCCGAACCCGGAGCGATATATCCAGGGCGGTAAAAGTTGAATACCGAAGGCGAGCGATACTGCTGCTGACCGATCCGTTCGACGGAGTAGGCCTCGTACATGTTCAATCTGTCGAAGAGTCCATTCCGGTTGAGGATAGCCGGCTCGTTCACGCCTGAAACGCGCGCCCAGTGCGCCAAGCGCAGCGCCGGTTCACGCAGCCGGCCGAAGGCGGGATCGTTTCGCCGCGACATATCGCGGGCCTCAGTGTCGAAAAGGACAGCAGCGAGCGTCGCGGCGAGATCGCCTTTGCGGCGCGCACCGACGATTGAATGGTCGGGCAACATGTAGGCGCCTGCCAAAAAGGCTTCAGCCACGCGCCGGACATATTGGGGCGAGGGATTGCTCGTGACGAATCGCTGGATCAGCTGTTTCGCAAGGAAGGGCGCAATGTTGGGGTGTGCGAACAGTCGGTCGAGAGCCGCGTCTATGCTCTCCGCGCCGTCCGTACCCGCCGGAATTGTTACGCTGAGAAATGTCTTCGCCGACGGCGTATGCTCTGCGGGCCAGACTTTCAAGGGCGCGTAAAGCAGAGGATCTTTTTCGGGCTTTTGGCCTCCAAAGCTTGAATCTCCCCAACTGAGGCCCGTGAAGACCTGCGCGAGGCCGGTGATATCGGCGTTCGTGTAGGTCTCGATCGGCCGTCCTTGCGCGTTTGACTTGGGCGTGCCGTCCGGATTGAGTTCGACGAGCCCGATGGTGAAGAGCTGCATGATCTCGCGGGCATAATTCTCGTCCGGAACTGAACCTGACTGCGGGTCCGCCTTCTTGTTGTTCAGATAGGTCAAATAGACCGCCATCGCCGGCGCATATGTGACCTGCTCTAGGAGATCTCGGTAATTGCCGAAGGCGTTAGAGTTCAGAATGTCGATATAATTGGCCATCGACTCGGTCGCGACCATAGGGTCTTCTATCGACGTGACGAGGATCTGCGACAGGGCGAAGACCATGCGTTGACGCAGTTGATCGGGCTGACTGACTTGGGCGCGATAGCTGAAGTCGAGGATATCGCCGTTGGTGATACGTGCCTTGCGCAACGCGTAGTCCGCGGCCCTCGCGCGAAAATCGTCAACTGCCGACGTCAGCGGCGCTGCGAGTTGGCGTTTGATCCAGTCGGAATAGCCGCTGCTGACGAGCGCGTTGATGTCGGATTCGGTCGGACCAAATGTGGATTGGAGCAGAAAACGCGCGGCTTCGGTCGGATCAGGGGTGTCGTCCACGCTGTCTGCAGCGCGCGGAATCTCTTTCAGAGAGACGGTTTTACCCGAGTCGGCTTGGGGGGAGGCGGGATTGGCGGCGTTTACGTCATGACGCCCCAAAAACGCCGTCGCCAATGCAAGCAAGGTGATGCCGACCCTTAACAACTGGTGGAAAGAGCATTGCATCGTTTTCAAGCGCCGCCCCCTCAACTTGCGCGGGCAAAATGTAAGGCAAGTAGACGCCTCTGGGCTCGGCTGCGGTTTTGGCGCGGCCGGATGGAATTAGGGGCGAGCGCGCGTAAATCTGTCAAGAGTGAGGCCATCACGGATGTCCATAGGCGTGGCCCTTCAGGGCGGATCAGAGTCCGGATCCGGCTGCCGCAAGGGCGGCATTCGCACTGTCCCGGGCAAAGGCAATGCGGGCAATTCGGCGCATCCCGTCGCGGCGTTCGACCTGGACGACGATGTCGATGATAGATTTCACATAGGCGATCGTCTCGCCGCGCGACAGGGGAAGGCCTGCTTGCAGCGCCATCAACGCGATCTGTTCGTAGGCGCCGCCGGGACTGTCGGCATGGATCGTCGTGATCGACCCAGGATGGCCGGTGTTGATCGCACGCAGGAAGGTCGCCGCTTCCGGCCCGCGCAATTCGCCGAGTATGATCCGATCGGGGCGCATCCGCAGCGCCGCCGCGAGCAGATCCTCAACACCGACTCGCGCCTCGCCGGTCTCACCGCGTACGGCGATGAGCGAAACGGCGTTCTGGTGCGCAAGCTTGATCTCTGCCGCATCCTCTACGGTAATCAGGCGCTCATGGGCCGGCGCGAGCCGCAGCATGGCGTTGAGAAGGCTCGTCTTGCCGGTCGATGTGCCGCCGGAAATGAGCATGGTCTTGCGTGCTTTGACGGCGAGCGAAAAGAAGCGGGACAGATCGCGCCGTTCGAGAAGGTGGAGCAGCGCGGCATCGGTTTCCGAAAGCGTGTCGTCAGGGCGCACTTCAACGCCGGCAAAGCCGTCAGGCCCTGCAAAATCCGCGATGTCGAGATCGGCGGACAGGCTGCGGCGGATGGCGAGAGCCCAGTGCCGGCGCGTTGCTGGCGGACCCGCCATCTGCACGCGGTCGCCCGAAGGCAAGGTCGCCGTCAGGAGCGGATGCTCGCGGCTCACCGCCTGGCGGTTGACGCGCGCGATCTGGCCCGCGAGCCTTTGCAGCAAAGTGTCGTCGATCGTCGGCGCTTCGATGCGCTCCATCGCGCCCCCAACAATCTCAAGAAACACCTCGCCCGGCCGGTTGACGAGAATCTCGCCGACGCGCGGGTCCTGCAGATAGGGCGCGAAGGGCGCAAGGAAGGCGCCGAGATAGACATGATCTTCGCCGGGGATCGGCCGCGCCGCGCTCATGGGGTCGCCTCGGATTGGCGGAAGGGTTCGGCGGCGCGATCCGGGAAATAAAGGTCGCGGGCGACAAAGATGCGGATCGGCGAGCCTTGTGGCACTTTCACCGTAGGCGGAATATTCATGCTCGACTGGAGCGCCGCCTGCGCGATCGCATAGGCGTCGGACGTCGTGCCGACGATCACCTGATTGCTTCCGCCGGCGCTCGCCGCCGCAAGATCAAGCCCCGCCCCGACGACGGAGAGCAGGATGGCGGAGCCGAAGCGTTGCAGGAAGTGCCGGTCGACAGATCCGGAAAGCCCCGCACGCCCGAGCGTGTCCGTAGCGGGCGAGGCGATACGGATGGAGGCGCCGTCCGGCAGGACGAGCCGCGTCCAGATCACAAAGGCGCGCGACTCGCCGATGGCGAGGCCGGAGCGGTATTGCCCGATCAGGCGGCTGCCGCGCGGCACAAGCACGCGCGTGCCGTCGAAGCTGCGCACATTGTCGCTGACGACCGCGCGCACATAGCCAGGCAGATCGGAATTGATGGCGGTCTCAAGGACGCCCGAAAGGATTGTGCCCTCAAGAACCACCGCCGAAACATCTTCGACTTCCGTCGCCGTCGCCGGCGGTTCCTCGGCGATGCGCGCGCGTGCAGCGAACTGTTCGCTCGCCGTCGTTCCAGACGCCGCGGCGCCGACGGCCGGTTGTTCCGTGAATGCGCTGTTGTCGACGACAAGGCCGGGCGCGCGCAGACGCTCGGGCTGGATCATGTCGAATTCCGGCAACGGCTCCGGCTGGGGCGTGATTGGTTGAGGCTCCGGACGCGGCGGGATCGACGAGACGGGTTGGGGCGGCGCTTCGACAATCGCCGGCGCCGGCGGCGGCTCCGCGCTTTTCAGGCGTGCGCTGTTCATCTGAGCAAAAGTGAAGACGCCAAGGCCGATGGCGATCGCAAGGCCGAGCACGAGATGCGAAGCCTCGCCGCCGCCGCTTGCGACTTTTGGCATGGCGAGCCGGTTCGCCTCGTCAAGTGCGTCGCTCGAAAGGCTCGCGCGCGGGTCATGCGCATCCGGACCGGCGTGTCGGGAATGGAGGGCCATGCGCGTCAATCCCTGACTACGAGGGAGGATCCACGCTTCTTCTTGCCGCGCTTTGCGGGCGCATCAGGTCCCGGCGCTGGCGCGGCGTAGCCCTCGTTGTAAATCGTCGTGACCAGCTTGCCGTTGCGCAAGATGAATTTCTCCGCAACCTGATGAACGACGATGCGCTCGCCGGCGTAGGAATAGTTGACGACGCTGTCCTTCCCGTCCGGGCCCGGCACGAAGATCGCAGGCGTCTGCGCGCCTTGCGGCCATTCGAAGACCGTCGAGACGCCGTCGTCATAGATGCGGCTCGGCAAGTTCTGGGGCGCGCCGGCATAGGTGTAGCGGTCATTAGTAATCGGGCGTTCGAGGAGCGAGGGGGGCGCCGCAAGGTCGACAGGACCCGCGGAATTTGCAGCGGCGGGAAGTTCGATTCGCAGCACATAAGTGATTTCGGAGATCGGCGTGTCGGGTTTCCGCGGGCGGGCCGAAAGCTCGAAACTGTATTGCCTGGCCGCCGTCATGACCGTGAGATTGGTCGGCTGGCCGATATCGACGGGTTTCACAAAGAGCATGTCGCCGCGCTTGTTCGGCGTCACTTGCCAGGCGACGGAATCGCCAATGGCGACGTTTTCGATGCGCTCGCCCGCAGGCAGCTCAATCGACATGAGATAGCCGAAATGGCCGACCAGACTGATGACGCGATCGGGCGTGTAAACGACCTTGCGGATGCGGGGGTCGGCGGCACGCGCGGGCGCTGCGGCCGCAAGGATGAGCGCGGCGCTCATCAAGATAAGGATGTTCAGCCTCATGCCGCGCTCCCTTGTTTGCGGGCGCCGCCGAAGCCGCGATAGGCGGCGGCGACTCGCCGCCCGCCCTCGCCTTGCGCCTCGCTGAAGTTTGGCGCGAGCACGACCATGTTGGCGCGCGGCCTTGAGGCGTGGTCCAACGGCGCGGCGTCGCGGCTGACGGCCGCAATCATGGCGACGATGCGCGGATCGCTCGCCGCACCGGAAGCCAGGACCGGCGATGCGGGCGCGGGCATCGGCGCCTCGTCGCGCCCCGCCGGCTGCGGGAGGCGCCACGCCCCGGCAAGGCGCGTCGTCATGGCGACGATCTGCGCCATCAGCATGGCGAAAACGAGCGCGGCGATGGCGAGCACGAAGACGGGCTTGGCGTCGGTCACGCCGCGCAATTCATTGTCGGCGATCGTCGCGATCATCGGCTCGACGACCGGCAGCATGGCCGCGGCGGCGGCCATGGCGAAAAGCGGTAGGAGCGCATTGGCGGTCGCGGTCCGCAGCCAGCCTTCAAACAGGCCGCGGGTTTGCGGGAAGAGCGCCAGCATCAGGAAGATCGGGCCGAGCGCGAGCAGGAAGCCGAGAATGATCTTGGCGATGACGATGACGCCCGCTGTGCCGATGGCCAGCGAAAGCGCGCTGAACCAGAGCATGTTGACGGCGCCGGCGGACCCCGCGCCCGGCGGCGGCGCGGTGACGGGAACGGATGCGGCGCCGGTCGGCGCCTGCGCTGGCTGCAGCGGCGCCCCCTTCCCCCAGTTCGCGGCAAGGTCCGTCAGAGCGTCGAACGCGGCGTCGAGCCTTGCGCCGACATCGGCGCCGGAATCTGAGCCTGTCGCGCGCAAAAGCGCTCCGGCAATCTCGTCGCCGCCGCCGGCAAGAAGCCCCGAGAACGAAGCCTGATAGGCCGCCCAGTTCGAAGACAGGGCGACGACCGCGCCGATGGCGAGGAAGCGCCGTGTCAGTCCCGATACGGACAATCGGCCATATCCGGTGATGAGCTGATAGGCGTAGATGGCGACATAGATCGTCAGCGCCGCCGTGAGAATAGGGCCGAGCCAGCCGAAGGGGCCGTAAAGACCGCGGTAGGCGGCCTCGACATAGGCGGCGATCTTGCAGTCGACGCCGCCGAGCAGCGCCGCGATTGAGTCGATCGGCAGGGTGTCGCAAGTCCCGCTCATGCCCGGCCTCCTGCCTGTTTACGCAGCGGCGGGGTCTCCGCTTCGTCAGCGGCGGCCTTCGGCCCGCGCAAGAGGATCGGCAGCCATTTCTCCGACGCCTCGCCATATTGCGCGCGCAAGCGATCAAGCGCGCGTACAGTGTGTTCACGGCCCGAGAGTATCCGGACGATCTCCGGCGATCCCGAAAGATCGAGGCGCGCGACGACGCTGTCCGTGCCCTTTTTGATCAGGAAGCAGCGCGACTGTTCGGGCAAGGAACGGACGATCTCCAGCTCATGGCCGGAAAGGCCGAAGCCGTCGCAATAGTCTTCTTTCTGGGCGCGTGGATTGGGCGTGAAGATGTGCGCGGCCGTTTGTTCTGTGATGGCGCTCGCAATGCGGCTGTCGAGCGCGTCGCGCGCCGACTGCGTGCAGAAACCGACTGCGCCGTTGCGCTTGCGGATGGTCTTCAGCCAGTCCTTGAGGCGCGAAGCGAAGGCGTCGTCGTCGAGCGCCTTCCAGCCTTCGTCGATGACAATGAGCGTCGGCGACCCGTCGAGCCGCTCTTCGACGCGGCGGAAAAGATACATCATCGTCGGCGTGCGGACTTCGGGCTGGTCAAGAAGGTCCGTCATGTCGAAGCCGACGATGCGGTTGTCGACCCCGAGCCGGTCGGTCTCGTTGTCGAAGAGCCAGGCGTGCTCGCCGGCGCCGCACCAGCGGGCGATACGCGCGGCAAGATCGTCGGCGCTCGGACGGCGGAACCCGCCGAGCAATTCCTGGAAGAACCGCAGGCGGCGGAACTCTGGCGGCTGATCGAATTGCGCGGCGACCGCTTCGGCGACGACTGCCTGCTCTTCGGGCGTGAGGACCTTTGACTCCGGCGCAGCGAGTTCGGCGATGAAACCGCGCAAGAAAGCGCGATTGCCGGGCGTGTCCGCCATCTGCAACGGATTGAATCCGGTCGGACGCCCGCTGCGGATGACGTCATAGGCGCCGCCTATCGAGCGCAGGAAGATCTCTGCGCCGCGATCCTTGTCGAAAAGCACGGTGCGCGGCTGGAACTTCTGCGCCTGCGCCACGAGGAAGTTCAACACCACCGTCTTGCCGGAGCCCGACGGCCCAATGATGACGAAATTGCCGAGGTCCCCTTGATGGAAGCTGAAGAAATAGGGCGTCGCCGAGGTCGTCTCGAAAACGGCGACCGCCTGGCCCCAGTGATTGCCCTCGGGCGCGCCGATCGGAAATCCGTGCAAGGACGAAAGGCCGGCGAAATTGCCGGTCGACACGAGCGCGCGGCGCGCGACATAGTCAAGATTGCCCGGAAACTGCGCCCAAAAGGCGGGCTCAAGGTTCAACTCCTCGCGCACGGCGACCGCGCCGATATCGGCGATGGCGGCCTGCGCCGCTGCGGCGGACCGGTCGAGCGCCTCGATCGTCGGCGCCCGGACGAGCACGCTGAGATGGTGTTCGCCGAAGCCTGCCTGCCCCGTCGCCGCGCCGTCCTTGGCCTCCATGAGGCCGCGGCGCAACGAGACCGCGTCGTCATCGGCGGCCTTAAGGCGACGCAGCGCAAGGTCGATGCGCTCGCTCGCGATCTGGCGGTCGGCGAAAGCAAAGCTTTCTGAAATCACCATCTCGAACGGCAGGCGCAGGAGATTGTCGATCATCCCTGGCCCGGTCGAGGGCGGATATTCCTTCAGCGACACCATGGCGGCGAAACGCTGGTCGCCGCCGCCGGAAAGCTCGACCGCCTCGACCCCGAAAGAGAGCCGCCGATAGGGCAGATAGTGGCCGGCGTCGCCTTCGGGCGCGAGCACGGGGCGCATCTCGCCGTTGAGGATGAGCGACAGGAACTCAAGCGGCTCGGAACAAACGCCGCCCGGCCCTTCATAGAGGCGGAGGCCCCGCGGCCGATAGGCGCCGAGCGAGGCGATGAGGCTCTCGCGCACGGCGTCGAGCGCGCGGATGTCGCGCTGGCGTAAAGTGTCGCGTCCACGCGTCGCGGCGGCGGCGTCGCGCAGGCGGTCGATGAGGCCGACTTTGCCCTGGCTCGGCTTGTGGACGATGGTGAGGAAGAGGTCGTTGACGAAGAGATTCTTCGACGAAAGCCGCGCCTGCCAGGCACGATCGATATGCGCGCAGAGCGGGTCCTTGAAGGTCGCGGCGAGCGCCGCTGACGCTCTCCGCCGAACGGCGTGGTGATAGACCGCGAGCCGCGAATGGCCGACGCCGCGCAGCATCGTCTCGCGCACAGCGAGGCGATAGTTGAGCTCCTCCGTATCCGCCGTCTCGAAGGGGAAGCCTTCGAGCACGATCGTCTGCATCAGCATGCCGTTGCGGAGCTCGATCGTGTGATCGTCCGCATGCCGCCAATAAGGCAGCCGCTCGCCGACACGGCGCTCACGCTTCAGGAGCGATGCAAATCCGGAAAGCCGCGGCACAGACTTCAGACCCTTCAAGGCAGATAGCTGTTACAGCGCCAGAAACCGTAGTTCGGGATGCGAGAGCAACGGCTCATGCGCGTGATCCACAGATCAAAAATGCGCGGCTCGCGCAGCGACGCGACATAGCCGACCGCATGGATGACGACCGGCGCGACCAGCGCCCAGAACGACCGAGTGACGAGGAACAGCTCGGTCGTCACGACGAGGTTGATCACGAAATAGCTGTAGGTGACGCCGCCGAACATCTGCGGCTGCGTCAGGGCGCGGAAGACCGGCGTTTTGCGGAGCTCTGCCATGCTTGAGTCTAGTGCGCGGCGCCGGCGGCGTATTGGATGCCGGAGACGATCGCGGCCGCGCCGAAGAGGATGAAGCAGCCGACGATCACCGAGACGCCGTAGCGCCAATTGATCCGTCCCGTCAGCATCATGAAACCGACAAGCGCAACAGCGATAACCGCGACGGTCGTCGCCACATTGCCGAGAAGCGTTCCCTGCAACCACTCGACAGCGGCGAGAATGGGGCCTGAGCCCTGGGGATCGACGGCGCGGGCGGGGATGCCTGACTGCGCCATGGCGGGGGCCGCGGCTGCGCTCAAAACCGCGGAAAAAAGAAATGCTTGTGTCATACGCTCACCTCCTCGCGCGGGGGCAATCGGCCCCGTCGCGTTACAGGCTTTGTTTACCGTGGCAAAAGTTAACGAGGCGGTAACCGCGTTTGTTAAATTCCGGAAGAGACAGGTTAACGGCGCGCGCGATGCGGCAGCGGCTGGCAAACATTCCGCTTGCGAAAGATTTACGCGGTCAGCTCTTGTTGGGCTCGGGTTGCAACGCCGCAGCGCTGCCGACGAGGCCGGCGGCCATCAGCGCCGTCCCCGCATCGCGGAAGAGTACAAGGCCGCCGATGAAGCTGCCGCCGAACACGATGGATATGAGCAAACGACGCACGGAACCGTCCCCCGGGAAACCCCGAGGCGATAGCGCAAATCGGTTTGCAAAGCGTTGCGAAAGCAGCGTCAGCCCCGGCGCCGCTCCATGATCCACTCGGCGTCAGCCTGCTCGCCGACCATGAAGAAATAATCCTGGATCTTCTTGAAGCCGAGCTTGGCGTAAAGCGCCTGCGCGCGGAAATTCTCCGACCAGACGGAAAGATAAAGCGGCTCGTGGCGTTCGGAGAGCCAGGCGAGCGTCTCCTCGACGAGGCGCTTGCCGAGGCCGGCGCCCTGCGCCTCCTTGACAATGTAGACGCGAATGAGTTCTCCCGCCTTCGCGGGCATGTCGGGCACAGGCAAATCGCAGGGCCCCGCAACAGAGTAGCCGACCGGCGTTTCGCCGCGCTCGGCGATCCAAACGGCCGTATGCGGATCATTGAGGAAGGCGAGATATTTCTCGACAGAGTGTTTCGAGCGCAAAAATACGGAAAGGTCTTTGGGCTTGTAGAGATCGCCGAAAGTGTCGACGAAGGTGCGCACGCCGAGCCCCGAAAGCGTCTCGGCATCTTCCGGGGCGGCGCGCCTTATGGTGTCAGCCTGATCAGTCATGCGGGTCCTTTTGCCAGACGATCGCCGCTCTGGAAACGCAAAGAGCGAAATTCGGTCTCCCGAATTTCGCTCCGCAGTCTTGCGCCTTGAGGCGGCTTAGATTGAGTTCTTCAGCTCTTTGGCCGGACGGAAAGCGATCTTCTTCGAGGCCTTGATCTTGATCGCCTCGCCTGTCGCCGGGTTGCGGCCCATGCGCGCCGGACGGTGGCGCACCTGCATGATGCCGAGGCCTGCGATGCGGATCTTCACGCCCTTCTTGAGGTGCTTGCCGATATTGTCGACGAAGTTGGCGAGGAATTCTTCGGCCTGCTTTTTCGGCATGTCATGCGACGCGGCGAGATCAGCCGCCATGTGCTTGAGCGTCATAACCGCCGGCGTTCCCGCCTTCTTTGCAGGAGCCGCTTTCTTCGCCGCCGTCTTCTTCGCGGCCTTCTTCACCGGTGCCATCTTTGGTCCTTTTGTTGAGGTTTACGCAGAGAACGCTGGGTTTTGCGACAAGCGCTCGCCCATAACGCTCAAGAAATGCTGAAAAACAAGGCCGATTCGGGCGGCGATGCTCGCGAAATCGACATCAGAGGTCAAAATAAGCCCGAAAATCCGCGATTCTCAGGGCCTGCGTCGCCGTTTGCGCCCGAAATCTCAGAGTTTTCGAGCCGACCTCAGCTCCGCGACACGCCTTCCGATTTGAAAATGGCCCGAATTCCGGGGCTTTTCCGCGCCCGTCGCGGCTACTCCGCCGCCGCCATCGCGCCGTGCATGGCGACATGCGGACGGTCGCGGCGATAGTGATTGATGCGCTCTTCGATCTCGCCGCGGAAATGGCGGATGAGGCCTTGCACCGGCCAGGCCGCCGCGTCGCCGAGGGCACAAATCGTGTGGCCTTCAATCTGGCTTGCGACCTCGAGCAACTTGTCGATTTCGGCGCTGGTTGAATCGCCGACCGCCATGCGTTCGAGCACGCGCCACATCCAGCCCGTGCCCTCGCGGCAGGGCGTGCACTGGCCGCAGCTCTCATGCTTGTAGAAATAGGAGATGCGCGCGATGGCGCGCACGACATCTGTCGACTTGTCCATGACGATCACCGCCGCCGTGCCAAGGCCCGACTTCACGTCGCGCAGCGCGTCGAAATCCATCAGCACCGTCTCGCAGATGTTTTTCGGAAGCAGCGGCACGGAAGAGCCGCCGGGTATGACGGCCTTGAGATTATCCCAGCCGCCGCGCACGCCGCCGCAATGCGTCTCAAGAAGCGTCTTCAGCGGGATCGACATCGCCTCTTCGACGTTGCAGGGGCGATTGACATGGCCCGAAATGCAGAAAAGCTTCGTACCCGCATTATTCGGACGGCCGAACTGCTTGAACCAGCCGGCGCCGCGGCGAATGATGGTCGGGGCGACCGCGATCGACTCGACATTGTTGACCGTGGTCGGGCAGCCATAGAGCCCGGCGCCGGCCGGAAAAGGCGGCTTCAAGCGCGGCTGGCCCTTTTTGCCTTCGAGGCTTTCGAGGAGCGCCGTCTCCTCGCCGCAGATATAGGCGCCGGCGCCGTGATGGACATAAATGTCGAAGTCGTAGCCCGAGCCACAGGCGTTGCGGCCGACGAGCCCCGCCGCATAGGCCTCGTCGATCGCGGCCTCAAGATTCAGCCGCTCATCGACATATTCGCCGCGGATATAGATGTAACAGGCCTTCGCCTTCATCGCGAAGGACGCAACGAGGCAGCCTTCGATAAAAAGGTGCGGATCGTGGCGCATGATGTCCCGGTCCTTGCAGGTGCCGGGTTCGGACTCGTCGGCGTTGACGACGAGGTAATGCGGCCGGTCTTTCACTTCCTTCGGCATGAAGGACCATTTGAGGCCCGTCGGGAAGCCGGCGCCGCCGCGGCCGCGAAGCCCTGAATCCTTCACCTGCTGGATGATCCAATCCGGCCCCATGCGCAGAATATCGGCTGTGCCGTTCCAGGCGCCGCGCTTCTTCGCCGCTTCAAGCCGCCAGTCGTGGAGGCCGAAAAGGTTGGTGAAAATCCGGTCTTTGTCTTCGAGCAGCATAGTGTTCCCGTTCAGGATTTGTTGCGTGCGCTGAGCAATTTGCGGATGCCTGCGCCTTCCGCCGAAGCGCCGAGAAGCGCGGCGACGACGACGCCAACGACATTATTGGTGACTATCCAGAGAATCGCGCCCGCCGCGAACAAGACGCCGCCGACCGCGAGATAGAGGATCGCGGATTTCTGTTCCTGCGCTCTTTCTTCGGGGCTCATGGGCGGGAACTCGCGTCAAAAGATTCAGTTTCGAGTTTTTCGACTCGCTTCGGATCCCCCCCTAGCCCCCCCTTTTCAAGGGGGGGAAGGGAGAGAGAGCGCGTTTCCCCCCCTTGAAAAGGGGGGGCTAGGGGGGGATCAGCCACGAGTCCGCGATCGACCACGTCCACAATCCCTGCGTCAGTCGTCAGCATGCGCATCACTTCGCCGGCGCCGGCGCGGGCGGTTTCGAATTCGGCAATTCGCCGATCTGCGCGGCTTTGGACCCGTCATAGAGGGAAGGATCGCGCAAGGTCGGCGAGCCGCCGTCAGGATCAGAGGTATGGCGGCGCGGATTCTGCGTGCCGGGCTTCACCGCCTCGCCGCGGCGCCAGCGGCCGAGCATCTCTTCCAGCATCTCCGGCGTCACGTCCTCATAATAGTGGTCGGAGGCCTTCGTTGAGACCTGCAGCATCGGCGCGTTGACGCAGGCGCCAAGGCACTCGACCTCAAGCCAGGAGAGCTTGCCGTCCGCTGTCGGATGATTTTCCTCGCCGATCTGTTTCCGGCAGACGTCGATGAGGGCGCCCGCGCCGCGGATCATGCACGGCGTCGTGCCGCAGACCTGGACGAAGTGCTCACCCTGCGGCGCGAGGTTGAACATGGTGTAAAAGGTCGCGACTTCGTAGACGCGGATATAGGGCATGGAGAGCTGACGGCCGATCGCCTCCATCATGGCGATCGAGATCCACCCTTCCTGCTTCTGCCCGCGCCACAGGAACGGAATGACACAGGAGGCCTGGCGCCCCGCGGGGTATTTCCGCATCTGCGCCTCGCACCAGGCGAGGTTTTCCGGCGTCCAGGCGAAGGACGCGGGCTGATGTTTATAGGGCTTGCGGACGGCCATGACAGACCTACTTCTTTCGTTCCAGAGACCGGCGGACAGCGGATCGCCTTTCCCCGGTTTGTTGCTCCAACACGCCGCGCGCCGACGCCTTCCGCCCGGCGGCCTCGGCGGCGGCGTAAACTGCATCCGCCGAATTGATGCGGCCTGCCGCTTCCAGTTCCGCAAGGAAATCCCGCGTCGTGAGCGGAATAATGCGGTCGCTCAGCGCCGGCTGCACGATCAGGACCTGCCTAAGAACCTTGTCGTCTTCGGTCAATAACAGGGCGCGTTCGTCGGCGCTGAGCGGCACGGCGTCGTGGATCGCTTCGATCGCCGCCCTTTCGCCGAGATCGCGCACGCGACGGCCGGGCGTGCGCTCAAGGTCCTGCACATAATGGAGAAACACTTCGGTCGAGACGGTTACCACCTGCCCTGCATTGGCGTCGCGCCATTCGAGAATGGACTGGGCGCCCAGCGCCTCAATGTCCTTGGTCGCTTCATGCAAGACGGCGTCGGGAACAAAGACCTGCATCTCGGGAAAAAGCAGGTAATCCAGGCAGTCTGCGGCGGCGAGCGTGATCAGCGGCCCTGCATCAGTGACGATCACTTTGGCTTTGGGCGGCTTATCGCTTGGCACGGCGCGCCGCCCTAGCAAGAGAAGCGCGCAGGAGGGCGCGTCCCGGATGCGACGGGTCGCTCGGAAAGCGAGGCAGAGGCAATCCCTTTTCCGCCAGGAGCGCCAAGACCTGACCGAAACTGACGGGGCGGCCAGCGGCTGCAGCGATATCGCTGCGCGCCGCACGGCCCTCGCTGAAAGCGTTGAGGGCCGCGTCCAATTCTGCGTTTGGCCGGGCCATATCAGGTCAACTTCGGCGTCAGTTGATCGAGCTGCTTTTGCGCCGTCTCGATCTGGCGGCGGAGGATGGCGCGGCGGAAGGCTTTAACTTGCGGCCCTAGAAAAGGGACCCGGGCCAGGAGGCCGCTGCGCAGTGCGATCATGATTCCGATCACGCCGATGCCGGAGACCGCGGCGATCTGCGGCGGCAGGCTGCCATTCATCAGAAGGGCCCGCAGCGGCACGATGCCGAACCCGATCACCGCCCCGAAAATGGCGCCGTAGATCGCAGCGCCGAGGATGATATGCCACTGCTCGACGTCACGGTGGCGCGCGCGGAGCCGCAATAACGCGCTCAACAGGAAGATCAGGGCGGCGACGACGGCGACCATCGCCTCCACCCAGAAATTCAGGCTGAGCTCAGACTGCGTCAACGGTCGATCTCGCCAAACACAATATCGAGCGAGCCGATGATGGCGGACGTGTCGGCGAGCATGTGGCCGCGGCTCATCCAGTCTAGGGCCTGAAGGTGGGGAAAGCCCGGCGCGCGGATCTTGCAGCGATAGGGTTTGTTGGAGCCGTCCGAGACGAGATAAACGCCGAATTCGCCCTTGGGCGCCTCGACCGCGGCGTAGGCCTCGCCCTTGGGGACGTGGAAGCCTTCCGTATACAGCTTGAAGTGATGGATGAGCGCTTCCATCGACTGCTTCATCTCAGCGCGGCGCGGCGGGGCGACCTTGCCGTCGCGGGTCATGACCGGCCCCCTGCCCTCGGCGCGCATCTTGGCGATCGTCTGCTTCATGATGCGCAAGGACTGGTGCATCTCCTCCATGCGGCAGAGATAGCGGTCGTAGCAGTCGCCGTTCTTGCCGATGGGGATGTCGAAATCGAGCTCCGCGTAGGTCTCGTAGGGCTGGCTCTTGCGCAAATCCCAGGGCACGCCCGAGCCGCGGATCATCACGCCCGTCATGCCCCAAGCGAGCGCATCTTCTTTGGTGACAACGCCGATATCGACGTTGCGCTGCTTGAAGATGCGGTTGCCGGTGATCAGCGTTTCAAGGTCGGCGATGACGCGCGGAAAGTCGTCGCACCACTTGTCGATGTCGTCGACGAGTTCGGGCGGCAGATCCTGGTGGACGCCGCCGATGCGGAAATAGGCCGCGTGCATGCGGCTGCCCGAGGCGCGCTCGTAGAAGACCATCAGCTTCTCGCGCTCTTCAAAGCCCCAGAGCGGCGGCGTCAGCGCGCCGACATCCATCGCCTGCGTCGTGACGTTGAGGATGTGCGAGAGCAGCCGGCCGATCTCGCTGTAAAGCACGCGGATGTGCTGGGCGCGCCGCGGAATCTCGATGCCGAGGAGCCGCTCCGCCGCGAGGCAGAAGGCGTGTTCCTGATTCATCGGCGCGACGTAATCGAGGCGGTCGAAATAGGGGATCGCCTGCAGATAGGTCTTGTATTCGATCAACTTCTCCGTCCCGCGGTGGAGTAGCCCGATATGCGGATCGACTCGCTCGACGATTTCGCCGTCGAGCTCCATGACGAGCCGCAAGACGCCGTGCGCGGCGGGGTGCTGCGGCCCGAAATTGATCGTGAAGTTCCGTTCCGAGGACGCGTCGGACGCAGAATCCTCGACTTCGATGAGTTTGGTTCCATCAGCCATCGGATCACTCCCCGCCGGCGAAAAGCGCGCGCACTTCGGCGCCCGTCATCTTTTTCGTCGGCTGCGCAAAATCGTAATAGGCCGGCTTGTCGTCGATGAAGATTTCCGTCGTGAACTTTGCATCGGATAGATCGTCGAGCGCGCCCGCATTGACCGCGCTGAACGAGCCATCGAGCATCCGGAAGAAAAGATTGGATCCGCAGACCTTGCAGAAGGCCCGCTCCGCCCAGTCCGACGAGCGGTAGACGCCGAGATGCTCGCCCGCTTCCACATCAATGCGCTCGCAGGGCGCCGTCATCAGCGGGCCCCCGATCTGGCGCCGGCACATGCCGCAATGACAGGCGTCGACATGCAACCCGTCACCCGACAACGCAAAGGTCGCCTTGAATGTCACGGCGCCGCAGAGACACCGGCCGTTTCGCGTGTCCGTCATGGCGTCTTCGCCTTTTCGTCGCCCGGCAGAACATATTTCGCCCCTTCCCAGGGCGAGAGGTAATCGAAGTTCCGGTAGTCCTGCACGAGGCTCACCGGCTCATAGACGACGCGCTTCTGCTGGTCGTCGTAACGGACCTCGACATGCCCCGTGAGCGGGAAGTCCTTGCGCAGGGGATGCCCCTCGAAATTGTAGTCGGTGAGAATGCGGCGCAGGTCCGGATTGCCGATAAAGACGATCCCGAAAAGGTCGAACGCCTCGCGCTCATACCAGGCGGCATTGGGATAGACGCCGATGACGGTGGGAATCGTCTCTTCCTCCCCGAGTTCGGCCTTGATCCGGACCCGGACGTTCTTTTTCATCGACAGGAGGTGATAGACGACGTCGAAGCGGCGCCCGCGCTGGGGATAGTCCGCGCCGCAAAGGTCGATGAGCTGCGTGAACTTCCATTCCGGGTCGTCGCGCAGCGCGGTCAGAACCGCGACGATCCGGTCCGACCTGACGGCGAGATTGAGCTCGCCAAAGGCGATTTCGGCGGCCGAAAGATCGGCGCCCAGCCTTGCGCGGACGGCATCGGCAAGCGTTTCGAGCGTCGTCGTCATCGCTGTCGTCACCCTGGAGTTTCGAAGGCCGCACCTAGCGGATGATCGAGCCTTCGCGCCGGATCTTCTTCTGCAATTGAAGGACGCCGTATACGAGCGCCTCAGCCGTCGGCGGGCAGCCGGGCACATAGATGTCGATCGGCACGATGCGGTCGCAGCCGCGCACGACGGCGTAGGAATAGTGGTAATAGCCCCCGCCATTGGCGCAGGAGCCCATGGAGATGACGTAACGCGGGTTCGGCATCTGGTCGTAGACCTTGCGCAGCGCCGGCGCCATTTTGTTGGTGAGCGTGCCTGCGACGATCATGACGTCCGACTGGCGCGGGCTTGCGCGCGGGGCAAAGCCGAAGCGCTCAAGGTCGTAGCGCGGCATTGAGGCCTGCATCATCTCGACGGCGCAACACGCAAGTCCGAAGGTCATCCACATCAGGGAACCGGTGCGCGCCCAGGTGATCAGCGCGTCGGCGGGCGCGGTGAAGAAACCGCGATCGGCCAGCTGGTCGGAGAGTTCGGAGAAAAACGGGTCCTTCGCCGTCGGCGAGTAGAGCATCTCGCGCGGCCGCAGATCGAGAACGCCGTCATTGTCTACCGCCATTCGAGCGCTCCCTTTTTCCACTCGTAGAGAAACCCGACGGTGAAGACGGCGAGGAAGATGAACATCGACCAGAAGGAGAAGATCTGGAAATCACGATCAAGGCCGAGCGTCGGGTTGAAGAGCGTCACCGCCCACGGGAACAGGAACGCGACGTCGAGATCGACGATAATGAACAGGATCGCGACGATGTAGAACTGCACGTCGAACTTCATGCGCGCATCGTCGAAGGCGTTGAAGCCGCACTCATAGGCCGAGACCTTTTCGGGGTCCGGGGCCGAAGGCGCGATCACGAGCGGCAAAACGAGGAACGCCCCTGCGAAGAACAGGGCGATGCCGAGGAAAACCAGGATCGGCAGATAGTCGAGCAGGAATGCCGGGGTCGCCACAAAGGGCCTCCGTAAACAGCGGAATTGCCGCCAGAATCGCGCCGGACCCTATTGAGGTGCCCTCTGAAACGCAACGGCCGGGGCGCCGCGGCGCAGGGCGAACGCGTGTGCAGAGTCCCTCCTCCGCGCCGCGGGGGAGGTGTCGCCTAAGGCGACGGAGGGGGCTCTCTCCACACAGTCCGGACGCGCGAAGGCGCCCCCATCGTCGGCTGCGCCGACATTTCCCCCGTCTGGCGACGGGGGAAGAAGGTCCGTTGGCAAAATGATTTCTCAATAGCGATCACCCTGCGCCGCGGCGGGGTCATCGCCTCGTTTGCGAACGGGACCTTAACCGGCCCCAGAGATGCTGCGCCATTCCCGCCGGGCAAGGAGGCCCGCTGTTCATGGCCGATGGGCGTTCCTTGCGCCGTGACTTCGTAAGCCTTTCCCGCGCCGCCGGCGGCCGCGCCTTCTTTGCGCTGGCGGCGCTGACGGCCGTCTTCGTGCTTGGACTGTTCAACCTGCGCGCTGACACGATCTTGTTCATACCCGCCTCCCTCGCAGAGGTCGGCAAGGAAGACCTTCTCGCCTTCTGGCGCGGGGCTGATCTCGCGCTCGAGGGGCGCGCGGCAGACGCCTATGACCGCGACCTATTCCGTGCGGCGCTGCCGGAAAGCGGCGAGAACCTCCTGTTTCTCAACCCGCCGCACTTCTTCCTGATGATCGCGCCGATGGCGCTCCTGCCCTATGGCGCAGCCAAGCTCGTCTGGATGGCTCTCAACATCGCGGCCATGGCGGGGATCGCACTGGTGGCGGCGAAGGGGCGCCTGCAGACGGTTGTGTTTCTTGGCCTTGTGTTCCTTTCGCCTGCAGCCTTTGGCTCCTTTTTCTGCTGGCAGATGGCGCCATTTGTCGCGGCTGGTCTTGCCGCCGCTTTGCTGCAGTCACACGCGCGACCGATCCTCGCCGGGGCGATCCTCGCCCTCCTCACGGTCAAACCGCAATACGGGCTATTGGCGCCGGTGCTGCTCGTCGCGTTCGGCGACTGGAAGGCGATGGCGGCGGCGGCCGCGTTCACGGCCGCGCTCGTTGCGGCATCGATTGGCGTTTTCGGGCTGGATCTATGGTCAGCCTTCTTCGCTACCATCGCGGAAAACCATGCACCGCATGCCTCGCAAGTAGCACGCGATATGCTGACCTTGCATCAGACAGCGGCCAAACTCGGATTTACGGGAGCAGACCGCTGGGCAATACAAGGGCTCGCCCTAATGGCACTTGCGCTCGCCGTGTTCATTGCAGGCAAGCGCTGGTCGCGGGAGGCGGCTGTCGGCTTTGCGCTGATCGCCTCGGCTGCGGCGTCGCCGTCTCTCTGGGTCTATGACTGGCCGATCGTCGTCGCCGGCCTCTTCCTGCTTGTGCGCGCCGCCGGTCCCTGGCCGTTCAGCCTGCAGATCGCCGCATTCGGCGCCTGGATCGGGCCGCTGATCTCGCTCGGCTTTGCAACGATGGCGAGTTCAATTGTCGCGCCGCTCCTGCTGATCGTCGCCCTGACGCTCTTCTACGCGCATCTTGAAAGGCAGCGCCTGCGCACAGTCGCGAGCGCGGGTACATTCGGATCGTCTGTTTTCGCGCCGATCAAAGCGTAGCCGAAAGACGACCCTTATTCCGCCGCCTTGCGGGGCGAAGCTTCGTAAAGGGCGCCTGCCTCCATCAGATCGGCGAGACCGAGCCTCGCATTGATCTCGTCGAAGGTCAGCATGCGGCGCTGATAGGCCTGCGACGCGCCGTCGCGGATCAGAACGCCTAGGAATTCCTCCGCCGCGAAGGCGACGGCGCGGGCAAGCGCGCCTGGCGCAATCACGAGAGAAAACCCCATCGCCGCCAGTTCGTCGCGCGACTTCATCGGCGTGCGCCCGCCCTCGACCATATTGGCGAGAAGGGGCGCATGCGGCGACAGCGTCGCCGCGGCGCGGCGCATTTCGTCCTCGTCGCGCAACGCTTCGACAAAGAGAATGTCGGCGCCGGCTTCGCGATACCGCATGGCGCGCTCAATCGCCGGCGCAAACCCCTCAACGGCGACCGCGTCCGTCCGAGCTATGATAAGGGTCGCTGCGTGGGCCCGCGCATCGACGGCGGCGCGGATTTTGCCCGTCATCTCATCTGCGGATACCAGCGCTTTTCCGGAAAGATGCCCGCAGCGTTTGGGCATCTGCTGGTCTTCGATCTGGATCGCGGCGGCGCCCGCGGCTTCGAGCGTGCGGACCGTGTGTTGCACATTCAGCGCGTTGCCGAAACCCGTATCGGCGTCGACGATCAGCGGAGCGGCGACCCGCGCGGTAATGCGCGCCGTCGCATCCGCAACGCGCGTTAGGTCGAAGAAGCCAAGATCAGGACGGCCGATCTGCGTGTAAGACAGCGAGGCGCCGGAAAGATAGAGCGCTTCGGCGCCCGCGCGCTCGGCAAGAAGCGCGGTCAAGGCGTCGTATACGCCGGGCGCAAGGATCGCGCCTTTCGACGGCAGTTGAAGACTCGGCATTGCCCGTCCACCCCACTCGACCCAAAAGATATATCATTATAGCTTCAGGCGACAATCGCGAAGTTGGACGACGTCATGGAAAAGACCCGGCTGCCGGTCGTGCCTCGGCTCCAAGCGAAGGTTTTCGCCGTATGGTGCGAAGACGGACCGGACGCCGGGCCGTTGCGCCAGCGCCATCTCGACGGCCATCTTAACTATGTCGAGCGCTTCCATGACCGTTATCTCATCGCCGGCCCAATGCGCCGCGGCGCCGAACCCGCCCTCGTCGGCAGCCTCTTCGTCGTGACCGCCGCCGACGAAGGGGATGCGCGCGCCTTCCTCGATGGCGACCCCTATTTTTTCGAGGGCGTGTTCCGGTCGGTGTCGATCGGCGCGTTCACGCCGGCGGCTGGCGCCTGGATGGGGGGCGTCATCTGGGAGTCGGCCGAGGCCTTGCGCGCCGTCGCGGACGGCGGACGATAGTCAGGCCACGGAGCGAGAAGGAGAGGACATGCCGCTCGACGACGCCTTGGCGACGCTTCTCCATCTTCTGGTCTTCGCCTATTGGCTCGGCGGCGATATCGGCGTTTTCTATTCAAGCTTTCTCCTCGTCGACGAGAAGCGCCCCGCCGCCGGGCGCCTCGCCGCAGGCAAGATTCTGTCCGATGTCGACCTTGCGCCGCGCATCTGCCTTCTACTCACGGCGCCGACGGGCCTTGCGCTCGCCGCCGCCAAAGGGTGGATCCCGCTCAACGGCGCGTTTGTCGGGCTCGCCGCGGTCGCGGCCGGCGTGTGGATTCTTGCGATTCTGCAGCTCCATCGACTGCATGGACCGGCCTGGCTCCGGACGGCCGACATCGTCGCACGCCTTGCCTTCCTCGTCGCGCTGGCAGGCTTCGGGGCCGCGGGCCTCGCCGGCGCCGTGGCCATGCCGCTTTTCATCGCGCTGAAGCTGTTGCTGCTTGCTTTCTGCATCGTCATGGGGCTCCTCGTGCGCGCGAGCCTCACCGGTTTTGCGCCGGCCTATGTTGCGCTCGCAACGCACGGTCCCAGCGTCGAAACGAACGCCGCCATCAAAGGAGCGCTCGACAAGGCGCGGCCTTTCGTTGTCGCCATTTGGGCCGCCTTGATCCTTGCCGCCTGGCTCGGCGTCACCACCCCGCAATAGGAGAGCCGCATGAGCGCCGCCGCATTGAAGGATGACGACCTCCGCGCACCTTATGCGGCGATCGTCGGTGCGGCCCATGTGCGCGCAGATGCAGAGACGTGCGCCCTCTTTTCGCAAGATATCTTCTCTCGCGCCGCGCACCAGGCGGCGCTCGTCGTCTCGCCCGGCACGATCGCCGACCTGCAGCGCGTCGTTGCTGAAGCCGCGCGCGCCCGCAGGACGATCATCCCGCGCGGCGCCGGCATGTCCTATACGGGCGGCTATCTCCCGGCCGTCGACGGCGCCGTGATGCTCGACCTTACGCGGATGAACCGCATTGTCGATATCAGCGCCGAGAACATGACGGCGACAGTCGAGGCCGGTTGCACCTGGGCCTCGCTCTATGAAGCGCTGAAGGCCAAGGGCCTCCGAACGCCGTTCTATGGGCCGCTGTCGGGTCTCGTCTCAACCATCGGCGCCGGGCTTTCGCAGCACAATGCGTTTCTCGGCGCTTCGGCCTATGGGGCGTCAGCCGAAAGCGTCGTGTCGCTGAAGGTCGTGCTCGCCGACGGAACGCTGCTCGAGACCGCCCGGCATTTTCGCCACTGGGGCCCCGATCTTGCCGGGCTCTTTCTCGGCGACACGGGCGCCTATGGGATCAAGGCGGAAGCGACCTTGCGGCTCATCCCCTATCCGGAAGCGGAGGACTACGCCTCCTTCGCCTTTTCGACGCGCGACGCAGCGATCGCGGCGATGGCCGACTTCTCGCGGAACGCGCTCGGCGCTGAGGTGTTCGGCTTTGACCCGAGCCTGCAGCGCATACGCATGAAGCGCGCGAGTCTCGCCGCCGACGTCAAGTCGCTCGCCGCCGTCTTCCGCAACGCGAAGAGCCTCATCGGCGGCGTCGCCGAAGCAGCGAAGATCGCCGTCGCCGGGCGCGATTTCGTCGACGAGGCCGAATACTCCGTGCACATCGCCTGCGAAGGGCGGAGCGCGGCGGCGGTCGCCGCCGATCTCGCTGCGGCGCGCAAGCTCGCCGCCAAAGCGGGCGGGCGCGAAATCGAGAACACGATCCCGAAAGTCGTCCGCGCCAATCCGTTCACGCCGCTCAACACGATCATGGGGCCCGAAGGCGAGCGCTGGGCGCCCGTGCACGGGATCGTGCGCCATGGCGATGCGCGGCAGGTCTGGTCCGATATCGACGCCTATTTTGCGGTGATGCAGGACCGCTTCGACGCTTCGGGCGTCTATACGGGCTGCCTCACGACCACCTTGTCGACGAATGGATTCCTGATCGAGCCTGTCTTCTATTGGCCCTCGGCGCTTGAGGCGCTGCACCTTGCGACGATCGAGCCCGGCATGCTGGCAAAAGTGAAAGGCTTTGCGGCCGATCCCGCCGCTGACGCTCTCGTCACCGAGGCGCGCAAGGGCGTCATTGCGATCTTCGCGCGCCATGGCGCGGCGCATTTCCAGATCGGCAAGACTTATCCGTACCGGGAGGGCCTTGGAGCCGCCGCTTGGGCGCTGGTCGACTCGCTGAAATCGGCCCTTGATCCCGAACGCCGGGTCAATCCCGGCGCGCTTGGCCTCATTTAGGAACCGCCATGAAACTCCTTCGCGCCGCCACGCTCCTGACGCCGGATGTTCGCGCGGCCGCAAAGCGCTACGCTGACTGGTTCGACTATGCGGAAATCGAAAGCGGCGCGCTCGACGCTGACCTTGCCGCGAGCTGGGGCGCGCCCGCGGCGGCCGGCGCGCGCTACGCCGTGCTGCGGCCCGCGTCCGGCGCGGATGTGTATCTGCGCTTCGTCGAAGGGGAGACCCCCGCCGCCTACCGACCGCTGCGGACTTATGGCTGGGCGGCGATCGAGATCTGCGTGCAGGACGTTCTGGCGGTCAATGAACGCATGGAGCGCTCTCCGTTCGAGATCATCGGCCCGCCGCGCGAAATCCCCGACTTAACCGCCATTTTCCCGATGCAGGTGAAGGGCCCCGACGGCGAGATCGTCTACCTCACAGAGATCCGCAATGATCTTCCCGAATATGATTTGCCCCGGGCGGCGTCCCTGATCGACAAGCTCTTCATCTGCGTGCTCGCCTCTTCCGACATGCGCGCGAGCCTCAACTGGTTCGAGAAAGCAATCGGCCTTTCGCCGGGCCGCGACATGGCGATCGAATACACAATGCTCGCTGCAGCCTTCGACACGCCCAAGGAACAGCTCTACACCATCGCAACAATGACCCATGGCCGCGACGTTTTCCTCGAACTTGATCAGTATCCGGACGCCGCGACGCCGCGGCCGAAGGCGCAAGGCGCGCTGCCGCCGGGCGTGTCGATGCTGACATTGAAACATCCCGCTTTCGACACTGTGAAAGGCGACTGGATTACGCCACCGAGACGCCGCGACGGCGCCGTCTATGGCGGCGGGAGGGCGGGAACGTTGCGCGACCCGGACGGCGCGCTGGTCGAAATCGTCGAGATCGTCTGATGGCGGAGCGTGTCGTCATCGCGCGGCCGATCGTGAAGGCCCCTGTCGCCGCGGATTTCCGCCTTGAGCCTTGCGCCGAGCCCGAGCCGCGCGACGGCGAAATTCTGGTGCGCACGCTCTATCTTTCGCTCGACCCCTATGTCGGTTCCGCCTTGCGCGGCCGCCACATGGGGGAGACCGTGCCCGGCCCCGGCGATGTCGTGCCCGGACGCGGGATCGGCGAGGTGCTTGTCTCGCGCGCGCCAGGATTTGGAGAAGGCGACCTCGTGCGCGCGGAGACCGGCTGGCGCAGCCATGCCGCGATCGCCGCAGCCGGCGCCGAGAAGATCAGTGCCGAAGCAGCGCCCATTTCCGTACAAATCGGCGCTGCAGGCATGCCGGGGCTTACCGCCTATGCCGGCCTGAAGCATCTCGCCAAGGTGAAGTCCGGCGACGCCGTGTTGATTTCGTCCGCGGCGGGCGCCGTCGGCGGCGCGGCCGGACAGATCGCGCGGATCATGGGCGCGCAGAAAGTCGTCGGTCTTGCTGGTTCGGCGGAGAAATGCGCCAAAGTCATGTCGGTCTACGGCTTTGACGATTGCATCAACTACAAGGCGGCGGACTGGAAGGATCGCGTGAAAGCCGCGTTCCCGGCGGGCCCCACCGTCTATTTCGACAATGTCGGCGGCGAGGCGCTTGGCGTCGCCCTCGCGAACCTCGCGCCTTACGGCCGCGTCATCCTGTGCGGCCTTGCCTCGCAATATCATGCCGAGGAGCGCCCGGCCGGACCCAATCCCGGCGTCTTCATTCTGAAGCGCGCGCAGGTTTTCGGCCTTGTTGTCTATGATTATGCGAGCGAGCAGAACGGGTTCACGCGCCTTGCCGGCGGCTGGATCCGCGAGGGACGGATGAAGGTTCTCGAAGACCGCGCGCAGGGTCTCGCCGCGGCGCCGGCCCTGTTCGAGAAATTGATCCGCGGCGAGAATATCGGCAAGGCGATTGTCGTTCTGGACGAGCGCCGCGGATGACCGTCACGCGCGGCTTCGTCGATGTCGGGGGCCGCACGGCGCATTTCCGCCGGGCGGGAAAAGGGCCGGCGCTCGTGCTGCTGCACGGGTCGCCGAACTCTTCGCTTTCGCTGGAGCCCCTGATCGCGGTTCTTGCCCGGCGATTTGACTGCATCGCGTTCGACACGCCCGGCAACGGCGATTCCGATGCGCTCGCCCATCCTGCGCCGATGACCGAAGACTACGCCGAAGCCCTGAACGAGACAGCAGACGCCTTCGGCCTGAAACGGTTCTCCCTGTACGGATTTCACACCGGCGCCGGCACGGCGGCGGAATTCGCCGCGCGCTATCCGGCGCGGATTGCGGCGCTCGTGCTCGACGGCGTCGCCGCCTGGACCGCCGAAGAAAAGTCCGGGATGCTCGAAGGCTATCTGCCGCCATTTCTGCCGCAATGGGGCGGCGCGCATCTTGCCTGGCTGTGGTCGCGCGTGGTCGAGCAGACGATGTTTTTCCCATGGCATCGCCCGTCGCAGGCGACGCGCATGATCTATGACATGGCGCCGCCGGACATCCTTCACCGTACGGCCATGGAGTTCCTGCGCTCCGGCGACAATTACCGCAAACCCTACGCCGCCGCGCTTGCGGGCGACGGGGCCGCGCGCATCCGGCGCCTCGCCTCGCCTGCGCTCGTGACCGCGCATCCGATGGACCCGATCGCCGGGCACCTCCACCGGCTGTCAGGCGTTCCCGCTTGCGTCACTGTGCGCAAAGAGCCGCGTACGGACAAACAGGCGATCTGGGAAGACTTTGGAGCGTTCCTCGCCGCCCATCCGGGCGATCCGGCGCCGGCGGCGCCCTTGCGGAAAGGCGCGCGCGCCTATGCGACGACGCCAAAAGGGCAGATCGCCCTTCGCCTTGCCGGGCGCGAGAAAAAAGGGCGCCCCCTCCTCCTCCTGCACGACGCCGGCGGATCCTCAGCGCTGTTCGAAGGCACGCTCACGGAAGCGGCGTTACGCCGGCCCGTACTTGCGCTCGACCTTCCCGGGCATGGCGAGTCGACGGCCCCGATGGCGGACTCGATCGACATGATTGCCGAGACGACCGCCACGGCGCTCGACGATCTTGGGGTTACGGACGCGTCTGCCGCCGGATTTGGTCTAGGCGGACTGGTCGCTTGCGCCATGCGGCGTAGGAACCATGTCGCGAGGGCCGCGCTGATCGGCGCGCCGCGCACGCCTTCTGCGCCGCCCCCCGACCTTGCGCCGCGCTTCGACGGCGGCCATCTCCTCGCGGCCTGGCACTTCGTCCGCTGGCGGAGGCTCTATCGCGACTGGGGCCGGCGCAGCCATGACGGCGTCGCTCTGACCGCGCCGGCGCTCGACCCGGACTTCATCCATCGCCGCGCGCTCGATCTTCTGAAATGCGACAATCGCCACGCCGCTGCCTTCGCGATGGAGACGCGCGAAGCCGCGCTCGGCGCACGGGCCGATGCGCTCTTCCTTCCCGAATGCGACCCATCGGGCCTTGAAGCGTCCCCGGCGGCGTACGCGTCCCTTGCGCCTGCGACACCGCTCGCGGGCCCGCCGGACGCCTGGGGCGCGACGCTCGCAAAGTTCGGAGACTGACGTATGACCCGCCGGATTCTGAAAGCACGTAATCCCCTGACCGGCGTTGACGATTTCTCCTTCGCGGTCCCGTCCGAAGAGGACTTACAGGCCGTCGCCGCCTCTTTGCGCGCAGCACAACCCGGCTGGCGCGCGCTCGGCGCTGAAGGGCGCAGCGCTGTGCTTGCGCGTTGGCGCGAGGCCGTCGCCGCACATCAAGATGCGATTTTCGCAGCGCTCGCCGCCGATACGGGCCGGCGCGCCATCGCGCGCAACGAAGTCGCCGCGCTCATGGGCATGATCGACCGCTGGCGCGCCGCGGCGCCGGCGCTCCTTCAGACGGCGGAGCGTCCTTCTGCGGTCTTCCCGCATATCGCCATTGCGGCGCGCGGCGAGCCCTACCCGCTTGTCGGCGCGATCAGCCCCTGGAACTTTCCGCTGCTGCTCGCCTTCATCGACGCCATCCCGGCGCTGATGGCGGGCTCGACTGTCTATGTGAAGCCGAGCGAAGTGACGCCGCGCTTTGTCGAGCCGCTCCAAGCGACAATCGCCGCCGTTCCCGAGCTTGCGCGCGTGCTGCATGTCGCGGCCGGCGACGGCGCCGTCGGGGCCGCGCTCATCCCGCTTGTCGACGTTGTCGCCTTTACAGGATCGGTCGCCACGGGCCGCAAAGTCTGCGAGGCCGCGGCGAAAGCCTTTATTCCTGCTTTTCTCGAACTTGGCGGCAAGGACCCCGCAATCGTTCTCCACGGCGCCGATCTTGATCGTGCGGCGACGGCGATCCTCAGGGCCTCCGTCGTCGCGACGGGCCAGGCCTGCCAGTCGCTGGAGCGCGTTTATGTCGACGCCCGCGACATCGCCGACTTCTTGGGCCTTCTGGTCGATAAGGCCAGAGGCGCAAAGCTTTCGCGCGACGAAGGCGGGATCATCGGCCCGCTGATCTTCGGCCGTCAGGCGGCGATCATCGACGATCACCTCGCTGACGCCGTCGCCAAGGGCGCCCGCATCGCATGCGGCGGCGCTGTCGAGGAGCAGAATGGCGTCTTCTGGGCGCCGCCGACGGTTCTGACGGGCGTCACCCATGCGATGCGCGTCATGACCGAAGAAACTTTCGGGCCCATCATTCCGGTGATGCCCTTCACAAGCATCGGCGAGGCAGTCGCGCTCGCCAATGACTCCGTCTACGGTCTTTCCGCCGCCGTCTTCGCCGCCACTGAAGCCGAGGCCATCGCCGTCGCCGAACGGCTCGACGCCGGGGGCGTCTCCATCAATGACGCGGGCCTCACCACCATGGTGTTCGAGGCGGAGAAAAGCGGCTTCAAAATGTCGGGCATGGGGCCGTCGCGCATGGGGCCGACGGGCCTCACGCGATTCCTGCGCAACAAGGCGCTCTTCCTCAATCGCGGCGCCGTCGCGCCGATTGAGGCGTTCCGCGAGACGCCGTGATCACTTGGGAGGCTGCGCAGAGGCGGCGGCCGTGACTGGCGTTTCGAGGCCCTCGAACGCATAAACGTCGAAGCGGCCCCAATTGCCGTCGATCCGCGCACGCCGCAGCGCGTCATAGTCCGGGCTGTTCCAGAAGGCGCGGGCGGCCTCCATGGACGGCCATTTGGCGATGACGAAGCTCTTGAAATTTCCTGCGCCCTCGAAAACCTCGAAATTGCGGCCGAGCGCGATATATTGACCGCCGAACTTCTCATAGAGCGGCGGCAGTTTCGCCGAGTATTCATTCATGAATTTCTCGCGGTCATAGACCTCGCCGAGGACGACCAGATAGGCCGGCTTGCTGGCGGCCGCCGGCGCCGCTGCGGCGGCAGCAGGCGCAGGCGCCGCCTTGTCGCAGTCATGATGCCCATGGTGACGCCCGCCCATGTGCTGGGATCCGTGGTGCGGACCATGGTGGTGGAACCAAATGAGCCCGCCGGCGCTCAACGCCGCGCCAATAATGAGGCCGATCAATCCCGCGGCGAGCGCTTTCATCAGGCAATCCCCTTCCCGTCAGCGGCGAATGTGACGAAGCATGCCGATCTGGCCGCCGCGCCGCAAAGATTATATCATTTCCTCGAAAGACGGGAGACGCGGATTGACGCTACGATTTGAGCCGACCATGGCGCGCTCGCCCAAGACAGCGCGCGAACTCTATGAAGAAGTGAAGGCCAATCCGGCGCGGGCGCGCTTCGGCTTCGGCGAGAGGCTTGCGATCGTGAATGTCGACTTCCAGCAGGCCTATACGCGCCCGGACCTCTTCCCGAAGACCGCCTATGTGACGGACCCGGACCAGATTGCGCAAGTGAACCGCATCTCTGCGCTTGCGCGCGCCCGCGGCTGGCCGGTGATCTGGACGCAGGTCGCCTACAAAGCCGACGGCGGCGACGCCGGCGTCTGGGGCACACGGACGAACACGCCGGACAGTCTGCAGAACATCAAATATGGCTCAGACCGTCATGCGCTCGACCCGCGCTGTGAAATCGGCGCCGACGACCTTGTCTACACCAAGCGCATGCCGAGCGCCTTCTTCGAGACGCCGCTCGCAAGCTATCTCGTCTGGCGCAAGGTCGACACGGTCGTCGTGACGGGCGGATCGACCTCCGGCTGCGTGCGCGCGACGGCCGTCGATTCCCTTTCGCACGGCTATCGCACCATCGTTCCGGAAGAATGTGTCGCCGACAAGCATGAAAGCTATCACTACGCCAACCTCACCGACCTGCAGCTGAAATACGCCGATGTCGTTTCCGTCGCAGAGGTTATCCAGCGCCTGGAGGCGCGCTGATGCGCGCCGACCCAAATCTTTATGACTATTGGCCGTATCAGGATCGTCCGAAGATCGTCTGGCCGGGCGGCAAAAAGCTCGCCTTCTGGATCGCGCCGAATGTCGAATTTTACGAATATGACCCGCCGGTCAATCCAGCGCGGCCCGGCTGGCCGAAGCCCTCGCCCGATGTTTCAGCCTATGCGCAGCGCGACTGGGGCAATCGCGCGGGCCATTGGCGGCTGGTGGAGCTGATGGACCGGTTCGGCCTCAAGGGATCGGTCTCACTCAACGTCGCGATGTGCGACCATTGCCCCGAAATCATCGAGGCGTGCGCCGCGCGCGGCTGGGAGTTCTTCAGCCACGGCATTTACAACACGCGCTATTCCTACGGCATGGACGAGCGCCAGGAGCGCGCCGTGCTGGAGGACTCGATCGCGACCGTCGAGCGCGCGACCGGCCAGCGCATCCGCGGCTATCTTGCGCCCGCGCTGACGCATACGGAGCGCACTTTCGACCTGCTTGGGGAATACGACTTCTGGTACACGTGCGACCTCTTCCAGGACGACCAGCCGCAGCCGATCAAGACGAAGTCAGGCAGGCTCGTCTCCATGCCTTATTCCCTCGAAGTGAATGACGTCATCGCCTATGGGCCGCTCGCCATGACGCCATGGCGCTATGCCGACATTCTGAAGCGCCATTTCGACCAACTCCTCGAAGAAGGCGCCGAGAGCGGAACCGTGATGTGCATTCCGCTCCATGCTTATCTAGTCAGCCAGCCGCATCGCCTGCGCCCCTTCGCCGAGGCGCTGCAGCACATTACGGCGCATAAGGACGATGTCTGGTTCGCGACCGCGCGCGAGATCGCCGGCTTCTTCCGCGAGAACCATTGGGACAGCACGCTCGCCGATATCGCGCGGCGCGGGTGTGCGACGGGCGGAACCGGGTTTGGAGGGGCTGGATGATTGCGCGTTCGGGACTCGTTGCTGATCCCCCCCTGGCCCCCCCTTTTCAAGGGGGGGAAGAGAACCGGACTCGTGACGCGAGTCTTCCCCCCCTTGAAAAGGGGGGGCTAGGGGGGGATCAGCAACGCGCAAAGACCCGTGAGTCTCGCATCAACCCACTTCATCAGCACTCGGAGCGATAAACATGCCGCTCCCCGAAGACCACCTCCGCTACCCCCGACGCGCCTATGGCCAGGACCATGACCGTTACGCCTGGCGCCTGACGCAAGACGCGCCGAAACGCGCTTTGCCCGGCGGCGCGCCGCTCGCGGTCGCTCTTGTCGTGCCGCTCGAATGGCACATGCTGAACCCCTCCGGTAAGCCGTTCAAACATCCGGGCGCCATGCAGACGCCCTATCCGGATCTTCGTCATTTCACGACGCGCGACTACGGCAACCGCGTAGGCGCTTTCCGTCTCCTGAAGGTCTTCCGCGAGGCGGACGTCGCCGCGACTTTCGCGGTCAATGGGGCGCTTCTGGCGCGCGTGCGCCCGCTGATCGAGGCGATCCAGGCTGACGGCCACGAGATCGCCGCGCATGGCTGGGATACCGATTCCATCCATTGGGGCGGCCTCGATCCGTCTGCGGAGGAAGCCTATGTCGAAAAAACGCGCGCCGCCTTCGCGGCTGCGGGCTTGAAGCCCCGCTCATGGCTCAGCCCCGCGCGCCAGCAGAGTTTTCGCACGTTCGACCTCATCGCCAAGGCCGGTTTTGACATCTGCCTCGACTGGGAATCCGAGCACGCGCCGCTCGCCGCACGCACGGAATTCGGTCCGGTCACGCTTTTCCCGTTGCTCAATGAGCTCGACGACCGGACGATCCTGACGGTCAAGAACCATTCAGAGGCCGACTGGCGTGACCAGGTTCTTGAAGCCGCCGCCATGACGGCAAGCGAGGCCCAGGCGCGCGGCGCGCAGTGTTTCGGCGTGACGCTGACGCCCTATATCGCTGGCCTCCCCTTCCGGATTCAGGTGTTGAAAGAGATGATCGCGGGCCTCAAAGCGCGCTCTATCCTCGCGTCCTGCGCGAGCATTGTGGAGGCGTTGCAATGACCGCGCGCCGCAAGACAGTGACCTATGAGACGATGCGCGACCTTGCCCTGTCGCTCGGCTTTCCGGGCGTCACCGAAACCGTCTCCTGGGGACAGCCCTGTCTCAAGGCGCATGGCAAGCTCTGGTTCTTCTGGAGCCCGAAGGAGCATGCCCCTGTCTTCAAAGTGTCGTTCGACGAACGCGACATGCTCGTCGAATCCGACCCCGGCGCCTATTTTTATACGGATCATTACAAGAACCACGAACTCGTGCTCGCGCGTCCAGAAAAGCTCGACCTTGCCTGGGCGCGCGAAAACCTCATCCGCGTCTGGCGCGCCCAGGCGCCAAAACGCGTCCTCAAGGCCTTTGACGAAGCGGCCGGAGAAAAAGCATGAACCGCCGCGCCTTCCTTGCAACATCCGCCGCCGGAGCATTCATGGCTAATGCCGCAGACGCCGCCTCGCCCGATCGTTACGCCGCTCTCGCGCTGCAGACACTGTGCGACGCCGTCAACCAGGACAGATCACGAAGCGATGCTCACGCCAGAATGCGGCGCGCCCTCGCCCGCGTCGGCGCCGAGATCATGGCGGCCAAAGGCTTCCTCAAGGGGTTCAACGGCTATGATCTAAAGCTCGTCGTCCTGCCGGAATACTGGATGACGGGTTTCCCGCTCGGCGAGACGCGCGAAGAATGGCGCGCCAAGGCTGTGGTCGACCAGACCGGCGACTTCGCCGAAGCACTCGGCGCGATCGCGAAGAAAGCGGGCATTTATCTGTGCTCGAACCATTACGAGAATGACCCTGCCTTTCCCGATCTCTATTTCCAGGCGAATGTCGTCTACAGCCCGAAGGGCGCTGCAATCTTGCGCTATCGCCGCATGATCTCGCTTTACTCGCCCTCGCCTTATGACGTCTGGGAGAAATTCGTCGCTGCCTATGGCCAGGACGCCGCCTTTCCCGTCGTCGAAACAGAGATCGGGGTGCTCGGCACAATTGCGAGCGAGGAAATTCTGTACCCGGAGATTGCACGGATGGCGGTTTTCAAGGGCGCCGAGATTCTCCTGCATCCGACATCGGAGGTCGGCGCGCCGGGGCTCACGCCGAAAGACATCGCCAAGCGCGCGCGGGCGCTTGAAAATCTCGCTTATGTCGTCTCGGCGAATTCAGCCGGCATAGCGGGAACGCCCGTGCCGCGCAACTCGACGGACCTCATGTCGAAAATTGTCGATTTCAAGGGCGCCGTGCTGGCCGAAGCCGGCCCCGGCGAGACGATGAACGCCAACGCCATTCTCGACCTCGGCGCCTTGCGCGAGACACGGAAGAAGACTGGCATGTCGAATTTCTTATCGCGCCTGCCGCTCGCGGCTTTTCGAGGAGGCTATGCGCAGGAACTCGCGCCGCCGAACGGCGCGCCGGACGGCAAGATGATCGAGCGCGCAGAGGCGATCAAACGACAGCAGGCGGTGATTGACCGTATGCTGAGGGACGGTCTCCTGCGCTGATTTTGGCGTTACAGGATGAGACCGTGCCTTGCCAGCCGAGACTCCGCGCCGGCTTTGAACGGATCGACGATCTCGACGCCCTCTACAAGCCTTCCGCCTGCCAGATCCTCGGAGACCAAGGCGGACGCGCCGCCGCGGACGGCGGTGGCGATGAGAAGTCCGTCCCAGAGCGAGAATCGCTTGGCCGCGAACCAGTTGAGCGCGACCTCAAGTTCCGCAGCGGACGCACAAACTACGTCGAAGCTGGCGGCGCAATCTCTTGCGAACCAAGCGGCTTCAACCCGGTACGGCAGACCCTTCCGCGTAGTCGCAGAGCTGAATTCCGCAAGACATTGCAGCGCGAGGAACGCGCGGCCTTGTTCGCAGGCCGCGGGCAGAACGGCCTGCGCCCGCCGTCTTTTGCTCGTGTCGCTGGTACCGCCAGCGTAGAAAAGGATGTTGGCGTCGAAGGTCAGAACGAACAGTCAGTCTTTGGACCGATCGTAGAGTTCGTCGCGCTTTCCGGCGTAGGTCCAGCCGTCCTCAGACTTCCATCCGGCGTCCATCAGCACTTTGAGCCGCGCCCGCGCCGCGCGCCGCTTCACCTCTTTTGCAGCGTGCGCCTCGTCGATTACGGGCTCAATTCGCGCGACCTCTCGATTGTTCTTGGTCACAATGAATCGTGCGCCTTGCTCGTCAACTTCCGCGATGAGGCGCGAGAATCGCTGATTGGCATCGCTCATGGATATGCGTTGGGCTTCAGTCATGTAGCACACATGTAGACGCTGTTGCCGCCTAGTCAACGGACGCCGGCTTGTCCTTCGCAAATCGCCGCTTCAGCATCTCCATCAGCCCGCCCGCTTCGATCACCGCGAGAAGCCCAGGCGGCAGCGGATTGAGCCTATGCGTCTCGCCGCGCGTCGCGTTGACGAGGCGGCCGGCGGCAAGGTCGAGATTGAGGTCGTCGCCCGCCGCAACCTTGCCTGCGGCGTCGAAGACGAGCGCGGGCAGCCCGAGATTGATCGCGTTACGGAAGAAAATCCGCGCGAAAGACGGCGCGAGCACCGCTTTGACGCCGAGAAGCTTCAAAGACGCCGCCGCCTGTTCGCGGCTCGACCCGAGACCGAAATTGCGCCCCGCCACAACAAAGTCGCCGGGCTTGACGTCGCGGGCGAAGGAGGGATCGACGGCGGCGAGGCAATGTTTGGCGAGGTCGGCCGGCGCAAGCTTCATCAGGTGACCCGGCGCCAGAACATCCGTGTCGATATTGTCCCCGAAAACAAAAGCGCGGCCCATCTACAGAAACTCCCGCGGGTCGATGATGCGCCCCGCGACGGCGGAGGCCGCGACCGTATAGGGCGAGCCGAGCCAGACGAAGGCGCCGGCATGGCCCATTCGGCCTTTGAAATTGCGGTTCGTCGTCGAAATGCAGACCTCGCCTTCGGCGAGCAGTCCATGCCCCATGCCGGCGCAGGCCCCGCAGCCGGACGGCAGGAGGATCGCTCCCGCTTCCGTCAGTACGCTGAGGATGCCGGACTTTGCGGCAAGCTCGGTCGTCTTCGTCGTCGCCGGCGACACGAGAAGGCGCACGCCGGCAGCGACTTTCCTGCCCTTGAGGGCCTGCGCGGCCATCTCAAGATCTTCAAGCTTCGCGCCGACGCAGGCGCCGATGTAAGCTTGGTCGATGCGCTGCCCGCCTGCGTCTGCGGCCGGGCCTGAATTTGCGGGACTGTGCGGCGCCGCCGCCTGCGGGACGAGCGCGCCCGCGTCAAAGACATGCGTTCCTGCGAGCGGCGCGTCTCTATCGCTCTGCCAGCGGAGAATAGCGTCATCCTCGACGGCGCCGCCATGCGCGCGAATATGGGCTAGCGTTGCAGCGTCCGGCGCGATGACCCCCGTATCGGCGCCGAGCTCAGCCGTCATGTTGCAGAGGGTCATCCGCTCGGCCATCGGCATGGCGGAAACGGTGTCGCCCGCGAACTCGATGACGAGCCCCGGATTTTCAAGGCCGAGCCGGCGGCAGAGGAACAACATCACGTCCTTGGCGCATACGCCCGGCTGGAAGGCGCCGTTCCAGACGACGCGCAGCGTGCCTGGCACGTCGAGCCAGGTCTCGCCCGTGGCGGCGATCGCTGTCATGTCGGTCGCGCCGAACCCTTGAATGAAGCAGCCGAAGGCGCCGCCATGGGGGCTGTGGCTGTCGCCGCCTGCGACGAACATGCCGGGTTTGAGGAGCCCGTTCTCCGGCATGACCGCATGGCTGATGCCGCGCATGTCGAAGAACCGCCCAACCCTGTAGTCGCGCGCAAACTCACGGGTCTCTTTAAGAATTGCGGCGCTTTCCGCGTCGACCGCGGGCACATAGTGGTCAGAAACGATCACCACTTTGGCGGGGTCCCAGAGCCCGACGCCCAGCGCCTCAAGCCGCGGCCGCCAGCGTCGCGGGCCGCTCGAATCATGGGCCATGGCGAGATCGACCTTAACGGTGACAAGCGACCCGACTTCGACGGCCGGCATGCCCGCAGCGCGCGAAATGATTTTCTGAACAAGGGTTTGCGGAGTAGACATCACGTCTCGTTTATGGTCCGCCGGATCCGGCCCACGGGGCTCGCCGGGCGGCGTCTGGTTGATATACTCTTATACGGGGTCTTGTCCCCCGCTTCGAGTGGGGCGTTTCCGCGGCGGTGCTCGCGACGGACTAGCCTCGAACGCTAATGGATCGGGCAAGGCGCTGTCCGGTGAGCTGCAGGTGACGGATGCATGAGTAGCGCAGGGAAAAAGTCGTTCGGGGCGCTCAAGCCTTCCGGCGCTGCGCCGCTACATGGACAGGTGCGCTCGGCCTTGCACGACATGATCAGCGCCGGCGTCTATGCGTCCGGCGCGACCTTGCCCGGCGAACAGGAACTTGCGCGGCGCTTCAACGTTTCGCGCATCACCGTGAAGCGCGCGCTCAACGATCTGGCGCTCGCCGGCTATGTGCGCCGCCTGCGCGGTCGCGGCACGATCGTGACCTATGGCGCGGCGCATCCGGTTGTGCGCGGCAGTTTCTCGACCTTGATGGACAGCCTCGCCAAAATGGGCGTCGAGACCGAGGTCGAGCTTTTAAGCGTCGCCGAAACGCCGGCGAGCCGCGCCGTCGCCGATCTGTTGAACCTGGCGGAAGGCGCGCCGGTGCAGCGCGCTGTGCGCCTGCGCCGCCTTGAGGGTCGGCCCTTCTCGCATCTTGTGACCTATGTGCCGCAATCGATCGCCGCGAAATACGCCGAGTCAGATCTCGCGACGACGCCGCTGCTGACGCTGCTAGAACGCGCCGGCGCAGTCGCGACAGAAGCCGAGCAGACGCTGACCGCCGTCGCGGCGAGCCGCGAAGTCGCCGACGCGCTGCAGATTTCTCCGGGCGCCCCGCTTCTGCACATCACGCGCGTGATGCGCGACGCCAAAGGCGCGAGCGTGCAATTGATCGAAGCCCACTATCGCCCGGATCAATTCCAATATCACATGCGCATGACCCGCAAGAAGCGCGGCGGGCAAGAGGTATGGAGCGACGCGCAGTAAAATGGCGGGCTCTATTCTCTACAGAGCGGGAGGCGCGACCGGCCGCATCGTCGTCGCGCAACCCGACAAGCGCAATGCGATTTCTGCCGCCATGTGGCGCGATCTCGCCGCCGCCGTGCGCGCTGCGGAGACGGATAAAGCGGCCCGCGCCGTCATCGTCACGGGCGAAGGCGGCCATTTCGCCGCCGGGGCCGACATCTCTGAGTTTGCGCAAGTTTATGCGACGCCCGAGAGCGCCGACGCCTATACGCGCGTCATGCTGACATCGTTGTCGGCATTGGAGTCCTTCGCCAAGCCCACCATCGCAATGATCCGCGGTTCCTGTGTCGGCGGCGGTTGCTCGATCGCGCTCGCCTGCGATTTCCGTATTGCGGGGGCCAAGGCCCGTTTCGCCGTCACGCCCGCAAAGCTCGGCCTCGTCTATTCCCTCGACGACACGCGCCGCCTAGCGCGCGCCGCCGGCGCCCAAGGCGCGCGCGATCTGTTGATGACCGGCCGCATGATCGCCGCCGAGGAGGCGCTGCGCCTCGGGCTCATTGACCGTCTTTATGCGGAGGAAGGCCTCGACGACGCGGTCGCCGCTTTTACAGGCGAGCTTGCGGCCGTCTCACCCGCCTCTCTCGCCGCGACCAAAGCGATGTTCGCGCTTCTCGCCGAAGGCGCCGGGAATGACGATCCTCGCGCAGCCGCGCTGATGCGCGGCGCATTCGAGGGCGCTGATTTCCGCGAGGGCTACAGGGCTTTTCTCGAAAAGCGCGCGCCGAAATTCTAGGTGGACCGGTTACGCCGTCTTGTCTTCCACCGCCGCGCCGTCGGCGGCATTCGCGACCGAGGCGATGCCGGCGTCGCGGGCGGCTTCCGACTCATACATTTCGGAATTGCCGATGACCTGGTTATTGGCGGCTTTGAGGACGAAATAGGGCTTGCCCCCGGTCGACACCTTTTTCTCATAACGGGCTGGATCAGCAGCGTTTTTCTTCACGGACTCAATACCGTTCTGAGCACCCGAAATCGCCTTGTAGCCCTCGCTCGCCAGGACAATCTCGCCATTGCCCGCCTTCAGCCGGAACCGGAACTCACCCCGCGCGTCCTTGTAGAGTTCGAATTTGCCCGCCATGACGGTCTCCATATTCTGTTCTTTGGCTCTCACCCGGGCCAAAGGTCCGCGACTCGCCGCCAAGAATCAACCGTTCCCGACGGCAAGGGCGCCGCGCGATGTTCCAGAATCGTTCTCTCTGGCCTAAGAATCCTCCGATGACCGATCTGCCGAAGCTCTCGATCTCCGCCCGGGCCATGGCCGGGCTTGCCCGCGTGCCCGAAGCTGCCGGCGAGCCGCCCTATCTTGCCGGCCTCAACGACGCCCAGAAGACCGCCGTTCTGACGACGGAAGGTCCCGTGCTGATGCTGGCCGGCGCCGGCACTGGCAAGACCCGGGCGCTGACGACGCGGCTTGCGCATATTCTGTTCACCGGCAAGGCGCGCCCGCACCAGATTCTCGCCGTCACCTTCACCAACAAGGCCGCGCGCGAAATGAAGGCGCGCATCGGCGCGCTGATCGGGGATGCGGTCGAGGGCATGCGCTGGCTCGGCACCTTTCATTCGATCGCGGGGCAGATCCTGCGCCGCCATGCCGAACTCGTTGGCCTGAAATCGACCTTCACCATCATCGACGCCGACGACCAGGCGCGGCTCGCCAAACAAGTCATCGAGGCCGCCGACCTCGACGAGAAGCGCTGGACCGGCCGCACGCTCGCTTTCCTGATCGACGGCTGGAAGAACCGGGGTCTGACGCCTGCGTCCGTTCCCAAGAACGAAGCCTACAGTTTCGCCGAAGGGCGCGGTCTTGCGCTTTATGCGGCCTATCAGGATCGCCTCAAAACGCTCAACGCCGCCGATTTCGGCGACCTCCTCCTCCACAACCTCACAATCTTCCAGTCGCGTCCGGACATCCTCGCCGACTACCAGGAGCGCTTTCGCTACATGCTGGTCGACGAATATCAGGACACGAACGTTTCCCAATATCTGTGGCTGCGGCTTCTCGCGCAAAAGCACAGGAACATCTGCTGCGTCGGCGATGACGATCAGTCGATCTATGGCTGGCGCGGCGCCGAGGTTGAAAACATCCTGCGCTTTGAGAAAGACTTTCCGGGCGCGGCCGTCGTCCGGCTGGAGCAGAATTACCGCTCGTCCCCGGCGATCCTCGCCGCCGCGTCCGGCCTCATTGCTTCGAACAAGGCGCGGCTCGGCAAGACCCTGTGGACGGACCAGCCGGCCGGCGAGGCCGTCAAGGTCCGCGGCGTCTGGGACGGCGAAGAAGAGGCGCGTCTCATCGGCGACGACATCGAAAGCGCGCAACGCAAGGGCCGCGCTCTTTCCGACATGGCCGTGCTGGTGCGCGCCTCCTATCAGATGCGCGCCTTTGAAGAACGATTCAATACGATGGGCGTCGCCTATCGCGTCGTCGGCGGCCCGCGCTTCTATGAGCGCGAGGAGACGCGCGACGCCCTCGCCTATCTCCGCCTTATCCGCACCGAGGAGGATGACCTTTCCTTCGAGCGCATCGTCAACAAGCCGCGCCGCGGACTCGGCGACAAGGCGCTCGCGACGCTGTTCGAGATCTCGCGCGCGCGCGCCGTGCCGCTGTTGACGGCGGCCCGCTTTGCTCTTGAAACGGACGATCTTGCCTCCGCCGCCCGCAAGGCGCTCGCCGGTTTCGTCAGCGCAATCGACCGCTGGGCGCGCGAGGCCAAGGCGATGCCCCCTGCCGATCTTGCCGAACTTGTGCTCGAAGAATCCGGCTATATCGATATGTGGAAGACCTCGAAATCGGCGCAGGCCGACGGCAAGGTCGACAATTTGAAGGAACTTGTGCAGGCGGCGTCCGAATTCGACACGCTCGAAGGCTATCTCGATCACGTCGCCCTCGTCTCCGAAATCGGCGAGTCCTCCGCAGACGGACAGGTCTGGCTGATGACGCTGCACGCAGCCAAGGGCCTTGAGTTTCCGATCGTCTTTCTGCCAGGATGGGAGGAAGGCGTTTTCCCCTCGCAGCGCGCGCTCGACGAGAAGGGCGCGGCCGCCCTCGAAGAAGAGCGGCGCCTCGCCTATGTCGGCATCACGCGCGCCATGGAAAGCTGCCGCATCTCCTTCGCCGCCAACCGCCAGATTTACGGCCGCTGGCAGACGGCGGTTCCCTCGCGCTTTATCGACGAACTTCCAGAAGCGCATGTCGACGTCATCTCGCAGCCGGGGCTTTACGGCGCGCGCGCGGCAGCGATGCCGAGCCATTCGCGGTTCGACGGCGCGGCCAAAGACGACGGCGCGTATTACGACAATCCCGGCTGGCGGCGCGCCCGCGCTGCAGAATCGCGCGGAAAGGCGGAGGCGCCGCTTCTGGAAGGCCGCGCCCGCGAGGTTTCCGTTTCCGCGCCCGGCAAGGCGAAATACGCTGTGGGCGCACGAGTCTTTCACCAGAAGTTCGGTTATGGCCGCGTCGTCGAAGCCGAAGGCCAGAAGCTCACGGTCGATTTCGACCATTCGGGGCCGAAGAAGGTCATCGACACTTTTCTGGATGCCGCGTGATGGCGCTCGACCTTTCCAAAGCGCGCGTGCTTCGTGGAAAAATCAGCGAATCGACGCGTGATTTTGATTATGATTTCTGGCGCGAGCAGACGCTCGAAATGAAATTCGCGGCGATCTGGGAGATGACCGTATTCCACCATCTGGCGAAGCAACGTGATCCAGCTCAACTCAGACTTAATCGATCTGTTGGAGGCTTTCGAAAGCTTCGGGGTTAGATACCTCGTGATCGGCGGCTACGCGGTCGGATTTCACGCTGAACCGCGCTACACAAAGGATATTGATTTCTGGATCGCCACAGACCGCAAGAACGCAGAAGCAGTGCATGCGGCGCTGCGCCATTTCGGCGCTCCCTTGTGTGGCGAGGGGCCGGAAGTTTTCGAAGACGACGATGCGTTCTACTATTTCGGCGAGGCGCCCAATCGCGTCGATATCATGATGGGCCCGCGCGACGCTGGGCCATTTGACGAGGCGTGGAACCGACGGGTCACGGAAATCATCGGCGGCGTTCCCGTGAATTTCGTGAGCCGCGAAGATCTCGTCAGACTCAAGAAAGCAGCTGGACGCGCCGTCGATAAAAGGGACCTTCAGGCGCTGAAAGCCTCTGATCCGGAGCGACCAAAGACCGGCAAGAAAATACGCAAGCGCAAGTAGCCGCTCGCTGACAGCCAAGGCAATCGCGTGCAGAACGTCGCCGGTGATCGAAGGCCGCGACGATTGCTCGGTCGATCGGAGCGGCTTTCCGCAATCTCCTTGATGGGCCGCCGCCGCTGTCGTAAAGGCGCTTGCCGCCTGCGAAAAGAGCGTTGATCGTGCCGACCTTCAAGGCCGTGTGGACCGGCCAGAAATCTCAGCTTGAGGCCGCTGAAATGCGCCTCAGCGAAGTGCTGTGGCCGCCGGCAGCCGCTGTCAGCCTCACCAAGGCGGACGAAAATCTCAGCGACACGTCAGCGGCGTGGCGACTCGACGCTTATTTCGAAGACAAGCCGGATACGGAGGAATTGGCAGCTCTGCTCGAAGGGCTCGGCCTTGCCGCCCCGGCGCTCGAAACGCTGGCGGACACGGACTGGGTCGCTCATGCTCTGGAGGGCCTCGGCGTCGTGCGCGCCGGCCGCTTTGTGCTCTACGGCTCCCATGACGCCGAAAGGCTGCCGAATGCGGATGGCGACATCCCGATCCTGATCGAGGCCAACCAGGCCTTCGGCACCGGCCACCACCCGACGACGGCAGGATGCCTCACTTTGCTCGACCGGCTCGCCGGCGTGCGCCCCGAGCGCATTCTCGACCTTGGAACGGGCTCGGCCGTGCTCGCGATCGCCGCAGCCAAGCTCTGGGACCGGCCGGTGCTCGCAACCGACATCGACGCGCGCTCTGTCGAGATCGCGGCGGAGAATGCGGCCATCAACGGCGCCGGCGACGCCGTATCCGCCATTGTCTCCGACGGCTTCGACGACCCGCGCATCGCAGCGGCGGCGCCCTTCGATTTCGTCTTCGCGAACATTCTCGCGGGACCCCTCGTCGATTTGGCGCCCGCCATGGCCCGCCATATGGCGCGCTCCGGCCGTGTTCTTCTCGCCGGCCTCATGGCCGACCAGGAAAGCGAGGTGACGGCGGCCTATGAGGCGGCGGGATTCCGGCGCCTCAACCGGCTCGACGACGCGACCTGGCCTGTGCTCCTCTTTGTGAGGCCATAGAGCGCCGGGCGAAAAAGTGGAATGACCGGTTTTTCGAAACCCGGCGCGACCAAAGTAGACCTGGACCGTCGGGCGATCACTCTGGATCGCGCGACGGTCTAGAAGGCTTGAGCCCGCCCTTCCGAAGCCGCATAGAAGCGGCGGGCGGCGGCCGCCGCGCCCCTCCCCGCATCCCGCGACCTTTGCGAGGCCGATATGTTTCAGACCTTCGAACCCGTATCCGACCGATCCTATGCGCGCCGCCATTTGCCGCTGCTCCGTGCGGAACTCGAGAAACTGAGGCTCGACGGCTTCGTCATTCCGCATGATGACGAATATCAGAATGAATACATTCCCGCCTATGCCGAGCGGCTGATGTGGGCCTCGGGGTTTTCGGGGTCGGCAGGCTCGGCCGTCGTCATGATCGACCGCGCCGTCATTTTCACGGATGGGCGCTATACGCTGCAGGTGCGCAGCCAGGTTGACGACGAGTTCTTCGCCTATGCCGACATTCCCGCGGCCTCGCCTGAATCCTGGCTGACGGAAAACGCGAAAAAGGGCCAGCGCATCGGCTATGACCCTATGGTCCACGCGGCGGACGGCCTGAAGCGGCTCGAGGCCGCGGCGAAGAAAGCGGGCTTCGAACTCGTCGCCGTTTCGCCGAACCCGATCGACAAGGCGTGGAAGGACCAACCGCCCCGCCCCGCCGCGCGCATTCATCCGCACCCGATCGAATTTGCCGGACGCACCTCCGCGGAGAAACGCGCCGAGATCGCCAAATCCGTCGCGGCGGCCGGCGCGGATGCGTTTCTGGTGACGTCGCCGCCGTCGATCGCCTGGCTCTTCAATGTGCGCGGCGGCGACGTGTCGCGCACGCCCTTGCCGCTCGGCCGCGCGATCGTCTCGAAAGACGGAACCGCGACGCTGTTCGTCGCGCCGGAAAAGACCGGCAATGACCTTGCGTCCTGGCTGGGGCCCGATGTCGATGTCCGCGCAGAGAGTGATGTCGACACGGCGCTCGAGAAGCTCGGCAAGGACGGCCGTGTCATCGCGGTCGATCCGCAGCTTGCGCCCGCCGCTTATGTGTCGGCCCTGAAACGCGGCGGCGCGACGGTGATCGACCTTGTCGATCCTTGCGCTCTACCCCGCGCGACCAAGAACGCAGCAGAACTCGGCGGCACGCGCGCGGCGCATCTGCGCGACGGCGCCGCGGTGACGCGTTTCCTGCACTGGCTCGCGACCGAAGCGCAGGACGGTTCCGTCGACGAGATCGCCGCCGCCAAACAGCTCGAAGCCTTCCGCGCAGAGACGGGCCGGCTTGTCGATCTCAGCTTCGATTCGATTTCAGGCGCCGGCGCGAACGGCGCCGTCGTGCACTACAAAGTCTCGACGACGACGAACAAGCGCCTTGAGCCCGGTACGCTGTTCCTGATCGATTCCGGCGCGCAATATCAGGACGGAACGACCGACATCACGCGCGTCGCGGCGATCGGGACGCCTACGGAAGAAATGCGCGACCGCTTCACGCGCGTTCTCAAAGGCCATATCGGCCTTGCGACCATGCGCTTCCCCGCTGGCACGACCGGCCATCAGCTCGACATGATTGCCCGCAAGCCCCTTTGGGACGCCGGCCTCGACTATGACCACGGCACCGGCCACGGGGTCGGCTCGTTCCTCGGCGTGCATGAAGGGCCGCAGCGCATCGCCAAGGTCGCGAATTCCCAAGCCCTGATGCCCGGCATGATCCTCTCCAACGAGCCCGGCTATTACAAGACAGGCGCGTTCGGCATCCGGATCGAAAATCTGATCGTGGTGACACAAGCAGCGCCGGTCCAAGGCGGCGAGCGTGAGATGATGGGCTTTGAGACCATTACGCTCGCCCCGATCGCGCTTGATCTCGTCGAACCCGCTTTGCTGACCGCTGAAGAACGCCGCTGGCTCAACGGCTACCACGCGCGCGTGCGCGCTGCGCTGACGCCGCTTTTGGCTGCCGATGTCGCGGCATGGCTTGCCGGCGCGACACGCGCTCTATGAGCGCACGCCAAGAACGCCGCCCAGCGGGAAGCCGATCGTGATCCGGCCGAAGGGCGAGAGTTCTTCGGCAAGCGTGCTCATATATATTGCGGAGATGCCCTTGGCTTCGGCATAGGCGCGCACATAAGACCCCGTGCAGAAGAGACCGGCGGCGTCTTCGGCCGAGAGCGTCACTTCCATCGATGACGAAAAGGTTTCGAGCCGCGAAAAGGCGCCGCTCGCCCGCATGGAGCGCGAGTAATCCGCCTTCGCGCCGAGCCGCTTGTCCATAAAGGGCGTCCACAAGGCCCAATGCCGCGCGAATACCTCGGTCGCGGCGTCCTTCACATGAAACGGTCCGTACAGGAACGGAAAGAAGACGCCGCCGCGACGGAGCCAGCGCGCGACCTTGGCGACGACGACGTCCTGGTCCATCCAGTGAAACGCCGTCGCGGCGGTGACGCAATCGACGCGGCCCGCCGGGAACTCTGCTTCCTCCGCCGGCCGATGAACCGGCGCGACGTTGTCGCGCTTCGGCATCGCCGCCAACATGCGCGCATCGGGCTCGACGGCCGCGACCGTCACAAAGCGCGTTGCAAGGTCGACGGAGGCTTTGCCCGGCCCCGCGCCGAGATCGACACAAGTGTCGCGCGGCCCTTCCAGATGCGCCTCCAGAAAATCATAGAGCGCCGCCGGATAGGCCGGGCGAAGGTCGGCATAGCGCGCCGCGATGTCGCCGAAGGCACGGGAAGGATCATTCATCGTTTCAACCCCCGATCAATTGCAGCCACTCGTCTTCCGTCATCACCTTTACGCCAAGTTCCGCAGCCTTGGCGAGTTTCGAACCGGCGCCGGGACCCGCGACAACGATGTCGGTCTTTGCCGAGACGCTGCCCGCAACCTTGGCGCCGAGCGCGAGTGCGCGGGCTTTCGCTTCGTCGCGCGTGAATCGCTCAAGCGAACCCGTGAAGACGACCGTCTTGCCGACGACGGGACTGCCGGAGAATTCCGCCGGCTTTTCCTCGCGCGGGGTCACCTCATTCAACAGCCGCGCGACGGCCGCACGGTTCTTCGGCTCCGCGAAAAAGTCGATGACCCCGCTCGCAACGACGGCGCCGACGCCTTCGATCGTCAGCATTTCCTGAAAGGCCGCGCTGTACGGGTCTGCAGCGGCGATTGCGGCGGCTTCCAGCGGGGCGAAGGTCTGGTAGTGCCGCGCAAGGTCCCGCGCTGTCGTTTCGCCGACATGCCGCATGCCGAGCGCGATCAGGAAACGCGGCAGAGCGATGTCGCGCCGCGCATCGATCGCCGCGAAAAGGTTGTCCACGGACTTCTTGTTGGTCGGGGGCTTCTCCGCGCCGGATTTGTCCCGCTTGCGCGCGCCCGCCTCATCGAGATCATAGCGGTAGAGCGCAACGGCGCCCGCCTTCTGCCGCGTTGCCAGTGTGAAAATGTCGGCAGGCTCGTGAATCCATCCGGCGTCGAAAAACTCGTCGATCTGCTTCTCGCCGAGCCCCTCAATGTCGAACGCATCGCGGCGCACGAAATGCTTCAGGCGCTCCTTGGCCTGCGCGGGACAAACAAGGCCGCCTGTGCAGCGGCGTACGACCTCGCCCTCCTCGCGCACGGCGTGGCTGCCGCAGACGGGACAAATTTCCGGGAACGAAAAAGCCTTTGCGCCTTTCGGCCGACGCTCCATCAGAACACTGACGATTTGAGGGATGACGTCGCCGGCGCGACGCACGACGACGCTGTCGCCGATGCGGATATCCTTGCGTTCAATCTCGTCCTGATTGTGCAGGGTCGCATTGGAGACGACGACGCCGCCTACGGTGACCGGCGCAAGCCGTGCGACGGGCGTCAGCGCGCCCGTGCGCCCGACCTGGATGTCGATCGCTTCGAGCACGGTCGTCGCTTCTTCCGCTGCAAATTTGTGCGCAATCGCCCAGCGCGGCGAGCGGGAGACAAATCCGAGGCGTTCCTGGTAGTCGAGCCGGTCAATCTTGTAGACGACGCCGTCGATGTCATAGCCGAGCCCGGCGCGGTCTTTTTCGATCTCGCGATAGAACTGGATCAGCTCGGAGACGCTCTCACAGCGACGCGCGCGCGGATTGACCGGGAAGCCGAGCTCCCTGAGCCGCGTGAGCGCCTCCCATTGCGTTACCCCGAGGGGCTCTGACGTCTCGCCCCACGTATAGGCGAAAAAGCGCAAGGGTCGCCCGGCCGTCACGGCGGGGTCGATCTGCCGCAAGGAGCCCGCCGCGGCGTTGCGCGGATTGGCGAAGGGCTCTTCCGCGCCGGCTTCCAGCGTCCGATTAAGCGCCAGGAAATCCGTATGCGCCATATAGATCTCGCCGCGCGCTTCGAGGATGTCCGGCGCGCCCTTCAGGCGTTTTGGAACGTCGCCGACCGCGAGGATATTCGCAGTGACATTCTCCCCTTCCCGCCCGTCGCCGCGCGTCGCAGCGAGAACGAGCACGCCCTTTTCGTAGCGCAGCGACATGGAAAGCCCGTCAATCTTGGGCTCGGCGACATAGGCGACCGGATCGGTCTCCGAAAGGCCAAGAAAGCGGCGGACGCGGCCGTCAAATTCGGCGACATCTTCGTCCGAAAAGGCGTTGTCGAGCGACAGCATGGGCCGGGCGTGCACCGCCTTTTCAAATTTGCCGGCGGGCGCGGCGCCGACCCTTGTGGACGGCGAGTCGGCGCGCTTCAGCTTCGGAAAGCGCTTCTCGATCAGGGCATTGCGCCGCCACAGGGCGTCATATTCCGCGTCCGTCATGATCGGCCGCGCCTCGGCATAGGCGCCGTCCGCCTTGACGATCAGCGCGGCGAGGCGCGACAGTTCAGCTGCAGCCGCATCGGGCGTGAGGTCCTTCACGGGTGTCATCGCGAACGCGTCAGGCGATATCTTGGGCATTCGGCTCAGCCTGTTCACTAGGGCGTCATGACAGCAGGGCGCGTGCGCCCGCCCAGATGGTCTTCACGATGTCGCCGGCCGATCTTGATGGCGCGAGCGCGGCCGATTGTCCGGCCCAGGCTTGCAGGCGCGCAAGGTCGTTCCGCCGCACGCCTTCGGCGCGCATCGCCTTGGTGAGCGCGCGCTGGACGGGATAAGGCGCGAGGTCCGGCGCATCCGGAGCATCGGCGGCGTCGACGAACTCGGTTCGCAGCGCGCGGCCTGTCCGCCCCGAAAAGGCGCGGGTCAACACAGCGTCTTCGGGCCCTTTGCCCGCGAGCGCATCCGCCCAGGCGGTCGGAAGCGCCGCTTCCGGCGAGCGCAGGAAGCCCGTGCCGATCATCACTGCCGATGCGCCAAGAAGCAGCGCGGAGGCGGCCGTACGCTCGTCGCTGATGCCGCCCGCCGCGATGATCGGCAGGTCGACCGCATCGGCGACAGCGGGGGTCAATGCGAAAAGGCCGACGGCGTTGCGGACGGCGCCGTCCGGCTCGAAAGCGCCGCGATGTCCGCCGGCTTCGGCGCCTTGCACGATGAGGCCGTCAGCGCCGGCCTCCGCCGCGCGGCGCGCCTCGTCGAGCGTCGTCACAGTCGCGAGCCATGGAATTTCAGCGTCACGCAAGGCGCGGATATGCCGCTCCGGAAAGAGACCCATGATCGAAGAAACTGCATCCGGCGCGGCGGCGAGAACCGCCTCGAACTGCGCCTCATAATCCCGCGGCGCAGCCGCCAGGTCGGCCCGATCGGGCTCGGTCCACCGCGCAAGAAACGCGGCCATGGCAGCCTCGCCGGCCGCATCCCGCGCCGGCGCCGGATCCACTGTCCACAGATTGATCTGGAAGGGCCGCGCCGTCGCCTTGCGGTGGGCGTCGCACCATTCGGCGATTTCAGCGGGCGACATCAGCACGGCGCCGCAGGCCCCCATGCCGCCGGCCTCCGCGACCGCAACGGAGAGTGCCGTAGGACAGGCGCCGGCCATCGGCGCAAGGAGGATCGGCGCCTCAAGTCCGAAGGCCGCGGCGAAAGCCTCGGCCCGATCGAGCGCTTCGCGCCGACGCTGGCTCACGCCGAACGCCGCCGCCTGGGCAGCGCCGCTTCGCCGAGCAGGCGTCGCGCGGCGGCGCGGGCCTCGTCGGTTACGGCCCTTCCTGAAAGCATGCGCGCGATTTCCTCGACGCGCTCTTCCGGCGTCAGCACCGTGACATTCGTCAGCGTGTCGCGCGCACTCTGTGATTTCTCAATGCGCCAATGCGCGTTCGCCCGGGCGGCGACCTGCGGGCTGTGCGTGACGACCAGCACTTGCGCGTCGCGCGCCAGCCTTGCCAGCCGTTCGCCGACAGCATCCGCGACGGCACCGCCGACGCCGGAGTCGACCTCGTCAAAAATGATCACGGTGCGCCGCTCCTTGGCGGCGAGCGCGGCTTTCATCGCGAGCACGAAGCGGGAAAGCTCGCCTCCCGAGGCAATGGTTTTCAAATGGCCCGGCGGCACGCCGGGATTTGTCGCCACCATGAACTCGACCTGGTCGATCCCCTCCAACGCCGGCCGACGCGGATCGGACTCGATGCTTGTCGAGAAGAGGGCGCGGCCGAGCTTCAGGGGCCCGAGTTCACGCGCGACGGCGGCGTCGAGTTCCGCGGCGGCGCGGCGGCGCGCGGCGGAGAGTTCCGCCGCCGCCGCATCATAGGCGCGCGCCGCGGCAATGGCCTCCGCCTCGAGAGCGCCGAAGCCCGCCTCGCCTTCCACAAGCGCATCGAGCGCCGCTTGCGCTTTGGCGAGAAACGCCGGCAGTCCGTCGGCCGCGACGCCGTGCTTGCGCGCTGCGGCGCGCAGGGCGAAGAGCCGCTCTTCGACGCGCGCTTGTTCGTGGGCGTCATAACCGAAGCGCCGTATGGCGGTTTCAACTGCGGCGCGCGCCTCTTCGATCTCAGAGAGTGCGGCGGCGATGCGCTCGGCCGCGTGGTCGAGAGCGGCGCCCGCTTCGGATCCGGCAAGCGGCGCGCCTGACGCATTCGTCGCCGCGCGCGCAAGACGCCGCGCTGCGCCCGCAAGCTTGTTCTCAAGCCCGTCGGCGCCAAGAAAATGGGCGGCGGCCGCGAGTTCTTCGCCGACGCGTTCCGCGGCGACGAGCTCCGCCCGTCGCGCGGCGAGGCGCGCTTCTTCACCCGGTTCCGGCGCAAGCGCGGCGAGTTCCGAAGCCACATGCCGGAGATAGTCCGCGTCAGCGGCCGCTTTTTCGCGACCCTGCCGCCGCTCCGCAAGCTGCGCCTCGGCGTCGCGCCGCGCCTCGAAGCCGGCGGAGACGCTTGCGACGGCGGCCTGAAGCCCGCCGAATTCGTCGAGAGTCGCGCGATGGGTGGAGGCTGTCAGAAAGCCGCGCCCGTCATGCTGGCCGTGGATCTCAAGCAGCTGCTCGCCGACCGCGCGCAGAAGCGCGACGCCGACCGGCTGGTCATTGACGAAAGCACGGCTCTTGCCGTCGCGCGTCTGCACGCGCCGGAGAATAACGACATCTTCCTCCGCCGGCAGAGCATTCGCCTCAAGGACTTTCCAGACCGGATGGTCGGCGCAGGCTTCGAAGGCCGCCGTGATCACGCCCTGTTCCGCGCCTTGCCTTAGCGCGCCGCGTTCTGAGCGACCGCCGGCCGCAAGCCCGAGCGCATCGAGCAGGATCGACTTGCCGGCGCCCGTTTCGCCGGTCAGCGCCGTGAGGCCCGGACCGAGCACGAGATTGGCTTGCTCAATCAGGACGAAATTCTGGATGTGGAGGGCCGTCAACATGCGTGCCGAATCCGTCAGGAGGACATTCGCTTATCGCATGGATTCGCCTGCCGCGTCGTGGCGCAGAAGGCAACAAGACATACTTGATAGAGCTGTCGGGGGCCGCAGCGCGCGTCCCCTAGCCGCCAGGCGGCGCACCCGCGGATGCTTAGGACTTCGGCGCGCCGGTTGCGTCGGCGTCGCCGGGCGGCGGCAACGCCGACCCTTGCGGCAGCGCGCGCGTGTCCTTCGGGCGATAGTCAGGGCCCGAGGGCTTAGGCCCCGCAGCCTCTGACGCCGTCGCGGGCGCCGACACGCTTTGCAGCTTGCCCGGCGGCTCTTTCAGCGGTTCAAGCAAACCCCGGTTTTTGAGGAGCCGGTAGCTGTACTCGTACCACTCCGAACCCGGATAATTATGGCCGAGAACGGCAGCGGTCCGCTGCGCTTCGCCGACGAGACCCAGCGTCAGGTAGTTTTCGACGAGGCGGTGGAGCGCCTCGGGGACCTGGCCCGTGGTCTGGTATTTTTCGACCACCGTCTTGTAACGGTTGATGGCGGCGAGCGTCTTGTTGCTGCGTTGATAATAGCGGCCGACATACATTTCTTTGCCGGCGAGATGGTCGTAGGTGAGGTCGAGCTTGAGGCGCGCGTCGCGGGCGTATTCAGAGTTGGGATAGCGCTTGACCACGTCGCTCAACGCGGCGACTGCGTCGTCTGTATTCTTCTGGTCGCGCCCGACTGCGGAAATGCGCTCATAGAAACACATCGCCTTTAGGTAATAGGCGTAAGGCGCATCCTTGTTGCCGGGGTGGAGCGAGATGAAGCCGTCAAGCGTTTCGACGGCGTCCTCATATTCATTGTCCTGATACTGAGCAAAGGCCTTCATCAGGATCGCGCGGCGGGCCCAGGCCGAATAGGGATGCTGGCGTTCGACCTCCTCGAAGCCCGCGACCGCCTCTACGTAGCGCTTGCGCTCAAGCTGGCGCGCGGCGTCCGCGTAAAGGCGTTCAACCGGGCGCTCCACATAGGCGAATTTCTTTTTGGATTTCGTACCGCCCGCGCAACCTGCGAGAAGGCTCGCGACAGCGAGCGCCGCAGCGACCAGAAAGACAGAACGGCGAAGGGCGTTGCGCGCGGTCATGCACATCCTCAACGACTGAACGCGGCCTTTGTCGCGCCATTGCGCGCCAGCGTCAAATGCAAATGCGCCCTCTCGCGATCTCCCAGCGCAATGCTGGTCGAACGGGCTTGCCACACACAAAAAACCGCCCGGCGGCGAGCCGGGCGGGTTTGTCGTGGATAGGTTTGATTGGGCTATTTGGCGATAACCAGCCAGAGGCGCGCGACATCCATCATTTTGGGGTCCGTCTTCACTTCCTTGAAGGTCGCCCGCGCAGCCTCTTTTTGTCCGGCTGCGAGCTGGATCCGGCCTAGCGTGATGCGCGCTTCATCCATGTTGCGGATGCCTGGTTTGGTGATTCCGCCGGTAATCAGCGCCAGCGCGCCGGCGGCGTCGCCATAGGTTTCCATGGCTTCGGCGACTTTCACGTCATCATTGCCGTTCGGCGAGGCTGCAGCCGCGCGCGACTGGGCGGCGATTGTCGCTTTGTCCTGATTGGCGTTGGTCGTCGCTAGCGTGCGAAGGCGTGTATGGCGCGAAGCGTCCGGACCCGTGCCGAGGACGCCCTTGGCAAATCCTGCATCGATGATGCGCTGGGCCTCGCCCGGGAATCCGACTTGGATCGCTGTCTGGGCCGCCTCCGAATAATCGTCCGCACCTTCCATTTTGTCGGCCGCGAACTTCGTGCGGAAAATCTCAAGATTGGTGCGCTCATTGTTTCCTGCCGCTGCGAGCAGAATGCTGTAGAGGTCGACCCAATAGTTCTTGTTACCGCCATAGTACTGTACGAGGCGGAATAGCACGTCCTTGGTTTGAGCATTATCCTTGAGATTGTAGGCGCTCGACAGGGCAAGCTTCAGTGAGTCCTCGCTCGGCGCCCGGCCTGCCCGCTCCGCCGCGCGCACATTATCCAGGCTGAGCTGCAAGGACTTAGAATAATTCTTCTGCAGGTAGTAGGATTGGATGATGAGATCATTCATCCCGCTGTCAGCGCCGTAGCTCGACGTATAGCGCTCCGCAAACTGGATCGCCTTGCCGTAATTCTTTGCCTGATAGTTGAGCTGCGCGATGAGCTTCACACGGCGCGCAACGTCTGCGGCCGGAGCCTGACCCGAATTGAGCGCGGCTTCTGCGGCGAGCGCCGCATTGCCGTAGTCGCGGAGTTGACCATAGAGATAGGTCAGCATGTCCTTGACGACAAATTCTTCATAGGGCGACTTGCCGGGGACGGCGTCCGCTTCCTTCGCTTTGGCGAGCGCTTCGGAAAACTTCTTTTCCTGCGCAAGCTTCTGCGCCTCACCAAGCGGCTTTCCCACTTTGGCGCCGATCGAGCCTTTGGCTTCCGCCGCACCCGGCGCAAACACCAGGGCGGCGGGGGCGGCGACTGCGCCGGCGAGCAGGAGCGCCGATGCTGCGGCGAACAGTTTGTTTTTCATAGCGATCCTCGATCTTTCCTATCGTCAGCCGGCTGGCCGATCTTATTCCAATCGAGCCGCCAGGTCCCATGTATTCAGCGAAAAAGGCCAGGAAAAGGCCTCATTCTGCTCAAACGGCGACCGCCCGACCGTATCCCGGCCGCACAGTCGCCGCAAAGGCTGATATCAATCTGCGACGTACTTCTCGTTGCCGGCGAAACCGATCCGCGTCACACCCTGTTTCTGCGCTTCTGCAAGAACGATGGCGACGAAGCCGTATTCGACGGATGCATCCGGCTCGATATGAATTTCGGGCTGCGGATCGGAAAAAGCCGCCGTTTTGAAGTAGTCGCGGAGCACTTCGGTGCTCGGCACCGGCGACCCGTTCCAGAACACGGCGCCGTCGAACTGGATCTCGAGCTTCACGATCTCTGGCTTGACGACATCTTCCGGCGGCGGCGTCGCTTGCGGCATATCAAGCTTCACCGCATGCGACTGTACCGGGATTGTGATGATCAGCATGACCAGAAGAACGAGCATGACGTCGATCAACGGAGTCGTGTTGATCTCCATCATCGGCTCACCTTCTTTGGTGCCCGCACTCATCGCCATAAGGATTGGTCCTTCAACTCGTGTCTTCTACAGGCGTCAGTCTTGGTCGAGACGGCCGGGCCTTCTGCGTGTCCAGCCCTACCGGCCGGCCGGCGCATCAGGCTCGGTCGTGAAGGCGATCTTCTGGATCGCTGAACGCTGGACATCGACAATCACGCGTCCAATGGCGGCGAACTTGGCCTTTTTGTCGCCGCGTATATGGACCTCAGGCACCGGCTTACCGGCCGCTACAGCTTCACGCACCTTGTTTTGCAGCTTTTCGCGCAAGGCCTGCCGGTCGGCGAACTCTTCCAAACCGTACCACACCGATCCATCCTCGCGAACGCTGATCACAACGTTTTCGGGCTTGATCCAGATCGGGATGTTTGACGCCTTGGGCAGCTGAAGTTGAACCGCCTGAGTCACGACCGGAACAGTGATCAGGAAGATGATCAACATGACGAGCATAATATCGACGAGAGGCGTCGTATTGATGTTCGCCATCACTTCTTCGTCGTCTTCCGAGTGGGCGGCCGGAGCGGACATCGCCATAACGCAGGTTTCCTTGACCCTAAGGGTTAGCGCAGGAGGGATAGGTTGCGCGCCGCTTACTTGCGGCGCTTCCCATCGGCGCCCACGCGCGACCCGCTAACGAGATAGGCTTCGACGTCATCGGCGAAGCGCGACAGCGCATCGGTGATCTGCTTGTTGCGGCGCAGCACGACGTTGTAGAAGGCGACGGCCGGGATGGCGACGGCAAGACCGATCGCGGTCATGATCAGCGCTTCGCCGACCGGACCTGCGACTTTGTCAATCGAGGCCTGGCCAGTGACGCCGATCTTGATGAGGGCCTGCAGGATGCCCCACACCGTGCCGAACAGTCCGACGAAGGGCGCAACCGAGCCAACCGAAGCAAGAACCGCGTTGCCGCCCTGGAGACGGCCGGAAACTTCGTTGACGGAGCGGCGGAGCGCAGCGCCGACCCACTCGTAGAGGCTCACTTTGCCCGAGAGGTGCTTGGCGTGATGCTCGGCGGCGGCGAGGCCGTCCGTCGCGATCTTGCGGAACACGCTGCCCGAATCGAGGCTGGCGATCGCATCTTCAATGTTCGCAGAAGCCCAGAACTTGCGGCCGGCTTTGGCCGCCTGGCTGTAAAGACCATTCTGCATGAAGATCTTGGTGATGAAGATATACCAGGAGGCGATCGACATCAGCGCCATCAGGATAAGCGTGACGAGAGAAACCGGGCCGCCTTCCTGAATAAGGGCCATCAGGCCGAACGGGTTATGCGCCTCTTCCTCTTTGGTTTCGGCGATCGGCGCGACTTCCTCAGTCGCGGCGGCGGAGGCGGCGGGATCAACCGCAGCCGGATCGGTCGCGGCAGGGTCGGTCGCCGCAGCGTCCGTTGCCGCGGGCGCCGCGCCAGCGGCTGGATCTTGTGAGTAGGCCGGAGCCGCGGCGAAAGCCAGTGCGAGCGCCGCGATTGTTCCGTAGACGAAGGAATTTGACACTTTCATAACCCGTTCTTTCTTTCCACTTTCTCCATCGCCGCGCGACGCTCGCCGGCTGACTGAGCCCCTTTGTTGCAGACCCGCGCCCTTAAGCATCTTCGAGCCTGAATCTGATATTGATCCTGTGCCAGGCGCAGACCGGCTTGCCCTTATCCTGCGCGGGCAAGAACCTGTAGGTCCTCGCCTCCCGGAGCGCCGACTGATCGAGTGCCGGGAATCCGCTCGTCTTTTCGACCTGCGCTTCTTTCACACGGCCATCTTCGCAAACGTAAAGAAGCAGACCGACGACGCCTTCCTGTTCCAGACGCTTGGCAGACGGCGGATATTCCGGCCGTGTCGGCGGATGCTTGGGATCGCCCCGAACCGGCACTGTCGGCCCCGCTGGCCGCACGTCCTGAGTGGTCTGGGTGATTGTGTTGTTGCTCGTAACAGCCGGCGCATCGATGGTGAAATCGGGCGGCGGCACGAAAGGCGGCGGGTCCACGAGATCGGGCGGCGGCGGCGGCGGCGTATCATCCGCCGGCGGCGGCGGCTCGTCGATCTTTTCGACTTTGAACGGCTCAGTCACCTGCGACACAATCTTGGTCGCAAGGCCGCTCATGAGACCCCATGCGAGGAAGGCGTGGATCGCCAAAACGACGAAGAAGCCGATGCCCCGCCTGCCAGATTTTCCTTGTCCTAGATAATCGTCCACGATGTCCAACCAGGTTCTATTTTAATGCGCCTGAAAGCTCCGCGAGCGCAGCTTCCGTTCCCAGCATCGCCGATCGCCCCATCACGGCGCCGACGCAATTTTACGCTCCCATTTACGCAAGGTCGTCGATCCCGGATCGAGTCCCCATGCAAAACTAGCGCCGCCTCGTCCTTCTCCTATCCTTCTTGATCCCGGCGTCAGCCTCCGGCCGCTCCCCCGCGCCCGCTATTCTGTTCTTTCTCTTCGCGCGCCCTCTTCGGGCTATCGATCCTCAGATCCTTGCCGTCCCAACCTTAATCTCATCGCAATTCGCTTGAGAACGCCACCCGCAAAATTCTCTGCCGCACGACACGCTCACACGAGCATATCGCGCAATGCGCCGAAGACAAACTTCGGCGCATCAGCAAACTCAGCCTATTGCAATTCTTTCACCCCTTGCCGCACGCCTTACCCACACCCAAACGAGCCCGCCCAAAGGCGGTCGCCCAAATCACACTGACAGATCGTGCACCAACCCACCCCGGTCAGCGTCTTCGGCCTGCCAGCTTCGGAGCACCCCGCCCCCATTTGTTACTTAGTAGCATGACCGTCGACTGCGCGCAACAGAGCGCACGCCGCCGCGACGGATCGATTGCGTCCACATCGCAATTTCTTTTCGTGAGTAATCCCCGAACAACAGTGAAGGACAGTCCGCCATATTCAGAGGGGAGAGGACGCCAATGCATCCTCGGCGCTACAGGGAAAAGGTTGGCTGGGGCGCTAGGATTCGAACCTAGGGATGGCGGGACCAAAACCCGCTGCCTTACCGCTTGGCTACGCCCCAAGAGGCCGCGGTAGATAGCGCCTCGATTCCCGCGGCGCAACTCTTGCCTCAAAAAATCGCGGACCGCGCCGGCGTCTGCGGCGGGCTTTCTGTTTGCATCGCAGAAATGCCGGGTCTATAGAGCGCGTCCTTCAACGGAGTGTAGCTCAGCCTGGTAGAGCACTAGCTTCGGGAGCTAGGGGCCAGAGGTTCGAATCCTCTCACTCCGACCAGTCCCGCCTGACCGACATGTTTGGAGGTCATCCCGCCACGGACGGTTGGCGCCGAACTGTCATGTTTGGCCCCAGTCTGGCGTGCGCCTCCGTGAAAGCGTAGCCTTGCGCGCATGCTGACGCGCCGCCCAGTCCTCCTATCGTTCGCCGCTCTGACGCTTTTGTCCGCTTGCGGAGAAAAAGTCCGCGCCCCGGCAAGCGGCGAGCCGGACCTCATCCTTGTCGGCGGTCCGATCTACACTGGCGTCGGCGACGGGGGTCGGGCCGAAGCCGTCGCCGTCAAGGATGGCCGCATTCTGGCTGTGGGCGCGCGCGACGCGATTTTGCCGCTTGCCTCCGCCAAGACCGAGACAATCGATCTCGGCGGCGCTGCGCTCTATCCCGGTTTCACGGACAGCCATGCGCATCTCCTTGGGATCGGCCTGCGCGAGCTGACGCTCAATCTTGAGGGCGTCTCCTCCATCGACGAACTCGTCGATATCGTCGCCGCCGAAGTCGAGGGCGCTGGACCCGGGGAGGTCATCTACGGGCGCGGCTGGATCGAGAGCGGGTGGGATGAGGCGCGGTTTCCGACGCGCGCCGACCTCGACCCGGCGAGCCCCGACAATCCGGTTATTCTTTACCGTGCGGACGGGCATGCTCTCGTCGCCAACTCGGCGGCGCTTCTGCGCGCCGGCGTCACGCGCGCGACCAAGGACCCGGCAGGCGGGCGCATCGAACGCGACGCCAAAGGCGAACCGACCGGCGTTCTCGTCGATGCGGCGATGGCTCTTGTTGAATCGCTGATCACGGCCCTGACGATCGAGGAAAAGGAAGAGGCCTACGCCGCCGGCGCAAAGGTTTATGCCGCCTACGGATGGACGGGCCTTCACAACATGTCGGTTGATCCCGCCGATGTGCCGATCATCGAAAGACTGGCGGCCTCCGGCGCGATCCCGATCCGGGTCTATAACGCGCTCGAACCCTCCGGCCTCGACTGGCTCGCCGAAAACGCGCCGCATACGGATGTAACGGGCCGGATCATCACGCGCGCAGTCAAGCTTTATGCAGACGGCGCGCTGGGCTCCCGCGGCGCGGCGCTGCAGGCGCCTTATGCCGACAAGCCCGAGACTTCCGGCCTCCTCCTCACCGAAGAGCCGGCCATGCTGGCGCTGCTTGCCCGCGCGCGCGACGAGGGCGTTCAGGTTTGCGCGCATGCGATCGGCGACCGCGCCAACCACCTCGTGCTCAACTGGTACCGTAAGACGCTTGACGGACAAGCGGCCAGCCCGCGCTGGCGTATTGAGCATGCGCAGATCGTCGATCCGGCTGATATTCCTCGCTTCGGCCGCGACAAGGTGATCGCCTCCATGCAGCCGAGCCATGCGATCGGCGACATGTACTTCGCGCCGGCCCGGCTCGGCCCCAGCCGGCTCGCCGGCGCCTATGCCTGGCGCAGCCTTCTTGATTCGGGCGCCGTGATTGCGGGCGGATCGGATGCGCCTGTCGAGCGCGGCGACCCGTTAATCGAGTTCTACGCGGCCGTATCGCGTCGCTCGATCGACGGCTTTCAGGGGCCGGACTGGGGCGACTCGCAGAAAGTCAGCCGCGCCGAGGCGTTGCGCCTGTTCACCGCGTCCGCGGCCTACGCTTCGTTTCAGGAAAACGAACTTGGCACGATCGAGCCCGGCAAACGCGCCGACTTCACCGCTTTTTCCGTGGACATCATGACGGCCGCCGAAGCCGAAATACTGAAAGCCAAGCCCGTCCTCACCATCGTCGACGGCGCAGTCGTTTTCCGCAAGGGCGAGATCAGCGAGCCTTAAAGCCTAAAAAGGACGCTGGAGATCGGCAATGTTCGTCGGCCATTACGGTCCTGCCTTCGCGTCTAAAGCGGCCGCGCGTTCAGCGCCGCTCTGGCTCTTCATCGTCGCCGCGCAGTTCCTTGATTATCTGTGGGCGGTGTTCATCCTCACCGGCGTCGAGCATGCGCGCATTGTGCCTGGCTTCGCGGCCATGAGCGTGCTCGACCTTTACGACATGCCCTGGACGCATAGTCTCGTCATGGCGCTGCTCTGGTCGGCTGTCTTCGCCGGGCTTGCACGAGCCCTGTACCGGACCAAAAGCCGCCCTGCTCTCTTCCTTCTTGCGGCGACCGTGTTTTCGCACTGGCTGCTCGACCTCGTTGTCCATCTTGAGGATCTGCCTCTGTGGCCGGGCGGACCCAAGGTCGGTCTCGGCGTCTGGCGCGATCCGACCCTGACCTTGATGCTGGAGTTCGGCGTGCTTGGCGTAGGACTTGTTCTCTATACGGCGGCGACACGCGCGCGAAACGCGTTCGGCCGATTGGGGCCGGCGCTCTTTGCAGCGTTCAGCGGCGCAGCGTTTGCGTTCAACGCCTATCAGCCGCCCGCTTCGATCGAGGCCGCGGCCGCCAGCGCCTTGGCTGTCTATACTATCTTCGCCGCGCTCGCGTATTTCCTGTGCGACCGCCTGCGCCTTCCGCGTTAAGCGCCATTATGTTTCGGCAAGACGCGTCAGGCTCGGCGCGGAATGGCTTGCGCCGCACAGCTTTGAAACAATTTGGAAACCATAGAGCGACCAAGCGTTAACCTTCCGGCGCGATCCTCCGGCGCAATCATTGGGAGGACTTGCCTATGCTGACCGCCCACGGAACTTCGTCGCCGCGCTCCATTCTCATCCGGCCGCTCGACGGCATGAACGGCTTTCTTGCCTATGCCATCGGAGTCGACGGCCTGATCGCCGAGGGACGCACGGAAGAAGAAACGCTTGCGAACCTCAAAGCAGCGCTTGAGCGCTGGACGCCGTCGCCAGAGCCGGCCGAAACGCGTATGCGCGCCTAGGACTCAAACAGCATCCTGAGATCGGCGAAGCACTTGAACTCGAGCGCATTCCCCGCGGGGTCGCGGATGAAGAATGTGCCCTGCTCGCCTGGCTCACCCCTGAACCTGATGTCTGGCGCAATGATGAACTCCGCGCCGGCTTCCTGAAGCTTTGCCGCCAGCGATTTCCAGTCCGCCTGGGAGAGCACAACGCCGAAATGACGCACGGGCACGTCATGACCGTCGACGGCGTTTGTCCGTGCGCCGCGGCATTCTTCCGGCGACAGATGCGCGACGAGCTGGTGGCCGTAGAAATCAAAGTCGATCCACTGGTCCGAGCGCCGCCCCTGCCGGCAGCCGAGGAGACCGCTGTAAAAGGCTTCGGCCGCGGCCAAATCATCGACCGGAAACGCAAGGTGGAAGGGCGGCAAGGGTTCAGCGGCAACAGCACTTTGGGCCATAGGGTCTCATCCGATAGAGCGGCGTTGCCCCCCCGATGCGAGGGAGGACTCCCGGAACGGCGACAGCAGCGTTAGACATGGGACACCGCCAGTTTAACCGCATTCCTACCGAGGGCCCAATCCGTGAATCCGAAATTTCGCACGCTCACAGAACGCTTCTTCGTGTCCCCGCAGATCGCGCCCGAAGACCTCAAGGACGCCGCCGCCATGGGCGTCACGCTGGTGATTAACAATCGGCCGGACGGCGAGGAACCCGACCAGCCTTCAGGCGGCGTTATCGAGAAGGCGGCGCAAGCGCTTGGCCTTGCCTATGTCGCCATTCCGATCACGGGCGGGGCCGTCAGTGCGGCCGATCTTGACGCTTTCGATTCGGCGCTGGCGCAGAGCCGTGGCGCAACGCTCGCCTTTTGCCGAAGCGGTACACGCTCGACGGTCGTGCGGGCGCTCGCGCGGGCCCGGTCGGGCGCTGAGATCGGCGCCATCATCGAAGAAGCGGCGGAAGCGGGCTATGATTTGTCTGGGCTTGCGCCGCGGCTCGCGGCGATGCGGTCCTGAGGGGACTTAGTAGTGGACGACGATCCGGGCACTGTCGGCCGCGGCCGGGATGACGATCGTCTCTGTCAACGTGACGCCGCAGGAAAGGCTCGCCATATCGCGGCCGGCGCCGTCGGTCTGGCGCGCTTCATCGCCCTCGCCGCAATCGAGAAAACTGCCAGCCTGGCGTTCGATGGAATAGGCATAGGCGGGCGGCGCCGACACATAGGCGCGATCTGTAACCCCGCCCTGGCTTTCGCCGATGGCGATGCCGCCGGCGCTACCCAGCAACGTTCCCGCATGTGCGGGACTTGCTGCTATTAGGGTTGCCAAAACCTGTATCAGGGCGAAACGGGTGGAAAATCCTTGTGTGCTCATGCCCCGCCCCTCGCAAAGCGCGGGCCGATCACGAAATCTCCCGTAAACTTTATTTTCTTGTCAGCGCGGCTAAAGCCATGATGATGAGGACTGATCTGGCCATGACCTTTGGGGGTGGGCTGGCCGCCTTGGGATCGAAGACGCGATGTTTCAGATTTTTGAAATCAGCAACGGCACGATTATCGCCAAGGAAACCGGCGCGCAGATTCCGCTGACGGCGGGACTTGTCCGCGACGTTATCCGCGTGATGAGCTTTGTCGGCGTCGTACAGGGGATAAGGGCGACGCGCGCCGTACGCGGCCGCAACCACCGCGCCGCAATCTCGTTTTATCCGAAGAAGCCGAATTCCTTCTACGCAATATGGCCGGTGTGCCAGCTCGCCGATGTGCGCATCGTCGATGATCCGGCCGAGGCGGACCTTCACTTCTATTTCGAGGACCGCGAATTCCGCACCGGCCCCCAGATCGCGCCGACGGACCGGCCCGCTCTCAATGCAGGCTGCCATGACATTCGCAAAAGCGCCGTAGCACGTGTGTTCGAGGAGGTCTTCGGTTACAGCCTTGCAGTCGACCCCACGACCTTCGTCGGCGAGGCGGTCGAAAAGTCTGAGGCAAATGGCAAGCATGACGGACGGATCGTCGCCTGTCCGCTCGTCCATCCGCGCCGCGATCTCGTCTACCAGCGCCTGATCGACAACACATTCGACGGCAAGGAATTCATCGACATTCGTACGCCCGTTGTCGGCGGCGTCATCCCCTTCGTTTATTTGAAGCGCCGATGGCGCGATCTGCGCTTCTCGAACGAGAATCATCGTGTCGATCTCGCCGACACCGACGCCATGCTGTCCAAAGCGGAGCAAGCCAAGATTGCAGAATTCGCTGACGCAATGCGCCTCGATTTCGGCGGCCTTGACGTTCTGCGCAACCGGACGGACGGGCGCATCTATATCGTCGATGTCAATAAGACCGATATGGGGCCGCCTTCGGCGCTGACCGGACCGCAAAAGCTGCGCGCCATGCGCGGTATTGCGGAGGCGTTTGGCGCGCTCGTCGACAGGAGGCTGAAAGCAGGCTCGTGACGACTGCGCCGCCGGCGGCGATCCCCTTCGTCAAGACGTTCGATTTTGCTTATGGCGCGCCGACGCGGCTGTCGCCGCGCGTGACCCGCGTGATTGCGCGCAATCCCGGCCCCTTCACCTTCACCGGCAGCGGAACCTATATCGTCGCCAACGGCGGCGCAGCGGCCGTGATCGATCCGGGGCCGGACCTTTCAGAGCATCTCGACGCCCTTTGCGCCGCGCTCGACGGGCGGCGCGTCAGCCATGTGCTGATCACGCACACGCATAGCGACCATTGCGCGCTCTCGCGCCGCTTCGCCGACGCTGTTCGTGCGCCGATCTTCGCCTTTGGGCCGCACCCGGCGCGCAGCCCCGAAGAAGACGCTCCGACGCTCGATGAGGGCGGCGACTACGGCTTTGCGCCGGACGAGACCCTCGCCGACGGCGCCGTTATCGCCGGTGAAGGCTGGACGATCGAAGCCGTGCATACGCCGGGGCACCTCTCAAACCACCTCTGTTTCGGGCTCAAGGAAGAGCACGTCCTCTTCACGGGCGACCACATCATGGGCTGGTCGACGAGCGTCGTCGCGCCGCCGGACGGGTCGATGGGTGCGTATATGCAAAGCCTCGGAAAGCTCCTGACACGGAACGACAAGGCCTACTACCCGACGCATGGCGCTCCGATCGACAAGCCGCATGCCTTTGTCCGGGCCATACGCGCGCATCGCCGCATAAGGGACGGCCAAATCCTCGACCAGCTCGCCAAAGGTAAATCGCGCATTAAGGAGATTGTCGCGGTCCTTTACGCCGACATTGACCCGCGTCTCCACGGCGCGGCGGCGCTCAACGTGTTCGCGCATCTCATCCGCCTCGTCGAAACCGGCGCCGTGGCTTGCGAGGGCGCGTTGAGGCCGGGGGCGCAGTTCAAGCCGTCCAACCGCAAATCAGAGTAAATTAACATTGCGTTCGTAGCTTTCTGACCGACGCACCGAGGGGGCCCAGCGTCAGCGGAAAGCGATCATGACTCTTGGCCGGAAACTCCTCTTCTTCACGGCGCCCCTTGCCATCCTCGTCGTGCTGGCGCTGACGGCGACGGCGTTTCTCGGGTTTTTCGATCTGAGCCGCGACCAGATGGTCGCAAGCCTCAAACACAATGTGCGAACCGCCGCAGAGACGCATGGCGACGTCTTCCGCACGACGCAGCAGACCAGCGACCGGGCCTCCGCCGCCTTGCGCATGCGGCTCGAACACTGGCACGACGCCGTCGACGTGGACGCGGAATTCGACCGCACCTTTCCAAAGCAAGCCGACGGCACGCGACGGAGCGCACCGAACTCCTTCGACGGAGCCCCGCGCGGGCAGAGCGGCTATTCCTACGGCATGGGCGCGTTCATTTCCGGCGAGACGGCGCTCGACCGCGAGCGCAAGATCCTGTTTCTGTCCGTGTACGATATAGTTCAGAAATTCGGCGAGGGTCTCGTCTCTGGTCTCGATAACTTCTACTTCTTTACGCCTGACAACGCGCTCATTATTTTCGCGCCGAACCGGCCGGACAAACTCGAATACTACCGCATCACGGCGCCGGCGGATTTCGATTTCAGCGACAGCCAGCCGGTGCAATTCGTTACACGCCATGGCGACGCTGGCGGCCGCATGCTGTGCACGCCCCTCGAAAACGTCATTTACGACAAGGGCGGCCCGAAGATTTCGTCCGGTTGCCTTGCAGTCTTCAGCAAGGACGGCCGCCTCGCCGGCATATGGGGCACGACGCTTCTGCTCGACGGCTGGATGCGCGACGCGACAACGCCGCGCGACGGCCTGCCCGCGCCCTTCATCATCGACCAGTTCGGCGGCGTTGTGGCGCACCAGGACATTCTACCGGGGTCTGAAGCCGGCAAGACGAGCGACGAGGTCGCCGCGGATCTCGGCACGAAAGCGCTTGCCGCGCGCATCGCCGCGCAGAAAACAGCGAGCGGGGTGTTCAAATACGAACCTTGGGACGCTTATATCGCCTACGCGACTTTCGGCGGACCCAACTGGCGCTATGTCGTCTCGACGCCGGCATCGGTCATCCAGAACAAGGCTCTCCTGTCTTCTGTGACGATCGCGCTCGTGGGCCTTGCCGCGATGGCGGCGCTGGGGCTCATCCTCATTTTCGCTGCGGAGCGTTTTGTCGGCGCGCCGCTGAAACTGCTCGCCGCGCAAGCCGGCGGCGAGGGCCGCTTCCGTGACTCGCCGCACTTTGCCGAAGCTTGGCGCGACGACGAAATCGGCGCGCTCGCCCGTTCCTTCGCCGGACGCGATGCGCGCTACGCCGAACTCATGCTGTCGCTCGAACGCCGCGTCGCCGAGCGCACGCGCGAACTCGACGAACAGCGCGCCCTCGCCGAATCGGCGAACCTCGCCAAGAGCGCCTTTCTCGCCAAGATGAGCCATGAAATCCGCACGCCGATGAACGGCGTTCTCGGCATGGCCGCGGCGTTGTCGCAGACCGCCTTGTCGGAACCGCAGCAGCGCATGCTGAAAGTCGTGACGGACAGCGGCGACGCTTTGATGTCCGTGCTCAACGAAATTCTCGACATTTCGAAGATCGAGGCCGGCAAGATGGAGATTGAGGCCGCGCCCTTCGACCTCGGCGCCCTCATCCGCTCCGTCGCTTCCCTACACCGTCTGAAGGCGGAGGAAAAAGGCCTCCGCTTCTCGGTCGAGGCGCCGCAGGACGCGGCGCTCATCGTCATCGGCGACGACGGAAGACTTCGTCAGATTCTCAATAACCTTTTGTCAAACGCGATCAAGTTCACGGCCAAGGGTTCGGTGACGCTGAAGGTCGCGATCCAGGAAACGCCGCAATCGGTCACAGCCTTATTCGACGTGATCGATACGGGACCCGGCATCGATGCAGCGACGCAGAGCCGCCTGTTCCAGCCATTCGTACAGGCCGACGCCTCCACCACGCGGCGCTATGGCGGCTCCGGCCTCGGCCTCGCCATAGCCAAGGCGCTCGCATCGCTTATGGGAGCGGAGCTCACGCTTGAAAGCGCCCCCGGCCGCGGTGCGACCTTCCGCTTGCGGATCGGTTTTCAGCGGTCGCCCGCCGGATTTGCAGAACATGCGGCGCAAGCGCCGGCGCCGCCGTCCCGCGCCGTGCGCGTGCTCGCCGCCGACGACAACCTCACAAACCGTCTGGTGCTCAAGGCGTTCCTCGAACAGGGGGGCATCGGTTGCGTCCTGGTCGAAAGCGGCGCCGCCGCCGTCACCGCCTTCAAGGCCGAACCCTTCGACCTCGTTCTCATGGATATCCAAATGCCCGACATGGACGGCGTTGAAGCGACGCGGTTGATCAGGGCCCATGAAACCGGATGCGGCTCGCGGCGCACGCCGATCATCGCACTGACCGCGAATGTTATGCGGCATCAGATCGATGACTATCTTGCCGCGGGTCTCGACAGCGCGCTCGCCAAGCCGCTTCGCGCGCCGGATCTCTTCGCGACGATTCATCGCTATATGGCGAAAGCCGACGCCGCCTGACCTATAGACCGCCGACGGAATAAGTGACCGCCGGCGTTCAATCCTGGTGTTGCCCCGGCTGCGCCAACAGGCTTAACTTTGCCGCGTCCGGAGGAATTGTCCGGCTCAAGAAGGGGAGACGACCATGAGAGAGAAGCTTTTCGTTGCAGTAGCGTGTGTGCTGGCTAGCGGCGCCTTTGCCGCGCCGGCGCACGCCTGGGACCTGATCGGGGTCCGTGAGGTGAAAGACAGGACCGAAAGAGACGCGATCACGTTGCCGGGCCCGCGCGATTTCCGGCAGATCAAGTTTTGCGTGAAACGCAATCCGGTCGAATTCCACGATGTCGATGTCTATTTCGCCAATGGCGGACACCAGGACATCGCCATGCGCGAGCGCGTGCCGGCCGGCGGCTGTACGCGCGACATCGACCTAGAAGGCGGCGATAGAAACGTCACGCGGATCGAATTCCGCTACGAAGAAACGAGCGCACGCCGCGCCCGCGCGACCGTGCGCGTTTTCGGACGCGGCTGACCTTCAGCGCGCTGGCGCCGGCCATGATCGGCGTCATCGCAGCCTGAGCCAGACGGCTCCGTCAGAGCAGACGCGCGCGCAAATCTTCAAAGAGCCGCATCTGCTGCGGATTGGGCGCGCCCTCAAGCGTTGAAATCCGCTGGAAGAGGCTTAGAAACTCGCGGCGCTCAACGTCCGTGCACTGTTCAACGATCGGTCCGACCAGCACGTCGAGCGGAACGCCCGTGTCATTGCGCTCTCCGAGCGCGCGCCAGGCCGCGCTGAACAGGTCTGCGGATGCTTCACTGTCCGTGTTGAACAGCTTGGCCATTCCGTTGAGAAGCTGCGAGTCTGTCTCATCCGAGATGTCGCCTTTGAGCGCCGCGGCCTGATAGAGAAGGATCGCCGCAGCAAGGCGCGGGTCCTTGTTGGCTGCGATCGCCTCAGGCGGCGGCTGGCTCAGAGGGGCGACGACGACCTCTGATGCCGGTTCCGGCTCCTTGGCGCTCTTGCGGATCGACAGAAAGGCGAGCAGCACCGCCGCCGCAAATATCGCCAGGAGAATGACTGCCCCTTCCATGGGCGCTCTCCCCGTTGCGTCGCGGCGAGACTAACACAAATCGCGTGAGACGGCGCTATGGGTAGAGCCGCGATGTCTCCCAGCCCTTGTCCGTGCGCCGGAACAAAAGCCGGTCGTGCAGCCGGAAGGGACGGTTCACCCAAAACTCGATCTCATGCGGGACGACCCGATACCCACGCCAATAGGCGGGCCTATCGACCTCTTTCCCTTCGAAATCCGCGACGGCGGCGTCAAAAGCGCGCCGCAGCGCCGCGGCGCTCTCGACAGGGCGCGACTGGCGCGACACGTGGGCGGCGATGCGGGCGCCGCGGGCCCGCTCCTGGAAATAGGCGTCTGTCTCCGCGTCAGACGTGAAGGAGACGGCGCCGCGCAGGCGCACCTGTCGGCGGATTGTTTTCCAATGGAAGGCGAGCGCGGCGCGCGGATTGGCCGCCAGATCCCGGCCCTTGGCGCTGTCTTCATTGGTATAGAAACTAAAGCCTGCGGCTGAGACATCCTTGAGAAGGACAATGCGCACATCGGGGGCACCGTCCGCATTTGCCGTGGCGAGCGCCATGGCGTTGGCGTCGTTCGGCTCCTTGACTTTGGCGAGCGAGAACCACTCCTCAAACAATGCGATCGGGTCGTCCGTCGTGAAGACCTCGCCCTGGTCCTCGTCGACACGATAGGCCTCCTCGCTCGGCGTCGGCGGGATGAGAGGCGCTTTCGACATAATGGCTCCTTGGGCGTCGGACAGGAGAAATGTTAACCCTATAGCGCGCAGCCCGGTTTAGTCTCCTGCGTCGCAACAGCGCTTTACGGCTTCGAGGGCCCATGTCGTTCAACAGTTTCGGCCGCCTTTTCCGGGTGACGACCTGGGGCGAAAGCCATGGTCCGGCGATTGGCTGCGTCGTCGACGGCTGCCCGCCGGGGCTGCGCCTCACGCCGGATGATATCCAGCGTGAACTCGACAAGCGCCGGCCGGGCACATCGAAATTCGTGACGCAACGCCGCGAGCCGGACGCGGTGCGCATTCTCTCCGGCGTCTTCGAGGATGATCGCACGGACGGCCCGCGCACGACCGGCGCGCCGATCAGTCTTCTCATCGACAATGTCGATCAGCGGTCGAAAGACTATGACGACATTCGCGACGCCTATCGTCCGGGCCATGCTGATTTCACCTATGACGCTAAATATGGCCTGCGCGATTATCGCGGCGGCGGGCGGTCCTCGGCGCGGGAGACGGCCGCGCGCGTCGCCGGGGGCGCCGTCGCCTTGCGCGTCCTCGATCATCTCTATGGCGGCGCGGCGACGATACGCGCCTGTCTCGTGCAGATGGGGACGAGCCGTATTGACCGCGCGTGCTTCGATTGGGCCGTCGTCGCGCAGAACCAGTTCTGGTGCCCAGACGCCGTCGCCGCAAGAGACTGGGAAACGAAGCTGGACGCCGCGCGCAAAAACGGCTCCTCGCTCGGCGCTGTCGTGGAAGTCGTCGCCGAAGGCATTCCTCCCGGGCTCGGAGCGCCGATCTACGGCAAGCTCGACGCCGATCTTGCGAGCGCCTTCATGTCAATCAACGCCGTCAAGGCGGTCGAAATCGGCGCGGGCCTCAGCGCCGCCGAGCTCACCGGCGAAGAGAACGCCGATGAGATCCGCATGCTGAACGGCAAGCCGCATTTCCTGTCGAACAATGCTGGCGGCATCCTGGGCGGCATTTCAACCGGCCAGCCGATCGTCGCGCGCTTCGCAGTGAAGCCGACGTCTTCCATTCTGACGCCACGGCGCACGATCACGCGCGACGGCGCTGAGACCGAGATCGCGACCAAAGGCCGCCATGACCCCTGCGTCGGCATAAGAGCGGTTCCGGTCGGCGTCGCGATGATGGCGATCACTCTCGCCGACCACGCGCTTCAGCATCGTGGCCAGTGCGGATGAAGTTCACTGCGGCTTGAACAGCGCGTCAGGCATGGGCGCGTCGAGCTCGAAATCCGTCCAGATAATTTCGTTCTGCTTTACGCCGTCATAGTGCAGCCGCACGCGGCGAGGCTGCGCCCAGGAGACGCCCTTCTTGCGGTAATAGTCCGAATACCGCCTTTCATGCCAGCCGCGCGGCGTGTCGAACCCTGCATAGACGACCTGATAGGATGTCTGGTTGATGCCGAAGCGCGTGATCCCGCCCTTGGGATCTTTGAGTTCGATCATGTAGACCGCCTCGCCGTCCATCATGTCGTCCGGCAGCCGCTTCTGCGTCCAGCCTTCGTCGAGCCCGTGGCGGATCGCGCCGAAACCGAAATTCGAGGCCCATTGCGCATTCGCCGCGGGATCGGCGACCGCGCCGTTGAGGTCGTACGTCTTCTCGCCGTCGAACATCAGCAGAAGGACGGTCTTGCCGTCCTTGGTCGCTTCGATGCGCACCTTGCCGTCGGCGGCGTGGGCGTCTTTCTTGGCCCAGTCATAGACGCGGTGCATGACATAGCTGTCGTAGCGCACGGCCGCGCCGTCGCGGTACATGACCGCGTAGCCCGACAACTTCAGCGTCGTGGGCCGGCGCCACGCGTCGCTGCCGGCGACCTCATAGGCTTTGGCGAGAATGTCGGCCGCCGAGCGCTCGGGTGCGGCGGGATAGAGCCCGGGATAATCCCTTTCCCCCGCGTTCTTCGCAGCCGCGGGCATTGCGGCCAGGAACGCCGCAAACAGGATATGCGCCGTTTTCACGCTGGGTCCTCCGCAATCAGAATATGGCAGTCAGCGAGCGGCGCGCGCGCGGCCTTGAGCGGCTGGTACTCCGGCGCGTTGTAGAAGGCGTCGAGAGCCGCGCGCGTCGGCCATTTCGAGACGACGCTCGCCATGCCTTCGCCAAACGCGCCTTCGAGCGCCGTGACTTTCGGCGAACGGACAAGATACTCGCCGCCATAGCGCGCGACGAGCGCGGCCGTCGGCTTTGCGTAGTCCTCGATAAAACGCGCGCGGTCTTTGATCCTGCAGAAGACGATCATGTAGGCCGCCATGGCGCTTCACCCTTTCGAGAAGTCGCGATAGCGCCCGAGGAGCAAGAGCGGCGTCGTGAAAACGAAAAGCAGGATCGCCGCCATGTTCAGCGTCGCATCCCAACCATTCTTGTCGGCGAGATTGTTCATGATCGTCGGGCCGAAACCGGCCCCGGCCGCGAAGAATCCATAGAGCGCGCCATAGATCGAGGAATAGCGCTTCATCCCGAAATACTTCGACACAAGATAGGCCATGAAATCATATTCGACCCCGGCGCCGAAGCCGATCATGAGGATCGCTAGCGTCGCCGTGTCGCGTGAGACTTCGCCGGTCAGAAGGTGAAGCGCAAAAGCCGGCGAGGCGAGAAACACGAAGGCGACGCCCGGCGCCCAGAAGCGATCAATCAGCCAGCCGCCGATGAGGCGCCCGAGCAGCACGGCAAGGCCCGTCAGCGTTGCAAGCGAGACAGCGTCCGAGATTGCGTAGCCTTTGGAAGAGAGGAGCGGCACGAGACTGGGGATGATGGCGCCGAGCGCATAGGAAATCGGCACAAAGGCGATCGCAAGGAGCCAGAAGCGCCACGTCTTCAGCGACTCACCGAGCGTCATGCCCGGCAGATCGCGCTTGCCCTTGAAGCCTTGCCCATCCCCCGGCGCCGTCCTTATGTCGAAGACGAGCAAAGCGAGCGGCGCCGCCAAAACGATCGCCATGAAGGCGAAAGCCATCCCGTATTCGAGCCTGAGGCCCCGCTCCTGCAATTGCGGCCAGATGAAGGAAAAGGCGAACCAGACGAGCGCTGCGGCGCCGGCGAGCGACACGGCGAGGAACAGGGGCTTGGCTTTCACAAACCTCGAGTCGCGGGGCGGCGTGTCGGAGATGTCACGCAAGGTCAGAAGCGCAATCGGCAGGGCGATCGTCAGCGGCAGGAGTCCGAGCGCGACATAGGCGCCGCGCCAGCCGACGCCCTCCATCGATACAAGGTATTGCGCGAAGGATTTGGCGAGCGCCCCGAAGACGCCGGTCGCGATCAGCGCAAGCCCCAAAGCGAAGCCGCGCCGCTCATTGAACCAAGTGTTGATCGGACGCGTGAAGGTGATCGGCAAGGTGCCGGCGCCGGCGACCGCCAGCAATAGCCAAAACGCGACATAGCGCGTCTTGTCGCCATTGTTGAAGGCGAGCGCCATCATCGCCAGGCTGAACGTCACGATCGACACGAGACACACGCGGCGGGCGCCGAATCGCTCGCTCAGCATGCCGATGATCGGCGACATGAGAAACGCGCCGACCGTGTAAATCGCAAGACTCGAATAGACGTCGCCGCGGGTCCAGCCGAACTCGTCGCCGAGCGGCTTCACCATCACGTCGATCGTGTAGAAGGGCAGCGGCGACAGGCCGAGCCCGATGCCGACCGCAGCTGCCGTCACAATCGGCCAGCCTCTTCGCAATTCGCCTGACGCCATGGACCCCTCGCGGCTCTGCTGTTTCGTGCCCCCGCCAAAGGGTATATCATTTCTGCACAAATCAAAGCCCGGGGACGCTCCCATGAGCCAGCTTGGACGCCGCACATTCTTGACCGCCGCGGGCGCGGCGGCGCTCGGCGGATGCGGACCTTTCACGCGGCGACGAAAGACTGCGGATGTCATTGTGGTCGGCGCGGGCCTCTCAGGACTTTTCGCCGCGATGCAGCTTGCGGAGGCGGGCGCCAAGGTTGTTGTGCTCGAGGCCTCGACCCGAATCGGCGGCCGGCTTCTCACGCTCGATGATCTGCCGGGGCGGCCGGAAGGCGGCGGCGCGCAAATCGGCCAGACCTATGCGCGCATCCGCTATGCGGCCGCAAAGACCGGCGTCGCCATCAAGGACAATCCCCCTCAAGCGCGCGAAGACAGGCTCATCGTCATCGGCGACAAGCAGGTTTTGCAAAGCGCCTGGGCGGCCTCGCCCCTTAATCCGTTCCCGGACGGCGCAAGGCCCTTGCCGCCTGACGCCGCTCTTCTCGCCGCCGCAGGGCGCAAGAATCCTTTCAAGAACCCGCAAGACTGGAGCGCGCTCGACGTTGAAGACGTGTCGGCGGACGCCTGGCTCAGCGGGGAAGGTTTCAATGACGCCGCGCGCCGACTAATCGACGTCGCGCTCAATGCGAACAGCCTCAAGACCTATTCGATCCTCAATGTCTGGCGGACCTTGCAGCTCTACGCCGTCGACGCGGCAATGGGGCCGACCGGCGAGGTTGAAGGCGGCTCGCAGCGTCTGCCGGAAGCGATGGCGCGCTGGCTGGGGGAGGCAGTCCGCACGGGCCTGCGCGTCGCGGCGGTCAGCGCCGCCGCCGACCACGTCAGCGTTTCGACCGACACAGGCGAAACGCTCTATGCGGACGATTGCGTGCTCGCCCTGCCCTACCCCGCCCTGCGCTCGATCGCGATCGATCCGGCGCCGAAAGCCGCGCAGGCTGAAGCGATTGCGAGCCTACCCTACACGCAGATCCTGCAGCTGCATCTTTCAGCAGAGACGCCCTTCTGGGAAAAGGACGGCCTCCCGCCTGTCATGTGGACGGACGGGCCGCTCGAACGCATTTTCACGGTGAAGGACGAGGCTGGTACGATCGTCGGCTTCAATGTCTGGATCAATGGCGACCCGGCGCGCGGCCTCGGCGAGAAATCAGACGCCGACCTTGAGACTTTGGCGCAAGGCGCCTTCTCGACATTGCGCCCGGCGAGCGAAGGCAAAATGCGCTTGCGGCGCGCCGTGCGATGGACTGAGGGCGCCTCTTACGCTGGCGGCGCCTATATGCACTGGGCGCCGGGGCAAGGCGACGCCTGGTTTGACGCGATGCGCGCGCCCATCGGCCGCATCCATTTCGCCGGGGAGCATTTGTCGTTCCTCCACACCGGCATGGAAGGCGCGATGGAGTCGGGCGAGGCCGCGGCGGCGGCGATTCTCAAGGCGCGCAATCGGTGAGCACGGACCGCAGTGCGTTCTGCGAACCAGACGCGCAAGTCCGCAGAGTCGACCGCTTAAGGCGAGGTTATTGGCGCACCGTCGATTTCGGCGCATCGTCGAAGAGGCGCTCAGGCGCGAGCGTGCAACTCGCTTGAATCCAACGAAGTTTGACGCCGATCGGCGCGCCGTCGCCTTCCGTCCAGGCATAGGAGACGGCGCGCTTGTGGTCGCCCTCATGCACATAGGGCGTCAATGTGGGGCGGCGCGTTCCCGTCGGCCATTCGACGCGGCGCTGAATGAGGCGCACCTCGCGCAGCGTCTTTTCATCGGTTTTGAGGCAGATTTCTTCGCCTTGATCGTGAGAGAATTCGCTCGGCCAGAAACGCCACTTATTGAGGCCCTGCCCGCTGTGGCCATGCTTTACGCCCTTGAGTATTGACGTGCAGCAATCAAACGGCCGCTCTTTTTTGAGTTTGTGCGGCGCGAACGAAGGGGCCGGCATTGCGCCGGCCCCTTCGCAGGCAGTCGATTGAGCCCGGTCTAGAACTCGTATGACAGCTCGATGCCGAGCTGACGCGGACGGCGGAGCGAACCGAAGAACCCGCGCGGCGAACCCGTTGTCGCTGTCGTCGCCGAACCGCCGTCGGCGATGATGCGGTTTAGGCCCGGCAGGCTCGTCGGAGGCACGGCCGCGGCGCCGCCGTAACGCAAATCAAACCAGCGGGTCGCGAGCGTGATCGTATCGTCGTTCAGAATGTTGCGGCCGAATATATTCGCCGACCAGCGATCGCCGCGCAGGCCGATCTGACCGCCCAGCAAGAAAGCGCTGCCGGTCTCAGCTTCATTGTCCACCTGAACGAATTTTGACGACTCGTAACTGCCGTTGAGGTTCGAGAAGAATTCGTAGCCGCCCGCAACCGGCCTCTTATATCCTGCGTTAAAACTCGCCTGGTGCCTGGAGCTCAGCGGATACCGGTTTCCGGAAATGTCGCAAGTCGCCGTCCCGCCGAAAACGTTGTTGAAGCTCCTCGTCCGTGGATCGTTCAACCCGAAAAACACGCCGCCGCCAGACGTATTGATGAATTGGTCCTGATCGCAGCCTTGGGTGAACTTCGGATTGGAATACGCGTATGTCGTCGTGAAAGCCCAATTCTCATTGGGTACGAAGCTGAACTCGGATTCAAGGCCGAGGGTCTCGCCTGCACCTTGATTGGTCACAATCGAATTGACCGCGGTCGTCGAAGAGGGAACCGCGGTCGTCAGCTGCACATCTGTCGCGTCGAGAAAATATCCTGAAATATTGACTGTCAACTTGTCCTCGAACCAGGACGATTTGAAGCCGACCTCATAGCTTGTAGCCCGTTCCGGAAGGTAGGTTGGCAGACTGACGGAGACGCCAGTCGTGCCGTTGAAGCCGCCCGGCTTCACGCCCTTGGCCCAGATTGCAAACAACAGGAAATCGTCCGTAGCCTGCCAGTTAGCTGTGACACGCGGCGTCACATAGTCTTCCGGGTTCTCGCCGGAAAACACGAGCGCCCCCGCGCCGTTATATTGGAAAAGCCCCTTTGTCTCTTCCATGTAGCGCAACTCGCCCGTGAAGGAGATGCGCTCGGTCGGATTGACTTCGGCAAGGCCGAAAACAGCCCAGTTCTTAACTGTCGACCGGTCAGAACAGGTCGCCGTCGCTCCACAACCCGGATCAATGCCGACGCCTGCCCCCAGCGATGGCTGGCCGAAGAACACGCCCGCTTCGCCGGAGGTCTTCGTGATCTCGCGTCCTTTGTTTTCGCTGAAGTAATAGAACCCGCCGGCCATGAAGCGGAACATTTCCGCGGGCGTCCATTCGAGCCGCAATTCCTGCGACCAATCGCGAATATCGTCGCGCGTCGTGTTTGCGAACAAGGGCTCGGACACAGCTGCGTTCGCCGCCGTATTGGGAATGAAGATATTCGCATCAGAGTGGTCGGAGTCTGTGCCGAACTTCTCGGTTTCCGTACGATATCCCGTCCCCGAGTGTAGAGTGAGACCCTCCATTAGGTCCCAATCGACCGTAAGCCCGGTCACGAGGATTTCGCGCTCAATGCCGTCAAACGCGGTTCCGTCGGCGCCGGCGGGCGGATTGCCGATGTTCTGCGTGTTGAGGCGCACCGGGCCTGGTCTGATGACGCCGCAGAAAAACTGGTTGTTGTTGAGCGCGCCCGGCGATGTCGCGAGCGATCCGGAGTTCAGTACGCCGCCAGAGCGATAGAAGTTCGACCGGAAGCCGGGCAAGCAATTGTTTTGCGCCGAGCCTTGCAGGAAGAGCGCAAGGGGGCCGTCATTATCCTGTTGATAGGAGACGCGCGCTCGCGCCTTCAGGTTTTCTAACGGCTTGAACGTCAAGATGCCGCTGACGCTCCAGGTTTCCTCAGACCCGACCTTTAGCCCGGTCAGTTCATTCGTATACTGACCGTCATACTCTTGGAAACGCGCCGATACGAGCGCGCCGAGCGTGTCGCCGAGGATCGGACCGCCTGCCGTCGCCGAATACTGGAACTCTCCGCCTTCTGCCGCCCGGCCGTTGAGCTTCAGATAGTGCTCATCGCCCGGGTCCTTGGTGATGAAGTTGATGGCGCCTGCATAGCTGTTGCGGCCGTAGAGCGCGCTCTGCGGGCCGCGGATGACCTCGACGCGCTTCAACAGGTTGAAGTCGAGAGACTGGATCGTCGTCGGGTAATAGATGCCGTCGACGAAATAGGCGGTGCCGGACTCAACGCCGAATTGGACGTTGGCGAGCACGTTGGACTGGCCGCGAACAACCGGACGGTCAGTTGAACGTCCGAAGGCCTGGCTGAAGGAAAGGCCCGGTGCAAATTTCGCCAAGTCGTCGATCGACTCGATGTTACGGTCTTCAAGGGCCTGTTCCGTCAACGCCGTCACGGAAACTGGCGCGTTCTGCAGGCTCTCATCAACCTTGCGGGCCGAGACGACGATTTCCTGACGATCTTCGTCCGTTGACGCATTCTGCGCCAGAGCCGGCGCCGCCGTTGACGCCAGAAGTCCAATCAAGGCCGCCCCTGACAGATATGTAGTCTTCTTCATAAACCCTCCCGGACATTCGAACGCTCGCTCGCTCGAAGCAAATGGTATATCATTCCATCACGGTATCGACCGCGAATGAAAGGCCGAATTGCAATCCATCGACGGACGGCGCGCGTAGTGTGACGATTTCGCAACGGGAATTAGCGCACGCAGAAGGCCTCTGCGCAGACGTCAAAAGGTTAATCTTCTGAAGACGTTCGAAAAGGATCTTCGATGACTGCAGCAACGTTGAGCGTTCGGGAGACCATGCCCCTTCTCGCGCGCCATGAAGGCGTGTGGGAGGGCGTCTATCGCTATTACGATGCCGGGGGCGACAAGATCGACGAACATCGTTCTCGGTTAATCTGTCGATTCCCACAATCAGGGCCGCACCCCTATCACCAGACCAATCACTACCGGTGGGCGGACGGAAAGCGGGAGACGCGGGACTTTCCAGCAGCCATCCGCAACGGCCGCATCTTCTGGGACAATGAGCTGATCACCGGCTGGGCCGCCGATGTCGCGCTCGACGATTTCAATCGCACGACCATGCTCAACTGGACGCGCAAGGGCGAGCCCGACACTTATCTCTATGAAATGATCCAGATCAGTGACGATGGCGCGGTGCGCCACCGCGTCTGGCATTGGTATTGCGCCGGACGGCTCATGCAGCGCACGCTGATCGATGAGGCGCGCGTTGCGACCGACTGGGCGGCGTTCGAGCGCGACAACCCGGCGTTCTGAGCGCCCAGCCGATGATTCGAATAGGCCTCAGCGCTTGGGCGCTTTGATCTCGCCCTTCTTGACGCCGTCGTAATACTTCCAGCTCGTCACGTTGGGGCGCGCATCATCAAGCGCAGGCGGCTTGTTGTAGTCCGGGTAATTCTTCTTGATCTCGTCACGGACGAGCTTGGGCAGTTCGTTGAACCTATCGAGCTTCCGTCCCGCCGTGTGGAAGTAGACCATGCCGTCGCGCCCGCCCATTTTCATCCAGGGCAGCCAGTCGGAGATGCGCACCCAGCCGACCTGCACGTTTCTTGCAGGCTTTGTGGGATCGAGCAGCGACGCGGCTTCGCCGAAGAAATTGAACATCTCGGTCGCGTGGTACACACCGCCGACCTCGGCCTGATAGGCGCCGCCGAGCGGGTTCGGATAGAAGAGCGGCACGGTCGTCGTTTGCCACCACGTCCCGCCGCTGATCGTGCCGTCCCAGACATAGGGCTTGCCGTCGCGCGTTTTGCTGCGGAATTTGCCGTTCACAGGATCGTTGGCGACATGCAAAACGTCGACGGTTTCGCCCGTCCAGGGATTGGTCCAGGTCTTCAGGAGTTCGCCAGTCCTCACGTCCGTATACAGAAGAAGCTCGCGCGAGACGAGGTTGAACCCGTCGCCGTCCGGCGCCTTGACGCAAGCGCGGATATTCATGCCCTCGACATTGAAAAGGTGCTTGTCCGCCTCGCCTTCGCGACGCGAGAAAACTTCGCCATGCCACCAATAGGTCGCCGGCTCCCCGTCCTTCAGGGAACAAGCGATCTTGCGGGACAAGGTGAGCGCGTCGCTTGGGGTGTTGGGGTTGAGCTGCGCGGCATTTGCGCTGCCGCTACCGGCAGCCATGGCCAAGGCGGCGGCGGCCGCGAGAAATGTCGATTTCATATCGCCTCCCGAATGGAGCGCTTTGGCGCTCATTCGTAAAGGGTATATCATTTTGCCCGGCGGACAAGAAGGCCCGCAAGCCTAGCGCGCCATTGCCGATCCAGCTTTCGGCAGAGCGCGCAAGGCGCGAATGTGCCACTGGCGCGTGTGAATAGAACTGAGCCCGCGGTCTCTGGTGCAACCGGGCGCCCAATACGGTCTGACGCCGCCTGCCTAAGTTTGAAGGAATACATAACACATTGAAAATACCGCAAAAAACTTCTCTGCGCTAGGCGGGAAACGGCGCCGGTGCGAGGCCCGTCTTGAGCCATCTCGCTCCCGCTGCACTTGGAGCGGCCGACGGAACGGCACACCGCGCGACCAGCAGCTATGTCGGCGCGATGACGCCAGATGGGGCGCGCACTCAGCAGCATTTGGGTGAGATCGTCCGCATAGGCGGCGAGGCGCGCTGTATGACGCGCAAGAACAAAGAAGGCGGCGCATATCGACAAGGCGCATACCGGCAGCCAACACGGCCTTGCTCAAGGAGGTCTCAGTCAGGCCCGCTCAATTGAATTACGGCAGGTTTGGTCGTGACTGGCTTCCGGGCAATCCTGGCGAGGCCTTCGCCGACAGCGCCTATAGCGGATGAATCTTCAACGACTTCGTTAGGGCGAAAAGCGGACGCGCGCGCTTTGGCGACCGGCCTGCGCCACAGTGACGTGAAGAAAACTCAATACCGGCTGCGCCATTGAATCCGGCCGTTCCATCGGGTCCACGTCGACGTCGAAAAAATCTGCGGAAATGCAAAACGATGCCGTACGCTGAGGCGGAGACGGTGGTGAGGCCGCGCGAAAGACGCTCCCCAAGGGCGCCTCACCACTTCCTCAACAATTTGAAACGCACTCCGACCCATCGTTACAAGCCCGCACAGTCCGGCGCCTCTTCAGATTGACGAGGAGATGCACCCATAGCGCCGTCTCGACGAAAACTTTTGCTGTAAACGCAAGGCATTCTAGCGCATTGCCATGCGCAGAGACGAAATCGACCGAAGCTACTGAGCCATGAACTACGCCGCCGCCACCGTCATTCACCCACGCTGAAGTTCAATAGGCCGGCACTGGCGCTATCGGCTTTTGAGTTGCTCCCTATTCCCTGACCTCCATGCGCTTCTCACCTGAACAAGACGCCGCTCTTCTTGCTGTCGACCGCTGGCTAAAGGCAGGCGACACACAAGTGTTTCGTTTGTTCGGCTATGCGGGCGCAGGCAAGACGACGCTTGCACGCCATCTTGCTGAGACCTCTGACGGAGAGGTCGCCTTTGCGGCGTTCACCGGCAAGGCGGCGCATGTCATGCGCCAGAAAGGCTGCGCCGGCGCCTCGACCATCCATGCTCTGATTTATCGCCCGGCCCGCGACGATGAGGGCGGCGGCGAAGAAGGCGAGCTTTTATTCACCTTGCGCCGCGATGCGCCGGCTTCGAAGGCCGACCTCATCATCATCGACGAATGCTCGATGGTCGACGAGGACCTTGGCCGCGATCTCCTCTCCTTCCGGAAGAAAGTGCTGGTGCTCGGCGACCCGGCGCAATTGCCCCCGGTCAAAGGCGGCGGATTTTTCACTGAAGCCTCGCCCGATTTCATGCTGTCAGAGATTCATCGTCAGGCGGCGGACAATCCGATCATCCGCTTCTCGATGGACATTCGCGAGGGCCGCGAGCCGGACGAGGCGCCGGAAGGCGGCGCGCTGCAGTTCCTGTCGCGCGCCGCCATCGACAAGGAGCGCATCCTCGCCGCCGATCAGGTGCTCGTCGGCACAAACCGCACGCGCAAGCGCTACAACGACCGCATCCGCGAGCTAAAGGGCCACACGGACCCGACGCCGGAAGCAACGGAAAAGCTCGTTTGCCTCCGCAACAATCGCCAGAAGGGCCTGCTCAATGGCGGCATCTGGAAGGTCCTACTCAAGAAAGCGCCGCGGGCAGGACGCGCGCGCATGATGGTCGCGGCCGAGGATGATTCGGGCGGCAAACCGGTGCACATCTCGGTGCCTGAAGAGTTCTTTACCGCTGGGCCGGAAAGCGTCCCCTTCCCGATGCGCCGCGGCGCCGATGAGTTCGACTTCGGCTACGCCCTCACCGTGCACAAGGCGCAAGGCTCACAGTGGAACGATGTCGTTTTGTTCGACGAGAGCTACGCCTTCCGTGAACACCGCGCCCGCTGGCTCTATACGGCCGTGACGCGCGCCGCCGAGCGGCTGACTGTGGTGCGTTAGGTCGCGCCCCGGCGCCGCCGGGGGTTCTGCGTCACGCCGCCGATCAGGTCCTCGAGGTTATTCGTCACATCCTGGTGGCGGACAATCAACAACAACCTTATGGTTTCCGGACTTAGTCACCCGAAAGAAACCCATGACCCGATTGTCCCTGATCGCCGCCGCCGCGCTCGCCACAACCTGTCTCACCGGGATCGCCGCCGCCAAGCCTCCCGCCGCGCCGAAGAACGCCGCGACATGGTCGATCCTTTCGGCGAGCGGCCAGCATGGGCAGGAACAGGTCTGGACGACAAAAGACGGCGTCCGTCACGCTCAAATGAACATCCTGCTGCGCGGGCTCGTTTTCGACGTGAAGAGCGACATGCGGCTTGCTCCCGACGGCCGGCCGCTCAGCGTCGTCATTACAGGTTCGACCCCGTCCGGCGACGCCGGCGAAACCTTCGCGGTCGAAAACGGAACCGCCAAATGGAAGACGCCGGTCGATTCAGGCGAAACGCCCTGGCGCGAAAACCTGGTCTACATCCCTTACGGCGGGCCCAATGACACGCTCGCCGTGCTGGTCGACGCTGTGCTGAAAGACGCAGACCGGAAATTCGACGCGATACCCGGCGGGGCGGCGCGCATCACCGATCTCGTCACGAAAGAATTCTCCGCCAACGGAAAAACGAAGACGCTGAAGGCCGTTCTGATCGAGGGACTCGGCTTCTCGCCGTCGCCGGTCTGGATCGACGAGAATAACCGGTTCTTCGCCGTCACGGGCGGGCTCTCCTGGCTGCCGAAGGGCTGGGAGCCGATCCGCGCCGATCTCGTCAAAGCGCAGGAAGAGGCGATCGCCGCGCGCGCGCCGGCGGAACGCGCGCGTCTCCTCAAGGATGCGGCAGGACCGGTGCTGTTCCGCAACGTGACGGTCTATGATGCGCCGACAAACGGTTTCCTCCCGGGCATGTCCGTGCTGGTCGAGGGCGGGAAGATCGTCAAGGTCGGCAAGGCGAAGAAGGTGAAGGCCCCGAAGAACGGCGTCGTGATTGACGGAAGCGACAAAACCCTGGTGCCGGGGCTCTGGGACATGCATCATCACTATGGCGACGACAGCCAGGGGCCGCTCGACCTTGCGCAGGGCGTCACGTCCGTGCGCGACATCGGCAATGACCGGGAGCAGCTTCTGGCCCGCAAGAAACGGATCGACGAGGGCGCCCTGCTCGGTCCTAAAATTTACCCCGTTCTCGGCATCGACGGCGACGGGCCGCTGGCCGCCCAGAGCTTCGTCCGTATCAAGAGCGTCGAAGAAGGCCTCAAAGCCGTCCAGGAAGGCAAAAAGGACGGCTTCTTCGGGATCAAACTCTACGGCACGATCAAGCCGGAATGGGTCGCCCCGATCGCTGCGGAAGCCGCACGCAACGGCATGAGCGTGCAGGGCCATATTCCGGCGGGCATGCGGCCGTCCGAGGCCGTCGCCGCAGGCTATACCGGCATCAATCACATCAATTTCGTCGTCATGGAGGCGATGCCGGAAGACGTTCTCAAGACCTCGAATGGTCTCAATCGCTTTTTCGGGCCTGGCCGCTACGCGAAGGATGTCGATCTTTCCGCGGCGCCCATGGCGCCCTTCATCGAAACGCTCGCGGCGAAGAAAATCGTCATCGACCCGACCCTCACGGTCTATGAAAGCAATTTCAGGTACGACCAGGGCGAGATCGCGGCGGCGAACGCGCCCTATGCAGGCTTCTACCCCGCGCAGATCGAGCGCGGATTCCGAAGCGGCGGGCTCGTCGCGCCGCCGGAATTCAAGACGACGCGCGCCGACATGCGGGAAAGCTTCAAGAAGCTCGTCGAGATCGTCAGCGTGCTGCACAAGAAAGGCGTCCCGATCGTCGCGGGGACAGACGGCCTCCCTTCCGACCTCATCCGCGAATTGGAGCTTTACGTTTCCGCCGGCATGACCGTCGGCGAAGCGCTCGAGACCGCGACGGATGGCGCAGCGCGCGCGATGAATTTCGATCCCCTGCTCGCCACGATCGCGCCGGGCGGCGCGGCCGACCTCCTCCTCGTCAACGGCGACGTTTCGGCGGATATCGGCGCATTGCGTCAGGTCGAGACCGTCATGCTCGACGGCAAGATGATGGACGGCGCCGCCTTGCGCGAATCCGTCGGCATCACCGGCGTGCCGTCCAAACGCTGACCTTTCGGGCGCCGGCCCTGCCCGGCGTTCGGACTTTCTTAAGACATACCGCAGGCGGAAGATCCGCCTGCGGCGCCCGGTAAACCGCGGCTTAACTCGGCCTATGCCAGAAAATCGGTTCGCCCGCCGGGCTGGGAGAGCCTAAGTTCATGCGCCAATTGCTTGAACGCGTGAGGGGCGCGTTCTCGACGGACGCGCCGGATGCCGTGCTGGCCGCACAGCTGCACGAGCTGCGCGGCCAATTGCCCGTCATTTATGCCGGCATGGCGTTTTGCTCGATCTTCGTCGCCCTCACCTTCTTTGCGCGCGCGCCGGTCGCAGTCGCGGCGTTTGAACTCGCGTTCCTCGCGGTCGCGGTCGCGCGAGCGTCCCACTGGCGGATGATCGATCCGACGTCTATGAGCCGAGACGAGATGCGCGGGGAACTGCGCAATTTGTTGTGGATGTCGATCGGCCTCGGGCTTTTCTGCTCCCTATCGGCTTTCATCATCGACCCGATGGCGCAGCCCGACGAGCGCATCGCGCTCGTGCTCTGGGTCGCTTATTGCGGCGTCGGGTCAGGCATGTCGCTTGCCGTCTTCAAGCCCGCCTCGCGCGTCGCGATGACACTCGCGATCATTCCTTACGCCGCCTATGTCGCCTTGGCGCAGCCGGGAACTGGGCGCGTCGTTGCACTGATCATCCTTGTCGCCATCCCGGTCGGCATGCAGCAATACGGACGCATGGCTGACTTTTTCCGTGCACTGACTCTCCGCAACATGGAAAGCCTGGCGCGGAATCGTGACGCTGAGGAGCGCCGGCGCGCCTTTCTCGAGGCGGCGACAGACTGGGCCTGGGAGACCGACGCCGAGGAACGGATCACTTATGTATCCGGCCATTTCGCTGCATTTGTCGGCGCTCCCGCTCGCGATTTCATCGGTCTTACAGGACGCCAGTTCGTGGACCGCGTCGGCATGCAGCTGCTTGCGGCAGCTCTCGCCCCCCGCGACGCCGTCCAGTCGCGGACGCCCTATCGCGATGCGATCTACAAGCTGAGGCGCAGCGACGGCGCGCCGGCCTATGTGTCAACCTCGGCGCAGCCGCGCTTTGCTGAGGACGGCTCCTACCTCGGCTTTATCGGCTGGACTCGCGATGTCACGTCGGAGTACGCCGCACAGATCGCGCTCCGCGAGGGCGAACAGCGCTTCCGCGACTTCGCAGAGAGCGCGTCGGATTGGTTCTGGGAAGCAGACGAGGCACTGAGGTACACTTTCCTGTCTGACCGGGCGTCGGTCCTCACCGGAGTCGATCACAGTACCGTCTATGGCGCGACCATGGGGGAAGTCGACGGCGACGTATTCGGCGAAGGCGAACATGCGCGGCTGCTCGACGCGCTTGCGCGTCGCGCGCCCTTCAAGGATGTGCTGAGCGCGCTGCTGACGCCCGACGGGACTAAAGTCTGGGTTTCGCAGAGCGGCGTGCCGGTTTTCCGATCAGGGGGCGCATTCGCCGGCTATCGCGGCGTCTGCCGCAATGTGACTGCGCAGATCGAAGCCCAGCGCGAAGTCGAGGAGAGCCGGCGCCGTCTCGCCGAGACAAATGAATGGCTCGAACGTGAAGTCGCGCAGAGGACGGCCGAAATCGCCGCGCGCAGCGAGTTCCTCGACGACGTCATCGAGTCCATGGCGGACGGCCTTGTCGTATTCGATCACGATTTTCGCATCCAGAATCGCAATCGCGCCGCGGTCGCCATGTCGGGTCTCCCGGCGGCGCTCTGGGCGGACGGCAAGGATATTCGTGACCTGCTTGCGATTGGCGTGAAAGCCGGACTCTACGAGTATTCGAGCGTCACCGCTTATTTCGACGCTATGCGTAATCGCATCGTGGAGAACGGCTTCTTCACCGCGACGCGACGGCAGAAGGACGGGCGTGTCATCGCGGAGCAGATCCGGCGGCGCCCGCATGGCGGCTATGTCGTCAGCTATTCGGACATCACCGAACTGAAGCGCCATCAGGAGGACGCAACCGCCCGCACAGAGCTCTTGAATGAAGTATTTGAGTCCATGGCAGAAGGCGTTCTCGTGCTAGATGAGTCGACGAACGTCGTCGTCGCCAGCAGGAGATGCGCGGACCTTTCTGGCACAGCACCCGAACTATGGCACGCCGGCGCCAGCATCTACCCGCTGCTCAAAGAAGCCGTCGGCAAGGGCGTCTACGGGAACTGGACGCCGGAAACCTATGTCGCGGCGATGTTCGAAGGCCTAGCCCGCGACGGCGCCTTTCACACGACGCGCCAACAGGAAGATGGACGCGTCGTCGCGGAAAGCGTCCGCTCCCGCCCCCGCGGCGGCCTCGTCATCACCTATCACGACATCACCGACCTTAAGGCGCGCGAGCAACAGTTAGAGCGGATTACGGCAGACCTCACCGCGGCGCGCGACGCCGCCGAGGCCGGCGCCCGCGCCAAGGCGCAATTTCTCGCCAATATGAGCCATGAAATCCGTACGCCGATGAATGGCGTCATCGGCATGGCGTCCCTTCTCCTCGACTCGGGCCTTTCGGCGAAGCAGCGGGAAATGGCGCAAGTCATCGTCCGGTCCGGCGACAATCTGCTGATGATCATCAACGACATTCTCGATTTCTCACGCCTCGAGGCGGGGAAAATGGCGATCGTTGAAGAGCCGTTCGATCTCAGGGCCATTGTCGAAGACGTCGCCGCCCTTCTCGCCCTAAAGGTCCAGGAAAAAGGCCTTGAACTCATGATCCGCTATGCGCCCGATCTCGGCGCGGACTTTGTCGGCGATGCGGGGCGCATTCGTCAGGCGGTCACCAATCTTGTCGGGAATGCGGTGAAGTTCACGGACGCCGGACACGTTCTCGTTTGCGTGTCCGGCCGGAGACGCGGCGAAATCGCGGATGTGGAAATCTCGGTCGAGGACACGGGCTGCGGCATTCCGGCAGAGAAGCTCGACGCCATATTCCAGGCCTTCGAACAAGCCGACGGATCTGCCGCGCGCCGGCATGACGGCACAGGACTGGGGCTGGCGATCACACGCCGCCTGGTCGAAGCGATGAACGGCGTCGTGGTCGCTGAAAGCATGGTCGGCGCCGGCTCGACATTCCGGCTGAGACTGCCGATCCGCATCAATGAGCGCGCGATAAGCGCCGCCACGCAGGGGCTTTGCGCCGTCGAGGGCCTTAGCGTCCTCGTCGTCGACGACAACAAGATCAACCGCGATATTTTGGTCGAGCAACTTGGCGCCTGGGGCTTGACGCCGGTCGCCTGCGACTGCGCAGAAGAGGCGATGAAGATCGGCCGCGAGGCTGCGGACAAGGGCCGCCCGTTCAGTATCGCCATTCTCGATCATCAGATGCCGGGCGAAGACGGCGTGGCGCTTTCTCGCCGGATGCGGGCCGAACGCGCGTTTGAGCATGTTCCATTGATTTTGTTGACCTCCGCCGGACACAAGGGCGATCCGGGCGAGACAATACGCAGCTTGTTCGATGCTTACCTCGTCAAGCCCGCGCGCGCCTCGATGTTTTTTGACGCGATCGTCAATGCGCTTGGCGATAGGGCGCGCGCAGAATCAGGAAGAACTGCCGCCGCGTTGCGTAGCGCGTCGCCCAAGCCGCCCGCTGAAAGAGCCAAAGCCGCCGCTTGCGCCGGCGTCAAAGTTCTTGTTGCCGAGGACAATATCGTTAACCAAATGGTGATCGCCGCCATGCTCGACACGCTGCGGTGCGAGGTGCGTTTGGTGTCCAACGGAGTCGAAGCCGTCGAGGCATTCATAGCGTTCGAACCGGATGTCGTCCTGATGGACATTTCGATGCCCGAGATGGACGGACCGGAAGCGAGCCTGCGCATCCGCGCGCTAGAGCAAGAGCGTGGGTTGGCGCCGACGCCGATCATCGGCGTCACCGCGCATGCAATGAAAGAAGACCGCCAGCGCTGCCTCGATGCCGGCATGGACGATCATCTGCCGAAGCCGGTGAAACAGGAGCCGCTCACTGAAGCGCTGATCAAATGGACAGCGGCCCGACGGGACAAGTCGCGGAGATCCGCGTGAACCCGCTAACCGCGATGTGCCACCGAACGCTTCAGGCCGTCACGTCGCGGGTACGGGCGGTCGCCACGATGCGCGATCTGTCGCCGCCGGCTTCGATCCCGTCTGTCTGACGCCGCCAGAGTGAAGCGTAAAGACCGTCGCGCGCCAGCAAAGCTTCGTGGGTCCCCTGCTCCACGATGCGTCCCTCGTCCAGCACCAGAATGAGGTCGGCGCGGGCGATGGTCGACAGGCGATGTGCGACGGCGATTGTCGTCCGGCCTTTTGACGCTTCAGCGAGCGCGCGCTGCACGTCTTGTTCCGTCTCGGAGTCGAGCGAGGAGGTCGCCTCGTCGAGAATGAGGATGCGCGGATTAAGGAGCATGGCGCGCGCAAGGCCGACGCGCTGCTTTTCGCCGCCGGACAGTTTGAGGCCACGTTCGCCGACGCGCGTTTCGAGCCGCTGCGGCAGGCCGGCAATGAAATCGCCGAGTTGCGCGCGCCGCGCCGCATCGAGAATCTCGGCCTCGCTCGCCTCGGGCCGCGCATAAGCGAGATTGAAGCGCAGGGTGTCGTTGAACAGCACGACCTCCTGAGGGACAAGGCCGAGCGCGCGGCGAAGCGAGGCCTGCGTGACGCTGCGCACATCCTGGCCGTCGATGCGCACGCGGCCCGCGCCCGCATCATAGAACCGGAAAAGCAGCTTGATGATGGTCGACTTGCCGGCGCCGCTCGGTCCCGCAATGCCGACAAAGGCGCCGCCGGGCGCCGTGAAGCTGACGCCGTCGAGCCCGGATTGGCGCCCGTCATGCGTGAAGGAGACGTCGTCGAACTGTACTTCGCCGCGCGGGGCGACAAGGTCGGGCGCGCCGGGCGCGTCTTCAACGGCGGGTTTCAGGTCCAGAAGGTCGAAGAGCTTTTCGATATCGACGGCGCCCTGGCGAATCTCGCGCCAGGCGAAGCCCAGAATATTGAGCGGCCGGTAGATATTCGTCAGCATCAGGATCACGGCCGTGATGTCGCCCGCCTTGAGACCGCCCTTGGCGACGAGATCGCCGGAAAGAAGCGCGACGCCGACAAGCCCCGCCGCCATCAGGAGTTCCTGACCGGCGTTGAGAAAGGCGAGGCTCTGCATGGCGCGGACGTAGCGGTCATTATAGGCGCGCATGGCGCCGTCGAACCGGCCGGCTTCGCGCTTCTCCGCGCTGAAGGCTTTGACGGTCTCGAAATTGGCGAGCGTGTCGGCGGCGATGGCGCGAAGCTCCGTGTCCGCCGCATTCATCTCGCGGCGCTGGGCATTGCGCCATTCCGTCACCGCGACGGTGAACCAGACATAGACCGCGACCGTGACGATCGCCGCCGCGCCGAGCGACCAGGAATAGAGCGCCGCCATCACGGCGGCGGCGAGCGCCAGCTCGACGACAGTCGGGCCGATGTTGAAGGCGAGAAAGCGCAGCAGGAATTCCATGGCGCCGGCGCCGCGCTCGATAATGCGGTTCAGCGCGCCCGCGCGACGGGTCAGGTGAAACTGCAGAGATTGGGACTGGGCGTGCGCGAAGGCCTCGACCGCGACGAGGCGGTTTGCATCTTGCGTCACGCGATAGAAGAACGCGTCGCGCAGCTGCGGCAATCCGTTCGACAGAAAGCGCGCGACGCCGAACATGAGGATGAAGACGGCGAATGACCGCGCGGCCCCCGCCTCCCCGGCGACGACCTTGTTGATCGCATCGCCAAGCCAGACCGGCGCGATGACAGCGAAGCCCTTGGAGGCGAGCGTCACGATCAGGGCGGCGATCATGCGCGGGCGCCAGCGCGCCATTTCGGGCCGCCAGAGCAGCCGGCTCATCCGCGCGAGAACGCGGAAGAAGGATTGCGGCTTGGTCGCGGTCTCTTCGAAAGGGGCGTTCACGGCCGATCCATGAACGCCCGCGCGTCAGAAGGCCAGCCCGATTTTCCGGCGCAGGCGCCCGTCATTGCGGCGTCGGCGGCGATTCCTGGGCATGCGGGAAGGCGGCACGCTTGGCTTCCGACACGATAAAGGCGCGCACGTTTTCGGCGTCCTGTTCAGAAAGATGCTTTGCGAAACTCACCATGCCGTTCGGCGCGCGCGCGCCTTCCAGCACGACCGCCTTGAACACATTCGCGTCGCGGACCGCAGCGGACCGCTTGAGGTCCGGCAGAAAGGCGCCGCTCGCATTGGCGCTGTGGCAGACGAAACAGAACTCGTTGTAAACCGCGCGGCCTTTGGCCGGATCGCCGGAAGCCTTGAGATCGGCAAGGTCGATCGGCGACGGCGTGCGCGCGGCGCGCACCGGCGCCGCGGGCTTTGCGCCGTCGAGCTTGAAAACGTGAAGCTTGCCCGGCCCGCGCACGCCTTCGGGAAGGAAGGCGGCCGCTGCGAGCGGCGCGACGCCGCCATAACCCGAAAGGATCGCGACATATTGCACGCCATCGATCTCATAAGTCATGGGCGCGGCGATGACGCCATTACCGACGTCTTGCGACCAGAGCTCCTTGCCGGTCTCCGCATCATGCGCGGCAAAGCGCCCCTCGCCTGTTCCCTGGAAGACAAGGCCGCCGGCAGTCGCAAGAACGCCTGCATTCCAGAATGTCGGGCGCAGGGCCGACCAGCGTGCTTCCCCCTTGATGGGATCGAAGGCGAGGAGCTGCGCGCGCATCATCGCCTTGATCGCTTTCAGAACCGCTTCGTCTGAAGGCAGATCATTGAGCTGCATGCTCGTGCCGGTGTTCCAAGAGCCCTGCCGATATTGGAAGGCCGGGTCGTCGCCATAGACTTGCGAGAGCGCGCCGACCGTATTCACCGGAATGTAGACGAGGCCCGTTTTCGGATTGAACGCCATGGGCTGCCAGTTGTGTGCGCCGAAGGGCGCCGGCGCGATGAGCGCCGGCCGGTCGGCGTAGCGCGCGCTCGGGTTTTCGATCGGCCGCTTGTTCGCGTCGAGCTTTCCGGTCGACCATGAGACGGGCGTTCCCGGCGGGGCGTTCGGATCTTCCGGACCCATCGGAATATAGGGCGCGGCGCGCAGCACTTCCCCGGTTTTGCGGTCGAGCACGTAGAAGAAGCCGTTCTTCGGCGCTTGCATCAATGCTTGGCGCTTCTTCCCGTCGATCACGAGGTCGGCGAGTATGATGTGCTGCGTCGCCGTGTAGTCCCAGGTTTCGCCGGGCGTCGTCTGATAGTGCCAGGCATAGGCGCCCGTGTCGGGGTCGACCGCGACGATCGACGAGACGAAAAGATTGTCGCCCTTCCCGCCCGACCGCACGCGATGGTTCCAGGGCGAGCCGTTGCCGACGCCGAAATAGAGGAGTTCCAGTTTCGGATCATAGGCCATCGCATCCCAGACCGTGCCGCCGCCGCCGGACTCTTTCCAGGCGCCGTCGAACCAAGTGGGCGCGGCCTTCTCGGCGAGCACGCGGTCGCTCGCCGCGCCATCGGGTTTTCCTTCCGGATTGGGTGTCGTGTAGAAGCGCCACTTCTTCGCGCCGGTCGCGGCGTCGTAGGCGGTGAGGTACCCGCGCACGCCATACTCGGCGCCGCCATTGCCGATGAGGACCATGCCTTTGACAACGCGCGGCGCACCGGTGATGGTGTAGGGCTTGGACTGATCGACCGTAACGACCGACCACTCTTCCGCGCCCGTTTTGGCGTTGAGCGCAATCAGGCGCCCGTCGAGCGCGCCGACAAAGACTTTGCCCTTCCAGATCGCGACGCCGCGATTGACGACATCACAGCAGGCGCTGAAGGCGCGGTCGCCCGCGACCTTCGGATCATAGGACCAAAGCCGTTCGCCGGTCTTGGCGTCGAAGGCGAAGACCTTGCTCCACGCGGTCGAGACGTACAGCACGCCGCCCGAGACGATGGGCGTCGCCTCCTGTCCGCGATCGGTGTCGAACGTCGTCTCCCAGGCGAGACCGAGCCGGCCGATGGTCTCCTTGTTGACGGTCATCAGCGGGCTGAAACGCTGCTCGTCATAGGTGCGGCCATAGCTCAGCCATTCGCCGGGCTCTGCCGCGATGATCGCCTTACCGTCGACCTGCGCGGGGCCGGAGGCTTTCCCGCAGCCTGCAAGAAGCGCCGCCGCGCCGAGCAGGCAGAGCGCAAGTCCTTGCGACTGCGTCCTATAAAGAGCCATTCAGCGCCTCCCATTTTGTTTTGGAGGCATTCTACCGCAAAACCGGCAGCGGCACAGGCCGACGGCGCAGCTACTTGCCCTCCGCAATGAGCTGCAACGTCCAGGCCCGCACGGAGGCGTCGTCCCAGGCGCCGTCATAGACGATGTCGGCCTTGTAGGCTTCGAGCGCGCCGCGGCCGTTGCCGCGAACGACCTTCAGCGGAAAGACGAGTTCGACGAGGCCCGACGGCAAGGTCTCCGACCGCACTTCCATATAGGGCCCGTCGCCTGACGTGTCCGCGCCGACGACCTTGACGCCCGGAACCATCAGCACCCGGTCTGCGAAATTGAGGCACGACGACCCGCAGCTGCCGTTCGACAGGAAGTAGACGCGCGCTGGATAGGGGCTCGCCCCTTTCGGCCGAAGGGCGGTGACGCCGCCGGCGGGGGAGGCCTTGCACTTTCCTTCGCGCCAGATCGGCGTTTCCTGTTTCGACGTCTGGCGCATTTGCCAGGCGAGAAAGAGCGTCATGGCGCGGTTGATGGAGAATGGTCCGAACTCGGACTTCTGGCGTTCCGCCTCAGAGGCCCAATAGTCTGCATTGCCGGCAGAGCCGCGCCAGTCGACGGCGGTCTTGCGCGCCGGCGGCTTGTGAGCGTCCAGAATCTCTTTCGAGAAGATCGCTTCGGCCAGACGATCCGCATACCATGAATTGCCGCCGCCATTGCCGCGCGTGTCGATGACGATGGCTTTGGCCTGGCGCATGGAGGCGCCGATCGGCGCGACTTCCTTGATCAAGGCGTCGAGCTTCGGGGAGGTCTCCTCGCCCGACGAAAAGGTCGGCACGCCGATCCAGTAAACGCCGAGCGCCGGCTTCGTGACGCCCCACTCAGCGCTGGGGCCGGCGCCCGCGGCCTGATAGGTCGTCCACCAGGGATCGCTGTCTGCAGGCGCCGCCTGCCAGTCGAGCGCAAGCTCCATCTGCGCGCCGTCGCGATCGAACACGCAAGTCTGGGGCGCGGGACCAAAGGGATTGCCGCGATCAAGAAAGAGCCGCGTCACGGCGCGACGCCGGTCTTGCGCCAGCTCCGGCTTGAAGAGGAACGGATAGAGCCGCGCCTTAAGCAACGCTTGAATATCCATGCCGTCGCAGGAGACGATGCGCGATCCGACCGCGGGGACGCCCGGCCGTTCGGCGCTCCAATAGACGACGGCGCCGTCTCCCGATGCGGAGGCGAGGAAACCCGGTTCACGCGCCGGCGGGGCCGCGCCCGTCGCGCTGAAGTCGATATGCGGGTCCTTGAAACCGTTCACATAGGCGGCGAGCGTGAAGAAATAGCCCGCATAGCTCGTCACCTCTGCGGCGCGCGCCTCCGCTGCCGCAAAGCCTTCGACCGCCCACTGACGATACCGCGCATTCTCCGCGTCATAGGGGATCGGCGTATGGTCCCACAGCAGTTGGCGCGCTGCGGCAAGGTCAGTGAGCGTGCGGGCGCGCCAATTGGTCGAACCGTCAGGATTGATCGGTTCGCCCGGATTTGCGGCGGCCGGCGGCAAGGCCGGCGCGGTCGCGGCCAGCGGCGTGCAGGTGTTGAGGAAATAGGCGCCGACGGCGACGGCGCCCAAGGCTAGAATGAGCGCCGCAACAATGCCTGCACCCCACAACGCGATCCGCATGGACTCTCCCCTGCCCGGCCCCCTCGACCGCACGCGTCAGGGACAATAGCGGCATTTCCGGGCCAGCACACCGTTCTACGTTCCGAAAGCGCTTTCCCGTAAGCCAGCGTGGGAAAGCCGCTCCGAAAGGGGCGCCTCAAAGATTGCCCTTGATCAGCTTCATCACGCCGGAAAAATCGAGATCATCCTTGCCCGCCGCTTCCATCAGCGCATAGAGGGCCTCGGCTTGCGCGCCGAGCGGCGTCGCCGCCTTCGCCTTGTGCGCCGCCTCCTGAGCAAGGCGCATGTCCTTCAGCATCATGGAGGCGGCAAAGCCCGGCTTGTAGTTGCGATTGGACGGGGCATTGGGCACGGGGCCCGGCGCCGGGCAATAGCTCGTCATCGACCAGGACTGGCCGGACGCGGTCGACGAGATCTTGAAGAAGGTCTCAGTATCAAGGCCCAGCTTCTCGGCGAGATTGAACGCCTCGCAGGTCGCGATCATGGTGATGCCGAGCAGCATGTTGTTGGCGATCTTGGCGGCCTGGCCGTTGCCGGCGGCCCCCGCGTGGAAAATGTTCTTGCCCATGCCGCCGAGCACAACCTTTGCGCGCTCATAGGCGGCGGGCGTTCCGCCGACCATGAAGGTCAAGGTTCCCGCCGTCGCCGCGCCGACGCCGCCAGAGACCGGCGCATCGACCATGTCGAAACCGCGCTTGCCTGCCTCCGCCGAAACGAAGCGGGCGGTCTCGACGTCGATGGTCGAGGAATCGATGAAGAGCGCGCCTTTCCGCGCCGAGGCGAAGACGCCGCCTTCTTCCGTATACGCCTTTTTGACATGCGCGCCCGCCGGCAGCATGGAGACGACGACGTCGGCCGCCTTGACGGCCTCAGCGACGCTGGCGGCCTTGCCGCAGCCCGCCTCCCCGGCGCGCGCGAGCGCCTCGCGCGAAAGATCAAAGGCTTCGACGGCGTGTCCCGCCTTGACGAGATTGGCGGCCATCGGACCGCCCATATTGCCAAGGCCGATGAAGGCGATCGCGGTCATGGATCGTGGACTCCTATTCTCTCGGGGTCGTCTCGGCGACGCTGGTGCGGGTCGCGGCGCGGTCGGCAAAGGCTTTGAGCTGCTTGCGCCCCTCGAGCCAGTCGATCTGCGGAAAACGGAAGCCGGCATAGCCGATGAGGCACACGAGACCGATGGCGCCAAGATCAAAGACGCCGAATTCGTCCGCGCGCTCCTCGGCCCAGTCGAGTGTCGCCTTGGCTTTCGCGATCATATCGTCGGACCAGGCCGGCCAGCGTTTGTCTTCGGGCCGAAGACGCGTCTCATACATGGCCGAGACGAGCGATTCCGTAGCGCCGGCGCAGACAGCATGCCGGTTGAGGCATCGCAGTCGATCGACCGCCTCGCGCGGGATGATGTTCCCGCCGCCGCGTTCGTTGAGGTAGTCGATGATGACGCGACTGTCGATGATGATGTCGCCGTCTTCGGCTTCGAGCGCCGGCACGCGCCGCAGCGGATTGACGCTCTTGCCGAAGGCAAGATTGGGTTGCGTCGGCCGCACAAGCGTCGGCTCGAATTCCGTGACGCCCTCGAGCCCCAGTTCGATCGCCGCGATGCGGCACGCGCGGACAAAGGGCGAGGTCAGAGATCCGTAGAGTTTCATGCAAGGTTTCGCCGGAAGGCGCCCGCCAAGGGCTAAATGGCGCGCGGTCTACCACGGCGCCGCGCCCCCCGCAAAACATCGAATTCGGGAGCCTTTTCAGGGCAGGACCAGCCCCTCGGAACCAAGCGGGGCGAAATAGGCGTCGATTTCGGCGGCCGTCACGCTGTCGAGGGTCGCCGGACTCCATTGGGGATTGCGGTCCTTGTCGATGATCTGGGCCCGCACGCCCTCGAAGAAGTCGCGGCCCTCCATCACCCGCCGCACCATGCGGAATTCCATCTGCATGACATGATCGAAATCGAGTCCATGGCCGCGCTTCATCTGCTCGAAGGTGAGTTTTAGCGACGTCGGCGACATCTTCTTCAATGTCTTGAACACGTCCTCGGCGAAGGCCGTGCCCCGCAGGCGCGCCGCCGCGAGAATATCGTCGACGCTCGCGCGGCCGTCGAACAACGCCTTGATCTCGGCGCGGTCGGCGTTGACTTGCGCCGCGCCGGGGTCGGCGGCGAAGCTGTCAAGCACCGCTTCGATCGCCGCATGCGCATGACCGCCGAACGCGGTCATGCCGAGCAGCGCTTCGGTGAGGGCCGGGATTTTCTCTGTCGGCGTGTAGTGGGTCGCGACGCCCGCCGCCATGCAGTCCGCTGCTTTGGCGCGCGCGCCGGTCAGCGCATAGTAGAGGCCGAGCCCGTCCTTGAGGCGCGGCATGAAATATCCGCCGCCGACATCGGGAAAGAGGCCGATGCCTGTTTCCGGCATGGCGAAGAGCGTGCGGTCCCCGGCGACGCGGAAATCTCCGTGTACGGAAATGCCGACGCCCCCGCCCATGACGACACCGTCGATGAGAGCGATATAGGGCTTGGCGAGGCGGTGGATCGCCGCGTTCAGGCGATATTCTTCGCGAAAGAAGCCGCAGGCCTGCACCGGGTCCTTCTTCGCCTCGTCATGGAGCCAGCGGATATCGCCGCCGGCGCAGAAGGCCTTTTCCCCGGCGCCGCGCACGAGGACGGCGCGCACGGCCGGGTCGCGCTCCCATGCGAGGAGCGTCGCGCGGAACATCTCGACCATGCCCCATGTCAGCGCGTTCAACGCCGCCGGCCGGTTCAAGGTGACAAGTCCCCAGGCTCCGGCGCGGTCGAACAAGATGTCCGCAGTCACGCCTGATACTCCTTCAGGAGATCGCGCGCGATGATGACGCGCATGATCTCGTTCGAGCCTTCGAGAATCTGGTGTACGCGCACGTCGCGTAGCATGCGCTCGATCGGATAATCGCGCAGATAGCCGTAGCCGCCATGGAGCTGCAGCGCCTCATTGACGATGTCGAAGCCTTTATCCGTAACAAGACGCTTGGCCATGGCGCAGAACTTTGTGGCGTCCGGCATTTTGCAGTCGAGCTTCCACGCCGCTTGATAGAGAAACACCCGCATCGCTTCGAGTTCCGTCGCCATATCGGCGAGCTTGAACTGCAGCGCCTGCTGTTCGTTGAGACGCCTGCCGAAGGCGCGACGCTCGTTGACATAGCCTAACGCAGCCTTCAGCGCCGCCGACGCCGTGCCGAGCGAGCACGCGGCGATGTTGAGCCGGCCGCCGTCGAGCCCCATCATGGCGAAGCGGAATCCCTCGCCTTCCGCGCCGAGACGGTTCGAGACAGGGATGCGGCAATCTTCGAAGGTGACGATCGCCGTCGGTTGTGAATTCCAGCCCATCTTGCGCTCGTTCGCGCCGAAGGAGAGGCCTTTTGTTCCTTTCTCAACCAGCACCGTCGAGATGCCCTTGGGCCCATCTTCTCCCGTGCGCACCATCACCACATACAGGTCAGCAATGCCGGCGCCCGAGATGAAGGCCTTGGAGCCGTTGAGCACATAAACGTCGCCGTCGCGAACGGCGCGCGTCTTCAGCGCCGCCGCATCCGACCCAGAACCCGGCTCGGTCAGGCAATAGCTCGACATCATCTCCATAGAGGTGAGCTTCGGGCAGTAGGCGCGCCGCAGCGCCTCCGACCCGAAACGGTCAATCATCCAAGAGCACATATTGTGGATGGAGATGTAGGCGGCAGTGGAGGTGCATCCTGCCGAAAGCGCTTCGAAGATCAACGCCGCGTCAAGGCGGCCGAGCCCCGATCCGCCGACATCCTCGCGCGTGTAGATTCCAGCAAGACCGAGCGCGGCGGATTTGCGAATGACATCGACCGGAAAGTGCTTTGTCTCGTCCCATTCGGCTGCATGCGGCGCAAGTTCGTCCTCGGCGAAACGCCGGGCCATCTCTTGGATCGCGATCTGGTCGTCTGTGAGTGCGAAGTGCATGGGCGCGCCTGACTTAGGGACTAGGGGCTAGGGATAATGGAGCGGGGGCCGAGAATCAGGATGCGGATCATCGGTTCAATGGTCGAGCGCCGCATCGAATCAAAAATGCAGAGCACAGCGTCGGCAGAGCCCGAGCGTTGAACCCGCCGCGCAGATTCGAGGCGCCTCAAGCCGCCTTCTCCTTGTCGGTTTCCAGCGGCGTGCCCTCAAAGCCAGGCATGTCGGGCATAGGGTGGTCGGGCGCGTTCGTGATCGGCGCCATGGGGCCGATCAATTGTTTGCCTTTGCCCCGGCGCCGTAGCCAACGGACAAGCAGGTAGCCGGCGACTAGCGAAACGATGATAGCCGGCAGCCAGAACTTCGCCTGTTCGCCTGCGACAAGACCGATCGTCTCGAAGAGTGCGAAGATAACGGACACATAGATAAAGCCCGTCAGCACCACGATGCCGCAGAACTTGAAATAGGGCGCCTTAAAGAATCCGCAGGCGACATAACTCGGGATGCGCGTGCCGGGTACGAAGCGCGCGATCAGTAAGGTTTTGGTGAGATTATTGCGCACAAGATCGCCGGCGACCGACACGCCCGGCTTTTCCGCAAATTTGTGCGCCCATTTATACTTGCGCGCGAAATAGCCCGCCCAATACTTCCAGATGTCCGAACAAATGAGACCCGCGAGCACGGCTGCAAAGCAGTATTCAAGGGGCGCCATTTTCGCGAGCGAGGCCGTCGCCGCCGCGACGACCGCAGCATCCTCCTGCACGAAGGGCAACAGGAACAGGCCGAAATAAAGCGCAAACCCGCTCGTTTGCATGATGGCTTCGGGAGAAAGTTCCACAGGGCCGCCGTGTGCTGTCGCCGCGAGACGGTGCGGCCTCCACTTTCAATCACATCGCATTGAAACGGCCAAGCAGCCAAATCAACCAATTGCGATAGCCTTCCTGTTCGAAAGTGGCGTCGCAGGCCGAAAGGATGACGGCCCGCGTCTCCTCTTCGCTCTCATTTTCGGCGAGCAACCGGACGAGTTCTCCCTTGATTTGCTCGCCCCGAGAGCCGTGGTCCGCAAGCATCTGACGCACCGCGTTTTCAAGGCCGCCGGCGGCCTCGATACTGTGCGCGTTGAGATAGCCCGAAAGCATGCCGAATACGGCGGGATAACGCGATCGCAAAGCAGTCTGCGCTTCAGCCAGTCCCTGTAGCGCTTCGGCGGCAGACGAGGCGGGCGAAGGGTCCGGCAAGGCGCCGCGCCTCTTTTGTTCGATCGCCTGGCCGCGGTTGGCAAAAACTCCGAAACCGAAAATGAACTGCGCGATCAGCAGAAGGACGAGCAGGAGAGCGATGAGTTCGAGCAGGGCGATCATGGATTGGCGCCGTCAAAGGACCTGTTCCCGCTCTGGCGCTGACCGCCAGAGGGCCCCTACTCTATAACGGCGTTTGCAGGGTTTGAAATCGGCTGCCTGGCTCTCGCGCTTCAAGCAGACGTAGGGGCGCGTCGCTACCACATCCACCGTGCGGGCGCCATGAAACCGCTGCACGGCCGGGATCACCGGCGCCGCAAACGAATATCGACTTCTCGTGTCACATATGCCCATTCCGGCGACGCGCGGAGGGCGCGGACGAGATCGTCGAAGAGACCCTCATGCTCCGGCGCAAATTCAAACCAGGTCAGAAAGTCGAATGGCTCGCCGAGGTCGCGTCCGTGGTACAACTTGCGCGCGATCTGCGGCAGATAGCGCAGGCCCGTCGCGTTGTGCTTTGACTGGTCCTCGAAAATCGCTCGGCGCTCGTCTTGTGACAGCGCCCACCAGGCCGCCGACTTCGTGATCGGGATGAGCGCCGCGCAAGTCGCCGCCGGACGTCCGAGGTCTTCCTGAACGGCGCGAAGCTCGGTGAGCTCAGCCCGGGTCGCATAGCGGATGTTGCTCGCGACGCCGCGCAAAGTCAGACCGCCCGGACCTTGCTCGTCGCCGCCGACGATATCGAGGGCGCCCTTGACGCCGTCGAGTGGCGCGCCGACGATCGCCATCACCCGCGCCGTAGACCACGCACCCGTTTCTCCAAACCGGAATTGTGTCGATCGGATCATCCGTCCTGCCCGCATTAGCGCACGTCGGAATATGCGTCCTTCTGCGCCGATTGCAAAATCGCAATTGCGCGAGCCAGGGGTCGCACCGGGCTCTAGCGCATGGTCGGGATCACGAACTCGGCGCCTTGCACATCCTCCGGCCAGCGTTGCGTGATCGTCTTGATCTTGGTCCAGAAGCGGACGCCCTCGGGTCCGTGCTGGTTGGTGTCGCCGAAGCCGGAGCGCTTCCATCCGCCGAAGGTGTGATAGGCGACAGGCACGGGGATCGGCACGTTGACGCCGACCATGCCGACATTGACGCGCGCCGCAAACTCCCGCGCCGCCGCGCCGTTGCGCGTGAAGATGGCGACGCCGTTGCCATATTGGTGCTGCGAGGGCAGCGCCACCGCCTCGTCGAAGTTCTTCGCGCGAGCGATCTGCAGCACGGGGCCGAAAATTTCATCCGTATACGACTTCATGCCCGGGCGCGCGCCGTCGAGGAGCGTGCCGCCCATGAAATAGCCGTTCTCATAGCCCTGCAGGCGGAAGTCGCGCCCGTCGACGACAAGCTTCTGGCCTTCCTCGACCGCCATGGCGACATAGTTCCTGACGCGCTGGCGGTGGGGGCTGGTGACGAGGGGCCCGAGATCTGAGTCCTCCGACAGGGAGGGGCCGATGCGCAGCGATTCGACGCGCGGGCGCAGCATGCGGATGAGTTCATCGCCCGTCCCCTCGCCGACCGGCACCGCGACCGGCGTCGCCATGCAGCGCTCGCCGGCTGAACCATAGGCCGAACCGATGAGCTGGTTGACGACGCTTTCCATATCCGCGTCGGGCATGACGATCATGTGGTTCTTGGCGCCGCCGAAAGCCTGAACGCGTTTGTTGTGCTTGGCGCCGTTCTCGTAAATGTAGTGCGCGATGTCCGACGAGCCGACGAAGGAGATCGCCTTGACGCGCGGGTCTTCGATAAGCGCATCGACCGCTTCCTTGTCGCCGTTGACGACGTTGAGAACGCCCTCCGGCAATCCCGCTTCCATCATCAGTTCGGCGAGGCGCAAGGGAACGGACGGGTCTTTCTCGGAGGGCTTGTTGACGAAAGTATTGCCGCAGGCGATCGCGACGCCAAACATCCACATCGGGATCATGGCCGGGAAGTTGAAGGGTGTGATCCCCGCGCAGACGCCGAGCGGCTGGCGCATGGAATAGACGTCGATGCCGGGCCCGGCGCTTTCGGTGTATTCGCCCTTTTGCAGATGCGGGATGCCGCAGGCGAATTCGATGACCTCAAGGCCGCGCTGGATGTCCCCGCGGGCGTCGGGCAGGATTTTTCCGTGCTCGGAGGAGAGCAGGCGCGCAAGGTTCGGCGTGTCCTTCTCGACAAGCTCCTTGAACTTGAAGAGCACGCGGGCGCGGCGTTGCGGATTGGTCGCGGCCCAGGCAGGGAACGCTTTGTCTGCTGCAGCGACGGCCTTAGCGACCTCAGAGCGGCTCGCGAGCGCGACTTTGGCCTGCACTTCGCCGATCGACGGGTTGTAGACGTCGCCGAGCCGGCCCGATCCTCCCGCAACGCGCTTGCCGTCGATAAAATGTCCGAGCTCCTGCATCCGGATTCTCCTCGCCAATTCTCTGATTTGGCGCGGACCCTAGACGCCCGGTCAGAGGGCGGCAAGCAGGAGCGGGACAGCGCAGGCTGTCAAAACGCGTAGTTGAACCGCGCGCTGACGGCGTGGGCGGCGTCGGATTTTGAAAACTCGCCGTCGTAGGAGACGCCAAGCGCGCCACGCTCGCCGACGCGCAGCGCTACGCCGCCGCCGACAAGCAGCCGGTCGCGGCCGAACTCGGCGCCCCTGAGCGAAAATCCTGAACCCGGCGCGCTGTCGAAAGAAGCATGGTATTCGCTTCCCTCGATCAGCTCGCGCGCATAGGCGACGCGCATCGCCGGACGCAAAACGCCGAACAAAAGCTTTGACGAAGACGCCCGGAATCCGGCGCTCACTCTTACGGCGTCCTCGGCGCGCGCCGCGACAATGAGGTCGCCGAGCGGCGAGCCGGTTTCGCGGAATCCGTCAAACTCCGTGCGCGTGTAATCGAGACCGGCATAAGGACGCACCTGCACTTTGCCGAAGTCAAAGCCGTAGCCGGTTTCGAGGGCTGCGCCGTAAGTCCAGCCTGAATAGGCCGCGCGCGCGACGCCCGTAACGGTCCCGAGGCTGACAATCCGCTCACTGTCGATCACGTGGCGCCCGGCGGCGAGCGCAAGGCCGATGTCGAACGGCCCGTCTTCATAGCCGCCGTAAAGCAGGAACTGCGCCGTCTCGAAATCGACGTCATGGCCGGATTGGTCAATGTCCGTCGTCATCACGCCGACGCCCGCGCCGAGCGAAACGCCGCCGCCCGACTTCTCGACGCCGACAGCAAAGCCGCCGAGATGATAGTTGACGCCCGCGATCGAGGCCGAAGGATCGATCGACCCCGCTGCGCCGAAGCCGCGCGCCCAAGCCTTCGTGACAGGCCCATCTTCTTCGTCCGGCGCGCCTTCGATTCGCTGTGAGGGTGAGCCGTCGGAAAACACAAAAATGGCGCAGCCATTACTCGCTGGATTGCGCGCCCCGCTCTCCTCCTCCTCCGCGAGCCGGTCCAGCGTTGCGCGGGTCAGCAGCGAGAGGCCATAGGCGCCGGCGAGCGGCGCAGTCGCATGCGTAACGCCGGTAAAGGCGCCGCCGAGCGTGTAGTTGAGGAAAACGTCGGTCGGGCCGTATTCGAGGGCAGCGGTCGAGAAAATGCCCGCCGGGGCCGTCAGCGCCGAGAAGGTTCCGCTAACGGATGATCCTGTCACGATCGGCAGGCGCGCGGAAAGGGCGCCCGGCGTTCCGAGCAGGGAGAGTGCGACGGTTCCGCCGCCGATGGTCACGGGGCCGGTCGCGATGATCCGGTCCGCGCAGGCGCCGGGGCAGTCGCCGATCTCGACATTGTAGACGGACGAAGACGCGAACGAGACCGGGCCGGTGACGTTCAGCGTGCCGATCGAATTTCCGGGCGCGACGGCGCCGCCCGCTCCGACCGAGAGCGCGCCGACCGCGCCCGCGCCGCTGAGAACGCCGCCGCTTGTGACGGAAAACGGCGTGTTGAAGGCGCCGTTCACGGTGAGCGAACCGCCGCTGATCGAGGCCGACTGGAAGCCGCTCGCCGCGCCGGTCGCGACCCAGGCGCCGCCGGTGACGGACAGCGCGCCCATGCCGCTGAAACGCTGCAGTTCGATCTGGCCTGCGCCGGTTCCAGCGAGCGTCGCGGTCGTAGATCCGGCGCCGGCGACATTGCCGTTCAGCGTCGATCCTGTGAACAGAACGAGCTCGCTCGCCGCGGACTGGAACCTTATGTCGCCGTTCACGACGCCGCCCGCGCGGTTGATGAAGCGATTGCCTGTGCCCGTCCCGAAGCTCGCCGCAATCGGCGCCGTGATGACGCCGCTGTTATCAATCGTGTTGTTGTTTACGCCCGGCGCGCCCGGATTGGGGCCGCTGAAGACGACGCCGCTCGCGGCGTTGATGCGCCCGCCTGCGGCGATGGTGACGGTGTTGCCGGAGACTATTGCGCCCGCAATGCGCACGCCGGCGCCCGTATTCGCCGTTACTGCGCCGCCGACAGTGACGGTGTTCTGGCGCACGGCCTGTGCGCCGCTATTGCTTATCTCGACGCCATCGCCTGCCGATGACGTGACCGCGCCTTGAATCTCGATGGCGTTGGTGAATAGCTCCCCCGCTGGGGTGATCGCACCTTCATTGTTGAACTCGCGCGCGCGCAGCCGAATGGCGTCGGCTTCACTGGAGACCGAACCGCCGATCGCGACCGTGATACGGTTGCCGCTAAGCGCGGTCCCACTGACGTCGACGCCGCCCGGGTTGAGCGTGCCCGGATCCGTCGCGACAACCTGTCCGCCGATATCGACAGTGTTGTTGCTGGCCACGCCTTGGCCGCCGGTCAACGCAATCGCCGCCTCAATGCCTGAGCGCGGCAAGCCGACGCGCCCGGTTGCGCCGACTGTTACGGCGTTCTGGCGGACATCGCCCAAGGCGCTGAGTTCAAGCGAGTCAACCTCTCCATTGATCACGAAGCGGTTCTGCAGCGTGTTTGTAGCGCTGAAGGCTTGGGCGCCAGATAACGTCAGCGCCGAAACGCGGCCGCCTTGCGCAATCGTCAGAAGGTTGTTTGCGACATCGCCACTGAAATTCTGGAAATAGACTCCGTAGAAGCCGGAGACGAGTCCGCCATTAGCGACGGTGACACTGTTGTCCGAATTCAGCTGGATCGCGCTCGTGAAGCTGGCATTCGACGTAAGGGTCCCGTTGACGGTCACATCCACGAACCGGTTGGTTCCGTCGCCTTGCGGGTCATTGTCCGTTCCAGCGCAGGCGACGGAGAGCCGGGCGCCGGCGGTCCCGCTCTGGGCGTCGAGTTCCGGCGCGCATTGGGCGAAGGCCGTCGACCCGAGCGCAGCCGCAGCGCCGGCTGCCGCCGCAAGCGCGCGCGCCGCAGCCGACACCCGCAAGCCGCACGCCGACCTGAAAATGGCTTTTCCCCGCACTTTCCAGCCTCCCCGCTCGAATGACTGAGCTTAGACCGGCGCAAGGCCGGGGGCAATCAAGGGCCGGCCAGTCTTTGGCGGGCGCCGGGCGCGCTTTGCGCCGACCTTGCGAGGGAGTAGAAACGCCGCGCCGGACGCCGCCGGCGCATAAGCGGGGGGAAAATGGGCCGTATCCTGACAATTCTGGCGGCAATTGCTGCGATTCTGGGCGTCGCCTTCTTCGCCTTGCGCACGCCGGATACGGACCGCGACGCCATGATCGCCAAATACGCCTCGCCCGTCTCTCGCTTTGCGAAGGGGCCGGACGGGCTCAAGGTCCATTGGCGCGACGAAGGCTGCCGCGCCTGCCCAGCGCTCGTTTTGCTCCATGGCTCGAATGCGAGCCTCCACACCTGGGAGCCGCTCGTCGCCCGGCTTAGCGCAGACTGGCGCATCATCACCTATGACCACCCGGGCCACGGCCTCACCGGCCCGCATCCCAAGGACGACTACAGCGCGCGCGGCATGTTCGATGCGCTCGAAACCGTGACGCAAGCGGCGGGCATTGAGCGCTTCACGCTCGCCGGCAACTCCATGGGCGGCTGGGTCGCCTGGCGTTACGCGCTTGCCCATCCCGAACGTGTCGACGCGCTTCTTCTCCTCGACGCCGCGGGCATGCCCCTGCGCGCCGGGGAGACCGCGCCGCCACTCAATCTCGGTTTCCGGATCATGCGCAATCCTCTGCTTCGTCCGCTGGCGGAGCAGATCACGCCGCGCAGCCTCGTGAAGAAGTCGGTGCTCCAGACCGTTTCGAGGCAGGACATCGTCACCGAGACGATGGTTGACCGTTACTGGGAGCTCTTACGCTTTCCGGGCAACCGCCGCGCGACCGCGATCCGCGCAAGCGCCGACCGCGAGCCCTCTCAAGCGGAAAACATCGGCGCGATCACGGCGCCGGTTCTCGTCCTGTGGGGCAAGGAAGACCAGCTCATCCATGTCAGCGCCGCGACGACCTTCAAGGAGCGCCTGACGCAAGCCGAGGTCGTGCTCCTCGACGGCGTCGGCCATATCCCCATGGAAGAGGCGCCGGACGAAACAGCTGCCGCCATCAAAGCCTTTCTGAAGCCGGCCGCGGCCGCAACAGCCGACGCACCCGCAACCCTGGAGCCTGTACAATGAAACTCTTCTGGACCCCGAAGACCCGCGCCGCCCGCGCGCTCTGGATGCTGGAGGAATCCGGCGTGAAATTCGAGCGTGTGCTGATCGATATCCGCGATCCGTCAAAGCCGCGCGACCCGGAATTCGCACTTGCAAGCCCCATGGGCAAGGTGCCTGCGATGGCAGACGGTGAGGCGCGCTTTTCCGACTCTGCCGCGATCTGCCTTTACGTCGCAGACCGCTATCCGGCGGCGAAGCTCGCGCCGGCGATCGATGATCCGCGCCGCGGCGCCTATCTCTACTGGATGCTCTACGCGCCGGGCGTGATTGAGCCTGCGATGATGGAGAAATTCCTCGGAATGAAGGTCGATCCGCGCTCGTCGGGATGGGGCAATTTCGACAAGATGATCGCGACGCTGGAGCAGGGTCTCGCCAAGGGGCCGTGGATTCTCGGCGAAACATTTTCCGCCGCTGACGTGATGCTGGGGTCGAGCGCCTATTTCATGCAGCAGTTCAAGATCCTGCCTGAGAGCCCCACAATCGCGGCCTATATCGACCGCTGCCTGGCGCGGCCCGCCTATCAGCGCGCGCTCGCCGCGGAGGCTTAGTCTTCACGCGGGTTTCCGGAAGACGTTGATCTTGGTCAGGAACGCCAGTTCGTCCGGCCCCGCCGGATCGAGACCCGCAGCGCCGAAGAGTTCGGCGAGATCGGCGCTGCAATAGCTGTCGTAATAGGGCTCGTGCACGGCTTTCGGGAACGCCTCGAGCAGCGGATCGAGCGGCGCGTCGTCGCCATATTGCAGCGTGTCCGCATGGATATAGAAGCCGCCGGGCTTCAGGAGCCGCGCAATCTCCGCCGCGACGGCGGCGCGCGCAGCCGGCGGCAATTCGTGGAAGAGGTATACGGAGGAAACGGCGTCGAAGGAGGCGCCGGCAAAGCCGGTCGCCTCGGCGGGCGCCTCGCGATAGGCGATCTTCCGGAAGGCGCCGAGACGCGCCCGCGCCGCGCCAAGATAGGCCGGCGAAAGATCGAGCGCCGTCACGTCGAGACCGGGCCAGGTCGCCTTGACCGCTTCAAGAAAACCACCCGTGCCGCAGCCAAGATCGATCAGGCGAAATGTTTCAGGATCACGTCCGGCCATGGCGCGTCTTAACGCCGGTAAGGCCCGGCGGCGCATCACCGCGCCCGCGCCCGTGAACAGCGTCTCGACCTGCATGTCATAGCGGGCGGCCGATTCAGCTGAGAGCCAGCCGTCAGACTGGAAGTGGAAGTTCTGCAAAAAATACCGCGGGAATCTTTCGCGCGCGTCTGCATTCAGCACTTCAGAATGGCCGTGACGGGACTTTCGTTGCGCAACCCGGCGCGCATCCTTCAGATAATCGAGGCTTGAGGCGAGCGCCGCCGCAAGGTCAGGCGGGCCGGCCGGCGGCAGACGGTAGTCGCCGTCTTCGATGGATCGGCGGTCTGCATCGAAGACTTCGCGGAACCGGCGGCTGAGATGCGCGCGATCGATTTTGCCGCGCACGCTCATGTCGGGCCCTGCCGCGCCGAAGAAAGCGCGCCCGGCGACATAATGGCCGGTGTACCACGCAACGCGGGCCGCTTGCGCGGCCGCATACTGCGCGCGCCGAAGCGCGCTTTCGACGGGAGCGCGGCGAGCGGTCATCTTGGTCCCCTCCTTCATCGCCGGAAGACGCCGACGAGTTCGACATGCGCAGCATAGACGAATTGATCGACCGGCGTGACCTCTGTCAGGCGGTAACCGCCTTGCGACAGAATGGCCGCATCGCGCGCGAAGGTCTGCGGGTTGCACGAGACGCCGATGACGAGCGGCGCGCGCGCCTTGGCGATCTCCGCCGCCTGCGCTTCGGCGCCGGCGCGGGGCGGGTCGAAAACGATGCAGTCTGCGCCGGCAAGCTCTGCGGCAAGAAGCGGCCGGGCGAAGAGATCGCGGCGGCGCGCGGCGATGGGCTTCAAATGCGAACGGCGCGCGGCGGCGTCGAGCGCCGCAACGGCGCTGGCCTCGCTGTCATAGGCTTCGACCGTCGCCGATTTCGCCAAGGGAAAACTGAAAGAGCCGCAGCCTGAAAAAAGATCGACCGCACGGCGCACGCCCACGGCCGCCCTTTCGACAAGGTCCACAAGCGCCGCCTCCCCTTCGCGGCTCGCTTGCAGAAACCCGCCCGGCGGCGGCGTCACGGCGACGCCGGCAAAGCGCACGACCGGCGCCTGCATCTGCAACAGCGCCGCGCCGTTGACGCTCACCCGAATGACGCCGGCCTCCGCCATGGCCGCGCCGAACGCCGCCAGCGCCGCACCCGTCAGCTCGCCGCCTTTGGTCATTGGCGCGATGTCGAGATCGACGCCATTGTCGCACGCCGTCACGGCGAGCGCCGCTGACCGCCAGACCGGCGGAAAGAGCGCGGCAAGGCGCTCAAGCCGCGGCAGCAGCGCCAGAAGATCCTTGTGCAGAACAAGACAGCCGTCGATCGCGACGATGTCATGCGTGCCGCGCGCCTTGAAGCCGAGACCGTGACCGCGTTTCCAGGCGATCGTCGCCCTGCGGCGCGCGGCGGCGGGGGTCGAGATCGTTTCGCCAAGATCAAAGCCCGCTACACCCGCACGACGCAGCACCTCGGCGACGAGGCTGCGTTTCCAGGCCCGATAGGGCTCGGCGCGCCAGTGCTGCAAGGCGCAGCCGCCGCAACGGCCGAAATGGCGGCAGGGCGCGGCGACGCGCTCGGCGCTCGGCGCGACGATGTTGACGATTTCTCCACGATCACCGCTGATGCGCGCCCGCACGCGCTCGCCGGGCAAGGTATACGGAATGAACACTTCGCCTTCGGCGCCGGTCGCAACGCCGTCGCCCTTGGCGCCGACCGCACGGATGTCGAGCGTTTCCTCCCGAAAGATCTTGGGCGCGTCAGGCGCCGCGCGTCGCGCCAAGCAGATGCTCCCTGTTGCCGTCGCCGCCGGCGATTGGGCTTTCGATACGCCCTGTCGCCCTCCAGCCATGCTGTTCGAGAAAAGCGACGACGCCGTCAATCATGGACTCGATTTCGGCGGCGCCCGCCTTGACGATGCCGCCCTTGCCGAGGCTTGCGCGCCCAAGCTCAAATTGCGGCTTGACCAACGCCACCAGAAACGCGCCGTCGCGGGCGAGCGCCAGCCCCGGAACGAGAACCTTCCGCAAGCTGATGAAGCTGACATCGGCGACGACGGCGTCAATCGGTTCGGCGATGATTGACCCATCAAGGCTTCGCGCGTCGGTCCCTTCGAGACGAGCGACTTTTGGATCGGACGCAAGGCTTGGATGCAGCTGGCTCGCTCCGACATCGACGGCGTAAACGCGCGTTGCGCCGCGCCGCAAAAGCACATCCGTGAAACCGCCCGTGGACGCGCCAATGTCGAGACAGGCCTTGCCCGATGGCGAAAAACCGAAAGCGTCGAGCCCGGCGGCGAGCTTGACCCCGCCGCGCGAGACATAGTCGTGCACGTCGCCATCGACGGCGATGTCGTCGTCGGGGCTGACCGCCGCTGACGGCGCCGTCACCGCCGCGCCGCGGACGCGCACGAGCCCGGCGCGGATGGCCGCCTGCGCCCGTGTCCGCGACGGGAAGGCGCCGCGCGCGACGAGGACGAAGTCAAGTCGGGTTTTTGGCGACGGAGAATCCACAAGGACGCGTTATACTCAGAACGCCGCCGGAGGTTCTATGCGCCTATTCGCCCTCGCCCTGATCGCCACACTCCTGGCCCCAGCGCTCGCCAGCGCTGATGAGCACGCCGCCGCCGCCTACAATGCGCGCCTTGGCGGCGTGTCTTTCATCGTCCTGCGCGACGGCAAAACCGTGTTTGAAGACTATCCGAACGGCGGGGCGCCGGACAAAGGCTGGGAACTTGCGAGCGGCACGAAGAGTTTCTGGGGCGTCATCGCCGCCGCCGCCGTGAAGGACGGCATCCTTACGCTGGACGAAAAAGCCTCCGACACGCTGACGGAATGGCGGGGCGACCCTGCCAAGTCGCAGATCACCTTAAGACAGGTCCTATCGTTAACGACAGGTCTCAAGCCGGCGCCGATCGGACGGCCGCCTGCCTATGCCGACGCCATCGCCTACCCATCCGTCGCGCCGCCGGGCTCGCGGTTCGACTATGGCCCGCTGAACTTCCAGATCTTCGGCGAAATCCTGCGGCGGAAGCTGCAGCGCTACGACGGCGGCCGCTATGCGACGCCGCTCGACTATCTCAAGGCGCGCGTTCTTGACCCGCTCGGCATCCGTCCCTCCGCCTGGAGAACCGGCGCGGACGGCTACCCGCATCTGCCGTCAGGCGCGTCGCTCACCGCGCGCGACTGGGCGAGGTTCGGCGAATTCGTCCGGCAAGGCGCCCGCATTGGCGGCGCGTCCGTCGTCGACGCCAATGCGTTCGAGGACAACTTCAAGGGCTCGCCGGCGAACGCCGCCTACGGATTGACCTGGTGGCTCAACCGGCGCCCGAGCGAGGAAGCCTATGAGGCCTCGCGCACCATGCAGGTCGCCTCCGACCTCTATAATCATCCGCGGCGGGACGAATTGCCTGCGGACCTTTTCATGGCCGCCGGCGCCGGCAATCAGCGGCTCTACATCCTCCCGTCGCAGAAGCTCGTCGTCGTGCGGCAATATCCGAAGGCCTTTGAGTTGGGGTGGCGCAGCCAGATTCGCGCCTACTCCGATGTCGAGTTCCTGCTGGCGCTTCTTTCGACTTAAGTCGCAGTTGAAGGATATGCGCCGGTCGACATCTATGCGCTGGCGGGCGGCTCAAATGGATCTCATTATGCTTCGCGCGAGGTGACTTTCGCAAAGCAGGCGCCCGAACTGGCAATGACGGCGTCCCGAAGGCAACGCCACTTTTTCCGTTTCACGCATAAGGACGCACGGTCCGCGAAACGGCAGCGGATAAATGAAGCGCGTCGCATCCTCTCTGGACGGAAACAAAGCCAAAAAAAAGTGTTGGAACTGGCGCTTGAGCGGCGACGTTTGCAACTCAACACGCAAAATCGCAGACCAATCGAAGCGCTTCCCCCGCAGTCGACCGCGATCAACCTCTCAGCTTGACCACATCCGCCGAACGGCCGAGCGCGCGCATCACCTGCTCGACGATATGCGGGGCATTGAGCCGCGCGAAGTCGTACATCTTCTGTGGGCTGTCCTGGTCCTGATAGACGTCCGGCAAGGTCATGGAGCGGACCTTGATCTTGCCATCGTCCAGGAAGCCCTGGTCCGAAAGATAGTGCAGCACAAACGCGCCAAAGCCCCCGCGCGAGCCTTCCTCGATCGTGATCAGCACTTCGTGGTGCCGCACGAGCTGTTTGATCAGTTCATGGTCAAGAGGTTTGGCGAAACGAGCGTCGGCGACCGTCGTCGAGAGGCCGAGCGTTTCAAGCTGGTCCGCCGCCTTGAGCGCCTCCGAAAGGCGCGTGCCGAGCGAGAGGATCGCGACTTTGGTCCCCTCCCGCATAATCCGGCCCTTGCCGATTTCGAGAACTTTACCGACCGACGGCAGATCGACGCCGATGCCCTCGCCGCGCGGATAGCGATAAGCGATCGGACCCTCGTCATATGCAGCGGCGGTCGCCGTCATATGCACGAGGTCCGCCTCGTCGCCTGCGGCCATGATCACCATATTGGGCAGACAGCCGAGGTATGCGAGGTCGAAAGAGCCGGCATGCGTCGCCCCATCGGCGCCGACGAGACCCGCACGGTCCATTGGGATTCGCACCGGCAAGTTCTGCAAGTCGACATCGTGCACGACAGAGTCGTAGCCGCGCTGCAGAAAGGTCGAGTAGATGGCGCAGAAGGGCCTCATCCCGTCGGCGGCAAGGCCCGCCGCAAAGGTCACGGCATGCTGCTCGGCGATGCCGACATCGTAACAGCGATCCGGGAAGGCCTGGGCAAAGAGGTCGAGCGAGGTGCCAGACGGCATGGCTGCAGTGATGCCGACGATACGCGGATCTTTCTCGGCTTCCTTGATCAGCGCCTGGGCGAAGACTTTCTGGTATTGTGGCGCGTTCGACGCCGCCTTGTGCTGTTTACCTGTCGCGGTGTCGAACTTGACGACGCCATGTCCTTTGTCGGCGGCCTGTTCCGCCGGCGCATAGCCCTTGCCCTTTTGCGTGACGACATGGACGAGCACCGGCCCGTCTTCCATGTCGCGGACATTCTCGAGGATCGGGATCAGATGTTCGAGATTGTGGCCGTCAATCGGGCCGACATAATAGAAGCCAAGCTCCTCGAAGAGCGTGCCGCCTGTCGCAAGGCCGCGGCCATATTCTTCCAACTGGGCAAGCTTGTCCTGCAAGGCGCCCGGCAGCCGCTTGACGAACTGCTTCGAGATCTTGCGGACCTTTTGATAGACCTTGCCCGACGTGGCGCGGGCAAGGTAGGCGCTCATCGCGCCGACAGGCGGAGCGATCGACATGTCGTTATCGTTGAGGATGACGATGAATTTCGTGCCGAGATGGCCCGCGTTGTTCATCCCCTCATACGCCATGCCAGCCGACATCGAGCCGTCGCCGATCACAGCGATTGCGTGATTGCTCTTGCCAAGGTGGTCTCGCGCTTTGGCGAAACCCAGCGCCGCCGAGATGGACGTCGCCGCATGTGCGGCGCCGAACGGATCATAGTCACTTTCGCTGCGTTTCGTGAACCCGGAAAGCCCGCCGCCCATGCGCAAAGTGCGGATGCGTTCGCGCCGGCCGGTGATCACCTTATGCGGATAGCACTGGTGACCGACATCCCAGACGATGCGGTCGTCGGGCGTGTTGAAAACGTAATGCAGCGCGACCGTCAGTTCGACGACGCCGAGACCCGAGCCAAGATGGCCGCCGGTGACAGATACGGCGTCGATCACTTCAGCGCGTAGCTCGTCGGCGAGTTGGCGCAGCTGCGATTTGTGCAGCTTCCGGAGGTCCGCCGGAAATTTCACATCATCGAGTAGCGGCGTTGCAATAGTCATGGCGCACCCCTCTTGTCGCAGACCGGTTCGGGCCGGCGCGATATTGCGCCGCAGCATGCGGCGAAACCTCGTCTTTTACCGGCTCCAGAGCGGAACGCCAGTCTCAAGGCCACAGCAAAAGCGGATCAGAGTTCAACTCTTATGACCAAATACGGCAAGTGTGGCCATCCGGCGACAAGCTGTCTTGTGGGTCACCAACGCAAAAAGAGCCGGCTCGCGCGGAGCCGGCCCAAGTCGGAGGGATGTCAGGTCAGGAGGCCGACCGGTCAAAAGCCGGTGCGGATCGTGAAAAAGATTTGCCGCGGCGCGCCTGTCACGAGCGTCTGGGAGTCGCCTGAATTGACAAAGCCGTTGGTGCCGAGCGTGCCTACATAGTCGCGGTTGAGAAGATTCGAGATATTGAACTGCGCTTCAAATCCGGAGAACGGACGCACGTTTTTGAAGCGATAGCCGAACGAAAGGTCCATGAGGAAGCGGCCTTCGACCTCTCCGCCAACATTCGTGTAGGTGAAGAAACGGTCAGACAGGTAATTGGCGCCGAGGGTGCCGAAGATGACGCCGTTGTCATAGGCAAGATCCGCGTTGACGATGTGTTTGGGCGTATTGACGACAGTTTTGCCTTTGGTTGCGGCGAGAAGCACGCCCGCGCGGTTTACGACGTCGTCTTGGTATTCCGAGTCGTTGTAGCTGTAGGCGGCCGTCAGCGAGAGGTCGTCAAACAGGTTGACAACGCCGATGAACTCGCCGCCGAAGGAGCGCACCGAACCCACATTCGACAAGACCGGCGCATTGCCGACAATGCCAGGACCCTGGGCGATCGAAAGCAGCCGGTCGTCGAACGTCACATAATAGACCGCGCCAGACGCCTGGAAGTCGCGGCCGAAGAGCGTGCCGCGGGTGCGTGCGCCGCCTTCAAACGTTCGGGACGTTTCCGGCGAGAGCGACGCGCTGACCTCGTCGACATTCGCCTGGCTGCGCGAAGAGAATGGGCCTGACGTCGCGGAGGAAACGAAGGCCGAGATGTTTTCGGAGTAGGCCGCAAAGACCTCGAGATTGTCCGACACTTGGTAGTTGAGACCGGCCTGCGGGAGGAAGTTTTTGTCCGTGCCGATCGATCCTGTCAGGTTCGAATCCGCGCCGACGACAGGATCGGCATTGTTAATGATCAGCGTACGCACCTTGTTGTCGACATCGACATTCTTGAACCCAGCCGTAATCAGGAGCCTGTCCGTCACTTGCCAATTGTCTTCGACATAAAAGACTGTCGTGTCAGTGTCGAAAGCATAAGCCCATTGTGTGAAGAACGGCCCGCGCTGGAACTCGTCAAAGAAACGGTTTGGCGCCGCGCGGTCTAGCGCGTAAAAGCGGCGCGACTGTTGGAAGTCGTTGCCTTCAATCCACACACCGCCGCGCAGCGTGTTGTTGAAGGGCAGCTTGATCGCCGCGCCCGCGATCAAGCCTGAACGGTCGATGTCGTATTCCGTTGTGCGGATCGACAGAGGCGCATTGTTGACCGTCGCGCCGGCAAGCGTCGCGTCCGGCGAAATCCGATAGGGCGTTCCCCACAGGCCTTGGCCTTCATTCGTGTGGAAATATCCCTGCGCGGAGAAGGACAACCAGTCGGTCGCGTCGACTTCGAATTTCACATAGCCGATTTCGTCGTTTCTGAGACCAGATGCGTCAAGATAGGCGTCGTCGACGGTCGCGATCGGCGCCGGATAGATGGTTCCCGCGGAGGCGTTGGTGACGGGCTGGCCGGTATCGCCGCGGTTATGCGCAATGTCCGCGACTCGGTTGGCGAGCGCGTACTGACTGATGCCGAAATTGTCCCAACGGTAGCCGAGACGATTGATCATCTCGAGGGAGAGGTCCTGATAGTCCTGCTCCTGACGTTTCGAATTGTTGTAATAGGCCGTGAGTTTCGCCTTACCGATCGGTTGGGCGAGCTTGAACGCGAATTGCTCCTGATCTTGCTGGCCCTCGCCTTTCCATTTGTCTGCGCGGTGGATGACATAGGAGCCGAAGAAACGTGTTCCCCAAGGTTTGATCTCGCCGGTTTCAACGCGGCCATAGGCGCGCCAGGTGCTGTCGGAACCGTAAGTGCCCGCAAGATTGATGCTGGCGTCTTCCGACGGATCGCGCGAAAAGAATTTCAATGCGCCGCCGAGATTGTTCGACGCCGCGACGTCGAGCGCGCCCGACCCTTGCGCCAACTCCACGCGGCCAAGATTTTCAGAGATCAGCGCGCGCGAGATGTGCAGACCGTTATTGTTGCCGTAGCTCATGTCGCCGAGCGGCACGCCATCGAGTGTAAAGCCGATCTGGTTCTGGTTGAAACCGCGAATGTTGATGCGGACCGCCCACTCATAGGCGCCGAAGGAGTCAGCTCCCGAAACGGCTACGCCTGGCAGCGCTTCCACTAGTTTGATCGGGCTCGTGCCTGGCGTTTCTACGGAAAGATCTTCCGCGATCAAGGTTTGCGTTTGACGGGCTTCGCCGCGCCCCAGCACCAAGACTTCCTCGACAGCAGCGTCCGCCGCTTCGTTTGCGCCTGCATCAGCAGCAGCACCAGCTGCGAAGGCGCGGCCGACAGAACAAAGAGCGGCGAGCGCCGCTCCGGCCAGAAGTGTCTTCTTCATGTTGTCTACTCGCCCGAGAGTTTCGGTCCGCTCCCCAGCGGACTCCGAAGATGTCCACTGCGTATCGAATCAAAATGACAAGCACATTTCGCTGCGATCATGGTTTTGTGACGAGGCCTGCAGCATTCCTCCGGCGTTTGAACGCGCCCAATTCTACGAAAGTCTGCCCAAGGATGAAATGCAGCGGCGCGCGCCTATTCGAACCGCGCCGGCTCGGCGCGCGCAGCGCCGCCTTCGACGACGATCTTCTCGATCCGCTCTTGCGCCGCTTTCAATTTCGCCTCGCAATGCGACTTCAGCGCAGCGCCGCGTTCATAGAGCGCGATCGATTCCTCAAGCTCGACGCGGCCCTGTTCGAGCTTGGCGACAATGTCCTCAAGCTCGGCGAGCGCCTTCTCGAAAGAGAGCGCGGGGATGTCGGCGAAGGTTCCGGTCGGTGCTTTGGCCATGGCCGATTTCTGCGCGAGGTCGCGACTGCGGACAAGCCGCCCCTACTCCGCCGCCTTTTTGACAGCGGCGGCAGGCGCGGGGTCTGAAGGGGCATAGACCCGCCACGACCAGTAATGGTGGCCGCCGTCCTGGCTCGAAAGGGACCAGCCGCGCTTTGTCAGGCGCCGGTGGATCATCCAGTTGAGATAGCCATGCGCGCATAGGAGCACATCGCCCTGCTCGGCATAGCGGCCGAGCGCAGAAATGATCTCATCGACACGCTTCCAGGTCTCGCCGACGGGCTCGACGCCCTGCGGCGCAAATCCCAGCACCCAGAAAGCGCGGCTGACGACGCCCCATTGCCCGGGGCGGAGCTTCAGATAGGGCACAGGCGGCGGCGGCAGCGGCGCCTCAACAAAGATCGAATCTGCGGGGACCGACCGCTTGCCCTTGGTCACCTGGCGGGCGGTCTCGACAGCGCGAGGCAAAGTCGATGACAGAACCGTCTTTGCGCTTTCCGCAAGTTTCACGAGTTCCGCCGGCGGGCGTTCGTCAGGATGGAGGCCCGAGGCGTCGTAACGCTTCCACCAATCGCCATAGGCGCGTGCGGAAATCCGCATGTCGCGCGACAGATTCGGCCGTCCGTGACGGGCGGTGATGATGCGTCCGGCCATTCTGGTCCGCGTGCGATTCCCCGCCCCTTATGGGACGGGCACGGGCGCCGATTCAAGCCGCCATCAGAACGCGCACATGCGCGGCGGCTGAAGCGCCCAGCGCCGCAAGGTCGTAGCCGCCTTCGAGCAGGGAAACGACGCGGCCCTGCGCGGTCGCCCGGGCGACCCCCAGAATTTCGTGAGTCACCCAGGCGAAATCCGCTTCGGTGAGTTCGAGGCCGCCGAGCGGGTCGGCGTGGTGCGCGTCGAACCCGGCGGAAATGACGACAAAATCCGGCGCGAAATCAGACAACGCCGGTAGCAATCTTTCGCCCCAGACCCGGCGGAACGCCTCCCCGCCGCTGCCGCCGGGCAAGGGCGCGTTGACGATGTTGTCATGGGCGCCGCGATCCGTCGCCCGGCCCGTGCCCGGATATTGCGGCCACTCATGGCTCGACGCGAAGAAGGCGTGCTCATCGTGCCAGAACATCGCTTCGGTGCCGTTGCCATGGTGCACGTCGAAATCGACGACGGCGATCTTTCGTGCGCCATGCGCGGCTCTGGCGTGGAGTGCGGCGATCGCCGCGGAATTGAACAGGCAGAACCCCATGGCGCGTTCGGGCTCCGCGTGATGGCCGGGCGGACGGGCGGCGACGAAAGCGTTGCGCGCCTCGCCGGCATAAAGGGCGTCAACGGCAGCAATGCCCGCGCCGGCGGCGCGGCGCGCGGCGTCGAGACTATGGGCGCCCATGAAGGTGTCCGGGTCGAGCCGCACCATGCCTCCGCCCGGCGCATTCTCCTCTATAAGACGGCGATAGCGGGCGCCATGGGCCCGGTCGATGGCGGCGGCCTCGGCGCGCGGCGCTTCCCGCCGCAGAAGCGGGGCGAATTCCTCCGCAGACAAAGCTTTGGCGACGGCCGCATGGCGCTCGGGACGCTCAGCATGGCCGGACGGCGTTTCATGCGCGCCAAAGGCGGCATGATCGAAGAAAAGCGTTGTCACAGGGATCTCGCGGTCAGTCTCGACGGGCTCGCCCTCTCACTTTAGGCTCAGCCGAGGAAAGAACAACGGCCGAAGGCCGGAGGGGAATTGCGCCCGTGAAAAAAATTCTCTTCGCCGCTCTCGCCGTTCCGGCTGCACTCGTTGCGGCAGTCGTTTTTCGCACGCTGGCGCTCCCCGGCCCCGCGACCGGCCCCGGCCCGCTCAAGGTCGATATCGCCTCACCGGAAGCGCGCGCGGCAGCAGACCGTCTCGGACAGGCGATCCGCTTTCAGACCATTTCCTGGGGTCCCGAACGCGCCGCGGACGCCGCCGCTTTTGAGGGACTGCACGCATTTCTTGCTTCGGCCTATCCGGCGGCGCACCAGGCGATGGCACGCGAGACGGTCGGGCTCTCCCTTGCATATCGCTGGGCGGGGTCCGATCCCGCACAGAAGCCGGTCGCCTTTCTTGCCCATATGGACGTCGTGCCGGTCGAGGCGGGCACGGAGAGCGGTTGGACGCACCCGCCTTTCGACGGCGTCGTGGCGGATGGCCGCGTCTGGGGCCGCGGCGCGGTCGACGACAAGGGATCGATCATCGCCCTGTTCGAGGCGATCGAACGCCTCGCCGCGGCGGGCTTTCGTCCGTCCCGGGATGTTTATGTTCTGCTCGGCCATGATGAGGAACTCTCTGGGCTCGAGGGCGCCCAGCGTATCGCCGCGCTCTTGAAGAGCCGCGGCGTGCGCCTCGCCTGGACGCTGGACGAAGGATCCGCCGTGATCGGCGGCGTCGTGCCGGGCGCGCGCCGTCCGGTCGCTCTCATTGCGACGGCGGAAAAAGGCTATGCGACCTTGCGGTTCGACGCGACGGCGCCCGGCGGTCACTCTTCGGCGCCGGGGCGCGAGACGGCGGTCAGCCGCGCCGCGCGCGCTGTCGTCGCCGTGACGGACAATCCCTACCCGCTCGACTTCGACGCCGACACGGTCGCGTTCCTGCATGCGCTGGCGCCGGAGCTGCCGTTTGCGCAAAGGGCCGCCCTCGCCAATCTCTGGCTCACCGGTCCCATCGTCTCCAAACAGCTTGCAAAGAGCCCGACGGTCGCGGCGGCGATGCGCACGACGACGGCGCCGACCATGATCGCCGGAGGGACCAAGGAAAACGTGCTGCCGCAAACCGCGCATGCGATCGTCAACTATCGCATCCATCCGCGCGACACGGTTGAGGGCGTGCACGCCCGCGCAGAAAAACTGATCGAAGACGAATACGTCAAAGTGAGCGTCGTCACCGGCAATGAGCCGAGCCCGCGTTCGGCCCGCGACGGCGCGGGCTTCAAGGCGATGGCGGCAGCGACGGCGGCGATCTATGGCGGCGTTCCCGTAGCGCCGAGCCTCGTCATCGCCGCGACGGACAGCCGGAACTATGTCGAGGTCGCCGACGACCTCTACCGCTTCACGCCGTTCATTCTGGAAGCGGACGATCTGCAACGCGTGCACGGCACTGATGAGCGCATCGACATCGAAGATCTCGTCCGCGCTGCGGCCTGGTACGAAGACCTTATCCGGCGCGCGGCAAACTAACGCCGGCGCAGAACGCTGAGCGCCTGCCCGAGACCGCTTTCCGTAGAACGGACGATCTCTAGCACGTCGAAATGCGCGCTCGCTTGTTGCGTGAACACCGCCCGGGACTGGAATGTCGCCATGAAGTTCGAGCCTTCCGCCGCGTCGTGATGGACGATGAAGCCGCGCTCCAGAACCGCTTCGCTCGAAAGGCCGATGGTCGGCAGGGAGGGATGGTCTTCGTCATGGAAGGTGACCATCGCCAGGCCGCCGGGGCGCAGCACGCGCGCGAGTTCCGCGAGCCAGGCGTCCTGCGTTGTGCGCCGCAGATGCGTGAACACCGAATAAAGATAGGCGATATCGAAATAGGCGCCCTGAAAGTCGAGCGGCGGCTCCAGGCGATTGACGCTGTAGCGCCCTTTGAGATTCGCCGCGCACCAGCGCACGAGGCGCGGATTGTAATCCGTCCCGAACATGTCGGCGTTCGTGAATTTGGAGGCGTGACGGGCGATGCGTCCGCAGCCGACGCCGAGATCGAGGATGCGCCGCGCATTGCGGAACGAGCCGCCATTGCGATCAGCTGCTTCGGCGAAGATCCGCATCGAGTCCTCGCCCGACTGCAGGAAATAGCGCCAGTCGGTGTGGGCGACGACCTGATACATGAGGTAAGGCGGCGGGATCGGCAGGCCCTTGTCGTCGGCTGCGGGCACCGTCGCTTTGCTGCCGGCGCGCCACTCCAGGAAGCGAAACAGCAAGGGCGCGAGCCCGAGACGTTCCGCCGTCTGCACGATTCCCCGTTTCAGCGCCGTCGACATCGCTCCTCCGTGCGAGGGATCACGCCGCGGACCGCCGCATTGACGCGCCCGCTTCCCCTGCCATGGTGGACGCAGTAGTCGGCACAATCGGGGACGAAATCAATGGCGATGAGGCGGGCAACAACCTCCGTCTGGCTCGAAGCCGCGATCAACGGCGCGGCCGGCCAGCGATATCAGCCGCGCATTCCCGTGACCGAACGCGAAATCATCGACGAGGCGGTCGCCTGCGCGAACGAAGGGGCGGCGATCATCCACCTCCACGCCTATGGACCGGACGGCAAGCCGACCGAGGACGCAGACATCTATGCGCGGCTCATCGACGGCGTGCGCCGTCGCACGGACGCCGTCGTCTATCCGACGCTGGCGCTCGCCGGGACGCTCGACGCGCGCTACGCGCCGATCCGCGCCTTGATGGCGCGCGGTCTTCTTGAAATGGGCGTTGTCGATCCCGGCAGCGTCAACATCACCCACCGCATGCAGGCGGCCATGGGCGCGCCGGGCTTCGTCTATCCGAACCCGGACGAGCACATCCGCGAGGGGCTGCGCCTTGCGGCTGAAGGCGGCTGGCGTCCGGCTTATGCGATCTATGAGCCGGGCTTTGCGCGGCTCGGCGCAGCGCTTGCCGCGACGGTTTCGGGCCTCAAAACGCCGGTCTACCGGATCATGGTCTCGGACCATCTCCTCTTCGGCATGACGCCGACCCCGCGCGCCGTCGCGTTTTACGCCGCGCATCTTGCGGAGACGGCGCCGGACGCGCCAAAAATGCTCTCGGGTCTCGACGCCGACGTGACCGCGATCATGGACGCGGCGCTCGACGAGGGCTTTCACCTTCGGGTCGGGCTTGAGGACGCGCCTTTCGGCACGGACCGTTCGAATGCGGACCTCGTGCGCGACGCCGCGCGACAGATCGCTTCGTCGGGGCGATCCCTCGCCTCGCCGACGGACGTCCGGCGCGCGCCGTAACCTGCCTCTAGGCGCCGCCCTTCAGGGCGCCTATCTACACGCGCTGTCGATCCGGAGAGAGGAATCCCATGAGCCAGACCACGACGCAAACGCCGGCGCCCTTGCGCGCCACCGCGCTGCAATACCTCGACCGCGCCGTCGGGCAGCTCCGCGAACTAGGGCTTGTGGGCCAGAAAGGGGAGCCGGCGCCGATCATCGCCCTGCTCAACCAGATAGCCGCCATCGATCAGGACCGCGTCACCGCCATCGCCCGCACGCTCGACCAGGTCTCCTGGTTCAACGACGTGGTGCGCGCCGAGGTTTCGGGCATGACGGTCGGCGAGCGCTATAACGGCATCACCGCCGCCTTCGACTCGATCCGCGACGACGCCAAGTCGCTCGTTGATCAGTATGCCGACGGAAAGATCGGCACCATGGAGCGCATCTCCAATGTCTGGATGAAGATGACGCGCGGCGACATCGCCACGCGCTTCGACAAGATCCGCAAGCTCTATCTTGAAGTCGCCGCCGAAACGAAAAATCAGGTCGAGCGCGAGATCCGCATTCTCGAAGCCTACCGTGATTTCCGCGGCGCGCTGAAACAGTCCGAGGTGCTGGCGCTCGAAGTGCTGAAGCAAGCCGAGGGCAAGCTCGAAGCCGCCAAATCTGGCCTCACCGCCGCCTCGAACACGGTCGCCGCCTACACGGGAACCGACGCCGCCGAACGGGCCCGTCTCGAACTCGATCGCGACGAGGCGCTGCGCGGTCTTCAGAAGGAGGAAAAGCGCTACCAGATCGCCAAGGACCTCTCCGACAACATCACCATCGGCTACAATACTTCCGAAGTGATCATGGCGCGCCTCGTCCAGACGACGAACGCCAAGGAACGCATTTACGCGCAGTCGGTCTCTTTCTTCGGCACTAATGAGACCGTACTGACGGCGCTCACCGCGACCTTCACCGGCATGCAGGGCCTGCACGAATCGACGCAGACCCTGGAGGCCATGAAAAAGGGCATCAATGAGAGCCTCGAGACTCTCTCCGACATCGGCGGCAAGGTGCAGGAAGCCGCCGTCAAAGCCGGCTACGGACCGACCGTCTCGGCCGCCGCCGTCAAGAAGCTTGTCGATTCCGTCGTCGCCTACCAGGAACGCAGCCAGCAGATCATCGCCGAGATGCGCAAGCTTGCGACCGAGAACAGCAAGGAAATCCGCGAGCAGGTGGAAGACGGCAAGAAGCGTCTCGCTGCGCTTATCCAGTCCGGGGCGACGGCTGCCCTCGACAAGCCGGCGTAATGCGGCGCACAGCATTTTCGCGATGAAGACGTCTGCAGCCAGGGGTCCCGGCATGCGCCGGAATGCGCGGAGAGCGGCATGAGCGCGACCGCCGTCGCCGAACCGCAAAAGCTCGACGATGTCATGCTCGCCATGGATGTCGTCGATACGCTGCGCCATCGCGAACAGCTGATCGATTCGGAGCTCGGCGGCGCCGACCGGGAGGCCAAGCTCGTCGCGCGGCTGAAGGAAATCTATGCGGGCCAAGGCATCGCCGTCCCCGACCGCATTCTCATCGACGGCGTCAAGGCGCTCGAGGAAAAACGCTTCGTCTACGAACCGAAGGGCTTCGGCTTCGCGCGGTCGCTCGCGAACTTCTATGTCGAGCGGGACCGCTGGATGAAGCCGCTCGCGCTGATATTGGGGATCGCGGCGCTCGGCGCTGGCGTCTATCAGTTCGGCGTCGCCGGCCCCGCCAAGGCGTCGGCCGAAAGGGCCCGCATCGAGCTGACCGAAACCCTGCCGCGCGAGCTCGACGCCGCCTACAAAAACGCGCTCGCGCTGGCGGCGGACGACGCGGCGCGGCGCGAAGTTGAAGCGGAGCATGCGCAGGCGCTCGAAGCGATTGCGAGCAAAAACGCCAAAGAGGCGCGCGCCGCGGTCGATGTCCTTCAGCTTACGGGTGCGGATCTTGCCGCAGACCTCACGGTGCGGATTATTTCGCGGCCCGGAGAGTATTCCGGCATTTTCCGCATTCCGGAGGACTCGCCCGATGGGCGCAACTATTATCTCATCGTCGAGGCCGTCGACGCTTCGGGACGCCCTTACAAGCTCAACATCACAAGCGAGGAAAATCAGCGCACCTCGCGCGTCGACAAATGGGGCGTGCGCGTCCCGGAATCCGTCTTCAACGGCGTCGCCGCCGACAAGCAGGACGACCAGATCATCGAGAACGCGACGGTCGGCCGGAAGCCGCGCGGCGTTCTTGCGCCCGAGTATGCGATCGCGACGTCCGGCGGCGCGATCACGGAGTGGACGGAATGACCAGCGGCCGCGAAACCCTCCACCGGATCGACGCCGCCATCGCCGAGGCACGACGCCTGACCGCAGAGGCTGGCAATGCGGCGGCGGAAACTTCGCGCACGGCCGCGGCGCTCGACGCCCGCGAGCTTGACACGTTTCGCGCCCTCGCGGCGCTGCGCATCGACCTCCTGAAGTCCGACGCGATCGAAGCGTCTCTTGGCTCGACGGATGTGCGCGCGCGAGACCTTCTTTCGCAGCAGGATGCGCATGTCGCCGCCGCGGCGCGCGCGCGCGACGAAGCCGCCGCGAAAGTCGAACGTCTCGAGAGCGACCGGCGCGCGGCCGAAGAAGCCCATGACGAAGCCGCGCGGCGCCATGATGAAGCCTCCGTTGAAACGCGCCGCCGGATCGAGAAGGACCCGGTCTATGTCGGCCTCGCCGACGCGCTCGAAAATGCCGATTCTGTCGCCAAGAGGGCCGAGCAGAAACTCGAAATCGCGCGGGAGGATCGCACGAAGAAGGGCGCGGCCTATGAGGCCGATCCCCTCTTCGTTTACCTGAAGAATCGCCGCTACGGCACGCGCGACTATTGGGCCTTCCCGCTCTTCGCCATGGGCGACGCCTGGGTCGCGGGGCTCATCAAATACCGCGAGGCGCGGCTCAATTACGATCGCCTCCTCGAAATCCCTGATCGCCTCGGCGAACATCTTGAAGCCGTGAAGCAACTCGCCGCCGTGAAGGCCGCTGAAATCGAAGCCTTCGAACGCGCCGCGCTCGAACGCGACGGCGTCAATGCGCTGCGCGATGCGGCGGCGGCGGCGGCCAAGCGCATCGAAGTGATCGACGCCGCGATTGACGCCGCAGAAACGACGCAGAAGGCCGCAGCGGCGGCCTATACGGAAGCCGCCGCCGGCGCATCCGGACCCGCAGGCGAAGCGCGCCGCCTTCTCGCCGAGGCGCTTGGGCAGCGCTCCATCCCCGACCTCAAAGTGCTCGCCGCGGAGACGGCGACGCGCGACGACGACAGGCTCGTCGACGAACTCGTGCGGCTGCGCCGCGAGCGCATGGAGTATGAGGAAGCCAAGCGCACCAATGCGACGGCGGCGCAGCGCCGCGCGCGGTCGGCCGAACAGCTCGAGGACCTGCGGCGGCGGTTCAAACAGGCGCGCTATGACAGTCCGTATTCTGAGTTTCCGGGCGGCAACATCATCGGCGCCATCCTCGGCGAGGTGATCGCCGAAGCGCTCGACCTTGACGACGCCTGGAAGAAGATCGCCCGCTCGCAACGCACGCGCCGGCGCGACTGGGACGACGATTTCGGCGGCGCGGACTGGCGCGGGGGCCTTGGCTATCCGCGGAACGGCAATTGGGGCGGCGGCTCCTGGGGCGGATCGCGTCCCGGCTCGCCGCTCGGCCGGCCGCCCTCCGTGCCCCACATTCCGCGCCCGCCGCGCATCCCTGGCGGTTTCCGCACAGGAGGCGGATTTGGCGGCGGCCGCGGCGGCGGCTTCAAGACCGGCGGCGGATTCTAGTCGCTCGCAACGAGGGCCTCACGCCGAAAAAAGCAAAGCCTTCAGGCAGCGTTGCTCGAACTGCTGAAATGCTGAGGTCTTCGCGTTGGCGCGACGTTGATCGGCGTCTCGCCTTCGTCGTGCCAGGTCGTCCGCCGTCGGAGCGAGGCGTTGGCGTAAAGCGAAGGGACTTTCCAGAGCACAAGGCTCTTGTGAACGGCATAGTCGGCGGCCAGCTCGGAAATGAGCGGCCGCCTCCCGCCATTCGCTTTGAGCCAACGCGCATAGGGCTGCCAGTGGCTCGGCTCGTCCTTCCGGATGACCTCGAAGATCCTCACGAGGCTTGGATCCGATTTCACGGCAAAATTCTGCAAGAGAACGTCGAGCTGGTTCATGCCGCGGATTTCGGTGATCATGATCACGCGGCAGAGCTTCTGAAACAAGGATTCGCTTGCGGCGACGGCTCCAGTGTCGAGATCGTCGATATCGCAGCCGAAGGCGAGGCGGATAAAGCGGTCAATGTGTCCGCAGCTTTTGTCGACCGCAAACGGCATCGCGCCGCGTTGTTCGAAGTATCGCCGGAACATCAGAAAGTGCTTGCGCTCGTCGCGCCGATGTTTCTGAACGGCGGCGATAAACCAGGTTTCGTCCGGGTGACGGCCAATAACGGCCTCAAGCACGCGGTCGATGCTCGAATAGCCTCGGTGTTCATTATAGATGTAGATGGACGCCAGAACGTCGAGAAATCGACGTTGCGCCAAATCCAGAAGCGTGAGCGGCATAAGGGCCTCCAGCCGCGTTTCCAGCCGCAACGGCGGGCGAAAAGCGGCGTCAGCCCCCCGTTCTGCTGATAACACGCCGGGCGCACGATTGTCTCGCGCGCCCTTCCGCGGCGCACAACCTTGACACCGCCGGGCGGTTGACCCTTTTTTCGGTGCTCAAAGCTGGAGTTTTCCATGAGCTACAACGTCGCCGTCGTCGGCGCGACCGGCGCGGTCGGTCAGGAAATGCTGTCGATCCTCGACGAGCGCCTTTTCCCCGTGAACGAGGTTTTCGCGATCGCCTCGCGCCAGTCGATCGGCCGCGAGGTTTCGTTCGGCGACAAGACGCTGAAGTGCAAGGACCTTGAGACTTTCGATTTCTCTCAGGTCACCATCGCCCTCCTCGCGGTGGACGCCGCCATCTCCAAGGAATGGTCGCCCAAGATTGCGCGCACCGGCGCCGTCGTCATCGACAACTCTTCGCAGTTCCGCATGGACCCGGACGTGCCGCTGATCGTGCCCGAGGTGAACGCCGAGGCGGTGCGCGGATTTTCGAAGAAGAACATCATCGCCAATCCGAACTGCTCGACCGCGCAGCTCGTCGTGGTTCTAAAGCCGCTCCACGACCACGCATCGATCCGACGCGTTGTCGTTTCGACCTATCAGTCGACTTCCGGCAAGGGCAAAGAGGCGATGGACGAGCTCTTCAATCAGACCAAGGGCATCTATGTGAACGACAGCCCGACGCCATCGGTCTTCACCAAGCAGATCGCCTTCAACGTCATTCCGCACATCGACGCCTTCATGGAGGACGGCTACACGAAGGAAGAATGGAAGATGACGGCCGAGACGAAGAAGATTCTCGACACGAAAATCAAGGTGACCGCGACCTGCGTGCGCGTGCCGGTTTTCGTCGGCCATTCGGAAGCCGTGAATATCGAATTTGACCGTCCGATTTCGGATGATGAGGCGCGCGAAATCCTCCGCGAGTCGCCGGGCGTTCTCGTCGTCGACAAGCGCGAGGACGGCGGCTATGTGACGCCCGTCGAATGCGTCGGCGATTTTGCGACTTTTGTGTCGCGCATCCGCGTCGACCCTACGGTCGATAGCGGCCTCGCCCTCTGGATCGTGTCCGACAATCTGCGCAAGGGCGCGGCGCTCAACGCTGTCCAGATCGCGGAGCTCTTGATCAACCGCGGGCTTTTGAAGCAAGCTGCCTGACATGAAATCCGGGGGGATTATCGCCGCTGCTCTGCTGGCAGCCGCGTTTGGCGGCGGCGCGGCTGCGCCCGCGGCCAAGCCGGCCCCTGCGCCCACGCCGCCCGCAGCGCCCGCCTATTCGACATTTTACACCGGCCCGACCAAGGTGAACCTCGCCGGCCGGCCGGTGATCGCCGACATCGCCTTTAGCGCCGACATGGCCGCCGCAAAGAAAGGCGACCTCAAGGTCAACCTCACGACCGATGTCACCAAATTCGTCGATCAGACGGAGAAAGACCTCAAGGACTACATCGCCACGCGCTGGGAGAAGTGCGGCGAGCGCTGGAGCTCCGGGGAGCCGGTCATTCAGTTCCCGAACAACGCCATCCGTTTCCAGATGGCGGTGACCGTCGAGTATTGGCAATGCGGCCTTGACGGCAAGGGCAAGCCCGGCCGCATGACGCGCGATTCCGGCGCCGTGGACGTCACGCTGATCCCGTTTGTCGATCAGGGCAAATTGCAGGCCCGCCTCGGCCCCCTCGACATCAAGGTGACGCAAGGCATGGGCAAATACCTGCCGCTGGAATTTGTGACCAAACGGGCGATAGAAGGCGAACTCAAAAAACTCAACGCCAACCCGAAGTTTTACCGCGCGCCCAATCCTCTGTTTGCGGAAGGGTTCCGCTATGACGGCATCGGCGCCCGCGTGACGAAGGAACAGCGCGTCATCATCACGGCGCGCTATCGCACCATCGGCAAGGAGGATGTGTTCCCGCGCCTTGCCGCGAAGATGGCCTCGCAAGGCATCACCCAGTGACGGCTTCGCCTTTCGCGTGCTTTCGATGAAGGGCTCGCCCGCGCGCGCGGGCCTTGTCTGCGGCGCGACGGCCTATGCGCTTTGGGGTCTTTTCCCCGCCTATCTGAAGCTGCTTCCGGCGACGCCGCCGGAAATTGTCGCGCACCGCATCCTCTGGTCGATCCCCTTTGGGGCGCTCATTCTTTTCGCCGTCAAGCAGTGGAAGGAGACGCGCGCGGCATTCGCCGATTTCCGCACCTTGCGCATGCTGGCGCTGTCGGCGCTGCTGATTTCCGGCAACTGGCTCCTCTATGTCTGGGCTGTCGCCAATCACCGCGTGATCGAGGCGAGCCTCGGCTACTACATCAATCCGCTGGTGTTCATCGGCTTCGGCGTCGTCTTCCTCGGCGAACGCCTCAGCCGCTTTCAGATCGTCGCTGTCCTCCTCGCGGCGGCGGGCGTCGCCTCGCTCGTCGTCGGCGCCGGCGTCTTTCCCTGGGTGTCGCTGATCCTTGCGGCCTCGTTCAGCTCCTATGGATTCGTGCGCAAGACGACGCCCGTCGGCGCCATGCCGGGCCTTTTCATCGAGACCGCACTGCTCGCGCCTTTCGCGGCGGCTTTCGCCTTCTTCCTTGTTCGGAGCGGCGAGTCGCATTTTGCGACGGGTAACCTCGGCGGCGACGCGCTCCTCGTGCTCGCCGGGCCCGCGACCGTCATCCCGCTCGTGCTGTTTGCGCTGGCGGCGCGGCGCCTGCCGCTCACGGTCATGGGCTTCCTGCAATATATTGGCCCGACCTTGCAGCTCATGCTCGGGCTCTATTACGGCGAGCCGTTCACGCGCGCGCATCTCATCGCGTTCTCGCTGATCTGGGCCGCGCTCGCGCTGGTCAGCGTCGACGCCGTGCTCAGGAGCCGGAAGGCGGGAACAGTTTCAGCGTCCCCGAATAACTGAGCACGGACTCCCCCTTGGCGGAGATCAGGCCGCGCACGAAAACGAGGCTCTTGCCGGCGCGCAACACTTCGCCCGTCGCCTCGATGAAGGCGCCGATGGGGCCTGGCGCGATGAATTCTGAATTGAGCGTCAGCGTCACGGCGCGGAAGGGGCCGATCTTGCGGCGCGCGACATCCCAGAGCGACATGTCGGCGAGCGTGAGCAGCATCCCGCCATGGACGAAATGGGCGATGTTCGTGTGCCGCGCTTCCGAAAAGAACCCGACGCCCGGCTCATCGCCGAGCCGGAAGTAGAACGGGCCGGCATGCGTGCCGAAATGCGTCGAAAGCTGCTGCAGCTTCCACCCCTGCGGCGGCGGCGGAAAATCGGCTTCGGTCGGGACTGTCATGCGTGGAGGTCATATCCGTTTGCCGGCGCTCTGCAACAAGGGCTTGCAGGCGCGGACGCCCCGACCGATGCTCGGCCTATGAACAGCTTCCCACAACCCCGCTTCATCGACGCCAAGGGCGTGCGCCTCGCCGTCTATGAACAAGGGACCGGTACGCCCGTCGTGCTCGTGCATGGCTGGCCCGAAATCGCCTATTCCTGGAAACATCAGATACCCGCCGTCGCGGCGGCCGGATTTCGCGCGATCGCGCCGGACCTCAAAGGGTTCGGCCGGTCGGACGCGCCGAAGGACAAGACGCTCTACGGCATCCGTCAGGTTACGGACGACCTCGCATCGATGCTCGACGCGCTTGGGATCGACAAGGCGGTCTTCTGCGGGCACGACTGGGGCGGTCTCATCGTGTGGCCGATGGCGCTTCTGCGTCCAGACCGCGTCGCCGGCGTCATAGGCGTCTGCACGCCGCACCTTGCGCCGCGCGCCAAACCGCCGATCGAGCTTTTGACCGAGCGCTTCGGCCCGAACCACTATATCGTCCGCTTTCAGAAAGACGGCGACGCCGAGGCATGTTTCACCGGCCGCGAGGACGCGTTCTTTGAGTTCATGTTCCGCGCCCCGGCGCCGCGCGCCGTCTGGCCGAAACTCATCCCGGGCGTGTTCGACATCATCACGCATTTCAACGCGTTCAAGGAGGCGAACCCCACCCACGTCTTCGTGCCGGCGGCTGACCGGGCCGTCTATGCCGAAGCGTACAAGCGATCCGGCTTCACCGGCGGCATCAATCTCTATCGCAACATGAATCAGAACTGGGAGCTGATGCGCGGCGTCGATCCGGTCATCAAGAAACCTTGCCTCTTCATCGGCGCGGAACTCGATCTCTTCCTGCCGATCGAGATCGCCGGCGACATGCCCAAGCTCATTCCCGATCTTGAGACGCACATTCTGAAAGAGTGCGGCCACTGGGTGATGTGGGAACAGCCGGACGCGCTCAATGCGCTGATGACGGATTGGCTGAAGCGGCGATTCTGAGGGAGGGATTAGGGATTGGCATGTCGCCCATTTGGAGCGGCTTCCGGCTCGGACTCCTTAAGCTCGCACACCTAATCCCTAATCCCGATTCCCCAATCCCTCACTTTTTATCCGTATTCGCCGCAATTCCTGCGCGGCCTTTTCGATAAAGCTGCCTCCTTGGACAAAACCTTTCGTTAGAATTTGGGTTCACGCTTTCTCACGCGGCATGACGAAGGAGAGTGTTCCATGCCCCGGAGACGGTATCTGATGTTGCGCAACGGGCCGAGCCTGCAATCGAGGCTCCTGCGCCTTGCCAGCCTTGCTTGCATTGCCGCGGGGCTCGCCGTCATGGCGACATCCGCAGCAGCCGAGCCAGGATTTGCGGGTTCCAAGGATTCTATAGCGCGCACCTACACGCTGAGCACATTCGAGGTTAAAGGACGGCCGCTCGCCGTCACCGCTTCCGGGCGGCGGGCCTATGCCGACACGCCGCTGATGCGGGCAAGGGTCGAGGAATCACGGGAAATGCGAAAGGCGATGGCGGGTTACCCGCAGGAACCGCATGTGAAAGTCGACGTGCGAATGGCGTTTTGAGTCTGGGCCGTACGCCGAACTGCGCCGACCTTCACCCGTTCTGCATGATTGTCGGTCGTGCGCTCAATCCGCAGATAAAGGAGCCACAGTCAGCTGAGCGGCGCATTACGTGAGCGCATCGTAGACCGCATTGACGAGCCTGACGAAACGCGGATCGCCGACGAGATGGGGAGACATTTTGCTCATGACGTAAGCGCAGCTCAGCCGCCGCTCCGGGTCGATCATCACGGACGAGCCGCCGAAGCCCGCTTGTCCGTAGGCGGACAGGGCCGGGCCGAAATGCAGATTGACGTTGCGCATGATGCCTGCGGCCCAGGCGAGGTCGAATGGGAGGACGAGATCCGGCCCTTCGATGCGCGTTTCGAGGGCCGCTTTGAGCGCCGCGCCGCTGATGATCTCTCGCCCGCGGAACCGGCCCCGATCGGCAAGCGGCTGGGCGATCTCAGCAAGGGCGCGCGCGGTCGCTTGCATGTTCGAGGCCGGCAGTTCCGCCGCGATCCAGGCCTCACGCGAAACGCGCGCCGGCGCCGACCAGGGTTTCAGAAACGCATATTCTTTGAGCGGCGTGATCGGGCCGAGATCCGGCGCGCGCGACGGTTTCGTCATATAGGCCGTGCGGGCAGCAAGCGCGACATCGAGCCCGCAATGAAGATCGACACCGAACGGCGCATGAAAATCTTCGCGCAAGGTCTGCGCAATGCCGCGCCCGGTCGCGCGTCGCAGAATCTCGTCCGCGATGAAACCGAAAGTCTGGGGGTGGTATCCCGACCGGGAGCCCGGCGGCCATAATGGCGCCATCGCTTCGATCCGCGCAATGATCGCCGCGCGGTCAAGCCAGGTTTCGGGCGGCATCGGCTCTGCAAAACCGCAAAGCCCTGCCTGATGCGAAAGGGCCTCGGCGATCGTAATCTTGTCCTTGCCCGCGCGGCCGAATTCCGGCCAGAGCGCGGCGACCGGCGCGTCATAGTCGAGCGCGCCCGCGGTTGCCGCGCGCGCCATCGTCATCGCAACGGCCATTTTGCCGCTCGAATAGATTGCGGCGAGCGTCGCATCTGACCACGGGATCGTCCGTTCACGGTCCGCCCATCCGCCGTGAAGATCAACGATGCAGGCGCCGTCTACGAACACGGCAAATCCGGCGCCCAGCTCTTCGCCGCGCTCGAAATTCTCCGCAAACGTTTCGCGCACGCGGTCAAAAGCTGCATCGCACCAGCCGGACATCGGGAAAGGTTCGCTCATGAAAGCGGTCTTACCAGTGCGCTGCTTCAGCCGAACAGTGAGCAGCTCATATTCGCGCCGATAAAAGCGCGCCGGATATCCTCATTGGCGCCGAGAACGCCGTCACGCATGTCGTCCTTCGATAGTGAGCGTTCCACGATGCGCGCCGCCTCTCTTTCGTCGTGGCTGTTCAACCGACGCGTCACGCCGCGCGCCAGACACTCGCCGCGCGCCTCAGCGCCGCCGAGCCGGGTGATGCCTTGCTTGATGCGGTTGCTCGCTTCCGGATCGCTGGCGCCGGTAGCGCAAGCGCCGAGCGCAAGTACTGCGGCTGCTGCGATCGCCCTCACCTGCCGCGGCCGATCGCGCAGGAAAATGCCGTCGACGCGATCGCGCCGGCGATTTCGGGATCGCCGACGCCGCGGCTGAGGCGCTCGATCGCCTGTTCAGGCTTGCGGTCGTTTTCGAAACCCTCGAGCAGATCCGCGACGCCGTCGAGCTGGCGCGGCTCCAGCTTGTCGTCGAGGCCATTGGCGAAACACTCCGCCATGGGCCTTGAGAACCCGAACTGGATCAAGCGGGATTCAATCCGCGACAGGGCCGAAAATGTGGTGCAGGCGACGAGCGCGAGCGCGCAGGCTGCAAGGGATGCGATACGGGCCATGGCCGCTCCTTTAACGCGTGACTGATGCCGCAGACTTTAGGGCGAATCGCTTGACTCCGTCCACCTGGCTGATTCGCACCTGCAGCACGCGGCGTCTATGCGCCCTGCGTGCGCCTGAGCCCGAGCTTGTCCATGCGCCAGGTGAGCGAGTCGAGCCGGTCCTGGCCGAAGAAGGGTTCCTCGTCGAGAACCATCAGCGGCACGCCCCAGTGATATTTCAGCTGCTCGGCCTCGCTTTCGGCGAGGCGCTGCGTGAGCAAATCGTCATTTGCCGCTGCAAAAGCGTCGAGTGCGGCGAGCGACGCGCCCGCTTCGCGCGCGGCCGCATCAAGATGCGCATCCACGTGCCAGTTCTCAGTGCCCGCCCAAATCCGGCTGCCAGCGGCGAACGCGAAGGCAAGGCCCTGCCCATTTTCGGCGGCGGCAAGCGCCAGCGGCATCAGCCGTTCCATTTTGGGCTGCGCCTTGGCGACCTTGCCGGTTGAAAGGTCCATATCGATGGGGTCCGGCCGCGGCGGAAGGATGGTCACGCCGAGGCGCTCGCCTTCCCGGAAAACGTCCCTGAAGAGATAGGGAAGCCATTGCGGGCGATTACGCTCGAAGAAATCGCTTTGCCGCATCGCCAGCGGCCGGACCGGGCGGAACCGGAAATCGACGGCGTAGGTTTTTTCCATCTCGACAAGGCGCTGCGTCGCGAGCCACGAGTAAGGACTCCTGAACGACCAATAGACGTCTAGGTGGGTCATGGCGGGCGTCTCCGGCTTTGTTGAATGTTCGGCCCCTTCCCACTATGTCGTCAACGCCCGCAAACAGACGCGGTTGCGAAAGAGGAAATCACCATGGCCCGCACGCTTCGCGCCGCCGCCTTGCAGGCGTCTTTCGGCGCCGACATGGACGCCAATATCGCCAAGGTCGAGCGCCTCATCCGCGCGGCGGCCAAAGACGGCGCCAAAGTCATCCTCCCTCCCGAGCTTTTCCAGGGACCTTATTTCTGCAAGAGAGAGGAAACCGCATGGTTTTCTTCCGCCTATCCGTATAGGGAGCATCCAGCGGTTCTGCGCCTTGCGCCGCTGGCGCGCGAGCTTGGCGTCGTCATCCCCGTCTCGATTTTCGAGCGCGCGGGCCAAGAATATTACAACAGCCTTGTCATGCTCGACGCCGATGGCGCGATCCTCGGCCTTTACCGCAAGAGTCATATCCCGGACGGGCCGGGCTATGAGGAGAAGTTCTATTTCCGGCCCGGCGACACCGGCTTCAAGGTCTGGCCGACAAGGTTCGGCCGTCTCGGCGTCGGCATATGCTGGGACCAGTGGTTCCCTGAGTCGGCGCGCGCGATGATGCTCGCTGGCGCCGAAATCCTCTTCTATCCGACCGCGATTGGCTCAGAACCCGAAAATCCGGCGCTCGACACGGCAATGCGCTGGCGCCGGGCGATGGTCGGTCACGCTGTCTCCAATGTTGTTCCGGTCGTCGCTGCAAACAGGGTCGGCGATGAGGAGGGCCAGGAATTCTACGGCACTTCGTTCATCAGTGACGACGGCGGGGAAATCGTCGCCGAACTCGGCCGCAAGGAGGAAGGCGTCATCACCGCGAGCTTTGACCTCGACCGCATCAATGAACTGCGCGCCGGCTGGGGCTTCTTCCGCGACCGGCGGCCAGAGCTTTACGCCGCGCTCGCGCAGGCGCGCGCCGAAGGCTGAGGTGGTCAGCGCCGCCGCAATGCCATATTAGCCACACAGATGCGCATTCAACCTGTGATCTTGTCCGGCGGCGCCGGAACTCGTCTGTGGCCGATGTCCCGTCGCCTTCGGCCCAAGCAGTTCCTGTCCTTTTTCGGGGACAAAACTCTGTTTCAGGAAACAGTGCTGCGCGTGACCGCGCCCGGCTATGCCGCGCCAATCGTCATCGGCGCCGAAGACCATGCGGCGCTTGTCGAGAGCCAGCTCTTCGACATCGGCCTCAAAGCGCGGATGTCCCTTCTCGAACCCATGGCGCGCAATACGGCTGCGGCAGCCGTCGTCGCAGCCGCCGTCGCGGCTGAACTCGAGCCCGACGCGCTCGTTCTGCTGATGCCGTCAGATCACCACGTCGCTGACCCGCTCGCCTTCCGGCGCGCCGTGGCAGACGGCGCCGGCGCCGCGCGCGCCGGCCTTATCGTCACGCTCGGCGTCAAGCCGACGGAGCCCCACACAGGCTACGGCTATATCGAGCGCGGCGAGACCGTCGCGCCTGACGTTTTCCGTGTACGGAAATTCCACGAAAAGCCGGCGATCGACGCAGCGACGCGCTATGTCGACGCCGGAAGCTATTTCTGGAACGCCGGCATCTTCCTGTTCGCCCCGGCGGCGCTGAATGCGGAGTTCGCCGCTCATGCACCCGGCATTCTCGAGAAGGCGACGGCGGCGTTGTCCGCTGCTAAGGCGGACGGTCAAAGACGCCTTCTCGATGAGACATGCTTTGCGGACTGCCCGTCGGATTCGATCGACTTCGCCGTGATGGAGCGAACCGACAAGGCCGCCGTCGTCGGACCGGTCGACGCCGGCTGGAGCGATGTCGGGGCATGGAATGCGCTTTCGGGACATGCTGACGCGCGCATTTTCACCCTCGACTCCGATGGGGCGATCGTGCGCAGCGACGGGCCTTTCGTCGGCGTCATCGGCGCGCCCGACATGATCGTCGTCGCCACCGGGGACGCTGTCCTCGTCGCGCCAAAGTCGCGTGCCCAGGACGTGAAGCGCATCGTTGAGGCATTAAAAGCGCGCGGGCGAGACAATCTTCTGTGAGCGCGGATGCCGAAACGCTTCGCGGCGCAGCGCGCCTTCCTCAACACAGATACATTGATATATAAGGCCTGCCCAAGGAAGGGGCCATACACTTAAACGAAGCCCAAGCCCTTGGTCGGCACGCTGTAAAGGTAGCTGTCACTATGGGCGAACAGTTCCTTCGACTTTTTGGCAGAACTGGCAAACTGCCGCTTTGACTGCGCCCTACAGCCGCGCACAAAGGCGGGATCGCCAAAAGGGAACCTCTCCGTCGCTAACGCGCCCGACACCGTAACGTAAAGCGCATGCCCGCGCGGCATGTCGCGCCTCCGGGAGACGCGGCGTTAAGAACTCCTCGTTAACCTTGCGGGGTCGTTTGAAAGCTTCCATGTCAGGGGCTCCGGCGCGCCCCTCGCGCCACGCCTTTCCGGATCACCGATGAGCCGCGCCCCAAGCCCCCCCAAGCGCCGCAAGAGCGCCGCCCCGCCCGCCAATCTCTACCGTCACGGCATGGCGCGGATCGGGATCGCGGCGCCGCGCATAGCCCCCGCGAACCCTGCGGCAAACGTCGCCGCGATCACCGCGCTCGCCGCCGAAGCCGATAAGCGCCGCGCCGCGCTTTGCCTGTTCCCGGAGCTGACGATCTCCGCCTATGCGATCGACGACCTGTTGCTGCAGGACGCTCTGCTCGAGAGCGTAAAGGCCGCGATCACGCGCCTTGCGGAAAAGACCCGCGCGCTCCTCCCGGTGCTGATCGTCGGCGCGCCGCTCGCTGTGGGCCACACGCTTTACAATTGCGCGGTCGTTCTCCATCGCGGCCGCGTGCTCGGCGTCGTGCCGAAGACCTATCTGCCGAATTATCGCGAATACTACGAGAAACGGCATTTCGGCAGCGGCGCCGACGCGACAGAGCGCACGATCGAGATCGCGGGCGAGATCGCGCCATTCGGGACCGATCTCGTCTTCGCGGCGCGTGACCTTGCAGACTTCGTCGTCCATGTCGAGATTTGCGAAGACATCTGGTCGCCGGTGCCGCCGTCGAGCTTCGGCGCGCTCGCGGGCGCGACGATCCTCTGCAACCTCTCAGCCTCAAACGCGCTGATCGCCAAAGCCGAGGAGCGCAATCTCCTTTGCGACGCGCAGTCGACGCGCCTTGCAGCCGCCTATCTTTATGCCGGCGCAGGCGCTGGCGAGTCGACGACCGATCTTGCCTGGGACGGGCATCTTTCCTGCTTCGAACTCGGGACGAAACTCGCCGAAAGCCCCCGCTATGAGCGCGGGGCGCAATTCATCGCCGCTGACATCGATCTCGAACGCCTGCGGCTCGAAAGGCTGCGCAACCCGACCTTCCGCGACGCCGCGGCGCGCCACAGGGACCGCGTTGCGAACTTCCGCCGCGTCGAATTCGATCTCGGCCCGCCGCTCAGATCCGCCGTGCCGCTGGAGCGCGACGTGCCGCGCTTTCCCTACGTGCCGTCGGATCCCACTCGGCTCGATAAGGATTGCTTCGAGGCCTACAACATTCAGGTTCACGGCCTTGCTCGGCGGCTTGAGGCGACGGGCTCAAAGCGCGCCGTGATCGGCGTTTCCGGCGGGCTCGATTCCACGCAGGCCCTCCTCGTTGCAGCGCGCGCGTTCGACGCGCTCGGCATGCCGCGCGAGAACATTATCGGCGTCACTATGCCGGGCTTTGCGACAAGCAAGGGCACAAAAGCGAATGCGCACGCCCTGATGAAGACGATCGGCGTCGAGGCGCGCGAAATCGACATCACGCCCGCCGCGCGGCGCATGCTCGCCGATATCGGCCATCCTTTCGCCGCGGGCAAGCCGGTCTATGACGTCACGTTCGAGAATGTGCAGGCGGGTCTGCGTACGGACTATCTCTTCCGGATCGCCAACAAGGAAGGCGGGCTCGTCATCGGTACGGGTGACCTTTCCGAGCTTGCGCTTGGCTGGTGCACTTACGGCGTCGGCGACCACATGGCGCATTACAATGTCAACGGATCGGTCTCGAAGACGCTGATCCAGCACCTCATACGCTGGTGTGCGGCATCCGGCGTCTATGACGCGGCGACGGCCAAAGCGCTGCAGGCAATTCTTGCTTCCGAAATCACGCCCGAGCTCGTGCCGCCCGGCGCGGACGGTAAGGTTCAGCGTACGGAAGACGCCGTCGGCCCCTATGCGCTCGCCGATTTTGCGCTGTTTTACCTCACGCGTTACGGTCTCAGACCCTCGAAGATCGCCTTCCTCGCCGAACAGGCGTGGTGCGACAAGCGCCGCGGATCCTGGCCGCCGAACCTGCCGGAGAGCGCGAAAGTCGCTTATGAGCCCGCCGAAATCCGCCGCTGGCTGAAACTCTTCCTGACGCGCTTCTTCAAGAACCAGTTCAAACGTTCGGCCGTGCCGAACGGCCCGAAAATCTCCTCCGGCGGCGCGCTGTCGCCGCGCGGCGACTGGCGGATGCCGAGCGACGCCTCGGCGGACGCCTGGCTTGCGGAACTCGACGCCTGAGCGTCCATCGGACGTGGGTCGCCAGACGAGGATCGCCTTTTTCAAATCGTCCTAGGGTTCTTCTTGGAGGCCGATGCCCGCGCGCCCGCTCCCCGCATGTCTGAACGGCGCCTTGGATTTCGCTACGAAACCGTCAACGCCGCGACGCCAAACGAACCGCGGATTTCGCCTTGGGTTGGCGTTCGGCTGCCATTACGCGGTATAGGCGCCGTCGCCAGACTGGAGACAAACATGCCGCCCGCCAAACCTCGCGCGACCTCAAAGCGCCCCGCCGTCACGCAGCTTGGGAAAGCCGTTGCGGCGCCGCATTCGCCGGACGCAGCGACACTCGACGCCGTGCCAAACCCGCATCCTGGAACGCTCTACGTCGCTCGTTTCGTCGCGCCGGAGTTCACGGCGCTCTGCCCCGTCACCGGACAGCCCGACTTCGCTCATCTTGTCATCGACTATGCGCCGGGCGACCGGCTCATCGAGTCGAAATCGCTGAAGCTCTACCTCGCTGCGTTCCGCAATCATGGCGGGTTTCACGAAGGCGTCACGATCGACATCGCGAAGAAGATCATCGCAGCAGCGCGGCCGAAATGGCTGCGCATTGGCGCCTATTGGTATCCGCGCGGCGGCATCCCGATTGATGTGTTCTACGAGACGGGCCCTGCGCCCAAGGGCTTGTGGGTTCCAGACCAGGGCGTTCCGCCCTATCGTGGACGCGGATAAGCGTCAGACCGCACCTTTGCACGCCCACCGGAGCCGAAGTCATGAACAAATATCGCTTGCTGACGATCACGGTCGCGGCCTTTTCCGCCCTCGCCGCGCCTTCGTTTGCTGATGCGCTGAAGGACAAGAAGGGCGCCTCCGAGATCCTCGCCGCTTCGTCGGCGGAGGACTGGGTGAAGCCGGACCCGGAGAACACGCTTTATATTGAACTCGAGGGCGGCAAGCGCGTCGTCGTGCTGCTTGCGCCCGATCTCGCCAAGGCGCATGTCGCGCAAGTCAAAGCTCTGACGCGGCTCGGCTTTTACGACGGGCTCTCCTTCTATCGCGTGATCGACGGGTTCGTCGCGCAAGGCGGCGACTGGACGGGCAAGAAGCCCTTCGGCAAACCCGCAAAACCCTCGATGAAGTCGGAATTCGACGAGGCGCCGCCCAAGGATTTCGCCTTTCATCCGCTGCCAGACGAAGACGGCTATGCGCCGCAGGTCGGCTTCTCGAAGAGCCTGCCCGTCGGCTTCGATCCTGCGAACAACAAGGTCTGGCACCTCCACTGCACGGGCGCTTTCGCCTTCGGCCGCGAGGATGCGCGTGATACGGCGGCGGCGGAATTTTACGTAGCTTTGCAGCCGCAACGCTATCTCGACCGCAACCTTTCCGTCTTCGGCCGCGTCATCCTCGGCATGGAGCATTTGCACGCGCTCCGCCGGGTCAACCCGCCCTCCAAGGAAGGCGACGACATCGGCGAGAAAATCGTCGCGTTTCGCATGGCGGCGGACGTGCCCGAAGCCGGCCGAACAAAGCTTGAAATCCTGAAATCGGGCACGCCGACCTTCGACGCCTATGTCGAATCGAAGCGCAACCGGCCCGAGGCGTTTTTCTATCACCGGCCAGATTTCGTCGACATTTGCCAGCTTGCGGTGCCGGTGCGCGCGGCGCCATGAGCCCGCGCAAGATCGGTCCGTGGACGGTCCATCGTGAGACGGTCGTCTACGACAACCCCTGGATCCGCGTCATCGATCATCAGGTGACGCATCCAAGCGGCGCGCCGGGTCAATACGGCGTCGTCCGCTTCAAGAACCGCGCGGTCGGCGTTCTTGCGATCGACGACGAGGGCCGTGTGCCGCTCGTCGGCCAGCATCGCTTCGCCTTCGACGCCTATAGCTGGGAACTGCCCGAAGGCGGCGGCCCGCTCGACGAAGACCCGCTCAACGCCGCAAAGCGCGAACTCGCTGAGGAAACGGGTCTTGCCGCCCGCGACTGGCTTCCGCTGATCGAATTTAACGTATCGAATTCCGTGACGGACGAGGTTGCGGTCTGCTTCCTGGCGGCCGGGCTCACCGAGGGCGCTGCGGCGCCGGAGGACTCCGAAGAGTTGCGCCTGAAGAGCGTTCCCTTCGCTGTCCTGCTTGAAGACTGCCTTGCCGGCCGGATCCGGGACAGTCTGACGCTGATGATGGTCTTCGCCGCGTCGATCAAAGCCGCGCGAGGGGAGTTGCCCCACGGGCTCGCAAAGGCGATTCTAGGGACGAGATAAGCCGAGAGGAGCCCTTATGGGCGAACCCGTGAAAGTCGTGCGTCTGGCAATCAACGAGACCTGGGCGCGGATGCGCCAGGAGGCCGCCGCGGCCGCCGCGCAGGAGCCGATCCTCGGCAGCTTCCTCCATGCGAGCGTGCTCAATCACACTAGTTTTGAAAACGCGCTCTCCTACCGGCTCGCCGAAAAAATCGCGGACCACGAGATGAACGCGATGCTATGGCGCGAGGTCTGCCTGGAGGCCTATGCCGCCGAGCCGCACATTGTTGACGCAGCGCTCGCCGACATTCTCGCCTGCTTTGCGCGCGATCCGGCGACCTATGATTATGTGCAGCCGTTCCTCTATTTCAAAGGCTATCTGTCTTTGCAGGTGCAGCGCGTCGCCAACTGGCTCTGGCGCCATAACCGCCGCGCGCTTGCGCTTTATGCGCAAAGCCGCATGTCGGAGCAGTTCCAGGTCGATATCCATCCGGCGACGAAAATCGGCAAAGGCGTCTTTATTGATCACGGCACGGGCGTCGTCATAGGCGAGACAGCGGTCATCGAAGACGATGTGTCGATCCTTCAAAATGTGACGCTCGGCGGCACGGGCAAGGAAACCGGCGACCGCCATCCGAAAATCCGCCGCGGCGCCCTGATTTCCGTCGGGGCCAAAGTGCTCGGCAATATCGAGATCGGCGAAGGCGCCAAAGTTGCGGCGGGCAGCGTTGTGCTGAAGCCGGTCCGCGCCTTTTGCACCGTCGCCGGCGTGCCGGCCGTGCCGGTCGGCGATTGCGCGCGCATGCCGGCAGAGTCGATGGATCAACGCATCGAGCCTTGATCCTACGCGCTCCAATAGGCATGACAGCAGTACAAGGCGTAGCGCGGGCCCTCCGGGGGCGGCATCAAGATGTTGCGGCCGAGCCACATGGCGCCGCACGCCAGTAATCGGTCAATGACTTTTTTTGCTAGCGTGCACTCTCTCGTCGCGCTCGCTAATTTGGCGAGAACTCGGCCATGAGATTAACTAAGACTAATATCTCCATGAAATTTCTATAAAACATTTTCTACCGCACTTGCGAAGAGTGACGCTCTATGCGACCGTAAAGGTCAAGGTTGGGTTACTGATGCTAACGGCATTGGATTTTTCAACCTCTTGGGGAAAACTTATGATCCGTTTCGCCGCTTTGGCTTCGCTAACGTTCACTGCTTTCGGCCTCAATGCACCAGCTTCCGCGGTGCCGATGCCCATATTTACCGAGACTTTTGAGTCCGGTCCGGTGACATCGCAGCTCGATGCGCCGACGGTCGGCCAATTCATGGTCACTGAGGGGACGGTCGACTACATCCGCACGCCGAACGGTTTCAGCATTGAATCCTGCGGCGCTGGCGGCACTGGCTGCGTTGACTTGGCCGGATCGACAGGCGCGGCAGCCTCGCGCATTGCGACGGACCTGCTGAATTTCCAGCCCGGCTCTTATGTCCTCAGCTTCGATGTTTCCGGAAACCAACGCAACGCATCGGATAGCAGATTGAACGTGCTGATACCCGGCGTTCTCTTGCCTTTCCTTGTCACTCGGAACGGCGCAGAAGGCTTTACGACAATCTCGCTCGCCTTTGTCGTCACGGTAGCGACATCCGCATCCATCGCATTTGAAGGCCTCGACACGAGCGACAATATCGGCCTCCTGCTCGACAATATTGCGCTCTCTTTCGAAGCGAATGTCGTGCCGCTGCCTGGCGCTATGCCGCTGCTCCTGGCCGGAGTCGCCGGGCTCGCTTTCGCTGCGCGCCGCCCCCGCCGACACTGACTGCGCCCGGGGCGCGGGAGCCATTAGGTTCTCAATCCGCAATTTTGATGAAAAGGCGGCTGCTCCGGCGCCGCCTTTTTTCATAACTGAGGCCCGAGAATCCTGAGGCGCGCCGCAGAACTGGCGCTGTGTCCGCTTGGACAAATCCACACGTTTAAGGAATAGTCGGCGCGAGGCCGTTAAAGTTAACGTCGCGAAAACCGGACTCCGTCAAAACATGGCGGGGGAAAGTCAGGTCGCAAAGCTCGACGGAGGATGTACAGCATGCGTCAGTTCACGCGTACGGCGAGCACAACAGCGCTTCTCCTCGTGCTCGGTCTCGCGGGCGCCGGATGTAGCAGCAGCGGTACTGCCCCCGCCCCGGTTCCAACGCCGGCTCCAACCCCAACGCCCACACCGACCCCCACGCCAACGCCGACCCCCACGCCGTCTCCAGCTTCGACTTTCCGCACGACGGAGTATCTGCGCAACGGCGCCTGGGATCAGATCAACGTCATTCCCGCTTACCAACTGGGCAGCTTCGGCCAGCGCTCGGTCGTCGCCGTCATCGACAGCGGCATCGACCTCAACACGGCGGAATTTGCGGGCCGCATCGACTCGCGCAGCGCTGATCTCGGTGTGCCGCCCTTTACGAGCTCCAGCACGCAGCATGCTGGCGGCGAAAGCCTGCAGGATGCGCAAGGCCACGGCACCGCGGTCGCCGGCATCATCGGCGCCGCCAAGGATGATCTTGGCGTGCACGGCGTCGCGCCGCAGGCCCGGCTCCTCATCTTCCGCGGCGACACCAACGACACGGACCTCACCATTTCCGGCGGCGCGATCTCTGAAGGCGTGCGGCGGGCGGCGGCGGCGGGGGTTGAAGTTCTCAACTTCTCGCTCGGGTCGAACACGGCGCAGTCGCGCAGCGATTTCCGCAGCATTCTGAACACGCTCTCGCTCGCCGACGTCGTGACCGTGCTCGCCGCCGGCAATGACAGCAGTCCGAACCCGGATGGTTCAGCGCTCGCCGCAATCGACCCGCAGGCGCGCGGCACGGCGATTATCGCTGGGGCTGTGACGAGCGCTAATGCGCCGGCATCTTTCACGAACCTCGCCGGTTCAGGCGCGCAATTCTTCCTGATGGCGCCTGGCACGTTCCTGCAGGTCCCTTCGCTTTCGGGCGGCGTGCGCAGCTTCAGCGGGACGAGCGCGGCGACGCCCGTCATCTCCGGCGCTGTCGCCTTAATCCGAGATCTGTGGCCGCAGCTCACCGCCGCGCAGACGGTCGATATTCTTCTCACTTCGGCGACGGATCTCGGCGCGCCCGGAACCGACGCCACTTTCGGCCGCGGCCTCCTCAATATCGGCGCCGCCGTCGCCCCGCTCGGCGCGCGTGCGACAGAATCCGCCAGCGGACAATCCTTCGACCCCGACCGTGACGGCTGGGAGCCCTCGCCCGTGTTCGGCGCGTCTATGCCCGATCTTGGCGAGTTCGTGTTCCTCGACGCTTACGGCCGCGATTTCCGCGCGTCGCTGAACAGCCTTGTCCGCGGCGGCCCGCTGTCGCTGGCGACGGACCCCGGCTGGCAGGTGCGCTCCTTCGAAAGCCGGACGGCGGGGGCCATCGCGCTCGGCGGCGGCGTGGTGCGCGCGCGCCTCGTCTCGGAGGCCTTGCGCTTCACCGACGGCGAGACCGCTTTCCGAACCGGCGACCTAAACGCTGAACCCGGCGAAGACCGCCTCGCCCTCGCCTTTTCGCAGTCCGTGACGCCGCGCCTGACGCTCGCCGCCGCGCAAGGCTTCTCGCCGCGCGAGATCAGCGCTGGGGCCGCGGGATTCCAGGTGCAAAGCGCGGTCTCGCGCGACGGCTTCAACGACGCCTATCTCCCCGCGGGCGAAGCGGGGGTCACCGGCCTTGTCGGCTTCCGTCTCGGCGGCGGAGCTGAGGCGGACATGTTGGTCGCGCGCGTGACGCCGGAAGCGCGAACGGGCCGCCATGTCGCCTTGGGATTTTCGCAGACGCTTGGCGGGTCTTTGGGCGGTCGTACACAGACGAATATGCGCCTCGGCCTTTCGGCGCCCTTCGCCGGCGGCGTCGCACGTCTTGAAGCCGGGCTCGTCGAGGAGGCAAACGGCGTCCTCGGCGCGGTGGCGGACGCCTCGATCGGCGCGAACCTTGCGAGCCGCACCTATTACCATGCCGGCGCTGGCGACTTTCCGCTCGGGCGCGGCTGGCGCGCGCAAGCGCGCTACGCCGTCGGCGTCACGGAGATTGGCGGCGGCTCGGGCTTCCTCACCGGCGCCAAAGGCCTCACCACCACGCAATTTGCGGCCGGCGTTTATCGCGCGGGCGTCTTCACGCGCGCGGACCGCGTCTCCTTCTCTGTGTCGCAGCCCTTGCGCGTCGAGAGCGGCAGTCTCGAATTCACCGTGCCCGACGCCTATGACCTCGAAACGCGTTCGCTCGTCTTCTCCGAACGCGCCGTTTCGCTCGGCGGCGCCGCGCGCGCGCTCGATGTCGAAGCCTCCTATGTCATCGGCGACATTTTCGGCGGCGCACTCGAAGCCAATCTCCTGCGCCAGACCAACGTCACCGCCGAGGGCGAGGACGCGACCATGGGCGTGTTGCGCGGATCCTGGGCGTTTTGAGAGGGCGTGCAGGGCGGGTTATCCGCCCAACAGCCCGGCCCGTTTTCGGCTTGGTGTGAGCCCTTTGGCTCCCGCGTTCATTGAGAGAGTCCTGCTGCTGAATAACTCACGGTTTGGGTTTTGGCGAGCGCGCCGGGCGCGGAGCCATCCCAAAGCTCGGGCGCCCGGCGCGCGCTTGCCGGCGTTTGTCCGTTCAAGGCCGAGTGCGGCCGGATGTGATTGTAATCGTACTTCCAGAGAGAAAGTCTTCGCCGAGCGTCAGCGAGGCTCGTGAACACTTCCTCGTTCAGGAGCTCGTCACGGAGCCGGCCGTTGAACGCCTCGATGAAGGCGTTCTGCGTCGGCTTGCCGGGCGCGATGTAATGCCAGGCAATGCCGCTGTCGTTCTGCCACTCGAGGATGGCTCTGCTGGTCAGTTCTGTTCCGTTGTCGCTGACGATGGTTCCGGGCTTGCCGTAGAGCCGGATGATCGCGTCCAATTCGCGCGCGACGCGGGCACCCGAGAGCGAGGTGTCGGCGACAAGGCCAAGGCATTCGCGCGTTGCGTCGTCGATGACGGCGAGGATGCGGAAGCGCCGCGCCGGACTGTCAGGAATCTTGTGCGGGAGGCCTGTTGATCATCCGTTGACGAACCGTTCGCCGAACATGACGGCGAACTGCGCCTTGGCCTCGCACCATTCCCGCGGCGGCCGTCTCCAGTCTTCGGCTGCGCGATTGAGGACGAGATACAGCAATTTCGTCGCGGCGTCATCTGAAGGGAAATGCCCGCGCGCCCTGACGGCGCGGCGCAGCTTCGAATTCAGCGCCTCGATGGCGTTCGTCGTGTAAATGATGCGCCGGACGTTTTCCGGGAAGGCGAAGAACGGGATCACCTGGCTCCATTGCCGGCGCCAGATCTGCGCGATCGCCGGATATCGCTGGCCCCAGGGGCTCTTCTCGAAATCATCGAGCGCCTCAGCGCCGGCGTCGGCGTCCTTGGCGCGGTAAATCGCGCGGAGGACCGGCACGAGCGCCTTCCTGTCTTTCCACGACACGAGCTCCAGCGAATTGCGGATGAGATGCACGATACAGGTCTGCACGATCGTCTGCGGGAAGACCGCCGTGATCGCATCCGGGAAGCCTTTGAGGCCGTCGACGACGGCGATCAGGATGTCAGCAAGGCCCCGGGCCTTGAGCTCATTCATGACCCTCAGCCAGAACTTCGCGCCTTCCGTGTTCTCGATCCACAGGCCGAGGATCTCCTTCGTCCCGTCAGGGCGGATGCCGAGCGCGATGTAGACCGCCTTGTTGCGGACAAAGCCTTCGGCTCAATGTGCCCCACCTACTTGCCTCCAACACCGCGGGCCAAGGCCCGCCGACGGCCGAAGGCCGCTGCTGGCGAAAGCGGAAATCGGACTCACAAACCATCGGGCCGACCCAACCCCACGCCCTTCTCACCCCCGCGCGGCGCGTGATATGACCGCTGTCTGGCGACGTGTGGTAGGACGATGAGCGGCGGCTACGGGTTCGGCGGCGAGGAAATCAAGGAAGAGTCGAGCTGGCGCTATCCGCTTGCCATTTTCATCGCGACGCTCGTCCTGTGCGCCGTGTTCCTCTACTACTATGTCGGCCCTTCCGCCGAGGATCTGACCGGCAACAGCCCGAGCCCGGCGGTCAGCGAAGAGCCGGTCGCCTTCACGGTCGGCAACATGAATTTCCAGGCGCCGACCAATTACACCGTCTTCCCGCGGGACCGGCGCGGCGGCGCGCGGGATGAAGTCTCGCTCTACATGCTCTGGCCGACGCTGACCGGATTCACGCCGACGCGCCGCGCCGACTTCATCGAAAACGCCGACGACACGCGCCGCATCGATGTGATCATCCAGCAGCGCTCCTCGCCCTTCACCGAGCAGCAGCGCGTCGACACGCTCTACATGCCCCAGGCGACCGACAAGCGCGGTGTGCGCACGCCCTTCCAGCTTCTGAAATTCACCTTCAAGGACCAGCGCGCCGATGTCGCCGTGCCGACCAACGGCTATGCGCTGACCGATCTTTATCTCGGCAAGACGACTGAGGGCGGGCTGATCGCGCTCTTCTGTTTTTCCGACAAGGAGGATTTCAAGAGCCCGGAATGCTGGCGCGAATATGAACTCTCGCCGACCGTGTCGGTGAGCTACCGGTTCAAGCGGCCCTATCTTTCCGAATGGCAGGCGATCGACACACGTGTGCGCGCCTTCGTCGACGGCCTCGTGGTGAAGAAGCGGGCAGCGGCGCAGTAGCGTCTTCGGTCGGTTTCAATGACATTGGCGGAATTTCCTTCCGCTCATCCCGACGTCCTTCGACAGGCTCAGGATGAAGAGTCGGGATCCGTAGTCACGAACGCCGCTTGCAAGACCCGCCGGATGATACGCAAACCTGGCGTCAATAGCGCTCGCGGCCGCCGAAGGCGGTGAGCGCCGTCATCAGCGCCGGCGCCAGAACGCCGCCGAAAAGCGCTCCAATCAGGACGACGCCGGCCGCGTCGACGCCCTCACGCCAGGCGCCCGAAAATCCGGCCGCATAGAGCGCGCCGGCCGCCGTCGCCATGCTGACGGCGAAACGGCCAACGCCCTCGGTCAGCGCCGCCTCCATGGTCTCGCGCGCATTGAGGCGCGGGCTCCGCGCGTCGCGCCAAGACAAAGCAAGGAGCGCAAAGCCCGTCGCCAGCACGCCCCAGGCGACGGCAGAGCCCGTATCCGAAAGCTCGGGCAAGAGGCCGCGTTCAACGACCCAGGAGGCCGCGATCGCCGAAGCCGTCATCAGCGCGGCGACGATCAACCCTCCGCGTAAGGAGAAATAGCACAGGCCCGTCACGAGACCCGCGGCCGGCGCGAACAGGAGCAGCGCCGATTTCGGCGGCGATTTGAGGTCGAAGGCGAGGGCAAGAGCGACGATGAAGACAATCGCGACAAAAGCGTAAGCTGAACTCGCCGGCAAGGATTGCCGCAAGGGCCGCCAGAACCGGCGCAGGCGCTGGCGGCGCAGATTGTCGTCGACCGCGAGCATTTCATCGGCTTCGGACAGCGAGAGCGCCCCGGTCGAAAAGGCGGCGGCGATGGTTGCGGCAAGGCCTGCGGCGAGGGCTGCGATCCACGAAAGGCCCAGCCCGCCGCCCTGCCGTTCGTCGAAGCCGAGCATGCTGTGCAGCGTCACCGACACGAAGGCGAGCGCAGTTGCAAGCGCGACCGGCGCGATCGCCTGTTCGCTCGCCGCTATGGCCGCGCGCCGCGCATCGACGCCACGCGCGAAGAAGGCCGAGAAGTCGGCGATGACGCCGACGGAGACGGTCGCCGCAAGGCCGACGCCAAGGGCCGAGAGCGCGGCGATGTCGGCGAGCGCCGCGCCCGATCCCGCCATGGCGCCGACGGCGCCGGCAACGCCGAGCACGGCCGCGCCGGCGCCGATGAAGCAGAAGCGGATCGCCGCGCCAAGCGCCGGCCGAAGCGCGAGGAAAATCGCAAACAACGCAAGGCCGACGGCGAAGAAGCGACTGTCCGGGTTCGGAAGAGACGGCGCGATCAAAGGGAGCGCAAACCATGCGACGCCTGCGGCGACAGCGCCGACAGCAAAGCCCATGAGCGCCCCGCGGCGGCCCTTTGGCGCGAAGGCAGCGGCGGCAAGCGGCGCGACGGGCAGTGCGAGGAAGGCTATCAGGAGGCGCGCCAAGTCGCCTGGTGCGACCGCGGCCGCGCCGTCGACGCCGAGATAAGCGAGCGCCACAAGGCCTACAGCCGCTGCCAGCGCCGTCGTGACGGGACGGTCGGCGAGGATTCTCCCGACAACGCCGGAACGCTCAGACTTCAAAGCCGTCCCTCGCTACGCGACATCCTCAAGATCCATGTCGAGGATCGCCATGTGGAAGTCGTAAGAGACTTCGCCATCCTCGTCGTCCCTGGAGATGACGCCGATATGCTCATCCCCGAGATAGACTTCGGCCGAATCCCGGATCCGGCCCCGCGGCCGCACCGAAAGCGTGTTCGCCCCGAATTTCTTGCGAAAATAGGCCTGTAGCCGCGCTATTTCAGCTGGTTCCATCGCATATCCCCTCGACCTGACCGGTGGATCACGCCCCTCATAGACCTAACCTCGGCGAAGTCCAATCGCCGGATTGCGACGCACCGGCAAGGAGGCGAACGGCCGGATCTGCGCGGCTGCGTCTTTGCGTTGCAGCATCGGCGCTGCTCTAGCGTCGCAAAACCGTGATAGGCAACTCAAAATGGACCTGTGCCGCGACGGAGGATTAAAGCCATGATGACGCGTTTTTGGGTGGTCGGCGCATTGGCGATCGGCGCGGCGGCGCTTGGCGCCTGCTCGCCGGATACGTTCAGTGCGAAGAAATCAACACCCCCCGGCTGCGGCGCGGGCGCGGAAGGGATTGTCATTTCGGGCGCCTGGGTGCGGGCCATCGCTGCTGACCGGCCCATGAGCGCGGGCTATGTGACCCTATGCAACGCCAGCAAGGCGGATGACGCGCTCGTCAAGGCGTCGTCCCCGGCGATTGCGACCGTCGAAATTCACGAATCCTCGCGCACACCACAAGGCGTCGTCGGCATGCGGCCCGTCAAATCAATCGCCTTGCCTGCGGGCCGCCCGATTGCGCTCGCGCCTGGCGGCGCCCACCTCATGCTGATCGGTCCGCTCGGCCCCCTCTCTGCGGGAGACAAAATTCCGGTGACGTTGGAGTTCGCGAGCGGGAAGACCGAGACGCTTGAAGTCGAAATCCGTGACGGCGCGGCGAATGCGCCGGAGCATGAGCACTAGGCTCCGGACTCATAACCAGTAGCTGACGGCGGCGGCGAGGCGAACGGTCGAGAGGAAGACGTCGCATCGCCTGTCGTATCGTGTGGCGATGCGCCTAAATTCCTTGAGCCTTCCGAACATGCGTTCGAGGGCGTTGCAATTACGGTAGAGCGCGGGCGAAATGCCGGGCTTCTATCGGCGATTGGATTTGGGCGGTATGTTGGGCGCAGCGCCGCGGCTTTCGATCTGTGTCCGGACGGCGTTGCTGTCATAACCTTTGTCGCCGCAGATGACGTCGACGGCGCTCGGAAGCAGCGCGATCAGCGGCTCAGCGGCGACGCAATCTGCAACCTGACCGCCGGTCAGCAGGAAGCGGAACGGCCGACAGAAGCGGTCAGCCGCAACGTGGATTTTCGTCGTCCGCCCGCCGCGCGAGCGTTCAATTGCGTGCTGCAGCTCCCTCCTTTGCCGCCGGACGCGGACCGATGCGCCCAGACCGCAGAAGGGTCGATTAGTACATGGCTTGGCGGGCCGTTCGCTGCAGCGAGCGCCTCAAACAAGCTTCTCCACACGACCTTCTCCGACCACCGGGCAAAGCGATTGTAGAGCGTCTTTCGCGGCCGGTATTCGCGCGGCGCATCGATCCATCGGCAGCCGCTCTTCAGCACATGAATGATCCCGGAGATCACACGGCGATCATCCACGCGCCTCTTCCCGCGCGTCTTGGTCGGCAAAAGCGGCCGAAGGCGGCTCATCTGCGCATCGTCAAGCCAAAACAATTCCGGGGTCATCGAAGGTCTCCTTCCGAAAACCGTGAATCAGCGTTCGACTGAAACTCAACGAGATTTTATGGGTCCGAAGCCTAGGGCGGGCCTTGGCCCGCCGTCATGGATACGGGCGCCGTCACGGCAGTGCGAGCTCGCGTGCTGGTGCGCTCAAAATGGCAGGGTGACCCCGCCTACGCGGCGGCTGAATGGTCCGCCTTACCGAAGCTACTCGCTAGCTTCCCTTCCCTTCGCACTCGCCCTTATGTGCGATGCTGGCGCCGGCCGCGGCGGCTGTGCAGGCGTTGGCGTAGGTCTCGCCGTCGCAGCCGCAGACCGGCGCGTATTCCTGCATGCAGATTTGGGGCTTCGGGGTGCAGGTCCCGGACGCATCGGCCGTGCTGCGGCAGACGCCCGCCTGGACCTTGCAATAATCCGCGGTCGAATTGCATTGCAGCGCTGCGATTCCGCCGCACATCGAACCGGTCTCGCCGGCGCGCGCGTCGCCCGTATCGCCCTTGTCGCCGCTTGCACAGGCGCCGAGCGCCAGAAACGCCGCCGCGAACATCCCAAACCGAACCGCCCCTAACCGAACCGTCATGGAACGCTCCCTACTCCTTACCGCTTTCGCCCATCTGAGCCTGTAGATACAGCGGCTCTCCTAACCTCAAAATGAGGTCCAATTGTGTTTCGAGGAAGTCGATATGCTCTTCCTCAGACTCCAGAATGCGCGTCAGGATGGCGCGGCTCACGAAGTCGTTCACCTTCTCGAAATAGGCGATCGCCTCCTTGTAGAGCGGATGGGCGCGGTGTTCGGCCTTTAGGTCGCATTCGAAGCACTCTTTGACCGTTTCGCCGATATAGACCTTGTCGAGATCCTGGACGTTGGGCAGACCCTCGAGGAAGAGGATGCGCTCGATCAATTCGTCCGCATGCTTCATTTCGTCGATCGATTCGGCGTATTCGACCTTTGCGATCTTGTGGAGACCCCAGCTGCGGAACATGCGCGCATGCAGGAAATACTGGTTGACCGTCGTCAGCTCCAGCTTCAGCGCCTTGTTGAGATAGTCGAGAACTTTCGGATCGCCTTTCACGCACGTCTCCTTGGCAAGCGGCAACGGGTCTTCGCGCGCTTTACAACGCCCTACAAGACAACGATCTGCAAGCGCGTCGCAGGAGCGAGGATTTTTTCGCGGCAGCCGGCTTGAGGCGGTAATCTCCGTCCCGGCGACCCGTTACTCCGCCGCGAGAATGCGCTGCGCGTCGGCGGGACGCGCGTCCTCGATCATCTGCGCGACATCGGGCAGGCATTTGCCGCATTGCGGGCGCTTGCCGCAGCGGCGAAAGACTTCCGCGACGCCACGCGCTTCGCACGCCGCTGCCTTGAGCTCGCGGTCACGAAGGGCGTTGCAGATACAAACAAACATGCGGCGACGGTCCCGACAACCAAGCAGCGGCCCTCTCACGGCCGATCTTTGCAATAGATATGCGATTGAGAATGATTGTCAACTAAGGCGGGGTTAACGGACACGCCACGCGGCCGGCCCGCGCCCTATTTTTTCGGCGCTTGAGGGTTCTGAGCCGGATCGAGGAGCAGCTGCGGGTCGACGATGCGGTTCGTCCATTTGAGGCCCCAGTGAAGGTGGGGTCCGGTCGCCCGGCCTGTGGCGCCGACGGCGCCAAGAACGTCGCCCTTGGCGACGCTCTGCCCCGGCGCGACGTCGATGCGCGACATGTGCATGAAGGCGCTCTCGACCCAGTGGCCGTGATCGACCAGCACGAGGCCGCCTTCGAAATACATGTCCGGGTCGGCGAGGCGCACAATGCCGGCCGCCGGCGCCTTGATCAGCGTTCCTGACGGCGCAGCGATATCGAGCCCGCCATGCATGTTTTTCGGCACGCCGTTATAGATGCGCTGCGAACCGAAGACGCCGCTGATCCGGCCGGTCGCGGGCCAGGCAAAACCCTCCGCCCACAGAGCTTCGTCCGTCGACGCAGCGCGCGCCGCCTTTTTCTTCACGCCGTCGGCTTCGATCTTTTTCAGCTGCTCCGGCGAGAAGCCGTCGACCTTGGATTGATCGACGCCGTCGACACGCTGCACGTCGAAGTCGCGGTCGGCGATGGCGAGCGGAAAGGTTTCCGTCGCGCCGCCGGGATAGACGGCCGTCAGCGTCGCCGAGAGCGCGCTGTCGCGGCCGAAGCCGAGGACGAAACGTCCGTCCCTCCCGATCAAGACGGGCGCGCCGTCGAGCGTGAGCTTCGTGCCTGCGGGGGCAAGGCCGAACACAAGGCCGCCCTGGGTCATGGGGCCGGTCAGGCTGACCCGAGGCTCTGGCGCGATTTCATCCTTCGGCGGCGCCGGCGTCGGCGTGCCGGCCTCGCCTGTGCGCGGCGGGGCCTTGGGCGCCTCAGAAGGCGGCGTCGATGCGGGCGGCGTTTGCGCCGGCGCGTCCTCGCGGGCATCGCCCGGGGCCGCGGCGCAGCCCGTCAACCATGCGGCAAGAACGAGCGCAGAGATCGCAACCGACTTCATCATTCCCTCACGAGACCAAAACCTTTAAGCGCAGCGGCGGCGTCGACATAGGCTTCCTGCCGGTCGACGTTCCAGTATTTCAGCGCCTGCAGCGAAATGCGCACGCCTGTCACCGCGCAGACGACATATGACCCCGGCTTCACGACGGTGAAATCCGCATCCTCGTAACGAAGACGCGCCTCGCCGCCGCCCGGCTCCTGAACATTCATGACCGCAGCTCCCGGACGCCCCTGCGCCCGCAAAACGCCATAGGGCCTCCGGAGGACGAAGGCCAGCGTAGAGCGAATGATCAGAATTTGAAGAGTTTTTCGGCCGCCGCGCGCGTGTCGGACTTGGCGCCGATGAGGGCCTCACAGCGCGCGATCTCGGCCTTCATGTTGGCGATGCGCTCGCGAAGGTCGTCGAGGGAAAGGGTCGACAGATCCTGTTTGGCGATCTTGGCGAGGATGAGGTCCGGCTTTTCCTTCGGCTCGTCTAGGTCCATGGCCCTGCCCTCATCCCGCGCCAGCGCCGGTATGGAGACGGCGGGGGCGGCGCGATGATTGCGCCTGACTCGTGGAGACGCAAGATCAGCCGGCGGCGAGCGCCGCCGTCGCGAATTCGGAGGCCATCTGGAACGCGTCCGACGCGACCGTGCCGCCCGTGTGGATGAGGACGTTGAGGCCCTGCAGCGACAGGCCGACGACGAGCGCGTAGACTGTGTAAAGGGCTGCTGATTTCAGAACGTCGGCCATGTGGAACTCTCCCGCTTCAATGGGACTTTGATAGCCCGGCAGGCGGAGGGGCCCTTGTGCCCTGCATCACAGGCTTGTGTCATTTCAAGCCGGCCGCAGCGGGTCTATGCACGTCCCCGAGCGGTGCGCCTGCGTGGACGCTGGTGAAAACATTGAAAGCAGTTGCGCCGGCGTCAAACGCATTCTCGCAGCCGGGGCTGCACTGGCGACCGGCTTTCGCGCGGCGCAAATCGACATCAGCGCCAATGGTTTGAGGAGACGCGCCTTGGATATTCCAACAACAATGAAATGCGTGGAGATCGCCGGCGCCGGCGGTCCTGAGGTCCTCCGCCTCGCCATGCGGCCGACGCCGACGCCTGGTCCGGGCGAGGTGCTGATCCGCGTGAGCCATGCCGGCGTCAACCGGCCGGACGTGCTGCAACGCCTTGGCCTTTATCCGCCGCCGCCGGGTGCGAGCGACCTTCCGGGGCTTGAGGTCGCGGGCGAAGTCGTGGCGATCGGGCCCGATGTCGTCGCCCAGCAGGTCGGCAGCCATGTGACTGCGCTGATGGGCGGCGGGGGCTATGCGGAATATGCGCTCGCCCATACGGGCGCGTGTTTGCCCGTGCCGAAAGGATTTTCCCTCGCCGCGGCCGCCGCCATTCCGGAGACGTTCTTTACGGTCTGGGCGAATGTCTATGATGACGCGCGCCTCAAACCATCCGAAAGCTTGCTCGTGCATGGGGGCACAAGCGGCATCGGCGTCACCGCCATCACGCTTGCCAAAGCGTTCGGCTCGCGCGTGATCGCGACCGCCTCAAGCGCCGCCAAGCTCGACGCCATCCGCGCGCTCGGCGCCGACGCGGCTTACAACTATGTCAGCGACGCCTGGGACGAGGAGATTGCGGGCGCCGGCGGCGTTGATGTCGTGCTCGACATGACCGGCGGCGATTTCGTGATGCGCAACCTCAATTGTCTGAAACAAGGCGGCCGGCATGTTTCGATCGCGATGCTGCGCGGACCGGTTGGCGAATTCAACATCTTCACCTTGATGCGCAAGCGCCTGCGGATTTCAGGCTCGACGATGCGCAGCCGCGACGCGCTCGAGAAAGCCGCGATCTCACGCGCGCTTTACGAGAATGTCTGGCCGCTGTTCGAAAGCGGGCGGCTGAAGGTCAAGGTTGATCGCGAATTCCCGCTCGGCGAGGCGGGCACCGCACAAGCCATGATGGAAGCCGGCGCCCATGTCGGCAAGATCGTGTTGAAAATCTGATGGCGGCGCTGCGCGAAGCTCCCGAATGGCGCGTCTCAGCCTGGCTTGGCCAGAATGCGCCGCCTACAATTGCCGCTTTGCGCAGCCGTGTCGTCGTCGCCGTCGCCTTCCAGATGCTGTGTCCTGGCTGTGTCAGCCATGCCCTGCCGCAGGCGATGCGTGCGCAGACGGTTTTCAACCCGAATGACGTTGCGGTTGTCGGCTTGCACGCGGTGTTTGAACATCACGAAGCGCAAGGATCAGCCGCCGCGCTCACCGCGTTTCTCCACGAATACCGGATCGAATTTCCGGTTGCGATCGATCAGCAGGCCCCCGGCGGCGGCGTGCCGGAAACCATGCGCGCCTATGCGATGCAAGGCACGCCGACGATCCTCCTTATAGACCGATCAGGACGCCTCCGCCTGCAGCGCTTTGGCCATGTCGATGACCTTTATCTCGGCGCAGCGATCCAGGCGCTTGTCGGGGAAGACGCCATCCCAGACGCACCCGCGCCTACGCCGTCCGGCGAATGCGGAAAAGGCGCGTGCAAAGCATGACGCGATCAGCTTACGCGCGCAGCCTATGATCCCGCGTGGGCAAGTTGCAGCTCGCCGCTCACGGCGCGAGCGCTGCGCCTGCGCAATCCTGGCACAGGCCGTGGATTTCGAGACGAGCCGCGCGCATGTCGAAGCCGCTCTTTCGCAGGATCGGCTGAAAACCCGTTGCGCCCGCTTCAAGTTCGAATTCGGTGACGCCGGCGCATTCGTCGCAAACGAGGAAAGCCTGCATGTCGTGCGGGCCGTCATGCGTGCACAGCATGAAGGCGTTCAGCGCATCGAGCTTGTGGACGAAGCCCTTGCCGACAAGCCCGTCCAGCGCGCGATAAACCGTCATCGGCGCACGCACGCCGCGCGCTTTCAGCCGATCGAGCACCTCATAGGCTTTCAGCGGCTCGCCCGCGCTGTCGAGCACGTCCCAGACCATGGTTTCGTTCTTGGTAAGGCCTGCAGGGCGCTCGCGCACATGGTTATGGCGCTCGCCGCCGTTGTGCCTGCTGTGTTCGCCGTCATCCGCCATACGAGTCCCTCCCGGCATTCCACTAAAAGCGTCCTAAATCGCGTGACAAGCCCAACCTCTGACACCCAACGCGTCACGTCCCAACCGCCCGCCGCAACACACGCCTTTATGAGACAGTCGCCGACACTGTTGCCGGATCGTGATTGACCCGACCCGCCTCGTCCCGCACGCCGTTTCTGGCGCCATGCCTTGCGCACGGGCGCGAGCAAGGGTGTTATATCAATGTTATACCGCCATTGGAAGGGCTTGTGTGTCACGTTCTCAAACGAGGCGTCAGCGCAGGCGAAACCACAACAAGGCTAACCCTTGTTTTCCCAAGCGTAACCCTCGAAGCCAGCAGGAAAGAACGTTTGATCTGGCACAGCCGCTTGATGAACGATTCTAAAGACCAGACAAGCGACAGGCTTGCTCTTGCTGGACACGTCGAGCGCAATTTGTGCGTATTTGGGGCCGAAATTATTGATTGAAAATGCAGTGCGAGATGGCGTCGCCACGGCCCCGATGTGAGTGTGTCGCGACACTAGATAAGGCCATCTCAGCGCCACCCTGCCCGGTCGAAGATGCGGATCGCTTCCGGCTGGTTTTCGCCGAGCGCCGAGACAGGCAGATCGTCCTCGAGGAAAGCACCGAAGCCGGCGATCGGACCTTGCGGCGCTGCGCCTTTGACGATCGGAAACTCATTGTTGCCCAGCGCAAAATCGGTCTGCGCGACATCGCTGAGGAGAAACGCGATCAGCTTTTCGGCGTTCTCCGGGTTCGGCGCATGCGCTGCGACGCCTGCGCCCGAAATATTCACATGCGCGCCCGTCGTCGCCTGGTTCGGATGCAGAATCCCGATCTTCGCGCCGATGGCGAACTTCTCCGTGTCTTGAGGGTCCATGTAACGGGCGACGTAATAAGAATTGACCATGGCGAGTCGGCATTGCCCGGCGGCGACAGCGTCGATCTGCGTCGAGTCGTTACCCTGCGGCGCGCGCGCGAAATTGGCGACGACGCCGTTCGCCCAGCCTTGCGCCTTCTCCGCCCCCTCATGCGCGATGATCGAGGCGAGCAAGGACTGGTTATAGATATTGCTCGAAGGCCGTGCGCAGATCATGCCCTTGTAGGCGGGCTTGGCGAGATCCGCATAGGTCGCGACGCCGTCGGGAAGACCTTTCGCCTTGTCAAAAATGATGATGCGCTCGCGCTTGGCGACTCCGATCCAAAGATTTTCAGGGTCGCGGAAATGCGCATCGACGCGCGAGAGGACCGCTTCATCCGTCATCGGACGGAAGAGCCCGCGCTGCTCGGCGCGCCAGAGCATGCCCGCGTCCGCCGTGATGAAGATGTCGGCCGGGCTCGCATTGCCCTCGCGCGTCATGCGTTCGATGAGCTCGTCGCCGCCCGCCTCGATGACATTGACCTTGATCCCGGTCGCCGCGGTGAAATCGGCGAAGACCTTGAGATCGCTGTCATAGTGCCGGCCGGAATAGACATTGACCTCTCCGGCGGGCGCCAGGGCCTTTTGCGAAACCGGCGTCGTCGCCGCCGGCTCGGTCTTTCCGCAAGCGGCAGCGAGAAGACAGACGACGGCGGCAAAGGCCGCTCGAAACAAGCGCTTCATGGGCGTTCCCTGGATCAGTTGCGAATGAGTCGCAAGAACCAATAGGCCCCTGGCTTTGGCGGGTCAAGCGTGCGGCGACGGCTCAGCGTGCGGAGAAAACACGAATATTCGCGGCGTGAAGCGCCGTCGCCATGGCGGCGCCGGATGGGGCGGCTGCGAGCGCGGGAAGCCTCAGCCTTTCGCTTGCGGCTTCGAGTGTGGCGACAAAATACGGGCCCTTGAACCGGCATTCGACGACGCGCGCGCCGCCCGCCTGATCCAGCGTCGCCGTGACGCCGCCTTCATGCACGATCGCAATCGCCGGTCCATCTTCGACGGATGCGGCGGCCTGGCCGAACGCGGACCGGAAGAGCCCCGCCTTCACCTCGCCCGAAAGTCTTTGTGCGGACGGAAACAGGCTCGCGCCCTCCGGCGTTTTCGGGCGGCGGAAAAGATCTTCCGGCGAAGCGATCTCGATCATGCGGCCTTCGCGCATCAAAGCGACGCGGTCACCGAGTTCAAGCGCCTCGTCGGGATCATGGGTGACGAGAATGGTCGCGGCGTTTTGGCGCTTCAGCAGCGTGCGCACGCCCTCGCGGAGCCGACGGCGCAAGACGACGTCAATCGCCGCGAAGGGCTCGTCGAGCAGCATCGCCTTCGGCCGGCGTGCGAAGGCGCGCGCCAGGGCGACGCGCTGCTGCTGGCCGCCGGACAGTTCGTGCGGATAGCGGCGCTGCAGCTCTTCGAGGCCGACCGCCGCAAGCTCCGCCGCGGCTTTCTCGTTTCGTCTTGGGCCGGAGATGCCGAAGCCAACGTTTTCGAGCGCCGTCAGATGCGGGAAGAGCACAAAGTCCTGAAAGACAAATCCGACGGCGCGCTTTTCCGGCGGGGTATCGCGGTGCGGTTCGGCGAGGATATCGCCGTCTAGCGAGACGCGGCCTGCCTGCAGCTTTTCGAGACCCGCTGCGAGGCGCAAAAGCGTGGTCTTGCCGCAGCCAGACGGGCCGAAGAGGCAGACGATCTCGCCTGGGGCAGCCTCGAGCGATGCGTCGTCTACGGCGAGCGTCGCGCCGAAGCGATGCGAGACGTTAGCGAGCGAAAGGGTCATGCGGCGCGACCGGCCTGCGCGGCTTGTCGCGGTTTTGGAGTATGCGTCGGATCCCCCCCTAACCCCCCCTTTTCAAGGGGGGGAAGACTCGCGTCGCGTGCGCTGCTCCGTTCCCCCCCTTGAAAAGGGGGGGTTAGGGGGGGATCCGACGCAAGCACACCGCCCATCACGCCGCGCAGAATTCCCTCTGTAAGCGGAATGCTCATGTGCGGCCTGTCGTCAAACCTTTCGAAGACTGCTACTCCCTAACGTCATGTCGACGGCGCAACAAGGGCAGGCGTTCACCGCGGCGGGGCTCGTTCCTGCTGCGATTGCGGCCGCCGCGGCGCTGCCTGTCGTCTTCGTGCTGGCGAGCCTCGCCGGCCCGTTCGGCGAAGTGCACACGCATCTGTGGTCGACCAACGGCCCGCGTTATCTCGCCGGCACGCTTGCTCTTTGTGCCGCCGTCGGCCTTGGCGCGGGCCTTGTCGGCGTCGCGACGGCCGCTTTGGTCGCGCTGACCGAATTTCCCGGGCGCCGGCTCCTGGCGCCGGCGCTTGTCCTGCCCTTCGCCGTTCCCGCTTATGTTTCGGCTTATGCGTATGCAGATCTTCTTGCCCCTTTCGGGGCCGTCGCACAAGTGACGGGGCATGCGCCGCCTGACATGCACTCTATGCCAGGCGCCGCCTTCATCCTGACGCTCGCCGTTTACCCTTACGTCTACCTTGCAACGCGCGCTTCGCTTGAGGCGCGTTCTGGCGCGTTCCTCGAGGCGGCGCGCATGCTCGGCTCCTCGCCGCTTTCTGCCCTGCGCCGCGTGCTCATCCCCACCGGGCGCGCGGCCTTCGCCGGCGGGCTCGCCCTCGCCCTGATGGAAACCGCGGCCGATTACGGCGTCGCCGATTATCTCGGGGTACAGACGCTCAGTGTCGGGATTTTCCGCGTCTGGCACGGCATGGGAGACCTCGCCGCCGCGGCGCAGCTCGCCGCACTACTTCTCCTCATCGCGCTCATATTCAGCGTTGTCGAACGCGGCGCGCGGCGCGGCGCCGGCGCTGAAAGCGCGCGCGCTCAACGCGGCGCCAGCCGCGTGCGGCTCGGGCCCATCGCTGGTGCTGCCGCCATGCTTTTCTGCGCAATACCCGCGCTTCTCGGATTTGCAGCGCCGGCAGGTGTTCTTGTTGCGAAATTCGGAACGGACCCTGCGCCAGGCCTCGCGCGCGCGGCCCTGAACACCGTCGGTCTTGGGATCGGCGCGGCCGCGATCGCCATTGCGCTCGCCGTCCTGCTCGCGCGCGCGGAGCGGCGCGGCGCGGGCCTCGTCACACGGCTCGCCATTCGCGCGGCGACAATCGGATACGCTGCACCGGGGGCAGTGGTCGCCATCGGCGTACTGGCGGCGGCGGGCCTATTCACCGGCGGCGCGGGCGTTGCTTCGGCCGGCGTGCTGCTCCTCGTTTACGCCTATGTCGCTCGCTTCCTGACGGCGGGATTTGCAGCGGCCGCGGGCGGGTTCGCCCAGATTCATCCGATGACGGATGAGGCGGGCCGCATGCTCGGCGCGGGGCCCTTGCGCAATCTCGCGCGGCTCCACGCGCCGCTCGCGTCTCCCGCCCTTGCGGCCGGTTTTCTGATCGTCTTCATCGACGTCGCCAAGGAACTGCCGGCGACTTTGCTACTGCGCGATTTCAACTTCGAAACGCTGGCGACGCGAACCCATCGCCTCGCCGCAGACGAACGGCTCGCGGAAGCCGCGCCCGCGGCGCTGCTGCTAATCGGCGCGGGCATCGTCGCGACACTTGCGCTCAACGCCTTGGAACGCCGTGACGAGCGCACGTCGTCGCAATGATGGTTTAGAAGGCTGCCGCACGTTTCAGGCGAGGCTGATCAGCCGCGGCCTGCAACGCGCGATCGATGATGACCGCCCACTCGAGGGCATCGCGGCCTTCTTCGCCCGGAATCGGGCAATCGCCCTGCCCCCGAACCGCCGCGATGAAACGGGCGACACCGAAACCAAGGGGATCGGCAAAAGCCGGCTCCCCTAAGGACGATTTGAAAGCCGCGGCGACGCGTCCCGTGCGGGTCGTGTCTTTCACTTCGCGCGCGATGAAATCGATAGAGACAGCGCCGTCTTCATAATCGATCGACATGCGTCGATCGACAGCAGGCGCAGTCCGGCTTGCATGCAGGAGTGCACGCGCCCCATTGGCGAAGCACAGCTCCGCTTCCACATCGTCGCGATCGCCGGAGGCTGATACAGCGACAAGCGGTCCGAGCGGCAGGCGACGCAACAGGTCTAGGTCGTGGATCATCAAATCGAGCACAACTGAGACGTCTTCTCCGCGGCCAGTGCGCGGATTGACTCGGCGGCACCGTACCCGCCGCGGCGCGCGGCCGCGATCGAAAAACCCGAGAGTCTCAGCGACGAAACGCTCCTGATGCCCGACCTGGAGCACCAGGCCGCGCGCTGCCGCCACGGCGACTAATGCTTCAGCATCCTCTATATCAAGGGCGACAGGCTTTTCGACCAAAACATGGCGGCCGGTGCTGAGCGCCGAGGCTGCATAGGCATAATGATGCGACGCTGGCGTTGCGATCGTAACGACGTCTACCGCTTCCAAAAATTGATCATAATCCGTGAATGCTGACGCGCCATGCTTGCGCGCCAGGGACTCGGCGCGTCTCGCATCATTGTCGAAAACAGCCGCCAAAACGACACCCGGCACGACGGCGTATTTGTCGGCGTGGTAACCGCCGAACACGCCAGCACCGGCGACGCCCGCCCTGATCTCCGCTTTCAAACGCAACCCTCCCGACTCCCGATACGGTAGTCATAGACGCACCCGGTTACTCAAGAAATGCGCTGGAGAGGCAATGGGATCAAAGAATGTTTCCCGCTGTTTCAGGCCGCCGAAATAAGACCGAATTAAGACGCGATCGGCGCCAGGGGCGTACCTTCCCAAGTGCCGGACGCGCTTGCGCGCCCTTGTCGTGCCTGTTTCAATCTGTCCGCCAGGATGAAGGCAAGTTCGAGCGCCTGACTTGCATTGAGCCGCGGATCGCAATGCGTCTGGTAACGGGCGGACAATTCCTCCTCGGAAAGGCCGTGCGCGCCGCCGAGACACTCGGTGACATTCTGCCCGGTCATCTCGAAATGCACGCCGCCCGGATAGACACCCTCAGCGCGGCAGACATCGAAGAACGCTCCGACCTCGTCGAGAATGGCGCTGAACCGCCGCGTTTTCACGCCGGAGGCCGTCTTGATTGTGTTGCCATGCATGGGGTCGGAAGCCCAGACGACCGGCTTGCCCGAGGCCTTCACCGCGCGGACGAGCGGCGGGAGCCCCTCTTCGACCTTGCCAGCGCCGAAGCGCGCGATCAGCAGAATGCGCCCTTCTTCATCCTGTGGGTTCAGAATGTCGAGCAGGCGGAGAAGCTCCGCAGGCTGAAGGCTCGGCCCGCATTTGACGCCGATCGGGTTTTCGACGCCACGGCAGAATTCGACATGCGCGCCGTCCGGCTGGCGCGTGCGGTCACCGATCCAGACGAGATGCGCGGACGTGTCGTACCAGCGGCCCGACGTTGAATCGACGCGCGTCATGGCCTCTTCAAAGCCAAGTAGCAGCGCCTCATGGCTCGTGTAAAAGTCGACTTCGCGGAAGGAGCGCACCTCATTGCCGGTGACGCCGCAGGCTTCCATGAAGGTCAAAGCCTCAGAAATGCGGCCGGCGAGGTCACGATAGCGCGCGCCGAGCGGGTTGTCGGCGACGAACTCCAGATTCCAGCGATGCACATTGTGCAGGTCCGCATAACCGCCGCTGGCGAAAGCGCGGATCAGGTTCAAGGTTGCCGCCGATTGGCCGTAAGCTTTGATCAGGCGCTGCGGATCGGGCGTTCGGACCTTGAGGTCGAATTCCATGCCGTTGATGTTGTCGCCGCGATAAGACGGCAAGGTGACGCCGCCCTGTGTCTCGGTCGGCTCCGAACGCGGCTTGGCGAACTGGCCGGCGATACGGCCCAGCTTCACCACCGGCATCGCCGCGCCGAACGTCAGCGCCACGGACATCTGCAACAGAACGCGGAACGTGTCGCGGATGTTATTGGGGTGGAATTCCTTGAAGCTTTCAGCGCAGTCCCCTCCCTGCAGCAAAAACGCCTCGCCGCGGCCGACACGCGCCAGGGCCTTTTTGAGGGTCCGCACCTCGCCCGCGAAAACGAGCGGCGGGTAGCTCGTCAGTTCCTGTTCGATCGCCACAAGCGCGGCGGCATCCGGATAGTCCGCCGGCACATGCCGGGCAGGTTTCATCCGCCAGCTATCGGGAGACCAGGTCGAAAGGACGGGGGCGTTCATGGCCAGCAACTTTGCGCGCAACGGGGAACCATGGATAAGGTCCCCGGTGTTGCAGTGCAAGGAGAGGGCCGCGGGCCTCCCGGATGTTACCTCCGGCAGCCTTACAGCTTTCAGCCCTAGCGAACGAGGATCATCTGGACATTGAACGGACGAGACGCTCGCCCATACTCTTCTGAGCTGCGACATCGCCCCACACCGCCGCGGATTGAACGGCGCAAGGTCGCGCCTACCTCTAGCCGGCTAGCTGAGAACAGTCTGCGCGTGAGAAGGCGTCCGCCGAGGACGCTGCGGCGTTGGCGGCCGGTCAGCAGCGAACCATGAGGTGATGCTGGATGAGCACGGTCACATCGACTTCGCTGAACGCGCGCCACACGCCGGTCAACGCCTCCGACCGGATCGCGTTTGGGTTCACGCGCCTATTGCGCTTCTTTGCCGATTTGTTCTTCCGCAAACGCTACGGCCACCGCGCCGTAGTGCTCGAAACGGTCGCCGCCGTGCCCGGCATGGTCGGCGGCATGCTGAACCACATGAAGAGCCTGCGGCGGATGCAGGACGATCACGGATGGATCAAGACGCTGCTCGACGAGGCGGAAAACGAGCGCATGCACTTGATGACGTTTATCGCGGTCGCTCGCCCGAGCGCCTTTGAACGCATCCTGGTCATCCTGGTGCAAGGGTTCTTCTTCAACGCCTTCTTTCTCCTCTACCTGCTGTCGCCCCGAACCGCGCATCGATTGGTCGGCTATTTCGAGGAAGAAGCGGTCGTCAGTTACACGTCTTATCTTGCGGAAATTGATGCGGGCCGCCTGCCGAATCCGCCGGCGCCGCAGATCGCTATTGACTATTGGAGATTGGACCTCGCCGCGTCCCTGCGGGACGTCATTGTTGTGGTCCGCGCTGATGAAGCCGGCCACCGCGACGTTAACCATCGCTTCGCCGACGACCTTTCGCACGCCGCAGCGGCGTTAAGACCCGACGATGAAATTCCCGCGGCGACTACGTCGCAGGCTGAAAGGGCGCTTTCAGAGAAAGCGGCGAAAGATGACATCGCGAACAGCAATCATGCGTAGCCGGAGAGCCTGTATGCGCTCTGCCGCGCCGCCTTCTATCGCAAGGCTCGATGAAGGTCCCTGTAGTACCGAGGCGTCGGCGTTCAGGGCCTAGCGCGGATGACGCAGCCGGAGCCTCCGGTGACGACATTCGATCCTGGCGCCATTCTCGCCTTCTGGACCTGCGCTGGCCGCAGGGCGTGGTTTGCCAAGGACGACGCCTTCGACGCGCGCTGCCGGGCGTTTCTTACCCCGCACGAAGCGGCGGCTGTCGGCGCGTTCGACCGCAGGGCGGAGGCCGCTGACAGCGCGCTCGCGCTCATCCTTCTGCTCGACCAGTTTCCGCGCAACCTCTTTCGCGGTTCGGCGCGCGCCTATGCGACCGACGAAAAGGCGCGCACGGTCGCCGGCGCGGCGATCGCGGCAGGTTTTGACAGAAAGGTGGATCCCACGTTGCGCCTGTTCTTCTATCTGCCTTTCGAACATAGCGAGATGCTGGCCGATCAGGATGAAAGCGTGCGTCTCTTCGCCGCCGCCGGAGACGCCCATGACCTGCGTTTCGCCGAGGAGCATCGGGCCATCATCCGCCGTTTCGGCCGATTTCCGCATCGGAACGCGGCCCTCCAGAGGCAATCAACCGCCGAAGAAATCGCCTTCCTGGAAGGCGGCGGGTTTTCCGGCTGATAGGGCCAATTCCGCGCAGCCGGGCGTTATGCTAGGCCGATGAACGCCATTCGGAGACCCATCCTATGCGCTTTCACGCCGCCCTATCCGCACTCGTATTGCTCGCCGGTCCGGCCGCCGCGCAGCAGGACTTCTCGAAGGTCGAGATCAAGACGACGAAGATCGCCGACGGCGTCTTCATGCTTGAGGGCTCGGGCGGCAATATCGGCCTTTCGACCGGCGTGGACGGGCCGCTCGTGATCGACGATCAATTCGCGCCCCTATCCGAAAAAATCCTCGCGGCCGTCAAGAAGCAGCAGGCGGACAAGCCCGTGGCTTTTGTCGTCAACACGCACTTCCATAGCGATCACGCCGGCGGCAATGAGGCGATGCGCGCGGTCGGGGCGCGGATCATCGCCCATGACAACGTCCGCAAACGGATGGTTGAAGGCGTCAAACGCCCGGGCCTATTCGATTCCGCGCCGACTGCGCCGGGATCCTGGCCCGCTGTCACCTTCCCGGATAAGGTCACCTTCTGGTGGAACGGGGACGAGATCACCGTGTGGCACCCGTCCCCGGCGCATACGGACGGCGACGCGATCGTCGAAATGAAGAAGGCGAAAGTCGTCCATATGGGTGACATCTTTTTCAACGGGTCCTACCCCTTCATCGATGTCGGCGCCGGCGGCGATATCGACGGCTACATCACCGCGATCGAGTCGGTGCTCGGCCGGATCGACGACACCTGGAAGATCATTCCGGGGCACGGCGCCCTCGCGACCAAGGCCGACCTTTCCGGCTACCTCGTTCTTCTGAAAGACATCCGCACGCGGATTGCTGCGCTGATCAAACGCGGTCTTTCAGAAGACGAAGTCGTCAAAGCCGACCCGCTGAAGGACCTCTCCGAAACGTACGGCAAGGGCTTCATGAGCGGCGAGGCCGTGACGCGGCTTGTCTATCAGTCGATCGCGAAGAAAACGCCTCCGAAAGCCAAGAAGAGGTAAGCGCTGCTGCGCGCCCACTGAAACAGGGCGAAGCAAGGCGGGTGCAAGCTTTCATCTGCGCCGCCTCGGACCGAGCTTGCCCAAATCTATCTTGATGACGTCAGCGAAGCGCACAAAAAAGCGCCCGCGGGATGCCGCGGGCGCTGGAGTCAGGGGTGGACAATTCTGAGGCGAGCCGTCTTCGCAGCGCGTGTGTCGGTTTTCGAAACGCAGCCCTTTGCGCCGCCTAAGCTTTCATTTCTTTCGAGATGACTTCGCCCTGCTTGATCTTGCATTCGGCGGTTTTGGCGTCGCCCTCGGCCTGCGTCGGAACGAGGCGGATGGTGATTGTCTTCACGGCGGCGCCCTTCGTTTTCACGAATTTGGCGCGGTATTGGTCTGCCGGCGCCGAGCCGTCCGCGGCGAAGGCTGCGGCGCAGAGCGCGACTTGATCATTTTCAGTCTGACCTGCGAACGCGCTCGGCGCGCAAGCCAAGGCGGCGGCGAAAACTCCAGCGATAACAAAATTCTTCATGACGACTCTCCTCGACGGTTGAAGCGTTTCGTGACAGCCGTATATCGACTGTCATCTGACACTTTGCAGTTTACTATTGCTTTTTCAAGTGTCAAGTGTATTTTGTAGTTCACGAATTTGTTATACACTGAGCCAAAATCACCCCGCCGCACAGTATGGCGGGCAAAGCTGCTCCGGGGAGGAGCGCAAGGAAGGCTGCCGATGTCGCGCACCTATAATCAGGAATGCGTTCTGGCTTACGCGCTCGACCTGTTGGGCGAGCGCTGGACCTTGCTCATCATACGAGAGCTGTTTCTGGGGCCGCGCCGTTTCGGCGATCTTCACGCCGCTCTGCCCGGCCTTGGCACTAATCTCCTCAGCAAACGGCTCAAGGAGCTTGAGGAAGCAGGCCTGATCGTCGGCCATGGCGCTGCAGAGACGCGCAGCGCCTACCGCCTTTCGGAAGCGGGCGAGGATCTGCGGCCTGCAGTCCATGCGATGATGCTCTGGTCGATCGAGTATTTCATGGCGCGTCCCGAACCTTCGGCGCCGCGAGCCTGCATCTTCTCTAATGATCTCCAGCCGGATTCGGTCGCTCTCGCCGTGGAACTGTTCGTAAACAAATGCGCGGGGCCGTTTTCCAATTACGTGCTACACCTCTTTATCGACGACAATCCGTATACCTATTACTTCATGAACGGTCAGGCGACCGCGCGGCGCGGTGTCGACGCCCCCGCAGTCGCAAAGATCGAAACCGATGTTGCGACGCTGATGCAGGCGATGCGCAGTGAAATCTATATCCCGCAAGTCGAGGAACGCGCCGTCATCCATGGCGACGCAGAAGTCGCTCGGCATTTCATGAGCAGCCTTATGCCTGGCGCGCATGTTGCGGAAGAAATCCGCCGCAAGATAGCCCAAAGCGCATCTTTGCACGCTTGAACCGGCGCAAGGGCGCGCCGCGGTAGCCGCCAGCGTTTCAGATGGGCGGCAGCTTTTCGGCGCGCGCTGCATCAAGGTAGCGCGCCGAAACGGGCTTTAGCGCCGCCGTAAGTTCGAACAAGAGCGGATTTCCCGTGGGCATTTCGACGCCGACGATATCGGCATCCGACACGTTCATAAGGAGCTTGACCAGCGCGCGCAATGAATTTCCATGCGCGGCGATCAAGACAGACTTGCCGGCGCGAAGCCGCGGCGCAATCGCAGATGTCCAAAAGGGCTCCACGCGCGCGAGCGTCAATTGCAGCGATTCCGTCAGCGGCAGTTCGCCGGGCTTGAGATCGCGGTAGCGCAAATCTCGCGCCGGATTCCAGGGGCTCTCAGGATCGATCGGCGGGGGCGGCGTGTCGTAGCTACGCCGCCAGAGCTTGACTTGCGCTTCTCCGTGTTTGGCTGCCGTCTCCGCCTTGTCGAGACCGGTCAGGCCGCCATAGTGGCGTTCATTCAGCCGCCAGCTCTTTTCTTGCGGCAGCCACATGCGGTCCATCTCGTCGAGCGCGATCCAGAGCGTCCGGATGGCGCGCTTCTGCACCGAGGCAAAGGCGAGCGAGAAATCCGCGCCTGAGGCTTTGAGCAAGGCGCCGGCGCGGCGCGCCTCGTCGCGACCCTTGTCAGTCAAGTCGACATCGACCCAGCCTGTGAACCGGTTCTCGAGATTCCAAGCGCTCTGGCCGTGCCGGAGCAATGCAAGATGCGTCATGTGTCGGGCGCCTCATGTTCTTTCCGGCTCATAATGGCGCTCATCCCGCTTGGCCAGCGCCCGCGGCGCCCCCTATGGTGCAGACTGACCGAAGCGAGGGAGCCCCGTCCATGTCGAGGTCCAAGATCGCGCTAGCGCTGCATGGCGGCGCGCTCGCGCATGCCGGCCGCGACTACGCACGCGCCGACGCCCATCTCGGCAATCTCTGCGCCAAGGGCGAAGCGATGTTGAAAGGCGGCGCAGCGTCTGTCGATGTCGTCGAAGCGATGGTCGTCGAGATGGAGGCGTCGGGATTTTACATCGCCGGGCGGGGTTCGGCGCAGAATAGGGCCGGCTATGCAGAGCTCGACGCCTCGATTATGGTCGGCGGCCTTCCAGGCGAGGGCGGCGCCGCGCAGCGGCGTGCGGGCGCCATCGCTGCTGTCGCTGACATCGTGAGCCCTATTCGCGGCGCGCGCGCGGTGATGGACAAGACGCCCCATGTGCTCCTCGCCGGCCGCGGCGCCGAGGCGTTCTGCAAGAGCCAGGGGCTCGAATTCGTCGCCAACCCGAAGGATTACTATGTCGTGCCTATCGGCGTGCGCCCCGAAGAGATGACGCAGAATGATCTCGCGCACGGCACAGTGGGCGCCGTGGCGCTCGACGTTGAAGGACGGCTCGCCGCGGCGACCTCGACGGGCGGCGTCTTCGGCAAGCTCGAAGGGCGCGTCGGCGACACGCCCCTCATCGGCGCTGGTACGTGGGCGGATGAATATGTCGCCGCCTCCTGCACTGGCCTCGGCGAATACTTCATTCTCGCGGGCGGCGCGCAGGACGTGGCCTCGCGGGTGCGTTATCAAGGCGCCGACATTGCGGCGGCAGCGAGCGGTCTCATTAAGGATGTCGCGCGTCTCGGCGGCGTTGGCGGCGTCATCGCCGTCAGCCGCGAAGGGACGATCGCTTTTGCGTGGAACGGCGACGGCATGAAGCGCGCGGGCGTCGGCCCAGACCAGCCGCTATTCGCAGCGACCTTCTGACGAACAGCGTCGCAATTAGCGATACTGGAGCTTATATGTGCTACGTCACGCGCTCGCGTGAATGACGCCGCTGACGGTCAAGCTTACCGCTTGTTCACGATGGGGAAGAGTCCGTCCGCTCCGAAAACTGAGCAAGAATTCAGGATTTTGTGACGCCTTAGAATGAACAGCGAAGATCTCACCGGCGAACTTGCCTTCGCCGAGTCGGTGTCTTCAAGCGCAACCGCAACCGAAGCGGCGGCGGCTATGCATGCTTACGCGGCCGCAAACGGTTTCAGCTGGTCGGTCTACTTTCCTTTCTATTCTCCAGACGGGCTGCGCGGCGTGGAGGTCGCCCTTTCCGATGGGGGCCCGACGAATTTCTTCGAAGTCTTTCTGCACTACGAGTATTCCGCTTTCGGGCCCCTGAAGTGGACGAAATCACCGGTTGTGCACCCTTTTCTGCTTTCGCTTCTGCCTGCGATCGCCGACATCACAGAGGTTCAAGCGGGCGCTGTCGCCCGCCTTCGACACCTCGTCGGGCGCGACGCCGCGCTTGCGCCGACCTTCGGCCCGGCGGGACGCAACGGGGTCGCGCTCTTCGCTTTTGGCGACAGGCCCCTCAACTTGTCGCGGCTGGGCATGGCCAAGCTCGCCTGGGTTGCGCAGGCGACGCATGCCCAAATCCTCAGCGTCACATTTGAACGCCGGTTCCAGATTCCCGACCTCACCGCACGCGAATATGACGTTTACAGAGCGATCGTCCGCGGCATGAGCAATCTCGAGATCGCCGAAGCGCTCTCATTGTCGCCCAATACCATCGACACACATATCCGGCGTCTCTTCGCCAAGCTCGGCGTCAATGACCGTATCGCCGCCATCCGCCAGGCTGTCGTCAACGGCTTGTTCTATCAGCTCGGCGGCGATTCGAAGGACCGCCTCGGCAAGGCGCCTGCGCGCGAGTGACGGCGCGCATTCATTTATCCGTGATCTGAAGATCGACCCAGACGAGCCGGTGGTCCGAACTCGAAACGGGATCGCCCTCGCCGACGAGCGCGCGGCCGGGTTCGCCCGGAGCCGGCCAGAAAACGCCCGATCCTCTCACGTTGAACCCGGACTTCGAGGGCAGAACATAATCGAGCCTCAGATTGGCGGGGCCGCCCTCGCCGTCGAAGAAGTCGCTCGTGTCCGTCGCCGCCGGAGATTTGTGCGCGGCGTTCGACCCAGCCTGAACGCGCGCGGCGGCCGAAGCGCCGGCGCTTTCGGGCGCCGTCGCCTGAACGAAGGGCGACAGAAGAATTTGTTTTGATGCCCCCGAAACGCCGTCGCCGTCCTCAGGGTCGGCGTTCATGTCGCCGAGGATGACGAAACGCACGCCTGCTGCGAGCGATCCTTTTCCGCCCTCATCGTCGATGAGATAGTCCGCCTTACCCGCGATATAGTCCGCCCAGAGACGGATCTCATCATGATTGCGTTTGCCGTTGCGGTCTTCGGGCCCGTCGAAGACGGGCGGCGTCGGATGGCTCGCGAGAATATGCACCGCCTTGCCGTCGATTTCGATCGGCGCGTCCCAATGGCTTTTCGACGAAAGGCGGAATGCGGCGAGCGCTGCAGGCGACAGGAAGTCATTCTGCTGCGGCGTCGCGGCGGCGTCCGGCAGCATGGCGGCCGGCATGTCTTTCCAGAGGAAATTCTGGAAGGTGCGCGCCGCGCCTGAGTCGAAGGGATACTTTGACAAAATGACCATGCCGTATTGGCCCGGAAACGCGCCGTAACCGTAGGCGTCGCCGCCATACTCCCGGCTCCCCGGCGGGCCGCCGACGGCGCCACTGCGGTCAAGATCGACGCCGGATGGAACGCCCGTATTGACGGGCCCCTGGAATTGATACGGGTACTGAACGGGGGCGGCGCCGTTCTGACTGACAGCGAGATAGTTCGCCTGGAACAAGGCCAGCGCGCGCCCGAGCGCGTCATAGTCGAACTCGTTGAGCAAAATGACATCCGGATTCGTACGCTGGATGATTTCGGCGACTGCCTTGGCCTGGGCGTCGTCTGGCGTCGACAGATCTTCGATGAGGCCGCCTTCTTCAGGCCGGTTAAGCGCGACGTTAAAGGTCGCGACACGAATGGTCTTCACCTCGGGCGCGGCCGGCTCTTCCCGCGCGCAGCCCGAAAGACCGGCCGCCAAGGCGATGAAGGCGGCGCCCGCTAACAGACCGGCAATCTTCATGGCGTTCCCTCTCGTTTTCGGGCGTCTTAACGGTTCGATGGCCGCGCCGCCACAGTCTTCGGGCTTTCTTCATGATCGCCGGACCAATGGTTTCCATGAATGACGCTTTGATGAATAAGGCGGCCTGTGACCGATGCCCTTTCCTCCGCTGAACTTGCCCGGCTCAAACTTGCAGCCGGACTCCTGTTCGATGCAGAGGACCGCCTGCCCGTGCTCAGGACGCTGAGCTGGGACAGGACCCATGCGGAAGCGTTCTTCAACAGCGGCTGCACGCGCCTGCCGGAACCTGTCTATCCCAAAGCAGACATATCCTCGGCGCGCGATGCGGTGAAAACCGCGCGGGCGCTGATCGGCGGGTCAAGCCCCGTGCATCGTTGGCTGCAGCGCTTCGCCGACATCACCGAGGAGACGGGCGCTCTCCTGCAATCCGTCGGCACAAAGCAATTCCTCGTCCATTCGACGCGGCTCTACGGCGCGCCGCTTTCCCTCATCGCCGACGGCAAGCGCACCGCGCTCGACCTTGCGCTCCGGCTCGACGGCCTGCTTGCGACCTTTGCAGCCGGCAGCAAGCGGCTCGAGCCGCCCGAGACTCTCTCCGCCTACGAACTGAAGCAGCGGCTCGACCGGGAATTGCCAGCCCACTTCGGCGCAGAGGCGCCGAAGATAGAGGTCGTCCGCAATGTTTCAGGCAAGGCAGCCGCCGGGCGCGACACGATCAAGCTGCGCGCCGACGCGCTCTTTTCAGACGTCGACGTGACGCAGCTCCTCCAGCACGAGGCGCTCGTGCATATCGCGACGGCCAAGAACGGTGCGGCGCAGCCGCATTTCCCGATTCTCGGCGAGAGCTATCCCGGCAATGCGCGCACCCAGGAAGGGCTCGCCGTCTTCGCCGAATTCATTTCGGGCGCCGTCGACCCGATGCGCTTCAAGCGCCTCGCGGACCGCGTCATCGCCATTCAAAAGTCGGCGGACGGCGCCGACTTCATCGAAATCTACGACCATTTTTTGAGCCAGAATGGCGGCCAGAAGATCGACGCGTTTGAAAGCGCGCGGCGCGTCGTGCGCGGCGGGCTTGTCGGCGGCGGCGCACCATTCACCAAGGACGCCGTCTATTTGCAAGGGCTTCTCGAAGTGCACAATTATTTGCGCACGGTCGTTCGGGCCGGAGACGCCTCCTACATTCGGCTGCTTTTTGTCGGCAAGATCGACCTTGCCGACCTCGACGCGATGAAGATGCTGCGCGCGGCGGGGCTTCTCGTCGAGCCGAAATTCCTGCCGCCCTGGGCGCAGGACCTGCGCTATCTCCTCAGCACCCTCGCCTATTCGACCTTTCTCAACGACATCAATCTCGCTGACGTCGCCGCGCGCTACGAGAAGCTGATGCGGGAATAATCATTTCTCGATCGGCAGCTTTCTGAGTTTTTGCTCCGTATACGGCTTGGCGGCGCGTTCGAGCGTCTTGTAATCGACGCCGCGTCCGTCGACTTCGACAAGCCAGGCGTCGCCGACCGTGCGCGCGACCTTCCCCGTTCGTGTGAGCTTCGACCACTCTTCGAGCACAAATGCGCCGTCTTCGTGGCGCAGGCGCTGGAACCCGTCATTGGACGACCGGTCATATTCGGCGCCGGCATAGCCGGCTGCGCCCAGCATGGTTTCAACCGCCGGCGAATTCGTGATGCGCAAGGTCACGCGCTTCTTGGCGTTGCCATAGGTGGCGGTCAGGACCCGGGCTTTGAACGGCGCCGTGATGGACTCAACGCTCACTTGGTCGCGACGGAGGCCCGCGATCTTCTCCGGCGCGAGCGTGCGGAACGCTTCCGTCTTCACGACAGGCCCGATATCGGCCGCCGCCGCGCCGGACCGGTCTTCGAGCGCCGCCGATCGACGTCCGGACGAGGCTTCGGCGTTGGGCTTGGGCACGATGATCGCGAAGGCAAAGCCCGCAATGATCGCCGCCAGGATCGACACGACCGTGTAGGTCGTCGCCTTTTCCTGCGCCGGCTTCATCAACTTTGGCAGGCCCACATGAAGCAGGAAGAGGCTGAAAAGCGCGCCGAGAAGCGACAGGACCGATAGGATGGGGATGAGGCCAAGTGCGCCGGCAAGCCAGCCCGCCGTCGGCGCATAGGCCGCGAGTTTCAGCGCCTGCGCGTGGTTGCGCACCGCGCCAAATATCGGCGCGAACGCATTGATCACAAAGGCGAAAATGAAGACGCCCGCAACCAGCAACACAAATGAAACGAGGGCCGTCAGCAGCGCCGCGCCAATACCTGCGCCGCCAAACAGGAGCGAGCCCAGAAATCCTGCGACGACAGGAATGGCTGCAAGCGGAGCGACGTAAGAGAGGATCAACGCCTGGGTGTCGACCGTTTCGCGATCGATAGCCTCCCACTCGGCATGCGGGGACAAGATCAAGCGCTTCACGCGCCCGACAAAATCCGGGGCCATCGCCCAAACTCCCAATCGTTTCGCGCCGCAAGATCGCGGAGTTTGGGTCAAGACTCAACCGCCCCGCGCGGGCGGCCCCTCTTACCCCAGAAAGCCGACGATCGCCTTGACCTCCCGGACGACGGGGTCTGCGAGTTGCGCCGCACGCTCGGCAGAGGCCCGGAGCACGCCTTCAAGGTGCCAGGGGTCAGCCTCAAGCCGGCGCAATTCCGCGCCGATTGGGCCGATCTTTTCGACGACGAGGTCGGCAAGCGCCGGCTTGAAGGCGCCAAAGCCCTTGCCGCCGAAGTCCGCCAGAACCGCCGCCTTCGAGACGCCTGCCAGCGCCGCGTAAATGCCGACGAGGTTCGACGCCTCCGGCCGGCCTTCGAGCCCGAGTTCCTCAGAGGGCAAAGGTTCGGGATCGGTCGTCGCTTTCTTGACCTTCTTCGTGATCGCGTCGGCGTCGTCCTTGAGGAAGATCGAGGCCATTTCGGACGTGTCGGATTTCGACATCTTCTTCGACCCGTCACGCAAGGACATGACCCGCGCGCCCGGCCCCTGGATCAAGGGCTCCGGCAGCGGGAAGAAATCTGGAACGGCAAAGTCATGGTTGAACTTCGCCGCGATGTCGCGCGAGAGCTCGAGATGCTGCTTCTGGTCCTCACCGACCGGGACATGTGTCGCCTTGTAAACGAGAATGTCCGCCGCCTGCAGCACGGGATAGGTGTAGAGCCCGACGGAAGCGCGCTCCTTGTCCTTGCCCGCCTTGTCCTTGAACTGCGTCATGCGATCGAGCCAGCCAAGGCGCGCGACGCACTGGAAAATCCACCCAAGTTCGGCATGGGCGCGCACGGAAGACTGGTTGAAGATGGTCGACTTCGAGGGATCGATGCCGCAGGCGAGAAACGTCGCGGCGACATGCCTCGTCTGCTCACGGAGCTTGGCCGGGTCCTGCCAGGCGGTGATCGCGTGCAGGTCGGCGATCATATAGAGGCACTGATAATCCGTCTGCATGCGCACGAAATTGACGAGCGCGCCGAGATAATTGCCAAGGTGCATGTCGCCGGAGGGCTGGATTCCGGAGAGCACCCGGCGGGGCCCTGAATTTACGCTCATTTCTTCACGCTCTCGTCTGTGCCGCCCGCGGCGCCGCGCTCCTTGTCGAGCGCTTTCAGTCTTTCGATATCCTCGTCGAGGCTCGGCCGGCTGCGGGCGTAGGCCTTGTAGTCGGAGAGCTTGACCCCGCCAAGCGCGAGCAGCGCCGCGCCATAGGCCGCGATGCCGAAAAACGCGATAAGAACCACCGCGATCCAGCTGCGGTTGAAAAGATAGGGCGCCGCTTCGTCCGTGAATTGAAGGGCGCCCCAGGCGAAGGCGCCGAGAAGAGCGGTCGCGGCGAGGATGCGCGGCGCGCGCGAGGCGAGGCGCTCGTCAAGCCGGAATTGGCCGCGCTTCCAGAGTGCATAGGCGAGCTGGATCACCTGCACCCAGGCGGCGAACGTCGTGGCGAATGCGACGGCGAGGAAGCCGAAAATCGGGAAGAGGATGATCGACAGGACGGTGTTCACGCCGATCGATATGAGGGCGTAGTTCATCGGCGCGCGGGTGTCTTCGCGCGCGAAAAAGGCAGGCGCGAATATGCGCTGCCACACGAAAGCCGGCAGACCCCAGGCGTAGATGGCGAGCGCCCAGCCGGTCATCGTCACGTCTTCCGCCGTAAAGGCCGAGCTGCGGCCGCCGAAGATCGACAATGCGTCCGTCGCAAAGCCGCGGAAGAGCGCGTCGCAGATCGGCGCGGCCATGACGATGAACGCCGCCGCCGCCGGCAAGGTCAGCACGGCGGACAGTTCGAGCGAGCGGTTAATGGCGTGGAGCGCGCCCTTCTCGTCGCCTTCTTTCACGCGACGGGAAAGCATCGGCAACAGCACGACGCCGAGCGCCGTGCCGACGACCGCGAGCGGGAGCTGATAAAGCTGATCGGCGTTCATGAGCCAGGAGACCGCGCCCGGCTCCTGCGAGGCGATATTGGTGCCGATGATGATGTTGATCTGCGTCGCCCCGGCGGAAATGAATCCCGGCGCGCCGAGCGCCACCATGCGCGCGACGCCCGGCGTCCATTTCGGCAGACGCCAGCGCAGCACATAGCCCTGACGGCGCGCGCCCCACACAAGCAGCGCAAGCTGCAGGAATCCGCTGATCATGGTCGCCCAGGCGAGCGCCTCGCCGGTGATGTGGATCTCACCGTCCGCAAACAGAACGATCGCGATGATCTGGCAGAAATTCAGAAGCAAGGGCGCGCCGGCATAGGCCATGAACTTGTCGAGCGAATTCAGAACGCCCGACAGGAGCCCGACCATCGACATGCAGGCAAGATACGGAAACATGATCCGCATGTAGATTTCGGTGAGGCGGAATTTCTCCGCGTCATTGGCGAAGCCCGATGCGATGAGGTGCACGAAGAGCGGCGCCGCGATCCACACCGCCGCCGTGAGGCCGATGAGAATGAACAGCAGCACGGCCATGATCTCTTCGGCGAAGACCTTGGCGGCCGCCTTGTCCTCGCTGATGAGCTTTCCCTGAAAGAGCGGCACGAAGGCGGCCTGGAACGCGCCTTCAGCGAAGAGTCGGCGGAACATGTTCGGCAGGCGGAACGCCGCCCAGAAGGCGTCAGCGACGGGATTGCCGCCCGCGCCGATGACGCCGGCGATCAGGATCTGACGGGCAAAGCCGAGGACCCGGCTCGCCATGGTCATGCCGCTGACGGTCGCCAGCGCTCTCAACAATCCGCCGCGGCTCATGCAATCCTGCGCGCCCCGGAGACCGCCGCCGGGCGGGCCTCCTCACGACTTGACGGTTAGCGGGCTTCGGGGCGCCTCGCCAGTCGCCAGAACCGCTTCAAGACGCCGCTCAATCGCGTGGATGCGATGGCGGCTGGTGATCACGCCGCCGTCGGCTTCTTTCAGATAGAAGGCGTCGGCCGCGCGCGCGCCATAGGTCGCAACATGCGCGGAGTAAATGGCGAGATCCATTTCAGCAAGCGCCGAGGTGAGGTCGTAGAGTAGCCCCGGCCGGTCGCGGCCCTCGCAATCGATCACCAGAAACGCGTCCGACGCGTCGAGGTCGGCGGCGACGCGCGGCGCGATCTGGAAAATGCTGCGCCGGTCGCCGATACGCCGCAGGGGCGCGGGCCTTTCGGCGGGTCTTGCCCGCGCCGCCGCGAGCAGCCGCGCATGGAGCTTGCGCACCGCCTCCTGATCAGCGATCGCGCCGCCTTCATTCGACTGCAGGAAGAAAACGTCGATTGCTTTGCCCGCCGCCGTCGTCATTGCGTGAACGCTGCGCACGCTGACGCCGGCGGACGAAATCGCGCCGGCAAGATCGGCAAGGAGGCCAGTGCGGTCGTCGGCATAGACAATCGCTTCGAGCGCGCCGTCGCGCGGCTGCAAGGTGACGGCGGCGGGCTCGCCTTCGCGCGCGGCCGACCGCGCAAGATCGGCGACCCGCGCGATCACGCCCGCCTCGAAAGTGCGGAACATCTCGTCGGGAAAAGCGCCGAGCGTCTCAGCAGCCTCGTCGGCGGGCCAGCCGCCAAGATGCGCGGCTGCGGAGGCACGCGCCGCCTCGGCGCGCTCCTGCCGACGTTTGAGGAGCGCCGCCTCGCCGCCCGAGAAATAGTCCGTCGCGCCCTCATAGAGCTCCGTGATCTGGCCGCGCCGCCATTCGTCCCAGGAGCTGAGGCCGACGACGCGCAAATGGCAGACCGCGAGCACGAGCAGGAGATCGAGGCGCTTTTGATCGCCGACCTCTTCGGCGAAACGGGTGACGGCGACCGGCTCCGAAAGATTGCGCCGTTCCGCATGGAGCACGAGGCGCAGCGGCCTTGCGGCGCACCAGGCGATGCGCGCCGCTTTCTCTTCCTCAATGCCGAGGCGCCGGACAATGGTTTCAATGAGCTTTTCGACGGCGTCAGGCGCGGGGTCGCGCAAGGACCACTGCGCCTCATGCAGGAGCGTTGCGAGATAAAAGTCGTCGCGATCGTCCGTATCCTTCAGAATGCGCGTGGCGATCGGATGACGGGAGCGGGCCTCGCCGCGCTCGATTTCTGCAAGGACGGCGATCGACTGGAAGACGCTCTCGTCGACAGAATAACGCCGGTAGAGCCCGTATTCGACGCGCCCGATAATCTTGCCGAACGCCGGAATGTAGCGGCCGAGAAGCCCGGTTTCCGCCATCAACCGCAAGGGCGCCGAAGGATCTTTGGCGCCAGTGAGAATGGCGAGAAACAACGCCGCCAGAACGGGGTCCTTGCGCTGCTCCGGCGTCAGCGCCGTCGCGACCGAGGCGACGAGCGACAGCGCTTCGGGGTGCACGTCGAATTCCGGCCGGCGCGCATGGGCGCGGAAGAGGCGAAAGAGATCCGCCGGCGTGCGCCGCGCCTTGCGCGCGTCGTCGAAGGTGAGGCGGCCTGCAGAGAGCTTGAGGTTGGCCTTGGCGCCCGCTTCGTCCGTAAGCAGCGTTTTGGGGATGATGCGGAACGCCTTAGGCGTCAGGCGGGCGTCTATCTCGTCGAGTCCGGCGCGGAAGAGGCGCACGAGGCGCCCGACTTCGAGCGCGTTGACGAAGTAATCCTTCATCAGCCTCTCGCCCGCGGACATGCCGCCGCGCTCGGCATAGCCGAGCCGTTCGGCGAGCTGCGGCTGAATATCGAATGAGAGCTGGTCGTCGGCGCGCCCGCGCAGGCCGTGAAGCTGCACGCGCACGGACCACAGGAAACGCTCGCAGCGTTTGAACGCCCGCGCGTCGCCTGCGCCGAGAATTCGCCGGCCGCGTTCATCCGTCAGCGCACGGTCGAATTCGTATTTGTGGATCCAGGCGATGGTGTGGAGGTCGCGCAATCCCCCGCGCCCCTCCTTGAGATCAGGCTCGGCGAGATAGGCGGCCTGGGCGAGACGCTGGTGGCGTCCGTCGAGTTCGTCGAATTTGGCGTTGCGATAGGATTTTTTCGTCGTCAGGCGAAGGCCGGTGAGCCGACGCTGGAAGTCCGCAAGCGGCCCGGACGCGCCGACGAGAAGGCGCGCATCCAGATAGGCCGTGCGCGCGACAAGATCATCCTTGGCCCGGGCGATGGCGCTCGGCGGCGTGTGCACGGCATGGCCGATCTTCAGACCCGCATCCCAGAGCGGATAGAGAATATAGTCGAGCAGCGGCCGGGTCTGCGCTTCCGGTCCGCCGAGCAGAAACAGAAGATCGACATCCGAATAGGGCGCAAGCAGCCCCCGGCCATAGCCGCCGACGGCCGAGAGCGACAACTTCTTGGCGGCGTCGGGGTAAAGCTTGGCGCCTTCCGCAAAGAGCGCGGTGATCGCTTCATCGATCGCGCCTGAAAAACGCTCGGCCGCGACCTCGCCGCGGGCAAAATCGGCGATGCTTGCTCTGCGCCGCTGATCGACGGCCGCCTTCAACGCGACGCCGATCACGCCATGGGCCTGGCCGGCGCGCTCGCGCTCGCACGCCGCCGCGATCGCATCGGCGATCTTGAGGGGCTCGGCAGCGTTCATGCGCGCTCCGCGAAGGACTTCAAGCGATAGAGCGCCTCGAGCGCCTCGCGGGGGGACATCGCGTCAGGATCGAGCGCTGCAACCGCCTCGACGAGCGGCGATGGCGGAGGCGTCTGAGCCTTCACTGGCTCAGGGTCTGGCGCGCCTGCGGCGAAAAGCGGCAAATCCGTCAGCGGACGGCGCGCGCCGCGCTCGGCCTCGAAGGCGGCGAGGAGCGCTGCGGCGCGCTTCACGGCCGATTTCGGCATGCCGGCGAGCCTTGCGACCGCGACGCCGTAGGAGCGGTCCGCGGGCCCCTCGCCGACCTCATGGAGAAATATCACGTCACCCTTCCATTCGCGCACGCGCATCGAGATATTGCCGATGCGCGGCAGGTTCGCCGCGAGCGCCGTCAGTTCGTGGTAATGCGTCGCAAACAAGCCGCGGCAACGATTGACGTCGTGAAGATGCTCGACCGCCGCCCAGGCGATGGCGAGCCCGTCGAACGTCGATGTGCCGCGGCCGATCTCGTCGAGGATGACAAGCGAATGCTCCGTCGCCTGATTGAGAATGGCGGCAGTCTCGACCATTTCGACCATGAAGGTCGAGCGGCCCCGCGCAAGATCGTCCGACGCTCCGACGCGGCTGAAAACGCGGTCGATCGCGCCGATATGGGCGGCGGCGGCGGGCACGAAGGAGCCCATCTGCGCGAGGATCGCGATCACGGCGTTCTGCCGGAGATAGGTCGACTTCCCCGCCATATTGGGGCCGGTGACGAGACGCAGACGCGGCTCGCCCTCCTCCGCGAGAACGCCGTCATTCGGCGTGAATTTCGCGCCGCCTGAAAGGGCCTGTTCAACGACAGGATGGCGGCCGCCGCGAATGTCGAACGCGCGCGAGGCGTCGACTTGAGGGCGGACATAATTCCGCGTTCGAGCAAGCTCGGCGAGCGCAGCCGCGACATCGACGGCGGCGAGCGCATCGGCGGCGGCGCATAACGGGCCAGTTGCGGAAAGACAGGCCGCCTCAAGGCCGGCGAAGATCTCAAGCTCCCGCGCAAGCGCCTCCTCGCCCGCCCGCGCGATGCGCGAATCGAGATCGGACAGGTCCGGCGTCGTGAAACGCGAGGCGCCGACAAGGCCCTGACGGCGGATGAACTCGCGCCGGAAGGGCTCCTCGCCGAGCTTTTCCGCTTCTTTCGACGAGACCTCGACGAAGTAGCCGAGCATCGAATTGTGCTTGATCTTCAGGGTGCGGATTTCCGTGCGGGCCTTGAGTTCGGTCTCAAGCACGGCGACGACCGCGCGCGAGTCTTTTTTCAGCGCGCGCGCGGCGTCGAGCGCGGCGTCTGTTCCGTCGGCGATGAAGTCGCCGTCGCGCGCAAGCAGCGGCAGCGTCTCGCCGAGCGCTGCGTCGAGTCTTGCTTCGAGAAGCGCGAGCGCCGGATCTGAGGCGAGCGCATCGCGCGCCTCCGCAATCGGCGGGGGCATGGGCGCAAGCCCGGGGGCGGCGTCGATCAGGGCCGCAACTGTGCGCGCCGCCGCGACGCCGTCGCGGATCGCAGCAAGGTCTCGCGGGCCGCCCCGGCGCAATGACAGGCGCCCCAGCGAACGGCCGATGTCCGGCGCGGTTTTCAGTGCGGCGCGCAGGTCGGCGCGCAGTCTGCCGTCGGCCGCAAAGGCATCGACCGCATCAAGACGCGCCGCGATCGCGGCAGGGTCGGTCAACGGCGCGGAGAGCCTTGCCGCAAGAAGGCGCGCGCCCGGTCCCGTCTCCGTCATATCGATCGCGGCGAGGAGCGAGCCCTCGCGGCCGCCCGCCTGCGATTCGACAAGTTCAAGCGAGGCGCGCGTCGCGGCGTCGATCGCCATCGCGTTCTCACGAGCGGCGCGACGCGGCGGGCGCAGAGCAGGCACGGCGCCGGCTTGCGTCAGCTCCACATAGGCGATGAGCGCGCCGAGCGCGGAAAGCTCCGCCCGGCTGAAATCGCCGAAGGCATCGAGCGCGCGCACGGCGAACACGTCTTTCACGCGCCGTTCGCCGGCCCGGCTGTCGAAGAGCGCCGCGGGCTGGCGCGTGACTGGCCCCGCTCCAGCAAGCGCTTCGGCCCAATCCTCCGCTAGCGGATGATCGGGCGTGATGAGTTCGGCGAGGCCGATCTGCGCGGCATCCGTGCGAAAGGCCGAGGCGTCGGTCGAACGCACGAACATTTCGCCGGTCGAAACATCAGCCCAGGCGAGCGCCGCCTCGGCGCCGCCGCGCAGAATCGCCGCCGCCCCAAGAAAGTTGTTTCGACGCGGCTCAAGGAGCGACTCTTCCGTCAACGTGCCCGGCGTGACAAAGCGCACGATCTCCCGGCGCATGACGGCCTTGGCGCCGCGCTTCTTCGCGGCGGCGGGGTCTTCCACCTGCTCGCAGATCGCAACGAGAAAACCCTTGCGGATAAGTCGCGCAAGATAGCTTTCGTGGCTGTGCGCCGGCACGCCGCACATCGGAATATCGTCGCCATTGTGCCGCCCGCGTCGCGTCAGCGTGATATCGAGGGCCGCCGCCGCTTTCACGGCGTCGTCGAAAAAGAGTTCGTAGAAATCGCCCATACGGAAAAAGACAAGCGCGTCCCCCGCCTCCTTCTTGGCGGCGAGAAACTGCGCCATCATCGGCGTCACAGCGCCGGTGGAAGGTTCGGTTGCGTGATCAGCGCCGGATGCGTCCATAACCGTATTGAGAGAAGCCGAAGCGCCCATGGATCGTGTATAGGAAAGCCATGCGCGAGTCGAAACGGCCTGCGCGGGCGACGCGTCTGCTTTCTGCAGCCGACCTTAAGTCCGCGTAGCGGGAAAGCGTTTTGGAAGGTCCGAAAGTCTTGATCCGTCTCTTCCGACGAACCGCCTCTCCGGCCGCCGCAGCAAAGACGGCGCCGACGCAAGATATGGCGATCGAAATCGGCGGACGTCTCGTGCCGCTGCGGGTCCGGGTCAATCGGCGGGCGCGGCGCTTGATTGTGCGCGTTGACCCTGGCGGACGCATTCTGGTGACAGCGCCGTCCAGACGCGCAGCGCCGGAAGCGATCGCCTTTGCGCGGTCCCGCGCTCTGTGGATCCAGATGCAGCTCGATACGATGGCGCCGCTGCCCTTCCGGGACGGCGCCCTCATCCCCTATCGCGGCCGGCCGCACCGGCTTGTGCTGAGACCGGGCGTTCGCGGCGTTGAGCCCGGCGTCGAAAATGGCGAAGCCGTGCTGATCACCGGCGGGGAAGCGTCCTACCTCAACCGGCGCATGGTCGATTGGCTGAAGCGGCAGGCGCGCCTCGCCGTCACGGCCTCTGTCGATCGGCATGTGGAAAAACTTGGCGTCGCGCGCGGCCGCATCGTCATCCGTGACCCCTCATCGCGATGGGGATCGTGCACCTCCGAAGGCGGGCTTTCTTTTTCCTGGCGGCTCATCCTCGCGCCGCCGGATATCCTCGACTATGTCGCCGCGCATGAATGCGCTCATCTTGTGCACATGAACCACTCGCCGCGCTTTTGGCGTCTCGTCTCCAGCCTCGGCGTTGATGCGGAAGCCGCTCGCGCCTGGTTCGCGGCGCACGGACCAGAACTGCATCGCTGGGGCCGGGTCGCGGCCGCGTAATGCGCCCGCGCCCCTGATCAGGTTCTGGTTGGGTCTGCCGGCGGCCGCGTAAAGATGTCGGCGGCCGCGTCAGGCCAGACGCGGTCGTAGGGAACGCCGGCCGCTTCCAGCGCGCGTTGCATCGTCTCGCGCCAGAGGATGGCGGGGGCGGCGCCGCCCAGCATATCTCCCATGGGATGGAAATTGTCACGGCCGATCCAGACGACGCCGGCAAGGCCTCCGGCATGTCCGGCAAACCAGGCGTCGCGGCTTTCCTGCGTCGTGCCGGTCTTGCCGCGGGCGGTATAGCCCGAGAGCGACGCTCTTTTTCCCGTGCCGGTCGTGACGACGTCTTCCAGCATTCGGTTGAGCTGTGCGACGGAACCTGGCGACGCCGCCGCCTCCAGCAGTGTTTCGGGACGCTCATAGATCAGCTGTCCGTCCGCCGTGCGGATGCGTTGCACGGAATACGCCGGCGACCTGTAGCCGTTATTGGCGAGCGCAGCGTAGGCGTCGGCGAGTTCAAGCGGCGTCACTTCATCGACGCCAAGCGACAATGCAGGGCCTTCGGTCTTCACTTTCTTCAGTCCTAGGCGATGCGCCAACTGGCGCACGCGCCAACGTCCAGCGCGCTCCTGCACGCGCACCGCTGCGCTATTCAGCGAATGGGTGAGCGCCTCCGACAGCGACACGACGCCGTGATAACGATCCTTGAAATTGCCGGGGCTCCAGCCGCCGATGGTGATCGGCGCATCTTCAACCATGTCGGCCGCCGTCATCCCGGCTTCGAGCGCCGCGAGATAGACAATCGGTTTGAAGGATGAGCCCGGCTGGCGGCGCGCTTGCGTCACCCGGTTGAACTGGCTCCGGCGATAGTCGAGCCCGCCGATCATCGCGCGCACGGCGCCGCCGCGATCGAGCACCACGATGGCGGCCTCGACGCCCGGCTCGAGCGGCGCAAGCGCAAGGCCTGCCGCAAAGCCAGTCTCGACGCCGCGCTGTACGCGCGGATCGAATGTCGTCTCGACGATAAGGTCGGCGTCATAGCCATGCGCGAGTTCGGCGGCCTCGCGCAAAGCGTTATCGACAAAATAGGGCGCCGCGGAAAAGCGCGGCTGGCTGAGATAGACCGGTTCGGCGAGCGCTTTGCGGGCGTCCTCGGGCGTCAGGAATTTGGCGGCGACCATGGCGTCGAGCACGAGGCGCGCCCGTGCGCCCGCGTCGTCGGGATTGCTCGTCGGCGCATAGCGCGACGGCGCCTTAAGAAGGCCAGCTAGGACAGCGGCCTCCGCGATCGAAAGTTCATGCGCAGGCTTGTCGAAATAGCGTCGCGCGGCCGCGTCGATGCCGTAGGCGCCTGCGCCGTAATAGATGCGGTTGAGATAGAGCGTCAGGATTTCGTCTTTGGTGAAGCGTTGCTCGAGCCAGAGCGCGAGCAGCAATTCCTGCATTTTGCGCTTCATCGTCCTGTCCGGCGACAGGAAGAGATTTTTCGCAAGCTGCTGGGTGATGGTCGACGCGCCTTGCTCGACGGCGCCTTCGCTGGCGTTGACGATCAGCGCACGAACGACCGAAATCGGGTTGACGCCGACGTGGTGGCGGAAATTGCGGTCCTCAACGGCGAGCACGGCGTTCGGCACATGAGCGGGCAGATCGGCGAGGCGCACAGGGGCGCCCATGCTCTCGCCGCCGACGCTCATGGGCGAGCCGTCGGCCGCCAGAAGCGTGACGCGGATGGGGCGGCCTTCGCGCCAAAGATTGTCCCGGCTCGGAAGATCATGGGCGTAATGGGCGACGACGAGCGACAGCGCCGCGACGGCCATGAGCGCAAAGACGCCCGCATTGGCGGCGTGGCCGAGAATAATGCGGCCGACGCTATGCTTCTTGCGCGCACGGCGTTTGGCGCGCTTGCGCGGTGGAGTCGGATTGGGCTCGGACATAGCCGGCAGACTCGCCGTCTTACGGTTAACGCTTGGTAAACATCGTGCCCACATGATGGTGCGGCGCAGGGACGGAAGGTGGCGGGCGCATATCGCCACTCCATTCGCGCAAAAGATCGACGCCCTTTCGTTTGCACCGCTCCCGGCCTGCGCTGGAAGGTTTGTCTCCCGCCCGATTGCCTCTATTCTTGGCTGGAGCATTGCTTCGGGGGACGCAGAGTGGCGGATTTGACGATGGCGACGCGCGCGCGCGATCTGGACGACGCCAAAGAGACGGCGATCGTCGATGCGGCGCGGCGCGCCTTTCTCTCGAAGGGTTTTGAAGCAGCGAGCATGGACCATATCGCGCTGCTTGCAGGCGTCTCCAAGCGCACGGTCTATAATCGCTTCCGCTCGAAGGAAGAGTTGTTCGCCGCCGCCATCAACGAAAGTTGCAGGCGCCTTGTTCCGAACGATGTCGAAGACATTGAGGCGCATCTGCCGCCGGAAGATTTCATCCGCCAGATGGCGCGCGTCATTGTCCACGGCATTTTCTCGGACGAATCGATCGCCTTGCGGCGGATCGCGACTTTCGAGGCCGGCCGCAATCCGGCCCTTGGCCGGTCGTTTCTTGAATTCGGCCCGCGCTGGCTCGTCAAGACCTGCGCCGAGAGCTTTCGCCGCATGCAGGAACGCGGCGTGCTGAGGACCGGAGACCCTGAAGTCGCCGTGTGGCAGCTCGGCTCGCTGATCACCGAACCTCTGCATACGGAAGTGCTGCTCGGCGATCCGCCGCCTGACCTCGACGCGGCGATCGACGCCCAAATTGAGCGCGGCCTGAAAGCGTTTTTCGTGCTCTACGGCATGGGCGCGGCGCGTTAGGGCGGCCCCGCCCACGACGGGCTCCGCGAAGCGCGCAGCGGAACGCGCAAGCATGGAGACGCGCAAATCGGATTCGTCGCGATTCCTGTCCAAGACGGCCCACAAAACAAGACCGGCGCGGTCGCCCGCGCCGGTCCCGAAGCTCCGTCCTTAATCTGACGATTACATGAACGAGATCTTGACTTCCGTACGGCGGTTGAGCGGCTCGCGCACGCCATCCGGCGTCGGCTTGGCCGGATTGTCTTCGCCGAAGGAAGAAGTGTCGATCTTCTCAGCCGGAACGCCGTTGGCGATCAGCGCGTCACGAACAACATTCGCGCGACGGGCCGAAAGAGCAGCGTTGTAAGCAGAGCCGCCCGAACGGTCGGCGTTGCCTTCTACCTTAACGCGTTCGATGCTGTTGGCGAGGGCGCGGGCTGCCGCCTCCTTGATGAGGTCGGCGGCTTCCGGCGTCAGGTTCGACTTGTCATAGTCGAAGTAGACGATGACGTTCATCGGATCCGGTTTGGTCGCGGCCTGCTGCTGCGGTTGCGGCGGGCACTCGGCGGTCGCAGCGACCTGGCTGCCGTCCCAGCAATCCTTCAACGATGGCGCCGGCGCCGCAGCGCCGAAGTTCCACCGAAGACCGGCGAACAGGTTGTGGCCGCGAACGCCCGTTTCCACATTACCTGCGACACCACGCTGAACGGCGTCAAGCTTGTGGTCCTGCGAGATCAAATAGCGATAGCTGACGTCAAGGCTCAGGTTTTCCGCCAGCTTGAACGCCAGACCCGCGATACCCTGAGCGCCGACGCGGATGTCGCGATCATCGACCGAAAGCGTGCCGCTCGGAAGCGGGGCAGAGCCGGTGAAGTTCACATCCGACCGAATGAGACCGCCGCCGGCACCGATGTAGGGCGTAACCCACTTATTGCCAAAGTCAAAGTCATAAATCGCATTCGCCATCAACGTATACGTCGTCAGGTCGCCAGACAGAGTCGCGTCAGGCCACCCGCCAAAGCCAGGCGCGGGCGGAGTGCCGTCGTTTACGATATGACGAACGTCATTGGACCGGTAGGAAAACTCAAGTTCGGTGCGCCAGTTATTGCCGTAATCGTAGCCAAGCGAAGTATAGACGCCGATACCATTGTCGTAATCAACATCAGTACCGAAATTTGTCGCAAGCCCACCCCGACGGTCAAAATCGAGATCCTGACCCAGGTAGGAAATCCCGGCGCCGATCGCGCCATACAGGCCTTCATAAGCGTGGGCAGCGGGCGCTAAGGCCATCGTCGCGGCGGCGGCGCACAGGGTAGTTTTCAGCTTCATAAATCCCCTCCTCAGGTGACCTCTCAAGACAGCCGCCGATATCTCGCCGCGGCCGCGTATCGCAATCGTCGTAACCAATTTGGTGAGTGACTAACAGCAATTTTTCTGCGAATCGACTCGCATGAGACCATATCCGGACCGCGATGTTGCATCAACGCATCGCTCGCCGGTGCGATATAGATTTCACCACGAGCCCAATCTTTTCGCTTCGTACTGCGTAGCGACTGTTGCCTCGACGCCACGGATTCCGTGTCGGCATGGCTGCTGTCCAGCACGCTCAGGGTTGCGCACCTTCATTGGCTGCCCCTACAATCCGCGCCGACGGTGCCTCCCTAAAGGAGGAGAATAGGGAACGCGGTGAAAACCCGCGGCTGTACCCGCAACTGTAAGCGGCGAGCCTTTCCTGAATAAGCCACTGGGCCTGAGGCCCGGGAAGGTCAGGCAAGGCGATGACCCGCAAGCCAGGAGACCTGCCGTCGCTGTCGCCCCTCGCCCGGCCGGGAAAAGCCGATGCGAGCGGTCCGCCGTCGCGGCGACATCCTTGTTAGCTCTAGAAAGGGAGTCGCTCATGCGCGGCAATAATGACCTGTGTCTTTACTATGGCTTGTTGGCATTGTTTGTTCTGGACTCACGTGCCTTTCCTGCACGTGCCCAATTGCAGCCCTCGCAGGATATCATCGTATCGGCAAACCGCGTCGCCCGCGCGCCGGAACTAATCGGATCGAGCGTCACCGTGCTCGGTGAAAAAGACATTGCGGGTGGGCAATTCCTCTTCGTCTCTGAAGCGCTTCGTTTCGTTCCAGGCGCCGCGATTGCACAGAATGGCGGTCCTGGCGGCGTGGCAAGTATTCGCTTGCGCGGCGCCAGCGCCGGGCAGACCCTGGTCGTCATTGATGGAGTCCGAGCCAATGACCCTGCGGCGCCGCAGGGCGGCTACAACGCTGGCAATCTTTCGACGGCCGGAGTTTCGCGGGTCGAGATTTTGCGCGGACCGCAGGGGTTGGCGTGGGGGGCAGACGCGATCGGGGGCGTCGTTTCTATTGAGACTGCGGACGTTGACGGACGGTCAACAAGAATAGCCCTCGAAGGCGGCGCCTATGGGACAGCGCGCGGGGCGCTCGCTTGGTCGGCAGGCACGCGTGATGGCGCCTATTTCGGCGCTGAAGTATCAGCGCAAACCACGGATGGATTTTCCCGCGCCGCCGTCGGCGTAGAACGAGACAGCTACCGATCAATCGAAGGCGCTGTCCGCGCCGGCGCGCGACTGTCAACCGATCTTGCCGGCGAAATCGTCGCCCGCGTCCAGCATGCGAAAGCCGATATCGACGGCTTTGCGCCGCCGACTTTTGCCTTCGGCGACACGCTAGAACGCGAGACGACAGACGACATCATCGTCACGGGCCGCCTTTCGCACGGACACCCCGGAAAAACGCGTGCCTCGGGTGCGGCGACGCTCTCGTACCGCGATATCAGTCGCACGAATGACGACGCCGGCACGGAGACGTTCTCCGCTGACGGACGGCGGCTGACGGGGGGTTATGTTCTCGATGTTGCCATTGCCCGCCCACTTTCGCTCACAGCCGGCTTCGAGGCCGAGCAGCAGGCCGTCGAGGTTTCCGGCATCGACGAGAACGCTCAACGCGGCGGCGCCTTTGCGATCGCGGAATGGCGCCTCGCACCGTCGCCAGAGTCGTTGCTCGTCCTGTCCGGCGGCGCACGCCGGGATGAATTCTCCAATTTCGACGGAGCAACGACGGCGAGGGTTTCTGCCGCCTGGTCTTTCAACAAAACGCTCATTCTCCGCGGGAGCTGGGGCGAAGGCTACCGCGCACCGACCTTGTTCGAACTGAATTTCAGCCAGTTTGGCGTCATTCCGAACCCAGATCTGCGTCCCGAACGGGCGCGCGGTTACGATTTCGGCGCCGAGTGGCGTAGCAGCGCCGACGCGCCGCGCCTTGAGGCACGAGCGACCTACTTCGAGACGCGCACACATGACCTCATCGACTTTGCGTTTAGTCAAAGCGGCTATTTCAATATTAGCCGGTCGCGCGCGCGCGGCGTCGAGACCGACGCCGCCTGGCGTCCCGCGGATTGGATTGCCGTCGAAGCGACCTACACGCTTCTCGACAGCGTCGACCTTGACTCCGGCGCGCGCAGTCTTCGCCAGCCGCGGCATCGCGGTTCGGTTGTCGTTACAGTGCGTCCGGAGCGGCGGCTTTCGCTCGCAGCGGCGTTGTTCGCCAATGGGCGCGAGCCGGATTTTCCGTCGGATAACGCCGCCTATGCGCGCCTCGATCTTCGCGCCGCCTTCGCCGCATCGACGGGCGCCGAGATATTCGCCCGCCTCGAAAATGTAACAGACACGGACTATCAGGACGTATCGGGCTATGGCGAGACCGGCCGCGCCGCCTATGCGGGCCTCAGGATCGGCCTATGAGGGCTCTCGCCCTCTTTGCGGCTCTGTTCATCGCCGGCGCTGCGGAAGCCGCGCCGCGCGTTCTCTCCGCGGACTATTGCGCCGATCAATATGTCCTCGCCCTTGCTGACCGGTCCGATATTGCGGCGCTGTCGCCGGACTCGCGGCGCGATTTCGCCTTTCTGCGGCGCGCCGCGGCCGGTCTGCCGCAGGCGCGGCCGACGCTTGAGTCGGCTGTCGGCCTAAACGCTGGTCTTGTGCTCCGTAGCTGGGGCGGGGACGCCGCCGCGTTCGAGCGCGCGGGCGTGTCGGTCGTAACGCTGGGCGACGCGCCTGATTTTGCGGGCATTCGCGACAATATCCGCTTGGCCGCCGCGGCGCTCGGTCACCCGGCGCGCGGCGGCGCGTTGATCGCCGAACTCGATGCGCGCCTTGAATCGCTCGCGGCGCGGCGCGCGATCGACGCTTCTGCGCTCTATGTCACGCCGGGCGCCGTGACGGCGGGACGGAACACGCTCGTCGACGCCATGATCCGCGCCGCCGGCATTTCAAACGCCGCCGGCGATCAGGTCTACTGGCCGGCCCTGCCGCTCGAGACGCTGCTCGAGCGACCGCCGGCATTCATTGTAGCGGGCTTTTTCTACGACGACGGCGCGCGCGCCGACAATTGGTCCTCCGCGCGGCACCCGGCGTTTCGACATGTCTTCCGCGATGCGCGCGTTCTGCATTTGCCGACCGATATCCTCGCATGCCCTGCCTGGTTCGCGGTCGACGGCGCCGAAGCCATCCGCCGCGCGGCGGAGGCGCAGCCGTGACAGCACGCGCAGCCGCCTTGCTCGTTGTTGTCGCTTGCTTCGCCATAGCGGCCTCGATTTTCATTGGCCCGGCCGCCATCGGGCCCATCGACGCGCTCTCTGGATTGTTCGGCGCCGGCAACGCCAAAACCGTCCTCATCGTACAGGAAATCCGGCTGCCGCGCGCGCTCGCCGCGTTTGTCGTCGGCGCAGCGCTCGGCGCGGCGGGCGCGGCTTTACAGGGTCTGTTGCGCAATCCCCTCGCCGATCCGGGTGTGCTTGGCGTGTCGAGCGCGGCGGCGCTCGGCGCTGTCGTCGCGGTTTATTATGGGCTTTCAGCGGCGACGCCGCTCGCAACGCAAGGCGGCGCGCTTCTCGGGGCACTCGGCGCGACGGCGCTCCTCTACGCGCTCGCCGGCGGCGGCGTTTCGACTGAGAGACTCATTCTCGCGGGTGTTGGGCTTTCGTCCGCCTGCGGCGCGTTGGTGGCGCTCGCCATGAACCTCGCACCGAACCCATTTGTTCTCTCCGACCTTGTCTCCTGGCTCTTCGGCAGCGTCGCGAATCGTTCGTTCCAGGATCTTGTGACGGCAGCGCCGTTTCTGGCGGCTGGGGGGATCCTGATCGCCGCAGCGGCGCGAGGCCTCTCCGCCCTCGCGCTCGGCGAAGAGACCGCAGCGAGCCTTGGCGCGAATCTCAGCGCCCTGCGCTGGCGGATCATCGTCGGCGCCGCGCTGCTGGTCGGTGCGAGCGTCGCGCTGGCGGGGGCCGTCGGTTTTGTCGGCGTCGTCGCGCCGCATCTTGCCCGCCCGCTCGCGCGCTCCGACCCGGCGCGCATTATCGTGCCGGCGGCCTTGATCGGCGGCGCGATGGTCGCGGTCGCCGACTTGGCCGTGCGGCTCCTGCCTTTTTCACAGGAGCTGAAGCTCGGCGTTGCGGCGGCTTTGTTCGGCGCGCCCGCCTTCATCTGGATCGCCGCGCGCACGCAGAGGATCGCCGCATGAGCGTCCGCCTTTCTCTTAACAGCGTGCGTCTTGAACGCGGCGGCGCATTTGTCGTGGACGGCGTCAGCCTTGTCGCAAGCGTCGGCGCCTTTATCGGCGTCGTCGGCCCCAACGGCGCCGGCAAGACGAGCCTCTTGCGCCTCGCCGCCGGGCTGATCGCCCCGACAGAGGGCGCCGTTCGCCTCGACGATCAGGATCCTTTCGCGATGCGCGCCGGCGACCGGGCGCGACGCCTCGCCTATTTGCCGCAGGCGCGGCCGCTCTACGCCGCGATCGATGTCGAGGCCGTCGTCGCGCTCGGACGCTTCGCCTACGGATCGGCGTCAACGCTGGATGCGGCGGGCGCTGGCGCCGTCGAGCGGGCCATGGCGGCGACGCAAATCCTTCACTTGCGCAATCGCGCGGCGCCGAGCTTGTCCGGCGGCGAACTCGCGCGCGTGCATCTGGCGCGGGCGCTCGCCGCGGAGACGCCGATACTGATTGCCGACGAGCCGGTCGCGGCGCTCGACCCGAAGCATCAGCTCGCCATCATGCGCCTTCTCCGGGCCAAGGCTGAAAGCGGCGGCCTCGTTCTGGCGGCGCTTCACGAGATCGGCCTGGCGCGGCGCTTCTGTACACGGATCATCGGCCTAAAATCAGGCCGCGTCGCCGCAGATGGGCCGCCCGACGAGGCGCTCGCAGAGGCCGGCGCGCTTTTCGATCTTGACGACGAAGATCAAACATCTTTGTTCGCGCCGGCTTGACGCGAAAGGACTTGTACGCCGCAGTTCTTGACGACGCCGGTTTCAGCGAACCGGCGGCACGTAAAGCCGCGTCGCGCGGCATAGACGCTGCTGGTTTTCGTTCGCACCGCACCTCGTGAACGCGCCCGACTTGTCGAAACAGATGCGGAGCTCGCGCAAGCGGTCGCCCGGGCCGCCGCATTGGATGGACAACTGGTCGGCCTTGAGGCCCGGATTGGCCGCAATGAAGCGGGCTTTCAATTCGGCCGGCGCGATGAAAAAGCGCGGATCCTCCACATTCCGGAACGGCGCCGGAACCACCACCTTCTCGTACAGCTTGCGGGCGAGCGCGAAATAGCCGTCGGCGCCGAGACCGGAGCAGGTTCCATGCTTGCGGTATTGATGAAAGACGAGTTTGTCGCTCGGCATGATGTCGAGCATGCGGTTGGCGACGGCGCGCGGCACGAAGGCGTGCGACCAGATCTCGCAGAACTCCGGCCAGCCTTGCGCAAATTACGGCCAGTGGCCGTGCAGGACAAAGGCGTAACGGCGCATTCCGGATGCGGAGCATTGAGGGTCGGCGCGGCCCGGATCGAGTTCGGCGCAGTAGGTCGGGCTCCAGGACAGCGTCAGCACGCAATAGTCGAAGACGGCAGGCTTGTTCGCCGCGGTCGATACGCGCGCCGCCGGCTCCGCGGCCGCGCCGGACAGGAGCAGCAAAGCGCAAGAGAGAAGCGACGCAAGTCTTGCAAACCCAATCCTGCCGCCTCCTCCTTCATGCGCCGCCGACGCTTTTCTTCTTTTCCCAGAGGACCTCGCCGACTCCAAGGCGCCGCGCCTCAAAGCGCGAAGCGATGAAGAGATAATCCGAAAGCCGATTAAGATACGGCACGCCGAAGCCGCCCTGATCGGCGCGTGCGAAGGAAAAGAACCCGACCGTCGCGCGCTCGACCCTGCGGCAGACCGTGCGCGCGACATGCAATTGCGCGACGACCGGCGCGCCGCCGGGCAAGACGAATTCCTTCAATGGCGGCAACCCTGCATTCAAAGCCGCCGCAGCCGTGTCGATGCGTGCGACGTGAGCCTCAGACAGGACGGGCGCGCCCGGAAAACACAAGGCGCCGCCGAGGTCGAAAAGGTCATGCTGCGCGAGAAACAGTGTTTCACGGACTTCCGGCCCCGGCGAGAGGCTGAGCGCCAGGCCGAGCTGCGCGTTCAGCTCATCGACATCGCCGAGCAGCGCGACACGCGGGTCGGTCTTCCCGACGCGCGCGCCGTCGCCAAGCGACGTCTCGCCGCCGTCGCCGCCGCGCGTGACGATCCTGTTCAAGCGATCCGGCATGCGGGTTCTCCGTCGGCCTACACGGCCATCAACTTGACGCCGTGATAGCGCGAAAAGATGCTGTCCCGCGAGACGAGGACCAGATTTTCCTCAAGCGCCTGCCCGATGAGCAATCGGTCGAAGGGATCGCGATGATGGAGCGGCAGGGCTGCGGTCGCCGCCGCGTGACGCAGGGTCAAAGGCAAGGACTCGATCGACGACTCTTCGAGGGCCATGGCGAAGGCTTCCGCCCCTTCAGACAGGAGGCGGTTGAGGCCGGTCTCGCCGCCCTTTGCGCCCTTATCGTAGAGCTCGGCGGCGCTAACCGCACTGAGGTAAAGCGGTTTTTCGACCGTCATCAGCATTTTCAACGGCTCGGGCGCGATGAGGCGCGTCTCCGTTTTGAGCCAAACGAAAACATGGGTGTCGAGAAGATAGCCTGCCGTCAACGACGCCCCGCCTTCGATGGCTTGCGCGCGGGCGGACCGCCGCCAGGAAACAAGGACGACGCGTCAAAATCAGCAGCGGCGGCCAGGTCCATTGCTTTCCAGTCGGACCACCAACGATCCCAGTCGATCGACTTTGCCCGCGCCCTCTGCTGGCCGAATTTGCGCGGCGCGCGCGACACGGGCTCCAGGGGCGCAAGGCGGGCGAACGGTTTCCCGTTGCGGGCGAGAATGATTTCCTCGCCCCGGCTCGCCGCCTCGGCGAGTTCTGAGAGCTTGGCCTTGGCTTCAGCGATGTTCACCTTCCGGGGCATCAGCGAAAGGTAGTCAGCTTGACCAAGTTGGTCAAGCTGACCATTTCGTTACTGCACCCCGTGCATGCCGCGCTTCAGAAGCGGCCAGAGAACGAGCAGGAGGACGCCCGCGATAATGCCGGCGACGCCGATCGTCTGGAATACGCCAAGCGAGGTGTTGAGCGCGATCTCCGGGTTCAACACTTCGCCGCCGACGGTTTCCGTCGACGCAAATTGCGCGATGATGCCGCCGACATATTGCGCCATCGCCGAAGACAGGAACCACACGCCCATCATCAGGCCGACGAGCTTGGCGATCGACAGCTTCGTGATCATGGAGAGGCCGACCGGCGACAGGCAAAGCTCGCCCATCGAGTGCAGGAAATACGCGAAGGCGAGCCAGAACAGCGGCACGAGGAAGGCGCTGTCGTGGAATTGCGCGCCGAAGACGAGCGCGAGGAATCCGAGCCCGACCAGAATAAGCCCGATCGCAAATTTGAGCGGCACGGAAGGTTCGATGCCGCGCGCGCGGAGCCAGCCCCACATCACCGTAAAGATCGGCGCGAAGAGCACGATGAAAAGCGGGTTGAAGATCTGCACCTGCCCCGCCGGCATCACATAACCGAAAATGTTGAGGTCCGTGTTGCGGTCGGCAAAGAGGGTCAACGAAGAGCCCGCCTGCTCGAACAACGTCCAGAACACGACGGAGAAGAAGGTAAGTACGACGGCGACGATCATCTTGTCGCGCTCATGCGCCTTGAGGGTTGCGATGGACCAGATCGGGATGCCGATCATGGCGAGCGGGTAGATGATGAACATGGCTTTGCCGAGCAGCGGCTGCGCCATGAAGTAGGAGACGATCGCGGCGACGGGCCCCGAGTCGCTGGCCGCGGCGGCATGCGCAATCTGGGCCGACTGCATCGCATTGTTCAGCAGGAACCAGACGAGCGGCACGGCGAGCAATGACAACAAGATGATCGGAACATCGCGGTTGGGCGCCCCCGCCGGCGGATTGCCGTAATCGGCGATGAGCTTGCCCGCGAACTGGAAGCGGGCCCAGGCGAGCAGCATGCCGAAGCCGGCGAGCGCAAATCCCCATTTGTAACCGTAAGTGACAGCGATCAGCGGCGCGAGAAACTGCGAGATAATCGAGCCAAGATTGATGCCCATGTAAAAAATGGTGAAGCCGCTGTCGCGGCGCCGGTCGCCTTCCGGGTACAGAGTGCCGACGATCGTTGAGATGTTCGGCTTGAAGTAGCCATTGCCGACGATGATGAGGCCGAGCGAGACGAAGAGCAGAATGACGTTGGTCGCGTTGCGCTCGCCATCAAAGCTGTATTCGCCTTGCGGCACGACGGCAGGCAACGCAGCGCCCTCCCCGCCGCCTTCCAGGGCGATCGATCCGTCCTGCTGACCCGAGATTTTGAAGCGCTGGTCCCCCGCAACGAGGTATTGGGTTTTGGTGCCGCCCACGGTTTCGACCGCGACGTCAAATCGCTGCCCACCGATCGTCGCATAGGGCTTAGCGGCCATGCCGCCGCCGAAGGCGAGCAGGAGGTAGCCCGCCGACATCAAGACGGCGCCGAGTTTCACGGCCTTTTTCGAGCCGAGATAGGCGTCGGCGATAAGGCCGCCGATGAGGGGCGTCAGATAGACAAGAGATGTGAAGGCGCCATAGAGGCCGTTCGCGACCCGGTCCTGGAAAACGAAGTGCTCGACGAGGTACAGGATGAGCAGCGCGCGCATCCCGTAATAGCCGAAGCGTTCCCACATCTCCGTCGTAAAGAGCAGCGCCAATGGGCGCGGATGCCCGAACCAGCCCTTGTCAGCCGCAGCCGGTGCGTTCGCCATGATTCCTCCGATTGTTTAGGCGCTTCGCCCCCGCGCCTGAGCGGCCGTGCCGCTCGTCCCTCTGCTTAGCCGCGAGCCCCCTCGCGGCGGAAGCTCGCTTTGTAGGCCGAAAAGCCGGTGTTAATCCAGTGCTTAGCCGCAACTACGGCGCGTCCAGCGCGTTGCAGTGCAGCACAATTGAGGCGCCATCCGGAGGAACCGCTTATGACGGACTATGCGCTCGATCCGCAGCTTGCGGCCGATACGCTCGCGATCGGCCGCCTGCGGCTCTGCGAGGCAAGGCTTATGAAGGACGCGCGTTTCCCGTGGGTGATCATTGCGCCGCGCAAAGCTGACCTCGTCGAGATTTTTGACCTCGAACCTGGCGACCGCTCCCGCCTGACGGAAGAAATCGCCGTAACAGCCGCAGCGCTGAAGCGGGAGACCGGCTGCCTCAAGATCAACATCGGCGCGCTCGGCAATATCGTCCGCCAGCTGCATGTCCATGTCGTCGCGCGGCGGGAGGGCGACGCCGCCTGGCCGGGGCCGGTCTGGGGCGCGGGAAGGCGGACGCCCTACCCGCCCGGCGCCGGCGAGGACCTCGCCTCTCGCCTGCGCGTCGCACTCGGCGCGGCGTGACGATCAGCGCTTCTGGTTCCTCAGCGCACGGATGAGCCCGACAACGCTGATCAGCAGCCAGAAAAACTCGATGACGATCGAGGGCGGATTCGGCCGGTGGTAGAGCGACACAAGGATCAGCGCCGCGCCGACGCCGTTGATTGCGGGATAAAGCGGGCGCGTCGCATCCATGCGCCCGATCTGCGAGAGGAGATACGTGCCGACGACGCAGGCGACGCCGACATAGCCGATGATGTCCGGAATGGTGACGTGCATCGGCCCTGTCTGGATATGGGGGCGCGCGAAAGCGGCGCGCTATTGTTGTTCTTCAGGCGTGAGTGCGGAGCGCATTTTTTCGGACTTCTCCATTTCGTCCGGCAAAATGTAGCGGCCGAAATGATAAGAAAAAGCCGACATGCTGAATGAGACGGAAAGCACGAGCACCCAAGTCCACAACGCGACAATGAAGGGCGTCTTCTTCTGCGTTTGGCCGCCAGATAGGATCTGGTCGCCAAAAATGCCCATGGAGATGACGACGGAGATCACGAGGCCGCCCGGCACGATCCACCACCAGGGACCGACAATGGCGCCGGAATAAACTTCCAGAAGGATCACCGTATAGACGGTGATCGCGATCAGCAGGCGAACGGCGGTCATGGCTTTCCCCAAAGAATGACGGCCTACCCGTAACAACCGTCGCGCAGCAGCAGCAAGAGCGCAAGCAGGGACGACGTGACGCGGGTCACAGAGACGCGCTGCAATGCAAGAGCTTTCAGCCGCGCGCGGAGCAAGTGTGCCGCCGCTCGAAAAAGCGATGCGTTTCAAGGATTAGGAGCCTTCGCCTCAGGTCAAATGGTACGCAGCGGCCGCTTGCACAGCTCCCAGAGACGCACGCGGGACGCGCTCCGTTGACGCATGACGGCCAAAGCCGGGTGAGAATTAAGCCTGCATCGTCCAGCCTTCGACGCCCATCGCCGCTTGCCGGATCGCTTCCGAGCGCGTCGGGTGCGGATGGCTCGTGCGGGCGATATCCTCAGAAGAGCCGCCGAATTCGAGCACGATCGCCGCTTCCGCGATCATCTCGCCCGCGCTCGCGCCGACGATGTGGCAGCCGAGCAGCCGGTCCGTCGCCGCATCCGCGAGGATTTTCACAAAGCCATCGGTTTCGTTGATCGTCTTGGCGCGGCTGTTGGCGATGAACGGAAACTTGCCGGTCTTGTAGGCGACGCCCGCGGCTTTGAGCTCTTCTTCAGTTTTGCCGACGCTCGCGATCTCAGGATAAGTATAAACGACATTGGGCACGGCGTCGTAATTCACATGGCCGGCCTTTCCCGCGATCAGTTCGATGCAGGCGACGGCGTCGTCTTCGGCCTTGTGCGCCAGCATCGGCCCCAGAATACAGTCGCCGATCGCCCAGACGCCTTCGACATTGGTCTTGAAATGGTCCGTCAGAATGAAGCCGCGCTTGTCCATGGCGACGCCGAGCGCCTCAAGGCCGAGACCTGCCGTATACGGACGGCGGCCGATCGAAACGAGCACAGCGTCCGCCTCAATTGTCTCTGCCGCCCCGCCCGCAGCAGGTTCGACCGTGACCTTGGCTTTCAATTTCGATGTCTCGACGCCGGTGACCTTGGTCGAAAGCTTGAAGGCCACCCCCTGCTTGGCGAAGATGCGTTGGGCTTGCTTGGAGACCTCGCCGTCCATCGTCGGCAGAATGCGGTCGAGAAATTCGACGACCGTCACCTTGCTGCCGAGCCGGCGCCACACCGAGCCGAGTTCGAGCCCGATGACGCCGCCGCCAATGACGACGAGATGTTTCGGCACGGACGAAAAAGTGAGCGCGCCGGTCGAGGAGACGACAACCTTTTCGTCGATATCGACGCCCTTGAGCGGCGTGACCTCCGAACCCGTCGCAATGACGATGTGGCGTGTCTGCAATTCGGTGACGCCGCCGTCCGCCGCTTTCACGCGCACTTTGCCGGGCACTGCGATCGACCCCGCGCCGAGAAAAGTCTCGACCTTGTTCTTCTTCATCAGGAACTCGACGCCCTTGGTGAGCCCCTCGACCGCCTCGTCCTTCTGTTTCAGCATGGCAGGGAGATCGAGGCTGACCGACGCCTTGATGCCCATGTCGGCGAAATCCTTTGAGGCGACCTCAAACATCTCCGAGGAATGGAGGAGCGCCTTTGACGGGATGCAGCCGACATTGAGGCAAGTTCCGCCGAGCTTGTTTGTCTCGCGCTTTTCGATGATGGCGGCCTTGAGGCCGAGTTGGCCGGCACGGATCGCCGCGTTGTAGCCGCCGGGGCCGGCGCCGATGATAATGACGTCGTAGGCGTCTGTCATGGTTTTGCCGAAGCCTTGATGATCGTACTCTGGTGGGCGACGAGCCGCCACGTGTCTCCGCGCCGTTCCAGAACGCTCAGGAAACGGAGCGACATTTCGCCAGGATTGCCGGCATAAGTGCCCTTTAGCGATTCGATGCCGGTCGCGACGGCGACTGTGCAGAAAAGGTTGACCTTCATGTCCGAGTCATCGATGCGCTCGGCCCTGATGATCCGGTCGCGGAACAGCGCGATGTCCGTGTCGCGACTGATGGTGGTTCCGTCTGCGACTTGAAGCACGAGCCCTGGATCGTAGAATTTTTCAAGAAACGCTGTATCGAAGGTCTTGCGCGCAGTCGCCCAGGCGTCGTGGATCGCGATCACCTCCGCCTCTGCGGCCGCACGGGCTTTGGCGTCTCTGTCGACGCAGCCGCGCTGGTCTGCGCCAAACGCCGCCGTCGTCGATATAGAAGCGAGCGCCAGGGCGATTCGGAGTGGCTTCATCTTTCTACCCTAGGTTCAAAGATCCAGCAGCAGCCGCTGCGGGTCTTCAAGGCACTCCTTGATCCGCACCAGGAACGTCACGGCGCCTTTACCGTCGACGATGCGGTGGTCGTAGGAAAGCGCCAGATACATCATCGGGCGGACGATGATCTGGCCGCCGCGGACAACGGGGCGCTCTTCGATGCGGTGCATGCCGAGTATGCCCGATTGCGGCGCATTGAGGATCGGCGTCGACATCAGGGAGCCGTAAATCCCGCCATTGGAGATCGTGAAGGTCCCGCCCTGCAGGTCTTCGAGCGCCAAAGCGCCTTCGCGCGCCTTCTTGCCGTATTCGGCGATCGCTTTTTCGATTCCCGCGAGCGAAAGCGCGTCCGCGTCGCGCAGAACCGGGACGACGAGGCCCTTGTCCGTGCCGACGGCGACGCCGATATCGTAGTGGTTCTTGTAGATGATATCTGCGCCGTCGACCTCGGCATTAACGTCGGGCACTTCCTTGAGGGCGTGAATCGCCGCTTTCACAAAATAGGACATGAAGCCGAGCTTGACGCCGTGCTTCTTCTCGAAAAGATCCTTGTACTGATTCCGAGACGCCATGACCGCCGTCATGTCGACGTCGTTGAAGGTCGTCAGCATCGCCGCGGCGTTCTGCGCCTCTTTGAGGCGGCGTGCGATGGTCTGGCGCAGGCGCGTCATCTTCACCCGCTCCTCGCGGGGACCTAAATCGCGCGGCGCGCGCGGCGGCTCAGGCGCCTTGGCGGCGGCGGGAGGCGCTCCGGCGGCGGCGAGCGCATCGCCCTTAGTGACGCGTCCGTCCTTGCCGGAGCCTGCGACCGACGACGGATCGATGCCTGCTTCAGCAAGCACGCGGCGCGGCGCAGGCGAAAGCGGAGCGGAAGGGGCAGAGGCTGCCGGCGCTGGTTTGGCCGTTTCGGTTTTGGCCGGTTCTGCCTTGCCGTTCTTGGCAGGCGCAGTTTTGGCGCCCGCGGCGCCTTCGGCGACAAGACCCAAGAGCGCGTTTAGACCGACAGTTACGCCTTCTTCGGCGGAGATCTCCGAAAGCACGCCCGACGCCGGCGACGGCACCTCCACCGCGACCTTGTCTGTCTCAAGCTCGACGAGCGGCTCGTCTGCTTTCACAGCGTCGCCGACTTTCTTCAGCCAACGGCCGATCGTAGCTTCGGTGACGCTTTCACCGAGCGTCGGCACGCGGATTTCTGAGGGCATTGTTGGAAACTCCGTTGGGCGGGGTTATGCAGAGCGAATGGTGAATGGCGAATAGCCAATAGGTGTGTTGGACGTGACTGGTGTCGCTCGCTATTCGCCATTCGCTATTCGCTTTTCACTTTACGAAAACGCGTCGCTCAAGAACTCTTGAAGTTCGGCCTTGTGCCGGCTCATGAGGCCGGTCGCCGGAGACGCCGATGCCGCGCGGCCGACATAGCGGGCGCGCTTCGATTTTGCGCCGATCTGTTCGAGCGTCCATTCGATGTTCGGCTCCATGAAGAACCAGGCGCCCATATTCTTCGGCTCTTCCTGGCACCAGACGATTTCAGCCTTCTTGAAGCGCTGCAGCTCCTGCATGAGGGAATGCGCCGGGAACGGATAGAATTGCTCGACGCGCAGGAGATAGACGTCGGCGATCTTGCGCTTTTCGCGCTCCTCGAGAAGGTCGTAATAGACCTTGCCCGAACACAAGATCACGCGCCGGATTTTGTCGTCGGCTGCGAGCTTGACGGTCGATCCGGGGCGATATTCCGCATCATCCCACAGCACACGATGAAAAGACGATCCCGGCCCGAACTCGGCGAGCGCCGAAACGCAACGCTTGTGCCGAAGAAGCGACTTCGGCGTCATCAGCACCAAGGGCTTGCGGAAATTCCGCCGCATCTGGCGCCGCAGGATGTGGAAGTAATTCGCCGGCGTCGTGCAATTCGCGACTTGCATATTGTCTTGCGCGCATAGCTGCAAGAAGCGCTCGAGACGGCCGGAGGAATGCTCCGGCCCCTGACCTTCATACCCGTGCGGCAGGAGCATCACGAGGCCGGACATGCGCAGCCATTTGCGCTCTGCCGAGGAGATGAACTGGTCGATCATCACCTGCGCGCCGTTCACGAAGTCGCCGAATTGCGCCTCCCAAAGCGTCAGCGTCTTTGGATTGGCGAGCGTGTAGCCGTACTCAAAACCGAGCACAGCGAATTCAGAGAGGTTCGAGTCGTGCACCTCGAACGTCGCTTTGGCGCCTTTGAGATGCTTCAAAGGCGTATAGGATTTTTCCGTTTCCTGATCGATAAAGACGGAATGGCGCTGCGAGAAAGTGCCACGGCGGCTGTCTTGGCCTGATAGGCGGACGCCGTATCCGTCGAGCACGAGCGTGCCGAATGCGAGCGCTTCGGCCGTCGCCCAGTCGATGTCTTTGCCTTGCTCAATCGTCTGCCGGCGCTGCTCTAAGACGCGCGCCAGCGTCTTGTGCACAATAAAGTCCGACGGATGCGAGGTGATCGCTTTGCCGACTTTACGCAAAGAGTCGAGATCGACGGCCGTGTCGCCCCGGCGATCATCGTCCGACGGCGGCGCAAAACCGGACCATTGACCGTCGAGCCAGTCCGCCTTGTTGGGCTTGAAAGCGGACCCCGCCGCATATTCCGACTCGAGGAACGCCTTGAATGCATCGCGCTCTCGCGCATCCCAGTCCGCGTCGATGACGCCTTCTTCGACAAGGCGGCGCGCATAGAGTTCGCGCGTCGTCGGATGGCTGCGGATTTTCTTGTACATGAGCGGCTGAGTGAAGCCCGGCTCGTCGCCCTCATTATGGCCGAAGCGGCGATAGCAAAACATGTCGATCACGACGTCCGCCGCAAACATCTGTCGGAATTCCGTCGCAATGCGCGCCGCGAACACGACCGCCTCCGGATCGTCGCCATTGACGTGAAAAATCGGGGCTTCGACCATTTTCGCAACGTCGGACGGATAGGGCGAAGAGCGCGCATATTTCGGGCTCGTCGTGAACCCGATCTGGTTGTTGACGATGACGTGGATTGTGCCGCCCGCGCGATAGCCTCTAAGGCCGGAAAAAGAGAAACACTCGGCGACGACGCCCTGCCCCGCAAAAGCCGCGTCGCCGTGCATAAGCAGCGGCAGAATGCGCACCCGGCTCTTGTCGTCTGTCTCTGCAATGATGCGGTCCTGCTTGGCGCGCGCTTTGCCGAGCACAACGGGATCGACTGCCTCTAGGTGCGAGGGGTTTGCCGTTAGCGAGAGGTGCACCTTGTTGCCGTCGAAAACACGATCGGACGAAGCGCCAAGGTGATATTTGACGTCGCCTGAGCCTTCGACGGAATCCGGCGTGACCGAGCCGCCCTGAAACTCGTGGAAGATGTGGTGATAGGGCTTGCCCATAACCGCTGCGAGCACGTTGAGGCGCCCGCGATGCGGCATGCCTACGATGATTTCCTCGACGCCGAGCGCGCCGCCGCGCTTGATGATCTGTTCGAGCGCCGGCACCAGGCTCTCGCCCCCGTCGAGACCGAAGCGCTTCGTGCCGGTGTATTTGGTGTTGAGAAAATTCTCGAAGCCTTCGGCTTCGATCAGTTTCTTCAAGATCGCTTGCTTACCTTCCGGCGTGAAGGAAATGTCCTTGTCTGGACCTTCGATCCGCTGCTGCAGCCAGCTCTTCTGATCAGGATCGGTGATGTGCATGAACTCGACGGCAAAGCGGCCGCAATAGGTCCGATTCAGGATTTCAAGAATTTGCTTAAGGCTCGCCGTCTCAAGCCCGAGCACGTTGTCGATATAGATCGGACGGTTCATGTCCGCTTCGGCGAATCCATAGGTCGCCGGGTCGAGTTCGGGATGGGTCTTGCGCTCCTTCAGACCGAGCGGGTCGAGATCGGCGATGAGGTGCCCGCGGATTCGATAGGCCCGGATCAGCATGAGCGCACTCAGCGAATCCTTCGTCGCCTGCCGAACGTCCTTTGCCTGGGACGTCGGCGCACGTTCTTCGATCTTCGCCTTGATCTTGCTTTCGACCGCAGCCCAATCACCGTCGAGCGCGGACACAAGATCGCTTCTTTCGGCAGCCGGCCAGTCCTTGCGCTTCCAGCTTGGGCCTTGCGGCGCGCCATTGTCGCCTAGGGACGAAAACAATGCGGCAAGATCGGCGCTTACATTCGCCGGGTTTGCTTGCCACCGCGCCATCTGGGCGTCGAGCCAAGCGGCGTTGGCGCCAGACAGGAAAGACAGAGCAGCGGGCTTCAAGGTTACGCCGGCATCTACCGACGGGTCGCCATCTTTGGCCATGGAGCAGTGTTCCAGCGGTTGGGGGGCGGACGTTCCATCCTTGATACGCGGATCGTTCACGGATTCAATGCCGAGTCGATGGTCTCCTTGCGAAGTGACTGCTCACGTTTTTTTGTCCTAAGGGCTGAGCTTATTTTTTGAGAAGCGAGATGAGCGTTTTTCCCATCGACGCAGGCGTTGGCGCGACGGCAATACCTGCCGCGGTCATCGCAGCGATTTTCGCCGCTGCTGTATCGTCGCCGCCGGAAATGATCGCGCCGGCATGTCCCATGCGGCGGCCGGGCGGCGCCGTGGCGCCGGCAATAAAGCCGACGACAGGCTTTTGCGTCTTGTTCTCTTTGAGAAACTTTGCCGCTTCGATTTCCGCCGCGCCGCCGATTTCGCCGATCATGATGATCGAGGTCGTATCGGGGTCGGCGAGGAAGAGCTCCAGGACGTCGATGAAATCCGTCCCCTTCACGGGGTCGCCGCCGATACCGACGCAGGTCGACTGACCGAGACCGACCTGCGAGGTCTGGTGCACCGCCTCATAGGTCAAGGTTCCCGAGCGCGACACAATGCCGACATGGCCGTCGCGGTGGATATGGCCGGGCATGATGCCGATCTTGCACTCGCCTGGCGTGATGACGCCGGGGCAGTTCGGCCCGACGAGGCGCGATTTCGACCCTTCGAGCGCCCGTTTTACCTTCACCATGTCGAGGACCGGAATGCCTTCCGTGATGCAGACGATGAGCGGAATCTCGGCGGCGATCGCTTCGAGGATCGAATCGGCGGCGAAGGGCGGCGGCACGTAGATGACGCTCGCCGAGGCGCCGGTCTTTGCGCGCGCGTCCGCGACCGTGTCGAAAACGGGAAGCTCAGCGCCCTTGGCGGCCTCGCCCGCTTTCCAGGCCATGCCGCCTTTACCGGGCGTGACGCCCCCGACCATTTTGGTGCCGTACGCGATCGCCTGTTCGGTATGGAACGTGCCCTGCGAGCCCGTGAGCCCCTGGCAGATCACTTTGGTGTTCTTATCGACGAGAATGGACATGAGGGGGGCCCCGGTCAGCGTGACGGCGCGTCTTAGACAAGCCCGGCGGTCGGGGCAATGCGCGCGCGCCGTGCGCGGCTAAAGGGACGGGATCTCCGCACGCGTCCGCGCCGTGACCCGGTCGCCCGTGTTCCGCTCGCCTTCGGTTTCGATGAGCAGGATCCAGCACTCTGCATCCGCGACGGGCATGTGCTCAGTATCGGCCGGCACGACGAGGAAATCGCCCTCGTCCATAGGGATTTCGTGATCACGGAAGCGCATGACGAAACGCCCCTTCACCACGAAGAAAGCTTCGTCCACGCCGGCATGCTTGTGAAACTCGAAGGCCCCTTCAATGCGCGCAAGCCTGACCTCTTGGCCGTTGACGCGGCCCGCCAGATGCGGCTGCCAGGTCTCCGGAATCTGGGCGAAGGCGGCCGGAATGTTGATCTTTCGGATCATGACCGCTCCGGCGCGATGCGTTCGAAACGGCTCACGCGCGCGAGGAACTCTTCTGGCAGAGGCTCGGTCTCCTTCGTGCCCTTGCGCACATAGACATAGGTGATCTTCGCCTCGTTGAGGAGCGTTGCGCCCCGGAAGACCGCGCAATCCGCTCGCCACGACTTCGTGCCGAAGCGCCCGGCGCGAATGCCGATCTCGAGCGTGTCGTCGAAAACGGCCGGGCCCTTGAAGTCGCTCTCCACGCGCGCCGTCACGAATTCGGGCGCGTCATGCCAGGAGGCGTAGCCGAGGGCGCGCGTCCACTCCCAGACGGCGATGTCGTAATAGAGGAGATAGTTGACGTTGAAGACGATGCCTTGCGCGTCGCACTCGTTCCAGCGCACGCGCAAGGGATGGAGGAAAGCGAAGTCTTCGCGGGCGGTCATCGTGCAGCTTCCTTGCAGGGGTTAATCGCGACGACGGCGCCATGGTCCTGCCCATCGATCGGATCTTCCGTATTGAACGTTTCTGCGCCGAGCCGTTCGGCGGCGGCGATGAGGGCGGTGTCGAAATAGCCGATGCGATAGCGGCGCGACAGTTCCACGCCGCGCCGAACGAAGAGCGCATCGACAGGCGCGAGCGGCTGTTCGGCGAGGCTGACGATCCACAATTCAATCTCAGCCTCGTCGATGACAGGGTCGCGCAGGCGCGCGAGCGCGCCGTAAACTTCGGCGAGCGTCTGGCTCGAAACGCCGAAATCAGTCGTCTTCAGCAAATCCGGCGCTATGCGCCCCTTGCCCGCGTCGTTCTTCGGCGGCAGCGCCGCGTAGAGGAAGATGTTCGAGTCGAGAAAGACGCTCGGCATAAATCTCGTCGCGGCTCCACTTCCAGTCGACGGCGCACAATTGCGCGCGCTCGGCAAGTTCTGCGAGCGTGCGCCGCGCCGACTCAACGCGGTCGTCGGCGGCCGTGACCGCCGCGAGGTGGCGGCGCACGATTTCCGCGACGGTCCTTCCCTTTTCGGCAGCGAAACGCCGCGCCCGCCCCAGCAAATCCTCGTCGATCCTGAGGGTCAAGTTTTTCACCCTGCAGACATCATGTGCAGGAGGCGAAAAATCAATGGATTCGCGCCGGCAAGTCCTTATCGGGCAGGCGAGTTGGCTGCAGATCGTATGAAGTTTGGCGGGCGTTTGGTCGAGCGCGCTGCACGCACACCCACAAATAATCGATGAGTGCTAGAATCATATGCGTGCGCGTTACTTGCCGGCCAACTCGCGGCATTTGTGAATAAAAATCTCAAAAGCACCTAGCAGAAACTTTGGCTGCAATTCCGTTTACTCGCCTCTTACTACCGAAATGATGCAATAGTCTGCCTCACAGCTTCATCAGTTCAGTTGCCGCACGAAATCCCACAGAATGACTAGTCCTGTGGACACAAAGGACAACGCGACCAGCACCCAAATATGACGAAAAGTAAATGGCAGATCAGACATCCAGTCTGCCACATCTTTGCGTGACGGACTCCAAGGCTCAGGCGCCTCCGATTTAGTTGGAACACCCCCCATCTGAACAAATGTGTCCCAGTCGCAATCATGCTTAACAACGAATCTATCAACACGATCAATTGAATTTGCAAGACCGCATTCTCCACGGTCAAAAATCTCATTCTCAAGCTGTGCGAGCTTCAATGTAAAGAACCGCTGCCATTCCCGGCCATCACGATCCACTTCCTGCATCTGCCTTGAAATCGCAAACCCTAGAATTGAGAGCAAGGCGCCCCCAATAACGGCTAGACCAATTCTAAAGGTTGAGGGCGGATCCAGAGTTAAGACAAAAAGGAACACAGCACCGACACCGGTCGCGCACAGCGTGATCAAGCCTAAATAGATTTTTTTTCTCTCATAAATCCAATCACCTTCTTTAATTGACCGCGCAAGCCAAAGTTCATAAAGTTTGACTATAGTGTCTTCTTTGCGATCAAATTTTATCATATTTTGCTACCCCACCGCCTTCACAATCTTCTGCGCGGCGTCTTCAAGGTCGTCCGCCGAAGTTATGGCGAGCCCGGAGGAATTGAGGATGGCTTTGCCCTTCTCCACATTCGTGCCTTCAAGGCGCACGACGAGCGGCACTTTGAGGCCCACTTCCTTCACCGCGGCGATGATGCCTTCCGCGATGATGTCGCAGCGCATGATGCCGCCGAAAATGTTGACGAGGATGCCCTTCACCGCAGGGTCGGAGGTGATGATCTTGAACGCTTCCGTCACCTTTTCTTTCGACGCGCCGCCGCCGACATCGAGGAAGTTCGCCGGCTCTTTCCCGTAATGCTTGATGATGTCCATGGTCGACATGGCGAGGCCCGCGCCGTTCACCATACAGCCGATCGCGCCGTCGAGCTTCACATAGGAAAGGTCGAATTCCTTGGCCTTGCGCTCGAGCGGGTCTTCCTCCGTCTCGTCGCGCAGCGCTGCAAGGTCGGCATGCCGATAGATCGCATTATCGTCGAAGGAGACTTTGGCGTCGAGAACGCGCAAAGCGCCGTTCTTCATCTGGATCAGCGGGTTGACCTCCAGCATCGCCATGTCGGTCTCGACAAAGGCCTTGTAGAGCGTCGCCGCAAGCTTTTCGCATTGCTTCCCCGCCTCGCCCTTCAGGCCGAGCGCATTGGCGATGCGCCGGCCGTGATGGGGCTGGACGCCGGTCGCGGGGTCGATCCGCACCGTGACGATCTTTTCGGGCGTCTCATGCGCGACATCCTCAATGTTGACGCCGCCTTCCGTCGAGACGACGAAGGCGATGCGCCCGACCGCGCGGTCGACGAGGAGGGAGAGATAGAACTCCTTGTCGATATCGGCGCCGTCTTCGATATAGAGGCGGTTCACCTGCTTGCCCGCCTCGCCCGTCTGCTTGGTGACGAGAGTCGCGCCCAGCATCTGGCGCGCAAATTCGGCCGCCTCAGCCGGGGACTTCGCAAGCCTGACGCCGCCCTTTTCGCCGGCGGACTTCTCCTTGAACTTGCCCTTGCCGCGCCCGCCGGCGTGGATCTGCGCCTTCACGACATAAAGCGGGCCCGGCAGTTCCTTCGCTTTGGCTTCCGCCTCGCTCGCGTTGAGAACCACGCGCCCCTCCGCCACTGGCGCGCCGAAGGACTTCAAGACTTGCTTGGCCTGGTATTCATGAATGTTCATGGGAAGGGTCCTTGGGAGACGCGTTGCAGGGTCCGCCGCTTATAGCGCGGTCGGGCGTGGGTGCAATTGAAGGCGTGAGACAGGGAACATCCTTCCCCCGCGTGGGGCGGGGGAAGGCGTTTTCTGCGGGCGCGCAGAAGTGCGGCGCTATTTCACGCCCATTTCCTTGAGGAGACGGCCTGCACCGTCGACCTTTTCCATCGTCCACAGCATATAGCGGCTGTCGACATGGATGGTGCGGTTGATCGGCGCCTCATACCACCAGTCGGAGATGACGCCGTCGAGCGTGCCGTCAAAAGCAAGGCCAACGAACTCGCCCTTGGCGTTCAGAGTCGCAGAGCCCGAATTGCCGTTGGTGATGTCGAGCGTCGAAAGGTAATTGACCGGCAACGTCTTCAGCGACGGCTCGGCATAGGCGCCGTAGTCCTTCGCTTTGATCCGTTCCAGGAGTTTCTTCGGCGAGTTGAACGGATCTTTGCCGGTGTCTTTCGCAAGCACGCCTTCGGCGGTCGTGAAGGGCGTCCAGATCATGCCGTCGCGCACGCGGCCCGTGACCTCGCCATAGGTGAAGCGCAAGGAGCCGTTGGCGTCGGGGTAGAGGGTTTTGCCCGTCGCCGCGGCGTGTTCGAGCATGCCGCCGACATAGGCTGAGCGCGCGGCCTGCACGCGGCCTACGCGGTCTTTTGCGCGTTGCTCGCGCGCCATGTCGCCGGGCGACAAAGCAAGGGCAAGCTGGACGAATGGGTCTTTCGAGGCCGCAAAGTCGGCCGGCGTCTTGTCGAGCCAGCCGAGCCGCGTCTTCGTATCGCCGAGCGCCGTCGCGGCGTAGAGCTTGTCGAGCCCGATCTCGGCGAGCTTCTTGTCAAACGCGGCGTCGCGCTTGTCCGCGGGCAGCGCGCGATATTCGCCGAGCGCCTGTTCGAAGAGCTTGCGGTCGATGGCCGGATCAAAGCGGCGCTCGATCGCGGTGAGGCGCTCGGTCACGAAGCGCCGGTCGCGATCCTGAAAGCCTTCCTCGCGGTCGGCGTCGGGCTTGGCGCGCTCCTGCGACCAGCGCAGAGCCGTGCGGGCGGCGGAAAGAAGCTGCGCGCGATTGAGAAGGCCGAAGCGCTGATCGGCCGAAAGGCCTGCGTTCTGTTCGACCAGCACCGCATCAAGCGCGCCGATGACCGGTTCAAGACGGGCCTTGCGCGCAGGCTCGGCGACGGCCCAGTCGCGGAAAGCTTTCTCCGCTGCGGCCTTTTTCGACGAAAGGCTCACGGCGTCTGCGCCCTGCAGCTGGCCGAGGAGCTTCTTCTTGATGTTGTCGGCGCCGCGCAGGATCGAGGCGTATTTGATCGTCGCCGCTTCATTGCCCGCCGTCGCGCGCATGATCGCATCGGAATAGTCCGTGAGAAGCTGCTGCTGCTTGGGGTAGAAAGTCGCATAATAGAAGTCGGCCTCGGCCGCCGTGCGCAGCCGGTCCGTCGCGCCCGGAAAGCCCGCGAGCATCACGAAATCCCCAGCCTTGACGCCCGTTTTGGCGATGGCGAGGTGCGATTTCGGCTTGTACGGAACATTCTTGACGTCGAAGGCCGCGGAAGAGCCGTCCGGCGCGACATAGGCGCGATAGAACCCGAAATCGCCCGTGTGGCGCGGCCATTGCCAATTGTCGATCTCGCCGCCGAAATTGCCGACGCCGCCCGCCGGCGCGTAGACGAGCCGCACGTCCTTGATCTCCAGCATCTGCTGCAGCCAGTATTGCGCGCCGCCGAAATAGGCGCGCACGTCGCAACGGCGATTGGCCTGCTGCTCACAGGCGGAAACGAGCGCCTTGCGATTCTTCTCGATCGCCGCGTTGCGGTCGAAGCCGGACATGCCCGCTGAAACGCCGTTCATGATGCCGGCGGTGACATCGTCGAGCTTCTCGATGACATAGACGCGCGTGCCGGGCGCCGTCGGCACTTCGTCCTTGAGTTCGGCGGCGAGGAATCCGTCCTCAAGATAATTTGCGCCTGGTTTGGAATTGTATTGAACCGAGCCCACGACGCAGTGATGGTTCGTCGCAACGAGGCCATCCGGGCTCACAAAGGCGGCCGAGCATCCGCCGATCGAAACGATCGCGTTCAGCGGCGCCTTTTGCAGATCGCCGAGCGCGGCAGGGTCGATCTTGAGGCCGGCCTTCTTCAACGTCGCCCCGAGCGCCGGAGTCTGGCTTGGCAGCCACATGCCTTCCGCGGCCATAGCTCCGGCGCTGGCCATCAGCGCTGCGGCGGAAGCTGCGACGCAAAGCAGGTTTTTCATGATGATCCTCTTCTTCCCAAACTCACGCCGGGTTAGCCGCACCCGTCCGGTTATTCCAGAGCATTCATACGAGGCCCGCCATTCCGCTGCGGCGCGCCAGCCTCTACCAGCCTAGGTCCGGCGGGCGGCCGAGAGCTCAAAGCGTGTCCAAAGGGCCTTTCCCGCGCCCGGAGGCGGACGCCCATAGAGGCGCCTTTCCCCGAAATGGTCGCCTCGATCGGCCAGAGGCCTCACCAATCGAGGCTCATGCGCCGATCATCGTCGTAGCCATGGTCGCAGCGACGCCCGGCGGCGGCTTGATGTGGTCAGGGACGAAGAAGTCCGGAATGAGCGGGCGCGCGCGATCGACACGGTATTTCTCGAAATCCTTGATGCCGTTGTCGTGTAAGAACGTGTCGTCGATGAGGAAATTGCCGGTGAAGCTGCGCGCGGGCTTGGTGAAAATGAGATGCGCCGCGTCCGCGAGAATATCCGCCGTGCGCGATCCCTTGATCATGGCGTCGCCGCCAAGCGCGAATTCGACCGCCGCCGTCGCGATCGCGGTGCGCGGCCAGAGCGCATTGAAGGCGACGCCGTCGCTGCGGAACTCTTCCGCCATGCCGAGCACGCATAGCGACATACCGAATTTCGCCATGGTGTAGGCGACATGCGGCGCGAACCACTTGGCGCTCATATCAAGCGGCGGCGACAGCATCAGGACATGCGGATTCTGGGCTTTCTTGAGGTAAGGAATACAGGCTTTTGACGTGACAAAAGTGCCGCGCGTGTTGATCGAGTGCATCAGATCATAGCGCTTCATCTCGGTCGCTTCCGTGCCGGTCAGCGAAATCGCGGACGCGTTGTTGACGCAAACGTCGATGCCGCCGAACTGCGCTGCAGCCTTCTCCACAGCCGCCTGTACTTTCTCCTCGAAGCGAATGTCGACGACCAGCGGCAGCGCCTTGCCGCCGGCCTTTTCGATCTCTTCAGCGGCCGTATAGATCGTACCCGGAAGATGCTTGTGCGGCTCGGCAGTTTTGGCGGCGACGATAACGTTGGCTCCGTCTCGCGCGGCGCGGAGCGCAATCGCAAGGCCGATGCCGCGCGAGGCGCCAGTGATGAATAAGGTCTTGCCCTTCAGCGTCACTGTCATGGATTGGCTCCTTCCTGAGCAGGCGCCCTTATCGCGCGCCGTCCACCTCATCTGCAACCCGGCGCAGCAGCAAGCCTCAGTAGCTGGCGCCGCGGCGGCCGGGCCGGTATGAACACGAAAGGGCAATCTGGACTGTTCAAATGTCAAACCACACACGGACCTCTTTGGACTTGCTTATCGATGAAGCGCGGCGTCTTGAGCGGGAACATGCTCCGGCTGCCGCGGCTGTTTGGAACCAAGTTCTACAGGCCGCTCCCGGCCATCCCGAGGCGCTGTACGCGCTGGCGCAAGCGCTGATCCCGAGTGACCCGGCCCGCGCAGCCGAGTTACTCGCCGCCGCCGAAAAGTCCGCGCCGGCCGACGCGCGAATTCCGCTTGCAGCCGCGCAGGCCCTTGGCGCGATGGGCGACGGAGCTGGAAGATTCGCTGCGCTAGAACGCGCGCTCGCCGCCGATCCTTATTGTTTTCCGGCGCTACTTCAGAAGGCGGCGATGATCGAACGATCGAATCCGCGCCGCGCAGCGGCGATATTCCGCAACGCGCTGAAAATCTCTCCGCCGGCCGAGAAGCTGCCGCCGCCCTTGCGCGCGCTCATCGCGCAGGCCCATTCTGCGATAGAGCGCGACGCACAAGGTTTCCGCGCGGCGGTCGATGACGGCCTGACAGAGGTTCGTGCGCGCCATGCCGGCGCGGACTTCCGGCGTTTCAACCATGCACGCGACGCGTTTACTGGACGTTCCAAGGTCTATCGGCAACAGCCGACATTGTTCGATTTTCCTGAGCTTCCGGCGATAGAATTCTATCCAAGGTCGATGTTCCCCTGGTTAGCCGCACTTGAAAATGCGACCGACACCATCGTTGAAGAAGCTACGCGGGTTATCCAAGAAGATAATCCGGAATTTCGTCCGTATGTGAACCACGCACAGGGCGCACCTCTCAATCAATGGGCAGAGCTCAATCGCTCGCGCAAATGGAGCGCCTATTTTTTGTGGAAGGACGGCGAGCCGGTATCGGCGCATTGCCGGCGCTGTCCCATGACGGCGAACATCCTTTCACATATGCCGCTCGCGGGCATTAAGGGCGTCGCGCCTTCGGCGTTTTTCTCAACGCTCGATCCGGGGGCGCATATTCCGCCGCACACGGGCGTCACCAATGCGCGCGTTGTGTGCCACCTGCCGCTCATTATTCCCGAGGGCTCCACGTTTCGGGTCGGCGCGCAGACGCGCCCCTGGAAAAAGGGCGAGGCCTGGGTCTTTGACGATTCGATCGAACATGAGGCCTGGAACAAGAGCAAGGATTTACGTGTCATTTTGATCTTCGACTTATGGAATCCCTTCCTGACCGAAGCAGAGCGCGATCTCGTCGGCGCCATGATGCAAACTCAGCTCTCGTATTACGCCGGCTGACGCCTCGCGGGCGATGCTCTGACGCGCTGTAGCGGGTCAAACGAAGCTTCTACGAGGATGGCTTTCTGCCGCTATCGGAGCGCCGCGCTAAACTTGCGCGCATCTGCGCTGCAATCCGCGTCAATGACCGTTTGCGGCCTTGAGGTCAGGGAATGCGGATTGTGGCGCAAGCGGCGACGCCTTTTCGCCGCCCATCCTCCGCTCAAGGCGCTGCGCGAACCAGGCGATGATGCGGCGCCAGAGTTCGTCTTTGAGCACCGCGCCCTCATATTCCGTATCTAGATTCGGATTGTCGTTGATCTCGATCACGAACACGCCGCGTTCGGTCTGCTTCAGGTCGATGCCGTAGAGCCCGTCCCCAATCAGGCGCGCCGACTGGACGGCGGCGTCGATCACTTCGCGCGGCGCCTGTTCGAGCGGGATCGCCATGGCCGCGCCCGAGCGCGTTGCGCCGTTGGCCGTGTGCTTGAGGATCTGCCAATGGCCGCGCGCCATCTTGTACTGGCAGGCAAACAAGGGCTCGCCGCCGAGCACGCCGACACGCCAATCAAAATCGGTCGGCATGAATTCCTGCGCGAGGATGAGCGCGGTGTCCTTGAACAGGATCTTTGCCTTCTCCTCGAATTCAGCCGCCGTCGACACTTTGTGTACGGAACGGCTGAAGGAACCGTCGGGCGCTTTCAGAACGACCGGGGCGCCGAGCATGGCGAAGAGTTCCTTGGCCGAGGTCTTCTCGTCGATGATCTCGGTGCGCGGCGCGGCGATCTTGGCGTTGTCGAGAAGCTCTTTCAAATAGACCTTGTTGGTGCATCGGATCATCGAGCTTGTGTCGTCTATGACCGGCATCCCCTCCTGCTCGGCGCGGCGCGCGAAACGATAGGTGAAGTTATCGATCGCGGTCGTCGCCCGGATGAAGAGCGCATCAAATTCGGCGAGGCTCGCAAGATCATTCGGATAGAGAGGCTCGACTTCTACTCCCATGCGTTCGGCGACGGCGGCGAATTTCTTGATTGAGGCGGGTTCGGACGGGGGGGTTCCCTCTTTGGGGTCGAGCAGCACGGCGAGCGACCATTTGGCCGAGGCGCGGGCCTTGGGCGCCGTCCAGCGCCGCCGCGTGTGGCCTTCAAGCGCGTCGAGAAAGAAGCGCCGCTCATCGCCCTTGAGGCGGTGCGGCGGCACGATGCGGAGCATCTGGATCGTCGGCTTGGCGGCGCCCGCTTGCGCCGCCGAGATCGTCACTTCAATCGCCGGCGTGCGGAACCAGTCGAAGAGGAGCTTGGCGAAGCGGTCATATCCTGGCGCATTTGCGCGCGTGAAACAGACGGTCAGCTTCTCGCTGCGTTGGGCGCCGCCTTCGAGATCCTTCTGCAGCGCCGAGTCGAGTTCTGGCAGCGCATGTGCGTAGAGTGATTTCTGCGAGAGCTCGACCATGGACTGCACCGCCGGCGCGATGCGATGCCGGCGCGCTTCGGCGAGAAGCGAGGCGTAATAGCCCTCGCTCTGATAGGAATAGCTTCGTGCAAGATTGATGATGTTCGGGCGCCGCCCTGTAAACAGGCTCGGCTTCGTCAGATAGTCGCGCGCGCGCAATACCTTGTGCGGCGTTTCATATTGCTGGAGGTCGACGTCATTCTCGACCAGGATGAGCCAATCGCTCATGATAGACTCTCGGGGCAGAGTCTCTCAGCGCTCGCTTTCATCGCTCGCCGCCGTCGCGCTTATCGAGGCGCTTTTCCATTTGTAAGGCGGATTCTCCGTCCTCGTAGTAACCGGGCTTCATGCCGATCACGCCGAACCCCGCGGTCTCATAGAGCCGCCTTGCGGCGGCGTTGGACCTTCGGACCTCCAGACGCAAACGTGCGCAACCACACTGTAACGCCAAAGCAGACGCGCCGTCCACAAGCGCGCGGCCGACCCCTCTCCCGCGCGCGGCCGGCGCCGTCGCAAGCGAATAGAGGCGCGCGGATGTGGCGCCGTTCCGGAAGAGAAGCAAGACATATCCCGCCGGCGCGCCGTCGGCCGTCGCGAGAAGCGCGGCGACGGTCGGGCGGGACAGGAGACGCGCCAGATTGCGGCGCGGGAACCGGTCGCCGGAAAAACTCGCCTGTTCGATCGCGTCGATCGCATCGAGCGCCTCGCGCCCGACGAGGCGCAGCGCAATGCCGCGGCGCAAGCGGGGCCCGCGGCCGGCCTGCCGACGCTTGGGCTCCCGGGTTTCGGTCATGACAGGCGACAAGACACGCCTCGATTCTCGCACGCGATCAAAGCCGCCTTAGGCACGACGAAACGCCTTGCATCCGGCTTTTCAGGGGGAGGAAATAGGCAGACGATGACCTGTTTGCGAGGGGTCCATCATGAAATCACAATGGCTTGCCGCGGCCGCGGGCGCGGCGCTTCTGACTGTTTCCGGAGCTGGCGCCGCCGACGCCGACAGGGACAAGAAGGAAAGTTGGGACGTCGCCAAGCCGCCCCTGCCGACGCGCGCCGTCAGGATCGATGTGACCGAGGGAACGTGGATGAACCTCGACGTCGCGCCAGACGGGCGCACGATCGCGTTCGATCTTCTCGGCGACATCTACACGCTGCCGATCACGGGCGGCGCTGCGACGCGCATCGCTGAGGGCCTGCCTTTCGAGATGCAGCCGCAATTCTCGCCCGACGGCCGCAAGATCGCCTTCACCTCTGATCGCGGCGGCGGCGACAACATCTGGGTCATGAATCGCGACGGCTCGGACAAACGGGCGCTGACCTCGGAGAAATTCCGGCTCCTCAACCAGCCGGCCTGGACCCCCGACGGCACGTTCATCGCCGCGCGCAAGCATTTCACGACGCAGCGCTCGCTCGGAACCGGGGAGATCTGGCTCTATCATCTCGGCGGCGGCTCTGGCGTGCCGCTTGTGAAAAAGGCGAGCGAGACGCTCCAGAAAGAGCTCGGCGAGCCCGCCTTCGCGCCTTCCGGCACAGCAGTCTATTACGCGCGCAACACGACCTCAGGCCCGATTTTCCAATACGCGCAGGACTCGCGCGACGAGGTTTTCGCCATTGAGCGCTATGACCTTGAGACAGGCGCGGTCACGAAGGTCGCGGGCGGCGCCGGCGGGGCGGTGACGCCGACGCCCTCGCCGGACGGAACCAAGCTCGCTTTCGTCAAGCGGCAGGACAATGTCTCGAAACTCTGGGTGAAGGATCTGAAATCCGGGGTTGCACGCGTCCTCTACGGTCCGCTCGACCTCGACCTGCAGGAGACCTGGGCGGTTCACGGCGTCTATCCGCGCATGGACTGGACGCCGGACTCGCAAAGCGTCGTGTTCTGGGCCGGCGGCAAGATCCGCCGCGTCGACCTTGGAGGGCGCGCGCAGGAAATTCCCTTCCGCATCTCGGATACGCGCGACATCATCGACCCGCCGCGTCCGGAAATCTCCGTTGCGCCGGACACGTTCACGACAGCTATGCCGCGCTTTGCGGCCCTTTCGCCGGATGGACGGCGCATTGTCTTCGAAAGCCTCGGCAAGCTCTGGATCAAGCCGGCTTCGGGCGGCGCGGCGCGGCGTCTGACCGGCAGTTCAGGCGAGGAGCGCGAGCTCTTCCCGGCCTGGTCGCGCGACGGCGGCAAGATTGTCTACGTCTCCTGGACCGATGACGGCCTCGGCCGCATCCGTGTGACGGGCGCGGGCGGAGGCTCCGGCAGCGTCGTCACCGCCAACCCCGGCCATTACCGGCGCCCGCAATTCTCGCCCGACGCCCGCATGATCGTGTTCGAGAAGGGCGCCGGCGGCTATCTTCTCTCCGACACCTGGTCCTCAGAACCAGGCCTTTACCGCATGCCCGCGGGCGGCGGCGCGATGACCCGCGTTTCTGAAGTCGGCTCTGCTCCGCATTTCGGCGCAACGTCTGACCGCGTCTTCTTCACACAAGGCGAGGGTTCGACGGCCAAGCTCTTCTCGGTCGATCTCAACGGCGAGGCCAAACGCGAACATGCGTCCGGCGATCTCGTCTCGGAATATCGTGTCTCTCCCGCCGGCGACGTGCTCGCCTTCCGCGACGATTACGCCGCCTATGTGATGCCGATGACGCCGGGTCCGCAGGCGATCGACGCCGGCAAAGGCGCCGGCGCTGTGCCCGTCGTCAAAGCGAGTAAGGGCGGCGCGACCTGGATCCATTGGTCCGAAGGCGGAATGTCGCTCGCCTGGTCGCTCGGCCCGACGCTCTTTTCGGCGCAGGTCGCCGATATGATCCCCTCGGCGCCGAAGAAGGCTCTCGCCGAAGGCGAGAAGGAGCCGCAAGGCTACGCGCCGCCTGAAAAAGGGGTTTCACTCGCCATGACGGCGGCGGCGGCCAAACCTGCAGGCGTCGTCGTGCTGACGGGCGCGCGCATCATCACCATGACGGGCGATGGCGGCGGGATCATCGACAATGGGGTTATCGTTATCGCGGGCAATCGCATCCGCGCAGTCGGCCCGGTCGGCGGCATCGACATCCCGGCGGGCGCACGCACTGTCGACGTCTCGGGCAAGACCATCATCCCGGGTCTGATCGACGCGCATGCGCACGGTTCGCAAGGCGATGACGACATTGTTCCCGAGCAGAACTGGTCCGCCATCGCGCACCTGTCACTGGGCGTGACGACCATCCACGATCCCTCAAACGCCGCCAGCGAAATCTTCGCCGCGAGCGAGCTGCAGCGCGCAGGCCGCCTCCTCGGCCCTCGCATGTTCTCGACCGGAGAGATCGTCTACGGCGCAAAGGCGACCGGCTATTTCGCCGACATTAACTCGGTTGACGACGCGCTCCAGCATGTGCGCCGCCTCAAAGCGCAAGGCGCGCATTCGATCAAGAATTACAATCAGCCGCGCCGCGAGCAGCGCCAGCAGGTCGTCAAGGCTGCGATCGACGAGAACATCGCCGTCGTCGCCGAGGGCGGTTCGCTCTTCAGCATGGACATTGCGCTCATCGCTGACGGCAATTCGACGCTGGAGCACAACATCCCGCAGAATGTTCTTTATGAGGATGTGATCAGCTTCTTTGCGCAGACCAAAGTCGCCTACACGCCGACTCTCGGCGTCACCTATGGCGGCCTCGCGGGCGACCCCTACTGGCGGTATGCGACGGATGTGTGGACGCATCCGATCCTCTCCAAACACGCGCCGCCGCATATCCTGGAGCCGCGCAATGTGCGCCGTACAAAGGCGCCCGAAAGCGAGTTCGTTGATCAGGCGTCCGCGCGCGAAGCCAAGAAGCTCTCAGCGCGCGGCGTGATGACCTCAATCGGCGCCCATGGCCAGGAAGAAGGCCTCGGCGCGCACTGGGAGCTCTGGTCTTTCGTGCGCGGCGGCATGACGCCGCTCGAAGCGCTGAAGGCCGCAACCGCGACCCCGGCCAAGGCGCTCGGATTCAAGGATATCGGCACGCTCGAGGCCGGCAAGCTCGCCGATCTCGTCGTGCTCGACGAGAACCCGCTCGCCGACATCCGCAACTCCGACAAGATCCGTTACGTCATGCTGAACGGGCGGCTCTATGAGCCGCAGACGATGAACGAGGTCTTCACCGGCGCGTCCAAACTCAAGCCCTGGTACTGGAATGATCCGTCTACGACATCCGGCGGGTCAGGCGCTGCGGCGACCGAGGGGCATGGGGACGGCGGCTGATCTTCGTTCCGTCGGCGGCGCTTTTCGGCTCCAACGCCGGGTTTCGCGCGCTCTGATAACCGCCCTTCACCAGCCCCTTGGCGACTGGCGCGGCGTTGCTTCTTCCGCGCCGTCGCATCTGCCTATCCGCGCGCGCGTCTCACCATAATTAAAGAGCGCCGTCATAAAGGTGCGGTCAAAACGCACTTTGGGCTTCGCGTCGAAATCAGCGCGGACAGATTGCACGCAGAAATCCCCGCCGCGCTCTGACGCAAACCGCCTGTAAAGATCGAGGCCGCGCCGGTCCGTCTCCGCGATCATCGTGTCGAGCGCCCGCAACATGATCGCGAAGGTCCGCGGCCGGACGACTTCGTATTGCGGCGCAAGGTAGCCGTTGTAGAGCACCGTCAGACTGTTCGGCGCGCCCGGCCGACCGGCCTTGAACGCCTCGTTTTCGGCGATCGCGGCGAGCGGCGCGATGAAGACGCTGCTTGTAGTGCCGCCGTCGACATGCATCTCCGTCACTGGTCCATCCGGCGAGGCGGTCTCGATGAGGACCGGCGGAAACACGCCGGGAATGCTCGCCGAGGCGAGAAGGACCTTGCGAAAAAGATTGAGCTTGTAAGGCTGGGCGCTCGCCGCGATCGCGCCCATGTCCCAGACGACGCCGCGCTGCGCGTCGAGATTGGTCGTGAGGACAAGGAGCCGCCGCCCTTTTCGGTGTTCAGCTGCGATCCGATCGAGAAACGGCTCATCCACGTGGCTCGCGATTAGGCGCTCAAGCGGACTGCTGTCGGCAAGGCTCGGACCCCCAAAAAGGCCCTGGAAGAGACGTGCCCGGTAGATGTCGCGCGGTGTGACGCCTGTGTAAATGCTCCGCAGCGTGTCATCCGCGGCAGCGCCCAGAAAGGCGAACGGCGCGACAAGTGCGCCGGTTGAAACGCCTGTAACGAGCGTGAACACGGGCCGATCGCCGCGCGCTGACCATCCGGAGACATACCCGGCGGCGAAGGCCCCGCGATCGGAACCGGAAGATATCGCAAGAGCGGTGAAGCCGCCGCGCGCGCCGGAACGCGCGCGGTCCTGCAACACGCGATCGCGCCATTGGCGCCATTCTGACGTCGGCGCGTCTGCCCAGAAGCGCGCGTCCTCAAGTCCGCCCAGCGAGGCCTGCTCTTGCGCCGCCGCCAATAGTGGCGGCCGCTCCGGCCAGGTGGAGCAGCCGGCGAGCATAAGGGCGGCTCCGGCAGCGAGCGCCCTGTTCAGTCCCATAGAAAAACCCCGCCCCAGAATATCGTGCGGACCATACAGAAGCCCTGTGTCATGGCAATGTCAGCAGACCTCACGCAAGCGCCGCAGCGACCCGCGCCCGGAGCGCGGGCAGGAGGTCCGCCTCGAACCATGGGTTCTGCCGCAGCCAGCCATTGTTCCGCCACGAGGGATGCGGCAGCGGGAAAACATCCGGCTGAAAGTCGCGCCAGGCGGCGACCGTCTCGGCGAGCGACGCCTTGGCCCTTCCACGCAAATGCCAAGCTTGCGCATAGGAGCCGACGAGAAGCGTCAGTGCAAATTGCGGCGCAGACGCCAAAAGCTTCTCGCGCCAGAGCGGCGCGCATTCCTTTCGCGGCGGCAGATCGGCGCCTTTCGGCGAATAGCCTGGAAAGCAAAAGCCCATCGGCGCGATCGCGACTTTGGAGGCGTCGTAAAAAGTTTCCTCATCGATCTCGAGCCAGTCGCGCAGGCGCACGCCCGAAGCATCCGTGAACGGACGGCCGCTCGCATGAACGCGCGCGCCAGGCGCTTGGCTGAAAATCGCGATGCGCGCGGTCGAGGACATCTGCAGCACGGGACGCGGCTCATGCGGCAGCGGCTTACCGGACGGCGACTCTACGCAGAACTGGCAGGAACGGATTGCAACGAGGAGCCTGTCGAGTTCACCTATCGCCGCCGCCACTGCCAGAGAAGTCCCCACCAGATCGCCAATCGCCCTTGATTGGGCCGATCGTCGAAGCGCCGCCTCGTCTACCTTGGCTTGTGACCTCTGTCACTCGCGGCGGCGCCGAGCAGACCTAGGTTCGAACCATAATCCGGAGGACTTGCCATGATGAGACAACCGACCAAATCGTCGTCATTCGCGATGGGCCGACTGATATGTGATCTGCTTCTGGCGACCGCTTTCGCCTTTGGCGCGGTGGAAACCGCGCATGCTGCTCCTACAACGTCGGAATGCCTAGAAAAGGCGCAGGCAGATTATGACAGCGCTGTGAGCGCCTGCAGGCATTGGGCATCAGACCCGGATCCTTATGTCACTTGCCTCAATGAGGCCGCCTTTGCGCATCAAGTCGCCTACAAAAAGTGCCAGAAGATCATTCGTCGCCCACCCGCCCTGCCGCCGGTCGACAAGCCGATACAAAGGGCGCCGGCGCGTTAAAGTCTTGGCGGGCATTGCCACGTGTCAAGCTTTTGATTTGTGCGCTAGGCTCGCCGCATGCGCTTCCCAATTGCGGCCGTCGAAAGCAGCAATCTCCGCTTGCGGAAGATCGCCGTCGTCGAAGCACCGGAGATTGACGGAAAACCCGTCGGGGTTAGAACGCGGCACATAGAAGCTCTTGACGCCGCAGGTCCTGCAGAAGCGGTGCTTGGCCGTGTGCGAGTTGAACGTATACTCCATCAGCTGATCACCGCCGGCGATGAGGCGGAAGCGCGCCGCCGGCACGATGAGATGCAGAAATCCCGTCATACGGCAGATCGAGCAATTGCAGGATTCGACCTCGACCTTGTCTTCGGTCTCAACCTCGAAGCGAACCGCGCCGCAATGGCAGCCGCCCTTGCGCCAGCGTTTCATGATTTCAACTTCCCGATCGGCACATAACGCGCCTCGAAACGGAAAGGCTTCTCCTCAGCGCCGGGGGCGAGTCGGACGTGCCCGCCTGCGGCCGCGGCAACGTCGATCGCGGCGTCGACGTCGAAGACATAATCCTTGTGCGGAGAGACCCAGTCCGCCGCTGCGATCTCGAGCGCGCGCGCCTTTGCGTCGCGCCAGTCCGCGCCGACGAGGAATAGATTCTCGTGCAGCTCCTCGAAGAGGCCCGGGTCATAGCCGCCGAGATTGAAAAACCAGAGCTTGTCGCGGCTGTCGTCCGGCTTGTCGGCGACGGAAATTCCGCAGCCGTCCGCCCATTCGAGCGGCCCCCAGGCGTCAAGGTGCAGGCTCTCCGGCGTCCCCCACCATTGCGCCTTGAGCGCCGGATAACAGGCCTCGATCGTTTCGCCGATGACGAAGCGGGTGTCGTGGAGTTCGACATGCGCGCCCGGCACATGACCGCCAATGACCGCGACGAAGAGTTTTTTCACCGGCGCCTCGCTTTGGCGCCGATGATCGCTGCGATGAGCAGCGCGCTCGCACCCATGATGGAGAGGTAAAGGTAGTCGCTTTCCTGCACGCCGTCTTTCAATGTTTGAAATGCGAGGAGCGCGTTGACGGCGACCATGAGCACGACGGCGCCGTCCGGCAGCGCGGCCAGGCGATCAGCGCGCGCAGCGCCCGCCTCTCTTGCCGGCGCCGCCGTTCCCCGCATGCGGAACGCCTCCAATGGCGCGTCGGACGCGCGTTTGACCGCAAGCACGGCGAACGGAAAGGGCGCAAGAAAGATCGCTGCCGCCTCAAGCCTGGAAGGCTCCCAGAGGCTCATGCCGACGACGACGCCGAGGACCAGGGCGGCGAGCAGCACCCAGGCCAACATGGCCCGCGCCGCAAGTTTGACGGTTCGTTCAAAAGCGAACGACAGGTCGCGCGCTTCGTCATAGCTGCACGGCAGGCCGCTCTCAGTTTCATTGTGAAAATAGAGGCAGTCCTCGCCGCCGGGCTGAAACCGCGCCGCGAACTGATTGACGATGTTCTGGACGGCGAACCCGTACACGGGGGAACCTCTGCCGCTATGCCCGCCGACTCCTCGGCGCGGCATCGTATGCTCCGCCCCGCCGGGTCTCAACCGCCCCGTTGACGGCAGCGGCGTTTGCCCGCATCCCCTCGGGCGATCCCATGAACCTGTGACCGTCCGGAGTTTCGATGTCCTTCGCCCTCCCCATCCCGCGCGCCGACCTCAAGCCCAACACCTATGACTATGAAACGGCGCCGCTGGTGAAAGCGACGGGCTTTCGGGAATATGACGCGCGCTGGCTCTTCGGGCCGGACCTCAACCTGCTCGGCGTACAGGCGCTGGGCCTTGGCCTCGGCACGCTCATCCGCGACATGGGCAAGGCGCCGCGCATCGTCGTCGGTCACGATTTCCGCGGCTACTCACTCTCGATCAAACAGGCGCTGACGGTCGGCCTGATGACCGCCGGAGTCGAAGTGAATGACATCGGTCTTGCTCTGTCGCCGGTCGCCTATTTCGCGCAGTTCGCGCTCGACATCCCCTGCGTCGCGATGGTGACCGCGAGCCACAACGAAAATGGCTGGACGGGCGTGAAAATGGGCGCCGAACGCCCCCTCACCTTCGGACCGGACGAGATGGGACGGCTCAAAGAGATCGTGCTCGGCGGCAAGGGCAAAGCCGCGCCAGGCGGCGCCTATCGCTTCATCGAAGGCATGCGCGAACGCTACATCGCCGACCTCTCCTCCGGCCCGAAGATCGGCCGCAGGCTGAAGGTCGTCGCCGCCTGCGGCAACGGCACGGCCGGCGCCTTTGCGCCTGAGACCTTGTCGCGTCTCGGCGTCGACGTCATCCCGATGGACGCAGAGCTCGACTACACCTTCCCGAAATACAATCCGAACCCTGAAGATTTGAAGATGCTGCACGCCATGGCGGACGCCGTGAAGCATCACAGAGCGGACCTTGCGCTCGGTTTCGACGGCGACGGCGACCGCTGCGGCGTCGTCGACGATGAGGGCGAGGAGATCTTCGCAGACAAGATCGGCGTGCTGCTCGCGCGCGACCTTTCCTCGTTGAAGAAGGGCGCGCAGTTCGTCGTCGATGTGAAATCGACCGGCCTTTTCATGACCGATCCCGTGCTCATCGAAAACGGCGCGAAGACGGTCTACTGGAAGACCGGACACTCCTACATTAAGCGCAAGAACCACGAGCTTGGCGCCGTCGCAGGCTTCGAGAAGTCCGGCCACTTCTTCTTCAACGCGCCCTATGGGCGGGGCTATGACGACGGCCTTGTCGCGGGCATTGCTCTTTTGCGAATGCTGGAGCGCAACCCCGGCAAGAAACTCTCGGATTTGCGTAAATCCCTGCCGAAAACCTGGTCTTCGCCGACCATGGCGCCCAAATGCGCCGACGACAAAAAATACGGCGTCGTCGACAAGGTGGTCGCCGAAGTCGAGCGCCGCGCGCAGGCGGGCGAGACCTTCATCGGCCAGAAAGTGCGCGATGTCGTGACGGTGAACGGCGTGCGCGTCACCGTCGCGGACGGCACCTGGGGCCTCGTGCGCGCCTCGTCGAATAAGCCTGAGCTTGTCGTCGTCGTCGAAAGTCCGACGTCTGAGCAAAACATGAAGGCGATGTTCGAAGCGCTCGACGCGATCTTGCGCGCGCATCCAGAAGTCGGGGCGTATAACCAGAAGCTCTGAGCGCGACCGCCGCCCTCGCCCTTCGAGGCCCGGCTCGCGCCGGGCGCCTCAGGGAGAGGGTCCTCAGGTGGCTTAGATCGAAGCAAGACAGAGCGCCTCATGCTGAGGCGCCCGGCGGAGCGATGCGGAGCCGGGCCTCGAAGCACGAGGCGCGGGCCGCTCAGCCGCGCAGGATCTTCTCCGTCGCCTTGCCCTTGGCGAGCTCGTCGACGAGTTTGTCGAGAGTGCGGATTTCCCGCATCAGAGGCTCGGCGACATCCTCGACGCGCACGCCGCAGACGACGCCAGTAACGAGGAGGCGCGCCGGATTGAGCCGGGGCGCAGTCGCAAAAAAAGCTTCGAAATCGGCGCGCGACGCGAGCGCCGCCTCGAGCCCAGCCTGATCAAATCCCGTCAGCCAGCGGAGGATCGTGTCGACCTCTTCCTTCGTGCGCCCTTTCCTCTCCGCCTTGGCGACGTACAGCGGATAAACGCTCGCGATGCTTGTCGTGTAGATGCGGTGTTTACTGGCCATGTGCCGTCGTTGAATGCGTAGAACGGATGATATCCGTCGAGGCGCGCGACAAGTCCAGAAGGACCCAAATTGTCGTAATCGCCCTTGCGCGGCATCCAATTCATAGACAAACTGCAGCGCAGACCTTAACCAGCGGAGGCCATATGCAATCCCGCCGTTCGTTCGTCGTGCTTGCCGCCTCCGGCTTGATCTCAGCCCCGAGCGCCTCACTTGCCGCTCCGCGTGGCGGGCGCAGCCTCAAAATCGGATTGGACTTTGTCGAGAATTTCCTTGGCCGCGGCGACGTCGCTGCGGCCGACCGCACTCTCGATCCGGCCGTCAGCGTGACCACCGGTCTTTCTCCGCAAGGTCCAATCCAGGGACTGGAAGTCTACAAAAAGATCTTCCTGCAGTTTCATTCTGCGTTCCCGCCCATCGATGAATCGCAACCCGTGCGAATCGTCGACGCCTTCGATGCGCGAGACCGCGCCGTTGTCCGTTTTCACTTTCGCGGGCGCCACGCGCTCGACTATTTTGGCGTGAAAGCAACCGGCCGCGAGATTCTCTTCGACGAAACGCACGTCATGCGGATTCGCGACGGCAAGATCATTGAGAACGTCGTTTCTGCCACGAATCTCGAATTCGAAATGTTGTTGGCGCCGGTCCTGACGCCCTTGATTCTGAAGTGACAGGCTTTCGCGCGTGTGGGCGTTTCGTGCATGATCCCTAGATTTACGGAGTGCAGATCGCCCGCCTTCAATGCCGGAAATGGCGCACGCCGGTGAACGCCATCGCAAGGCCCGCAGCGTCCGCGGCCGCGATGACTTCTGCGTCGCGCATTGAACCGCCCGGCTGGATCACCGCCGTTGCGCCCGCTTCCGCAGCCGCCAATAATCCATCTGCAAACGGAAAGAAGGCGTCGGAGGCGACGGCCGAGCCTTTGGTCAAGGGCGCTGCGAGCCCCGCCGCCTTCGCCGCATCTTCGGCTTTGCGCGCGGCGATGCGCGCTGAATCAACGCGGCTCATCTGGCCGGCGCCGATGCCGGCTGTTGCGCCGTCCTTCACATAAACGATTGCGTTCGATTTGACGTGCTTGGCGACGCGGAAGGCGAAGAGCATGTCGCTGAGCTCGCCCGCCGTCGGCGCACGCTTGGTGACGACTTTGAGGTCCGCGGCGCTGACGCGGCCTGCGTCACGCGATTGCACGAGATAGCCGCCCGCGAGCGACTTCACTGTGCGCCCGGACGCTGCCGGGTCCGCAAGGCCGCCCGTGAGCAGCACACGGATATTCTTTTTGGCGGCGAGCACGCGGAGCGCTGCGTCGTCCGCGTCGGGGGCGATCACGACTTCCGCAAACACATCGATCATGGCCTCGGCCGCCGCCGCGTCGAGCCGGCGATTGACCGCGATGATGCCGCCGAAGGCGGAGACCGGGTCGCATTGCAGCGCCTTGCGATAGGCGGCTTCGAGAGTCGCGCCGCTGGCGACGCCGCACGGGTTTGCGTGCTTGATGATGGCGACGGCCGGCCCCTCGCCCGCAAACTCCGAAATCAGCTCGAACGCCGCGTCGGCGTCGTTGAGGTTGTTGTAGGAGAGTTCCTTGCCCTGGATCTGCCGCGCGATCGCAACGCCCGGCCGGGCGCCGCCGCCCGCATAGAAGGCGGCGGTCTGATGCGGGTTCTCGCCGTAACGCATGGTTTGTTTCAGCGCGCCGGAGAAGGCGATCATTTCTGGATATTCCGTGCCGAGAACGTCTGCGAACCAGGTCGCGATCGCCGCGTCATAGGCGGCGGTCCTGGCGTAAGCTTTGGCCGCTAGGCGTTTCAGCATATCGGCGGGCAGCGCCCCGCCCGTTTCGACAGATGCGGCGACCGCTTCATAGTCGGCAGGATCGACGACGACGCCCACGGCGCTGTGGTTCTTCGCCGCGGCGCGGATCATGGCGGGGCCGCCGATGTCGATATTCTCAACGCATTCGTCATAGTCCGCGCCCTTCGCGACCGTCGCCTCGAAGGGATAGAGATTGACGACGAGGAGATCGATGGGCGCGATGCCATGCGCCTTCATGGACGCAGCATGCTCCGCATTGTCGCGGAGCGCGAGAAGGCCGCCATGCACTTTCGGATGCAGGGTCTTGACGCGCCCGTCCATCATTTCAGGAAATCCAGTCAATTCGGCGACATCGCGCACCGCAAGGCCCTCGTCGCGTAGGAGACGCGCCGTGCCGCCCGTCGAGACAAGTTCGACGCCGCAGGCAGAAAGCCGCCGCGCAAGGGCCGCGACGCCGGTCTTGTCCGAAACGGAAATAAGAGCGCGGGAGATTTTCGTCATCGTCCGACTCCGGAAAGTCCGATAGCGCCACAACGCTCCCGCGCCGCTCGATTTTCAAGGATCGGGGCGCGGCGATGCGACCGCTTAATCGTGTTCAAATGCATAGGGCCTCGCGAGACTCGGGGACCCTTCTAATCCGGAATCGCCGCCGCGCCAGTATCTAACGATGCGCCGGCCTTTGCCGCGCCGCCTCGCCGCTTACCGTCAGCGGCGTGAATTCCGGAACGAGGTGGTGCACCGCTTCGTCGAGCGAATGCTGATCGCCCGATAGCGCGTGGGCCACGACATCTGATAGGCGCGGATTGAGCAACGGCAAATCAATCATCGCCGGCGAGGCGAGCAACACGCCGTCGGCGCCGGTTTTCACCAACTTGTCCGTATCGAGGAAAATTTCTTCGAATAGTTTCTCGCCGGGCCGCAACCCAGTGAACCGAATTTCGATATCGGAGCCAGGCACAAGGCCGTGGGCCGCGATCATACGCTTTGCAAGATCCAGGATCTTCACCGGCTCGCCCATATCAAGCACGAAAATGCGCCCGTCATGCGTGACGACGCTCTTATTGTGGCTATCGAGGCTCGCCGCCTGCAGCACGAGCTGCACCGCCTCGCGCGTCGTCATGAAATAGCGCGAAATTTCGGGGTGCGTGACGGTGACCGGGCCGCCGCGCGCAATCTGGCGTTCGAATAGGGGCGTCACCGAGCCGGTCGAGCCAAGAACATTGCCAAAGCGCACGGTCACGAAACGGGTGTCGTTCTGGGCGACATCGAGCGCCTGCGCGTAGAGTTCTGCGATACGTTTGGTCGCGCCCATGAAGCTCGACGGATTGACCGCTTTGTCGGTCGAGATGAAAACGACGGTTTCGGATTTCATCTCGGTGGCGGCGTCGAAGACGTTTTTTGCGCCGAGGACGTTGGTCAGCGCGCCCGCGCATCGATTCTGCTCGACGATCGGCACATGCTTGAACGCAGCGGCGTGGAGCACGATTTCCGGCCGCGCTTCCTTAAACACGCGTGCCAGATGCTCGCGCCGACAGACATCGGTGACTTTCGAGGTCAGGATTGGCCCATACCCCGCCTCGCGCATCTCAAGGTCGATGAGGTAAAGGTTGAATTCCGAATTATCGACCAGCGTCAAATGGGCGGGCTCAAAGGCCGCGACCTGACGCGCAAGTTCTGAACCGATGGTTCCACCGGCGCCGGTGATCAGCAGGCGCTTGCCGCCGATCAGGAGCTTGGCGACGCGTTGGTCGATTTTCCGCGGTGGGCGCGGCAGAAGAGAGGCTGGATCGAGATTTGCCTGCAGTTTCTTGGGGTTGAACGATTGTCCTGTCCGTCGCTTTCCTAATCCCGCCCAGGAAAAAAGCTTGTGAATCTCGGGCACAGGTCCCCCCGCTCTGGCGCTGACTATTCAGGCGCGCGAGACCCTCACACGCCTGCGGTCCGATCCTCAGCCGCCCATGCCCCGTCAAGCCGCTGAAAGGCCCACTTCGTGAGCATATCCTCGCTGACGGCGGCTTCCAAGCCGGAAGGCGACAAAACTATTTGTTCGCAAGGCTGCGGCATGCCGCCGGCGCCAAGATAGACGCTTTTTTCAAGGCGCATGACGGGCGAACTGGACCGGAAACGCCAACCCTCGCGGTTTGGAAGCGATAAAATGATCGACCGTCCGTCGCGCGCCTGCGACGCTTTCACGTCGGGATGAAGGTGGAACCGGATGCGCCAGCCAACTGAAAGCGCTGGAGGCGGCGCATGGAGCGCATCTTCGCCTCGCAGATTGTCGCCGGCGCCCGACAGGAAGACGCGCCGCACCATACGCGGGCCGTCGCGGTCTTCCTCGTCGAAGCGGCGCTCGATTTCAAGAAGCTGGCCGCGGCTGTCTTCGGCGCGCCGGTGCAGGCTTCCGCCGGAAAAGAGCGCGGAGGCCGCGCCCGGCGGCTCGACCGACAAAGTCGAATGCGCCGCCGCCTGGGCGAGCGCCCTGGACCATTCGCCCGGCAGATGGGCGCCGTTGCCGCAGTTCACGACGATGCGGCTGCGGCCGGACGAGAAATGCAGCGAACCTGCGCTCTCGAACCTGCCCCCGCCTTTCGACGCGCTTGTATCCACAATGATTGTGCTGCGCGCGGCCGACAAACGCTGGAAGCCACTATGCGGCGCAAAACCCGATGTCGCGCCCTCGACGTCGGCTGATTCCGCCGCAGCGAGCACGCATTTGGCGTCGTCTTCATAGCCGCCGTTGAATACCGCAAGACGGCCGTCGCCGCTCCGGAAGAACTGAACATTGGCGGCCGCGCGTCCGATTGTATGCGTCAGGAAACCAGGCGTCGGTTTGCCGAGCTGCTGCAGGGCCCGCGCGATCATCTGCAGGCGGATGACCAGGGCCAATTGCTGCGAAGGGTTGCGCCCGACATGGCCGCCGTCGGGGCGGATCTGCAGACGGATTTCGCGGCGAAGCAGATCCGCGCCGCGCTCGACTTCGTCCTCGCAGCCGGGAAGGCAAAGCGCCGCGAGCGTCAGGCCTGCCGCCGTCATCAGGCGGTCATAGCCCGTTTCGGCGCGATGGCTTGACCGCGCAAGATGGCGCGTCTGGCGCGCCATGGAGGTCAGCAGACGGCTGCGCCACATCACGTCTGCGCCCTTGAGCAGCAGCGCGGCGTTGCAAGACAGATGCGTCAGGCGCTCGCCGGTCAGTGCGGGCGTCCAGGCGAGCGGCTCCCATTTCTCGCACCGGTCGAGCCAGAGCGTGACAATGCGCCTTGCGTCCGCACTCCCGCGTTCGCCAAGCGCGGTGAAATGACGAAGCCAGCTGAAGCCGTGAAGGTAGTCGTGGAGCGGCCCCGGTCCCGCGACGACGAGCCAGAGCTTCTGGACTTCGCCTTCGCAATCAATCGTCTCCGCCCCAGCGGACGCTTTCCCGCGCGAAAGGCCTTCGGCGACAGCCCGCTCGGGCACGCGCGGGTCGAAGGGGTGCACGAGAAGGCGATCCGGCGCCGGTCCGTTGAGGCCCGCCTGATAGAACGGGCTCTCTCCCCAGGCGCGTTGCAGGCCGCTGACGACATCGAGCGCCACGGCCCGCGCCTCTTTCCCCAGTTTGCCTGACGCCACGCGCTACTTTCCCTTCAGTGCCGCGATATTGGCGGCGTAGGCCGACGGGCCTCCCGCGAACACGGCCGAACCTGCGACCAAAACGTCGGCGCCGGCTGCAGCGCAAAGACGCGCGGTCTCCGCGTTCACGCCGCCGTCGACTTCCAGCATCACAGCGCGATTCGCTGCGTCTATGGCGGCGCGCAACGCCTTAATTTTCGAAAGCTGCGAAGCGAGGAAGGATTGGCCGCCGAATCCGGGATTGACGCTCATCACCAGCACGAGATCGACCTCGCCGAGCACCTCGATTGCGTATTGTGCAGGCGTCGCCGGATTGAGCGCGACGCCGGCTTTCGCGCCGGCGGCCTTGATCCGCTGCAACGTGCGATGGAGGTGCGGGCCCGCCTCCGGGTGAACCGTCAGAATGTTCGCGCCGGCGCCGACAAAGTCGTCAATATACGGATCGACGGGCGAGATCATGAGGTGCACGTCGAAAGGCAGCGCCGAGGCCTTGCGGATCGCCTTCAGGACAGCCGGCCCGATCGTAATGTTGGGGACGAAATGCCCGTCCATCACATCGACATGGATGAAATCGGCGCCGGCGGCCGTGACGGCCTCGACCTCTGCGCCAAGCCGCGCAAAGTCGGCCGACAGGATCGACGGGGCGATGCGAATCCGCGTCATGCGCGCTGTGCTCCCATTCCGGTTAGCTCCGCTCTACAGCGGCGCGACGCGATTCGATATGAGCCCGCGCCGGCTCGTCAGTGCAGCTTTGGAACGATCCGGACCTTTTAAAGCCGCGCCCGTACATGATCGCGCTGGAGGGGGCGCGATCATGTGGGGCGGATCAGGGGGTGCAGCAGTGGGAGGCGCTCGTTGCAGGCGCTGCGCTCACAGGCGTCGCTTCGAGTGAGGACAATCCTGTGGGAGGTTTGCGGCAGAAATGGGGCTGAAACTTGAAGATAATTGCTTAATTGTCTGTTCTTGTTCGTTAATTCTTATCAACCATCACGCGCCCAGAAACGCGCGAGGCGCATGCCGCCAAAGCCGACCAGGGCGAAAACCAGCATCGTCAGGCCTGACGCCAGGCCGACGGCCCAATCGATATTCAGGATATCGATGCCGGTCAGGGCGAGGACCAAAATCGCCACGCCTGCAAGGCCGATGCGAAAAGGGGTAATGGGCAGTTTTGAAATTCCGCCGTCAAAAGTCAGAGGATTTTACCGCCGATACGCCAAAATGCTCAATGAACCTGTTCCTTAGTCGGCGCTGCCATTCCACTTCAATCTCAGGCGGCTCAAATCCCTCAGCGCGCAAAACGGACAATGCAAACGTCGTTGCATCCATCTCGCGGCTTTGCGCGATTTCGTCAGACGCCTTTGAGGGGAGACAAAACCCCCAATCGACGCACACCCGCCCTAATAGAGTTTCAAGCTCGGTCCTCAAGCTCATGCTGCTTCTCGCTTTTTATACGGTCCGCGCTTCTTAGCTGGTCCCTCAGCCGCTTCAACCAATGCGACTATATCCTCCACATCATAGACGCGATCCGCGACGCCAGCAGCCATCGCGGGCGTGACGCGAAGGGATTGGTGAATGCGGATGAAGTTGTAATTCATGAAGTGCAGCGCGACCGCGTAGGCGTGGTTTTCCAGCTTCTTTGAAAAGCCGTTAGTCAGGCGGGTGAAGCGACGCATCGCCATCCGCATCGTGAGGTTCTGACGCTCCACATAGGACGTGCTGACGTGCTTTGGATCGGGGTTGCCTTCGACACGCACCTTGAAGCAGCCCGTGCATTCTGCGGGGCTGTAGCGCCCCTTGGCGCTCTCCGGCGATGCGCCATAGGTTTTCACGAGTTGAGCATAGTCCACGTCAATCCCGAACGTGTCGCGGACGGCGTTAGTATAAGCGCCATGCCCGTCAGAAGTCAGTTGAACGCGCCCGGCGAGGCGGTTGTAAACATCATCGATGAAAGCGCGCGCGTAACCGGCGTCACGTCCGCCCACGAGCCACGAGATTGCGAGCTTTGTGTCGGCGCAGATCGCGGTCCACGTCCACGTATCGCCAGCGCCTTCTGGTGCCGATTTCGCGGTCGGGACATTCTTTTGCTTTGCGTAAGTGAACGACCAAATTTCGTCCACTTGAACGCGCTTGCACGGCAGGTCACGAAGCATTTCGTCCTGAAAAGCGGAACATGCCCGCCCGGCGTCGATCATGAGCTTGGTGACAGCGCCTTTCGTTGCGCCCGTAATCCGGCAGGTTGAGCGGATAGAATTTCCTTCGACGAGGCAACGAAGGATTTGGGCGCGAGTCTCGGGGTCCAGCCTGTTCATAGTGACCATATTGCGTGACCGCTCACGAATGTCAATACTTTTGTCAATTTCCGTATTGCTTTTCGTAAAAAATGGGGCTATTGTCCAGCCTAATCAGGATGGAGACCTCGCCCTTGTTCATCAGCGAAGAAGAAGCCAGAGAGATTCTGGCGGCCCACGAGCCCCGGATTTCGGCGGTCATAGATCGCGCGTTCGCCCGGCTGGCGAAGATGCCCGAACGCGCCGCCTTCGATCTCAAGCGCACTCGCCGGACGGTCATGCACCAGTTTCTGATGAACGAGCTGCGCCTCGAATATAAAGACGACAAGGACGTTCATTTGATGGAGGAGGACGAAACGATTCGCCTCCTCATCAAAAAGAGGCTCGTCGTCCGCATTAAGAAAATGGATCGGCGGGGGTTCACGAGGGCGCAGGTTAACGCGACGACGTTGAGCTTCATCATGCCGGACGCGCCGCTCGAACTGCCGTTCGCCGCCTGCGAGGTTCCTCCCTCGACGCCCAGCATCGACGCAGGCTACGTCCTGAACGACCTTGAGACCAAAATTGATCAGAAGCTCGTTGCAGCGAGAAATAACAACGCCGTTCTTTGGAGCTATGTGTTTGGCAAGGCAGCAGCCGCGACTGCCGACGCGACGCTTATCACGCCGCCGAAGCAACCGCCGGCGCCAGCGAACATCATCTCCGTACCTGGATCGTCCACCACTAAAAAATCCGAAGGCTGATTATGTCGGAATTTAGCGGGTCTATGCTGCGCATTGCGCGGCAATATAGAGGATTCCAGCAGAAGGAACTTGCGGACGCCATTGGCGTTGACGCCGCAATCCTATCGCGCGCTGAAAACGGCGCGCTTGTTCCTTCAGCTCATGTGATCGAGAAATGCGCCGAGCATCTAAATGTCCCCGTCGAGTTCTTGCGAACAGATTTCAATCCGACGGGGATGCCGATGAGCTTTCACCCGATGTGGCGGCGCAAGCAATCTGTCTTACAGCGCGAGCGGGATCGCGTGCTGGCTGAGGTGAACATTCGCGGCTTTCATTTGCGCCGACTGCTATTTTCAGTCGCCGTCACACCCGACTTGCCGCTCCCAAAGTATGATCCCGGCGAGTATGGGAACGATCCGCGCGAAATTGCGAAACTGGTTCGACGCGCTTGGGCGATGCCAGCCGGTCCGATCCACAATTTGACTGCTTATATCGAGCGCGCTGGTGTTTTTGTGTTCCACATCGATCTCAAAGATATTGACGTGGACGGCCTGACTGTCCGTTTGCCCGGCACGCCACCCTGCATTTTTCTAAACAGCAGTTTGCCTGCCGATCGAATGCGGTTCACGCTTGGCCACGAACTTGGCCACCTTGTGATGCACGACGTGCCAACACCTGAAATGGAAAAACAGGCTCATGCATTTGCAAGCGGACTGTTGATCCCAGCGGATGACATTCGCCCGTATTTTGAGAGCGTCCGACGCATTGATTTGGCATTCCTTGCGCACCTAAAACCGCAATGGCGCGCGTCGATGCAGTCGCTCCTCTATGCCGCATCCGAATTGGGTTACGTCGGGCCAGGGCAGGCCCAAACACTTTGGAAGACTTTCAACGCAAAGAATTACAAGCTTCGCGAGCCACCTGAGCTGGACTTTCCGCAAGAGCCAACGACGCTCGATAAGCGGCTAATCGAGGCACATACTAACGAATTGGGGTACACCACTGAGCAGTTGGCGTCGGCGCTTGTTTGGAAACAGGACGACCTTTGCGCAATGTACGGCCTTCAAAAGCCCCGCAACGGTTTACGGGTTGTTACCTGACTTCCATCGGGCGCGCGCGGCCTTCTGAGCGGAAGCTGACCGCTCTTTGGCAGTCATCTTTTTAGCTCTCGCCTTGCCGCCTTTGAGCCCGCCTTTGCGCCCCAGCGCGACCGCCGCAGGGTCTTTCCCTTCGTCGGGATCGGGCGCGTTGCCGGTCGCAATATCGACAATCGATTTTGCGAGCTTGTTAGCGTCGGCTGGACGTTTTCGTGAGCGGTCAGGCATTCGTTCAAGATGGTGCAATCCACGGCCCGGCGCAACCCGCCGAGATTCAGCCACGAATTTCAAAACTACCCACTACCCGAAAAGGCGCAGCCATTGACGCGCCGACCGCCTTAATGACCTTGGCGGGCCCAGCCAGCGCTTTTTCCGCAAGGGGCCGTGCGAAAGCGATGGCGGCCTCAAGCCTTTTCCGGCCAATGAGGCGTATGCCCAAAGCGAGCGCGCCAGCGAGAAGAGCCGCAAAGCCGGCCGCTTTGGCGGCTGGTGAGACATTGATTTGCGGCTCATCGGAGGCGTGCGCCGGCGGCGCCTCGGACGCCACGATGATCGGCGGGGCGGTCGGCGCAGTCTCGGGCGCGGCGGCATGCGCAGCAGACGCGAAAACGCCCGCGGTCGCCGCCAGCAAAGTCAATTTCAGCGCTTTGATCGAGAGCGGTTTCATCCGCGTTATGTGGCCCCGGCCGCCCCGACTTCAAGGGCTCAGACGGGATCCTCAATCCCGCGGCGGCGCGCGGCCGCCCGCGCGGCGTTGGCGAGAAGACAGGCGATCGTCATCGGCCCGACGCCGCCCGGCACCGGCGTGATCGCCCGCGCGCGGCCCGCCGCCGCTTCGTAATCGACATCCCCGACGAGGCGCGATTTGCCCGCCGCTTCGACGCGGTTGATGCCGACATCGATGACGATCGCGCCTGGTTTCACGAAATCGCCGCGGATCATCCCCGGCCTGCCGACGGCGGCGCATAAAATGTCCGCCCTGAGACAAACCTCTTTCAGGTCGCGCGTTTTCGAATGGGCGACCGTAACTGTCGCATTTTCAGCGAGAAGAAGCAGAGCGAGCGGTTTGCCGACGAGGATCGACCGGCCGACGACGATCGCGTTAAGGCCGGAAAGATCGGGCCGCACGGACTTCACAAGCGCAATGCAGCCTTGCGGCGTACACGGAACGAGCCCTTTCTCGCCGAGCGCGAGACGCCCGGCGTTGACGGCGGTGAGTCCGTCGACGTCCTTGTCGGGATCGATCGCGCCGATGACAGTCTGCGCGTTGACATTGGCGGGCAGAGGCATCTGCACGAGAATGCCGTCAATGCGGTCATCCGCGTTCAGGCGTCGCACGAGCGCCAGGATGTCGGCCTCACGCGTCTGCGCCGGCAGGCGATGTTCTTCGGAATGGAAACCAGCGGCGCGCGCCGCAACGCCCTTGTTCTTGACATAGACGGCGCTCGCCGGGTCGTCGCCGACGAGCACGACCGCAAGGCCGACTTTCACCCCATGGCGACGCTCGAGTTCCGCAGCGCCGGCGGCGACTTGCGCGCGCAGCGCCTCCGCGATCTTCTTTCCGTCGATGATGTCGGCCGCGCTCACTTGCGCTTTCTCCCGCCCTGAGGTTCCAGGGCCGCCAATGCGTCGATTCTGGCGCCGAGCGCAGTGGCGTCGCCCGAGATGACGATGGTCTTGTGGCGGCCTTTTTCGCCCGACGCCAGCAAGAGCGATGATTTCGCGACGCCCAAGGCTTCGCTGATCACTGAGAGGACAGCCGCGTTCGCTCTTCCGTCTTCGGGCGGCGCGCTGACGCGCATGGCAAGGCGCACAGCGCCGCCTGCGCCGGCATGGACGCCGCCGACCACGTCGCTTCCGGCCCCCGGCGTTACGCGGACTTCAAGCCGGACGGCGCCGCTCGCGTCGCGCCGCCAGCAGGCCGTCACAATCCGGCGCGGAGCATCGGTCCCAGCAGATAGGAATTGACGCCGACCTTCAGCGCGCCAAGGCCGATGAGGAGGACGACCGGCGAAATGTCGATGCCGCCAAGATTGGGCAGCATGCCGCGAATCGGCTTCAGCGCGGGCTCGGTGAGGTTCTGGGCGGTGCGCCACACCATGTCGACGAATTGATTATGGCGATTGATGATCCCGAAGGAGAGGAGCCAGCTCATGATCACCGCGACGATGACCACGAAGGAATAGAGGTCGATGACCGTGTTGAAGAGATATGAGAGGACCTGCATCCGCCGCTCCGATTGATCCGGTCCGGACATAGGCTGCGCCGTACCGCCGCACAATATGGGCCGTCCGGCCGTCCGCTTACGGCGCCCCTTCGGCCGATTTCGGCATTTTGGCGCAGACGAGCGGGTGGGCGAATCCGCCCGCCATCACGAAACCGAGGCCCGAACGCTCATCGATGATTAGCGTAATGTCAGTGCGCATCTCCGGCGATGGTGACGTGGAGAACGCCGCGCCATCCGCCGCGAAAAGAAGCCGCCCGCGTCTGGCGACCGGCTTCGTTTGCGTTTCCCAGCAGCCGGAATAGGCGCAGACCGAGACGCGCCCTTTGCGATCGGCAGAAATGTCCATGGGGGTGAATTCGCCAGCCGCCGCGGCCGTGCATGTCTCCTCCGAACACGCGATCTCGACCGGATTGCGGCACTGCCACGCGCCGGCCGCAGCCAGCGTCGAAACGAGAAGTGCGATCATGCTTGGAGTTCCCTCGAAACCGGCGCCTGTTCTATCCTGCGTAACCGGCGCTGGCGCAATTGACACCGTCGGGCGCCGCTCCTAAGAGGGCCGTCCCAACCCGAATGGGGCTGTAGCTCAGTTGGGAGAGCGCGTCGTTCGCAATGACGAGGTCAGCGGTTCGATCCCGCTCAGCTCCACCATCATATTCCTCGGGTTTGAGCGTAATCGATGCCAGACACGGTCGCCGCAGAAATCCGCCAGATCACGCCGTTCATGCATGTTAGCACGCTTGAGCCGGCGCTCCGATTCCTGACCGAAATCATCGGGTTCGACATCGTCTATCGCCAACCAGGTTACGCCTATCTGCAGCTTGGGCCGGCGGGGCTTCGCGTGCTCGAATCCGAAGAGGGCGCGGCCATCAAGGGTTCGCGCGGCTTCCGGTATTATCTTGATGTCGCCGACGTCGATACTGTCTATGCGGCGCTCAAGCCCAAGCTCGCCGCCCTGCCCCCTGGCGACGTCGTCGGCCCTGTAGACCAGTCTTACCGGCAACGTGAACTGATCATTCTGGCGCCAGACGGCGATCTCATCGTCTTCGGCTCCCCCATCCGCGCCTAGGCAGGCCTGCGACAAGGCGTAGACAGTGCGCCGGAAGCGTCGCAGAATCCAACCCTTAGCCTCACCATTGAGGACGGAGTATCGCCATGGCCGCCGACAGCACGCGCCCCATCGAATCCGCCGCCGCCGCGGAATTGCAGCGCCTCTTCGACCTGCAGCGCAAAGCGAGCCGCACGGAACCCCCGCCGGCCGCGGATTTGCGCAAGGCGCGTCTCGATGCGCTGATCGGCGCCATTGAAGCCAACGAAGCGCGCATCATTGCAGCCATCAGCGCTGATTTCGGTCACCGCGCCTCCATCGAGACCCAGATCGCCGACACGGTGATCAGCGTCGCCGCCGCGCGCCATCAGAAGCGGCATCTTTCGGCCTGGATGCGGCCACGCCCAGTCGCAACGCCGATGCATATGCAGCCGGCGCGGAGCCGGCTTGAACCCCAGCCGCTCGGCGTCATCGGCATCATTGCGCCCTGGAACTATCCGCTGCAGCTCGCACTCTCGCCGGCCGCGGCGGCGCTGGCCGCCGGCAATCGCGTCATCATCAAGCCGAGCGAACTGACGCCAAGAACAAGCGCGCTGCTGAAGGAAATCGTGGCGAGCGCCTTCGACGAGAGCGTCGTCGCCGTTGTGGTCGGCGGCGTCGATCTTGGCGAGGCTTTCACGCGCCTACCCTGGGATCATCTTGTATTCACAGGATCAACGGCGATTGGCCGCAAGGTCGCCGAGGCAGCGGCCGCCAACCTCGTGCCGGTGACGCTCGAACTCGGCGGCAAATCGCCCGCCATCATTGACGACACCGCAGACCTCGCCGCGGCCGGACGCTCAATCGCGCATGGCAAAATGCTGAATGCGGGCCAGACCTGCATCGCGCCCGATTATGTCCTCGTCTCCGCGGCCAAGCGCGAGGCCGCGATTGAAGCGATAGCAGGCGCGGCGCGGGCCATGTTCCCGGATATCGACACGACGGACGATTATTCATCGATCGTTTCGGACCGGCATTTCAACCGGCTGAAATCCATGGTCGAGGAGGCCCGGGCCGCGGGCGCGCGCATTGTCGAGGTCGGATCGCAGGATGCGCTGCATCCCAAGCGCAAGATGCCCCTCACGATGATCATCGATCCGCCCGAAGCGGTCCGCGCCATGCAGGAAGAAATTTTCGGGCCGGTGCTGCCGGTGGTGACGATCGAGGGAACCGACCGCGCCATCGCGCATGTCAATGAGCGGGAAAGACCGCTCGCGCTCTACTGGTTCGGCCGGGACAACACGGTGCGGGACAAGGTCCTGGCGCGCACTGTATCTGGCGGCGTCACGGTCAATGACACGCTCTGGCATGTCGCGCAGGAAAATCTCCCCTTCGGCGGCGTCGGCAAGAGCGGCATCGGCGCCTATCACGGCCAGCGCGGTTTCGACACGTTCTCGCATTTGAAACCTGTCTTCTATCAAAGCCGTTTTGCGCAAAGCACGCTCGTCCATCCGCCCTACACCAAGAAAACGGACCAGATCGTCGCTTTGATGCGAAAGATTCTGTAGGCGGATGATGTCCTCCGTCCCGGCGCCGGTCGGCGCCTTCGATTTCGTGATCGTGGGCGCAGGCTCGGCGGGCTCGGCGCTCGCGAACCGGCTCTCGGAAGACCCGGCGGCGCGCGTCTGCGTGATCGAGGCAGGCCCCCGCGACCGCAATCCGATGATCCATATGCCGCTCGGCTTCGGCATCCAGGGCATGTTGATGGGCGGCATGATGGAGAACTGGAACTTCGTCAGCACACCGCAAAAACATCTCAACGGCCGCGCCACTTACCAACCGAGAGGCCGCGTGCTCGGCGGATCGAGCTCGGTCAACGCGATGATCTATATTCGCGGCACGCCGAGCGACTATGACGGATGGGCGCGCCTCGGCGCGGCCGGCTGGGCGTGGAAGGATGTTCTGCCCTATTTCCGGAAGGCCGAGGACAATCAGCGCTTCGGGGATCCGTTTCACGGCAAGGGCGGACCGCTCACGGTCTCGGATCTGCGGACCAAAAACGTCTACGCGCAGCGTTTTCTTGACGCATGCGCAGAATTGCAAATGCCGGCGACGGAAGACTTCAACGGCGTCCGTCAGGAAGGCGTCGGCTGGTATCAGGTGACCCAGCGCGACGGCCGGCGTTGCTCGGCCGCCGTCGCCTATCTCAATCCCATCCGGGAACGGACGAACCTCCACATCGTCACCGACGCGCATGTCGAACGCGTTCTGTTCGAGGGCAAGCGCGCTGTCGGCGTCGCGTTCCGCCAGGGCGGCGCCTCGAAAAGCGCCACGGCTGCGCGCTCCGTCGTGCTGTCAGCCGGCGCCTTCCAGTCGCCCCAGATCCTGATGCTGTCCGGGATCGGCCCCGGCGCAGAACTAAGGGCCCATGGCGTCGCGGTGGTCGCCGAATCCCCGGAGGTCGGGGCCAACCTGCAGGACCATCTCGACCACATCTCCTTGCGCAAGGCTCGCCTCGCCGGCAGCGTCGGAGTCAATGCGGGCTCGGTTCTTGGGTTTCCGGCGGCGGCGTTTCAGTACTTCGCCAAACGCGAAGGCGTGTTGACCTCGAATCTTGCCGAGGCCGGCGGTTTTGTCCGCACCGACCCCGCACTCTCTGAGCCCGACGTGCAACTCATCTTCGTCGTCGGCGTCGTCGACGACCACGGCCGGAAAAAGCATCTCGGCGAGGGCTTTTCCTGCCATGTCTGCGTCTTGCGGCCGAAGAGCCGCGGCGCGGTCCGGCTCGCCTCCCGCGATCCGTTCGCGCCGCCCCTGATCGACCCGGACTATCTGTCGGACACGGACGACCTCGCCCGCATGGTCAAGGGCGTCAAGATCGTGCAGCGCATACTCGACGCGCCGGCGCTGGCCTCCATCAGCGGCGAACAGCTCTATCTGCCGAAGCACCCCAGCGACGCCGAGATCGAGGCCGATATCCGCGCGCGGGCAGAAACCGTTTACCATCCGGCCGGAACCTGCCGCATGGGATCGGACGCCGGCGCCGTGCTCGACCCCGAACTCCGCGTCTGCGGCGTCGAAGGGCTGAGGGTCGCCGACGCGTCCGTCATGCCGACCCTCATCGCCGGCAACACCAATGCCCCCTCCATCATGATCGGCGAAAAGGCGGCGGATCTTTTGAAAGCGGCATGAAATCCGGTCCGTTTTGACACGCTGGAAACAAAGAATAATCATAATTTTCTTGCCGCAGCTTGCAGCCGCCGCCAATAAACCGGCGCGTAACGTTTCGGAGTCGCGTCAGCATGTGCGGGATAATCGGCATTCTCGGTAAGGGCGATGTCGCGCCCTTGATCGTCAAAGGCCTGAAACGGCTCGAATACCGGGGCTATGACTCAGCCGGCGTTGCGACGCTCAACGCCGGCGCCCTCGACCGGCGGCGGGCGCCCGGAAAACTGTCTGCGCTTGAAATTGTGCTCGCAGAGCGTCCGCTGAAGGGCGCGATCGGGATCGGCCACACCAGGTGGGCGACCCATGGCGTCGCCAATGAGACCAACGCGCATCCGCATGCGACCCGCCGGCTTGCGCTCGTCCACAACGGCATAATCGAGAATTTCGCCGAGCTTCGCGCGGAGCTTTCCGCCAAAGGCTACACATTCGAATCCGAAACCGACACCGAGGTCTGCGCGCAGCTCATCACCTATTATCTCGAAACGGAGAATCTCTCGCCGAAAGATGCCTTCTTCAAGGCGCTCGGCCGGGTGCGCGGCGCCTTTGCGCTCGCCGTCCTATTCATCGGCGAAGATGACCTCCTCCTTGGGGCAAGGCGCGGCAGCCCGCTTGCGGTCGGCCGAGGCGACGGCGAGATGTTCCTTGGGTCCGACGCCTACGCGCTCGCGCCCTTCTCGAACCGCATCACCTATCTTGACGAAGGCGATTGGGTGATTGCGACGCGCAAAGGCTTTGACGTCTTCGACGCAACAGGCGCGCGCGTTCACCGCAAGGAGACGATTTCCTCCGCCTCCGACGCCATGGTCGACAAGAACGGTCACCGCCATTTCATGTCGAAGGAAATTCATCAGCAGCCGGAAGTGATCGCCCATACGCTGTCGCGCTATCTCAATCCGGCGACGCAATCCGTCGATCTGCCGGCCGGCGCCTTCGACTTTTCCAAGCTCGACCGTCTCACCATGTCGGCTTGCGGCACGGCCCATTACGCCGCCCTCATCGCCAAATACTGGTTCGAGACCTGGGCGGGGCTGCCCGTCGAAGTCGATATCGCCTCCGAGCTGCGCTACCGCAACGTGCCGTATCAGCCGGGTGGCGGCGCGCTCTTCGTGTCGCAATCGGGCGAGACGGCAGACACGCTCGCGGCGCTGCGCGAGGCGCGGCGAAACGGTCAGAAAATCGCCGCGGTCGTCAACGTGCCGGAATCCTCGATCGCGCGTGAAGCCGACGTCATCTATCCGATGGCGGCGGGACCGGAGATCGGCGTCGCCTCGACGAAGGCGTTCACTTGTCAGCTGACCGCGCTTGCCTGCATCGCCATCGCCGCCGGCCGTCAACGCGGCCGCATCAGCGCTGAGGAAGAGCGCCGGCTTGTCGGCGCGCTCCTCGAAATTCCGCGCCATGTTTCAGAAGCGCTGACGGCGGCGCCGGAGATCGAGCAGATTGCGCTCGAAATCGCGAAGGCGACGGACGTTCTCTATATCGGCCGCGGCGTCAGCTTCCCGCTGGCGCTCGAAGGCGCGCTGAAGCTGAAAGAAATCTCCTACATCCATGCCGAAGGCTACGCGGCGGGCGAACTCAAGCACGGCCCGATCGCGCTCATCGACGAAAACCTGCCGGTCGTCGTCATCGCGCCCGAAGACCATCTCTTCGAAAAGACCGTGTCGAACATGCATGAAGTGCGCGCGCGCGGCGGCAAGGCGCTGTTCATTTCGGATGCGATCGGCGTCAAGGCCGCGGGCGACGGCCTGTGGCGGACCATCACGATGCCGACGGTCGAACCGATGCTGGCGCCGATCGTCTACGCCGTTCCCATTCAGCTTCTCGCCTACTATACGGCGACACATAAGGGCACAGACGTCGATCAACCGCGCAACCTTGCCAAGTCAGTAACGGTCGAGTGATGATTGCACGCGCATAGTCCCCGCAGGGGAGATGCGCGTGACCTAAGGGGGATCCATGGGCAGCCGCATCGTCGTGACCGGCGGCGCCGGCTATATCGGCAGCCATGTCTGCGTCGAGCTCCTTGAAGCCGGCGCCGACCTTCTCGTCATCGACAATTTCTCGAATTCGAGCCCGGCGGCCTTGAAGCGGATCGAGGAGGTCTCGCACCGCTCTTTCGCCTTTCTCGAGGCCGATCTTGCCCGCGCACAAGACCGTGAACGGATCAACGCCGAGATCTTCATGTTCCGGCCGACGGCGGCGATCCATTTCGCCGGCCTCAAGGCGGTCGGCGAATCCGTCGCCGATCCCGTGCGCTATTACGAGACGAACATTCTCTCGACACTGACGCTCATCCGCGCGCTCGATGCGGCCGGCGCGCGCACGCTCGTGTTCTCGTCTTCTGCGACGGTCTATGGCGGGCTCAACAGGTCGCCGGTGCGGGAAGACGGTCTCGTCGGTCCGGTCAATCCTTACGGGCGCACCAAGCTCTTCATTGAGGAGATGCTGCGCGACCTGCACGACTCTGACGATCGCTGGAAACTCTGTTCGTTGCGCTATTTCAATCCGGTCGGCGCCCATCCTTCGGGCAAGATCGGCGAAGACCCGGAGGGCGTTCCCAACAATCTCTTCCCTTTCATCGCGCAAGTCGCGGTCGGCCGGCGCGCCAGGCTGAACGTCTTCGGCGGCGACTATCCGACGCGCGACGGCACGGGCGTGCGCGATTACATCCATGTCGTCGACCTCGCCCGCGGCCACCGCGCCGCGGTCGACCACCTCCTGCGCGAGCGGCGTCCCGGCTCGATCGCCGTCAATCTCGGAACCGGCGCCGGCTATTCCGTGCTCGAAGCAATCGCCGCCTTCAAACGCGCGTCGAACCGCGACATTCCTTACGAAATCGCGCCGCGACGGCCGGGCGATGTTGCAGAAGTCTACGCCGACGCGGGCCTTGCGCGGTCGCTTCTCGGCTGGCAGGCGCGCCTTACGCTCGACGATATGTGCAAGGACCATTGGCGCTGGCAGCGCGAAAATCCGTTCGGCTATCGCGGCGCGCCGGCGCCGGAAACAGCGCAAGTCTGACGGCGAGGTGCGGCGAAGAAGTGGGCGCAGGAGCCGAAAAACTGCGTCTGCTCTTCATCTAAGCCGGCGCGCGTTCTGCGAATTGCCCGTATTTGCGATAGCGATAGAGGTAAGTCGGCAGGATCGCTTCGGCCGCATGCGGCGTGACGCCGAGGTCAGCGAGGGTCAGAGCGCCTTCGGAAACGACATTGTCGGACTTCAGCAGCCGGATCTGATCGCGCGTGATCGGCGGCTTCATGAAGGGCGCAAGCCCCATGATCTCGCCGGCAAGCCCCGCCATCGGCGCCAGAGCGAATGGCAAGGGCGCGAGCAGACGCTTGCGGCCGATGATCGACAGCATGAGTTCAAGCAGCGCCTTGAACGTGTAGACGCGCGGTCCGCCGAGTTCGAAGGTCTTGCCGGCGGCGTCGGGGCGTTCGAGCGCAGCGGCGACGGCGTCCGCAACGTCATCGACATAGACCGGCTGGAATTTCGTCAGCCCGCCGCCGATCAGCGGCAAAGCGGGACCCATCGTCGCCATGGCGGCGAAGCGATTGAAGAAATCGTCTTCCGGACCAAACACGATGGACGGCCGCAGGATCGTCGCCGACGGCACGTTTTCGCGCACGGCCGCCTCGCCCTCGGCCTTGCTGCGCGCATAGAGGCTCTCGCTCTCTTGCGATGCCCCGATGGCGGACAGGTGGACGAAGGTCTTGATCCCCTCCCCGCGGGCGAGTTCCGCGATGGTCGCAGCGCCCGCGGCCTGGACAGCTTCAAAGGATTGCGGACCTTGCTGGAAAAGGATGCCGACGCAATTGACGACCGCATCCGCGCCCTTCAGCGCCTCGGCGAGCGAGCGCCGATCACGCAGATTGGCCTGAACGAGCTGCACCTGACCGACGGCGCCCATGGGCCGCAGAAACAGCGCATGATGCGGCCGCCGCACGGCGACCCGCACGCGCCAGCCGCGCTTGGCGAGCTCGCGCACCACATTGCGCCCGATGAAACCAGACCCGCCGAAAACGACGGCCAGCTTGCCGACCATAGTCTTGAACTCCGGGATAAGGAGCCTCCCCTAGACCAGTTTCCGGGCCGCCTCAACGCGGCGCATTGGGCGCAGAGGAAGGCCGGCCCGCTTTCCATTGACACCCCGAACGCGCTCCCTTACGTCCAGCCGCCTGCCCAGATGGCGGAATTGGTAGACGCACCAGTTTCAGGTACTGGCGAGTAACATCGTGGAGGTTCGAGTCCTCTTCTGGGCACCA
>CAZDRH010000005.1:0-90639 GCA_964507915.1 uncultured Caulobacterales bacterium
CGCGATGGAAGAGAAGCTCCGCTTCGCCATCCGCGAAGGCGGCCGCACCGTCGGCTCGGGCATCGTGACGAAGATCCTCGACTGACGAACGAACGACACGCTGCGCGGGCCGGCCCCTGTCCGGCCCGCGCTTTTATCTCTTGAGAAGCTGGACTCCACAGAAGCGACGAAGACATGCAACAGAACATCCGCATACGCCTCAAAGCGTTTGACCATCGCGTGCTCGACGCTTCGACGCGGGAGATCGTCAACACCGCCAAGCGCACGGGCGCGCAGGTCCGGGGGCCGATCCCCCTGCCGACGCGCATTGAGCGCTTCACGGTCAACCGCTCTCCGCACATCGACAAGAAAAGCCGCGAACAGTTCGAGATGCGCACGCACAAGCGCGTGCTCGATATCGTCGATCCGACCCCGCAGACCGTCGACGCGCTGATGAAGCTCGACCTGTCGGCCGGCGTCGACGTCGAAATCCGTCTCGGCGCCTAAGGCGGAGGACACAGAAAATGCGCACGGGTCTTATCGCCAAGAAAGTCGGCATGACGCGGGTCTACCGCGCCGACGGCCAGCATGTGCCGGTGACGGTCATGCATGTCGACGACTGCCAGGTCGTCGCGCAGATGACCGAAGAGAAGAACGGCTATGTCGCGCTGCAGCTCGGCGCGGGGTCGAAGAAGCTGAAGAATACGAACCGCGCAGACCGCGGCAAGTTCGCCAGGTCGAATGTCGCGCCCAAGGCGCATCTCGTTGAGTTTCGCGTCTCGAAAGACAACCTCGTCGATGTTGGCGCCGAGCTTTCGGCCGAGCACTTCCTGCCGGGCCAGAAGGTTGACGTCACGGGCGTCACCGTCGGCAAGGGCTTTGCAGGCGCGATGAAGCGCTGGAACTTCTCGGGCCTGCGCGCCACGCACGGCGTGTCCGTGTCGCACCGCTCGCATGGCTCGACCGGTCAGCGCCAGGACCCCGGCAAGGTCTTCAAGAACAAGAAAATGGCCGGCCATTATGGCGTCGAGCGCGTCACGACCCAGAATATCGAAGTCGTGAAGATCGATGTCGCCCGCAACCTCATCCTGCTGAAGGGCGCGGTTCCCGGTCCGAAAGACGGCTGGGTCATGATCCGCGACGCGGTGAAGTCGCCGGCGCCGAAAGAGGCCCCCAAGCCTGCTGCGCTCCGCAAGAAGGCGGAAGCCGTCGCTGACGGCGCTGAAGCGCCGGTCGCTGAAGAACAGAAAGGCGCCGAATAATGAAACTCGACGTCATCACGCTCGACGGCGGCAAAGCGGGGTCTATCGACCTCGACGACGCGATTTTCGCGAACGAGCCGCGCCGCGACATCCTGCACCGCATGGTGACCTACCAGCTCGCCAAGCGCCGGTCAGGCAATCACAAGACCAAGACCCGGGCTGAGGTCAAAGCGACCTCGAAGAAAATGTATCGCCAGAAGGGCACGGGCGGCGCGCGTCACGGCAACAAGGCCGCGCCCCAGTTCCGCGGCGGCGGCGTCGCCCATGGGCCGCGCGTCAGAAGCCACGCGATCGACCTGCCGAAGAAAGTGCGCCGCATGGCGATGAAGCATGCGCTGTCGGCCAAGCGCCTCGCCAATGAGCTCGTCGTGATCGACACGGCGGCCGTCAAGGAAGGCAAGACGAAAGAACTCGTCGCGGCCTTCGGCAAGCTCGGCTGGCGCAACGCGCTCATCGTCGACGCGGTGGTCGACGAGAAGTTCGGGCGCGCCGCGCGGAATATTCCGAATGTGGACGTTCTGCCGGTCGTCGGCGCCAATGTGTACGACATCCTGCGCCGCCATAAGCTCGTTCTGACCCGCGCCGCGGTCGAAGGTTTGGAGGCTCGCCTCAAATGACGAAAGCGCCGAAGAAAACCGCGAAAACGGGCGTCAGCGAGAAGCTGTACGACGTGCTGACCGCGCCGGTGATCACCGAGAAATCGACGATCGCCGCTGAACGCAATCAGTTCGTCTTCAAAGTGCCCGTCGACGCGACGAAGCCGGAAATCGCCGCGGCCGTCGAAGGGCTCTTCAAAGTGAAAGTGAAGGCCGTGAACACGCTGCGCGTCAAAGGCAAGACGAAGCAGTTCAAGGGCCGCCCCTATGTGCGTTCGACGGTCAAGAAGGCCGTCGTGACACTCGAAGAGGGCCAATCCATCGACGTGACGACGGGCCTCTAAAGGACGGATGAGAGACCATGGCGCTTAGAACATTCAATCCGACCTCGCCGTCGCGTCGCCAGCTGGTGCTCGTCGACAGAAGCGAGCTCCACAAGGGCGATCCTGTCAAGTCGCTCGTCGAGGGTAAGAAGAGCCGCGGCGGCCGCAACAATAACGGGCGCATCACCATGCGCCGCAAAGGCGGCGGCGCGAAGAAGCTCTATCGCGTCATCGACTTCAAGCGCCGCAAGCACGACATCGAAGCCAAGGTCGAGCGTCTCGAATATGACCCGAACCGTACGGCCTGGATCGCGCTCGTCAAATATCTCGACGGCGACCTTGCCTACATCATCGCGCCGCAGCGCCTGAAGGCCGGCGACAAGATCATTTCTGGCGAGAAGGTCGACGTGAAGCCCGGCAATGCGATGCCGCTGAAGGCGATGCCGGTCGGCACGATCATCCACAATGTCGAGCTGAAACTCGGCAAAGGCGGCCAGCTTGCGCGCGCCGCCGGCAACTACGCCCAGCTCGTCGGCCGCGACGGCGCCATGGCGCAGCTTCGCCTTCAGTCCGGCGAAGTGCGCCTCGTCCATGGCGACTGCTTCGCGACGGTCGGCGCGGTGTCCAACGCCGATCACCTTAACGAAACCGTCGGCAAGGCCGGCCGTCAGCGCCACAAGGGCAACAGACCGTCCGTACGCGGCACGGCGATGAACCCGATCGACCACCCGCATGGAGGCGGCGAAGGCCGCACCTCCGGCGGCCGTCACCCGGTCACGCCCTGGGGCAAGCCGACCAAAGGCGCCAAGACGCGCTCCAACAAGCGCACTGACCGCCTCATCATCCGTTCGCGCCACGCGCGCAAAAAAGTCAATTAGGGCGCTGGAGACACAACATGCCTCGTTCAGTCTGGAAAGGCCCCTTCGTCGACCGCTTCATCCTCAAGAAGGCGGACGAAGCGCAATCCGGCGGCCACAAGGGCGGCATCAAGACCTGGTCGCGCCGTTCGACCATCCTGCCGCAATTCATCGGCCTCACCTTCAACGTCTATAACGGCCAGAAGTTCATTCCGGTCCATGTGACGGAAGACATGGTCGGCCACAAGCTGGGCGAATTTTCGCCGACGCGCACCTATTACGGCCACGGCGCCGACAAGAAGGCGAAGAGGACGAAATAGTCATGGGCCAGAAGAAGAACGAGCGCCGCGTCGCCGAGAACGCCGCCATGGCGAAGGCCAAGCTCCTCAAGACGTCGCCGCAGAAGCTCAATCTCGTCGCGCAGACGATCCGCGGCAAGAAGGTCGACAAGGCGCTCGCCGAACTCGAATTCTCGCAGAAGCGCATCGCGCGTTCGGTGAAGAAAGTGCTCGAAAGCGCCATCGCCAACGCCGAGAACAACCACGATCTCGACATCGACAGCCTCGTCGTCGATCAGGCCTTTGTCGGCCGCAACATGGTCATGAAGCGCTTCACGCCGCGCGGCCGCGGCCGCATGGGGCGCATCCTGAAGCCCTTCGCCGAGATCACCATCGTCGTCAAACAAGTCGAGGAGGCCGCTTAATGGGCCAGAAGGTAAATCCGATCGGCCTCCGGCTCGGGATCAATCGCACCTGGGATTCGCGTTGGTACGCGAACAAAGGGACGTATGCGGACCTCCTCCATGAGGACCTCAAGATCCGCGCCTATCTGCTCGAAAGGCTGAAGCAGGCCGGCGTCAGCCGCATCATCATCGAGCGCCCGCACAAGAAGTGCCGCGTCACGATCTACACGGCCCGTCCGGGCGTCGTCATCGGCAAGAAGGGCGCCGACATCGAGAAACTGCGCCTTGAACTGCAGCGCCTGACGACCTCGGAAACGGTTCTCAACATCGTCGAGATCAGGAAGCCCGAGATCGACGCGACGCTCGTCGCCGAAAACATCGCGCAGCAGCTTGAGCGCCGGGTCGCCTTCCGCCGCGCCATGAAGCGCGCGATGCAGACGGCCCAGCGCATGGGCGCGCTCGGCATCCGCTGCAACGTCTCGGGCCGTCTCGGCGGCGCAGAGATCGCGCGTCAGGAATGGTACCGCGAAGGCCGCGTGCCGCTGCACACGCTGCGCGCCGACATCGATTACGGCACCTACACGGCGCGCACGCCCTATGGCGCGATCGGCGTGAAGGTGTGGATCTACAAGGGCGAAATCCTTGAGCACGATCCGTTCGCGCAGGAAAAGCGCATCATCGAGATGCAGACGGGCGGCGGGGCGCCGATGCGCCGCGACGACTTCGACCGCGAAGGCTCCGGCCGCCGCGGCCGCCGCGAACCCGAAGCGGCAGAACAGGCCTAGGACGACCAAGCGTCAAGACAAGCGTTGAGAACGAAGACGGATCAATTCCATGCTGCAGCCTAAACGCACGAAATTCCGCAAGCAGTTCAAGGGTCGCATTTCCGGCGACGCCAAGGGCGGCGCGACCTTGAATTTCGGGTCTCACGGCCTCAAGGCCATGGAGCCCGAGCGCGTCACCGCGCGACAGATCGAGGCCGCGCGCCGCGCCATCACGCGCGAAATGAAGCGCGCGGGCCGCGTCTGGATCCGCGTCTTCCCGGACGTGCCGGTGTCGAAAAAGCCGACCGAAGTGCGGATGGGCTCGGGCAAGGGCGCGCCGGAACTTTGGGTGGCCAAGGTCAAGCCTGGCCGGATTATGTTTGAAATTGACGGCGTTCCGGACGACGTCGCGCGCCTCGCCCTTGAGCTCGGCGCCGCGAAGCTCCCGATCAAGACGCGCGTCGTCAAGCGCCTGGGAGAATAGCCATGAACGCGAGCGAAGTGCGCGACCTCACCAATGATCAGCTCAAGGACAAGCTGATCCTGCTCAAGAAGGAGCAGTTCAACCTGCGCTTCCAGCGCGCCTCGGGCCAGCTTGAGAAGGTCTCGCGCATCGGCGAGGTCCGCAAGGACATCGCGCGCGTCAAGACGATCCTCGCTGAGCGCGAACAGAAGTCGAATTAGGAAGGTTCACGCGAATGCCGAAGCGAATTCTCCAGGGCGAAGTCGTCAGCGACAAGAACAAGCAGACGGTCGTCGTCAGCGTCGAGCGCATGTTCCGCCACCCCGTTCTGCAAAAGACGATCCGGACGGCCAAGAAGTTCCACGCCCATGACGAGAAGGGCGCCTACAAGATCGGCGATCTCGTGCAGATCCAGGAGTGTCCGCCGAAGTCGCGCCTGAAGCGTTGGGAAGTGATCGGCTACGGTTCGAAGTAGGTTCAGCAGGCGCGAAAGCGCCGCATTTGAGAAGGCCGGAGCAATCCGGGAAGGGTCGATATGATCCAGATGACGACGAATTTGGACGTCGCCGACAATTCCGGCGCCAAGCGCGTGATGTGCATCAAGGTGCTCGGCGGCGCAGGACGGCGTTACGCCGGCGTCGGCGACGTGATCGTCGTCTCCGTGAAGGAGGCGATTCCGCGCGGCCGCGTGAAGAAGGGCCAGGTGCTGAAGGCCGTCGTCGTCCGCACCGCGAAAGACATCAAGCGCAAGGACGGCTCGGTCATCCGCTTCGACCGCAACGCCGCCGTGCTCATCAACAACCAGAAAGAGCCGATCGGCACCCGCATCTTCGGTCCGGTGACGCGCGAACTCCGCGCCGCCAACCACATGAAGATCGTGTCGCTCGCACCGGAGGTGCTGTAATGGCCGCCAAAATCAAAAAGGGCGACAAGGTCCGCATCCTGACGGGCAAGTATCGCGGCGCCGAGGGCGAAGTGCTCAAGGTCATGCCGTCGGAAAGCCGCGTCATCGTGCGGGGCGTCAACATCATCAAGAAGCATCAGAAGCAGACGATGCAGGACCAGGGCGGGATTTTGTCGCGCGAAGCGCCGATCCATGTCTCCAACGTCGCCCTGCTGCATGACGGCGCGCCGACGCGCGTCGGGTTCAGAATCGAGAGTGACGGACGCAAAGTGCGCGTCGCCAAGCGCACGGGCGAGGTGGTCAATGGCTGAAGCAAGACAAAAGCCGCGCCTGAAAGCGCTGTACGACGACAAGATCCGGGCGCAGATGAACGCCAAATTCGGGTACAAGAACCCGATGCAAACGCCCAAGATCGAGAAGATCGTGATCAATATGGGCGTCGGCGACGCCGTCAACGACCGCAAGGCGGTCGAGGCGGCGGCGGGTGATCTTGCCCTGATCGCGGGTCAGAAGCCGGTGATCACCAAGGCCAAAAAGTCGATCGCGCAGTTCAAGGTGCGCGACGGCATGTCGATCGGCTGCAAGGTGACGCTCCGCTCGGAGCGCATGTACGAGTTCATGGACCGCCTCGTCACGATCGCGCTGCCGCGCGTGCGCGACTTTCGCGGCCTCAACGCCAAGAGCTTCGACGGGCGCGGCAATTTCGCGCTCGGCCTCAAGGAGCACATCGTGTTCCCGGAGATCAATTACGACAAGGTCGAGAAGGTGCGGGGCATGGACATCATCGTCTGCACCTCCGCCAAGACCGACGAAGAGGCGCGCGAGCTCCTCGCCCAGTTCAATTTTCCGTTCCGCAAGGAAACGGCCCGCAAGGAAGCGAAAAAATAGGCAAGGTCCGGATCAACCGGAAACCGGCTTATAACGGAGACTGCAATGGCTAAGACAAGCATGATCGAGCGCAACGCCAAGCGCAAAAAGCTCGCGAAGAAATTCGCGGCCAAACGCGCGAAGCTGAAGGCGGTTATCGCCGATCAAAACAAGCCGGCGGAAGAGCGTTTCGCCGCGTCGCTGAAGCTCGCCGAGCTTCCGCGCAATTCTTCGGAAACGCGCTTCCGCAACCGCTGCGAGGTCACGGGACGTCCGCGCGCGTTCTACCGCAAGCTCAGAATGTCCCGCGTGTCGCTGCGTCAGCTCGGTTCGGAAGGCAAGATTCCGGGCCTGGTGAAGTCGAGCTGGTAAGGAGATCCATCCCATGTCGATCAACGATCCCATCGGCGATCTCATCACGCGTCTGCGCAATGCGCAGCAGCGCAAGCACGCCTCGACCGCGGTGCCGGCCTCGAAACTGCGCGCGCGCGTCCTCGACGTGCTGCAGGACGAAGGTTACATCCGCGGCTATGCACGCATCGAGAAGGAAGGCGAAAAGCCGATCTTCGAGGTCGAGCTCAAATATTTCGACGGCGCGCCCGTCATCTCGAACATCAAGCGCGTGTCGAAGCCGGGACGGCGGGTCTATTCGTCCGTGACCGAACTGCCGAGCGTGCGCAACGGCCTCGGCATTTCGATCCTGTCGACGCCGAAGGGCGTCATGTCCGACCAGGCGGCGCGCGACAACAATGTCGGCGGCGAAGTTCTCTGCCAAGTCTACTAACGCAGTCCAAGGGTTCAGGAGAGCGCCATGTCGCGCATCGGAAAAAAGCCGGTTGAAGTGCCCAAGGGCGTGACGGTGAACGTCAGCGGCCAGACGGTCAGCGCCAAAGGGCCGAAGGGCGAACTGAAGTTCGTCGTCAACGATCTGTGCAAGGTCGCGCTCGAAGAGGGCAAGGTCGCCGTGCAGCCGGCCGACGAGACGCGCCAGGCGCGCGCTATCTGGGGCATGTCGCGCACCATGGTCGCGAACATGATGAAGGGCGTCACGGCAGGCTACTCGCAAAAGCTCGAACTAGTCGGCGTCGGGTATCGCGCCGCGATGAAGGGCTCCTCGCTCAACCTCGCGCTCGGCTATTCGCACGAGATCGATTTCCCGGTGCCCGCCGGCCTCAAGATCGAGACGCCGAAACCGACGGAGATCATCATTTCCGGCATCGACAAGCAGCTCGTCGGCCAGACGGCCGCGAATATCCGCGCCATGCGCCCGCCCGAGCCCTACAAGGGCAAGGGCGTCAAGCTCGAAGGCGAATATATCTTCCGCAAGGAAGGCAAGAAGAAGTAAGGCGCAAGACCCATGGCAGAAAACGCAAAATTCAAGATCCGCCGCCGCGCCGTTCGCGTGCGCAAGCAATTGCGCGCCGCCGCCAATGGCCGCGTGCGCCTGTCGGTGTTCCGCTCGTCAAAGAACATCTCGGCGCAGATCATTGACGACGCCGCCGGCAAGACGCTGGTGTCCGCGTCTTCGCTCGACAAAGAGTTCAAAGAGCGCATCAAGAAGGGCTCCGACAAGGCAGCCGCCGCGGAAGTCGGCAAGGCTCTGGCTGAGCGCGCGATCAAGGCCGGCGTCAAGGATGTGATCTTCGATCGCGGCGGCTACATGTATCATGGGCGCGTCAAGGCGCTCGCAGAGGCGGCGCGTGAAGCCGGCCTCAACTTCTAGAGAGTTCAAGGAGACGCAACATGGCGCGTGAAGAAGTGCGCGAAGGCGGCGAGAGCGCCGGCGGCGAAGAAGGCGGCAATGAACGCCGCGGCCGCGGCCGGGGCCGCGGGCGCGATCGCGATCGGGACCGCAAGCGCGAGGACCGCGATGAGCGCGACGAGTTCGTCGATCGCCTGGTCGCCATCAACCGCGTCGCCAAGGTGGTGAAAGGCGGCAAGAACTTCGGATTCGCCGCGCTTGTCGTTGTCGGCGACCAGAAGGGCCGCGTCGGTTTCGGCAAGGGCAAGGCCCGCGAAGTGCCGGAAGCGATCCGTAAGGCGACCCAGGAAGCCAAGCGCAGCCTCGTGCGCGTGCCGCTGCGCGAAGGCCGCACCGTGCATCACGATGCGCGCGGCCGCTGGGGCGCGGGCAAAGTTGTTCTGCGCGCGGCCCCTCCGGGCACGGGCATCATCGCCGGCGGTCCGATGCGCGCCGTCTTTGAGACGCTCGGAATCAAGGACGTCGTGGCGAAGTCGCTCGGCTCTTCGAACCCCTACAACATGGTGCGCGCGACCTTCGACGCACTGACCGACCAGACGAGCCCGCGCTTCATCGCCAACAAGCGCGGCAAGAAAGTCGCCGATATTCTGTCGCGGCGTACGGGCGGCGGCGAATCCGCCAGCATCGACGCAGCGTAAACGGACGAAACGGAGAAGAGGCCCATGGCCGCCAAGAAGAAGACGCTCACGGTCCGCCAGACCAAAAGTCCGGCCCGCCGCATGTATGACCAGGAGCAGACGCTGATCGGCCTCGGCCTCAACAAGATCGGCCGTCAGCGCACGCTTGAGGACACGCCGTCCGTACGCGGCATGATCGGCAAGGTCCGCCACATGGTGGAAATCGTCGAAGAGACGCAGTAACCGGCATTGAAGGGCGAGGCGGCCCGGCATGGCGCCGGCATCCCGTCGCAAGTCCGAGGAGAAGACATGAAGCTGACCGACCTCACAGACAATGAAGGCGCGCGCAAGAAGTTCAAGCGCGTCGGCCGCGGCATCGGCTCCGGCAAGGGCAAGACGGCGGGTCGAGGCGTCAAGGGCCAGCTCGCGCGGTCCGGCGTCGGCGGCATCCGCTGGTTTGAGGGCGGTCAAATGCCGCTTTACATGCGGCTGCCGAAACGCGGCTTCAACAAGCCGAACGCCGAGAAATTCGCCGAAGTGAATGTTGGCCGCATCCAGGCCGCGATCGACGCCAAGAAGCTTGACGCGGGCAAGGATATCGACGCGGCGGCCCTCGTCGCCGCCGGCGTCATCCGGCGCGAACTTGACGGCGTACGGCTGCTCGGCACGGGCGAATTGACGTCGAAGATCACGATCTCGGTCGTGCACGCCTCCGCCGGCGCGCGCGCCGCGATCGAGAAAGCTGGTGGTTCCGTGACTGAATCGCGTCCGTCGGCGGGCGAATAGGGGCTGAGTTCTGGTGCGGCGCCCGATGTTGCGCCGCCCCTCGTTCGTCGCCACATGACGAACGCCCGACGGGGTCTCCTGTCGTGAGTTGGGGGACAGTCCTGGTGCGCGATCGGGCGCGCCGCACGCAAAGGTAGTCGCACGACATGGCATCCGCCGCCGAACAGTTCGCCCAAAACCTCAACTGGTCCTATTTCGCCAAGGCCGAGGAGCTGCAGAAACGGCTCCTGTTCACGCTAGGCGCTCTCGTCGTCTTCCGGCTCGGCACGTTCATTCCGCTGCCGGGCATCAATCCGGAAGCCTACGCCCAGGCCTTCCAGTCGCAATCGGGCGGCATTCTCGGCACGCTCAACCTGTTCTCGGGCGGCGCTGTCGAGCGCATGGCGATCTTCGCGCTCAACATCATGCCCTATATCTCCGCCTCGATCATCATGCAGCTGATGGCGGCGGTCGTTCCGTCGCTTGAAGCGATCAAGAAGGAGGGCGAGTCCGGGCGCCGCCAGATCAATCAGTACACGCGCTATCTGACGGTCTTCCTCGCCGCGATGCAGGGCTATTTCATCGCCGTCAGCCTCTCCGCCAACACGGGCGGCGGCATGCCGGTGGTCGCGATCGACCGGACACTGTTCATCATTTCGACGGTGGTGACGCTGGTCGGCGGCGTCATGTTCCTGCTGTGGCTCGGCGAACAGATCACCTCGCGCGGCGTCGGCAACGGCACGTCGCTCATCATTTTCGCCGGCATCGTCGCGGAGCTGCCGCGCGCTATGGCGGGCCTCTTTGCGCTCGGCCGCGGAGCCGGCGCGGGCGGAGCTAACTTGCCGCCCGCCATCGTTGCGCTCGTCATCGTCGGTGCGCTCGCTTTGATCGCCTTCGTCGTGTTCATGGAGCGCTCGCAGCGGCGTATTCTGGTGCAGTATCCGCGCCGCCAGGTCGGCATGAAGATGACGCAGGGTGAGAAATCGCACCTGCCGCTGAAGCTCAATCCGTCCGGCGTCATTCCGCCGATTTTCGCGCAGTCGCTGCTGCTCTTGCCGGCGACCGCCGTCGCCGCCGCCGGCGCTGACTCACCGCAATGGCTGCAGACGCTGCAGCTTTGGTTTGCGCCGCACCAGCCGCTTTATATCGGCATGTATGTCGTGCTGATCTTCGTATTCGGTTTCATCTATACCTCCGTCGTATTCAACACGGCGGACGTGTCGGACAACCTCAAGAAATATGGCGGCTTCATCCAGGGCTATCGCCCGGGCGCCAAGACCGCCGAATATCTCGATTTCGTGCTGACGCGGCTCTGCGTCATAGGCTCGGCCTATCTCGCCTTTGTCTGCGTCGTGCCGGAGATCCTGCGCCTTGAGTACCCAGCGATACCGCTGACGCTTGGCGGCACCTCGCTGCTGATCGTCGTGTCAGTCACGCTCGATACGGTCGGCCAGATCCAAGGGCATCTCCTCGCGCAGCAATATGAGAGCCTCATCAAGAAGTCGAAGCTCCGAGGCGGGAAGAAATGATCCTGATCCTGCTCGGCCCCCCTGGCGCCGGCAAAGGCACCCAAGCGCAACGCATCGTCGAAAAGCGCGGTATTCCTCAGTTGTCGACAGGCGACATGCTGCGCGCGGCGATCGCGGCTGGGTCTGAGCTGGGAATGCGGGTCAAGGCGATCATGGATCGCGGCGACCTCGTTTCCGATGCAGTCATCGAGGAGATCATCGCGGCGCGGATCATGGCGCCCGATTGCGCCCGCGGCTTCATTCTTGATGGGGCCGTCCGTACGGCGCCGCAAGCTGAAATGATCGACCGCATTTTGTCAGCGCAAGGCCGCGCGCTCGACGTGGTGATCGAATTGGTTGTCAAAGAGAAAGAGCTTCTGAAGCGGCTCAAAAACCGAATCAAGGAAGCCGAAAAGGCGGGCCAACCCGTCCGGCCAGACGACAATGAGGAAACATTCAAGAAGCGGCAAAAGGTCTATCGCGAGCAGACCGCGCCGCTCATTCCTTATTACAAAGCACAAGGGAAATTGCGCGAAATCGACGGCATGAAGCCGGTGGAAAAGGTCGCCGCTGAGATCGACAAGATCCTGGATGGCGTCCTTGCCGCATCCCGCGGGAAAACCGCAAAAAAGGGATGAGGCGTGAGTTGACGGGCGGCACGGGGCGAGTATAGAAGCTCCCTCCCGCCCGAATGGGGTATCGCTCGCTCGGCGCCGTGCTAGGCGCTGGCGGGTTTGCGTTTTATGGGGCGTAGGCAGGCCGTCTTAAGGCCGGTTTGCGCAGGTTTTGGGCGGGTGTCCGCGGTTCTACGCCTCAGGCGAAGATTCGGACAGACGACCGGGAAAAGAAAAGGACAGGCTCGTGGCCCGTATTGCAGGCGTCAACATCCCGACCGCAAAGCGCGTGATCATCGCGCTGCGCTATATTCACGGCATTGGTCCGGCCAAGGCCAAGGAAATCTGCGAGAAAGTAGGCATTCCGGTCGATCGCCGCGTCAACCAACTCTCGGACTCGGAAATTCTCCAGATCCGCGAAACCATCGACCGCGACTATACGGTCGAGGGCGATCTGCGCCGCGAGACCGCGGTCAATATCAAGCGCCTGATGGACATGGCCTGCTATCGCGGCCTGCGGCACCGCCGCGGTCTGCCGGTGCGCGGCCAGCGCACGCACACCAATGCGCGCACCCGCAAGGGCCCCGCCAAACCGATCGCCGGCAAAAAAGCCGCGCCGAAGAAATAAGGGATTTCATTCATGGCGAAAGCTCCAGCCGCAGCCGCCAAAGACGGCGACAAGGGCGCGCAAGGCGCAGGCCGCGTCCGTCGCCGCGAGCGCAAGAACATCACGTCCGGCGTCGCGCATGTGAACGCGTCTTTCAACAACACGGTTGTGACGATCACGGACGAACAGGGCAATGCGATCTCCTGGTCTTCTGCGGGCGGCATGGGCTTCAAAGGGTCGCGCAAGTCGACGCCTTACGCCGCGCAGCTCGCCGCTGAAGACGCCGCCAAAAAGGCGATGGAGCACGGCCTCAAGACCGTGAACGTCGAAGTGCGCGGGCCGGGTTCGGGCCGCGAGAGCGCGCTGCGCGCTTTGCAATCGACCGGCCTCGTCGTGCAGGTCATCCGCGACGTGACGCCGATCCCGCATAATGGTTGCCGGCCGCGCAAGCGTCGCCGGGTCTGATTTGGTTTAGCCGCCGGCCGCGCAGAAAGCGCGGTTCGGCCAAGGGCGCGAGCATCGCGCCGGATGGAGACCCATGCAGGTTATCGAAAAGAATTGGCAGGAACTCATTCGCCCGCAAAAGCTCGACGTGGCGGCGGCGGCGGACAGGAAGCGCAAGGCGACGATCGTCGCCCAGCCGCTTGAGCGCGGCTTCGGCCTCACTCTCGGCAATGCGCTGCGCCGCATTTTGCTCTCGTCGCTGCAGGGCGCGGCGGTGACGTCGATCCAGATCGACGGCGTCGTCCATGAGTTCTCGTCGATCCCGGGCGTGCGCGAAGATGTGACGGACATCGTCCTCAACATTAAGCAGCTTTCGTTCCGCGGCCATTCGGACACCCCGAAGCGCCTGACGCTGAAGAAGTCGACCCCGGGCCCGGTCACGGCCGGCGACATCGAGCCGAATTCGGCGGTCGATATCCTCGACAAGAACCAGCTTATCTGCACGCTCGACGAGGGCGCCTCGCTCCGAATGGAGCTCGTTGTGCAGACCGGCAAGGGCTATGTCCCCGCCGACCGCAATCGCCCGGAAGACGCGCCGATTGGCCTTATCCCGGTCGACAGCCTCTACTCGCCGGTCAAGCGCGTCGCCTATCGCGTCGAGAACACGCGCGAAGGCCAGGTGCTCGACTATGACAAGCTGATCATGGAGATCGAGACTGACGGCTCGCTCTCGCCGGAAGACGCCGCCGCTTATGCTGCGCGCATCCTCCAGGACCAGCTCCAGATTTTCGTCAATTTCGACGAGCCGAAGAAGGATCTCGGCGGCGGCATCCACGAAGAGCTGCCCTTCAACCCGGCGCTCCTGCGCAAGGTCGATGAGCTCGAGCTTTCGGTGCGCTCGGCCAACTGCCTCAAGAACGACAACATCGTCTATATCGGCGATCTCATCCAGAAGTCGGAAGCGGAGATGCTCCGTACGCCGAACTTCGGCCGCAAATCGCTGAACGAGATCAAGGAAGTGCTCGCCAATCTCGGCCTCCATCTCGGCATGGACGTGCCGGACTGGCCGCCCGACAACATCGAAGAACTTGCGAAGAAATACGAGGATCAGATCCGCTAGCGTCGTCGCGCCGGATCGAGGAGAGACGCCATGAGACATGGGTTCGCCCACAGAAAGCTCAACCGCACGCATGAACATCGCAAGGCGATGTTCGCGAATATGGCGTCGGCGCTGATCAAGCACGAGCAGATCACGACCACCTTGCCCAAGGCCAAGGAGCTTCGCCCGATCGTCGAGAAGCTCGTGACCATGGCCAAGCACGCCGACAAGGACAAGGCGAGCAAGCTGCATCTGCGCCGCCTCGCGGTCTCGCGCATTCGCGACGAGAGCTCGGCCAAGAAGCTGTTCGATACGCTCGGGCCCCGCTACGCCGCGCGCAAGGGCGGCTATATCCGCATCATGAAGGCGGGCTTCCGCTTCGGCGACAACGCCCCGCTCGCGGTGATCGAGTTCGTCGATCGCGACGAGACCGCCAAGGGCAAGGATTCAGGTCCGACGCAGTTCACGGGAGATCAGGAAGACGCGGCTTAGGCCGCGCCAGCCTTTCGCCGGAATTTGGCGAAAACAATGCGTTGAAAGGCGGCCTCGGCCGCCTTTTTCTTTGGATCGGAGGCGACGCCCAACGCGCGGAAAATCTCCGCGCCTTTCGCATTGTTCATCACCGGCGCGGCGGCAAAGGAGATGCGCTGCGCTATGCTGAAACGACGCGCCTTGCTGGCGCCGATTTTGAGCCGACTTGCGCCCATGAGTCTCTGGACAGGCGCCGTCGCGGGATTGAAACTGCCCCTCGTGTCAATCGCATCCGCCGCCGCGCCGCTCCTCGGCCTCACCCATATCGACCCTGGCTACAGGCATTACGACAAGCTCGTGACCGGCGGGGATGTCGTATCGCTGCGTGATGCGCGCCTCAAATGGTACGACATTGCGCGGCCGGAAGCGCCAGTCGAACCTCATGTGCGCTGCCTTGCCCGCGATTTTCTCGAGGCGGAAGCCGCCACACGCGACTGGCACCTCGACCGCGAACTCGGCTTCACCATGCTGCATCTGTGCGGAACTGAATTCTATTTTCTCATCGTCTGCACCTGGCGCGGCTCTAACGAGCTCTGGGAGACCGTCTATTTCAAGGAGACCGCGGCGACGCCGGGCTTCTCGCTCTTTCCGCGCGAGCGCCGTCACAAGCCGACCTATTGCGTCTGGGAAATGGGCGTCGTCTCGCATGAAACAGCGGCGTGGAAATGGTTCCTGAGAAGCCCGCGCGCCGCGGCCGACGAAGACGCCTATCTCGGAAAGGCCTATGCAGGACTCGTGTAATTGGTGACGCAAATGCGGCGTGAGTTCCGACACACAACCGGGCAAGCCCGGCGCCACGCCAATACTGCGTTGCGCCGACCTTGGTGCATCAACCTGCGGACAGAGCCCGCTAACGGCAACCGACATTCGCGCGGAATTGGTCGAGGTCAACGCACATCCGGTTATAAGGTCCTCAGCCGCCTCCAGGCTCATTGAGGCAATGCTCGGCATGGATTGGCCGCGAAGCTCGTTCTATAGAGTGGGTGTCGCAGTCGTGCGTCAGAAGGATGGAGTCATGCGTCACTTCTTTGGAGTTCTGATCATCGGCGCCGCGGCGCTCATCAGTTCGGCTTGCGCTGAACCAGCACCATCGTCGTCCAAGGCCATCGCCGCTTCGAGAGAGTCGGCTGTAGCCGCCGCCTCGGCGCCGGCGCCCGCGACAGGCGCGATGACGGGGCCGGGCATCGACGCCGCCAAGCGCGTGACGCCGCGGTCCATGTCGGAGGTGAAGGCGTCTTTCTCGCCAGTCGTCGAGCGCGTTGCCCCGGCGGTCGTCAACGTCTTCACCAAGCGCATCGTCAACCGTACGACGGGCGATCCGTTCTTCGACCGGTTTTTCGGCGGCGGCGGCCCGCGCGAACAGACCTCACTCGGCTCGGGCGTCATTGTGAGCCCGGACGGCGTGATCGTGACCAATAATCACGTCATCGAGGGCATGACGGAGATCCGCGTTGTCTTCAATGACCGGCGCGAGTTTCCGGCAAAGCTCCTCCTCGCGGACAAGCGCACGGACCTTGCCGTTCTCAAGATCGAGGCCAAGGAGCCGACGCCCTTCCTGCAATTCGCCAATTCCGACGCAATCGAGGTCGGCGACATCGTACTCGCGATCGGCGATCCGTTCGGGGTCGGACAAACGGTGACAAGCGGCATCGTCTCGGCGCTGGCGCGCACCGATGTCGGCGCGTCGGATTATGAATTCTTCATCCAGACGGATGCCGCGATCAATCCCGGCAATTCCGGCGGCGCGCTGGTCGATGTCGACGGCCGCCTCATCGGCATCAACACGCTCATCTATTCGCGCAGCGGCGGCTCGAACGGCATTGGTTTTGCGATCCCCTCGGCGCTGGTGCAGCAGGTGATCCGGCAGGCGCAAAATGGCGGCGCCGTGATGCGGCCCTGGATCGGCGCCTCGACCGACAGCGTGACGTCGGACCTTGCCAAGGCGCTGAAGCTCGCACGGCCGGCCGGCGCGATCGTGACCGATATCTGGCCAGGCGGCCCCGCGTCGGTTGCGGGCCTCAAGGCCGGCGACGTCATCACCGAGATCGACGGCGAGCCGGTGGTCGACGAGGGCGCGCTGCGTTATCGGGTCGGCGTGCGCAATGAGGGCGATGTCGCGGCGGTCGTCTTCCTGCGGAACGGCAAGGTGCAGTCGACGGGCGTGCGCCTGAAACTGCCGCCCGATGAGCCGAAGAAAGACGAACGGGTTCTTGCCGGCGACCAGCCCCTGAACAGCGTTACCGTCGACAATCTCTCACCGCGCTTCAACGAGCAGGCGGGGCTCGACCCCTTCCGCTCGGGCGTCGTCGTCACCAATCTCTCGCGCGGTTCCTTCGCGGCGCGGCAGGGCATCCGTCCGGGCTTCCGCATTCTGTCCGTCAACGGACGGAAGACGGCGACGACGACCGAACTCGCCGCAGCGCTCGCCGCGCCCGCGACGCGGTGGACGATCGAGGTCGATACGGGCGACCGGATCGTGCCCTGGACGGTTGGGCGGTAATGGGGCCCGCCATTGTCTTGGCATTTTGGTTGTTGCTGGCCGGGCTGGCTGTAACGACCGGATTCCTGATCCTGCTTGCCTTCCGGGCATTCGGCGCGCTGCGTTCATCCATCTGGGTGTGGGTAGCCGCAGCGCCCGGCGCTGCGATGGCGCTTGCAGGAATTGCGTTTGCGTTTGGACCTTATTTGATCGGTCCGCTTCTCCCGGATCGACATGTTTACAAGGTGGTTGTTGGGGAAGACCCAACGCCGGATGTCGTTGTCGTGGATTCCTACGCGCGCGCAGGAACCGACTTTATGGAGGGCAGCGTCGAATTCCGTGCTTCGCCTTCGACATTCGCACGCCTCGTCAGTGCGCATACAGCCAAGGACGTTGATGTCGATCACGACGAATTTGGTCTCGACGATCCCATCTATAGACGCGGTCGTTCTTGTTCGAACGCCAAGAGGTTTCTGGCCGAGGAGACCGGCGGTTGGGAGACGATGGTGTTCGTGGATTGCCGCGACACAGGGACTTTCTTCGTGTCAGGGTCATACCTAGACTGAAGGAATGTCCGACCTCTTCGCCGCCGCCGGTTTTGATGGGGACGCGCCGCGTCCGCTGGCGGATCGGCTGCGGCCCAAGGTCCTCAGCGACATTGTCGGGCAGGACCATCTTCTTGGCGAAGGCGGCGCAATTGCGCGCATGGTCAAGGCGCGCCGGCTTTCCTCCATCATCCTTTGGGGTCCGCCCGGCGTCGGCAAGACGACGCTGGCGCGGCTGCTCGCGCGCGAGACCCAGCTAGAGTTCGAGCAGATATCCGCGGTCTTCTCGGGCGTCGCGGACTTGCGCAAAGTGTTCGAAAAGGCCGAGGCCCGCCGCAAAATGGGCAAGGGCACTTTGCTGTTCGTGGACGAGATCCACCGCTTCAACCGCGCCCAGCAGGACGGCTTCCTGCCGCATCTCGAAAGCGGCCTGATCACGCTTGTCGGTGCGACGACGGAGAATCCTTCGTTCGAATTGAACCCCGCGCTGCTCTCGCGGGCGCAGGTTCTGGTTCTGAACCGTCTCGGCGTCGAGGCGCTGGAGCAGCTCCTGCAGCGCGCCGAAGCCGATGCCGGCCGCGCGGCGCCCCTGACGGCGGAGGCGAGGGCCGCCCTCATCGCCATGGCCGACGGGGACGGACGGTTTCTCCTCAACCTTGCGGAAGAAGTGCTGTACGAGCCGCAGGGCCGCGAGCCGATCGCGCCGGCGGAACTCGCCCGCATCGTGCAACGCCGCGCCCCGCTCTACGACAAGGGGCAGGAGGCGCACTACAACCTGATCAGCGCGCTCCATAAATCCGTGCGCGGATCGGATGTCGACGCCGCACTCTACTGGCTTGCGCGCATGTTGGCGGGCGGCGAGGACCCGCTCTATCTCGCGCGCCGACTCGTGCGAATGGCGTCTGAAGATATCGGCCTTGCCGATCCCGCCGCGCTCGGCGTCTCGATTGCCGCCAAGGACGCGTATGAATTGCTGGGCTCGCCCGAAGGCGAGCTCGCGCTCGCGCAGGCCGTCATACACCTCGCTATCGCGCCGAAATCCAACGCCGCCTATGTCGCCTACAAGGCCGCGATGTCCGCGGCGGCGGAGACCGGATCGCTCGCCCCGCCGCCTTACGCGATGAACGCGCCGACGAAGCTCATGAAGTCTCTCGGCTACGCGCAAGGCTATGCCTATGACCACGACGCCGAAGGCGGCTTTGCGGGGCTAGACTACTTCCCGCCCGACATGGAGCGGCGGCAATTCTATAAACCGACGCCCTACGGCTTCGAGAAGGATATCGCCAAGAGGCTTGAGTACTGGGAGAAGCGGCGGAGGCCCCGAGAGACGCCATGACCATTCTCTACGCCGTCGAACAGTCCCTCTCCGCCGATGAATTCATCTCCGTCCTCAAGCGCTCGACCCTCGCCGAGCGGCGCCCGGTCGAGGAACGCGCACGCATCGAGACCATGCTGCGCAACGCCAACCTCATCGTCACGGCACGGAATGAAGCTCGGCTGCTCGTCGGCGTCAGCCGCTGCATCACGGACTTTGCCTTCTGCTGCTATTGCTCCGACCTTGCTGTCGATGAAGCCTACCAGGGGAAAGGCATCGGCGTCAGACTCATCGAAGAGAGCCGCAAGGCCGCGGGGCCTTATGCGCATTTCCTGTTGCTGTCGGCGCCGAAAGCCGAAGGCTTTTATGAAAAGATCGGCATGCGGCGCTATCCCGCCTGTTTCGACTGGCCGGAGTGGAAACGCTTCGACGACGGACGATGATCGAAACGCTCCTGAAGCTCAAAGTCTCGGCGCCGGCGCTCGCCTTCGCCTTCTTCTTTGCGGCGGAGCGCCTGCGTCCCGCCGAGACAGGGCCGGGCGCGGCGCGGCTCGTCCGCAATGGCGGTCTTTGGCTCATGTTTATGGCCGCTTCTGCGGCGATCGGCCTGCCTCTTGCGATCTTCGCCGCCTCCCATTCCATGTGGACGAGGGAGGGGATTCTTGCGTCACCGGCGGCGCTCGCCGTCGATCTCCTCATCCTTGACCTGTGGGCCTATGCGACGCACCGCGCCTATCATCAGGTTCCGCTGCTTTGGCGTGTGCATGCGCCGCATCATCTCGACGAACACCTCGACACGACGACGGCGCTGCGCTTCCATTTCGCAGAGATCGCCGCGTCTGCGATGTTCCGTACGCCGCTCATCATGGCGGCGGCGATCCCGATACAGCATGTCGTTGTCTACGATGCGCTTTTGATGTGCGCCGCCCTGTTTCATCACTCCAATCTGCGCCTGCCGGCTACGTTCGAACGCGCGGTTTCGCGCCTCGTCGTGACGCCCTCTCTGCACTGGATGCATCACCATGCGGAGCGCCGGGACACCGATTCCAATTATGGCGGCGTCCTCAGCCTCTGGGACCGGCTCTTCGGCACCAGGAATCCGCGTTCCTGCGCGCCTTCCATGAAGATCGGGGTTGAGGGGATGCCCGACCGCCCGCTATGGGAATTGGTCCTTCTCCCCTTTGCAGCCAAGGCGCCCCGCCCATGAAGACAGACGCACTGACCCTCCTTGCCGTCGCCGCCGGCGGCGCGGCAGGGGCGCTTGCGCGCTTTGGCGCAGGGAAAGCCTCTGTGGCGCTCTTGGGGCCGGCCTATCCCTGGGGCACGCTCTTCGTGAATGTCGCGGGCTGTTTCGCCATGGGTGTTCTCTTTGTCTGGCTTGCAGGGCGGGAGGCCGCAGCGCTGAAAGCGTTCCTCCTCGTCGGCGTGCTCGGCGCCTTTACGACCTTTTCCGCCTTTGCGCTCGACGCAGCGTTGCTCCTCAAGGATCGCAGCGCCGCCGCCGCCGCGGGCTATGTTGCAGCCTCCGTCGCGCTGTCGCTCGCCGGGTTCGGCTGCGGCGCTTTGGTCGGGAGGGCGCTATGAGCGGCGGCGTCAAGACGATGACGGTTGACGAAGGCGAAGCCGGCATGCGGCTCGACCGCTGGTTCAAGGCGCATTTCCCGGCGCTGGGTCACGGCGCGCTCGAAAAGCTCTTGCGCACCGGCCAGGTCCGGGTCGAGGGCGGGCGCGTCAAGGCGAACCGGCGGCTTGAGGCGGGTGAGGAAGTGCGCGTGCCGCCGCAGGCCACTTTCGCCGACAGCGCGCCCGAAAAGGAGACGGCGCAACGCTTCCGCGCCGAAGACGCCGCTTTCATCCGCAAGCTGATTATCTACGAGGACAAGTCGATCCTCGCCCTCAACAAGCCGTTCGGCCTCGCGGTGCAGGGCGGCGAGAAGACCAAGCGCCATATCGACGGCATGCTCGTCTCGATGGAAAAGGACGGCGAGCGGCCGCGGCTCGTGCACCGGCTCGACCGCGATACGGGCGGACTTCTCCTGCTCGCGAAAACGCGCAAAGCGGCGGCGGACCTTGGGGGCGCGTTTCAGCGGCACGAGATTGAGAAGACCTATTGGGCGCTCGTCGCCGGCACGCCACATCCGCGCGAGGGCACGATCGATTTCCGCATCGCCAAGCGCATGGTCCGCGTCGCGGGCGAGGACCAGGAGCGCGTGATCGCGGTCGATGACGAAGAGTCGAAGAAGGCGATTACGGATTTCCAGACCGTCGAAAGCGTCGGCGACGTCACCTTCGTTGCGCTGCGCCCGCGGACGGGCCGCACCCACCAGATCCGCGTCCATTGCGCGGCGATGGGCACGCCTGTCGTCGGCGACGGCAAATATGGCGGTCCGGCGGCGCATATCGAAGGCGTCTCGCCCGCCATGCACCTCTTCTGCCGGTCGATGACCTTCCCGCATCCGGAAACGGGGAAGCCGACGACCCTGTCGGCGGATTTGACCGGCCACATGCTTGAGACGTGGAAATTCTTCGGCTTTCCGCAATCGGCGGAAACGTCGTGGCCGGACGATCTCGACTGACCATGGTCGAGATCGCCGGCGGCGGCGCAAAGTCCCTGAAGCGGTTTTATCGGGAGGCGACGGTCGGCCCCTCGGGCGCGGCGTTCGGCGTATTGCTCGATGGGCGGCCGGCCAAGACGCCGAAGCGCGCGCCGCTCGCACTGCCGAGCCTTGCTCTGGCGGAGGCGATCGCTGCCGAATGGGCCGCGGCGGGCGAGACCCTTGCGCTCGACGATTTGAGGCTGACGCGCCTTGCGACGACAGCCATCGACCTCGGCGCGGAGACGGCGCCCGTCTGGCGCGACGATATCGTCCGCTTCGCCGGCTCTGATCTGCTTTGCTATCGTGCGCGCGCGCCAGAGGCGCTGGTGCGACGGCAGGCGGACCTCTGGGACCCCTTTATCACCTGGGCAAGGAATGCGCTCGGCGCGCCTTTCGTGACGACGCAGAGTGTCGTAGCCGTCGCCCAGCCCGATCTTGCGCTTGCGGCGGTCGCGCGCGCCGTCGAGGCGCTCGATGTTTGGCGCCTCATCGCCGTCAAGACGGCGACAGAGATCACGGGTTCCGCGCTGCTCGCTCTGGCACTCGAACGGCGCGCCTTCGCGCCCGACGCGATCTTCGCCGCTTCACGCGTCGATGAGGTCTATCAGGCCGAACTTTGGGGTCGCGACGCGGAGGCCGAAGCGCGCGCGGCGCGCCTGCGCCTCGACTTCGACGCCGCCGCGCGTTTCCTCAGTCTATTGGCGCTTTAGGAGCGGGGGCACTTCGGTTTTCGGCGCGTCGCCGAGACCCTTGGTCGAGGCGCCGCCATTCAGCGCACGGAACTTCAGAAGTTCGTCGCCGCGCAGCAGGCGGTCCCGGTCGCCGTCCATGGCGTCGAAATCGATCATCGTCTCGCGGATATATTGGCGGCGCGTGAGCGAGTCATTGGCGCCGGCCATCAACACGAATTTGGTGCGCGCATCTTCGCCGACTTTTGCGGGATCGAGCCCGCCGGTGAAGGCGCGCAAGCGGCGCTGCTGCGATTCAGAATCATCGACCGCGCCCGTCTTTTCGATCGCGCTCTCGCGCCAGTTCTCGACGAGGCCTGCGAATTCGTCCGCGGTCATCTTGTTGTCGCGATTGACGTCGGCGGCGGTGAAATCGAGCTTGGCTTCCTCATAGGCTTCGGTGCGCGTCAGCACGGCGTTGCGGAAGGACTCCATCATTTCCTCGACCGGCGAGAGGCCGGCCTCGCTTTCCTGCGCCGAATCGCCCGGCTTGAAGACGAGCGTCTTCTTGGTCGTCTCGACGACTTTGCCGTCGACGGTGCGTGTCAGCGTATAGGTCTGGTTGACAGTCTGCTGGCGGTTGAGGTCCGCGGCCATCTCATCGGGATTGGGCTGAGGGGCGGGCGCCTCTGCGGCGGGTGATTGCGGCGTCACCGGCGCTGTCTGCTGGGCGCCGGCGGCCGCGGCGATGAGGACGGCGACCGATACGCCGAGGAACAGTCTTTTCATGGTGATAGCCTCCGAAAACGCGTGATGATCCCCGCCCCAGGGCCCTGCCTGGAGACGCTCGTGTTGAAGACAAGATAATGTGCGTCGCCGCCAATTACAAAGCGGCGAGCCGCAAATCGCCTTCTCAGACCGCGCCGACCGCAATGAGGGATTTCAGCGTCGCTTCAACGGCTTCCCGGGGACGGCTGAACTTTACGCCCGTGAGTTGCTCGACATAGCCCGTATCGACCGAGGGCCGGCAGCCGACATCCTGCAACGCCCCGGCGAGGCGCTTGTCGAATGTCGCCAGAATGCGGACCATGAACCCCGGCAGTTCCAAGGTCGGCACTTTCCCCGTATGGACGGGGTCAGCCCGCTTCATGGTTTCGGCGACCTCCTTCAGCGAAAGCGGGCCTGCGGTCGCGAGAAGCCGCCGTCCGCCTGTCTGCGGGCGTTCGACAGCGGCGACATGCAGGGCGGCAAGATCGCGAACATCGATGACCGGGAAGGCGACAGGCGGCACGGCCGGATAGGCGCCCTTGAGGATCAGGCGGATGAGCTCAATCGACGTGCCGAAATCCTTGTCGAGCGCGGGGCCGAGGACGAAGCCGGGATTGATCGTCGTGAAACGGTCCTTGGCGCCGCGTTCCGTCACGCGCGCCCAGGCGGCCTTCTCCGCTTCGGTCTTCGAGACGACATAGGCCGACAGCAAGGACCAGTTGAGGTCCGTCCAGTCTTGCTCCGTAAACGTCATTTCGGGCGGGCGGTTCGGCCGGTACATGACCGCCACCATGGAGGAGGTCAGCACGATGCGGGGCACGCCCGCATCGAGCGCGGCGTCGATGACGCGGAGCGCGCCTCCTTTGGCCGCCGGCGTCAGCGCGTTTCGGTCAGCGGGGTTCTCCATAGGGAAGGGCGAGGCAAGATGTGCGACGGCGGCGCAGCCCTTGACGGCGTCGCGCCAGCCCGCATCGGATTCAAGGTCGGCCTCGACGATGCTGATCCGCGCGCTGTCTGCGCCTTGCGCGGTAAGGCTGTCGACGGTCCTTTGGGCTTTCGCAGCTGAACGCGCCGTTCCGCGTACGGCGTATCCCTTGGCGAGGAAGGCGAGCGCGACGTGGCGCGCGATGAAGCCAGAGAGCCCGGTGATGAGGATGGTGTCAGCCATGGCGCATTCTTTCGTTTTGATCCCTCCGTCTACAATCAATCGGAAAAATGATCCAATTGATCAAATGGCCGAAGTCCGCGCATTGCGCATTCGGCCATTTCCGCGTGGTTCCGGGCTGTCGTGGTCCGAATGGGCTCTGCCGGCTGGGTGTCTCGGGCGCGGCGCATCGCGCACAGCGCTGATTTCGGCGGTACTGATCAAGCCGCCACTAATTCAATGCGCAACTCGCAATCGAGGGCGCGCGCAGCGCGGGTAAGAGTGTCGAGCCTTACGTCTGCGTTGTCCGGATCGAGGAGGCGGTCGAGCTGGCTGCGGCTCGTCTCCATGCGCTCCGCCATCTGGGTCTTGGTGATATTCTTCTTCTCCATTTCCTGCGCCAGAGCCCAGGCGATGACCCGCTTGATGGCGAGGCCCTGCGTCTCCTCATAGGATCCTTCCTCCCGCAGGTAATCGTCAAAGCTCGAGCCGATGCGCGCCCGATTGCGCAGTGGATTTTTCACAGGTTTCGCGGCGGCCTTCTTCTTAGTCCGGATCGCTTTGCCGGCTTTGGTTTTGACGCTCATGTCCCCAACTCCTTCATGCGCTTTCTCGCCAGCGCCAAATCCTCTTTGGGCGTCTTCTGTGTCGTCTTCAGAAAACCGTGCAGCAACACGAGAACGCCCTTCCGTGTGCAAAACAGAATCCGTGCGATGCGGCTTCCGGGCAGGTTGCTCCGAACCTCGAAGAGCCCATCGCCCATCGGACGGCAGACCGGCATGCCGATCGGCCATCCATATTCGAGCGTCGCGATATCGACGCCGATGATCTTTCGGTCCCGCTCATCAAGCCCCTTCAGAAAGTCGCGAACCGGCTCCTTGCCGCCGGATGTGGCGTAGAAAAACGCCTGCGCTTTCTTGGCCGGCTTTGGAATTTCGGGCGCCTTAGGCACGTCCGCCGATCTCCGTATTTGTACCGCGCATGGTACGTCTTGTCAAGGCGGCCCTCGCGCTCGTCTGCAACATAAGGTTTGCCGGCGAGGGTAGTGGGTCGCACGCCGCTACCCGATATCCGCACGCGCCTCGACCGTCGGTCCAAACACCTCTTCAAAGGCCGCGCGCAGGGCGGCGTCTGCATCGTCCATCGTCGCGGTGAGGCCGAGATCGACGAGGCTCGTGACGCCGAGCCCCGCATCCGCGATGCCGCAGGGCACGATCCCGCCGAAATGCGAAAGGTCCGGCTCCACATTGAACGCGATGCCGTGAAACGACACCCAGTGCCGGATGCGCACGCCGATCGCCGCGATCTTGTCCTCTCGCGGAAAGCCGGGGCGTGACCGGTCGACCCAGACGCCGACCCGGCCTTCGCGCGTCTCGCCGGCGACATTGAATCGGGCGAGCGCCGCAATGATCCACGCTTCGAGCGACCCGACAAAGCCGCGCACGTCCCGCCCGCGCTTCGTGAGGTCAAGCATCACGTAAGCGACCCTTTGGCCTGGCCCGTGATAGGTGAACTGGCCGCCGCGCGCCGACTTGAAGACAGGGAAACGGTCCGCCTGCAGAAGATCGCTCTCCTTGGCGCTGGTTCCCGCGGTGTAGAGCGGCGGGTGTTCGAGAAGCCAGACGAGTTCGCCTGCTTCCCCGCGGCGGATCGCCTCGACGCGCCGTTCCATGGCGGCGACCGCGTCCGGATAGGCGACAAGGCCCTTTGAGACCACCCAGGCGGCCGGCGCCTGCGAGCTTGCGGGCCGTTCAAGCGTCTGACGGGCGGGGGCGGTGACGGTTGACATGCGCTGGAAGGTTTACGCCTTCCGCGTGCGGCGCAACAGGCCTTGTCTTGTGCCTTGTCTTTCCGGGGCGGGCGCGGGCAGTCTGGCCGTCTTAAGGGGAAAAGGGGGCTGGCCATGCTGATGGACAGACGGCAGGTCTTGGCGGGCGCGGCGGCCTTTGGCGCCGCGGGTATGACGGGCGCTTTTGCGGCGACCGGCCGCGCGGCGACACTTTCGAGCCTTGCCGCCTATATGGAGCAGCACCGGCGGGACTGGGGCCTCCCGGGGCTCGTTCTTTGTACGGTCGATCGCGCGGGGCGCGCTGATTTCCTCAGCACCGGCTTTGCCGATATCGACAAGAAAATTCCGGCCGCGCCGACGCAGCTTTTCCAGATCGGCTCCATCACCAAGATGATCACCTGCATGGCGATCTGGTCGCAGATCGACGAGGGCAAGCTCGCGCCCGATGCTCTGCTCAAGGATCTTCTGCCGGGCGTCGCCGTCAAGGACGGCGCGAATATAACGCTGCAGCATCTCATGAACCACACGTCAGGCCTGCCTGGCGGCCCGCCGCTGTTCTCGGCCGCGGGTCTGTGGAGCGGTTTTGTGCCGGGAACGCACTGGAACTATTCGAATGCGGGCTACGAGCTTGTCGGCCTGATCGCTGCGCGGACCGACGGCAAGCCTTTCCCCGATGTGGTCGAAGCGCGCGTGCTGCGGCCCCTTGGCATGAAGAACGCCGTGGGCGGCATGCGCTCGGGCGATCGCCTCCGCTATGCGCAAGGCTATCAGCCGACCTTCCTTGATCGCGTGTCGCCGCGGCCTGCGCCGCTTTCCGAGGCGCCCTGGGTCGATTCCGACAGCGGCGCGGGCTGCATCGCCGCGACGGCCGAAGACATGGCGCTGTTCCTGAAATTCCTGCTCGGGCTTGCCGCAGGCAAAGGCGGGGCGGTCTTTTCCGACAAAACCGCGCGGCGCTTTCTCGCCGATCCCGCCGAAGGCTGGGGCCCCGGATCGCGCTATGGCAACGGCATTGCGCGCGTGAGGATCGACGGGCGCCGCTATCTGCACCACACTGGCGGCATGGTGTCGTTCTCCTCCGCGCTGCATGTCGATCCCGCAGCCGGTGTTGCGGCTTTCGCATCGGCCAATGTGAGTTATCTCCTCGGCTATCGGCCGCGGGACATCACGACCTACGCCTGTTCGCTCCTGCGCGCCGAATCCGGCGGCAAGGCCCCGCAAGCCAAGCCGACGGCAGAAATCTATCCGGACCCGGAGAAAATCATCGGCGCCTACAAGGCCGAAAACGGCGCGAGCTTCACGATCGAAGCGCGCGGCGAGGCATTGCGCCTGAAGCGCGGCGGCGAGGATCATCTTCTCCAGCCCGCCGGCGCTCTGCTCGCCACGACCGATCCGGCTTTTCCGCTCGGCCTCGTATTCGATCTTGAGGAACAGGCGACCCCGCGCGCATGGGCGGGCGAGGTGGAATACCTCCGCGATCCGTCGACAGGCTACAAACCCAAGCCCGACGCCGCGCTTCGCTTGCTCGCCGGCCGCTACGACAATGACGACCCCTGGCAGGGCAGCGCCTGGATCGTCGCGCGCGACAGCCGCCTCTGGCTCAACAACACGGACCCGCTCGAGAAGCTGCCGGACGGCACGTACCGCGTCGGTACGGACGACTGGTCGCCGGAACGGGTCGTCTTTGAAGGCGACATCGGCGGCCGGCCGCAGGTTATGAAGCTCTCGGGCACGCCCTTCGTGCGGCGCTTTAACTAGGGCGACGTGCGCCGGGCCCCTGGGGGCTTCACAGGCGGGGGGGCTTTTGCTATGCGGCCCCCCTCGCTCTGAAATCCTCTGGAGCGATGTCCTGATGCGGCCGTGGCGGAACTGGTAGACGCACCAGCTTGAGGTGCTGGCGAGTAACATCGTGGAGGTTCGAGTCCTCTCGGCCGCACCACACTCCTTTAGCGAAACGAAACTTGGGTGGGCGTGCTCCGGCACGGCCCCTGCAGCGCGGGGGCATGCGCGGTCGTACGCTATTCATGCTGACGGGTCTGATCGTTGCTGTGCTTTGCGCTGCGAGCGCAGCGGAGGCGCGGTCTTATCGGGTCTCGCCTATCCCTTGCCCTGCGCCAGCCGACGCTCCGCCAGTGGTCCCGGATCGGGACGCAACGCTTAATGCGGCCGATCTCGGCCCTTTCCTTGAGGCCCCCGTGGCGTTCGACCTGCGCCTTGCGTCTCCGCAGGCTGGGCGCGTGTTCAAGCGATTTTTGATTGATCCTCGCACTGGCTCACTTCTTGGAACGGAGTCCGCCGCCGCGCGCGTGTGCGAGTAGCTTGCTTTTCGAACGTCCGGCTTTGGAAATGGCGGAGAGGATGGGATTCGAACCCCCCGCGCGCCTTGCGCGCGAATCTTATAATTCGTGGGTGCGAAACCGATTTCGCGCCGGTGACAGGACGCATCCTCGGAAGCAATGGCGGAGAGGATGGGATTCGAACCCACGATACCCTTTTGGGGTATACGCCCTTAGCAGGGGCGCGCCTTCGACCAGCTCGGCCACCTCTCCAAGAAGCGCCTCAAAGACCAGAGATCGCGGAGCGATGCAAGCGCGCCGGTCGCGCCTCAGCGCCGACTGCCGTTCAACACTCTGGCCCGCTTGCCGCGTCGCCGCCGGATGCGCCGACTTCATCGGCGCTTGAGCCGCCGTCGTTGAGCGTCTGGGGCGGGCAGGATTTCGGCTGGGCTTCCTGTCCGATGAGCGGCGACTCGACAGGCTGCGTCGCCGCACGGCTTGCAGACAAGGCGCGCGCATTGAGATCGCTCGCCATCGTGTCACCGGGATCAGGCGCGGGCGCAGGCTTGCGCGTGCGCACTGCAGCTTTGGGCGTTTTCGGCGCGGTCTTCAGAACGTTTTCGGCCGTGGTCGACGCTTGTGAACCCGCTGGCTGCGCAGGCGGTTGTTCGGTCGGAGGCGGCGCGGACTGGGCAGGCGCGGACTGGGAGGGCGTCGCCGCCGGCGCGGTTTCTGTTGCGGGCGCCGGCGCCGGCGTCGCGGGAGCTGGCGACGGCGCATTTTCCGCCGCGACGGAGGCCGGCGGCGCAGAGCCTGCGCCGGGCAGGGCTTGCGCAGGCTCCGGGGCAGGCGGCTTCAGGCGGACGCTGGGCGCCGCGTCCGGCGCGTCGATCGCTGCAAGGCTTGCGAGTTCAAACGTCCGTTGCGGCGCCGCCGGGAGATCGGCTGCTTTGATCGCCGCAATCGCGCCGACCCGACCGCGCGCGCCGCCGCGTTCGAGGTCGAAGGCGAGGCGCCCGGGAATGGGTTTTGCGTTGAGACGCCCGCGATAGACTTGCGTGTTTTCGAGCACGCGCTGGACGTAATTACGCGTCTCCTGGAACGGGATCTGTTCGACCCAATCGACGGGATCGACGCTCGGCCAGCGCGGATCGCCGTAGCGCGCGATCCACTCCGTCACGCGATTGGGGCCCGCATTATAGGCCGCAAAGGTCATGATGTAGGAGCCGTTATAGGCGGAGAGAAGGTGCGAGAGATGCGCGGCGCCGAGCACCATATTCTGTTCGGGGTCGTTGAGGAGCGCGGCCTTGTTGTAGGGAAGACCTTCCTTGCGCGCCGTAATTTGCGCCGTAGTCGGAAGAAGCTGCATCAGGCCGCGCGCGCCCGCAGGCGAGAACGCCTTGGGATTGAATTCGCTCTCCTGACGCGTCAGCCCCAGAATGATTTCTTTCGGCGCGAAGTTCGCGGCGCGCTCCGGCACGGAGATGAGCGGGTAGGAGACCTCCGGCACGCTGACGCCGCGTCCGATGGCGACTTTACCCGCGCGCACGACCGCGTGCATCGCGCCGCGGCCTTCTGCGAGACGTTTCAGTTCGAGATACTCGCCCGCCGTCTCAAGATGGTCGTCGAGGTAATAGGAGAATGTCAGGAACTCGCCATCTGCGTCGGGGATGCCGGCGATAATGCGCAAGGCCGCCGCGGCCGGTCGTGCCGCAAACCGCGCCTTGTCTTCGGCAGTGGCTTGCGCGGGCGGGGGAAACACATGGCCCGTCGTGGCGTCTGCGCCGAGGCGTTCGGCGGCGAGCTGGCCGTAATAGGTGAAGGGAAAAGCCGCCGCCTGCTTGAAGCGGCGTTCCGCGAGCGGCGCGTCGCCCTTGGCCGCCGCGGCGCGGCCGAGCCAATAGAAACCGCGCGACCGCGAGATCGGCGCCGTGACGGCGCCGGCAAGCGCCGTGAAATGCGTTTCGGCGCGTTGCGGGGCGTTGAGGAAGCGCAGCGCGATCCAGCCGGCGTTGAATTCGGCTTCGGAGAATTCCGTGCCCGCCTCAAGGCCCGCGCCCGCCGCCATCACGTAAGCGTCGGCGTAGCGCCGCTCGGTCAGTGCCCAACGCATCAGAAGCTGGCGCTCTTCCCAGAGGCGTGCGGCGTTGCGGAGCTTGGCGGGATCAGCCGGCAATTGCCGCGCGAGTTCGACCGCGCGCGGCTCGCTCTCGTGCCGGCGGAAATAGCGGATCGCCGCGTGCATTACGCCGGGATCGGACCGCATGGCGGCGGGCAGGGAATCGAACAGCAAAGGCGCATTCGGCGCGCCGGAGAGGAGCGCGGCGCGGGCCTCGCCCATTTCCCGCTCGCGTTCGGGGAGCCGCGCAAAGACGCGGCGCGCCGAAACGGGTTCGCGCGCCCAGAGGAGGCGGTCGGCGCGCGCGATATGGTCTTCAGTCGTCAGGGTCGATCCGTAGACGGACAAGATACGCTGCTCGTCGGCGAGCTGGAAGTTGTGCGCGCGCCAGGCCTCCCGGATCTGCAGATCGGCGGCGGCCTTCTCGCCGGTTTCATAAAGCGCGCGTGCAAGCTGGAGCCGGCCTTCGCCCGTCACCGGATCGCGCGTCTTGAAAAAGGCGAGCACCTGCGCGGCGGGCAGCGTCAGCGGCATGCGCTTCTCGGCGTTTGCCTGGATTTTGCCGAGCGCCGGCCATTGCGGATTGGCGTCGAGGAATGTGTCGGCGGCGGGCGCCGAGACGAGCGGGTCTTCGGCCTGGAAGTAAAGCCATTCGCCGAGCGTTTTGGACGTCGGGTCCGTGAGGCCGGACGAGAGGGCGCGCGCGCCCGCAAAATCCTTCCTGTCGAGCGCGGCCATGACGGTGGCGATCCGCTCCCGGTCGCTCGAGGGCGCCATGGCCAAGGGCGCAGCTGCGGCGGCGGCAGGCTTCTCCCTTGGAGTGGGCACGGGCGCGTTTTGCCCTGCAGCGTTACCGCACAACGCCGCCATGGCCGCTCCGCTAAGGGCTGCGCGCCAATTCCCCGTCCGACGCATCGACAACTCCTTGCGGTCCCCGTCCCTCAGAGTCTTTTAGCGTATTTGCGCCGCACGCAATATCGCCAAGCCTCAGGACCGGCATTGAAATGACCCGCGTGGACTTTGGGTTTCAGTCGCGCGCGGGTTAAGCTTAAGACGTCTAGATGCAACGCCTTGCCGGTCGCGCGCCGAGGGGCTATCGACGGCGCTGTTCCGGGGCGTCGCTCAGGCGTTCGCCGGCTGGCGCGCCAGGCGGAACGGCCAACCTTGAAAGCCATTGCCGTCGATGCTCGACCTTCGCGGATCCATGACCGCCCTCGTGACGCCGTTCCAGGGCGGCAAAGTCGATGAACGCGCCTTTGAGCGGCTCGTCGACCGTCAGGTCAGGAGCGGCACGCAAGCGTTGATTCCGGCGGGGTCTACGGGCGAATCCGTCGCGCTCAGCATCGAGGAACACCGCGCCATCGTGCGCCGTTGCGTGAGCGTCGCCAAAGGCAAAGCGCTGGTGATCGCCGGGGCGGGCGCCAATGTCACGGCGCGTGCGATCGAGCTTGCGCGCATCGCGGAAGACGAAGGCGCCGACGCGATCCTGGCGGCGACCGGGTATTACAACAAGCCGAGCCAGGCCGGGCTTATCGCGCATTTTGCGGCGCTCCACGACGCGACGAGACTTCCCATCATCCTCTACAACGTGCCGGGGCGTACGGTCGTCAATCTCTCGGTCGAGACCATTGGAACGCTGTCGCAATTGCAGCGCATTGTCGGGATCAAGGATGCGACGGGCGACCTCGCGCGGGTCGCTTTGCAGCGGCTCGTTTCAGGCGACCGATTCGCCCAGATCTCCGGCGAGGATGCGACGGCGGTCGGCTTCAACGCCATGGGCGGTGTGGGCTGCATTTCGGTGGCGAGCAATGTCGCTCCGGAGCTTTACGCGGCGCTCCAGTCGGCGACCCTTTCTGGCGACTATCCGCGCGCGCTCGCACTGCAGGACCGGCTGACGCCTCTCAACGACGTTCTGTTCAAAGACACCAGCCCTGGTCCGGTGAAATACGCTTTGTCTGTCCTCGGATTATGTTCTGAAGAAGTGCGCCTTCCGCTGGTGCCGCCCTCCGATGTCTTGAAAGCGCGCATCCGCGGCGTCCTCGCCAGCCTCGGGCTCTCATCCTGATGGCGCAGGACCCAAAAGACAAGGCGCGCAAAGTGGTCGCCGAGAATCGACGTGCGCGGTTCGATTATTTCATCGAAGATGTCGTTGAGGCCGGGCTGGTGCTGACAGGCACAGAAGTCAAATCCTTGCGCGCCGGACGCGCGACGATCGCCGAAGCCTACGCCGCGCCTGAAGGCGACGGCATTTATCTGGTGAACGCCACAATTCCGGAATATGCCCATGGCAATCGCGAAAACCATGAGCCGAAGCGCCCGCGCAAGCTTTTGTTTCGGTCACGCGAGATGGCGCGTCTGACGTTGGCCGTCACCCGCAAAGGGTATACGCTCGCGCCGTTGCGCCTCTACTTTAACGACCGCGGCATCGCCAAAATTGAAATCGGCCTCGCGCTTGGAAAGAAGCACGGCGACAAGCGCGAGACGGAAAAGGCGCGTGATTGGTCCCGGCAAAAGCAGCGCCTCCTGCGCGATCGCGGCTAGGCCGCAAAAGTCGCATTCTCTCGCCGCGAGTCTTTCAGGGCGCTTTGTTGACGCTGTAAGCCGGCACAAACGCGAGCACTGTCTGGAAGGCCGCCGCCGCCGCCGCGCCGCCTGCCGCACAGAATAACAATGCGCTCACAGACTCGATTTTGAGAAACTGGAAAAACTGGGCAAGTCCGTAGACGACGACGAGTGAAAGCGCCGCGCGCGCGAAGAACCGTACAAGGTCTGAGAAATCATCTCCGCCGGCAAAATGCGCGGCAAACCGCGGCCGCGCGATCCAGATATAGAGCCAGCAGCCAAAGCCGCCAGCGATGATGGCGGGGATCAGCGACCAGCCGTGGAACACATGCGTGATGGCGTTGCGCGCGCCGGCAAAGCTCAAGGTTGAGATCGCTGCGCCGAGCACGCCGAAGACGGCCGAAATGCCCAAGGTCGCGAGCGGGCGAGCCGTTCGCGCGCGCTGGAAAGCCTCTTCTTCCCTTTGCGGCAGTCCCCATTGGCGCGCCATGCGAACAACTCCTGTTACGCGGCTGACCGCGCCGCATCGAGCAAAGTCCTGACGGCCGCAAAGACGGATTCGAACATGGCGGCCGTCAAGCGTCCGGTATTGGTATTGTAGCGGGAGCAATGATAGCTGTCGAACAGTCGAATGCCGCCGTCGAGTTGATGCATGGCGCCGTGGGCAAAACCCGCGTCCTTCGCCCGGACGCCGAGGGCGGCAAGGGTCGAGTCATGGGCGATCCGCCCGAGACAGACGATGGCCTGAAGCTGCGGTATCGTCGTGATTCGCGCCGTGTGGAAGTTTCGGCAGGTCTTGATTTCGAGCGGCGTCGGTTTGTTTTCCGGCGGCGCGCAGCGGACGGCATTACTGATCATAGCGCCCCGGAGCGTCAGACCGTCGCCGGGATCCGCACGATAGGCGCCTTCGGCAAATCCAAACTTCAGAAGCGTCGCATACAGAAGCTCGCCGGCGAAATCGCCGGTGAAGGGCCGGCCTGTTCGGTTGGCGCCTTGTAGGCCAGGCGCAAGGCCGACGATGAGGAGGCGGGCGTTCGGGTCGCCGAAAGACGGGACAGGCGCATTGAACCAGTCCGGATAGGCGGCGCGATTGCCTGCGCGATAAGCTTCAAGCCGCGGACACAGCGCGCAGGCCTGTGGGGCCTCAAACGAGGCTGCAGAAGCTCCCGCCGGCGTGTCCGCGATCCCAGACTTTTTCGTCACCGGACGTCTTCGAGGTCTTCTTCGTCGTCTTCATATTCGAAGTCGTCATCTTCTTCGGTCGCTCTCGCCGGGCGTCGCGGACCGCCGGCGCGGCCGATGGCGCTTTCAAGATCGGCGAGGTCGATGAAGCGGTCGGCCTGTCTGCGCAATTCATCGGACGCCATGGGCGGATTGGACTTGACCGTCGAGACCACGGTCACGCGCACGCCGAGGTGCTGCAACGCCTCGATGGCGCGGTGGAAATCGCCATTGCCGGTGAAGAGAACGATATGGTCAAGGCGTGGCGCCTGCAGCATCATATCGACCACGAGTTCGATATCGACCGAACCCTTGAAGCGCCGCTTGCCGGTCGCGTCGGTGTATTCCCGCGAGACCTTGGTCACCATGGTGTAGCCGTTATAGTCGAGCCAATCGACGAGCGGCCGCAAGGGCGAATAATCCTGCGTTTTGTCTTCCTGGATTGCGGTATAATAATAGGCCCGCACGAGTTTGCAGGCGCCTTGCGTCTTGGCGAGCAGGCTCTTGTAGTCCATGTCAAAGCCGAGATTGCGTGCGGCCTTGTAGAGATTGGCGCCGTCGATAAACAGCGCGGTGCGCTCGTCGGCGCGAAGACCCAAAAACTGGTTCATACTACCCTCGTGTCGCAGCAAGGCGACGCCTGAATTTCAAGCGGCAAACTAAAAAGACATGATTCTCATTGGTTTAGGATCAAGTCTCTCATTTTGGGGGCAAAGCCCCCCGGCGATAATATCATGCGCCGTACACGCCCTTTCCAGCCTCGGCAAGGTCACTGCGGCGTCACGACTCTATGAGTCGCCCGCCTGGCCTGATCCGTCCGACCCCGTCTTTTTCAACGCCTGTGCGGCCGTCGAGACCGATCTGCCGCCGGCGGCTGTCCTTGCCGGGCTTTCAGCAATCGAGGCCGCGTTCGGGCGGCGCAGGACAAAGCCCAACGGTCCGCGCACGCTCGATATTGATCTCTTGGATTATCAAGGGTTTAGCATAAACGATCCGGGGCCGCCGCCGCTTGAGTTGCCCCACCCGCGCCTTGGAAGGCGTGATTTCGTGCTTTTGCCGCTGAGGGATATCGCGGCTGATTGGCGTCACCCGGTTCTCGGCACGCCGCTCGAGACCATGATCGCGGATCTCGGCGCGACGACGGCCAAGCCGATCGGACCACAACGACTGCTATTGCGTTAGGCGAAGGGACCCGCTAACCAACGTCCCCTTTTCCTTACTTTGTCCCAGGAGACTTGCCGCATGGCGCGCGTGACCGTTGAGGATTGCGTCCAGAAGGTGCCGAACCGTTTCGACCTCGTCCTTTTGGCCGCGCACCGGGCGCGGATTTTGTCTTCCGGCGCGCCCATCCTTGTCGAGCGTGAGCGGGACAAGAATCCGGTCGTCGCACTTCGTGAGATCGCGGACGGCCAGCTGAGCCCTGCTGATCTGACCGAAGACCTCGTATCCTCCCTGCAGAAGCAGGTCGAGGTTGAAGAATCTGCGGACGGCGCCATCTCCGAAAAGGCGGACATGCCGGAATTCGACCGCATGACCGAGGATGAGTACATTCGCGCGCTGAAAGCGTCCGGCATGACGACGCCCCAGTCTTTGCCGAAAGGCTGAGGTCATTGCCGAAAGGCTGAACTAGGCCCTATCCTGCTACCGACAGACGCAGGCTGCTAGGAAGCGCAGTCCTCAGCGTGCGTCGCGCGCTGGAGGCGCGGCAACCTCACTATGGTCGAGCGCAAGAATGGAGCCTCACCGCCGGACGACGGCCAAGCGTCTCGAGTCGCGCATGCGGACGCGGCTGATGCGCAAGAAGCGCGTTCGCTTGCAAAGAAAAAGACTGCGCGAAAGGCTGCTCACCCGCCGCAAGCTGCGGCTCGCCCTGCGCCGTCAGCGCCTCGGCCGGATCAGGCTCCTGAGGCTCCAGCGCCGGCGGCGCAAGCGCCGCGGCCGGTGAGGCTCATCCGGCAGTTCGAACTTGTCGAACGCGTCAAGGCCTATGATCCGCAGGCGGATGAAGACCTGCTTGACCGCGCCTATGTCTTCGCGATGAAGGCGCATGGCGATCAGACCCGGAAGTCGGGGGATCCCTATTTCAGCCATCCGCTGGCCGTCGCCGGCATTCTGACGGACCTTCGCGCCGATCCGGCGACGATCGCGACGGCGCTCCTCCACGACGTCGTCGAGGACACCGACACGACGATCGAAGACATCAAAAAGCTCTTCGGCGACGAGATCGCGCATCTTGTCGAGGGCGTGACCAAACTCTCCGAGATCGAGGCCAAAGGCGTTGCGAGCCGCGCCGCGGAGAATTTCCGGAAATTCGTCGTCGCGATGGCGGATGATTTCCGCGTGCTGCTCGTCAAGCTCGCGGACCGGCTCCACAACATGCGCACGCTCGAACATCACAAGGACCCGGAAAAGCGCCGCAAGATCGCGCTCGAAACCATGGAGATTTTTGCGCCGCTCGCGGGGCGCATCGGCGTTCAACGCTTCCGCGACGAGCTTGAAGACCTCGCCTTCAAGGAGATCAGCGGACCGGCCTTTGAGATGATCACGACGCGGCTTGATGAGCTGCGCGACTCGGCGGTCGAAGGCGTCATCGAAATTCGCCAGGAGATTCAGAAGAAGCTGGACGGCGCGGGACTGAAGGCCGAAGTCTATTCACGCGAAAAGCGCGCCTATTCAATCTGGCGAAAAATGGCCGCGAAGAATGTCGGCTTCGACGAACTCGCCGATATTTTCGCCTTCCGCATTCTCGTCGACAATGTCGAGGACTGCTATCGCGCGCTCGGCCTCATCCACACCGGCTGGCGCATGATCCCGTCGGAGTTCGACGACTATATCTCGGCGCCCAAGCCCAACGGCTACCGGTCGATGCATACGGTTGTGATCGGCCCCCCGCGGGGCGACGGCGGACGCCAGAAGATCGAATTCCAGATCCGCACGCGCGAGATGCACGAGGCGGCCGAACGCGGCGTCGCGGCGCATTGGCAGTACAAGGACAAAGGCCCTGAATCCCGGTCGAGCGTCGAAATCGTCGGCGAATATGACCCCTATGAGACGCCGCGACGGCTCGTAGAGATGTATCAGCTCGGCGAGGATCTCGATGAAGTCCTGCGTTACGCCAAGATCGAACTTTTTCAGGATCAGGTCTTCTGCTTCACGCCGAAGGGGATGGTCGTCGCGCTTCCCAAGGGATCAAGCGCGCTTGATTTCGCCTATGCTCTGCACACGGATATCGGCGACTCCTGCGTCGGGGCCAAGGTCAACGGCAACGCCGCGCCTTTGCGCACAGCGCTCAAGAACGGCGACGTCATCGAAATCGTCCGCGGCGCCGATGCGCCGCCGCCGCCCGAATGGGAGCAGATCGCCGTCACCGGGCGCGCGCGCGCAGCGATCCGCCGGCGCATCAAGAAGATGCGCCATGCAGAGCAGGCGGCGCTCGGCCGCAACATCGCCGAGTCCGTCTTTGAACGCGCCAAGCTCGAATTCTCAACGAAGGCGGTCCGTGCGGCGCTGTCGAAGTTCAAGGCGAAATCTGTCGACGACCTGCTCGCACGCGTGGGGTCCGGCGACATTCGCGTCGACGATCTCGTCGATGCGGCCTATCCCGGGGCCTCCTATGAGGCGGCGGAGGAATTCAAGCCGGCCGGCGTCAAGCCCTTTCGCCCGCGCGTCGCGATCGAGGGGTTGACGCCGGGCGTCGCTGTGCGCATGGCCCCCTGCTGTTCGCCGCTGCCCGGCGAGCGGATCGTCGGCATCCGCGGCGATGACGGTGCCATTCTCGTTCATGTGATTTCCTGCGAGCGCCTCGCGGCCGAAGATCCGCCGCAGGACCTTTGGCTCGACTTGCGTTGGCGCGGGGACGCAGAGGAGACGAGCTATTTCGCGCAGATCGTCGTGACCGTGAACAACGAAATCGGCGTCCTTTCGGATGTCGCAAGCGTCATTGCGCGCTACGGCGTGTCGATCGCGAACATCAAGCTGCAGAACCGCTCCCAAGGCTTTGTCGAACTAGTGGTCGACGTCGAAGTGAAAGATGCGCGGCAATTGGCGAACTTGATCGGCGGCCTCAAGGCGTCAAAAAGCGTGATCACCGCCGATCGGAGGGACGCGCACATCGCATGAACGCCGAAGATGTGATCCGGGAGTTCGAGGAGGCCGGCGCCTTGCTGCGCGGGCATTTTGTGCTGTCTTCGGGCCTGCATTCGGACACCTATCTCAACAAGTCGATCGTCTCGATGTATCCCGAGCGCACGGAACGGCTGTGCCGCGCCCTTGCGGAGAAAATGCGCGCGCGTTTCGGCGGGGACATTGACGCTGTCATTTCGCCGGCCATGGGCGCCATCATTTACGGTTACGAGACCGCGCGGCATTTACGGGCGCCGTTCATGTTCGTCGAGCGCGTGGACGGCGCGTTCCAGTTGCGGCGCGGCTTTACGATCCGCCGCGGCGCCCGTGTCGTCGTCGTCGAAGACATTGTCTCGACCGGTCTCTCAGCGCGCGAATGCGTCGATGCGGTGAAGGCCGCCGGTGGAGACGTCATCGGCCTTGGATGTCTCATCGACCGTTCGGGCGGGAAGGCGGACGCGGGCGCGCCGACTGTCGCACTGGCGAGCCTCTCCGTTGAGGCCTGGCCCGCCGACAAGCTGCCGCCGCATCTTGCTGGCACGCCGGCGGTCAAGCCGGGCAGCAGGGGCGTCAGCCAGTGACGCGGCCCATTCGTCTTGGCGTCAATGTCGATCACATTGCGACAATCCGCAATGCGCGAGGCGGGGCGCATCCTGACCCCGTGCGCGCGGCGGAAATCGCCATGAGCGCCGGGGCCGACAACATTACCGCGCATCTGCGCGAAGACCGCCGCCATATCCGCGATGACGATATGCGCCGGCTGAAGGATGAGATCCCGCTGCCGCTCAATTTCGAAATGGCGGCGACGGCCGAGATGCTGCAGATCGCCATAGCGGTCCATCCGCACGCCTGCTGTCTCGTTCCCGAACGCCGCAACGAGCGCACGACGGAAGGCGGTCTCGATGTCGCGGGCCAGCACAATGTTCTGGCGCCGTTCATCCGTTCCCTGAGCGATGCCGGCGTGCGCGTTTCGCTCTTTGTCGATCCCGATGAACGCCAGATCGACGCCGCCAGCCGCTCCGGCGCGCCGGTGATCGAGATCCATACGGGCGCCTATCACGAAGCGTGCGCGGCGACCGATCCCAAACGCATCGCGCATGAGTTCGGCCTCATTCAGAAGGCCGCCGCTTATGGCGCGGCGGCCGGGCTCGAAGTTCATGCCGGCCACGGGCTTACCTTTCACAATGTTCAGCCGATCGCCGCGATCAAGGACATCGTGGAACTCAATATCGGGCATTTCCTGGTCGGCGAGGCGGTGTTCATGGGCCTTGCCGAGGCGGTGAAAGAAATGAAGCGGCTGATGCAGGATGCGCGGACCGGCGGTCATTATTGATGATCATCGGCATCGGCAATGATCTCATCGATATCCGCCGCATCGAGAAGACGCTCGAACGGCATGGCGATCGATTCACGCATCGGCTCTTCACCGACATCGAACGCGCCAAATCCGACCGGCGCGCGCAAAGGGCGGCGTCCTACGCCAAGCGGTTCGCGGCCAAAGAGGCCTGCGCAAAGGCGCTTGGTACGGGCCTCTCGCAGGGCGTGTTCTGGAAGGACATGGGGGTCGTAAACCTCCCTTCCGGAAAGCCGACCCTCCGGCTGACGGGCGGCGCCCTCGAAAGGCTGAAGGCGATCACGCCGGCAGGTTGCGAAGCCGACATTCATCTCACCATTACGGACGAACATCCGATCGCCCAGGCCATTGTCATTATCGAGGCGCGGCGCAAAACGGGTATCAGCGGCGCCGCGGACGTGGCATAAGCGGCCGCAAGGCGGGCTGCGCCAGGGGATGGCGTCAAGGCAGATCGGGGCACCAAGGAAAATCGAGCATGGCGTTGTTGTTCAAGAGCGGGGATAAGGCCGTCAAATTGGGCGGCGAGAAGAAAAAGCCGATGACGCCGGCGGAAGAGGCGGTCGATCTCGTCAAGACGGTCGTCTATGCGGTCGCGATCGCGCTCGTCCTGCGGATCATCTTTTTCCAACCCTTCAATATTCCGTCGAGCTCGATGAAGCCGGGTCTTCTCGTCGGCGATTTCCTGTTCGTCTCGAAGCCGTCCTACGGGTACTCACGCGCCTCGCTCGTGTGGCCCATGACCCGCCTGCCGCTTGAGGGACGGATTTTCTCCTCGGCGCCTAAACGCGGTGACGTCGCCGTCTTCAAGAACCGGAAGGACGGAAACAAGGATTACATCAAGCGCGTGATCGGCCTGCCGGGCGACTCGATTGAAATGATCGGCGGCCACTTGCACATCAACGGGGCGCCGGTCGCCAAGGAATTCGTCGGCGAGATTCCCTCGACCTGCGCAAGGATCGGTCGGAATGTGCCTGCCTTTCGCGAAACACTCGATACGGGCATTTCGTATATGGTCGCAGAATGTGCCGGCGACGAGGGCGATCTCGACAATCGCGGTCCTTACCTCGTGCCGGCCGGCCACTATTTCATGATGGGCGACAACCGCGACGACAGCCAGGACAGCCGCGTTCTCGACGCTGTCGGCTATGTCGCGCTTGACGACATCGTCGGCAAGGCGGACAGGCTGTTTTTCTCCGTGAACGGAGAAAAGGCGCAAATCTGGGAAGTCTGGAAATGGCCCTTCGCCATCCGCTACGGCCGCATCTTAGACAAGGTTGAATGACCGGCGGCGGTCTTGAGGCGCTTGAAGGCCGCGTCGGCTACGCGTTTCGCGACCGGGGCCTGCTTGAACGTGCGCTGACGCATTCCAGTCTCGGTGGAAAGGACCTTGAGCGGCTCGAATTTCTTGGGGACCGCGTGCTGGGGCTCCTGACGGCGGACGCGCTGTGCCGGCGCTATCCCGGCATGGAGGAGGGCGATCTTGCGCCGCGCCTTAATGCGCTTGTCCGCAAGGAGACTTGCGCCAAGGCGGCGATCGCGTTCGGGCTCGACGCTGCGCTGCGCCTGTCGCCGCAAGAGGACGCCGCTGGCGGCCGCCGCAAGAAGGCCATCCTGGGCGATGTGTGCGAGGCGTTTCTGGGCGCGCTGTTTCTCGACGGGGGTCTTGAAGCGGCGCAACGCGCCTATGACTATTTTTGGTCGCCCGACCTTGAGGCGCTGAGCCGCGCCCACCGCGACGCAAAGACGACGTTGCAGGAGTGGAGCCAGGAGCGCCGTCTCGGCGCGCCGTTGTATGAATTGGTCTCGGCCGGCGGACCTGCGCATGCGCCGGCGTTTGAGATCGAGGTGCGCGTTGCCGGTTTCGATCCGGCGTCGGGCGCCGGCAAGTCGAAACGCGAGGCGCAAATGGCGGCCGCAGAAGCATTCCTGATCCGGGAAGGCGTATGGAGCGATGATGACCCAAGCTGAAACACGCTGCGCCGTCGTCGCGGTGATCGGCGCGCCGAACGCCGGCAAGTCGAGCCTCGTCAACGCCCTCGTCGGCGCGAAAGTCTCGATCGTCACCCACAAGGTGCAGACGACGCGCGCCCGCGTGCGCGGTGTCGCGATCGAGGGCGCCGCGCAGCTCATCTTTATCGACACCCCCGGCATCTTCGCGCCGCGTCGGCGCCTCGACAGGGCGATGGTGTCGGCGGCCTGGTCGGCGCTTGACGGGGCGGACACAGTCCTCCTTCTCGTTGATGCGCCAAGCTATATCGCCGGCAAGAGCATCGCCCGGGCCGACGCTGCAGCGCGCAAGGCCGCCGCAGATACAGAAGCCATCATGGAGGCTTTGAAGGCGCGCGGCCGCAAAGCGCTACTGGCGCTCAACAAGATCGACACTATGCCGCGCGAGAAGCTCCTCGCGTTGATCGCCGAATTCGACGGACACGGCATTTTTGCGGAGACTTTCCTGATCTCCGCCCTGCGCGGCGACGGCGTCGCAGAACTGAAAGCCAGGCTCGCAGCCGAGGCCCCGCCGGGCGCGTGGATGTATCCGGAAGATCAGCTCTCGGACATTTCCGAACGGCTGATGGCGGCGGAGATCACCCGCGAGAAGCTTTATCTCCGGCTTCACCAGGAATTGCCTTATGAGGCGACGGTCGAGACGGAGAAGTGGGAGCGGACCAAGAAGGGCGAACTCAGGATCGAGCAGACGATCTATGTCGCCCGCGACGGCCAGAAGAAGATCGTGATCGGCGAGGGCGGGCAGACGCTGAAGGCCATCGGCGCGGCGGCGCGCGCCGAAATGTCAGCCGTCTTCGCGGAGCCGGCGCATCTCTTCCTGTTCGTCAAAGTCCGCGAAGGCTGGCTCGACGAACCGGCGCGCTACCGCGAGATGGGTCTCGATATCGTGGAGTGAGCGAAGCGCATCCAAGATCACGTGAGTGACCGGCGGCTTCAAGCGAAGGAGCCCGTTTAGAGCGCCGCCTACCTGACATCCAAGCTGCATACTGGCTGCAGCTCTATAATCGCTCATTGCAGTGTGAGTCGATTGCGCGGGACGTCAGCCGTTGATTTTCAAGCAGCCAAAGGCTCCAATGCACATGCTGCGAAGATGCAGCCACCCCATCTCATCCCGAGAGGATTCAACCTCCGCGTGACGTCTGCTCATCTGGCCGACGGGCGAACGCTTGAGACGCACGGATCCGTTTACTTTTTGCGAATTCGATCCAGCCAACGTTCTGAGTCTTTCTGCCATTTCGGCGGATCTTTCTTGGCCCGACGAAACAGGAGCGCGTAAACGAAAACAATTGAAAGCTCGAGAAAGAAGAGAAAGTTGTCAATCGCATTGTACCACCAGATCACGAGCCTGGTCGGAGCGCCGAAGAATCTGTGAAATGCGATTTGGTAGGTCGAAAGGCCGATTGTCATCAGTTGGCTGAGCAACAAGAGCCAATGAAATGTTCGATGCTGCGGATGCTTCTGCGTGTATCGGATGAAGAGGTAGATGAGGACGGCCACATCGATGACCGCGTACCCCCATTGCGCGGTTCCGCGGCTGAAATACCAAAGGGCCAAAGTCGAAGCCCATGAAGCCGCGAGTACGAGCGAAGCGCCCCAGATATAGGGTGAACGAGAAAACTTCGCGGCCGTCGCCGTTGCAGCAACGGCCGCGCCGTAGCCAGCTATTATCGCTAGATCCCCAAGATGGATTTGGCCATCTCCACGGGCGGATTCTTCGGTTGGCCGTTGACTTGAAGCAACTCAACGCCGAGCGCGACCGCCTTCGCGTTCATCGCATCATGCGCTGTTTGCACTGCCTGGACAAGGTTCAGATAGGCGTTGGTGACATGGGCCTGCTGCTCGGCGGCGACGTCGCCGAGGATGTCGTGCGCCTTGGCGCTCGCCGTCATGCCGGCGAGGATCGTGCCGGCGGCAAGCAATTTCTTTTCGAGCTGGAGCAGTCTGGCCTGCTCGCGCTTCAGGGATTTGGTCATCGCGCTTCTCCTGTTCGTGCTGCGCTGCGCAGCCGCCGGAGAGCTTCGGGGATCGGCGTTAAAGTCGCGCTAAAGTTGCACCCCTTGCGTCGAGGCGCGCATCAGTACTAAATTAACAAAAAGGGGCAGCGCGGCAGTCCAAGACCGGTTCAGTAGGCATGCTTACGGCTGCAGCGCCTAGGAAATAAAAATTAGGACGGAAACGATGGGCGACGAAGAGCTCAAGAGAGCCGAAAGCCTTTACGAGCGAACTAAGGCGCTTTTCGCGCGTCAGCGATCGAATGTCGTCACACTACCTGTTCGCAACCCGACTCTCCAATCTCAGAGAACGCCAGGATCAGCGACGACGCACCCTGAACGGCTTTCGCAACAGCTTGAACAAAGCGGGAGTCGAGGGAAATCCCGTGGGATTGAAGGATTGCTAAGACAACTATTTGAAGAGATTGCGAAAGACGAATAGCGCGATTTTCATCGTTGTCATCATCCTCTTCAAGATCGACATAAGCGACCAGATTGCGCACGGCGGCGGCAAGATCGTCCTCTGACAGGGCGAGCGCAACGCGCATCCCGCCGAGCCTTGCTACCATTGCCTGGATGGCGAAGCGCGCGCCGATCGGACAGGTGCGCCGGCGCGGCTCGGACATCAGCTGCGCGGATTTGGCGATCGCATTGATGTCCGCATGCGGATCGACAACTGCAAATTGCGGCACGCCGAGGGCTTCGGCGACGGCTTCGACCCATTCGATCGAAGGCGTCGTCGACGAGGCTTCCAGCCGGTAGACTTGCTGCGGATAGGTGCCCATGCGTTCGGCAAGTTCGCGCGGCGTCAGAAGAAACGCGACTCTGAGATCTCTGATATTGTTCGCCATTGCGCCCGGGACCGGTAAGGAAGACGTATCGATTTTGCGACCATTGCCGGCCGCGTTCAAGCTGGGCCGCATCGCCTCGGACAAAAGGCCCGACCCCTGTGGAATTCGTGGATGATGGAATTGTTCTGGCGGCGCGCGCGCATGGCGAGGCGCACGCAGTCGCGGACATTTTCACCGCGGGCAAAGGACGTTGGGCAGGCCTCGTTTATGGCGGGCAGGGGCGAAAGGCGCTTCCGGTGCTGCAGCCGGGCAATGGTGTCAAGGCGGTCTGGAAGGGACGGCTTGACGACAGCCTCGGTCACTTTGCGCTAGAACTCTCCGTGCCGCGGGCTGCTATGCATCTCTCGGATCGGTTCGCGCTCGCCGGGCTTTCCGCGGCGGCGGCCGTGACGCAAGCGACGCTGATCGAGCGCGAACCGCATCCGCGCCTTTATGCTGGCCTCACTGTCTTGCTCGGCGCTCTCGACGCGCCGGAGATATGGCCGGCCCTGTTTGCACGTTATGAGCTCGGGCTTCTCGCCGAACTCGGATTTGGCCTTTCTCTCGACAAATGCGTTTCGACGGGCGCCACAGAGGATCTCGTCTATGTGTCGCCGCGCTCGGGCGCGGCCGTCTCGCGGGCGGCGGGCGAGCCGTACAAATCGAAATTGCTGCCCTTGCCGGCGTTTCTGATTGACCCAGCCGAAGCAGCGCCCCCTAAGGCCGTCGCGGAGGCCTTGGCTCTGACGGGCTATTTCGTCGAGACGCGCATTCTTCATCCTGCGAGCAAGGAACTGCCCGAGGCGCGCACCCGTCTCATCGAACTCTTGCGCACGCGCGCCGCGGCCGATGAAGCGGCCGAGCGCTAGGCGAGGGCGACGCTCTTGTTTCCACACGCGGGCGCGCTGGTCTGGCGGCGGGCGGAGACTCTGCTAATGCCCATTCCATGGCCAAAACGAAAACGCCCCCGCCCGACAAACCCGAAGACATCGTCCTTGAGTCTTTTGAAGAGGCGTTGTCGCGGCGCTATCTTGCCTATGCGCTCTCGACCATCACCGCGCGGGCGCTGCCGGATGTGCGCGACGGGCTGAAGCCCGTGCATCGGCGCATTCTCTACGCCATGCGCCAGATGCGGCTCAATCCGACCGGCGCATTGCGCAAATCGGCGGGCGTCGTCGGCGAGGTCATGGGCAAATATCACCCGCATGGCGACCAGGCGATCTATGACGCCATGGTGCGCCTCGTGCAGGACTTTTCCGTGCGCGTACCCTTGATCGACGGGCAAGGCAATTTCGGCAATATCGACGGCGATAACCCGGCCGCCATGCGTTACACGGAGAGCCGGCTGACCGAAGCCGCGATGCTTCTCCTGGAAGGCATTGACGAGGACGCGGTCGATCTTCGCGACACCTATGACGGGCAGAATCAGGAACCGGTCGTTCTCCCTGCTGCGTTCCCCAATCTTCTCGCCAATGGCGCATCGGGGATCGCCGTCGGCATGGCGACGTCGATCCCGCCGCACAATGTCGCCGAACTGATCGACGCGTCCTTGCATCTCATCAAGACGCCCGACGCGCGCACAGCGACCTTGCTGAAATTTGTGAAGGGGCCGGACTTCCCGACCGGCGGCGTCTGCATTGAGACGCCCGCTTCGATGGAGGAAGCCTACGCGACCGGGCGCGGCGGATTCCGGCTGCGCGCCCGCTGGGAGGTCGAAGATCTCGGCCGCGGCCGGTATCAAATCGTCGTCACCGAAATTCCGTACCAGGTGCAAAAGTCGAAGCTGGTGGAGCGCATCGCCGAACTCATCCAGGCGAAAAAGCTGTCGATGCTCGCCGATGTGCGCGACGAAAGCGCCGAAGACGTGCGTCTCATTCTGGAGCCGCGCACGGGGACGATCGACGCCGTCTCTTTCATGGAGGCGATGTTCAAGGAGACCGAACTCGAAACGCGCTTCCCGCTCAACATGACGGTCATCGCGGCGGACGGCGCGCCGCGCGTCATCGGCCTTCGGGAGGCGCTCCGGGCCTATCTCGACCATCGCCGCGACGTGCTGCAGCGGCGCACCAAATTCCGGCTCGCCGAAATTGCGCGGCGCCTCGAAATCCTTGACGGCCTTCTGGTCGCCTATCTCAATCTCGACGAGGTGATCCGCATCATCCGCTATAAGGATGAGCCCAAAGCCGAATTGATGAAGGCGTTCAGCCTGTCAGATGTCCAGGCTGAAGCCATCCTCAACATGCGCCTCAGATCCTTGCGCAAGCTTGAGGAAATGGAGATCAAGCGCGAGCACGCCGAACTCAAAAAGGAGCAGAAGGAGCTGAAAGCGCTGCTCGATTCGGATGATGCGCAGTGGACGGCGATCGCCGATCAGCTGAAAGAGGTGCGCAAGGCTTTTGATCCCAAGACGCCGCTCGGCAGGCGTCGCACGACCTTCAGCGAGGCGCCGGACGCCGAGGCAGTCGATCTCGACAGTCTCGTCGAAAAAGAGCCTGTCACCGTCATCCTGTCCGAAAAAGGCTGGATACGGACGATGAAGGGCCATGTCGAGAACGCCGACGACATCAAATACAAGGAAGGCGACGACCAGAAATTCGTCATCCCCGCGCTCTCGACCGACAAGCTGATGCTCTTCGGGACAGACGGCCGGTTCTACGCGCTTGATGTCGCAAGCCTTCCCGGGGGCAGAGGGCATGGCGAGCCCATTCGCCTCCTGGCGGACCTCGCCAATGACCAGGCCGTCGCCGGCGCTTTCATCTACAAGGGCGGCCGCAAGCTTCTGGTCGCCGCATCCAACGGCTACGGCTTCTTCGCGCCGGAGGATGAGTGCGTCGGCTCGACCCGCAAGGGCAAGCAGGTCCTGAACCTATCGCCGGGCGCGGAGGCGGCCGTGTGCCGTCCGGCGGAAGGGGACTATGTCGCCGCGGTCGGCGACAACAAGAAGCTCCTCATCTTCGACGCCGCCGAACTCCCCGAAATGACCAGAGGAAAGGGCGTGCAATTGCAGAAATTCGCCGAGGGCGGACTTTCCGACGCCAAAGTCTTCGCCAAGGCGGAGGGGCTGACATGGATTGACCGGTCCCAACGCCTGCAATCTGTCGAGGGCTGGAAGGACTATCTTGGTAAACGCGCGCAGGCCGGTAAGCTCGCGCCGAAAGGCTTTCCGACCTCCAAGAAATTCGGCGGTGCCTAGCAAAGACTTTTGCCAAGCGCCCGGCGCGGCCCTGAAATCGCCGTCCGCCCGTTCCATTCCTGCGGCCGCTGGTGATAGGCTGTCGGCGTTCGGGAGTGGGTGCGTATGTCGGAATCCGGTCGGGGGGGCTCGCGTATTGAGCGGCCGATCCTTTTGGTCTTGGCGGCGGCGCTCGCCGTCGGTCTCGTCTTCAGCGAGACGGCGCGCCGCAAAGACCTGAAGAACGCCGAGGCCCTGGCGCAATCGGCCTTTGACGCGGCGACCCAGGCGCGCACAGAGGCGCGCGCGGCGCTTGCCGCCATCATCGCACCGAACACGCTCGCGGAGGCTAGCGCCTCTGTTTATCTCATCATCGTCAACGGCAATCCGCGCGGCACAGCCTTCGTCATCGATCGCGAGAAAGGCCTCCTCGCAACGGCTGGGCACACGGCGGACTCACTGCCGCTCGGCGCGCCCGGCGCCAGCGTCGTCATTCTCAACCGCGCGACGCGAACGCCGATCCCGGTTGTCGGCCGCAAGATTCATGGCGGCTACGGCGCCTTCCGTCGCGTGGTCGAGGCCTATCAGCCGATCCGGAAATCCTCGTCGATCTATGATCCGCAAGCGGCTCCGATCCGTGATCTTGCCTTCGATGCCGCGCTGATCCGGGTTGATCCCCTCGATCCTGCGACCAAGCAGAACCGCCTTGGCCCCAATCTGCCGCTCGCGCCCGAAAGCAAGCTCCTGGATCTCGGGCCCGGCGCGCCTATTGCGGTCATCGGCTATCCATACGACACGCTCGATGACGGCATCACGCAGGAAGCGGCGATCTCACGCGCAGAACGCGGCGTCGTTTCGGCCGCGATCGCCCCGCTCGACAGCGCTGCAGAAATTGAAAATCCGGTCGTCGCGAATATTCTCATCCACCGTCTATCAACGGCCGGCGGGAGCAGCGGCAGCCCCTTGCTCAACGCAGACGGCGAAGTCGTGGGGCTCCATTCGCACGGCGTAGACTCTGCGTCTTCCAACGGCGACGGCGCCGCTCAGCGCGCCGACGTTCTCTATGACCTTCTGTCGGATGCTCGCGAAAAGAAGCGCCTCAAAGACGTGTTCGTGCCGGCTTGGACGCGCACGCTGACGCATTGGGCGCGTGCGGACGATGTCCTGCCCTGGTCCTTCTACCAGGAGTACCAGAATCCCGGCATGCAGCCACAACCGCAAGTCGGCTCCATCGATTTTTCCGCGCGCGCGCCCTTCAAGCGAGCAACCAAGGAACTCAGGTTCGGCCCTGCGGTCAACGAGTTCCGAATCGACGCGCCCGATGCCGCCAACCGACCCGGCGGGTCATTCCTGATCAAGGAAAACGGTCAGTATGCGTTTGAATGGGTGAAAGTCGATCGCGCCAGAAGCGCTGTGATGTTCGCCTATGACTACTCGATGCGCCAGCGCAACGCGGCGTGCCGCATCACAAGCTATCTGCGCAAGAAGGGCGACGCCCGCCTCATCGTCGCGCGGAACCGCGCTTCGTTTGAGCAATATCTGCCCGCGAGCGCGGACGGCGGCGCGGAAGAGTATCAGGTCGTCTATCGCCGCGATGCGAATTGTGACCCAACGAGTCCAGCGTTCTTCAGCGGCATCATCTCCTGGCAAAAGGGCCAGACGGCGGTCGCCGCACTCGCCGGCCAGCCGGCGGCCGGGAACCTCGCCAAGATCGCCCATGTCGCGCACTCGACGCTAAACAAGGCGATCACCTGCACGTTCAGACCGGGCGACAACCCGGATTGCCTCGCGCCGGAATATGTTGATCTCGAGGCCGGCGGGGGCGCTGTTGAAAATTCGGTCGATCGCTCACTGGCGCCGCCAACCCCGGGCCCCGGCCCGCATTCGGGCGACGGGAATGGCGCCGGGCCCGATGGCCCTGCAGGGGCGACCGGTCCCAGGGACTGAGCCCACACAACCAATTGATGTATCCCCTGCTCGGGCGCCCGCCGTGGGAGACGCAAGCGATTTATTTGTGCCCTGGGTCACAGAAATCGGCGGAATCTCATTGATTCATGAGCGAGCACGATTACCTTAACAAATAGTTACGCGTTGAGTGGTGGGTTTGGGGAGGAGAGAGCGCCGGACCGCCAGCTCATGGGCGAGCATCTGCTTTTGCGGAAGGCGCTCGTCTGTGGCAGGCCGTCGGCGTCGAGTATTTCCATAACCAGGTCCTCAGTTTTCCACTTTGCTCATTGGGGGAGCAATGGAGACGGATGATGACCGCGGGTCGTCCCATGCTGGGACGGATCCGATACAGGCGTCGGACCGGCCAATGGCTGGCGTCGGCGTCTTGGCGCCAGACATTGGATGGATCCCGACATCCAGTCGGGGCGCCAAGGTGTCTCGCATTGGGATTGCGCCGCGCCCGCAGTCGCTCGGCGAGGGCGTCAGCACGATCATCGGCTCGAGCCCGGCGGCGCGGTCGCTGCGCGAAACCATCAAGCAATATGCCGATGAGGTTGAACCGGTGCTGGTCACCGGCGAAACGGGGACCGGCAAGGAGTTGATCGCCCGCGAACTCCACCGCCAAAGCGCCCGCGGCCATCGTGATTTCATTGCCTTGAACGCCGCCGGCGTTCCCGACGGACTTGCCGGTTCAGAACTTTTCGGTCACGCCAAAGGCGCATTCACTGGGGCAAACTCCGACTATGACGGCGCCTTCGCTGCCGCAGACGGCGGGGTCCTGTTCCTCGACGAAATCGGCGACATGCCGCCGGAAGTGCAAAAGCAGCTTCTGCGCGTGCTCGACGACGGCGTCGTCAAGAAGCTTGGCGCGAGGACGAGCAAGCGCGTCGACATCCGGCTCATAACCGCGACCAACATCGATCTTGACAGCGAAGTCGGCGCAGGCCGATTCCGCCGGGACTTCCTGAAGCGCATTGACGCCTTGCGGATTGAGGCGCCGCCGTTACGTCAACGTGGCGACGACGTAGTCGAGCTCGCCGAGCATTTCATTCGTACGCATCCAAAGCCGGCGTATCGCGCCGCGCGATTGACGCCGAATGCCGCCGATCGCCTCAAGCTGCTGCCATTCCCGGGAAATGTGCGCGAGTTGCGCAATGTGATCGCCGCCGCGCTCATCCATTGTCGAGGCGGCAAGATTCTCGCCGAACATCTGCCGGCTCCCGAGGCGGCAGCGCTTAACATGCCGAGCACTCTGGACCTCAGCGAGGCCAAAGAGCTGATGGGACGGCTCGTGGTGCTAAGGGCCCTCAAATTGGCGAATGGCAATGTCACGAAAGCCGCAGAAATCGCGGGCCGCTCGCGGTCGACCATGCACGCGCTGATGCAACAGATCGGGGGCGGCGACGTCGCCTCTGAATTTGAGCACGTCAAGGCGCGTCTTAGAGCATTTATCGAACAGTAGCGTAGAGGGACTCCTATGAAACAGATGCTTTTGGCGGCGTCCGTGGCGGCGCTCGTTTCCGCGGGCGCAGCGCGCGCCGCCGATCAGGCGACGGACCGTCCTGCTGGATCGGTCGCGCCTGCGCCGAAACCTTCAGTGGAGCAGGAGATAGCGTATCTGCGTGAGCTGATTGCGGCGCAGACCTTGCGACTCGACGAGGCCGAACAGGCGCTGAGAAAGCAAAACGCTGTTATCGAATCCCAACAGCAGAAGATCGCCCATCTCGAAGCGGCGCTCTCCGCGCCGCCAGCAGGATTCCAGGCTGCAACCGAGACGCGCAGCGGCATCTATGTCGTCCGCTCGGGGGACTCGCTGTCGCGCATTGCTCGAACGCAACGTGTGCCGATGCAGGCGCTGGCGGCGGCGAACAATCTTCGTTCGCCCTATGTGATCCGCACGGGTCAGCGTCTGAAAGTTCCAGGCGGTGCTGCGCCCGTCGCGCCAGCTCCGGCCACGCCGCCGGCGAGCGCTCCGGCGTTGACAGCGAATGCTGCGCCGCCAGCACAGAACACACCACAAAAGCCGGTGCAGCCCACGCGCGTCGCCGCCAGCGACTCGCCGGGTCCGACGCCGGGCGAAAGGCCGGAGGTGGCGAACCGGGCCCTGCAGGAGCAGCGCCGCAGCGGCGATCAGCCAACAGGCGCGCTGCCGACGGAAGTCGGCGTGCGCCCGCGCGACGAAGGCCAGCGGCCCTCCGTCGCCGCCTTGACGGATGTCGGGGGCATTCTGACGCCCAAAGGCACATTCTATGTCGAGCCGAGCGTCGATTATACGGTGACTTCGGACAATCGTTTCTTTTTCCAAGGCGTCGAAATCGTAGACGCCGTCCTCATTGGAACGATCGAGGCGACAAACATCGATCGCCGCGCCAAGTCTGCAAGTCTCGGCGTGCGGTACGGGTTGACCGATCGTTTCGAAATCGACGGCCGCATGAGCTTCATCGACCGCTACGATCGCACCGAAGGCGTCGCTATCGACGACGGTACGAATGTGATTCGCGAGCTCGATGGCTCTGGAATCGGCGACGCTGAGGTCGGGCTCCACTACCAGTTGAACAATGGCCGCAATTGGCCGTACACGATCGTCAATCTGCGCGCCAAGGCCCCGACAGGAAGGGGGCCATTTGATGTCGATCGCAACCCGAGAACCGGTTCAGAAACGGAGCTTGCGACCGGTTCAGGCTTCTGGACGATCGAGCCGAGCTTCTCGTTTATTCTGCCAAGCGACCCGGCGGTCATTTTCGGCAATATCGGCTACCAAGTGAACCTAAAGAGCCGGCCGAACGAAGTCGTCGGAGACGCCACGATTCTTGAATTTGATCCGGGCGAAGCGATCCGCACGAGCGTGGGCGTCGGTCTTTCTGTCAACGAACGCACCTCCCTCAGCCTCGGCTATGACCAGACCAATTTCTTCAAGTCGAAGACGCTGATTTCCGGACCGTTCGACAATCGGGCGGATGTATTGCAGAGTCTCGCGAACCCGTCGTCCGTTGTCGGATCGTTCCTGTTCGGCGCCTCTTACGTCATAAACGACCGCGTTCGGATCAATTTCAATACGGCGATCGGCGCGACCGACGAGGCGCCGGACATTCGCGCCTCGCTGCGCGCGCAGATCCGCCTTTTCGAATAAAACGGCTTTCGTCCCCCGGCGCGGGGAGGGCGATTCAGTTCAGCAAGGAGCCGGCCGGCCGGCCTGCGGTCCAATCGCCTGACAGCATGGCGGCCGTTACACCGATCGCGCCGAGTGCGCGTTCCCAGCTGCGGGACGAGTCCCGCGTAAAGACGATGTCGTCGTCATAAGGGCAATGCGCCCAGGAATTCTGCGCGATCTCGCTTTCGAGCTGACCGGCGCCCCAGCCGGCATAGCCGATCGCGAAGAGATGCTTGCGCGGGGGCGGCCGTCGGCGGCGGCTTGATACGATGTCGACGAGGACTTCCCGTGTCCAGGTGAGGCCAAGGTGGGGTGCAAGCTCGATCGTACCGTCAATCTGGTAGTCGAGCGAATGCAGAACGGCGCCCCGCTCCATCCCGACGGGGCCGCCATAAAAAACAGGCCCCGCGCCCGTCATATCGTCAGCAGCGACTTCGAGCTTTTCCAACACTTCCGTCAGGCTGACTTCCGCAAGCGGCTTGTTGACGATTAAGCCGAAGGCGTGGCTTTCGTCGTGATCGCACAGAAATATGACAGAGCGCTCGAAGCGTGGGTCGCGCAGATGGGGCGTCGCGATCAGGAGCTTTCCTTTAAGGAAATCCCGTTCGGAAGGAGATGATTCGTCTGCGCGCGCGCTCATGCATGGGAAGCTAGTGGCGTCCGCCGCATGTTTCAAGAACGCCGCCGGTTGCGCCGCGGGCGGCAAGGCGTAGACCCGCGCCGCTCTCCCGCCTAAAGACACGGGCGAAAGACACTGGCGAACCTGCGACAAGGAGACGATCCATGACCATCAAATCCGGCGAGAAGATTCCGAATGTGGCGACGACCCTCGCGACCGCCGACGGGCCGCAGAAGACTGACACGCAAAGCGTGCTCGGTTCGGGCACCGTCGCGCTATTCTCCGTACCGGGAGCGTTCACGCCGACCTGTTCGGCCAAGCACCTGCCGGGTTTCGTCGAACAATTCGACGCCCTCAAAGCCAAGGGCGTCGACCGGGTCGTGTGCATGTCCGTCAACGACGCGTTCGTCATGAAGGCCTGGGGCGCGGCGCAGAACGCGCTCGGGAAGATCGACATGATGGCGGACGGCAACGCGGAATTTGCGCGCGCGCTCGGCTTGGCGCTCGACGCCCGCGGCTTCGGCATGGGCGAACGCTCGCAGCGTTTTTCCGCCGTCATCAAGAACGGCGTCGTTTCCAAGCTGAATGTCGAGGAGCCGGGCGTGTTCAAGGTGTCGAGCGCCGAATACATGCTGGAACAACTCTAACCGAAAAGCGCCGATCTCGGCGGAGCCCGCGCGAAAGCCCTTTGCGGCTTGCGGGCTCCATCCGCTGGTTAATGAGCGCAGGTCAGCGCGGCGGAGCGCCAGACTGGGCGCCGACGGATCTGGACTTGCGCTGGAGCGCCAAGGCGTGCCGGCCTTGCGCCCGCCGCCGGATGCGCTATCTCAAGGTCAGGCGCGGGTATAGCACAATGGTAGTGCAGCAGCCTTCCAAGCTGAATACGTCGGTTCGATCCCGACTACCCGCTCCACTCCCGGAATTGACAGGCCTGTCCGCGGCAAGCAATTAACAGGCATGTGTGCGTTAAGCACGGCGCAAGGCTCCCTCAATGCTTGCGGCGCCGAGCAACGGCAAAGTAGGGCGGGGTTCACCCCGCCAATCATGTCGACTCACAAAGTTCTGCGGGATTTCAGTCCGTGCGCGGCTTATGGGCGTGACGCCTGTCGTCGCCGCACCATGCGCGTCCTTTCGATAAGGACCAATCGTCCGAGCCGTGCAAGAGGAAACAAGTTGCGGCGGGGTGTACCCCGCCCTACTCGAAAGGGTTCGTTTGGCAGCCCCACGCTTCGCCGCGGAGGTCTTCGACGAGCCGCGCGGTCGCCGCGCGCTGCTCGCGGTACGTCAATCGCGCCGCGTTTCAGTTCGTCACCTGCGTTGCGACAAAGACGCCGAGGACGATGATGAAAACGTCGAGTAAGACGCCGTTCATTCCTGCTTCCGGAAATGCGCAAAGGCACAGCGGAGGGCAAAGGTCAGGCCCTGCCGCCAGTGGCTTCGGCGGCAGCGGCGGCGAGCGGGATCGCGAGTTCGGAAATGTCTGCGTTCGCGTTTTGAGACAGCTTTCGCAGCAACCGATCGTCCGCGGTCGCCAGCTTCAAGCCTCGCTCACGCGCCAGGGCGAGGTAGACGCAGTCATAAGCGGGATGGTCGAGTTCCATGGCGAGCGCCGTCGCCGCGGTGAGGAGGGTGCGCGTCGGCGCGATTTCGATCTCGGCTTTCTCAAGCGTTCTCGCGGCGATCAGCGCCTCTTCGCGGCTCATGTGACCGCGTCGAACCTTTTTCCACAGAACATTCGCGCATTCGGCGGCGATCACGTCAGGAGCGCACAAAAAACGAGTTCTGCGCGCGAAGGCGATCGCCTGCTCGGTATCGGGTTCGCAGACCACCCATTTGATGACGACGCTCGCATCCACGACATAGGCGCCGAGCAGGGTCACCGTTCGTCGCGCCCCTCGCGTTGAAGCACTTCCGACGGCGTTTGCGGCCTTCCTTCGGTCAGCTTCCTGACCTCGGCCGCGAGTGCCCAGAAATCAGGCTCCTCGTCGTGCGCGAGCGCCTGGCGCAGGATTTCCCGGTGCTCGGCCTCCGCTGAACGGCCATGCCGAGCGGCGCGGCGTTTGAGCCGCTGAATGATTTCGTCCTCAACATTGCGGACGTTCAAAGCCCCGGGCATCGCGCATAACCCTTTGCCATAAGTGCTATCACTTATGGCATTTTTAGTATTGAGTCAAACGCCATGACGCTGCGCCCGATGATGGCCGCGCCGGCAGTAAGCAGTGTGCATTGACCCGAAGGCGCGGGCGCCGCAGCCCGGCGGAGGGTTATTGGAGGCCGGGCGTATTGGCCTCGGGCAGTCTCAGCAATTGCGCGGCGAAGAAGATCACCGCTTCGCGCCCGTCGCTTTCCGCTGTCGGCGCCGTGATGACCGATTTGCGGTCATAGCCGCGGCTCTCATCGGCGATGATGCCCCGGTAATTGGGGAAGTCGATGCGGCCGACCAGCTTGCCGTCGCGGCGAATGAGATAACCGTTTGCAACGCGACGCCGTTCGGATTCGCGATCAGGCGTCAGGCCCGTCGGAACCGCTTCGTACACGACGTCGTTATAGCGCATCGTGGCCTTCAGCGCCTTGAACTTGTCCGGATCGTTGCGTTCAATCGTGAAGAGCCGTTCCCTGTCCACATCGGCGTAGACGAGATCCGGCACCAGAGCTTCGAGAGAATAGGCCGTCGGCGAAACGCCGTCGAATTGACAGGAATAGGGATGGTATTCGGCTTTGGTCCACGCGCCTGACCGAATGACAATCGTGCCCGCGCAGCGCGCCGAACGGACCGGAGCCCCGTCGAGCTTGGTGAACGTCGAGTCGACGGTGACATTGTAATAGGTCGCGTTCTTCAAGAACCCTTCGCGGTAATCGGCTTCCCTCACGGTCGCCGTGCTCGCGAAGATGTAATCGCTGGCGGAAAAGGCGAGGTCGTAGGGCTTCAACTTGGCCTTGCCGAGGCGGAAGGCTTCGACCGGCACGGCGTAATCGGCCGGGTTGGCGACGGGGACCACGAGGTCAGCGGGATTGACAACCTCAGGCGCCTTTTTCTCCGCCAGGACGATCGTCGGCGCCCATGCGGCCGCCGCGAGTGCTGCAATCACCAACCGCATGCGTTGCTCCCCTATCTGCATTGCGCGCCGACGGACGCTTCCGCCGGATTTGCTTTCTTTCGACGTATGGATCGGCCGCTTTCGAAAAGCGAGGCGGTCGGAGTCGCCGCGAAAGAAATTTCCGTGAAACTTTCACGGTTCACAGGCGCCGCCGCCGCGCGCGTCAGAAATCGACCGTGAACCGGCAGGCAAAACCGTTGATCTCGTCCCCTGAGCTCGACGTCCCTTGCGCGACAGCGTCGTCCACGGTGCAAGAGAGGCGCGTGATCGTGCGTTCGAGATGGCTCATGCCGCTTTCAGCTTCGACCCCGGCTGATCCCAGCGCATCGAACAGGAATTGCGCGTCTTCTCCGGCGAGGTCTTTCGTCTCGGCGCCAAAGTCGATCGAACACGCCGCACCTTCGCCGACGCTCTCCGTTCGGGCGCGACAGGAAACCCTGTCCGCGGTCACCGTGTGTACAAGCGGCTCTCCGTTGATCGGCGCGCCGTTGAAATTCTGCGAAATCGCGCCGCGTTGCGCTTCGGTCAGCAAGGGGCTGTGCTGGGCGACCATATAAGCGAGCGCCGCCGCCTTGGGGCCGACTTCCATTTCACGCATCGTCGGCGTGTCCGAGGACTCATCGGCGGCGGCAGGCGTTGCCGCCGGCTTCTCGTCTGCCGAAGGCGACTGTGCAGCACAGGCCGCAAGAAGCACCAAAATCGCCGCAGCCGCCGTCCTCATGCGTTTTCCCCTCGCTTGCGGCCGAAGCCTGCCCCCGGCGCTGAGCCTGGTCAAGAATGGGAGGGCGGGTTCCCAACAAGACGTGCTACCGAGATGAATACGCCGCTCCGATTCCGACAAACTGCGCCACTCTTGCCGTTGTGCGTTCTGGACGTTAACGGCACGGAGCGGCACGTCGTCCGCCAGAAGCCTTCACCCTTGCACTTGATACAGCGCGCAAGGCTCAAGCTTCTCCTGTGTCGGCATAAAGCCTACATATTCGAAACGCACAGCGCGGAGCTCGGGCGCGAGCGCGGCTGAGCAGGCGTAAGGGTCGCTCGCGTAGAGGACACCGGGATCGGTGAGCGGGCGGCACATCGCCGTCACCAGAGGCGACGCTGTGAGCTTGGCGCCGTCGCGCAGCTGGTCTTTCGTGAAGACCCCGGCATCGAGCCAGAGACGGACTTGGCCTGCATCCTTAGCGGCGGCCGCCTCTTTTGACGCTGTGAAGGCCTGTTCCAAAGAATCAAAAAGCGCACACAAGACCTGACCTTCCGGCGACTCGACGACCCGCGCCGCGCCGGCGCCGACTTTGCCCAGCGCGATCGGCGCGCGCGCGCCCGCCTCCGCAACCTGCGCAACGAGCGCGAAGAACAACGTTTCGTCTTCGACGGCGCGGAGGTCCCGCTGCGGACCGTCGCGGCCAGGCCACGCGCAGCGCGCCTCAACCGCTTTGTGCCCGCTCGCGCGCCAGTGTTCCGCAGCGCTAAGGCTGAGGCTCGATTCATGCGTCGCGCCTGCGGCGGCGCCGAAAAAACCGAGCGCGCGCGTTTCGAGTTGATCCGCATGCCGCACCGCTCGGCCCATCGCTGTCTCTGCCCCTAGTCGATAGACCGCATTGCAGGGCTTGGGCGAACGGCGCGCCCAGTCGATGGTCGCCGATCCGCGCATGCACGCGTAAAAGCGCTCGCGCCAGGCGTCGCCGCCAATGTGTACGGAAGATTTCAGGAACTCCTGCGGCGGCAGGGGCAAATGCACGCTGAGGCTTACATCCGCCTCGATCAGGCGCTCGGCGATAGCGATATCCGCGCCGGACGCCAGCGCGCCATGCGCCCAGCCGATGTCTTCGCGTTCGATAAGGTCGTCGAGCGCGTCGAGAAGGGCTTCCGTCGCGGCTTCGACATCACCATCGGTCTTCCGGGCGATGGGGCCCGAGAAATAGAGCACGCTCGGCTGCGGTGTCGACCGGTCTATCCAGACAGGGCCGATATCGAGTTTGCGCGCGAGGCGCTTCAACTGCCTTCGCGAGGTCGCGCGTTTTCCGGGCGTCACGTCCTCCGCCTCGATTGCAGACTGGAACAGCGAAGCGGCGCCCAGCGGATCGCCGCTTAAGAGCTTGCATTCGGCGACGGTGGCGCGGTGAAAATAGGTGTCCTGCGCATCGTCATCCTGCGCGGCGAGGAGCACGGCGACTTCGCCCGCGATCTTCTTCGCGCGCGGCAGATCGCCGAGCAGCGCATGGGCCGCCGACGCATTCACGCCGGAATAGGTGCCTTGGGTTTTGCGATAGGCGTCCGAATAGCCTTTCGCCGATTCTTCAAGATGCGTGAGGTCCGGCGTCTCCGGATTGGCCGCGAAGGCAAGGTCGCGCAGAATACGGGGACGAAGGCAGGCGATGTCTTCATTCGCCTTGTCCTTGTCGAGCCCGAGCTTGAAGAAGAGAGCGAGCGCTTCGGCATAGGCGCCGGCACGGGCGGCGGCGAGCACGGCGCGGTGGGCGTATTTCAGCTCCTTGGGCGCGCGCTTGACGGCTTCGAGCGCAAGATGTTGCGCGGCCTGATTGAGACCGTGGTCGAGATGGGCGTCGATCTCCCAGAGCCACTCGTCGCCTTTTTCGCTCGAGGATTTCGAGCGGTCGCCGGCGAGCGCCGCGAGGCGTTTGCGGTTCTGCACGATAACTTCGCCGGCCTTGTTCTGGAAGATAAGGCCCGATCGCTCCCACATGGCGAGGGTGCGGTTCACATGCTCCCGCGAGACGCCGAGCATCTGCGCGACGGCCGATTGCGAGATCGGGCCGATATTGGTGGAAGGGTTCCAATCCTCCGTAGACGTAAGATCGGCGACGCGCGCAAAAAAACCCGAGAGCCGCGCCTCAAGCGAAGCGGCGACCGATTGGACGAAAAGCCGCGCGGCGTCGCCTGCGTCGCGGGCGAGGGCTTGGGCGAGCGCGAGCGACAGTTCCGTCGAGCGGCGGCACACGCGGAAGAAATCCGGCGCCGGGACGGCGAGGGCGGTCACGTTGGAAAGGCACTGCAATTGCCGCCGGACGAAAAGGGCCTGGCCCCCGTCAAGCCGCATGACCGCGCTGACAAGGCCGGCCGCTTCGCCTGCGCCCGAAAGCGCCACGAGCAGCGCGTCCTCGGCCGCCTGGTCGGATTGCAGCTCGGCGGCGACGCCGGTCTGGATCACGAAAATCTGCTCGCCCTCCGTTCCAGGCTTGGCGAGCGGCTTTCCGCGCTGCGCCGCGACGGGCTTTGCAACGCGCGCAAGTTCGACAAGATCGTCCTCCGCCGCGCGGGCGAACAACGAAGACAGGCGCAAAGAACGGAGCTTGAAGTCGGTATCGGCGTCGCCGGCGCGTTTCATCGGTCCCTCAGGCGCCGAAGGGCGCATCAAAGACTGTACCGGCGGCCGGGTTTCCTCGGGAAGGGGCGCCGCGACGAAAGGGCTCGCGCCAAATTGAACGGCCGGCCCTCGGGTCACACAAGGGCCGGCCGCTCTCTCTCCCCCGCCTGGATCAGGTCCCCCAGAGGCGCCGGGACGTGCGTCCTCATGGCCTTTTCGGCAGTGCGGTGTTCGCTGTCAGATCTCCCAGAACGCATCAGGACGGGCGATTTGGGACGCATCCTCTGTCAGCATTCCGGAACCTGCGACGCCGACCGGGTCAGGGCGTGGCGTTCAGCGGCGTCTTCGCTTCCGGCTGTCAGGATTGCTCCCGACAAGCGCTAACTTAAGAGCCGTCCGGCGACCGACCTGTGACCCGGGTCACAGAAAAGGAAGGATTGGCGCGGTGCCGGCCGGCTTTGCCCGAATCTCGGTGCGGCCTTATGCTGCGCCGGTTACGAGGCCGGAACATGACAGCCGATCCCTTTGATTTTGCTGGTAAGACAATCGTCGTGACGGGCGCCGCCGGGGGCATTGGCGCGGCCTGCGCGCGCGCCTTTGCGGGAAGAGGGGGCGCGGTTGCGCTGGCCGATATCGACGGCGCAAGGCTCAGCGAAACCGCGGCGGCGATCAGCGCGGAAACCGGCGCGACTGTTCTTCCGCTCGAAACGGATGTCGCCGACGACGCCGCCTGCGCGCGGCTCATTGACGAAACCATGGGCAAGCTCGGCCGCATCGACGTGCTCATCAACAATGCCGGCATTCTCTCCAAAGGGAATGTGCTTGATCTTCCTGCGGATGATTTCGACCGCGTTCTGCGCGTCAATCTGCGCGCGCCCTTTCTACTCTCGCAGCTCGCCGCAAGACGCATGGTCGAGAAGCGCATCAAGGGCGCGATCATCAACATGTCATCGGTGCAGGCGGTGCTGTCGATCCCGCACCAGCTCGCCTATGTGACGTCGAAAGGGGGCCTTGCGCAGCTGACGCGCGTTTCGGCGCTCGCGCTCGCCGAACATGGCATACGCGTCAACGCGATCGGCCCGGGATCGATCATGACCGATCTGTTGAAAACCGTGATGGCGGACGAGACCGCGCGAAAAATGATTCTTTCGCGCACGCCGATGGGCCGCGTCGGCGAGGTCGAGGAGATCGCCTCGATCGCGCTTTTCTTGGCCAGTCCGCTGGCGTCTTACATCACCGGCCAGACGATCTATGCCGATGGCGGGCGCATGCCGCTCAACTATGTCGTGCCGGTGGCCGAGTGAGCGGACGCGCCCGCATCGCCGTCGATATCGGCGGCACATTCACGGATGTCGCGCTTGAACGCGCAGACGGGCCGCTCGTCACCGCCAAGACACTGACGACGCCGGCGGCGCCGGAAGAAGGTTTTCTTGAAGGATTACGGCTCGCGCTCCGCGCCGCCGCTCTCGAGCCGGCGGATATCGGCGTCATTCTGCACGGCACCACGCTCGCAACCAATGCATTGATCGAGCGCCGCGGCGCGAAGACGGCGCTGCTGACGACCGAGGGCCATCGCGACAGCCTCGAAATGGCCTACGAAAACCGGTTCGAGCAGTACGACATCATGATCGACCGGCCGAAGCCGCTCGTACCGCGGCGGCTGCGCTTGCCCGTTCGGGAGCGGCTGAACGGACGCGGCGAGGTTCTGGTTCCGCTCGATCCGGAAAGCGTGTTGCGGCATGTGCCGGCGCTTCGTGAGGAAGGCGTTGAAAGCGTCGCCCTTGGATTTCTTCACGCTTATGCGAGCCCCGATCACGAGCGGCGCGCGGCGGCGCTGATTGCTGAAGCGATGCCGGAGGTTTCCATCACGCTGTCGGGCGAAGTCGCGCCGGAAATTCGCGAATATGAGCGCCTATCGACAGCAGTCGCCAACGCTTATGTCCGCCCACTGATGGAACGCTATCTCAGCAGGCTGCGGGCGCTGCTCGATGCGCAAGGATTCACCGCGCCTTGCCTGTTGATGACGTCGGGCGGCGGCCTGACGACGCTCGAAACGGCGGCGCGGTTTCCTATTCGTTTGGTAGAGTCGGGTCCGGCGGGCGGCGCTGTTCTTGCGGCGGCCATGGCGGAATCGCTCGGCATCGAAAAGCTCGTCTCTTTCGATATGGGCGGCACGACGGCCAAGCTCTGCCTGATCAATCATGCTGCGCCCAAGACCTCTCGCATCTTCGAGGTCGATAGAAGCTACCGATTCAAGAAGGGGTCGGGGCTGCCCGTGCGCATCCCCGTGATCGAAATGGTCGAGATCGGCGCGGGCGGCGGGTCGATCGCCAGTATCGATGCTCTTGGGCGGTTGCAGGTCGGTCCAGAAAGCGCGGGCTCCGTCCCGGGACCCGCCTGTTATGGCCGTGGCGGCAAGCGCCCGACCGTCACGGACGCGGACACGGCGCTCGGCAAGGTTTTGCCGGAACGCTTTGCAGGCGGCGCAATAGCGTTGGAGAGCGCCGCGGCGGTTGGCGCAATAGAGCGCGATATTGCCGGCCGGTCAGATTTTGCGGGCGTGACGGCGGCCTATGCGATCGCCGAAGTCGTCGATGAGACCATGGCGGCGGCGGCGCGCGCGCATGCGGTCGAGCAGGGGGCAGACATTGGCGGGCGAACAATGGCGGCATTCGGCGGCGCAGCGCCGCTTCATGCAGCGCGCCTCGCCGAGAAGCTCGGCATACGCACGATCATCATTCCACCGGGCGCAGGGGTGGGCTCCGCCATCGGCATGCTGCTCGCGCCCGCCGCGTTCGAGGTGGTGCGCTCAAGGCCGCAACGCCTCAAGGCGCTTGACGGGGCTGGCGCCGAGACACTGTTTGCCGAATTGCGCGCAGAAGCGGCCGGCGTTCTTGGATCGACGACCAAAGGGGAAGCCCTGAAGGAGTCGCGCGCCGCGCATATGCGCTATGCCGGTCAGGGGCATGAAATTCCGGTGTTACTTGGCGCGGTCGATCTTTCTGCGTCTGACGCGGCGTCCACTTTGATGCTGCTGTTCGAAGCCGCTTACGCCGCGCTCTATGGGCGGACTATTCCCGGCATGGATGCGGAGATCCTGACATTTTCGCTGACTCTGTCCGGTCCGAAAAAGCCCGCTGCTCGACCTCCGTCCGTGCGCGCCCAGTCATCCGCACCCGTGGGCAGCCGGTGGGTCTTTGACGCGCATCTTGCGCAAGAGGCGGATTATGCCGTCTACGAACGAAGCCTGCTCGCGCCGGGCGCAGCGATGCGAGGGCCTGCGCTGATCGTCGAGGATCAGACGACGACGGTCGTTACCGCGGCGTACGACGCGCTTGTCGATGGCGCTGGCAATCTCGTCCTTACGAGGAGGCATGCGTCATGAGCGGCCTGGATCGCCTCCGCCTCCAACTGCTCTGGGACCGTCTCATCGCCGTCGTCGAGGAACAGGCGCAAACGCTGATCCGCACGGCGTTCTCAACGACCGTAAGGGAGGCGGGGGACCTCTCCGCGGGCGTTTTCGACACGCGCGGCCGCATGCTTGCGCAGGCGGTGACCGGAACGCCGGGACACGTCAATGCGATGGCCGCGTCCGTCGGCGCCTTCCTCGCCCGCTATCCGCTGGCGTCATTGTCAGACGGCGACGTTCTGCTGACCAACGATCCCTGGGACGGCACAGGCCACCTCAACGATTTCACCGTGGTGACGCCCGTCTTCCGCGAGGGGCGCCCCATCGCGCTTTTTGCGTCGACCTCGCACATCGCCGATGTCGGCGGCCTCGGCTTCGGGCCCGATGCACGCGAGGTTTTCGAGGAAGGCCTGCAAATTCCGATTATGAAGCTGTTCCGGAAAGGCGCGCCGGACGAAACGCTGCTCGCGATCATCCGCGCCAATGTGCGCGATCCGGATGCGGCGATCGGCGATCTTTATTCGCTCGCCGGCTGCAATCGCGCAGGCGCTAGCCGCCTCCTCGAAACGCTCAACGAATTCGGACTGCCGGATCTCGAAGCCGCCGGCGCCATGATCATCGACAGCTCGGCGCGCGCCATGCGCGAGGCGATCGCGCGCATCCCGCAAGGGCGCTATGAGAATACGATGAGGGTCGATGGGTATGACGATCCCGTCGATCTCGTCTGCGCGCTGACGATTGCGAGCGACGAGATCGTCGTGGATTTCAGCGGAACCTCGCCGCCGAGCGCGCATGGCATCAATGTGCCGCTGACCTACACGCAGGCCTACGCGTCTTTTGGCGTCAGATGCGTGGTCGGCAATCAGGTTCCAAATAATGCCGGTTCGCTTTCGGCGGTGCGCGTGACGGCGCCGGAAGGCACGATCCTGAACGCGCGCCGCCCGGCGGCGGTCTCGGCGCGCCATGCGATCGGACAGATGCTGCCCGATGTCGTGCTCGGCGCGCTCGCCAAGACGATCGCGCGCTCGACGCCGGCGGAAGGCGCCTCATGCCTGTATCTTCCGGTGCTCTTTGGCGCGAACAAGCGCGGCGAGCGCTTCGTGATCAATCCGTTCTACACCGGCGGCACAGGCGCACGGCCCGGCAAGGATGGCCTTTCGGCGACGGCGTTTCCCTCCGGCGTCCGGAACACGCCCGTCGAGATCAACGAGTCGACGGCGCCGGTGATCATGTGGCGCAAGGAGTATGTGACGGACAGCGGCGGCGCCGGCGCGCATCGCGGCGGGCTTGGGCAGATCATGGAGTTCGAGCACGCGGAAGGTCTTCCCATGACCGCCTCCAAGATGTTCGACCGCATCCGTCACCCGGCGCGCGGTCGCGACGGCGGCGGCGCAGGCGCCCCGGGCGCCGCACGTCTCGACGACGGAACGGTCCTGCGCGGCATGGGCCGCGACATCATCCCCGCAGGCCGCCGGCTCATCATCGAGACGCCCGGCGGCGGCGGCCTTGGCGACCCGCAGCAAAGAGCGCGCGAAGCCGTACGCTCCGACATCGCCGAGGGATTCGTGTCGGCAGCGGCGGCGCGCGCAAAGTACGGACTCGCGGAAGGCTGAAGAGCACAGAAAGGTCGTGTGCGCCGCACTCATTGGCCGATACGGCTATACGGAGGGACGTCCTGCGCACCGACGCGCCGCCATTGCGCAAGACCCGGCGGACGGATTAGACGAAGCGGCCAAAGGCGGTCGTTGCGTTGTGAAACGTCAGCGCGTCTAGAGCGAAAAGAAAAGACAAGCGCGCCGCCGCGACAGGCCTTGCAGGGAGAAGACGATGACCGAGGAGCCGCGTCCGAGCCTCCATGTGCCGGAGCCGGAGTGCCGTCCGGGCGACACGCCGGATTTTAGCGAGGTGCGCGTGCCGGACGCCGGCGGCGTGCCGCGCCCGCCGGTCGACGTCTCCGCCGAAGACATTCACGATCTCGCCTATTCGATCATCCGTGTGATGAATGACAAGGGCGAAGCGGTCGGCCCCTGGGCGCCGAAGCTTGCCGATGACGCCGCGCTGAAGGGCCTGCGCGACATGCTGACCGTCCGCGCCTATGACGCGCGCATGTTCATGGCCCAGCGCCAGGGCAAGACCTCTTTCTACATGCAGGCGCTCGGCGAGGAGGCGATCGCCTGCGCGTTTCAGGCCGCGCTGAAGCCCGGCGACATGAATTTCCCGACTTACCGCCAGCAAGGGCTTCTGATCACGTCCGGCTATCCGATCATCGACATGATGAACCAGGTCTATTCAAACGCGAAGGACCCGGTGCGCGGGCGGCAATTGCCGGTGATGTATTCGTCGAAGGCGCACGGCTTTTTCACGGTGTCCGGCAATCTTGCGACGCAATACATTCAGGCCGTCGGCTGGGCGATGGCCTCCGCGATCAAGGGCGACGGCCGCATCGCCGCCGGCTGGATCGGCGAGGGGTCGACAGCCGAGACGGACTTCCATTCCGCGATGGTCTTCGCCTCGACCTATCGCCCGCCGGTGATCCTCAACGTCGTCAACAATCAATGGGCGATCTCGACCTTCCAGGGCATCGCGCGCGGCCGCGCCCCGACTTTCGCGGCGCGCGGCATCGGCTTCGGCATGCCGTCGCTGCGCGTCGACGGGAATGACTATCTCGCCGTCTACGCCGTCTCCTCCTGGGCCGCGGAGCGCGCGCGCGCGGGCCTCGGCCCGACGCTGATCGAATATGTCACCTACCGCGCCGGCCCGCATTCGACGTCGGATGATCCCTCCGCCTACAGACCGAAGACGGAGTCGACCGCCTGGCCCCTCGGCGATCCGATAGAAAGGCTGAAGCGCCACCTCATTCTCAAGAAGTCATGGTCCGAAGAGCGGCACGTGCAGACCAACGCCGAGATTGAATCGACCATGCTGCAGCTCCAGAAAGACGCCGAGAAAAACGGCACGCTCCACGCTGGCGAAAAGCCGAGCGCCAAGGAAATGTTTGAAGACGTTTACGCCGAAATGCCGCTGCATTTGCGCCGGCAGCGTCAGGAAGCGGGGATCTGAGCCATGCCGCGCATGACCATGATCGAGGCGATCCGAAGCGCCATGGACGTGAAGATGGGCCTTGACCCCAATGTCGTCGTCTTCGGCGAGGATGTCGGCTATTTCGGCGGCGTCTTCCGCTGCACGCAGGGGCTCCAGCAGAAATACGGCAAGGCGCGCTGCTTCGACGCCCCGATCAATGAAAGCGGCATAGTGGGCGCGGCGATCGGCATGGCTGCCTATGGCCTCAGGCCCTGCGTCGAAATTCAGTTTGCGGACTATATGTATCCGGGCTACGACCAGCTCGCCTCTGAAGCTGCGCGCATCCGCTACCGTTCGGACGCCGATTTCACCGTGCCGATGGTCGTCCGCATGCCGACGGGAGGGGGCATTTTCGGCGGACAAACGCACAGCCAGAGCCCGGAAGCGCTCTTCGCCCATGTCTGCGGCCTCAAGACGGTCATTCCGTCGAACCCCTATGACGCCAAGGGTCTCCTCATCGCCGCGATCGAAGATGAAGATCCCGTAATGTTCCTGGAACCGAAGCGTCTCTACAACGGGCCGTTTGACGGGCATCACGACCGGCCGGTGACGCCGTGGAAGAACCACGATTTCGGCGACGTGCCGGAGGGCCATTATACGATCCCGCTCGGCAAGGCGGCGATCCGCCGCGAGGGCGCCGATGTGACCGTGCTCGCCTATGGCACCATGGTTTATGTCGCCGAAGCGGCGGCGGCCGAGACGGGCGTCGATGCCGAAATCATTGACCTGCGGACGATCCTGCCGCTCGACCTCGAAACCATCGAGGAGTCGGTGCGCAAGACCGGGCGTTGCGTCGTCGTGCATGAGGCGACGAAGACCTGCGGCTTCGGCGCCGAACTCGTATCTGTCGTGCAGGAGAGCTGCTTCTACCACCTCGAAGCGCCGATCATTCGCGTCACGGGATGGGACACGCCTTATCCGCATGCGCATGAATGGCTCTATTTCCCGGGGCCTAAACGCGTCGGCGAGGCGCTCAAGAAAGTCATGGAGGGCTGAAATGGGCGTCTTTGTGATCAAGCTTCCCGATGTCGGCGAGGGCGTCGCCGAGGCTGAGCTCGTCGAGTGGATGGTCACGGAAGGCGCGCATGTGCGCGAGGATCAGATCATCGGCGCCGTGATGACCGACAAGGCGACGGTCGAAATCCCTTCGCCGGTCGAGGGCAAGATCGCCTGGCTCGGCGCCAAGCCCGGCGACATCGTCTCAGTCGGCGCGCCGATCATCCGGCTGGACGTCGACGGCCCTGGCAACGCGTCTTCCGACGCACCAGCGCCCGCCAAGCCCGCTGAAAAGAAGGCGCCCGTCGAGCCGGCCGCCAAACCCGTCGCCAATGGTCACGCGGAGCCTAAAGCCGTCGCTGCGCCGAAACCCGCGCCTGTTGCCGCCGTCGCTGCGAAGTCTGCGCCCTTGCGCAAGGAAGGCGAGAAGCCGCTCGCTTCGCCGGCCGTGCGGAAGCGCGCCGCCGACGCCGGGATCGATCTGCGTCGCGTGATGGGCTCAGGACCTGCGGGCCGCATCGGGCATGACGACCTTGACGCCTTCATGGCGTCGGGCGGCGTTTCGGCCCGTCCGTCAGGGCGCGGCCGCGCGCCCGATATGACGATGACGGACATTCCCGTCATCGGCCTTCGCCGCAAGATTGCGGAGAAGATGCAGATCGCCAAGCAACGCATTCCGCATATTACCTATGTCGACGAGATCGACATGACGGCGCTCGAAGACCTTCGCGCCCGGCTCAACGCCGAGAAGAAGGAAGGCCGGCCGAAACTCACGGTTCTGCCGTTTCTGATGCGCGCCATGGCGCGCGCGATCGCGGATCAGCCGCAGATGAATGCGCGTTACGACGACGATGCGGGAATCATCCGCCGCAGCGGCGGCATGCATATGGGCGTTGCGACTCAGACCGAAGGCGGCCTCGTCGTGCCGGTCGTGCGCCATGTCGAAGCAATGTCGATTTACGACTGCGCGCGCGAACTCACGCGCCTCGCCGAAGCCGCGCGCGACGGCAAATGCACGCGCGAGGAGCTGACGGGCTCTACCATCACCATCACCTCGCTCGGCGCGATAGGCGGCATCGTGACGACGCCGGTGATCAACTATCCGGAAGTCGCCATTGTCGGCGTCAACAAGATGCAGGTTCGTCCGTGGTGGGACGGCCAGCAATTCACGCCGCGCAAAATCATGAACCTGTCGTCGAGCTTCGACCATCGCGTCATCGACGGCTGGGACGCGGCGGTTTTCATCCAGCGTATCAAAGGGCTCCTTGAGGCGCCCGCGACGATCTTCATCGAGGACTAGGCGATGGCCGAAACGACCTGCAAACTCCTCGTCATCGGCGCGGGGCCGGGCGGCTATGTCGCCGCGATCCGCGCGGGTCAGCTCGGCCTCGACACCATCATCGTCGAGAACGAAGCGCTCGGCGGCACCTGCCTCAATGTCGGTTGCATACCGTCGAAGGCGATCATTCACGCCGCGGATGAGTTCGAGAAGGCGGCGCATTTCGCCGGCGCCAATGCGCTCGGCATCAGCGCGAGCAAGCCGAAGATCGATTTTGCGAAGACGGTCGCCTGGAAAGACGGCATCGTCACGCGCCTCACGACCGGCGTCGGCGGCCTCCTGAAGAAGAACAAGGTCCGTGTGCTGAAGGGCAAGGCGTCCTTCCGCGACGGCAAGACCGTCGAGGTCAAAACGGCGGAGGGCGTGACCATCGTCCGCCCCGAGAACACCATCATCGCGACGGGTTCAGTTCCCGTCGAACTGCCGTTCCTGCCTTTCGGCGGCGACGTGATCTCCTCGACCGAGGCGCTCGCGCTTGCTGCGCCGCCCAAAGCGTTCGCCGTCATCGGCGCCGGCTATATCGGCCTTGAACTCGGCATCGCTTACGCCAAGCTCGGCAGCGCGGTCACGGTCGTCGAGGCGATGGACCGCATCCTGCCGCTCTATGACGCCGAACTGACGCGTCCCGTCGCCAAGCGCCTCAAGGCGCTCGATGTCGATGTCCGGCTCGGCGTCAGGGCTAAGGGCGCCGGGAAGAAGGGCCTGGTCATCGAAACGGCCGACGGCAAGGAGGAGACTCTGCCTGCGGACAAGATCCTCGTCACAGTCGGCCGCAAGCCGCTGACCGAAGGCTGGGGCAGGGAGAACCTCGCGCTTGATCTGGCAGGCCGTCACCTCAAGATTGACGACCAGTGCCGCACCTCGATGAGCGGCATCTACGCGATCGGCGACGTTACCGGCGAGCCGATGCTCGCGCACCGCGCCATGGCGCAGGGCGAGATGGTCGCGGAGATCATCGCGGGCCACAAGCGCCGCTGGGACAAGCGCGCCATCCCCGCCGTGTGCTTTACCGACCCCGAAATCGTCTCCTGCGGGCTTGCGCCGGAGGAGGCGAAAGCCGCGGGCTTTGAGATCAAGACGGCGCTCTTCCCGTTTTCCGCCAACGGACGGTCCATGGCCGTCGAAGCCGAAGAGGGCTTCGTACGTTGCGTGGCGCGTGCGGACAATCATCTGATCCTCGGCGTGCAGGCGGTCGGCAAGGGCGTCGCCGAACTCTCCGCCGCCTTTGCGCTTGCGATCGAAATGGGCGCGACGCTCGAGGATGTCGCGGGCACGATCCACGCCCACCCGACCCAGAGCGAAGCCTTCCTGGAAGCGAGCCTGCGCACGCTCGGCCATGCGCTCCACATCTGACGCCGCCCTGATCGGCTGGCGCGAATGGGCGGCGTTCCCGGATTGGGAAATCGCCTCCATCAAGGCGAAGATCGACACCGGCGCGAAAACTTCCGCCGTTCACGCCTTTGACATTTCCGTGTCGGAACGAAAGGGTAAGCGCTTCGCCGCGTTCATGCTTGCGCCGCTCCAGAGGCGTCTGCGTCCAGCGTTGCGCTGCCGCGCGCCGCTTGTCGGCAGACGGCGCATCCGCTGTTCGAACGGCGCCGTCGAAGAGCGCTACGTCGTGAAAGCAAAATTGAAGCTCGGAGCTGAAACATTCGTCATCGAGCTTTCGCTTGCTGACCGTGATGAAATGGGGTTCCGTCTTCTCCTTGGACGTGACGCGCTGAAGCGGCGATTTCTGGTCGATCCCGGCGCATCCTTCCTGCTCGGCAAAGAAGGAGACCGCGCGTGAAACTCGCGCTGATGTGTCAGCAGCCCGAACTCTATTCGCACCAGAGGCTGCTAATGGCGGCGCGCGCGCGCGGGCACGAGATCGACCTCGTCAACCACGTCAAATGCTACATCAACATCACGTCGAATAGCCCGAGCGTGCGCTATCAGGGGCGCGATCTGCCGAAATATGACGCGATCATTCCGCGCATCGGCGCATCAGTCACGTTCTATGGCTGCGCGGTGCTGCGGCAGTTTGAAGTGATGGGCGTCTATCCGTTGAATGAATCTGTCGCCATCACGCGCTCTCGCGACAAGCTGCGGTCGATGCAATTGCTGGCGAAAAAGGGCGTCGGCCTGCCGGTCACCGTGTTTGCGCACAAGACGAGCGATCCTGAAGACCTCATCGACATGGTCGGCGGGCCGCCGGTGATCATCAAGCTTCTTGAAGGCACGCAAGGCATCGGCGTCGTGCTTGGCGAAACCAAGGGCGCCGCCATTTCGATCATCCAGGCTTTCGGCGGGGTGGATACGGATATTCTGGTCCAGGAGTATATCAAGGAGGCCAAGGCAGAAGACATCCGCTGTCTCGTCGTCGGCGGCAAGGTCGTCGCCGCCATGAAGCGCAAGGGCAAGGAAGGCGAGTTCCGCTCAAACCTTCACCGCGGCGGATCCGCCGAGGCGATCAAGATTTCGGGTTCGGAGCGCGAGACGGCGCTCGCCGCCGCCAAGGCGATGGGGCTCAATGTCTGCGGCGTCGATATGCTGCGCTCCAATCACGGCCCCGTCGTTATGGAAGTGAATTCTTCGCCGGGGCTTGAGGGCGTCGAGAAGGCGACCGGCGTCGATGTCGCCGGCAAGATCATCGAATTCATCGAAAAGAACGCCGGCCCGGGCAAAACGAAAACGAAAGGCAAAGGCTGAGCCGCGCTTATTCCGCCGCCTGACGGTTCGCGTTGAACTGCAGGTCGGCAAGGCGCGCATAGAGCCCGCCGCGGGCGACGAGGTCTGCGTGGCGGCCCTCATCAGTGATCCGTCCGTCGTCGAAGACGAGAATGCGGTCGGCGCGGAGCACGGTCGACAGCCGGTGCGCGATGACGAGCGTCGTGCGGCCCTTGGAGATGCGCTCAAACGCCGCCTGGATCGCGTGTTCGCTTTCGGAATCAAGCGCGCTTGTCGCCTCGTCGAGGAGCAGGATCGGCGCATTCTTGAGAATGGCGCGCGCGATGGCGATGCGCTGGCGCTGGCCGCCGGAGAGCTGCGCGGCCGATTGGCCGAGCGTCGTCTTGTAGCCCTGCGGCAAGGCGGCGATGAAATCATGCGCATTGGCGGCGCGCGCGGCCGCCTCGACGTCGGCGTCGGTTGCGTCCGGGCGGCCGTAACGAATGTTGAGCGCGGCGTCGCCGGTGAAGAGCGGGGCGTTCTGCTGCACGATCGCGAGCGCGCCGCGCAGGTCTTCGAGCGGGAACGAGCGGATGTCCGCGCCGTCGAGGCTGATGGCGCCGCTCACCGGATCGTAGAAGCGCAGCAGCAGGTTGAAGATCGTGCTCTTGCCGGCGCCCGAGGGGCCGACAAGCGCGACCGTCTCGCCCGGCGCGATCGTGAAGCTCACGCCGCGAAGCGCGCGACTGTCCGGCCGCGCGGGATAGGCGAAGACGACATTCTCGAAGGCGATCGCGCCGCGGAATGCTCTTTGGGCAGGCGTCGATGTCGGCGCGGCGACTTCGGGCTGCATCGCCGTCAATTCCATCAAGCGTTCCGTCGCGCCGGCCGCGCGCATGACTTCGGCATAGGTCTCCGTGAGGAGCCCCGCGCCGCTGACCGCGATGAAGGCGTACATGACGAATTGCGTCATCGCGCCCGGGGTGATCGCGCCCGCTTTCACTTGCTCAGCGCCGAACCACAGCACGGAAATAAGACCGGTCAGAATGAGCGAAAAGATGAGCGCCGTCATGAAAGTCCGCGTGCGGATACGGCGCAGGGCGACGGCGAACGTGCCTTCGACCGCCTCGTCAAAGGCGCGCGTTTCGGCTGTCTCGCGCGTGAAGGCCTGGACGGCTTCGATGGCGTTCAGCGATTCTCCGGCGCGAGAGGCGGCGGCGGCGAGGCTGTCCTGGCTTGACCGCGACAGCCGCTGCAGGCGGCGGCCGAACAGGAAAATCGGACCGAGGATCAGCGGCCCGACCGTCGCGACCATGGCGGTCAGCTTCCAGCTCACGGTCAGCATCAGGACGATGGCGCCGAAAGTCGTCGCGAGCGTTCGCAGCGCGACCGATATGGACGAGCCGACCAGCGTCTCGATGAGCGTCGTGTCGGTCGTCAGACGCGACATCACTTCGCCGGTCCGGATACGCGCGTAATTGCCGGGGGAAAGAGTCAGAAGATGCGCATAGACCGCCTTGCGCAAATCGGCGACGACGCGCTCGCCAAGCCGGCTGATGAAGTAGAAGCGCATGGCGCTCGCCGCGCCGAGCAGCAAAGCCACGACGATGCCCGCGCCGAAATAGGGCGCAAGGTCGCCGCCGAGCGAAAACTGCTTGCAGGCCGGCGCCGAGCCGTCGCCAAAGCCGCAATCGACAACAAGCCGCATCGACGCGGGCAGAGCGAGCGTCAGCACCGACGCGAGAATCAGGAAAACGACGAAAAGCCCGAGCGTCGCTGGATAGCGCAGCACATAGGGTGCAAGCCGGCGCAACGGCCGGATGGATTTCGCCTTGGCGCGATGCTCCTGGTCGCGCTCAATCTCGGCGGCGAAGCTTGAGCCCCTCCCTTCGGAGACGTCGTCCGGCGTCGGCGTTTCAGCGACCATCGGGACCCCTTTTGCCCGCTTGGTAGCGGAGCAGCCCCAACAGCGCCATGCGTCTCAAAGGCGTGAGGCCGACGGGTCGCCCCATCGGCCTCGTTCTCTCCCGCAAGTCCTGTTCGTCGCAGGGTCTAGCTGCCGGCGAAGGCGAGCGCTTCCGCCGAAGGGGCGCCGATGGCGTTGCGGATCGCCGCTTCGTTCTGCGTGTAGGACGCTTTGGCGATTTCCGTGCGCAGGCGCATGTCCATCGTCGCCAGCGAGCGGGTGATCAGCGTGTGATAGCGCGGCGACAACGGCTCCTTGTCATACGCGACGACGACGACCTCTTGCACGGAAGTTTGCGTGTGGATCGGGCCGGCGGCATAGGCGGCGCCAGAAACGGCGGCGAAGGCGGCGGCGAAGGCGATGGCGAACTTGGTCATAACTCTCTCTCCTTGTGAAACTCTGAGGAAGCGATCGGCTTCCATGAGAGGAAGATAGATCGGGCCCCGCGGCGGCGCTGTGATACGGGTCACAGTTAGGGTTAATTGGCTGGCCCGGAGCGTATCAGCGCCGCCGCTCATCGCGAGGTCTGCCGATAAAAGTATATTTATATCAACGGATTAGCTTGGAAAGCAGCGCTCAGGCCGCGTGCGGCTCGGCGGCGGGCAGGTTTGGATCCGTTAAGCCCTTCGCCTGTTTTGAGGCTTTGTAACGGTCCCTGAGGACAGCGCTTGTCAGTCCCTGACCATTTGGCGCCCAGCCCGGCGGTCCAAAGATGTACCCCAACCAATGGCGCGGATGCGCGCGGGAGAGATCGCTGAGCAGCCGTCCCCATTCGTGAAAGGCGATCACAAACGGATTGGCGGAGCCGACGGGTTTGACGAGGCCGAAATCGCAAGGCTCTTCATCGCGCTCGGCGACATAGGTGCCGAAGAGCCTGTCGAAGACGAGCGTCACGCCGCCATGGTTGCGGTCGAGATAGTCGGCATTGCGCGCATGATGGACGCGATGCGACGAGGGCGTGTTGAGCCAGCCTTCGACGAAGGGCAATTTGCCGATCAGCGTCGTGTGCAGCCAGGACTGATAGAAGAGATTGAAGGCAAGCATCGTCGCGACCGCGAGCGGCGTGAATCCCAGAAACATCAGCGGCAAATGGAAGACGAAGCCCATGGAGATGAATCCGGTCCAGCCGAGACGGTAGGACGCAAGAATGTTCAGCTCCTCGACCGAATGATGCACGGCATGGGTCGCCCAGAGCCAGCGCACTTCGTGGCTTGCGCGATGAAACCAGTAATAGGTGAATTCCGTGCCCACAAAGAGAAGGGGCAGCGCCCACCAGGCGCTCATGTCGATGTCGAAGAGCCGATTCTCGTAAGCCCATTTCGCGGCCGCAAGGCCGAGGCCCAGCTTCAGAAAGCCGACAACCCTTTGTCCGATCTGGATGCCGATCGAGGCGAACGTCTCGCGGCGAGTATATAGCGTGAGACCGCGTTTGCGGCCGACCCAGATTTCGAGCGCCACCATGCCGAGGAAGATCGGCGCGAAATAATAGAAGAGCGGTCCGTTAAGACCCATGGTCTGCAATCCCAGCAACGGCGGCTTGTGCCGCAGCGATCAATATGTGAGCATTCTTCAGTTTCTCCAACTCGCATTCGGCCGGTCCATGGCACGCGCCAAACAATTGACAAAAGTCCTTGATCCTTCTCGGAAAACGCCCGTGCAGGCGCGCGCATTGAAGACGCGCGAAGCGATTGTCGAGGCCGCGTTTCAGGTTTTGGCGAAAGACGGCGAGGCGGCCCTATCGACGAACCGCATCGCCGAGCGGGCCGGCGTGTCGGTCGGGTCGATCTATCAATACTTCAAGGACAAGGACGCCATCATCCATGCACTGATGAATCGCGAGCGCGACGCCGTGGCGGCGCGCATCGGCAAGGAGCTCGAGGGCGTCAGCCCTTCCGGCGTGGAAGACGTGACGCGGCGCATCATCCGCGCCGTAATAGAGGCGTTTCGCGCGCGGCGCGGCGCGCGACGGCTCATCATGACGATGGCGTTGAAGCGCCTGGAAGAGGGCGGCGGCAAGGGCCTCGAGACGGTCGCGGCGTTCATCGACGCCGCGGCGGCGCGTAACCGCCCGCTGGGCGCGCGCCCGCTTTCGCCGGTCGCAATTTATGTTCTGACCCGCGCCGTCGCCAACACGATCCGCGGCGCCGTGATCGAGAACGCAAAACTGCTCGACGATCCGGAGTTCGAAGACGAACTCGTGCGGCTGGCGCTTGGATTTCTGCGGTAGATTGACAAACTTGCAAACCGGCTCTTGCCATCTTGTCTCCGCTCCCCCGTTCACGGGGGAGCTGCCGCCGCAGGCGGCTGAGGGGGGGGCGCCGCGCGTAGGAGGTGCGAACGCTACTCCAGCCGGTGCTGGTCGTAGCGGCCCCGGTCGAGATTGGAGAACTTCGTGAACTTCTCCTCAAATCTGAGCTCGACTTTGCCAATGGGGCCGTGGCGCTGCTTACCGATGATGACTTCGGCGATGCCGGCGACTTCGGCGCAGCGGTTCTGCCATTCGAGATGCTCGGCCGTCCCCTCGCGCGGCTCGCCGCGGCGGAGATAGTAATCTTCTCTGTATACGAATAAAACTGCGTCTGCGTCCTGTTCGATCGAGCCCGATTCACGCAGATCCTGAAGCTGCGGACGCTTGTCGTCGCGGGATTCGACCTGGCGCGAGAGCTGCGACAGCGCGAGGATCGGCACGGAGAGCTCCTTGGCGAGCGTCTTCAGGCCCATGCTGATCTCGGTGATCTCCTGCACGCGGTTGTCGCCGCGGCGGTTCGAGGCGGAGATGAGTTGCAGATAGTCGATGACGAGAAGGTCCAGGCCGTGCTGGCGCTTCAGGCGCCGCGCCCGCGCCGCGAGCTGCGCGATCGAGATGCCGCCAGTGTCGTCGATGAAGATCGGCAACTGCTCGAGCGCTTTTGAAGCGTGGTAGATGTCGTCGAACTGGCGCGCATCGAGATCGCCGCGACGGATGAATTCAGATGGCACGGTCGCAGTCTCGGAAATGATGCGCGTCGCCAGCTGCTCGGCGGACATTTCGAGCGAAAAGAACCCGACGACGGCGCCTTCGGCCGTACGCGGAAGACCATTCTCGCCGATCTCCGTGCGGTGCTTGCGCGCGGCGTTGACGGCGATGTTGGTCGCGAGCGACGTCTTGCCCATGGAAGGCCGCCCCGCGAGGATGACGAGATCCGAGGCGTGAAGCCCGCCCATCAGGCGGTCAAGATCGGCAAAGCCCGTCGCAACGCCCGCGAGGCCCCCGCCGCGCTTCACCGCCTCATTGGCGATGTCGATCGCTTCCTTGATGGACGCCTGGAACGTCTTGAACCCGCCGCCATAGCGGCCGGTCTCGGCGAGTTTGTAGAGCGATTGTTCGGCCGCCTCGACCTGCGCCGCGGGTTCGTCTTCGAGCGTCGCCGTGCGGGCGCGGTCGATCATCTCGGAGCCGAGGTTGATGAGCCCGCGGCGGACCGCCATATCGTAGACGACGCGGCCGTAGTCATGCGCGCCGACGATTGACGGCACGGCGGCGGCGAGCTGTTCGAGATAGCGCCGGCCGCCCGCCTCGTGGAAGCCGGGAGAGGCGCCGAGATAGGTGTCGACGATGGTCGGGGCAGCCATTCTGCCGCCCGGAATGAGCCGCGCACAGGCGTCGTAGATGAGCCGATGTACCGGATCGTAAAAGTGCTCCGGCTTCAAATAGGTCGAAACGCGGTTGAAGACCTCATTATCGAACAGAATGGCGCCCAGCACCGCCTGTTCCGATTCGATCGAATACGGAACATTTTCGTCCGTACCCGGCTTTCCGCTCTTGTCGCCGTCGAATTTTGCGCCGTCCGCCATGCGCGCGATAGAAACAAGAAAAAGGCCCGCCGTGAAGTGCGGCGGGCCTCTAAAGTTTTCGACAAGGCGCGCTCAGCGCGCTAGCGCAAAAAATGCGTTACATGATAACTCAGGCCTTCTCACCCGCGTCCGCGGCGGCGGCGTCCGCGTCGAAGAATTCGGCCTGCTGGCCCGCTTCTTCGTCGTCCTTTTCCTCAACGCGCAGGAGAACATTCTCGCCGCGCGCCTGACGCTCGGCTTCTTCTTCCGAGCGGGCGACGTTGATGGAGATCGAAACGGAGACTTCCGGGTGCAGCACGATCTTGATCGGGAAGATGCCGAGCTGTTTCAGCGGCTTGTCGAGGCGCACCTGCGTGCGGTCGATATGGACGCCGCCGGCCGACGCCGTTTCGGCGATGTCGCGCGTCGACACTGATCCGAAGAGCATGCCGGCGTCTGACGCCTGACGGATGACGACGAAAGTCCTGCCGTCGATCTTTGTCGAGAGCTGCTCGGCTTCCTTGCGGCGCTCGATGTTGCGCGCTTCGAGATCGGCGCGCTGCGATTCAAAGACCTTGCGATTGGCGTCGGTCGCACGCAGGGCCTTCTTGCGCGGAAGGAGAAAGTTCCGCGCAAAGCCGTCGCGCACGCGGACGACATCGCCCATCTGCCCGAGCTTTTCGACGCGTTCGAGAAGAATGATTTCCATGACAGCTTACTCCGCGGCGTAGGGGAGGAGCGCAAGGAATCGCGCGCGCTTGATGGCGCGGGCGAGCTCACGCTGCTTCAGAGCCGAAACGGCTGAGATCCGGGACGGCACGATTTTGCCGCGCTCGGAAACGAAGCGCTGCAGCAGCTTCGGATCCTTGTAGTCGATCTTGGGCGCGTTCTCGCCCGAAAAAGGGCAGGTTTTGCGCCGGCGCATGAAGGGTTTGGCCATGATGTCTCTCTCCTGATCCTAGAACCGGCGCGGGCCGCGATCGCCGCGATCCCCGCCGCCGCCAAAGCCGCCGCGGTCGCCGCCGCCGCCGAAGCCGCCGCGCGGTCCGCGATCGCCGCCGAAGCCGCCCCGGTCACCGCGGTCGCCGCCGAAGCCGCCGCGATCGCCCCTGTCGCCGCGCTCGCCGTCACGGTCGCCGCCGCGGTCGCGACGCGAAAGGACAGGCGAAGGCTCAGGGTCCAGCGCCTCAACGCGGATCGTCATCGAGCGGAGCACGTCGTCATTGATCTTCTCGATGCGCTCAAGTTCGAGCACCGCCGCCGGCGGGCCGTCGATGTTGAAGAGGCTGTAATGGCCTTTGCGGTTCTTCTTGATCTTGTACTGGAGGCTTCTGAGGCCCCAATACTCAGACTTCTCGATCTTGCCGCCGTGATCGGCGACGACCTTCGTGAGGGTTTCCGTCAACGCCTCCACTTGCGCGGGCGAAATATCCTGACGCGCAATGAAGACATGCTCGTAAAGCGGCATGAGCCAGCTCCTGTCCGGGCGACGGAGACGCTTATGCCCGCTGGCGGGCGCGGCGCCTTCGGCTCGACGTCTGGCGGGACCATCCCGCAAACCCCGCAAAGACCGGGGCGACGCCGACCGTCGCTGATGAGGGGGGAGCCTCTAGCCGAGGGAGGCGGGGAAGGCAAGGGCGGGGCTTTGGTTGGGATCGTCGCCCTTAATCATGGCAGGCGCCCAAACTACGCGAATAGCGTCGCGACCTTGCCACGGGCCGCCGCGTCGTGCTGCTTGCGCGTCAAAAGTGGGAGCAGTCCATGGCGCAAGCGTTGATCTTTCCGGGGCAGGGCAGCCAGGCTGTCGGCATGGGCAAGGCGCTTGCCGAGACTTTTCCGGCGGCGCGCGAAGTGTTTCAGGAAATCGACGATGCGCTCGGCCAGCGTCTCTCCCGGATCATGTGGGAAGGGCCCGCCGAAGATCTGACGCTCACCTCGAACACCCAACCGGCCCTGATGGCCCATTCGATCGCGGCCTTGCGCGTGCTCGAAAAAGAGGCCGGCCTCGACATAGAGAACTGCATGTTCGTCGCAGGGCACTCTCTTGGCGAATACGCGGCGCTCTGCGCGGCGCGCGCGCTGACGCTCGCCGAGACGGCGCGGCTCCTGCGCATCCGCGGCAACGCCATGCAGGCGGCGGTCAAGCCCGGAATCGGGGCGATGGCCGCGCTCCTCGGAATCGATATCGAAAAGACCGAGAAGGCGATCGCCGAAACGCCGGGCGAGGGCGTCTGCGAGATCGCGAACGACAATGCGCCGGGGCAGGTCGTCATCTCCGGCGCGAAAGCGCGCGTCGAGGCTGTCTGCGAAACGGCCAAGAAGCACGGCGCGAAAATGGCCAAGCTCCTTCCGGTGTCGGCGCCGTTTCACTGCTCGCTGATGGCGCCGGCGGCGAAGATGATGGAGAGCGCCCTCGAGAAAGCCGTGCTTTTCGGCCCGCGCATCCCCGTTGTTGCGAATGTTACGGCGAAAGAAGTCTCGACGCCGGCGGAGATCCGGCGCCTGCTCGTCCAGCAAGTGACCGGCCGCGTGCGCTGGACCGAAAGCGTCGCCTTCATGGCCGAACGGGGCGTCGATCGGTTCGTCGAGGTCGGTTCGGGGAAGGTGCTCGCGGGCCTCGTCAAACGCATCGCCAAAGAAGCGGCGATCCTAAGCGTCGGCGAGCCGGCGGATGTCGATGCCTATGCGAAGGCCTAGGCGGTCGGGCAGTACTCCCGCTCACGCCAGTCTCAGGCCGCCAAATTTTGCAAAATGCCGGAAATCAGCGTCACGGGTGATAAGCGGCACGTTGTAGTCAATGCAGGACTGGGCGATCAGTGCGTCAGCAGTCGCGGCTTTCAGCTTCTGCTTGAACAGTTTTGCGCGCAAAAATCCTGCGCGTTCCCAGTACCCCGGAACAGGGCTCAGAGTTTCGCAGTCGGCGAGAAGGGCTCTCAACGCCGGCGGCGCACCCGGGTCACTGAGGATTTCCGTTAAAACGACAGGCGGCAAAGCAAGTTCGCCAGACGCAAGCGCGCGATCAGCAAGGTCGATATCTGCCCCGCCGCCGCCTTGGAGATAGGCGACGATTATGTTCGTATCGCAGGCTATCATTCGCGATCGTATTTCATCTCATCGAGCGTGAGCGTGAATTTCACTTTGCCGCGAAGCTTGCGCAGCTCCTGCTGCGCGTGAATGGAGGCAAGTTTTTTCAGGCCCTGGACGACGGTGCTTGTGACGCCGTCCCCGGTAAAGGCGCGGGCGCGTTCCAACAGCTCTTCAGGCACTTGAACTGTGATTTTGCGCATTTCCATACCAGTAGCGATACCATATGCTCGACTGGTCTGCAATATGGTGTCGCGCTGCGCCGACAAAATCTGCGCCTCTTGCCCCCGCCGCCCTATCCGTGTCAGGCGATCTTGAAACAGCGAGGCCACCCCATGTTCGATCTCACCGGCAAATGCGCGCTTGTCACCGGCGCGACAGGCGGCATCGGCGGCGCGGTGGCGCGGGCGTTCCACCGTCAGGGCGCAACCGTCGCGATTTCAGGCACCAAGGCCGATAAGCTCGAAGCGCTTGCGAACGAGCTAAAAGAGCGCGTGCATATCGCGCCCTGCAATCTCGGCGATCTCGATGCGGTCGATTCGTTGCCGAAAGAGGCAGAGACGAAAATGGGCGGCCTGCACATCGTCGTCTCCAATGCCGGCGTCACGCGCGACATGCTGTTCATGATGTTGAAGCCCGACATGTGGGACGAAGTGATCCGAATCAACCTTACGGCTTATTATCGCCTCGCGCGCGCGTCGCTGCGTACGCTGACGAAACAGCGCTTCGGCCGCATCATCGGTGTCACGTCGATCGTCGGCGTCACCGGCAATGCGGGGCAGGCCAATTACGCGGCGTCCAAAGCCGGTATGATCGGCATGACGAAATCGCTCGCCGCGGAAATCGCGTCGCGCAACGTCACGGTCAACTGCATCGCGCCCGGCTTCATCGCAACCGCGATGACTGACGCGCTGAGCGAAGCGCAGAAGACCGCGATCCTTTCGAAAATTCCTGCCGGCGCCATGGGCGCGCCGGAGGATATCGCCGCCGCGGCCGTCTACCTTGCGTCGCAGGAAGCCGGTTATGTCACCGGCCAGACTTTACACGTGAACGGCGGAATGGCCATGATATAGGCCGGACCAAGGCTGACGCGCATGTGATCGGACGCCGTTGGACCGGAACAAAGGCCAGAACGAAAGCGGGCGTTGCAACATTCCGTAATTTGACGTAAGCGCCCCCGAACCCTTGGGGGGCCCGGAGCGGCAAACAGCCGGTCCGAACCGGGCGAGTCGGGCCGGACCCAAAGCGAAGGAGCCTTAAATGTCTGATCTTGCTGAACGCGTTAAGAAGATCGTTGTCGAACATCTCGACGTCGATCCGGCCAAAGTAGAGGCGAAGTCGAGCTTCATCGACGATCTTGGCGCGGACAGCCTCGACATCGTCGAGCTCGTGATGGCCTTTGAGGAAGAATTCGACGTCGAGATTCCGGACGACGCCGCGGAAACGATTCAGACCGTCGGCGACGCGGTCAAGTTCATCACCGAACAGAAAAAGTAACGCCGGTCGCGGGGCAGGTGCGGTCCATGCTGGCCACGCCGAACGCACAAGGTGTCGGGATGGCGAGGCGGCGCCCATGAGGCGCGTCGTCGTCACCGGGCTTGGTCTTGTCACGCCGCTGGCTTGCGGCGTCGAAGCCTCGTGGTCGCGGCTCATCGCCGGCCGGGCGGGCGCCGAGCGGATCACCAAGTTCGACGTCTCGGAGATGCCGTGCAAGATCGCGGCGGAAGTGCCCCGAATCGACGGCAATGGCGGCGGGGCGGCGCTCGCTGCGGAAGATCCGGATGCGGTCTTCAAGCCGGACGACTGGATGGAGCCGCGCGAGCAGCGGCGTGTCGATGATTTCATCCTCTACGGCGTCGCCGCGGCGCAGATGGCGTTCCGCGACAGCGGCCTTGAGCTGAAAACCGACGCCGAGCGCGAACGCGCCGGCGTTCTCATCGGCTCGGGCATTGGCGGTCTCGACGGCATCGCGAAGGAAGCGATGGTGCTCCACGAAAAGGGTCCGCGCCGCGTCTCGCCGTTTTTCATCACGGGACGGATCATCAACCTCGCTTCCGGCCAGGTGTCGATCCGCCTTGGCCTCAAGGGGCCGAACCACGCCGTCGTGACGGCCTGCTCGACGGGCGCCCATGCGATCGGCGACGCCGCGCGTCTCATCATGTTGGGCGACGCAGACGTCATGCTCGCCGGCGGAACGGAAGCGGCGGTCTGCCCGATCGGGATCGCCGGGTTCGCCGCCTGTAAAGCGCTGACGACGCATTTCAACGACGATCCGCACCGCGCATCGCGGCCCTATGACAAGGATCGCGACGGATTCCTGATGGGCGACGGCGCCGGCGTCGTGGTTCTGGAATCGCTCGAACACGCGCGCGCCCGCGGCGCCAAGATCTATGCAGAAATTGTCGGCTACGGCCTCACCGGCGACGCCTATCACGTGACGGCGCCTGCCGAAGACGGCGACGGCGGCTATCGCGCGATGAAAGCAGCGCTCGCGCGCGCCGGGCTTGCGCCCAAAGACATCGACTACGTCAACGCGCATGGCACGTCGACGCCGCTCGGCGATGAAATTGAACTGAGAGCCGTCGAGCGCCTGTGGGGTCAGGACGCCTCGCGGCTTGTCATGTCATCGACGAAATCCTCGATCGGCCATCTTCTGGGCGCCGCCGGCGCCGTCGAGGCGATTTTCTCCATTCTCGCCATGCGCGACAACGTGGTCCCGCCCACGATCAATCTTGAGAATCCGTCGGTCGATACGCCGATCAACCTCGCGCCGCGCGTCGCCGTGAAAAAGCCGGTTAACGCCGTCTTGTCGAATTCGTTCGGATTCGGCGGCACCAATGCGTCGCTGGTCATGGCGCGGGTCGATCGCTAACGCTTTCTGCTTTGCAGAACATCATCCCGATTTCGCGTTCCGTTTTTCGCGGGCCTATCTTAGGATGCGGCCGGGGCGGATGACGGGAGCGTACATGGCGCATCGTGGCGGATCATCGGGCCGGCGCAAGGGCGGCGCTGTAGGAACACTCCTCCTGCTGATCTTTCTGGCCGGACTACTCGCCGTTGCGGCGGGCGGTTTCTGGGCATGGCGCGGCGTGACGGGTCCAGGGCCCCTTAAGACCGAAGCGATCGTGTTGCTGGAGCCTGGATCGTCGGTCGGCGAGATCGCGTCTGAGCTCGAAAAGACCGGCGCCATCAGCGACCGGCGCCTCTTCATCGCCGCGGTGCGCGCGCATGACATGCAGAGCAAGTTGAAGGCGGGCGAATACGCAATCCCCGCCGGCGCGAGCATGATCGACATCATCAAGCTCCTTGTCGAAGGCAAGAGCATTCTCCATCGGCTGACGGCGCCGGAGGGGCGCACGACCGCGCAGATCCTCCGGCTTATCGACGAGGACCCGACGCTCCAGGGCGATATCACGCTCGCGCCCAAGGAAGGCGAACTTCTGCCTGAGACCTACAGCTTCACGCGCGGCCTTACGCGCGACGACATGATCCGCATGATGACGGACGCCCAGAAGAAGGTCCTCGACGAACTCTGGGACGGACGGGCGACGGACCTGCCGTTCAACACGCGCGAGGAGGCCGTAATCCTCGCTTCGATCGTTGAGAAAGAGACGGGCATCGCGGAAGAGCGGCCGCGCATCGCCGGCGTGTTTATCAATCGCCTCAAGAAACGGATGCGCCTCGAATCCGATCCGACCATCATTTACGGCCTGACCAAGGGCGAGCCGCTCGGCCGCGGCCTCCGCCAGAGCGAGTTGCGGCGTGAGACGCCCTACAACACCTATGTGATCTTCGGCCTGCCGCCGACGCCCATCGCCAATCCGGGCCGCCATGCGATTGAGGCAGTGCTCAATCCGATGCAGACGGATGAGCTCTTCTTCGTCGCCGACGGCACAGGCGGGCATGTCTTCGCCAAGACCTATGCCGAACATCAGGCGAACGTCGCCAAGTGGCGGAAGATCGAGGCCGGGCGATAGGCGCGCCCCATGTCCATCACGGGAAATGTCCCGTTAGCGACTCAGTTTGAAGGGCGTGCTGTTCCATCGGTCCGCAAGCGGCCCAAGAACTGCCGCTCGTGCGAGACCTCCTTACGTCTGAAATGCGCCGGAAGCAGTCACATCGCGTTGTGCCGCGCGATCGCTTCAGGGCTCAGCCTCAGAAAGCGCGCGGCGTTGTTGTAGAGAATATCGCGCTTTTGGCCTTTGGTCAGAAAGGGCGCCGCCTCGATCGCGGCAATGGCGGGTTCAATAACGCCCGGCCAGATCATCTGGTCCGAGCCAAACATGATCCGGTCACCGTAACCCGCTTCGACGATCTCTCGCAGATAGGCATAAAAAGCCGCCCGGGGCTCGGTGTAGACGATGCTTGCTATGTCCACATAGACTTGCGGGTACGCAAACATCAGCGCCCGCAGCTCATCGATCATCGGATAGCCCGCGTGCATGATGTAAACGCGCAGATGCGGGTAGCGCACCAACACCTCCTCCAAGCCGAGAGGGTTAGAATTTCGGGCGCGATACCCCGGAGACGCATACGGCTCCGCCGGACCTCCAGGCCCCATATGGATCGCGACGGGCACGTCCAATTCCTCCGCAAGCGCCCAATACGGTTCAAGCCGCGGATCGTCAGGGGTCACCCCTTCGTACTGCGCCATGACTTCACCAAGCACTTGAAAGCCGCCGTCCTCGAACAAGGCGCGCACTTGAGCAGGACTACGCACCGCAACGTGCCCTGTTCCTTTGTCCGTGCCGATCCGCAAATCCAGGCCCGGAATGATCCGATCGGACGCAGCGGCGCGCCAGACCGCCATGAGGGCAGGTTCGCCGCTCACCATGCCGATGATGTTGCGGCGCTGCATAACAGCAATGGTCTGACGCATGACGTCTTCGTCTGTCGATGCCGCCAGGATCGGATGTGCGCATGGCGGATCGATAGCGAACGCCAAGTCCTGTGGGCGAGCTGCATCGCTGCGCGGCATCACAGGAAAAGGCGCGCACATGGGCGGAGGATTGGGACCCGCATAGTCGGCATGGCGCGCATGCAAATGCATGTCGATGATCGGGAGACGCGGATGGTGTGCATCCTGCAACGGAGCGCAAGAAAGCAAGAAGAAGGCGACCCAGATCGATCTCATTACGTAGCCCCTCGCCCCCGAACTTCGATCACGGCTGGCCGGAACGAAGACTATGCAGGATAGCGCCCGTCGACAAAGGGCAGCAATGGGCCACCGTCTGTCCCAACGATCCTCAACGATGAATGGCGGATCGCCCAAGACCTGCCGTTCCTCAAAACGCCCGCGAATCTACCAGCGCCTGCACCATTTCAAGCTGAGACTCGACCCATGTCCCGCATGGATTGCTTGCGCGCGCGGCCCCGCATAAGAGGAGCGCCGGCGCCGCTTCGCCCAGGGTAGTCAATGACCTTTTCCTCCATGACGGGCTTTGCCCGGCGCGCTGACGAATTCGGCGGCCGGCGCTGGCTCTGGGAGACGAAATCCGTGAACGGACGCGGGCTTGAGCCGCGGATCCGCCTGCCGTCCGGCTTTGACCACCTCGAACCCGCCATCCGGCGCGAGACGGCGCAGCGTCTGGTGCGCGGCAATCTTTCGGCAAACCTTTCCTTTGAGGCGGCGGCGCATGCGACGGCGCTTCGTGTCAACGAAGCGGCGCTCGCCGAAGCGATCCGTCTTGTCAGATCCGTCGCCACACAGATTCCGTGCGATGCGCCGCGTCCCGAGGGGATCCTCGCCTTGCGCGGGGTATTGGAGGCTGAAGACGCCGTCGCCGCAGATGAGAGCGCGCAGGCGGCGCTCGACGCCGCCGTCATCGCCTCTTACGCCGCCTGTCTCGAATCGCTCGCCGCGGCGCGCGCAAGCGAGGGGGCGGCCTTGAAGGCCGTGCTCGCGAGCCAGATCGCCGACATCGAGAGGCTCGCCGCGCTGGCGCGGCGCCATGCCGAGGCCCAGCCGGCGGCGATCCGCGAGCGTGTCGAACGCCAGCTCGCCGAGATCCTCGCGGGCTCGACAATCCCGGACGACCGCATCGCGCAGGAAGCCTCCATGCTGGCTCTGAAAGCCGATGTGCGCGAGGAACTCGACCGGCTCGATGCGCATGTCGCGGCGGCGCGTGAACTCCTTGCGGGAAAGGAAGCGGCCGGGCGGCGCCTTGATTTTCTGGGCCAGGAGTTTAACCGCGAAGCCAACACTCTGTGCTCCAAGGCGCAGGACATAAGCCTGAAGCGGCTCGGATTGGATCTCAAGACCGTGGTCGATCAGTTCCGCGAACAGGCGCAAAACGTTGAGTAGCGATGATCGGCGGCGATCTTAAAGTGGCCCGCAGGGGCCTCATGTTCATCCTTTCAAGCCCCTCCGGCGCGGGCAAGACGACGCTCGCCGAGCGTCTTCTCAAGAAGGACCAGCAAATCGTCCTGTCTGTGTCGGCGACGACGCGCGCGCCGCGCGAAAACGAGGTCGACGGCAAAGACTATAATTTCGTGTCGGAAACCGAATTCGTCCGTATGCGGGACAATGAAGGCTTCCTCGAATGGGCCAATGTGTTCGGCAATTACTACGGCACGCCGCGCGCGAAAGTCTTTGAACTGCTGAAGGACGGCACGGACGTGCTCTTCGACATAGACTGGCAGGGCGCGCAACAGCTTGACGCCGTCGCCGGCGGCGATGTCGTGAAGGTCTTCATTCTCCCGCCCTCGCGCGAGGAGCTGGAGCGCCGTCTGCGGATGCGCAATCAGGATCCGGAGACGACCATCCTCGCGCGCATGTCGAAAGCCGACAGCGAGATGTCGCACTGGGCGGAGTATGACTACGTGATCGTCAATTACGATCTCGACGAGTCCGAAGCGATGCTCCGCGCGATCCTGCTGGCCGAACGCCTCAGACGTCGCCGCCAGACGGGGCTGGCGACGATCGTCAAAGGCATGATGCGCGACTGATCAGCTCGCCGCGCGCAAGATCGCGTCTGCGTGGTCCGGATGGATCGCAAGCTTGTCGGCGAGTTTGCGCAGGAATTGCGATTCCGAGCCGTTTCGGTCGCCGGCAATCGCCGCGGCGGCGGCGAAAAGCTCTGCAGCGTGATTGGGGGTCTTGGCGCCTTTCGAGATCGCGTCGAGGCGTTCGGACTCCGGCAGCTCATTCATCAGCGCGCGACGGTCTTCTGTTGACGCGCCGGAGCGGGTCAGCGCCGCGTCGATCGCCGTGCGCTCCTGCGCATCGAGCGTCCCGTCTGCATAGGCAGCACCCAGCATCGCGTGGACGAGGCTTTCGGCGAACACCGGATCCTTGTCCGTTTCGATGTGATAGCCGGCTTCCTTGAGTTCCGTTGCGCTCGGCTCGCCCGAGGATGTGCGGCCCTGTCTGTCTGTCCAGGCCTTGTAGGCAAGCGCGCCCAGCGCCGCGACAGCGCCCGTGCTCGCGACACTGCCGACAAGCTTGCGCCCGCCCTTGCTGCCGAGGAGGCCAAGGAGGAGAAGTCCGCCCGCGCCGGCCGCGATCGTCTGTGTTTTCGGGTCCGTCTTGAGGCGTTCGCGCAACTGTCCGGCCGCGTCCTTCGCCTGATCAAGGCGCTGGTCGACATTGTATTCCTTGGCGAGCGTTCCTGCCTGTTGCTGCAGGTCGGCGAAAATCTTGCGCGCGTCGAACATGGCCCGTGTCCTCCTCGGTTTCAGCGACACCACACATGGGGGGTCTCGAGAGGAGTTCAACGGGTAGGGCGGGGCGCCGCCTCTGCCGTCACATGCCCCACGCGGCCTTACTTCATCGACGCAATGAAGGTATCCGCTTCCGCAATGGCGGCGTTCATTTCGTTGATCAACGCCGTGACGCGCGCCTCAATCTGCGAGCGTTCGACATCCAGCGAGGAAATGGCGCGGGCGTTGAGGTTGTGCTTGAGGAACAGAACCTGGTCCTGATAGAGCGAAAGCACCGGATCCATCTTCGACGCAGCGCGCTGCATGGCCGCGTAGAGCTTGTCATAGTCTGCCCGCGTGCGGCTCAGCTGTTCGGCGGAGCGTCGGCGCAGGTCCGCGCTCTCGTAAAGCTTCAACTCATTTTCCCATTCGCCGAACAGGCGCGTCGCGACGTCGTTCACGGCCTTGACGCGAGTGCGGACCTCTTCCGCCTGTCGCTTGGACGCCTCGAAAGAGGCGTTCATCTTGTCGTACTGCTTTTCGAGATCGCCGCCGTCGAAGGAGACGAGCGATTTGAACTCGTCGAGCGCCGAGGCGAAGGTCTGCTGCGTTTCAGCCTGTTCCGCCCGCGCTTCCTTTACGCGCGAGACGAGGATGTCCCGCTTCTCCCAGCCAAACTTGGCCATGGTCGCGTAATAAGAACTGGCGCAGCCCGACAAACCGAGCGAAGCCGCGACGAGCGCGGCGGCGAAAACCTTCATCATGGCGGACCCCTTTTCCCGTCGCCCGGGTGCTACCATGATCGCCTGGCATGCGACAGGGAGAGGCCTCTCCCGGCGTCGCATTTTGGCGAGTGGAAGCCGCGTGATTGTTGAAGGCTCAAATTCGCTCGGCGATGATCTCCATCACCAGCGGCGTCGTCATCACCGTGTCCGGGTTGGCTTCCGCCGCGGCAAAGGCGCTGCCGACCTCGTCGGCCCAAGTAGGCGTGACGGCGCCGCGTTCTGCGAGCGACTTGGCGTGGTTCGGAATGAAGGTCGCCGGCCAACGCCAGACATAATTGTCCGGCTTGATCGCGTAGATGATCGGGCGCGCCTCGCGGAGCCGGAGCCCCGCATCGTGCAGCCGGGGAAGGAGCTGCGCCGCAATATCGGGTTCGCCGCCGCTGGCGCGCCACTCGCGCAAGGCGACTTCGATGAAGCCGGACAGAACGGGATTGCGGGGCGTCCAGTTCATCGACCCCCAGTCCATGTATTCGTGGATGATCAGAACGCCGCCCTTGCGGATCGACGAGGAGAGCTTGTTGAGGACGGCGATCGGGTCGGCGACGAAGGCGAAGACCCAGCGGATCCAGGCGGCGTCGACTTCTGAGACCGGCAAAGGATCGGTGACGAGGTCGAGACTGAAGGTTTCGATATTTGTCAGCCCGCGCGCTTTGGCGGCGTCGCGCAGCGCCTCGAGGAACCGGTCGGAACGCTCAAGAGCGTAGACCTTGCCGCGTTCCTCGACGATCTCGGCAAGGTCGATTGAGGCATAGCCCGGACCCGCGCCGGCATCGATCACGCGCGCGCCGGTCGTGAGGCCCGCTCGCCGCCAGGCGTCGAGAACGGCGGGGCGCCAGACCCGGTGCTGAACGCCGAGGCGGCGCACTTCGATATCATGAGTGCCGAGATAATAATCGCGGTCCGTGGTCATCGCCATCTCCTGATCCGTCGGCCGCCGCCCGATTCAACGGACTCGTGCGGCCCCCAAGTCGCCGCCGATCCTACAGCGTCCGCGCGGATTCGCCGCCCGATTCTTGCCGCCTCAATTCGGACCGTCCCTTTGCAATCCGGGATAACCCAGTCTAAAAGCGCGCCGATTCCGTTGCGTTGCGCCGGGGTCCGGGGGCCCGCCCCGTCTCATTCTGCCTTCCCCTTTCGGCCGTTCGCCCGCCGGAGATAACGCTCGCGCGCGCGAGGAACCCTTATGACCTTAGGCGTTTTCGCCTTCTATCTGTTTGCGCTCGCGACGATCGGTTCGGCCATGATGGTCATCGCCGCGCGCAATCCGGTCCACTCGGTCCTGTTCCTGATCTCGGCCTTCATTTCGGCGGCCGGCCTCTTCGTCCTCATGGGCGCTGAATACCTCGCCATGGTGCTGGTCGTCGTCTATGTCGGCGCGGTCGCGGTTCTCTTCCTGTTCGTCGTGATGATGCTCGATGTCGACTTCGTCGAGCTGAAACAGGGCTTTCTGCAGTACCTGCCGATCGGCGGCGCGATTGCGGCCCTGATCGTCGTGCAACTCATCATGGTCGTGGCGGTCTGGGCGTTTCCGTCGGATGCGGAGATCGCCAGAACCCATCCGGTGGCCAAGGCCGGGGCCGCCGCGATCGACCCCAACGCGCCGAACAATATCGAGCAACTCGGCATGATCCTCTACACGGACTACGTCCACCTCTTCCAGATTTCGGGCGTGATCCTGCTCGTCGCCATGATCGGCGCGATCGTGCTGACCTTCCGCACGCGCAAAGGCGTCAAGACGCAGGACGCCGGACGGCAGATCGGGCGCCGCCGCGAGGAGGGCGTCGAGGTCGTCCGGGTGCCGACAGGGCAGGGAGTGGAATGATGGCCGAGATCGGTCTTGGACATTACCTCGCTGTCGCCGCGGTCCTTTTTGCTGTCGGCATGGCGGGCATCTTCCTCAACCGGAAGAACGTCATCATCATCCTGATGTCGATCGAGCTTATGCTCCTCGCGGTCAACATCAACCTCGTCGCGTTTTCGCGCTTCCTCGGCGACATGGTCGGCCAGGTCTTCGCCTTCATGGTGCTGACGGTCGCGGCCGCGGAGGCGGCGGTCGGCCTTGCGATCCTCGTCGCCTATTTCCGCAATCGCGGGGACATCGCGGTCGAAGACGCCAACTCGATGAAACACTGA
>CAZDRH010000005.1:90739-270243 GCA_964507915.1 uncultured Caulobacterales bacterium
GTGATGCTCGTCGTCGTGAACACCGTCTCCTTCCTCGTGCATCTCTATTCCATCGGCTATATGCACGAAGACGAGGGCCGGCCGCGCTTCTTCTGCTACCTGTCGCTCTTCACCTTCGCGATGCTGACGCTCGTGACGGCGGACAATTTCATGCAGCTCTTCTTCGGCTGGGAGGGCGTCGGCCTTGCCTCCTATTTGCTGATCGGCTTCTGGTTCAAGAAGAAGTCCGCCAATGACGCAGCGATCAAGGCCTTCGTCGTCAACCGCGTCGGCGATTTCGGTTTTGCGCTCGGCATTCTCGCCGTGTTCTGGGTGTTCGGTTCGGTCAAATTCGACGACGTCTTCCAGGCGATCGCCTCGAACGCCGTGGTGACGCCGCTCGGCGCGGCTGAGGGCGGCGCGATCAAGACGCTGCAGGTCACGCTCTTCGGGCATGACTGGCACGCGCTGACGATCATCGGCGTTCTTCTTTTCATCGGCGCGATGGGGAAGTCAGCGCAGTTTTTCCTGCACACCTGGCTTCCTGACGCGATGGAAGGCCCGACGCCGGTCTCCGCGCTCATTCATGCCGCGACGATGGTGACGGCCGGCGTCTTCCTCGTCTGCCGCTGTTCGGCGATCTTCGAGAACGCGCCGGATGCGGCGGCGATGGTGACGCTGATCGGCGCGGTGACGGCGTTCTTCGCCGCGACGGTCGGTCTCTTCCAGGACGACATCAAAAAGATCATCGCCTATTCGACCTGCTCGCAGCTCGGCTACATGTTCGTCGCCGCCGGCTGCGGCGCCTATGGCGCGGCGATGTTCCACCTCTTCACGCACGCCTTCTTCAAGGCGCTGCTCTTCCTCGGCGCGGGCGCCGTCATTCATGGCATGCACCACGAGCAGGACATCAAGAAGATGGGTGGCGTGCGCGACCTGATGCCGTTGACCTGGCTCCTGATGGTGATCGGCACAATCGCCATCACCGGCGTCGGCATACCGGGCCTTTATCTCTTTGGCGCGCCGTTCGGAACGGCGGGGTTCGTCTCCAAGGACGTGATCATCGAGGGCGCCTATGCCGCGAGCGAAGCGGGCCGGGCGTTCGGCGGGCTTGCTTTCGTGTTCACGCTGCTCGCCGCCGTGCTGACCGCGTTCTATTCTTGGCGCCTCATCTTCATCACCTTCCACGGCAAGTCGCGCTTACCAGAAGACGTGAAGAAGCATCCGCATGAAGTGCCGGTCACCATGCTGGCGCCGGTGTCGCTCCTCGCGGTCGGCGCGCTCGCGGCGGGGATGGCGTTCTATCCCTTCTTCGTCGGCACGAAGGCGGACGCGTTCTGGAACGGCGCGCTCTATGTGCCGCAGACGGAACATGCCGAAGCGCATGACAGCGCGTCGGCCGCCAAGATCGACAATGTTCATGTCGAAAAACCGATTGACGCTGCGGCTGCGGCGCATGTAGGCGCGCATGCCGGCGATGCGGGCTCTGCCAAGATCGCCAACACGGCGGCGGCGGGCGCCAAGGACGCCCTGCACGCGGATGCGGCGCATGCCGCAGACGCCGGCGCCCAAAAGGATGAAGCGCATAAAGGCGGCGAGCATCATGTGCCGGACTGGGTGTTGTGGTCGCCCTTCGTCGCCATGCTGATCGGCACGAGCGCGGCGGCGTTCCAGTATCTCCGCGCCAATCCTTTGCGGCCGGGCATGCTGCGTCCCGGCGGCATGATCTACGAATTCCTGAAGAACAAATGGTACTTCGACGAACTCTACGACTTCCTGTTCGTGAAGCCGGCGCTCTGGTTCGGCCGTTTCCTCTGGAAGGAGGGCGACGGCAAGACGATTGACGGCGTCGGGCCGGACGGCATCGCCGCCGCCGTCGCGGCAGGCGCGCGCCGCCTCGTCCTGATGCAGACGGGCTATGTCTATCATTACGCCTTCGCCTTCCTCATTGGCGTTGGCGCGCTTTTGACCTTCATTCTGCTGGGGGGCGCACGATGACCGCCGCTCAGGAGACCATGGCGACCTTGCCCTGGCTGTCGCTGATCACCTTCCTGCCGATGCTCGGCGTTTTCTTCATCGCACTCCGCCGGATGGCGGCGCGCGCGGACGCCAACGGCGCGCTCGAACCGCGCGAGCAAGCGCAGATCGACAATGCCGCGCGCTATGTGGCGCTCTGGTTCACCATCATCGTCTTCGGCCTCAGCGCCTATGTGTTCGCGACGCAGTACGACCCGGCGTTCGCCGGGTATCAACTCGTCGAGCACATGCCGTGGCTTGGCGAGGGCATCAGCTACAAGATGGGCGTCGACGGGATCTCTATCCTGTTCGTGCTGCTCACCGCCTTCATCATGCCGATCTGCATCCTGGCGTCGTGGCATTCGATCAAGACGCGCGTCGCAGACTACATGATCGCCTTCCTGATCATGGAGACGCTGATGATCGGCGTCTTCTGTGCGCTCGACCTCTTCCTCTTCTATTTCTTCTTCGAGGGCAGCCTCATCCCGATGTTCCTCATCATCGGCGTCTGGGGATCGAAGGGCTACAAGGAATTCGCCGGCTACAAGATGCCGAGCCGCGTCTATGCGGCGCTGAAATTCTTCCTGTTCACCTTGTTGGGTTCAGTCCTGCTTCTCGTCGCCATGGCGTGGATGTATTTCACGGCGGGCACGACCGACATTCCGACCTTGCAGGCGACGAAGTTTGCCGCGAACGCGCAAACCTGGCTGTGGCTCGCCTTCTTCGCCTCTTTCGCGGTCAAGATGCCGATGTGGCCGGTCCACACCTGGCTTCCCGACGCGCACGTCCAGGCGCCGACGGCGGGCTCGGTCATCCTCGCCGCAATCCTCCTGAAAATGGGCGGCTACGGATTTTTGCGGTTCTCGATCCCGATGTTTCCGCTCGCGAGCGCCGACTTTGCGCCGCTCATCTTTGCGCTGTCGATCGTGGCGATCATCTACACCTCGCTCGTCGCGCTCGCCCAGGAGGACATCAAGAAGCTCATCGCCTATTCCTCCGTCGCGCATATGGGCTTCGTCACCATGGGCATCTTCACCATGACGGAGCAGGGCGTCGATGGCGCGCTCTTCCAGATGCTCTCGCACGGCTTCATCTCGGGCGCGCTCTTCCTGTGCGTCGGCGTGCTCTATGACCGCATCCACACGCGCGAGATTGCGGCCTATGGCGGGCTCGTGCATCGCATGCCGATCTACGCCTTCCTGTTCCTGTTCTTCACCATGGGGAATGTCGGCCTGCCGGGCGTGTCCGGTTTCGTCGGCGAGTTTCTGACCATGGCCGGCGCTTTCCGTGTGAACTCGTGGGTCGCTTTCTTCGCGGCGACAGGGGTCATTCTATCAGCGGCCTACGGCCTCCGGCTCTTCCGGCAGGTCATGTATGGAGAGCTCGACAAGAAACCGCTGATGGGCATCACCGATGTCGACTGGCGTGAACGGGCGATGCTCGGGGCCTTGATGGGCTTTGCGCTCTTCCTCGGCTTCTATCCGAAGCCCGCGCTCGATGTGTTCTCGCCCTCGGTCGATCTCCTCCTTCAGAACTATGAAGCGGCGCTCGCCGCAGGAGCGCGCTGATGAGCCTTGCAGAACAGCTTCTCTTCGCTGCGCCCGAGCTTATCCTGGCGCTCGGCGGCATGGCGCTTCTTGTCATCGGCGTCTACGTCGGCGACCGGCGCGCGCGGACGATCAGCTTCGGCGCCGTCGCGCTGCTCCTCGCCGCGCTCGCGGCGGCGTTGATGCTCCTCGAACGTCCGGATACGTCGATTTTCAGCGGATCCTTCGCGGTCGATCGCTATGCGATTTTCGCCAAGGTCATCATCTTCGGCGCGGCTGCCGCCGCGATCTTGATGTCGGACGGGTTTCTGGGCGCAGCCGACCTCAAACGGTTCGAGTTTCCGATCCTGATCGTCTTCTCCGCTTTCGGCATGGGCCTGATGGTGTCCGCAACGGACCTCATCACGCTCTATCTCGGCCTCGAGGCGCAGAGTCTTGCGCTCTATATCCTTGCGACCTTCAACCGCGACAGCCGGCGCTCGACGGAAGCCGGCCTCAAATACTTCGTGCTCGGCGCTTTGTCCTCCTGCCTCCTTCTTTACGGCGCCTCGCTCGTCTACGGCTTCACCGGCGCAACGAGCTTCGAGGCGATCGCGAAGGCGGCGAACGCCAAGGAGAATGTCGGCCTCGTCGTCGGCCTCGTCTTCATCATCGCGGGTCTTGCTTTCAAAGTATCGGCCGCGCCCTTCCACATGTGGACGCCCGATGTCTATGAGGGCGCGCCGACGCCCGTGACGGCGTTTTTCGGCGCAGCGCCAAAGCTCGCCGCTATGGCGCTCTTCTGCCGCGCGGTGATGGAAGCGTTTCCGGGAGTCGTCGACCAGTGGCGCCCCATCATCGCCATTCTTGCCGTCGCCTCCATGGCGATCGGCGCGTTCTCCGCGATCCGGCAAACCAACATCAAGCGCCTCATGGCCTATTCCTCCATCGGACACATGGGCTACGCGCTGATCGGCCTTGCCGCCGCGACCAAAGACGGCGTCAGCGCCGTGCTCGTCTATATGGCGATCTATGTCGTGATGACGATTGGCGTCTTCGCCTGCATTCTCCTGATGCGCCGCCGCGGCGAAATGGTGGAGAACGTCGCCGATCTTGCAGGGTTGTCGCGCACCAATGGACCGCTGGCGCTGATGATCACGATCTTCTTCTTCTCGCTTGCGGGGATTCCGCCGCTCGCCGGCTTCTTCGGCAAATGGGTCGTCTTCGTCGCGGCGGTCGATGCGGGCCTCGTTTGGCTTGCGATTGTCGGCGCCGTTATGAGCGTCGTCTCGGCTTTCTACTACCTGCGCGTTGTCGCCACGATGTGGTTCAGCGATCCCGCGCCTTCGCTTGACCGCAGCGGCGGCGCGCTCCTCGGGGCGACGGCGGCTGTGGCCGCGCTCATCATGTTCCCGATCCTCCCGGTGTTCATCGGTCTCCTCACGACGGCGGCCGGCGACGCCGCAGCGGCGCTGTTTTAGTGGCGCGTCTCCTCCCGTCCGGCGCGCGGCTTGAAATCTTCGAACTTCTGGATTCGACAAGTCTCGAGGCGCGGCGGCGGTTTGCGGCGAGACGGCGGGACAGTGTCTTTATCGTCGCCCTGGAACAAAGCGCCGGCTACGGACGGCGCGGTACGGTCTGGCTCCAGCAGCCGGGCGACTTCGCGGGCACGCTCCTCTTTGAGGAAACAGCGCCGCCGGAAACTCTCGGGCAGCTTTCATTCGTCGCAGGCCTTGCGGGCGCCGATACTATCGCAGGTTTTGCACCGGCAGCTGATCCGCGCCTCAAATGGCCAAACGACATCCTCGCGGGCGGCGGCAAGATAGCGGGTATTTTGATCGAGCTGCTCGAGACACAAGCGGGCGGCGCGTCGCTTCTGGCGCTCGGGATCGGCGTCAACATCGTCTCCAAGCCCGAGAATCTTGACTATCCCGCCGCGCGCCTCGTCGATTTTCTAAACGGGCCAGGCCCGACGCCGGCGGATGTCGCGGAGGCGTTCGATCGCAGCTTCTCGGCGTGGCGACAGGTTTGGCGCGACAAGGGGTTTCAGCCGATCCGCGAGGCGTGGATCGGCCGCGCCGCGCATTTGGGCGAGCGCATCGCCGTTCGCCTGCCGGATGGTGAGGCGATGGGCCGCTTTCAAGACCTCGATCCTACGGGCGCCCTCATACTAGACTGCGACGGACACAAGCGCCTGATCGCCGCGGGCGCCATTCTCAGAACCATGGGAGCGTGAGGCGATGCTGCTCGCGATCGACGTCGGAAATACGAATGCCGTCTTCGCCATGTTCGACGGCGGGACGGTCGTCGCGCAATGGCGCTCGGCGACCTCGACGACACGCACGGCCGACGAGCACGCCGCCTGGCTCCATCAGATGATGGAAATGTCCGGCCGCAAGATCGGGTCGATCGACTCCTGCATCATTTCGACCGTCGTGCCGCAGTCCCTGTTCAATCTGCGCAACATGGCGCGCCGCTATTTGAAGTGCGAGCCCGTGGTCGTGTCGGCCGCGTCCATTCCGGGCGTTGAAATCCGCATCGCCAAACCGTCCGAAGCCGGCGCCGATCGCATCGTCAACGCCGTCGGCGCCTTCACGGCGCATGGCGGGCCGCTGATTGTGGTCGATTCCGGCACGGCGACGACCTTCGACGTCATCGCCGCCGACGGGGGATTTGAAGGCGGCGTCATTGCGCCCGGCATCAATCTTTCGATGCAGGCGCTGCACCAGGCGGCCGCGCAATTGCCACGCGTGGCGATCGAACAGCCTGAACGCATCATCGGCAAAGACACAGTCGGCGCGATGCAGGCCGGCGTTTTCTGGGGCTATATCGGGCTCATCGAGGGCCTCATCAGCCGCATACGGAAAGAATACGGAGCCCCGATGAAAGTCGTGGCCACGGGCGGCGTAGCCTCGCTGTTCGAAGGCGCGACGAAAGCGATCGACATTTTCGATTCGGATCTGACAATTCGCGGGCTCTACGAAATTTATCAACGCGTTACAAAGACGAGAGCAGACACCTGATGGCTGGCGAAGAACTCGTCTTCCTGCCGCTCGGCGGATCGGGCGAAATCGGCATGAACATGAACCTTTACGGGTTCGGCAAGCCGAACAATCGCAAATGGATCATGATCGATTGCGGCGTCACCTTCGGCGACCTCTCGACGCCCGGTGTTGAGATCATCTGCCCGGACCCCGCCTTCATCCTCGAACACAAGAAGTCGCTGCTCGCGCTCATCTTTACGCATGGCCATGAGGACCATATCGGCGCGGTCGCCCACATCGCGCCGATGCTGAAATGCCCGGTCTACGCGACGCCCTTCACCGCGGCGCTTGTCCGCCGCAAGCTTGAGGAGTACGGCGCACAAATCAATCTCCGCGTCATCGGCATGTCCTCGCGCTTCGAGATCGGGCCCTTTGACCTTGAATTCGTGACGCTGACGCACTCAATCCCGGAACCCAACGGCGTCGCGATCCGGACGCCGCTCGGCATGGTGCTGCACACGGGCGACTGGAAGATCGATCCGGAGCCGACGCTCGGACCGGTTACGGACGATGCGGTCCTGCGCGGCATCGGCGACGAGGGCGTGCTCGTCATGGTCTGCGATTCGACCAATGTGTTCTCGCGCGGCGAAAGCGGCTCGGAAACGAAAGTGAAGGAGAGCCTGACCGCGCTCATCGCCGCGCAGGAAGGCCGCGTCGCCGTGACGACTTTCGCGTCGAATGTCGGCCGGGTCGTGTCGATCTGCGAGGCCGCCGCCGCCGCCGACCGCAGCGTCTGTCTTCTCGGCCGTTCCATGCTGCGCATTGTCGATGCGGCGCGCGAGGCGGATATTCTGCCGGGCAATCTCTCTTTCGTGCAGCCGGAGGAGGCGGGCCACCTGCCGCGCGAACATGTGCTTTATCTCTGCACCGGCAGCCAGGGCGAGCCGCGCGCGGCCCTCTCCCGCATCGCGCGCGATGATCACCCCGACCTTGTTCTCTCGGAGGGCGACACGGTGATCTTCTCGTCGAAAATTATTCCGGGGAACGAGCGCGAAATCTTCACGCTGCAGAACGACCTCGTCAATCTCGGCGTCAAGGTGATCACGGAAAAGGACGAGTTCGTGCACGTCTCCGGCCATCCGTGCCGGGAGGAATTGCGCCAGATGTACGCCTGGGCGCGGCCGCGTTTTGCGATCCCGGTGCATGGCGAGGCGCGCCATCTTGAGGAGCATGCCGAATTTGCACTGGAACTTGGCGTCGAAGACTCGCTCGCCCCGCGCAATGGCGACCTCATCCGTCTCGCGCCGGGCGCGCCGGAAGTGATCGAAGACGTTCCGTCGGGCCGTCTTCTTCTCGACGGCCGGCTTCTCTTGCCCGAGGGCGCTGCGCCCATGCGCGAACGGCGCAAGCTCTCCTTCGCCGGGATCGTCGCCGTGGGCGTCGCGCTCGACAGCGACGGCGAAATCGCTGCGCCGCCCGCTGTTTCCGTGATCGGCGCCCCGCAGAAGGATGAAGACGGCGACGATCTTGTCTCGCGGCTCACTGACGCGGCGGAAGAGGGCATCGCCAGCGTGCAGCGCAAGAAGCGCCACGACGACGAGGCCGTCACCATTGCGGTCGAGCGAGCCGTCCGCAATGTAATGTCTGAGGCCTGGGGCAAACGCCCGATCGTCAAGGTCCTGATCAGCCGGGTCTGAACCATGAATGCCGTCGGCCTTATCATCATCTTCCTGCTGTCCTGGTGGATGATCTTCTTCGCCGTCCTGCCGCTGGGCGTACGTGGACGCTGGGAGTCTGACGATGATGGCGTCAAAGGCGCAGAGCCAGGCGCTCCTGCGGCGCCCGACCTGAAGAAGAAGATTATGATCACGACGGGCCTTGCCGCGATCGCGACCGTGATCATCGCGGCGATCGGCGCCTCGGGCGTTCTGATGCCGAAGGATTGAGGCCAAGTTGCGCTGACCTCGACCGATTCCACGCAAAAGTCGGTTGCCGTTTGCGGGCTCCATCCGCAAGTCCATGTGTGAAGGTCGGCGCGACGGAAAAAGAGCCGCGGCTTCCCTCGGCGGCGCGGGCGCGATAGAGGGGCGCAAGCGCCTTTCCTCTACTTCTTTTGTCGCCGTCCAGAACCACGCGCTGCAGCGAACGTAGCGCCATTGTCCCAAACACGTCCGGCGTACGGCGCCGACGCACAGGATCCGGTCATGGTTGAGCCCAATGTCGCCGAAAAGGATCAGGGTGCGGAGACTGCGCTCCTTGAGACTTTCGCCGACGACCGGACCTTGTCGGAAGACTTCGTCACCGCCGTCATAGAAGCCGTTGAGCGCGGCGATCGGGGTGCGATCGAAAAGATGCTCGAGCCCCTGCATCCGTCCGACGAGGCGGCGCTGCTCGGCCAGCTCGATGAAGAGATGCGCGAGCGGTTCCTCGATCTGCGCGCCTCCGATCTCGACGCCGAAGACCTCGGGGAGGTGCTCGCCGAGCTCAGCCCCGACCTCGTCGAAAGCGTCGTCAACGCTCTTGAACCGGAGCAGGTCGCCGAAGCCATCGCCGATCTCGACACGGACGATGCGGCCTTCGTTCTTGAGGAAATCGGCGAGGAATCCCGCGCCGAGATTCTCGCCGAGATGCCGGCCCCGGAGCGCCTCGCCGTCAATGCGGCGCTCGATTTCGAGGAGGAGAGCGCCGGCCGCCTGATGCAGCGCGACGTCCTCGCCGCGCCCGGCCATTGGACTGTCGCCCAGATCCTGGAGCGCCTGCGCGGCGCCGACGATCTACCTTATCAATTCTACGAAGTCTTTGTCGTCGACGAGGCGTTCAAGCCGATCGGATCCATTCCGCTGTCCGCGCTGCTGCGCGCGCCGGAAGAGGCGACCATCGACATGCTGATTTCCGATCGCGAAATGCGGCTCATTACGGTCGCCATGGACCAGGAGGAAGTCGCCTACCTCTTCGAGCACTACAACCTCATCTCGGCGCCGGTCGTCGATGGGGAAGGGCGCCTTGCCGGCATGATCACGGTCGATGATGTCGTCGAGATCGTCCATCGCGAGACGCATGAAGACATGCTCGCGCTCGGCGGGGTCGAGGCCGATACGGGGCTTTCGGACAATGTGCTGACGACCGTGCGGTCGCGGTTCAACTGGCTGACGGTCAACCTCGCAACGGCCATTCTCGCGTCGCTCGTGATCTCGCTGTTTGATGATGCGATTGGGAAGTTCGTCGCGCTCGCCGTGCTGATGCCGATCGTCGCCAGCATGGGCGGCAATGCAGGCACGCAGACGCTGACGGTGGCCGTGCGCAGTCTTGCGACCAAGGACCTGACGCCCGCCAACGCAGCGCGCATCATCTGGCGAGAAGCCCTTGTCGGGGGCGTCAACGGCGTTCTTTTCGCCGTCATTATCGGGTTCTGCGCCGGCGGCTGGTATTACGCGACGAGCGGGTCAGCCTCCGAGAGCGCGCGGCTGGCCGGCGTCGTGGCCGTCGCCATGGTGGTCAATCTCATCGCGGCAGGCCTTGCCGGCATTCTGGTGCCGCTCGGACTCCAGCGCGCTGGCGCTGATCCGGCTGTCGCGTCCGCTGTCTTCGTGACGACCGTCACCGATGTCGTCGGCTTCTTCGTGTTTCTCGGACTTGCAGCTCTCGTCCTCGTTTGAGGAAAATACGCGCCAGTCCAAAATGCAGGTCGGCCTCAGCGAAGGCGTTTTCGCTGAGGCCGTTTTGTTTTTGAGAGCAGTCAGCGGCGGCGTCGGCGCGGAACAGAAAGGCCAAACCAGAGGAGGAGCGCGCCGGCAATCAGGATCGTCCAGGTCGCAGGTTCCGGCACATTGACGGGTGGTTCACCTGGATTATCAGGCTTGTCGCACTCTCCGTCCTTGTTCACGTCTGGGCAAGGCGGCGGCGGCGCTGTGATTCCCGGGCTAACAATGATGGGGGTCGGAAGGAGCGTGGTCGAGCCTGGAGGCAAGATCACCGGCCGCCGCGTTGGATAGACGACGCCAATCGGGTTTGCCGGCGGAACCTCAAGAAGGTCGCCATTCGGAAGAGCCCGTCCGGTTGCCAGGGGGACCGGCGCATAGCCGGCGACCCGGATCGGCGCCGGACGGGCGCCTAAAAAGACCCTCGGGTGTCCCGCGGTTTGGCGTCGCCCTCGCCGCAGCATCCGCAATTGACGACGATGTCATTGCGGATGTCGCCGACCGCGCGCGCATACCAACGGGCGAAGTCTTCCTCGGTGACTTGACCCGCCTGCGTCTGCGCGTTCGATTTTTTAGCGTTGAACGCCCCGCCATTGAACAAAATCGCAGCGGCGACAATCAGCGCCGCTATGATATTCGCAACCCCATTGCCCATCATGGTGCACCTGCCTTCGCCCGGATATCCAGCGCAGGCCCGCCCAGTGACGAGCCATAAGCGCCTGTCAGACAAGGTAAACCCTTCCGGGCGGGTTCCCCTTCGCTGGCGTAACTCTCAAGAGTTGTGCCACAAGCCCAACTGCCGGATTCCGGCTGCAGCTCGTTAGAATCACCCGTCTATAGGCGCAGTCCTGAGATAGTGTAACATGCCCGCGGAAGCTTGTCGCATTTTGGGGCGGCGGCTCCGCCCGGACTGGGACCAATTCGACACAGCGACTGTCCAAGCCAGAATGCGACGCCTACACAAGAGACGCCCCGCGTGGTAGATGAAAAGTTAACGGAGTCGGTCCTCCGGGACGGATGACCCGTTGCGGTTTCAGAGGGGAAACCGGGAGCAGTGCGGGCGCGCCCGACCGTTTCCGGCCTGGCATCGGCAGTTTCGTCCGGTCTCGTGTGGGACCGGTCCGGTAGAGAGGGGATGGCTCGCCGCCATGAAAACGGGAGAAACAGGCCTAAACCTCATTAAGGGCTATGAGGGTCTGCGCATGTCGGCGCATTACGCGTCGAGCGAGCAATGGACCGTCGGCTACGGCCACACCTCCAACGCCCGCCACGGCATGAGCGTCACCGAGGGCGACGCCGAACGCCTTCTGCGCGATGACGTAAAGCCGATCGAATCGCTTCTTGCTTCGACCGTCCGTGCGCCGCTCAACCAGAACGAACATGACGCGCTCGTCTCGCTGATCTTCAATATCGGCGAGGACAACTGGAAGCGCTCGACTGTGCTGCGCAAGTTGAACGCCGGCGACAAGCTCGCCGCCGCGCAAGCCTTCGAGATGTGGAACAAGGCGCGGGTCAACGGCGAACTCGTCGCTCTTGACGGCCTCGTGCGTCGCCGGGCAGCAGAGAAATCCCTGTTCTTGATGCCTACGGACGCGTCGCTCGTTGTTCCGACATCAGACGTTCAGCCGGCGTCTGAGTGCGAACCGGCTTTCATGTCCGACGCCGAGTTGAAGGCAGGGCCGGTCGTCGATTTCAATAGCCTGCAGAAGGGCGAGAAGTCGTCGCTTTCGGCTGAAGAAAAAGCGAGCCGCTCACGCGCGCTGTTCTCCGCCGCGCAAGCGATTTCAGGCGACCCCAGCAAGATGATCATTTCCAAGGCCGAGGAACACGCCGATATGGGCGTGACGATCGGCGCTGCGCTCGCCGCGCTTCTCGCCTTCGCGATGACCGGAGTCGGCGTCGTGCTCTTGATCGGTCAAGAATTCCCGCGCGCCGCCGCCATGGTCGGCCTTTCCTACGATCGCTTTGCAGCGTTGTTCGCTAATTTGCCGATGTGGATCGCTGCGGCCGGCGCTGCGACGAGCTATTTCATTCTTTATGTCCTTGTGAAGCGCGTTGCGCGCCACGACCTTAAACGGCAGCGTGCGCGAGAGCTCGCGCGGCTCCGCGTCGTTGGGGACTGATGACAGATTTCGCCGCCCGCGCCTTAAAGCCGCGCGACAAGCGGCAGGGCGCTAATTCGGCGGCTGGGGCGTTAAGCGCAGGTGTTAGTAACGGCGCGCATTGTCTTTGCGGCCGCGCCGTGTGCGCCGTTGACGAATGGGGTCTGAAGCCATGGCGATGAAGGGCGTACCCATCTTGTTGGGCCTTGGCGGCGTTGCAGCCGCCGGCGCCGCCGCCTGGTTCGGCTTCGGGCCGATGTCGAACTCGGGATCGGCCCCGGGCGGCGCGCAGGAAGCGGCCTCTGCAGCGCCAGCGCGCGCCGATGATTCGAATACAAAAATCTGCCTGCATGCTGATATTGGCATCGCGGAAGCCAATCGCAGCGGTTGTTACACGCGGCGCGAGTTTTCTGCTATGGCGTCCAGCCCCGTGCGCGACGCCGAAGGCCAGCCGGTCAAGGTCTCGCTCGCGCACCCGACGGACTATGAGCGCGACGCCTCCGTCGCGACGACCTGCGCGGAGTATCGGGGTCTCACCGAAGCCGGCTGGTATACGCTCGCATCGAGCGAGATGAAGCGTGAGGCCTATTTCCAGCGCGCCTGCGGCGTCCTTTCCATGCTGGAGCGTGCGCGCACGCCGGACCTGTCCTATTTCGCCGACGGCCACATGCATGACTCGGACGCGCAGTCTCTGGCGACGGCGGCGCCTTTCGGAGTCGGCGCCGAAGAGGGGATTCCGGCCGCGCCAGCGCGCGTCGCCGCCGGGGGGGAGGGCGCCTGGACGCTCGAAGGGGGCGACCAAAAGGCACGCATGCAAGAAATCGCCCACGCCGATTTCAACGCCGACGGGCTCGGCGACATGTTGGTCTTTGTGGCGCTTTCAGTCGAAGGCGGCACGGCTACAGCGTCTGAGGTCGGTCTCATCGTCAAGCGCGCGGCAGATGGTCCGTGCACCTATGAAGGCGCGCTCGGCGGGTAGAGGCCGTCAAACGCGCTGCGCACGCCCGAGCAGGTCTTCAAGCTCCGCAATCGCCGGCGCAATGTCCCCGAACGGCACCTTGATTGTCCGCATGCCCATTACTTGGGCCGGCTTCAAGTTGATACCGAGATCGTCGAGAAAAACGCAGGCCGACGGCGCGACGCCGAGCGCCTCGCACATCATCTCATAGATGCGCGGCTCGGGCTTGCGGACGCCCGCTTTCGAGCTCTCGATGACATGATCGAACAGCGCGAATACCGCGGCGGCCTCTTCGCGACTTTCGCCGGCGGCCAGCATGGCGGCGGCGTCCATGCCCGGCAGATTATTGGTGATGCAGCCGGTTTTCAGCCCTCGGGACTTCACAGCGCGCAGCGCCGCAATCATCTCCGGACGGAAGGTGAGCGAGAGCAGCGAGACAAGGTCCGCGCCGCTGATTTCATAGCCCGCATCCCGCGTCTCCTTCGCAAACAGTCTGTCGAAATCGGCAAAGCCGATCTCGGCGCGCTCAAATTGCGCCCAGGCGTTGTGATGGTGGTTCGCCTTGATGACGCGGCCGATAAAGCGCTCAGGCAGTCCGCGCGCTTTTTCGAAGGCCGCGAAGTTTTCGACAGGCGAGGTCGTGAAGACGCCGCCGAAATCGAAGATCACCGCTTCTACAACAGGGGCCGTCACGCCTTGCTGCGCACAATGCCGAAGCGCTTGGCGACGGCGTTGTCGACCACGCGCTTGGGAAGGATATTCGGCAAGGTCCACATCAGGAACTTGTTCTTGAGAATGGCGTAACGCGTCTTCGGCGCCGCCGATTCCAGGGCTTCGCGCACGAGGACGCCGACGGCTTCCGGGGGCAAGCCTTCGCCGCCATAGCTTTGCATCGACGCGCGCATTTGCGACATCAAGTCGTAATACTCCGTACCCTTATAAGCCTCGACGTCGATTTCATCAGCCTTGGCCCAGATCGGCGTCTTGATCGCACCGGGGCCGATGACGATGACGTCGATGCCATGGACAAGAAGCTCGCGGCGGAGGCTCTCTGAAAAGGCTTCAAGGGCGTGCTTTGAAATCGCGTAAGGCGCCATGAAGGGCGCCGCCATCTTGCCTGCGACCGAGCTCATATTGACGATGCGCCCCGGGGTGCCGCTGAATCGCTTGTCTGCGCCGAGCAGAGGCAGAAACGCCTGCGTCGCGCGGATCGGCCCGTAAAGATTGACGTCGAGTTGGCGCTCGATCTCCTTCAGCGCAATGTAGCGCATGGGCCCGCCGACAGCGATGCCGGCATTGTTGACGAGCGCGCCCAAAGTCTTGCCGCCGAGCGCGGCTTCAACCGCCTTTGCGCCTGCCTTGACGCCCGCTTCGTCCGTCACGTCGAAGACGAGCGGCGTAAACTGCGGACCGAGCGCTGCTTTCAGCGTCTCGGCGTCTTTTTCTTTCCGTACGCTGCCGAAGACGCGCCAGCCTGCGCCGACGAGCGCCTCACAGATGGCGCGGCCAATTCCGGTCGACGCGCCGGTGACGACGGCGGATTTCTCAGTGGCGCTCATTGAAATGTCCTCAACGCGTGACGGCGTAAAGAGATACGGCGGCGGCGGTCGAAACGTTCAGGCTGTCGACGCTCGCCGCGATCGGAATCCGGTAGAGACCGTCGCAGGTCTCAGCGACGAGGCGGCGCAGGCCCTCGCCTTCAGCGCCGAGCACAAGCGCGACCGGACGGTCCTTCGGAATCTCGCCAATCGGCGCGCCCGCTTCGCCGGCGAGGCCGGCGCAGTAATAGCCAAGGTCCTTCAGACCCTCGACCGCCCGGGCGACATTGACGACCTTGACGCAGGCGATCTGTTCGACGGCGCCCGCGGCGGCCTTGGCGAGCGCGCCCGCGAGCGGCGGCGTGCGGCGGTCCTGCACGATGACGGCTTTGGCCCCAAAGGCGGCCGCCGAGCGCATGATCGCCCCGATATTCTGCGGGTCGGTGATCTGGTCGAGCACGACGACCGGCGCAAAACCCGCCTCCGGGGAACATTCTTCCCGCAACCGCGCCCTTGGCAAATCCTCGACAAGAGCGGCAAGGCCTTGATGGACGGCGCCGGGATGCAAAAGGAGGTCAATTTCGTCCGTACTCGTCTGTTCGGCGTTTTCTGCGCGCTCTTTGGCGACGCCGACTGAGGCGAGCCAGGCGAGGGCGCCTTCAGCGGCGAGGAGCCGCTTGATCTTGCGCTTGGGATTGGCGAGCGCCGCGGCGACGGCGTGCTTGCCATAGAGCCATAGCGCGCCGCCCTCGCCGACGCTCTGCGCGCGCTTGGCCTTTTCGCGTCCGACAATGCGTTGTTCCGCGCCGGGCTTGGGTTTGCCGCCGTGCGGCGGCGGACCGCCGTCATTCCTGTCGCGTCCGCCCCATGGGCGGCTGCTGCGTTCCCGGCCGCCTGCATCGCGGTCGTCGCGCGGATTTCCATCGCGCGGCCGGTCCCGGTCGAAGCGCGGCGCGCGCTCATCGCGCGGCGGTCTGTCCCCGCGCGGCGCATAAGAACGTCGGCCGCGATGGCCCCCGCCCTGATCGCCCCCGCTTTGATCGCCCTCATCGCGCGGCGCCGGGCCGCGCTCGAACCGGCGCCCCGCGCCCCGGTTCCCGGCAAAGTCGCTCCGACCTGTGTCCGCGCCGTCGTCCCGTCTGCGGAAGCTGCGGCTTTCTTGCTGGCCGCCTTCCGGTCTGCCGCGATCGAAACGCTGGGCGCCGTCGCGCGGCGTAAAGGGCTTGCGGCCGCGGAGGCCGCTTTGTTCGGGCCGTCCGCCGCCGCGCGGCTCGCGGGCGGGGCGCTCCGTATGCCGATCAAACGGCCGGTCGCCGCCGCCCGACGCGTTGGCGCGCGGCCGATCCCCGTCAGTCCGGCCGCGCGGGGGACGCGGACCGTCGAAGCGCCGCTTTTCATCGCCGCCTTCCTCGCGCGGACGCTTCGGCCCGCCGAAGCGCTGCCCGCCAGGGCGCGGCGCATCCGAACGGGGCCCGCCAGAACGAGGGCCGCCATCCTTCTTTCCGCGGTAACCGGCGGCGCCTTGAGCGCCTTTGCGGGGGCCGCCCTTTCCGGGAGGACGTTTGTCTTTCATTGAAGGGTCGCTTTACTGACTGGAGAGGGGCGCGAAATGCGCCCGCTGGCGCGGCGGTCGTCACTGGGTCGTCACTTGGGCTGACTGTTTTCAAAGCGCAAGTCCCGCGCTTTGCCTTCCAAAGGTCGACGAGGCCCGATCCGGCGCCCGTTGCGCGCGGGAAGCCCCTCGACTATAGAGCCCGCTCGCTTTCGGGAAGGGGGCAGGGCGTTCGCGCTTCCGCCATCTTCCGCCCCGCCGGACTGGCCCCCGGCGTCGCTGTGGAGGGGTAGGAGAGTGGCTAAATCCAGCAGACTGTAAATCTGCCCGCCTTGCGCGTACGCTGGTTCGAATCCAGCCCCCTCCACCATAATTTTCTACTAAGCTGCGGTTTTGACTAGAGTTTTCGAGGTGTCAGGCTTTTTCGGTCCCACAGGACGCCCCACAGCGGGGCTACTATGGAAAGGGAAGAAAATGCCTGCTCTTGACGACGAAACCGCCAACGCCAGCAAGACGACGCCACGCGTGACCGACTCCCGCGCGTGCCGGGCCGCCCATTCGGCTGCGTGCGCGGGGCACAGATCCTTGTCGGGCGCCGGCTGGTGCGAGCAGCGCTCACATAGTGGTGCGTCGCACGTCCCGCTTTTCTTCGTCCGCACCTTCCAGTCGCACAGGCGAGTGTGTGGGCGTCCGCAGCCGCAACGCCGCTTCGGACCGGTCCGCGTGCAGACGATGGCCGACCCACCGCCGGGGAGCTTGACGTGGTTGCAGGGCATCACGTCACCGCCCTTGCCCGCAGCGCCTCGTCTCGGGCGGCGCTCACGGCACCACCGTCACGGCCGTCGTCGCAATCGCCCGCACGTCTACCGTGTCGGCCCCTGCGCGATGATCTCGCACGAGCGCCCCGCGAACAGCACGCCCTGTGACCCGTTCACGACGTACATGGCCGCGCGCGATCCGTTCAGCGGGATGTAGCAGTCGGCGCTGATGTAGGCCCCGCGCGCCTTGTTGAGGTAGATCGACGCCTGCCGCGTGCCGCTGACCGATGTCGCGTACACGTTCGGCGCCCGGATGCCCGGCGAGACGCCGATGGTGTTGTCGGGGTTCTGCGAGCCGTCGAAGTAGATGCCCGTGTCCCACGAGGCGTCGGCAAACAGCCGCCCGATCTGCACGTCGTCGATCAGGAAGCTGTGGCGGTTGAGGCTGTACGAGTTGGCGTCCGGGTCGGCCGTCGCCGAGACCAGCACCGTGATCCCGCCTTGCGTCCCGGCCTCGGTCGTGACCTGCAGGTGCTGGAGCGAGCCGCCCGACTGATCGAGGCCGCGCGTCCACATCAGGAAGCCGCCGCCCGAGTAGGCCCGCACGAGGAACGACGCGCCCTTGCCTTCGCCGATGAGGTTGATCGCGCAAGGCATCGGCTGGGGCGGCGTGCGGAAGGTGATCCGCCCCCGCCGGGACCATGATGGTGCGTGACGGCGAGGTCGCCTGGCAAAGATCGGCGACGATGGCGTTGAAAGCCGGGGTCGTGTCGTCAAGGCCTGTGGGGAGCCGGGCGGCGTCGGTGCCCGAGCGCGTGATCTTGGCGTCGGGGGCGGGTGGCGCCGTGGCGTTCGATCCGCCGCCGCCGCTGACGCAGCCGACGAGCAGGAGGGAAAGCGCGACGCCGATGGGGGCGAGGGACAGGATCGGCTTCATGCGAGGCCCCCGCCGGAACGCTGCGAGAACCGCTGCCGGGGCAATGTCGGGGCCCTCGTTATCTCGTTCTCCCCTCGTATCGCCGTTGTTCCTCGATTGTGAACCGCTACGGCATTGCCGGAGGCCATTGGTTGTGAGTCCTACGCGGCGATGCGGCTTCCTTCAAGCTGAGCGTAATAGCGGTCTTCGGCTTCGGCGGGCGGGATATTGCCGATCGGCTCGAGCAGGCGGCGGCGATTGAACCAATCGACCCATTCGAGGGTTGCGAACTCGATCGCCTCCATCTTTTTCCAAGGCCCCTTTCGCCAGATCACCTCGGCTTTGAAGAGGCCGTTGATCGATTCAGCGAGGGCGTTGTCGTAGCTGTCGCCGACACTGCCGACGGAGGGTTCGATGCCGGCCTCGGCAAGGCGCTCGGTGTATTTGATGGAGAGATACTGGCTGCCGCGATCGGAGTGATGGACGAGCCCGCCGGCGGGACGCCGGTCGTGAACGGCCTGCTCCAGCGCGTCGAGAACGAAGCCGGCATGCGCCGTGCGCGACGCGCGCCAACCGACGATTCGCCGCGCGAAGACGTCGATGACGAAAGCGACGTAGACGAAGCCCGACGGCGTCGGAACATAAGTGAAGTCCGCAACCCACAAAACATTCGGCGCCGCTGCGCGGAAGTTGCGGTTCACTCGATCGAGCGGACAAGGGATCGCCTTGTCCGGAATCGGCGTTCGGTGCGGTTTGCCGCGAATGACGCCTTGCAATCCCATCGTTTTCATCAGCCGCGCCACTGTGCAGCGGGCGACCTTGACGCCTTCGCGCCGCATTTGCCGCCACACCTTGCGCACGCCGTAGACCTGAAAATTGTCATCGAAGATCCTTTGTATCTGGGGCTTCAGAGCCGCGACATGCGCGTGAAAGGTTGATGGAGCGATCCTCAGCACCTGGCAGATCGGCTCGACCCCATGCGCTTCACGATTGTCGTCGATGAACGAAATCATGGCTTGAACCGGAGGTCGAGCTCCGCCTGGGCAAAATACGCCGACGCCTTTCGTAAGATCTCGTTGGCCTGGCGCAGCTCTTTGACCTCGCGCTCAAGCGTCTTCAGCCGCTCGCGCTCCTCGGTCGAAACGCCGGCGCGCTCGCCGCGATCACGCTCGGCCTGCGCCACAAAATTGTGCAGCGTCTGCGGCGTGCAACCGATCTTGGTCGCGATCGACACGATCGCCGCCCACTGCGAGGCGTGCTCGCCAGCATGCTCGTGGACCATCCGGACGGCGCGCTCACGCACCTCCGGCGAATACTTCTGCTGGGTCTTCTGCTTGATCATGGCTCCATCCTCTCAAAGAGTGGAGCCTCCGGCAAACCCGGAGCGGTTCAGTAACCCGCTGAAACTCCGAGCCGGACTATCCACAGACAATCGATTTTGAGCGTCCATCGCCGTCCATTTGGGGCTCGGGGCGATCCGTCATTGTACGTTATGACCCTCAATGATACGGTCTTTATCTATCGTGGGCGGGGGGGCCAATGACGATCGGGTTGTGCGATCGCGCGCGTTTGCGCGCATGAAGAAGAGCATTTGGCGCACCGCATTGTTGGGCGTCTTGTCAGCCGCTGCGGCATCGAACCCAAGCTTGGCTCAAGCGCCGCATTCAACGCCGCCGGCTGCTGTCAGACTGCCCCCTTCAGTTGACCCCGGCATCCTTCAGATCGAGCTTAAGCAGCCCATCGCGGAGAAATCGGCTGGCGGACCGCCGTCGCTGCTCGCGCCTTTGATGCCGGGCGCGCCCGAGGGGGCTGGCGCATTGCGGTTTGTCCTCACCGACGTCGTTTTCGAAGGCGGCGGCGTCTTATCGCCGGCCGCACTCAAAGCGTTCGCCACGTCACTCATTGGACGAGAGGTCAGCCTCGCCGAAGTCTACGGAGTTTCGGCTGCGATCACCCGTGAGTACGCTTCGCGCGGGTATCCGCTCTCCGTCGCCGTCATTCCTGCGCAGGACATCATCGGCGGACGTGTGCGGATCGTCGTGATCGAGGGCTATGTCGCCGAGGTCGTCGTCGCGGGCGACGCGGGCCGGGCGACGCGAATGCTGAAGCGCATCGGCGAAAAGCTGAAGGCGACGCGTCCCCTTACGAACGCCGCACTCGAGCGCTATCTTCTGATCGCGAACGAGATTCCAGGTCTTGAAGTCCGCTCAGTTTTCGATCAGGCGCCGAAAGAGAATGGCGGCGTGAAGCTTGTGCTTGAAGCCTCTCATAAACTGATCGACGCAAGCATCGGCGCGAATAACAGGGGCAGTCGACCCGTCGGGCGAGAACGCGCAACGCTCGCTGTCGCCGCTCAGGGCGCGCTTACGGGCCGAGAGAGCCTCGGATTCAACCTTGTCAAGACGTTCAACGTCCGCGAGCTGACCTACGCCTCGGTCAACGGCGGTTTCCTTATCAACGCCGAAGGAACGGCTTTGTCGCTTTCCGCGACCTATGTCGGCGCCGATCCGAGCGTGCCCACGCTTCGCGCGCTCGGCTTCAACAGCAAGGGCTGGAGCGGGCAGATCGCGATCAGTCACCCGCTGATCCGCTCGCGGAAGAAAAATCTCAGGCTTGTCTCCACTTTCGACATCAAAGATTTCCGCAGCGAGTTCGGCGCGACGCCAAATACGGCGGAAAGGCTGAGCGTCCTCAGATTCGGCGCGGCTTTTGACAGGGCGGGAGCGGGCGGCGGATCTACGCAGGCAAACTTGTTCCTCACCAAGGGGCTGCACGCTTTCGGCGCCTCGCGCGAGAGCGATCCGGGGAAGAGCCGCGTCGACGGAGACGGCAGCTTCGTCGCCCTCGCTGGCGACATTTCGCGCAAGCAGCCGCTGGGCCGTGGCTTTGACCTGGTCGTTTCGGCGGGAGCGCAGATCGCCTCGCGTCAACTGCTCTCGTCGGAAGAATGTGGCTATGGCGGCGCCAAGTTCGGTCGCGGCTTCGACAATTACGCGATTTCCGGCGACTCTTGCGTCTTCGGGGTAGCGGAGCTGCGCTACGGCTTTTCGCCTTCGACCAAGCTGAAGTTGCAGCCTTACATATTCTATGACGCCGGTTCCTCATGGGAACGCGGCGGGCTGCTTCCGGGCGAACTGCGGCAGAAGACCGGTCAATCGATTGGCGGCGGCCTCAGGATCGGTCTTAGTCCGCATGTCAGCGGCCTGTTCGAGGTCGCCAAGCCGCTGACGCGCGACATCGCATCCGAAGGCGATGACGACGCGCGGGTGTTTTTTTCAGTGACGGCGACGCGGTGACAGCCGCGAGGCGTTTAGTTGGGCGGCGGGGGGGAATGAACGATGGCGCGAAAACGGCTGTTAGGCTCTGCATCCGCCGGCGCATTGGCGCTGCTCGGTCCGTTCGCCAGTGCAGCGTACGCCGCCCCTGAAAGGGGCGTCGTCGTCGAGGGCTCGGCGACCATCGCCCGAACCGGGTCGCAGACGGCGATCGATCAGACAACGGATAAAGGCATCATCGACTGGCGAAGCTTTTCAATCGGGGCCGGCGAAAGCGTCACCTTCCGGCAGCCGAGCGCCGCGTCGATCACCCTCAACCGCGTCACCAGCGGCGACCTATCTGAAATCTACGGCTCGCTTCGCGCAAATGGCCGACTGGTTCTCGTCAACCCGAACGGATTCATCTTCGGCGACGGCGCACGGATCGATGTCGGCGGCCTCATCGCGTCGACGGCGGATATTGCGAATGATCGGTTTCTGGCGGGAGATCTGCTCTTCGACCGGCCAGGCGCGCCGGCGGCCTCGATTGTCAATTACGGCTCCGTTACGGCGGCAGACGCGGGTCTCGTCGCTCTTGTCGCGCCCCATGTCGCCAATAACGGGATCATTCGGGCGACGCTAGGACGGGTCGCATTGGCGGCGGGGACGAAGTTCACGCTTGATCTTTACGGGGACGATCTCGTCAACTTCGCCGTCGATGCAGACGTGATCGAAGTCGCGCTGGACAAGGATGGGAAGCCGGTCGCTGGCCTCGTCGAGGCGGGCGGATTGATTTACGCCGAGGGCGGATCGATCGCCGTCACAGCGCAGGCGGCGCGCAATCTCATCGATCATGTCATCATCGCCGACGGCTCGCTGATCGTACGCTCGGCGAGCGCCGTCGGCGGCGTCATCCGGCTGGCGGGCGGCCCATCTGGCGCGGTCGACGCCGGTGGCTCGTTTGACGCATCTGGCGTCCACGGCGGGCGCATCGACGTGTCGGGCCAGCGCATCGTCGCCAGCGGCCTCTTCGCGGCGAATGGAAACGGAGCCGACGCGGCGGCGCCTAGACAGGGCCGCAGCGTGCCGCTGGCGGAGTCGGCGGTCGTCCAGGGCGACGAAACCGGCGCAGAGGATGTCGGTTCGGTCGGCGGCGAGGGCGGCGCGATCAAAATGCTGACGCCGGGCGCTCTGTTCCTGAACGGCACTTTATCCGTAAATGGATCGTCTGGAGGGCGGATCGATCTCACCGGGAGTTCGATCCTATCAGCCGGCGCATTGAACGCGGACGGCTCCGTCGGCGCGGGCGGGTCGATCAACCTTGTCGCCGCGAACCGTCTTATCGCGACCGCCGCCTCCAGGCTCAACGCCGACGGCGCGACGGGCGGAGCGATCTCCCTCAGCGGTTTGTCAGGCGGCGTCTACTCGTCAGGGGCGGCGAGCGCGCGCGGTCTCAGCGGCGACGGAGGGTCCGTCGCCGCCGCAGGCCCGGCGATCACGCTTGTCGACGCCGTGTTCGACGCCGGCGGCGCGGTCAATGGCGGCGCGATCCGGATCGGCTTCTTCGGCGCGACGGACGCGCCGGTGATCAGCGCCAAGACGATCGAAATCTCACCGACGACGCGCCTCGCCGCGAACGCCGGCGCCGTCGGCAACGGCGGATTGATCGCGGCATGGTCGAGCGACTCGACGACAGTCTATGGCGCCATGTCGGCGCGCGGCGGCGCGATCGGCGGCGACGGCGGCTTTCTTGAAGCGTCGTCGAAAGGTCATGTGGCCTTCGGCGGGGTCGTTGACGCCGGCGCCTCCAATGGCGCGCCTGGAACCTTCCTCCTCGATCCGAAGAACATCATCATCGACGACGTCGCCGGCGTTTATCCGCAGTATCAGCTGATCGATCCCAATCCGAGCGTCGGCAACCAGTTCGGCGTCGATGTCACGCTGCTTTCCGGCGGCAACACAGTGGTGACGGCTCCCTTGAGCGATTTCGGCGCGACAGACGCCGGCGCCGTCTATCTCTTCAACACGTCGACCGGCGGCCTCATCAGCATGCTGACAGGAACATCGACGAACGACTTCGTGGGCGTCGGCGGCGTGACGGCGCTCGCGAACGGCAATTTCATCGTCGCCTCCTCCAACTGGACGAACGGCGCCCAGACTGCCGCGGGCGCCGTCACTTTTGGAACTGGCGGCGCCGGCGTTTCCGGCGCCGTTTCCAGCGCCAACAGTCTCGTCGGCGGCTCAGCGTCGGACCGGGTCGGCAGTGACGGTATCGTGGCGCTCGCCAACGGAAACTATCTCGTTCGCAGCCAGAGCTGGGACAACGGCGCGGCCGTCGACGCCGGCGCCGTCACCTTCGGCTCAGGGACGTCAGGCGTCGTCGGCGTCGTCTCGGCGGCCAACAGCCTCGTCGGGACGACTTCGAACGAGCTCCTCGGGTCGAGCCCCGTCACTTTGCTGACCAATGGAAATTACGTTGTCATAGATTCTCTCTTTGATAACGGAGCTGCCACAAATGCGGGCGCGGTGATCTTTGGGTCGGGAACGTCCGGCGTCTCCGGCGCGGTATCGACCGCAAACAGCCTGTTTGGGTCAGTCGCCAACAGCACCATCGGCTCCGGCGGCGTCGTCGCGCTGACAAACGGCAATTACGTCGTCGTCAGTCCAAATGGCGACAATGGCTCGATTGTCGACGCCGGCATTGTCACTTTCGGCTCCGGCGTGACCGGCATCACCGGCGCTCTTACGGCCGCCAACAGCCTGCTCGGCGCCTCGACGGGGGACCGCATCGGCTCGGGCGGCGTCGTCGCTCTCGCTAATGGAAACTACGTCGTCGTCAGCTCCAGCTGGGATAATGGTGGGATTATCGACGCCGGCGCCGCCACCTTCGGATCGGGCGCAAGCGGGATTACGGGCCTCGTCACGACCGCCAATAGCTTGGTCGGATCGACGGCGTCTGACCTCGTCGGGTTTAACGGCGTCATAGCTCTCTCCAACGGTAACTATGTCGTCAACAGCAATTCATGGCACAGCGGCTCGGCGGCGAATGCTGGCGCCGTCACGTTCGGCTCGGGGACAACGGGCGTCGTCGGCGTCGTCTCCTCAGCGAACAGCCTCGTTGGGTCGACGTCCGGAGATCAGTTGGGCAATCGCGTCATAGCCCTCAGGAACGGCAATTATGTCGTCAGCAATCCCAATTGGGACAACGGTGCGGCGGTTGACGCCGGCGCCGTCACCTTCGGCTCGGGAGCAACAGGGGTCTCGGGCGCGGTTTCTGTAGCGAACAGCCTCGTCGGCTCGACTTCCGGTGATCTGATCGGCAATCGCGGAATCACCACGCTCAGCAACGGCAATTATGTCGTCAGCAGCAGTGCGTGGGATAACGGCCCGGCGGCGAATGTCGGCGCCGTCACCTTTGGTTCCGGGACGACGGGCGTCATCGGCGTCGTGTCCTCAGCGAACAGCCTCGTTGGGTCGACGTCAGGAGATCAGGCCGGCAGTCGCGTCACCGCGCTCAGCAACGGCAATTATGTCGTCAATAATCCGAATTGGGACAATGGCTCAGCGACGGACGCCGGCGCCGTCACCTTCGGCTCAGGGACGACAGGCGTTTCCGGCGCCATCTCCGCGGCGAACAGTCTCGTCGGTACGACGACAGGGGACAATGTCGGCGGCGGCGACGTCATCGCGCTCAGCAACGGAAATTATGTCGTCAACAGTTTTGCTTGGGACAACGGCGCGACGGCCAACGCCGGGGCCATCACGTTCGGCTCGGGGACGACGGGCGTCTTCGGCGCCGTCGCTGCCGCGAACAGCCTCGTCGGCACGACGGCGAACGACCTCGTCGGAGCGACCGGCGTCACCGCGCTCGCAAGCGGGGATTATGTCGTCTACAGCAGCTTTTGGGACAATGGCGGGGTTACGAATGCCAGCGCCGTCACCTTCGGCTCGGGGACGACAGGCGTTGCCGGCGCCGTCTCCGCAGCGAACAGCCTCGTCGGCGGCGTCAGCAATTCCAGTTTGAGTTTCGCCGCCGCCTCGAACACGGGGGATCTCTTCATCGCGCGGTCCCCAGATCTTGGACAGGTTGTCGTAGGCCTCAACAACCCCAATCAGCTGAACTTCTCGCGTGCGCAGACGCAGACGTTGACCATTCGCACCGACTTCCTGACGCGGACGTTAAACGCTGGAACCGCGGTCAGACTGCAGGCCAGCAACGATCTGACGCTGAATTCCGCGCTGACCATCAACAATGTCTCCGGCGATGGCGGCGCGTTGACGCTGCAGGCGGGGCGGAGCATCTTGATCAACGCCAATCTCCGCACTGACAATGGCGCGCTCACCATCATCGGCAATGAGACTCTTGCGAACGGCGTCGTCGACGCGCAGCGCGATCCCGGAAACGCCGTCATCAACATGGCGCCTGGAACCTCGATCGACGCCGGAACCGGCGCCGTTTTGATCCGTCTCGCGAATGGCGCCGGCAAGACCAACGCCGGCGGCGGCGCTGTCAGCTTGCGGACGATCACCGCGGGATCCGTCGTCGCCGAGAACCTCGCCGCGGGGGATCTCATCCTCAACGGCGCGCTCACCGCCGGAACGGGCGCCGCGCCCATCGTTCTCGCCGCCTCCAACGGAAACTTCATCAACAACGCCGGCGCAGGCGCGCTTAATTCGGGCGCAGGCCGCTGGCTTGTGTACTCGACCAATCCGGCGAACGACACGCGCGGCGGCCTCGCCTACGACTTCAAGGAATACAACAAGGCCTATCCCGCCGCCCCGACGCCGTCGTCCGGTAACGGATTTTTGTACACACTCGCCCCGACGATCACGCCCTCGCTCACGGGCTCAACCTCGAAAATCTATGACAGCGGAACGGCGGCGACGCTCACCGCCGGGAACTTCACGAGCACGGGCGCGATCGACGGCGACGCCGTGACGCTGACGGCCGCAAGCGCCTCCTACGACACTAAGAATGTCGGCACGAACAAGCAGGTGACGGCGACGGGCGTGTCGATCGTCTCGGCGTCGAACGGCGCCGCGCCGGTTTACGGCTATACCCTCGGGTCGACGGCGGCGACCGGCGCTATCGGCGCGATCACCGCCCGTGCGATCACGGTGACGGCGGCGACGGATACGAAGACATATGACGGCACGACGAGTTCGGCGGCGACGCCGACGGCGACGGGCCTCGTCGGCGGCGACACGGCGACCGGCCTTGCGCAGGCGTTCGACACTCGCAACGCCGGCAGCCGCACGCTCGCGGTGCTCGGCGGCTTTACGATCAATGACGGCAATGGCGGGAATAACTACGCCGTCTCGACGCAGACCGCCGCTGGCGCGATCAATCCCAAGGCGCTGACCGTAACGGCGAACAACGCATCGCGCGTCTATGGCGACGCCAATCCGGCGTTTACGGCGGCGTTCGCGGGCTTCGTCGCCGGGGAGACGCAAGCCACCGCGTTGACCGGCGCGCCGGCCTTTGCGACGCCTGCGATCCAAAGCTCGAATGTCGGCTCCTACGCGATCACGCCAAGCGCCGGCTCGCTCGCCGCAAACAACGGCAATTACGCATTCTCCTTCGTCAACGGAACGCTCGGCGTGACGCCCGCGCCGCTGACCGTCACAGCCGACAACAAGACGAAGCCGCAAGGCGATCCCAATCCGGCTCTGACGGCGACGTTCACGGGCCTGAAGCTCGGCGATGCGCCCTCCGTCGTATCCGGTTTGACGCTGTCGACGACCGCCCTCCTCAATTCGCCAACGGGCTCCTATCCCATCACCTCCGACGGCGGGACGGCGGCGAATTACACGATCGCCGCGCGAGTCGACGGGACACTCAGCGTCCAGGCCTCGGCGTCGGCTCCTCCGCCAAACCCCGACAATATTCTTGCCCAGGTCACGGTGCCGTCGGCGATTGTCAGCAATCTCAACGTAGAGGCGGCCCTCAAGGTTGAGCCGCTCGTCGACTTCGACCTGACGATCAGCGATGATCTTCGTACGGGGACGGAAGAAGAGACGCTTAGCGACGACGACCGCGCGACTCTGGAACTCCTGTGCATCCAGAAGGTGACGGAAGCCTGCAACAGGCTGGTTCGATAGAACTTGCGGACTTGCATCTGGACACCTCCAACAACCGCCTGATTTCGGGGCTGATGGCGGCGCAACGGGTTGTGCGTCTTGGCTTTGCCGGTGAAGCCGGCGCGTCGTCCGTGTTCTGATCTGCGCGGCGGCGGCGTCTTGGCTTCTCGATCATGCCGGCGCTGCGGCCTTCCAGCGGAGCAAGCCTCGCTGTATCATAAAACCCGGCTGCGTAGGTGGGGGCTGGTCACGTGCACGGTCTGTTTTGCTTGGGGTGAGGCGGCTCCGAATTTTGGGCCGCACGTGTTTGGACGCTTCGTTCGTATGAACAAAAATCTGTAAACTCCGTGGTTTGAGCCCTTTGGCTCCGGACCCATAAAATCTCTTTGAGTTTCAGTCGAACGCAAGCCCTCGACCGCTGACTCGGTCGCCCCTGCGGGTGACGGCCGACCTCAGGCGCCGTGCAAAGGAAGCGGCGGTTTTGGAGGTTGCACTGAACAGGAACGGGCGAGGGGACGAGGGCGGGCTCGCGCCCGCCTCCATCCCGGAAAAAGGACCGGGGTTCCCTCAACAGGAACGGGGCGTCAGGCGCAGATTTCAGCGGAAAAGGTTTGCCACCTAAGTCGCGATGCTGTTGATTTTCTTGAAGCCGATCAGGGGGCCTCTTGTGGCAAACCGCTTGATCAGATGAGCGTCAGTAGAACAGCCCCCTCCACCATCTTTGTCTCGTCCGGCCCTACGCGGTCGCCGGTGACAGGGGCCCGATCAAAGTTGCACGATCCTCGCCGAGCCTTCGGACGCAGATGCCGACGCCTTGCGACTCAGCAAAGCGGATCGCACGCGGCTGTACGAGCTTTCCTGCGACCCGAGCGGCGTCCTCGAAGGTGAGCTGTTCATAGCGTTTGGCCGCAGCGCCGGCGACTGCGGGGTCGCGATCGTAAACGCCGTCGACATCCTTCACGAGCGTCGCGGTCTCAAGGCCGAGTTCTGCTGCAAGAAACACGGCCGAAAGGTCGGAGCCGCCGCGTCCGAGCAGAACGTGGCGACCATCTTTGAGCGCAGCAAAACCCGGAACGATGACCGCATCATGCGTGCGCAGCGCCGCACGGATCACGGGAGCGTTTAGTGACACCGGGTCAGCTTCATCGTTAGGCCCCGCCCCGACGAGCCCGATTGTCTCAATATCAAGATACGCGGCGGCCAGCCCTGCAGCCTCGCAGGCGATAGCGAGTCCGAGCGCAGCACGTTCCTCCCCTAGGGAGACAAGGCGCGCGGCAAGTTTCGATGGCGCGTCAGCAGACAGGGCGCGAGCTTCGGCGATCAGCCGATCCGTTTCGCCAAAATAGGCCGACACGACCGCAACAGTCTTCGCGCCGCCTCGGGAGAGCCGCGCGATCTCTGCGGCTGCGCCGGCAGCATCCACCGGCGATTGCAGCACGGACGAGCCGAATTTTACGACTGAAACTGGCGCATCCGCGGACGGCCGTGACGAAGGCGCGGGGTGTGCGAAAGCTACGCGCATTTGGCCTGACCCGTTTCCACTTGCGTCGCGGCAAACAGCGCCCGATCAATGTCCGCCCAAAGATCATCCTCATGCTCCAGGCCGACAGACAGCCGGACTAGTGAATCCGAGATGCCCGCAAAGAGCCGAGCCTCGCGCGGCGCCGATGCGTGGGTCATGAGCGATGGGATGCAGACGAGGCTTTCAAAACCGCCAAGGGATTCCGCAATCGTGAAGAGTTCGAGGCTGCGCACGAAAGCGTGCGCATCGACGCCCGGCGCGAGGTCAAGGGAGAGCATCGCCCCGAAGCCGCGTTGTTGCCGCAAAGCAATGCCGTGTCCCGGATGGTTCGACAGGCCCGGATAGTAGACGCGCGCGACGCGGTCGTCGGCCTCGAGCTGCTCCGCAATTGCGCCCGCCGCCGCCTGCTGGCGTTCGATACGCGCAAAGAGCGTGCGCAAGCCACGCAAGGTCTGATAGCTGTCGAAAGGCGCGCCGGTGACGCCCGTGCAATTCGCCCACCAGGCAAGCTCGGCGCCGACGGCTGCGTCCTTGGCGAGCACCGCGCCGCCAACGACGTCGCTGTGGCCATTGATATATTTCGTCGTCGAATGCACGACGATGTCGCAGCCGAGCGAGAGCGGCTGCTGCAGGGCAGGCGACAGAAACGTGTTGTCGGCGACAGTGATCGCGCCGGCCGCTTTGGCCAGGCTCGACGCCGCCTCAAGGTCGGTGATGCGCAGCAGCGGATTGCTCGGCGTCTCAAAAAGCACAAGCTTCGGCCCCGCGCGCAGCGCGTCAGTGAAGGCGTCGAGATTGGTCTGATTGACGAAGGCGACGCGGATGTGCCCGCGCCGCGCGCGCGCTGATAGGAGTCGATGCGTGCCGCCGTAACAGTCATGCGGCGCGATCACGAGATCGCCGGGATTGAGAAGGTTGAGAACGAGATCGACCGCCGCCATCCCGGTCGCGGTGATGATCCCGCGTGCGGCGCCTTCGAGTTCGCACAGGGCCTCTTCCAGCGCCGCTCGCGTCGGATTGCCCGAGCGTGAATAGTCGTAGGCAGGCTTTTCGGCTGGATCGTTCCAGCGGAAATTCGCAGAGAGACAGAGTTGGGGCGCGACGGCGCCATGGGCCCTGTCTTTGCCGACACCGGCAGAGGCGACGGCGGTTTCGGGACGGCGGGTCATCAGAAGCTCTCCTTGAGAAACGTGGAAAGGGGATGGGCGATCCGGGCGCATTCCTTGAGGAAGGCGTCGTGCCCGTAGGGCGAGGCGATTTCGACGAAGCGTAAAGGGCCGGCGAGGCGGCGCGCGAGATCGCGACAATCCGTCAGCGGAACAAGCTGGTCCGAGGAGGCGGCGATCACGAGCGCGGGCGTTGCGATCTGCTCTGGCTCTTCCGCATGGGCGTCGATTGCGGATGATAACGTGACGTAGCGCGCCGGGCTCATGCGGGCAGCGTAATCGGCCCCGCGCGCGCAAAGATAGGCGTCGAGCGCCGCACTGTTCGCAAAACGCGCCTGCAATTCCCCCGGCGTTCGGTAGGTCGTCATCGCGAGGCGCCGCGCGAGCGCGACGCCTGCAGCCCCATTGCCGGAAGCCACGCTGAGCGCGATGACATCGCGCTGAATGCTGCGCAGCGCGCCGCCGAGCGGCGAAGGTTTGTGCGCGGCGCAAAGCACGGCGATACGGTCGACGAAAGCCGCATGCCGGCGCGCGAGGGCGAGCGCGATCATGCCGCCGAAGGACCCGCCAACGACAGCATGCAGCGCGCCTACTCCGGCCGAGCGAAGCGCCTCCACATAAATGTCGGCATAGTCCGCAGGCGTCAGATGCAGCGCCTTTGAGGGCGCCAGCGGGAAAAAGTCAGCGCCGATAACGTGATAAACGCCAAGATCGACGCCGCCGCCCGGCGCGACGAGATCGCGCCACCAGCCTTCGCCGTCCGGCCCATCCGACGGACGTCGATCCGCTGAAATGCCGCCGAGAACGAAAACGGCCGGGCCATCCGTGCGCCCCGCAAAGCGCAAGCGCACGAACGCATCATCAATGCTGAGACGCCGGCCGAGACGCGGGAAGGGCACATCAATGTCGCGGGCGTGCGACCCGGCGTCGAAGACAAGGCTATCCCGTCGACGCGCGCGTGATAAACGCGGCGCCGCTGTTGCGGCGACAGACATGAAGGCGCTCCTCTGATCCGCCGGGCGCCGATGGCGTCACCGATGTCCGGCGTTACTCCGTTGGTCCAGCGCAGCGAAAACGCGAAGACAAAAGCGCTCGCCGCGACGGCGCGCTCAATGACGGATTCAGATCGGGGAGCAGCGAAACAAAGGAGGGCAAAAGGCCTTGGCCATCTCTGCCCCCTCGCTTTAGCGACATTTGTTTCGCGCCCGCAAGCTGAAGGGGTCAAATCGGCGCGTCGTAGTGCAAAACTGAGCGCAAACGGCGACGCTGTCAACAGAAAATTGTTCGGCGTTGCAAAATGGCGTTCAGACGCCAAGAGAGATGCGTATGGAGAGCAATAGCGCAGCTGCGGCCGCAGCGCTCCGAGAAGCGCGGCGCCTTATAGTGAAAATCGGCTCGGCGACGCTGTGCCGGCGCGCGGGCGGCGTCGATACGGACTGGCTGCTCAGCCTGTGCGCCGATCTCGATGCGCTCCGCCGTGACAAGCGCGATGTCATTGTCGTCACCTCCGGCGCCGTCGCGCTCGGCCGCTCGGGGCTTGGCCTCACGGGCGATTTGCGGCTTGACGAGAAGCAGGCCGCGTCCGCGGTTGGGCAAGCGCGCTTGATGAACGCCTGGCAAGCCGCGCTCGACGTATACGGAGCGGTCGCCGCGCAGATCCTGCTGACGCTCGACGACACGGAGGACAGACGGCGTTATCTCAATGCGCGCGCAACATTCCGTACGCTGCTGGAAGCCGGCGTGGTGCCCGTCGTCAACGAAAACGACACGATTGCCACGGCGGAAATCCGCTATGGCGACAATGATCGTCTCGCGGCGCATGCGGCGCAGCTCGCCGAGGCGGATCTTCTCATCATTCTTTCGGACATTGACGGCGTTTATACAGCTGACCCGCGCATCAATCCCGCCGCGCGCCGTCTCGACGAGATTGCACAGATCACGCCTGCCATCGAAGCGGCGGCAGGCGGGGCGAATGCCGATGGAGGGTTCGGCTCGGGCGGCATGGCGACGAAAATCGCCGCGGCAAAAATTGCGGGCCTCAGCGGCTGCGCGACAATTGTCGCGCCCGGGGCGCCGCTGCACCCGTTGCGGGCGATCCTAAACGGCGGCCCTGCAACGCTCATCCACGCCTCGGCGTCGAAAGAGAACGCCCGCCGGCGCTGGATCGCGGGCCGCGTGCGCGCGGCGGGCGTCCTAACAATCGACGAAGGCGCCGTTCGCGCGATCCGTTCGGGCAAGAGCCTTCTTCCGGCAGGAGTCGTTTCGATATCCGGCGACTTTGCGGAAGGCGATGCCGTAACCATAGAGGGCCCAGACGGCGCCGTGATCGCGACAGGATTGTCCGCCTACGATGCGTCCGAGGCCGCAAAGGCGGCGGGGCTGCGCAGCGAGGACATCGACGCCGCGCTCGGCTATCGAAGAAGGCCCGCTATTGTCGAACGCGACGACCTTGTGCTGAAGAGCAAGCCATGACGACGGATTTTCTCGCCCTCGGACGGAACGCCCGCACTGCGGCGCAGGAGATGGCGCAGGCGCCGAGCGAAACTAAGAACGCCGCGCTCCTCGCGGCGTTGCGCGCCATCGGCGAGGCGCGCGGGGCGATCCTCGCGGTCAACGCCGAGGAATGCGCGAAAGCGCAGGCGTCCGGCCTGTCGCCGGCCTTCCTTGACCGGATGTTCCTGACCCCTGCGAGTCTCGATGCGGTCATGGCGGGACTTGGCGAGATCGCGGCGCAGCCCGATCCCGTCGGCGCCGTCATCCGCTCGACAACGCGGCCGAACGGACTGCGCATCGAGCGCGTGCGCGTGCCGATCGGCGTCATTGCGGTGATTTACGAAAGCCGGCCGAATGTCACGGTCGACGCGGCGGCGATTGCGCTCAAGGCCGGCAACGCGGTCATCCTGCGCGGCGGCTCTGAGTGTATCGGAACCTCACTGGCGCTGTTTGAAGCCTTCCGCCGCGGCTGCGCGGCGGCGGGCCTGCCGGCGCACGCCGCGCAAATCATCGAAACGGCCGATCGTGCGGCCGTCGGCGCCTTGCTCGGCGGCCTCGACGGCGCCGTCGATCTCGTGATCCCGCGCGGCGGGCGATCTCTCGTCGCCAAGGTCGAGGCCGAGGCGCGCGTCGCGACACTTGGGCATCTCGACGGGCTCTGCCATGTCTATGTCGACGCCGCCGCCGATCCGGCCCGGGCCGTCGCCATCGTTCTCAACAGCAAAATGCGGCGCACCGGCGTCTGCGGCGCAGCCGAAACCTTGTTGATGGACGAGGCTGGCGCGGCGCGGCTCTTCCCGCCGATCGCTGCGGCCTTGCGCAAAGCCGGCTGCGAATTGCGCGGCGATGAGGCCATGCGCGCGCTCGACCCTGATCTTCTTCCAGCGCAGGAGGAGGATTGGCATACGGAGTATCTGGCGCCGATCCTTTCGATCGCTATGGTCTCCGGCGTCGACGGCGCGGTGCGGCATATCCGCCGCTACGGCACCGGGCATACCGATGCGATCGTGACCGAAGACGAAGCCGCGGCCCGCGCTTTCCTCAGCGGGGTCGACAGCGCCATCGTGCTGCATAACGCCTCCACGCAATTCGCGGACGGCGGCGAGTTCGGTTTCGGGGGCGAAATCGGCATCGCGACGGGGCGGCTGCACGCCCGAGGACCGGTCGGGGTCGAGGAATTGACCACTTACAAAACCATCATTCACGGCGCGGGCCAGACGCGCGCCTAATATGGCGTGCGGGCGCGCACGGAGTGCGTGCAGACATACGAAGCAGACAGATGCACGCTTCCGGCTTTCCGAGGCAGAATATCGCGCCGCAATAATTTCACTTGCATTTTTGTGCCGGGAGTCGTAGAAGGTTCGTGCGCTGCCGAATTCGCGGCGGCGCGCGGGCGTGTTTGCGCCTGATGTCAGAGGCTTTGAAGGTCGAGCTGCCCAGATGATTTCGCGTCCTGCGATATCGCTGACGGAACTGCCGGTCATCGGCGGTTCGCTCGTCGCTGGCGCGCGGTCCGGCGCGCTCCTTCTTATTAGCCTCGTCCTTGTACGCCCCTTCGCGGGAGCGGCCTTGGAGAGCGCGAGCTAAAGACAAAAGCACGACGCCCCTCGCAAGACCCGCTCCCAAAGAGCGGGTTTTTTTGTGTCTGGACCCTGGAAAACCGAACCATGACCGACCCCGCCCGCAAAAGATCAGACGCCATCGTATCCGGCCCCGCGCGTGCGCCGGCCCGGGCGATGCTGCGTGCTGCGGGCTTTGACGATCGCGACTTCGCGCAGCCCATGCTCGCCGTCATCGGCTCTGCGTCAAATGTCACGCCCTGCAACATGCATCTTGGCGCGCTCGCCGAACCTTTGCGCGCGGGCGTCCGGGCCGGCGGCGCTACGCCGATCGACTTCAACACCATCGTCGTCTCAGACGGCGTGACGATGGGCTCGGAAGGCATGCGCGCCTCGCTGATTTCTCGCGAGGTGATCGCCGATTCCATTGAACTCGCCGTGCGCGGCCATGCGCTCGACGGCGCAGCCATTCTCGTCGGCTGCGACAAGACGATTCCCGCTGCGGCCATGGCGCTGGCGCGTCTCGATGTGCCGGGCCTCGTCTTCTATGGCGGCACGATCATGCCCGGCCGTCTTGGCGCGCGGGATCTTTCAATCCAGGACGTATTCGAGGCCGTCGGCGCCCATGCCGCCGGCAAGATCAGCGACGCCGAGCTCGCGGCCGTCGAAAAAAGCGCCTGTCCGGGCGCCGGGTCCTGCGGCGGTCAGTTCACGGCGAACACCATGGCGATGGCGCTGACCTTTATGGGCCTCTCGCCCATGGGTTCGGCCGACCCGCCGGCCACGGCCCCCGAAAAGAAAGCGGAGGCTGAACGGTGCGGACGCATCGCCGCCGGGCTCGCCCGCGACAATCGCACGGCGCGCCAGTTCATCACACCGCGCTCGGTGCGCAACGCCGCGATCGCCGTCATCGCCAGCGGCGGCTCGACCAACGCCGTGCTGCATCTCATCGCGATCGCGGCCGAAGCCGGTTTCGATTTCGACATCGAAGAGTTCGACGCCCTGTCGCGCACGACGCCGGTAATCGCGGACTTGAAGCCCACAGGCCGGTTCCTTGCGCGCGATCTTTACGCCGCCGGCGGCATGCGTCTGTTCGGCCGCAGGCTGATGGAAGCTGGCCTCATCGAAGACGCGCCGACCGTCAGCGGGCGGAGCCTTTTCGAGGAAGTCGCCGAGGCGCCGGAAACGCAAGGCCAGGAAGTGGTTGCGCCGGCCGCGCAGCCGTTCAAACGAACCGGGGGGCTCCGCATCCTCTTTGGCGACATCGCGCCCGAAGGCGCCGTCTTCAAAATGGCGGGCGATGAATACCGCCGCTTCAAGGGCCCGGCGCGCGTGTTTGACGGCGAGGAGGCGGCCTTCGCTGCCGTGTCCGAACGGGCGATCAAAGCGGGCGACGTCGTCGTCATCCGCCATGAAGGCCCCAAAGGCGGGCCCGGCATGCGCGAAATGCTCGCGGTCACCGGCGCGCTCGCGGGCCAGGGCCTTGCCGGCAAGGTCGCGTTGTTGACCGACGGGCGCTTTTCCGGCGCATCGCATGGTTTCGTCATCGGCCATATCGCGCCGGAAGCCGCCGATGGCGGGCCCATCGCGCGCCTCCACGACGGCGACATCCTCATGATCGACGCCGATGCGCGCCGCATCGATGTCGATGCGGACCTCAGCGCGCGCGCTCCGGCGCCCCGGCCGAAATCTGCCGCGCGTTTCGGGGGCGCTTTCGCCAAATATGCCTGCCTCGTTTCCTCCGCCTCGAAAGGGGCCGTCACCATCATCGCAGAACCGAAGGACTGACCTCCATGCCGATCCAATTGTATACGGACGATGACGCAAGACCCGCCGCCGTGCGCGGCCAGACCGTCGCGGTCATCGGCTATGGCAGCCAGGGACGCGCGCATGCGCTGAACCTCAAGGACTCGGGCTGCAAGGTCGTCATCGGCCCTCGCGACGGCGCGCCGAGCGCCGAACGCGCGCGGGCGGACGGGTTCGACGTGGCTCCCGTGAAAGACGCGGCGGCGCGGGCCCGGCTCATTGCCATGCTGACGCCCGACATGACGCATGAGAGAATCTTCGCGGAGGAGGTCGCGCCCCACCTGAAACCCGGCGACGCGGTCCTGTTCGCGCATGGGTTCACCGTGCTCTACGGGCGCGTCCGGCCGCCGAAATCGGCGGATGTGATCATGGTCGCGCCCAAAGGGCCGGGCGACCTCGTCCGCCGCGAATACGAAAAGGGCAGGGGCGTGCCCTGCCTCTTCGCCGTGCATCAGGACGCAAGCGGCGAGGCGCGCGAAAAGGCGCTCGCCTATGCAAGCCTCATAGGCGGCGCGCGCGCCGGCGCGATTGAAACGACGTTCAAGGAAGAAACGGAGACGGATCTTTTCGGCGAACAGGCCGTGCTCTGCGGCGGCGCGACCGAATTGGTGCTCGCAGGTTACGAGACACTGGTCGCCGCCGGCTACAAGCCTGAAGTCGCCTATTACGAGTGCCTGCACGAGCTGAAGCTGATCGTCGATCTTCTGTATGAAGGCGGTCTTGCGAAGATGCACCAGTTCGTCTCCGAGACCGCCAAATATGGCGATCTCGTCTCGGGCCCGCGCGTCGTCAACGAAGACACCCGCGCGCGCATGCGCGACGTGCTGACCGATATTCAGACGGGCGCCTTCGCGCGCGACTGGATCCTCGAGAACCAGGCCGGAAAGCCGCGTTACGCCAAGCTTCTGGAAAAAGACCTTGCGCATCCGATCGAAGAGACGGGCAGGGCGCTGCGCGCGCGCATGTCCTGGCTCAACAAACCCACCAACGCCGCCGCCGAGTAGTCCGTATCCGCCATGACGCAGTCCGCCGCACTTCGCTCCGACGCCGCCGCCGCTCCAATGACGGGCGCGCGGCTTGTCGTCGAGACGCTGGAAGCGCTCGGCGTCGAGACCGTGTTCGGCTATCCGGGCGGCGCGATCATGCCGGTCTATGACGCGCTCGCGCGCTCGCGCCTGCGCCACATCCTCGTGCGGCACGAGCAGGCCGCCGCCTTCGCCGCCGACGCCTATGGGCGAATGACGCGCCGCGCCGGCGTGTGCCTTGCTACCTCGGGTCCCGGCGCCACCAATCTCGTCACGGGCCTTGCCAACGCCTTGCTCGATTCCATTCCGATGGTGGCGATCACGGGCCAGGTCGCGCAGCCCTTCATGGGCACGGACGCCTTCCAGGAAGTCGACGTGTTCGGGCTCACGCTGCCGGTCGTCAAACACTCGGTGATCCTGCGCGATCCGCAGGAAATCCCTTCGGTTCTTGCGGAGGCGTTCGATATCGCGGAAGGCGGCCGCCCGGGTCCCGTCCTGGTCGATCTGCCAAAAGACGTTCAGAACGCGGTCATTCACGGCGCGGCGCCGCTGCGTCGCAAGCCCCGCGGCTATAGAAAAGCCTCAGACGCAGCCCTCGCCGAGGCGGAACAGCGAATTGCAGCGGCGGAGCGCCCTTTGCTTTATGTCGGCGGCGGCGTCGCCCGGGCGGGCGCCGAAAGCGCGCTGCGCGAGTTTGTGGCGCGAGCGCGCATCCCTGCCGTCGCGACGCTGCAGGGGCTTGGCGCTCTGCCGACGGAGCATCCCGATCACCTGGGCATGCTCGGCATGCATGGCGGGCGCGCGGCGAATATGGCTGTGCAGGCGTGCGATCTCCTGATTGTTGTCGGCGCACGCTTCGACGACCGCGCGACCGGCAAGCTCTCGGCCTTTGCGCCGCATGCTGATGTCATCCACATCGACGGCGACGCCGCGGAGATCAACAAACTGCGCGCGGCTTCCGTCGGCCTGTGCGGCGCAATCGAAGACTCCTTGAGCGCGCTCTCCGGCAAAACAGGCGATATCGGGCCGTGGCGCCGGCGCCTCGCCGAGCTGAAAACGAAACACGCGCCGCGCTATGACGCGCCGGGCGGCGGCGTCTATGCGCCGGACCTCCTGCGCAAGCTCTCGGCTCGCGCCGGCGATCGCTTCGTCGCGGCCTGCGATGTCGGCCAGCACCAGATGTGGGCCGCGCAGCATTGCCGCTTCTCGAGGCCGCAGGCGCATCTGACGAGCGGCGGTCTCGGCGCCATGGGCTATGGGCTGCCGGCCGCCATCGGCGCCAAGCTCGCGGACCCTTCGGCCTGCGTCGTCGCCATCAGCGGCGACGGCTCCTTCATGATGAACATTCAGGAGCTCGCGACGCTGCGGCGCTACAAGATCCCGGTGAAGATCGTGCTGCTCGACAATTCCATGCTGGGCCTCGTCCGCCAGTGGCAGGCGCTGTTCTTCGCGGGGAACTATTCCGAGGTCGATCTTTCCGACAATCCGGACTTCGTCGAGGTCGCCAACGCCTTCGGCGTTGAGGCTTTCGCCATCGAACGCCGGGACGAAGTCGACGCCGGCATCGAAAGGCTTCTGGCGGCCGAAGGGCCGGTCCTCGCGCATGTGCGCATCGATCCGGAAGAGAATGTCTGGCCGCTCGTGCCGCCGGGAAAATCCAACGCCGAAATGATGGAGGGCGATCATGAATATGACGACCATTAGGATCGAGTTCGACGGCGCTGAAGGCGCGCTTCGCCGGCTCCTTGGCGTCATTGAAGCCCGCGGATTCGACGTGCGCGCCATGTCGATGGAAGCCGATATCGGCGGTTCGGACATGACGGTCGGCGTCGCCCCGCGCGATCAGGGGCGCTGCGTCGACATCCTGTCGCGCCAGATCGCCCGCCTGCATGGCGTGCGTCGCGTGGCGCGTCTTGCCGCCGGCGTAGAGGAGGCGGTCCATGTCGTATGAGCCGAAATCCGCCCGCCGCATCGCCATTTTCGACACGACCTTGCGCGACGGCGAACAGGCGCCGGGCTTCTCCATGGCCATCGACGCCAAGCTGCAGATGGCTGCGGCGCTGAAGCGCCTGAATGTCGATGTGATCGAAGCCGGTTTCGCCGCAGCCTCGCCCGGCGACGCTGAAGCGGTCCGGCGCATCGCTGAGGCTATGGAAGGGCCGACGATCTGCTCCCTCTCACGCACGCGCGAGGAAGACATCATCGCGGCCGAGAGGGCGCTCGCGCCGGCGCGAAAGAAACGCCTCCACATCTTCCTCGGCACGAGCCCGACACATCGCGAAGCCAAGCTCAAAATGACGACGGACCAGATCCTGCGCGAAATCGCCCGCAGCGTAACCTCGGCGCGCGGCCGCTTCGACGAAGTGGAGTTTTCCGCCGAAGACGCGATCCGCACCGAGAGGCCGTTTCTGAAGGAAGCGCTTGAGTGTGCGGCCGAAGCGGGCGCCGCCATCCTCAATGTGCCGGACACGGTCGGCTATTCGACGCCGGACGAGATCTACGACCTCTTCCGCGACCTCATTGCGACGGTCCGCCGGCCGGAAGGCGTCATCTTCTCGGCGCATTGTCATGACGATCTCGGCATGGCGGTCGCCAATTCTCTTGCTGCGCTCCGCGCTGGCGCGGCCCAGGTTGAGTGCGCGCTCAACGGCATCGGCGAACGCGCCGGCAATTGCGCGCTCGAAGAAGTCGTGATGGCGCTGAAAACCCGGCGCGATCATTTCGGCCTCGATTGCGGCGTCGTGACCGAAGAGCTTTATCCCGCAAGCAGACTCCTCGGCGATCTCACCGGCCAGCGCACGCCGCGCAACAAGGCGATCGTCGGCCGCAATGCTTTCGCGCACGAAGCCGGCATCCACCAGCACGGCATGCTCGAAGATCGGCGCACGTACGAGATCATGACGCCGGCCGACATCGGCGCGCCGGCGAGCGAGCTTGTGCTCGGCAAGCATTCCGGCAAACACGCGCTGATGGCGCGGGCGCGGTCGATCGGCGTCGAGCTAGGCGGCAATCGCGCCGACATGGTGTTCCAGGCCTTCAAGGATCTTGCGGACCGTCAGCGGGAAGTGACGGACGATGACGTCGTCGGCCTCCTGATCGGCGAGGAGGCGGCAAGCCCGCCCTGGACGCTTGTGCGCATCGAAATGCGCGCCTCTGAAGAAGACCGAACGCGGCCTTTTGCGCGTCTGACGCTCGACCATAACGTCCGGGGGCGGATCACCGAAATCGGCGGCGGCGACGGCCCGTTCCAGGCGGTTTTCGATGCGCTCGCCGCGGCGACAGGCAGCGCGGCTTCGCTCGACGGCTTTGAGATTACCCCGACGCCCGGCGGCCTGCAGGCCGATATTCGCATTCTTTATGCGGAGCAACGCTTTCTCGGGCGCAGCGTCGATCCCGATCCTTATGTCGCCGCGGCGCGCGCGCTCGTTTCCGCCTTCAACCAGATCGAACGGCGCAAGCGCGTCGCCGCCGCCGCGCTTGAAAACGCGGCCTGAAGGAGAATCCCATGCCGATCACGGAAACACAGTTCATCTGGTTCGACGGCGCGATGCGCCCCTGGCGCGACGCGACCGTGCATGTGCTGACGCATGCGCTGCACTACGGCACGTCTTTCTTTGAAGGCATCCGCGTCTACGACACGCCGCGCGGGCCTTGCGGCTTTCGCTTCGAAGACCACATCGAGCGCCTCTTCGACACGGCGGCGATTTATGGCTGCGCCATTCCTTACAGCGCGGACGAGATGCTCGCGGCCTGCGATACGGTCATTGCGGAGAACGGTCTCAGAAGCGCCTATATCCGGCCGATCGTGTTCTACGGTTATGGCGAAATCGGGGTCTGCCCGCCGAAGACCTTGCCGGTGCAGGTCGCGGTCGCGGCTTTCCCCTGGGGCGCCTATCTTGGCGAGGAAAGCAAGGCGGCCGGCGTCGATGTCTGCGTGTCGAGCTGGCGGCGCGTTGCGCCGGGCACCATTCCGGCGGCGGCCAAGGCCGGGGGCAATTATCTTTCCGGCGTGCTCGTGTCGGGTGAGGCGAAGGCCAAGGGCTATGCGGAAGGGATCGGGCTCGACGTCAACGGCCTTGTCTCGGAAGGCGCGGGGCAAAACCTTTTCGTCGTGCGCAAAGGCAAGCTTTTCACGCCGCCTGCTTCGGCGTCGATCCTCCAGGGCGTCACGCGCGATACGGTGATGCGTCTTGCCGAGGACGAAGGCATCGAAGTCGTGGAGCAAGGCATGCCGCGCGAGGCGCTCTATGTCGCCGACGAGATATTCTTCACCGGAACGGCTGCGGAAATCACGCCGGTTCGCTCCGTTGACGGACGGAAGGTCAAAGCCGAAGGGCGCGGACCGGTGACGGCGCTGTTGCAGAAGCGCTTTTTCGGCCTCTTCGACGGGTCGGTCCGCGACGGGAGAGGCTGGCTGCGCCCGATTGCGCCGCAAAAAATGGAGACGCGCCGTGCCCAAATCGCCGTCTGAAATGGCGCCGCCTAAATTGACGCTGTCTGCAAAGTCGCTGTTCGAGAAATTGTGGGCGCGCCATGTCGTCGTGCCGGAGACGGACGACGCGCCGGCGATCCTTTATGTCGATCTCCATCTCATCCATGAGGTGACGTCCCCCCAGGCCTTCGCCGTCCTCAAGGAGCGCGGCCAGAAAGTGCGTCGCCCCGACAAGACCTTCGCGACGCTCGACCATTCGACGCCGACGAAACGCCGGGCGGACGGATCGCTCGACTACCCCAATGCCGAGGCTGAAGCGCAAGTCCGGCAGCTCGAAGCCAATTGCCGCGACTATGGGATAGCGCTCGCGGGTCTCGGCGATCCGCGCCGCGGCATCGTGCATGTCATCGGGCCGGAGCTTGGCCTCACCCAGCCCGGCAAAACCATTGTCTGCGGCGACAGCCACACCTCCACACACGGCGCTTTCGGCGCGCTCGCCTTCGGCATCGGCACGACGGAGGTCGGCCATGTGCTCGCGACGCAATGCGTACTGCAGCGCAAGCCGAAATCCATGCGTGTCACCATCAACGGCGTCGCAGAGCGCGGCGTGGGGGCCAAGGATTTCGCGCTCGCCTTCATCGCCGCCGTCGGCGCGGATGGCGGGCAGGGCTATGCGGTTGAATTCGCCGGCGAGGCGGTGCGTGCGCTGTCGATGGAGGCGCGCATGACCTTGTGCAACATGGCGATCGAGGCCGGCGCGCGCTTCGGCATGATCGCGCCCGATGAAAAGACCATCGCTTATGTGAAAGGGCGCGCCTTCGCGCCGAAAGACGCCGCGTTTGACCGCGCAGCAGCCGAGTGGCGCGCGCTCGCGACGGAAGACGGCGCGCGCTTCGACAGGGAGATTTCGCTCGACGCCGCGCGCATCGCGCCGATGATGACCTTCGGCGTCTCGCCGGACGCCGCCATCGCCGTCACCGACTCTGTCCCGCGGCCGCGGGAGTCCGACCGCGCCGCCTATGCCTATATGAAACTCGACGGCGGCGAGGCGGCGCAGAGCCTCGGCGTCGATCGCGTCTTCATCGGCAGCTGCACCAATTCGCGGCTCTCCGATTTGCGCGACGCGGCTGAGATCCTCCGCGGGCGCAAGGTGAAGCATGGCGTGGTCATGCTCGTCGTGCCGGGTTCGGAAGAGATCAAACGCGCGGCGGAAGCGGAAAATCTCCATCGCGTGTTCATCGAAGCCGGCGCTGAATGGCGGGAGCCCGGCTGCTCCATGTGCATCGCCATGAATGGCGACGAAGGCAGGCCCGGCGAACTCGTGGTCTCGACGTCAAACCGGAATTTCATCGGCCGGCAAGGCAAGGGCGTGCGTACCGTGCTCGCGAGCCCCGCAACAGCGGCGGCCTCCGCCGTCGAAGGGCGGATCGCCGATCCGCGAAAGGCTTTGTCCGCCAAGGGAGAAGCGCGTCATGGGGTTTGACCCGATCAGATCCGTCACGGGACGGACGGTTGTATTGCAGCAAGAGAATATCGACACCGACCAGATCGTGCCGGCGCGGTTCCTGACGACGACGACGCGCAAGGGCCTTGGCGCCGCCGCTTTCTACGACTGGCGTTATGATGCGGCGGGCAAACCGCTGCCGCGATCGCCCTTTGACGGCATGCGGCCGGGCGAGCCCTGGGTGCTGGTCGCCGGCGCCAATTTCGGCTGCGGCTCTTCGAGAGAACACGCGCCCTGGGCGCTTGCCGATTTCGGCGTGAGGGCGGTTGTGACGTCTAGGCTCGCCGATATCTTCAAGAGCAATGCGCTGAAGAACGGCTTGCTCGCCGTGGAGGTCGATCCTGATCTCCACCGGTTCCTCCTCGACAATCCGGGCGTTTCGGTCACGGTCGATCTCGAACGCTGCATCGTCGGCACGCATAATGGCGGCCTGTCGGGCGGGTTCAAGATGGAGCCGTTCGCGCGGCGCTGTCTTCTCGACGGCGTCGATCCCTTGGGGCATATCCTCCGCCATGCGCCGGAAATCGAGCGCTATGAGAGGGCGATCGCTTGAGCTTCAAACTTGTCTGGCTGCCGGGTGACGGCATCGGGCCGGAGATCACGCGCGCGGCGCGGCATGTTCTTGACGCGGCGGCCCGGCGCTTCTCGCTCGCCTTCGAGCATGTTGAAGCCGATCTTGGCGGCATAGCCATCGACCGGCATGGCGAGCCGTTTCCGGCGCCGACGCGCGCGCTCTGCGCCGAGGCGGACTCAATCTTTCTCGCCGCCGTGGGCGGGCCGAAATGGGATGTCGGCACGGTTCGTCCAGAGGGCGGCCTCCTGCAACTGCGCAAAATGCTCGGCCTCTTCGCCAATATCCGGCCGACGAAACTGTTTCCGGGCCTCGAGCACCGCTCGCCTTTGACGCCTGAGCGCGCGGCAGGGACCGATATGGTGATCGTCCGTGAGCTGACGGGTGGGCTTTACTTCGGCGTGCGCGAGGAAGGCGCGGAGCGGGCGAGCGACCTTTGCGCCTATACGAGAGAGGAAGTCGTGCGCGTCGCGCGCGTCGCGTTCAATCTCGCCCGAAAACGGCGAGGGAAGGTCACGTCCGTCGACAAGGCGAATGTGCTGGCGACCGGGCGCCTGTGGCGCTCGGCTGTGACCTCCCTTCATGCGCAGGAGTTTCGCGATGTCGAACTCGAACATGCGCTGGTCGATTCGACGGCGATGAAGCTCATCCAGACTCCGGCCGCCTTCGACGTGATCGTTACAGAGAACATGTTCGGCGACATATTGTCGGACGAAGCCTCCGTACTCGGCGGGTCAATCGGGCTTGCGCCGTCGGCGTCACTTGGCGCGGGGACTGTCGGGCTTTATGAGCCCATCCACGGCTCGGCGCCCGATATCGCCGGCAAGGACATTGCAAATCCGTCCGGCTCGATCCTGTCGCTCGTCATGATGTTGCGGGAAAGCATGGGCGAAGAGGCGCCGGCGCAGGCCCTCGAGAAAGCGGTGCAAAGTGTCATCGGCGCAGGCGAGCGCACGCGCGATCTCGGCGGTACCCTCGGTTGCAGCGCTTTCGCTGCGAAGGTCGCGGATGCTGTCGGCAGCGCGTGAGTCTCGCCCGTCATTTTCCTTGAGCGCAAGCCCGGCGCATGCTTCCTCTCCCGCCCATTAAAGGAGGCCAAGACGCGTGACGGGACTGCTCGAAATTAGCCGCATCCATTTTGCCTGTGACGCGCCGGTGCTCGGCAGCGTCTTTGCGGGCGACGCGTTCATCTTCGCGCTGGGCGACGGGGCGTTCCAGATCGTCTCGGAGACGGAGAAGCGCGTTGAGGGCCACAAAGGCGTGTCGCTTTGCATGACGGCGCATGCCGGCGGCGCGCTTTCCGGCGGCGATGACGGGCGGCTCGTCTTCGTCTCGTCTTCCGGCGACGTGCGAGAAGTCGCCGCGTTCGGAAGATCCTGGGTCAATGCCGTCGCTGTCGCGCAAGAAACAGAGTTGATCGCGGCCGCCGCCGGCAAACGCGTGCATGTCTTCGACAAAGCCTTTCAGGAGATCGCGGTCTTCGAACATCCCTCGACTGTCGCGGGTCTTGATTTCGATCCGAAGGGCAAACGCGTCGTCGCCGCACATTATAATGGCGTCAGCGTGTGGATGGCGGCGAACAAGGCGGCGACGCGGCGCGCTTTCGACTGGAAAGGATCGCATCTCAACGTACTCTGGAGTCCCTGCGGGCGGTTCATCGTCACCGCCATGCAGGAGAATGCGATCCATGGCTGGCGCGTCGAAGACGGCGCCGATTTCCGCATGGACGGCTATCCAATGCGCGTGCGCGCGATCGCCTTCGCCGACCGCGGCAAGAAGCTCGCAACCACGGGCGCCGGACCTGAAATTCTGGTCTGGCCTTTCATCGGCTCCAAGGGGCCGATGGGAAAGGCGGCGGAGGCGCTGTCCTCTGAGGATGAGGTCGCTGCTGTCGCGCTCGCCGCGCGGCCGAAGTCGCCCGAAATCGCCGTCGGCTATGAAGACGGATCGATCAGGCTCTTCTCGACCGAAGACGGCGTCGGCTACGCGCTCGAAGCGGCGCGCGACGCCGCTGTCTCTACGCTCGCCTGGAGCGCGGACGGTGCGATCCTCGCTTTCGGGCGCGAGAACGGCTCGGCGGGGCTTTTGAAGATTGCTCGGTGATCAGCGCGATTTCGGCGGCGTGATGGCGCCCGCAAAGGCGCGGTAGACGGATGAAGAGGCGCGCCCTGCAGCAGCCTCGGCGTCGATGCGCGAGAGCTGCGTGTCGAGCAGTAGTTGCTCCGCCTGAAGACGATCGCGCAGCGACGTGATCCCCGCCTTTTGCGCGGCGCGGGCGCCGGAGGCGAATTTTTCCGCCGCAGCCTCGGCCGCGCGGGCCGCGTCAAGGCGCCGCTTGGCGTTTGCAAGTTCGACCAGCGACCGGTCCGCCTCGCCGACGGCGCGGTTGACCGTGTCCTTGTAGGCGAGAAGGTCTATTCTGAATTGCGCTTTTTCAGATTTGGCCTTGGCAAGCTTCGATCCGAAATCGAAGAGCGGAACAGTTATCAGCGGCGTCACCTGCAGCTGACCGATCTGCTCCGGCAAAGGCGATCCGATCAAATTGTCCGCAAGTCCGACATTGCCGGTAATGGTGAGCTTGGGCAGCAACTCATGGCGCGCGGCGCCGACGGACACGGCCGAGAGGAGCGCTTGCTTCTCAGCGCGCGCAACGTCCGGCCGCAATCGCAGCATGTCGGCTGGAGCGACAATGACGCTGTCATACGGCAAATTCGGCACCGGCGCAGGCTGGTCGAGCGCTGCGGAAAGTTCAGGATCTTCAGCGCCTGGCGCCCTGCCGCGCAAAATGGCGATGTTTGACTTAGCGACATAGGCTGCGACTTCAGCGTCCGGCAGACGCGCCCGGGTGAACTCAGCCTGGCGGCGCGCATCGGCCGCGTCGCCGGGCGCCGTGAATCCGGACACGACAGTACTCTCCAGAACTCGGGCGAGTTCTTCGGCGATGACGAGCGATTGCGCGAGCACGGATTGCCGGTTCTGTGCGGCGCGCAATTCGATATAGGCGTCCGCCATATCGCCAATGAACGCGACATGGGCGGCGCGCACATCTTCAAGCGCAATCTGGTTGTTTAGCCTCGCGCCCTTTGCTGAGAGCTGGATGAGGCCGAATAGGGGCACCTCCCAGGACGCAGCAGGTCCGAGATTGCCGAACGCCTGCTCCTGTTCCTGAACGATCTGTCCGCCGCCGCCGGTAACGAAGCCCTGAAACGAGCCGGGCAGCGGAGGTCCTTTCAATACGCGCGTGTATTGCGACTGCGCTTGCGCCGAGAGAGTCGGCAGATAACGCACAATGGTTTCGCGCGCCGTCGCACGGGCGCGCGTCACGCGCAACACCGCTTGCTGAAACGCGATGTTCTCCTCAAGGCCGTCTTCGGTCAGCGATTTCAAGGTCGGATCGGAAAATGCCGCCCACCACGCCGCAGGTTCGGGAGCTTCCGGCTTGATCGCGGCCTCGGTCCATTGAGCCGGCAATGGTCCAGCGTCAGGACGCGCTTTTGGCATCAGCGTGCAGCCCGCAAGACTTGTCGACGCAAGGAAGGCAAGAACCAGGCGGGAACGGTGGAGGGAGCGAGTCATAAACCGAGATTTTCCGCAACAAATCCGCGTCCTCTGTGGTTGACCCAGCGCGGCTTAAGATTTAATGAACGAACATTCGTTTTATATGCAGCGCAGCAGGCCGCGTCAAACCCTTCCTGCGCTGCATTCTGGATGACCCACAATGGCAAGGACTCCCGATCTCGACCTTCAGGAAAAGCGCCGGCGCCAGATACTGGACGCCGGGCTTGCCTGTTTCGCGCGGAAGGGCTTCCACCAGACTTCGATGCAGGAAATCTGTACTGAAGCCGGCCTCTCGGCGGGAGCGCTTTACCGCTACTTCGCCTCGAAATCGGAACTGATCGTCGCAATTGCGGAACGGGACTGCCAGGAGTTCCGCGCCCCGCTCGATTCGGACACGGATGATTGCGGCTTTTTCGAGCGTCTGAAGACGGCGAGCCGAAGCTGGGTGGAGCGGCTGACGCAGAATGACCGTGCGCTCGTCGCTGAAGTCATCGCAGAAGCCGCGCGCGACCCGGTCTTGTCGGCGCGTTTGCGCGAAACAGACCGCCCGATGCGCGCCGCGCTCGCCGAGCTCATTCGTGAAGGTCAGGCGAGCGGAGAGATCGACATAACTCTGGATGTCGATCAGGCCGTTCGGGCCGTCGTATTGGCGCTTGACGGCATAGCGATCCGATTCCTCCTGTCGGGCTCGGCGGACACAGTCGAGATGCTGAAGGATTTTCATCACCTCTTTGAGCGATTCTTCACGCCGGCGGCGGCCAAGCCCGCGGTCCGGCGAAGAGCGCATGTTTTGGCGGAGTCTGCACTATGAACGTAATGGGCAAAATCGAAGCGACGACCGTCGCCAAAGCGCGACGGTTCAAGCTCCGCTACTTCGTGCTCGCTTGCGCCGCACTCGGGGGCGCAGTCGTCGCCTATAAGCTGTTTGGGCCCAAGGGTTCGACGCCGTCTCTGGCGGAAACACAAGCAGACAAATTGACTGCGCAGCTCATCACGGCGGCGCCAGTCGAACGTCGCGCCTTTTCGCGCATGGCGCCGGTTTCCGGCGAGGCAAGACCCGTCAATGACGTCAGAGTCTTCGCTCCGTCAAATGGCGTGCGCGTCACCGAAGTCATCGCGGATATCGGCGATGTTGTGAAAGTGGACGATCCGCTTGCGCGACTTGAGGCTGGTGTCGCTGACGCCCAGATCCGCGGCGCTCGGGCGCAGTTAGAGTCGGCGCGGATCGAGCAAGTGCGTGCCGTTTCGGAATACAAACGCGCCGAAGCGATCGCAGAATCGGGCGCGCTGTCCGCCGAAGCGATCGAGGCGCGCAAGTCAGCCGCAGACGCTGCGACGGCGCGCTATGACGCCGAGCGCGCCGCTCTGGCTGAAGCAAACACACGCTATGGCGGCGGCTTCGTGCGTGCGCCGGTGGACGGACTGGTCATAGAGCGCACGGCGCGCGTCGGCGAATTTGCCGAACAGAAAGCGCTGTTCCGCATCGTCGGCGGCAATCGGCTCGAAGTCGCGGCGCAGGTGGCTGAAAGCGATATCCTCTCGCTGAAGCAAGGTCAGACGGCCGTCTTCAGAACCAGCGATGGCACGGCCGTGCAGGGCACGCTCCGCCGTCCGCCAGTCGCCATAAACCCCGAAACCCGGACAGGCGAGGCGCTGTTTGATCTGCTTCCGGACGGTCCCGTTCGAGCAGGCATGTATTTGCGCGGCGAAGTCGCCGTCGAAAAGGGCCAGACGCTCGCTGTGCCGCAGACGGCGGTAAGCTATGCGACCGGCGCGCCTTCCGTGTTTCTTGTAGAAAACGGCCTCGCCAAACGCACAACCGTCGAACTTGGCGCCCGCGCCGGCGATTATGTCGCCGTCGTCTCGGGCCTCAAGGAAGGCGATGTGGTCGCGGCCTCTGGCGGCGCCTTTCTTCAGGATGGCGACGCAGTGCGGACCCCTGTTGCTGCTGAGGAGCCGCCCGTCGCGGCGAAGAAGCCGTCCAAATCGCACAGCGGATAGGAACGTCCATGCGCAACATCTCCGCCTGGGCGATCCGGAATCCGATTCCGCCCATCGTCCTCTTTCTTGCGCTCACCCTCGCCGGGCTCACCGCCTATTTCCGCCTGCCGATCAATCAGATCCCAAATGTGGAATTTGGGATCATTGAGGTGTCGGTGAGTCAGGCCGGCGCGTCCCCCGGCGAACTTGAGACGCAGGTGACGCAGATCGTCGAGGCGGCGCTGGCCGGCGTCACAGGCGTCGATAAAGTCTTCTCGAATGTGAACCAGGGCGTCTCGCAGACGACCTTGCAGCTTCAGATCGGCGCCGACATCAATCGGGCGCTCGACGAATCTCGCGACGCCGTCACGCGGATCCGCGCAGATCTGCCGCAGGACGTCGACGAACCGATCGTCAGCCGCATCGACATCTCTTCCGAACCTGTCGCTTACTACGCGGTCGAAAACGCTGCGATGTCGGCGCAGGACATCTCCTACTACATTGATCGCACCTTGAACCGCGAGTTGCTCGCGATCAAAGGGGTCGCCAGCGTGTCGCGCCTCGGCGGCGTCGATCGCGAAATCCGCGTCGCGCTTGATCCGGGGCGGCTTGAAGCATTCGGGATCACGGCTGACGAAGTCAGCCAGCAATTGCGCCGGAGCAATATCGACCTTCCGGGCGGGCGGGCGGAGGTCGGCGGCCAGGCGCAGACTATCCGCACCCTTGGCGGCGCAGCCACGGTCGAAGGGCTCGCGGGTCAACTCATCGCCATGCCCGGCGGGCGCACGGTCCGGCTGGAAGATCTCGGCGAAGTCAAGGATACGGCGAGCGAGGCCTCGCAACTTCTGCGCTTTAACGGCGAACCGGCGATCGGTGTTTTCGTCCAGCGCGCCAAAGGGTCGAGCGAGGTGCAGGTGACCGAAGCGGTCCTTGCCAAGATCGAAGAGCTGGAGAAGACGGCGCCCGTCAAGTTCAGGCTCATTTTCACGCCGGTCGATTTCATCAAGAACCTCCATGAAGGGTCGATGATGGCGATGCTCGAGGGCGCGCTCTTAGCGGTCTTCGTGGTCTTCGTGTTTCTCCGCGACTGGCGCGCGACGTTGATTTCCGCCGTCGCCATTCCGCTCGCGACGATCCCGACTTTCTTCGTCCTTGAGCCGCTGCACTTCACGCTCAACATCATGACCCTGATCGCGCTCGGCCTTGTCGCGGGCGTCCTCGTCGATGACGCCATCGTCGAAATTGAAAACATCGCGCGCCACATGGCGATGGGCAAAAAGCCCTATGACGCTGCGATTGAAGCCGCTGACGAAATCGGTCTCGCTGTCGTTGCGACCTCTGCGACGATCATCGCCGTCTTCCTGCCGGTTTCCTTCATGGGCGGACAGACGGGCGTCTGGTTCCGCGAGTTCGGCATCACGGTTGCTGTCGCTGTCTTTTTCTCGCTTTTGGTCGCGCGCCTCATCACGCCGATGATGGCGGCCTATTTCCTCAAGCCCATTCATGAGCCGCCGAAGCCCTCGCGCATTCAGGATTTCTATGAGCGTGCGCTGCGCTTCTCGCTGAAACATCCGGTGGCGCCCATCGCTGGCGGGGTCTTTTCGTTCATTGCGGCGATCGCCGTGCTGACGACCTTGCCCGCGACGTTCATCCCGCGCATCGACAATGGGGCGCTCAATCTCCAGGTCGAATTCGCGCCAGGAACGACACTACAGCAGGCCGACCGCATTCTGAGCCAGATTGCTGCAACAGGGCGCGAGGTCCCGGAGATCGTGTCGGTCTTTACGTCCGTTTCGAGCGCGAACGGCGCCGTGAAGACGGGCTCCATCAATTATCAGTTGAGCCCGCGCGAACAGCGCAAGCGCTCCGACTATGAAGTGCAGCAGGCGCTGCGGCCAATTCTGGCGCGCATTCCGGATGTGCGCACGTCGTTCCAGAACTTCCAGGGCGGCGGCCGCGGCGCGGATATTGATTTCCAGCTCGCCGGCGATGATCCGGCGAAAGTCATGGCGGCGGCGGAGAAGATCGCTTCGGCGATGAAGTCGAAAATGCCGCAACTCACTGAAGTGCGGACGTCGGCGAGCCTTTTGCGGCCGGAAGTGCAGATCACGCCCAAACCGGACGAAGCCGCGCGCCTTGGCGTTTCCGCGGCCGCCATCGGCACGGCGCTCCGCATCGCGACGAGCGGCGACGTCGATCGTAACCTCGCCAAATTTACGGTCGGCGACCGGCAAGTGCCGATTCGGGTGCAACTGCAGGAAACGGCGCGAGCGGACATCGACGTCATTCGCGGCCTGCGCATACAGACGGCGGCCGGCGGCTCGGTGCGTCTGGACGCCGTCGCGGACGTGAAGATGGGCGTCGGTATCGCCGAGATCGAACGTCAGGATCGACAGCGTACAGTGACGATCTATGCAAACCTCACCAGCGGCCAGCCGGGACCGGCCTTTGCGCAGATTCAGCAATTGCCGGAAGTGAAGAACCTGCCGGACGGTGTCCGCGTGCGCCTCGGCGAACAGACGGAAGCGATGCAGGAAAGCGCGGCTGCCTTCATGTCGACGCTCTTCTGGGGCCTGCTCCTCGTCTATTTCGTGCTGGTGCTGCTGTTCCGCGACTTCTTCCAGCCTCTGACGATCATGACCGGCCTGCCGCTCTGCGCGGCGGGCGCCGTGATCGGCCTGGTCGTCAGCGGTCAGCCGGTGTCGCTGTTCGTCTTCATCGGCATCATCATGCTCGTCGGGATCGTGACCAAAAACTCGATCCTCCTCGTCGACTTCGCAGTCGAACAAATGCGCGTCGGGGTTCCTCTGAAAGAGGCTCTCTTCGATGCGGGCGTCAAACGGGCCCGGCCCATCATCATGACGACCCTCGCCATGAGCGCCGGCATGATCCCGGTTGCCGCCGGCCTCGGCGCAGATGGCGCGATGCGGCAAGGCATGGGCGTCGCCGTCATCGGCGGCCTCCTGTTCTCGACCTTGCTGAGCTTGCTCTTTGTGCCGGCGGCGGCGGTGTGGGTCGATCGCCTTGAACGTTTCGTTCTGCGCTACATTTTGCGCCAGAAGCCCGGACACCATGCGGCGCCTGCGCCGGCGCCGGCGGAGTGACGGCGTTCCCCTGTTGCGGCGTCCCTGAACTTCTTTAGAGAGGGGGCGCTGCTTCCGGGGAGTTGCGCCCATGAAAACAAGAGCCGCCATCGCCGTCGCGCCGAACGCGCCGCTGGAAATTGATCTCGTCGATCTCGACGGCCCGAAGCCCGGCGAAGTGCTGATCGAGATCAAGGCGACCGGCGTTTGCCACACGGACGCCTACACGCTTTCCGGCAAGGACAGCGAAGGGATTTTCCCGTCGATCCTGGGGCACGAAGGCGCCGGGATCGTGCGCGATGTCGGCGCGGGCGTCGCTTCTGTCGCGCCTGGCGATCACGTCATTCCTCTTTACACGCCGGAATGCCGCGCCTGTAAAACCTGCCTGTCGCGCAAGTCCAATCTCTGCACGGCGATCCGGGCGACGCAGGGCAAAGGCCTCATGCCCGACGGGACAAGCCGCTTTTCGCGCGGCGGCAGACCTGTGTTTCACTATATGGGGTGTTCGACCTTCTCGAATTTCATTGTGCAACCAGAAATCGCCGTCGCGAAAATCCGCAAGGACGCGCCCTTCGACAAAGTCTGCTACGCCGGCTGCGGCGTGACGACGGGAGTCGGCGCCGTGATCTGGACCGCGAAAGTCGAAGCCGGCGCCAACTGCGCCGTGTTCGGCCTCGGCGGCATCGGCCTCAATGTCATACAGGGGCTTCAACTGGTCGGCGCTGACAAGATCGTCGGTATCGACATCAATCCGGCCAAGCGCGCCATGGCCGAGAAATTCGGTATGACGCACTTTATCAATCCGAACGAGATCGGCGCGAAGAACGTCGTCGACAAGATCGTCGAGATTACCGGCGGCGGGGCCGACTATTCATTCGACTGCACGGGTTCGACCGACGTCATGCGGCAAGCCCTTGAGTGTTGCCATCGCGGTTGGGGGACGTCGGTCATCATCGGCGTCGCCGAGAGCGGCAAGGAGATCGCAACGCGGCCGTTCCAGCTGGTCACCGGGCGCGTCTGGAAGGGCTCTGCTTTCGGAGGCGCGCGCGGCCGCACCGACACGCCGAAAATCGTCGAATGGTACATGGAGAAGAAGATCGAGATCGACAGCCTGATCACCCATGTGATGCCGCTCGACAAGATCAACCACGCCTTCGATCTCATGCATGAAGGCAAGTCGATCCGTTCCGTGATCACCTTCTGATATCAACCGCCCGCGCCGCCCGCCGCAGCGGCGCGCCTTTGCAACAAGCGGCTCAAGAGGAGAAATTTTATGGGGATGTTCACGCATCTGACCGTCGGCACCAATGATTTGCCGCGTGCCAAGGCCTTCTATGACGCGGCGCTCGGGGCGCTCGACGTCAAGTCGTTTGGGCCCATGGGCGACAGGGCCTTCATGTGGGGCAAGGACAGCCCGGAATTCATCGTCCTGAAGCCGGCGAACGGCCTGCCTTGCACCTGGGCGAATGGCGGCACGATCGGCTTTGCGGCGCCCTCCCGCAAAGCGGTACACGCCTTCCACGAAGCCGGTCTCAAGAATGGCGGGAAAGACGAGGGTGCTCCGGGACCGCGGAGCTTCACGCCGACCGCGTATGCCGCCTATCTGCGCGATCCGGACGGCAACAAGATCTGCGCCTATTGCTTCGCGGCCGAGTAAGCCCGAAAATCCCGTCGACGGGGAGAATTGGAACCGGCCAGGTGCGGTCGGAGGAGGGGGCGCTATGTTCATGACGAAGCGAATTTCGAAATGCCTGCTTGGGGCGGCGGCGGCGGCGATGCTCGCCGCCTCGCCTGGCGCCTATGCGCAAGGCGGCGGGGCGTTCGGCGTTTCCGACGAAAAAGCGCAACAGCTTGGCGCGCAGGAACATCCGAAGATCGTCGCCGAGTATGGCGGCGAAATCGAGGACGCGAAGATCAAGGCTTACGTCGAAGGGATCGCACGCAAGCTGATCGCCGTGTCGGACAAGCCGAACGAGCCTGTTGTCGTGACCGTCCTTGACTCGCCTGTCGTGAATGCCTTCGCCTTGCCGGGGCATCTTTATGTCACGCGCGGGCTGATGGCTTACGCGGACTCTGAAGCCGAGCTTGCCGGCGTCATTGGCCATGAACTCGGGCACATCTTCGAGAAGCACACTGCACGGCGCATCAAGCGGGGCAATCTCGCCGGAATAGGCGCGGCGATTCTTGGAGTCGGCGCAGCGGTGCTCGGCGCTGATCCGGGCATCATCCAGACGCTGAGCCAGGGCGCGCAGCTTTATGTGATGAACTTCTCGCGCAAGCAGGAATACCAGGCCGACATGGTCGGCGTGCGCCTCCTCGCCAAAGCGAAATATGATCCGACGGCCGGCGCCGGGTTTCTGAACACGTTGGGCCGCATCAGCGCGCTTGAGCAGCAGATCACCGGACGTGCTGCGCCGCCGGAGTTCCTGTCAACCCATCCAAACACGGCCGATCGCGTGCGGCGCGCCGCCGCCGAGGCGAAGGTCGTGCAAGGCGCTTCAACGGATCAGGTTCGCGATCCCTTCCTCAACCGGATCGACGGCATGCTGTTCGGCGATGATCCGGTGAAGCAGGGCTTTATCCGCGGACAGGACTTCATCCATCCGGGCCTCGGCTTTGCTTTCACCGCGCCGCAGGGCATGAAGCTGCAAAACACGTCCCAAGCCGTGGTCGGACGGGGACAGAACTTGCAAATGCAGTTCACCAGCGCAAATAGCGAACAATCCCCGCAGCAGATCGTGCAGGCGATCGGCCAGCAGCTCAAGGTTCAACTCGCAAACGGACGCACCTTCCGGTCTGCCGGACGGGAAGGCGCGACGGCGATCGGGCGCGGCAATACGCAGAACGGGCCCGTCGATGCGCATATCTACGTCATCAAATGGCAGGGCGCATCGAACTGGGTGTTTCTGTTCCTGACGCCGGCGCAGCTTAGCGGTCAAATGCAGCAGGCGTTCGACCAGTCGGCGCTCAGCCTGCGCAATGTCGATGCGCGGTCGGCGAATGCGCCGGCGGCGCAGCGCCTGCAGGTCGTCTCCGCCGGCGCCAATGACACCGTTGCGAGCCTCGCGGCGCGGTCGGCGTTCCCCGACTACAAGGAACAGCGCTTCCGCATCATGAACAGTCTCGAGAACAACGAGACGATCTCGGCAGGCTATCGCGTGAAGCTCGTCCGATAATCCGGGCTCAGAACGATATTGGCAAGGCCGCGTCGCACGACGCGGCCTTTTCCATGGGCGTTAAGCCGCGGGGCGGTAGCCGAGCACGGCCTTCTTTTCGAGAAACTCGTCAAAGGCGTGGGCGCCGAATTCGCGGCCATTGCCGGAGCGCTTGTAGCCGCCGAAGGGCGCCGCGAAGTCAATGCCCGCATTGTTGAGATGCACATTGCCGGCGCGGAGCCGCGCCGCAATGCGCCGCGCATGCTCGATATCGCGGCTGTGCACATAGGCGGAAAGTCCGTAGTCGGTGTCGTTTCCGATCCGAACCGCCTCGTCCTCCGTGTCATATCCCAGAATGCACATCACGGGCCCGAAGATCTCTTCGCGGGCGATGGTCATGTCGTTGGTCACGTCGGCGAACACGGTCGGCTTTACGTAAAAGCCGCGGCTGAGGCCGTCCGGCTTGCCGGGGCCGCCGGTGACGAGCGTTGCGCCTTCATCGATCCCTTTCCGGATGAGACCCTGGATCTTGGTCCATTGCGCTTCAGAGACGACGGGCCCGATCTTCGCATTGCCCTTGGGATCGCCAGGCGCCCAGGCTTCGGTGGCGGCTTTGGCGATCGCGATGATCTCCTTCATCCGGGAGCGCGGCGCGATCATGCGCGAGGGCGCGTTGCAGGACTGGCCGGAGTTCATCATCATCGAAGCGACGCTGCCGGTTACCGCCGCTTCAAGATCCGCATCTTCCAGAATGATGTTGGGCGATTTGCCGCCGAGCTCCTGATGGACGCGTTTAACACTCGCCGCCGCGGCGCGGGCGACTTCGATCCCGGCGCGGGTTGAGCCGGTGAACGACACCATGTCGGCCCCGGGATGCGCGGCGATCGCGGCGCCGACCGTCGGTCCATCGCCATTGATGAGATTGAACACGCCGCGCGGCACGCCGGCTTCGTGAAGGATTTCAGCGAAAATGTAGGCCGAAAACGGCGCAATTTCAGAAGGCTTCAAGACGATCGTGCAGCCGGTCATGAAGGCGGGCGCGAATTTGGCGGCGATCTGGTTCATCGGCCAGTTCCACGGCGTGATGAATCCGCAGACCCCTATCGGCTCTTTCACGATGCGCGTTGCGCCATGATCTTCCGTGAAACTGTAGGATTTGGCGACTTCGGCCGCGGTCGCAAGATGCGCCATGCCGCACGGCGTTTGCGCTTGCTCGGAAAGCCAGGCCGGCGCGCCCATTTCTTCCGTGATCGCGGCCGCGATGTCCGCGCTTCGGCGTCCATAGATTTCAATGATCCGGCACATGAGTTCGAGACGCACGCGCATCGGCGTCTGGCTCCAAGTTTCGAATGCATTTCGGGCGGCGGCGACGGCGCGATCGACATCAGCCGACGTTCCGAGGCTGATGCGGCCTGCGACCTCTTCCGTTGCGGGGTCAATGACGTCGAGCGTCCTTGCGCCCATGGGCGTGACAAAAGCGCCGTCGATATAGAACTTCGTGCAGTCGCGCATGGCGATCTCCTATTCGGCCGATCAGCAAGCTTAGCGTTTTGCCTGCGATGGCGCGATGCGCGCGCGCAGAGCGGCGCTTTTCCTTGCAGCGCCGCGTGGACGGCCCGCGCGGCCTGGCTTAGATCGCGCCATGGATGAGGCTCTGCCGATTGAAGAGATTTTGCCGGCCCTGCGCGAGAGACTCGCGGCGGGCAACCGCGCCATTCTCGCCGCGCCGCCCGGGGCCGGCAAAACGACGCGCGTGCCGCTTGATCTCCTCGGCGCGGACTGGCTCTCGGGCCGCAAGATCCTGTTGCTTGAGCCGCGGCGGATTGCAGCGCGCATGGCGGCCGAACGCATGGCGGCGTCGCTTGGCGAGGCGCTCGGCAAGACGGTCGGCCTGTCGACCCGGGTCGATCGACGCGTGTCGCGCGAAACGCGGCTTGAAGTGATCACCGACGGGCTCTTCGCCCGGCGGGTTCTCGCCGACCCGGGGCTCGACGGCGTCGGCGCCGTTCTCTTCGACGAATTCCATGAACGGTCCCTGACGCTCGACCTCGGCCTTGCCTTTGCGGTCGAGGTGCAGACGGCGCTCCGGCCAGACCTCCGCCTGCTGATCATGTCGGCGACGCTCGACACGGCGCGGGTCGCGTCGGCGCTCGGCGCGCCTGTCGTCGAGAGCAAGGGGCGCATGTTCGATGTCGAGACACGCTATCTCGGGAAGTCCGAAGAGCGGCTCGAAGACCAGATGGCCAAAGCCGTCCGCCGCGCGCTGCGCGAAGAGGAGGGCTCAATCCTCGCCTTCCTGCCGGGACGCGCGGAGATTTTGCGCACTGCGGAGCGATTGCAGGACCTTGGCGACGATGTCGCCATCGCGCCGCTTTTCGGCGCGCACTCGCCTTCCGAGCAGGACGCCGCCGTCCGGCCGGCGCCGGCGGCGCGACGCAAGGTCGTGCTGGCGACGGACATCGCCGAGAGTTCGCTCACGATTGAAGGCGTCCGCATCGTCATCGACGCCGGCCTTGCGCGCGTCGCCGAATATGATCCGTCCGGTTCGACGCAAAGACTGGCGACGCGAAAGGCGGCGCGCGCGAATGTCGATCAGCGGCGAGGCAGGGCGGGCCGCACGGCGCCGGGCGTCTGCTACCGGCTCTGGGACGAAGCCGAGACGCGCGGCCTTCCAGCGGCGCCCCAGCCGGAAATTCTGCTGGCCGATCTATCAGGACTCGTTCTCGCCGCGGCCGAATGGGGCGCGAGAGACCCGCAGCGCTTGTTCTGGATTGATCCGCCGCCCGAGGGACGCCTCGCCGCGGCGCGGGCCGATCTTGGCGCGCTCGGCGCGCTCGATGTCGAAGGCGGAATAACGGCGCGGGGCCGCGACATCGCGCGCCTGCCGCTCGATCCGAAGCTTGCGGCATTGATCGCGGCGGCGGCGACGCCCGCCGACAAGGCCCTGGCGGCGGAGATCGCTGCGCTCATCAGCGAACGCGGCCTCGGCGGCGCGGCGACGGACCTCCGTGAAAGGATCGAACGCTTCCGCAAGGAAGGCTCGCCGCGCGCGCGCAGCCTTCGCGATCAGGCAGCGCGCTGGGCGGGCGGGACTTCGCCGTCACCGGCGGCAGAGGTCGGAAGACTGCTCGCCTCCGCCGCGCCGCACACGATTGCGCGGCGGCGGCCCGGACAGCCCTGCGTCTTTCTTCTCGCATCGGGCCGCGGCGGCGTGGTCGACAAGGGCGATCCGCTGGCGGCTGAAATTTGGATCGCCGTCGCAGACGCCACGGGTTCGGCGACGGCGGCGCGCATTCTTGCCGCTGCGCCTTTGCCGGAGGAAACGGCGCTCGCGCTCGGCGGCGTCGAGACTGTGGAGGTTGCGGAGTTCGACCCTGCGACGAAAACGATCCGCGCCCGCCGCGTCCGCCGCATGGGCGCGATCATCCTGTCAGAGACGCCAATGCCGGCGCCGTCCGGCGAGGCCGCCCGCATCGCGCTTCTCGCCGCTTTGCGTGAACGGGGTCTTGATCTCCTTCCCGCGGCGGACGCGGTGCGCGTCTTTGCGGCGCGACTTGCGTTTGCGCGCACGCATCTCGGCGATGAAATGCCGGATTGGACCGTCGAAACCCTGGTCGAACGCGACGAAGAGTGGCTCGCGCCTCTGCTTGGCGATCCGCCGTCTCTCGATCGTCCGTCATCGGATCAGATCACGCGGGCGCTCTCCGCTTTGATCGGCTTCGAGAAAGCGCGCAAGCTCGACGCGGCGGCGCCCGTGACCGTTGAGACACCGGCGGGACGCAGCCTCGCTATCGACTATCTCGCCGAAGGCGGACCAAGGATCGAGGCGCGCGTCCAGGAATTCTACGGCATCGACCGCCATCCTTCGATTATCAAGGGCCGCCTCCCGCTCGCCGTGTCGCTGCTTTCGCCGGCGCATCGCCAGATCGCGTTGACGAAAGACCTGCCGGCCTTCTGGACGGGCGGCTATCGCGACATGGCGAAGGACATGCGCGGCCGTTACCCGAAGCATGACTGGCCGGACGATCCCGCTGCGGCGCGGCCGCATATCGGCAAGACGAAAGCGCGTCTCAAGGACGAGTGATCAGGCGGCGCACGCTTCAAAGCCGCTTTTGAGCGCGTCGCGATCAAGGTCGCGGCCGATGAAGACGATGCGCGACAGGCGCTTCTCGCCGTCGCGCCACAGCCGCTGAAAATCGAAATCAAGCTGCATGTGGACGCCTTGATACACAAAGCGTCGCGGCTCATTCTTGACGGCGAGGATGCCTTTGGAGCGCAACAGGTCCTGACCCTTTTCCTGCGCAAGGGCGCCGAGCCAGCGCGTCAGTTTATCGCCGTCGACGGGCCGCTCCATCGACAGGCTGACGCTGCCGACGCGGTCGTCGTGGCGCGGCTTGTCGTCATGATCGTGATGATCCGTATGGTGATGATCATGGCCGCAATGTTCGTCATGGACGTGGTCAGCCGCGCAGCCATGGCCCAAAAATTCGGGGTCGATGTCGAGAGCGCGCTCAAGGTCGAAAGCGGCGAGGCCGAGAACGGAGTTGAGCGGCGCGTCGCAGCGCGTCGTGCGCACGATCCGCGCGAGCGGGTTGACGCGGCGAATGCGCGCCTCGACGCGCTCAAGGTCCGCCGGCGCAACGAGGTCGCACTTATTGAGGAGAATGACGTCGGCGAAGGCGATCTGCTCGACCGCTTCGCGGCTGTCCTCAAGGCGCATTTCGAGGTGCTTGGCGTCCGCGACCGTGACGATGGCGTCGAGAAACGCTTCAGCCTTGACGTCTTGCTCCACATAAAAGGTCTGCGCGACAGGGGCGGGGTCGGCAAGGCCCGTTGTCTCGACGATGATCCCGTCGAAGCGGCCCTTGCGTTTCATCAGCCCGCCGATGATGCGGATGAGGTCGCCGCGCACTGTGCAGCAGATGCAGCCATTGTTCATCTCGAACACTTCCTCGTCGGCGTCGATGACGAGGTCATTGTCGATGCCGATCTCGCCATATTCGTTGACGATGACGGCGAACTTCTTCCCGTGCTGTTCCGTGAGGATCCGGTTCAGCAAGGTGGTTTTTCCGGCGCCGAGGAAGCCGGTGAGGAGGGTGACGGGAACTTGGGTGTCTTGGGTCATATGCAAGAGTTTCGTGTGAGATGGACGGGTTAGGGCGGGCCGGCGGCTGCGTCAAATCTTGAGGCCGCTGATTGCTATAACATCCCGCCGACCGCCGTGATCGTCAGGGACAGGACGAAGACGTTGAGGAAGAAGGCGAGCACGCTGTGCGCAAGCACGAGACGACGCATCTTCGGCCCCGCCACGACGACGTCCGAGACTTGGAATGTCATGCCGATGACGAAGGAAAAGTAGAGGAAGTCACTGAAATGTGACGGGCGCCCGCCGGGAAAGACGAGTTCCTCCGCAGCGCCGTCAATGTCGGCGTAGAAGGCGTGGGTGTAGTGGATAGCGAACACCACATGCAGCAAGGTCCAGCTTGCGACGACCGATAGGCCGACGAGCGCGGCGCCGCCCGAAGTCTTCACGCCGCCAGCGAGCGCCAAGCCGACAATGGCCATAGCGGCGAATACGAGCACAATGCCGATCAGCAGTATGACGCTGGCGCTTGCGTCGTGATTGGCCGAGCGCGTCGGCAAATCCTTCAGCGGCGCGCGTCCGAGGCGTCGAACAATGTAGAGGCAATAGGCGGCGGCGTAGAGGATGAAGCTCAGCAAGTAGGCGTCGATCGGCTTGATGCGGATCGACAACGCGGCGACGGTCGCGGCGAAGGCGGCGAGCCCCCCTGCTTCAATGCGGTGGCGGCGGCGCAGGGCCTCCACATGCGCTTCGACGGAAACGGTATTCATGCGGAGTCGCTTCCGCCTTGCGGCGGGCTCTCGCGGTGGGCGTCGAGGGCGCCGAGCAACAGGCCGGCCGCAGCGGCGATGGCGGCGGCGGCGGCCGGATTGGTGCGCGCCTCTTGCTCTGCGAGGCGGAGGATTAGCTCTTTGAGAGAGCCTGATTGCGCGGCGAGCCCGAGCAATGCGGCCGCGGGCGCGGGATTCGGAACAGGGACCGGGGTTTTCGGCCGCGCGCCGGCAGCTGCGAGTGCGATGAGTGCGGCGGCCGTGAGCGCGCCGGCGCCCAAGAGAAGCGCGCCCCAGAGCGGCATCCATTGTGTCAGTACAAGGACGAGCGCGCCGGCCGCAAAGCCCAGCGCCATCACGGCAAGGCCGCCTGCCGCGGCAAGCAGCAGAGCCGAGCGGAGGGCTGTCTCGCTCTTGTGCTTTAGCGTTTCGAAGATTCGCAGCATCAGCGCCGGCGCCTGAAAAGGGATTTGCCGATGAGATAGCCAAGCCCAAAGGCGCCCGTCACGGTTTCGTGCGGGTGGTCGACTGCCTCCTGCTTCAAGCGCTCAGCCTGCGCAGATGCTTGCTGGCGCGCCTGCGCGCTCGCCGCCCGGACGCCGTCCGCAAAGCGGCCGACGACGGAGGCAAGATCGGCGTGGGCGGCCTGTTGCTGCGCCGTCGAAGCGGCCGGCTCCTTTTCTGTCGCCTTGTCGGTCATGACGTCTCCGCGCCGGAGCCCGCCCGAGAAGGGGAAGAAGAGCGGGACCCCGAAATCCTAACACACATCGCGAAAACGGACCCATTGAACGCGGCGTCGCATCCAGAGCAACCAAGTCATCGAGCGGCGATCCGGGAAGGCGCAGGCGCGCCGCCAAGACCCATGGCGGCGCTGAGATCGGCATAGGCGGTCGCCGCATCCGCGGACGCCGACACGAGCGCGGCCTCGGCGTCGAAGGCGGCGCGTTCGGCGACGAGCACGTCGAGCAAGGGCGAGAGCCCCGCCACATAGCGTTCACGGGCAAGGCGCGCCTGATCCCGGGCGGCGTCGAGCGCGCGGGACAGAGCCGATCGCCGCGCGTCTGCGTCCTTGCGGGCCGCAAGCGCGCGCTCGACGTCGGCGAGCGCATAAGTCGCCTGCCGGCGATAGGTGATCAGCGCCTGCTGGAGGCGCGCATCGGCGCCGTCGCGCGCGGCTTCGAGGCGACCGAAACTGAAGACTGGCGCCGCAATATTTGCGGCCGCGTTGTAGAGCGCGCCGGAGCCTGAGACGAAGCTCTCGAATGAAACGCTCTGGCCCCCGATCAATCCTGAAAGCGTCACCCGCGGCCAGAAATCGCGCCGCGCCGCACGCGCGTCAAAACCGGCTGCTGCGAACAGACGCTCCGCAGACTGAAGGTCCGGACGTCGGGCGAGGACCGCGGCGGGGGCGAGCGCAGCGTCCGATTGCGGCGGCGAAGGCGGCGCGCCGGCGCCGAGCGTCTCCCTGAGGCTTCCGGCGCTCGCGCCGATGAGCGCTTCGAGCGACAAACGCGCCGAGGCTTCGGCGCGGCGCAGAGCGGGCGGCCGGGCTTCTGCGGCGGCGAGCGCCGCGCGCGCCTGGGCGACGTCGAAATCCGGCGCAAGGCCGGCTGCGGCGCGCGACTCCACGAGCCCGAGCGCTTCCGTTAGAGAGGCGACATTGCCGTCGGCCGCCGCCGCCTGACCCTGGGCGCTGCGCAAATCGATGTAGAGGCGTGCGGCCGCGCTGCGTGTGTCGAGCCGAACGGCGGCAAGATCCGCCTCCGTCGCTTCGGCGCGACGTGCGGCGGCGGAGGCGCGAAGACGCGTCTGTCCGAAGAGATCCGGCGTCCACTGGGCGCCAAGGCCGCCATCCGCGCTGTCCTGGCGGGGCGGACCATCGCCGCTTTGCCGGAGGGAGGCGCCGCCCTGCAGGGCAAGATCGGGGAGGAGAGCGGCGCGGCTTGCTCTGAGGCCGGAGACAGCCTCATCGAGCCGCGCTGCTGCCAGCGCGATATCGTCGCCATCCTCGACCCGCGCGATGATCGAGTCGAGGATTGAGTCATTGTAAGCGCGCCACCAGGCATCGTCGATAGCGGCCTCGCTGACCGGCGATTCTTGCCAGGTTGCGTTCGGCGCGCGGAGTTCGGCTGTCCGCGGCACGCTGGAGCAGGCGGAAAGGCTGGCGGCCGCAAGAAGCAGCGTGACGCGTTTCATCGTGCGCCCCCGGCCGCGGCGGTTATCGCAGCGCGATCGGACGCCTCGATGAACACATCGACGCGCTGCCCGACGATCACGGGCGCGCCGGAAGGCAGCGCGTAAAGGGCTTCAATCACGCGCGTATCGACGCGCTCCGATCCGCCGGCAAGCGCGCGCTTTTCCGTGGCGCGCGGTTCAAATCGGACGAAGGAAAGCGCGATCTTGCTGTCGCTGCGGCCGCGCGGCGATCCGACGGCTTTGGCGTTCGCGAGAACGCGCGGCGCATCGGTCTCATCAATCTCGGTGCGGACGTTGAGCGCCGAAGAACCGATCGTCATCAGCGGCGTCGCCAGAGGACCGGCCGCCGCAAACTCGCCCGGCCGCGCATCGACGGAATAGACGACGCCATCGATTGGCGCACGGACGGTCCGCATCTCGATTTCGGTCTTGATGCGGTCGACGCGGGCGCGGGCCGCTTCAGCGCGGGCTCTCGCTCCGGCCGCGCCGAAATTGCGGCGCGCCATTTCGTCGGCGCTGAGCGCGCGCGGGTCTTTCACCGCCTTATAGAGCTTGAGCCTTTGGCTCTCGTCGGCGGCGGCGATTTCCGCTGAGCGAGCCTCTGCTTCCGCTTCGGAGAGAGCGGCGCGCTCGGCGCGATCGTCGAGGCGGAAGAGGGGCGCGCCCTTGGCGACGGCGTCGCCTGGCTTCACGAAGACTTCGCGCACGACGCCCGGAAGGTCGGACGCGACGGCGATCATCTCGCTTGCCGGTTCGACGACGCCGATCGCGCCGACCTGGGCCGCATAGGGCGTCGAGGGGGGCTGCTGCGGCGGCGCGGCGCGACCGAGTTCCGGCTTGATCGTCGTCGCAATCGCGAAGGCAAAGAGCCCGAAAGCGATCGTTGGAAGAGCGAAGGCGGACAGTCTTTTTCTAATGGACATAAAAGCGCTCCGGCAGTGTTCCGTCGATTGAGTCGCCGATGATCCGGCCGTCCTCCATTGCGACGATCCGATCGGCGTAGTGAAAAATGCGGTTGTCATGGGTGACGACGAGGACGGCGCGATTGGGATCGCCGCTCGCGGTCTTCAGAAGCTCCATCACCTGGCGGCCCGTCTCGGCGTCGAGCGCCGCGGTCGGCTCGTCGCAGACGACGAGGGCGGGCTCATGCACGATGGCGCGCGCGATGGCGACGCGCTGCTGCTGGCCGCCCGAAAGCTGGCGCGGCAGCTTATCCGCGTGCGGACCCATGCCGAGCGTCTCGAGAACGGCGCGGGCCTTGACACTCGCCTCTTTCAGCGAGACGCCGCGCGTCACGAGCGGCGTCGCGGCGTTTTCCGCCGCGGTGAGGGCGGGGAGAAGATTATACTGCTGGAAGATGAAACCGATCCGCTCCCGCCGGTGCCTTACCTTGTCGGAATCGCGCATCGACGTGATCGTCGCGCCCATGACGTCGACTTCGCCGGCCGTGGGCCTCAGCGTGCCGGACATGATCGACAGAAGCGTCGTCTTTCCGCAGCCGGAGGGGCCGACCAGCATGGTGAGCTTGCCGAGCGCGACCGAAAGATCGACGCCGTGCAGAACCTTGGCGCGGGCGCCGGGCTCGCCGAACTCCATTTCAATGCGTCTTGCCGCAACCGCATTCATGGCGCTCACCCTCTGAACACGATCGCCGGATCGACGCGGAAGACCTTGAGGAGGCTGCCGAGCGAGGCGATCACGATGATGGCCGCCACGACCGCGCCGACCCCGAAGACGACGTCCTGGCGCAAGACGAAGCCTTCGAGCGCGGGCACGTCCTTGGTGACGACGAAGAAAAGCGAACAGACGCCGATGCCGAGGCTGTAGCCGATGGCGCCGACGACGAGGGCCTGCAGAAGCACCATGGCGGCGATCTGGCCGTTCGTCGCCCCGATCGCTTTCAGCGCGCCGAACTGTTTCAGGTTCTCGATGATGAAGAGATAGAAGGTCTGCGCGGTGACGGCGATGCCGACAATGACGGCGAGCGCGATGGTGATGCCGAAATTCACGGGGATGCCGGTGCGTGTCAGATAATACTGAACGCTGCGCCAGGCGAAATCGACGCGCGTCAAAGCTTGCAGGCCCGTTTCCGAGGCGATGCGGCGCGCAAGATCTCGCGGGTTCTCGCCGTCCTTCGCGCGCACCAGAACAAAACTCATTTTGTTGCGCGTGGGCGGCGTGATGCGGGTCGCCACCGAATAGCGGGTATAGGCGATCGGGAAGGTGATGAAGGGCGCCGACGCGTCGGCAACGCCGCGCACGGCGACGCGATAGTCGTTGATCTCCGCCTCAAGTCCGACTGCATCGACCGCCGCAAGCTCCGGCCAGATGAAGGCGGCGCCCTGTGCATCGAAAACGATGGCGTCTGGTTCTTTCAAGGTGGAGAGGTCGCCCTTCAGCCATTTCCGCGGCGCGCCGACGAGCGTGTCGTCGTCGACGCCGAGAAGGCTGATCTGATTGAGGAGGCCTTCCCGGGTCCGCAGGATTGCAAGGCCCTTGTAAAAGGGGACGGCCCATTCGACCCCGGCGACGCTCCGCACCCGGCCAAGCGCTTCATCGGGCAATGCCTCCACCTCATCGACGTAGTTGACCCGCGGGTCCATCACCCAGACATCCGCCTCGCGGACGTCCAGGACCTGGCTCGCCGTGCGCGTCATGAGGCCAATGAAGATCGAGACCTGCTGGCTCATCAGCAAGGTCGCGAACGCGATCCCGAAGACCAGGGCGAAATACTTCGCCCGGTCGCCGACCAGCATTTTCAAGGCGATAGCGTGCATGCCGCCCGCTTCCTTCCAGAGTGACGCGGCTGCCTCATGGCTCTTGACCGCGTTTTGCAGTATGATACGGATAATAATACTAGACGGATCAGTATGTCAATTGGGAGACCGTAAAATCGCTGTGATCCCCAAAAAAACGAGCGCCGCCAAAAGCGCCGACCCAATCGTGGGACCATCGCTTCCCCTGGAAAAGCGCGGCCGCGGCCGGCCAAGGGACATGGCGAAAGAAGACGCCATACTCCACGCGGCCCAGGGCATGTTCCTGCGGCACGGGTTTGACGGCGCCAGCGTCGATGCGATCGCGGAAGCCGCCGGCGTCGCCAAGGCCACCGTCTATGCGCGGTTCGGCGACAAAGAGGGCCTTTTGCGCGCCGCGATCCAGTCGAAGTGCTCGGAGTTCTTCGAGGAGGGGGAGATCGAGTTTCGGCCCGCCCGTTCCTTGCGCGAGGAATTGCTAAGCATTGCGCATCGCTTTCTGGCGCTCGTCACCGACCGCGATGCGCTCGCCATGCATGCCTTGATGATGGACGCCGCCAAGTCAGGTCCGGAACTGCCAGCGCTGTTTTTTGAGAGCGCTGTTGCGCCGACCTGCAGCTGGCTCACGGCGTTCTTGCAAGCTGAATGCGATCGCGGCCGCCTCAAGCTCGATGATCCCGAAGCGGCGGCGTGGCGTTTCCTCGGCATGGTGAAGGGCCAGGACCATATGCGCGCCATGCTCGGCCTGCCGCGGCGTACGCAAGGCGAGATCGACGCATTCCTCGGAAGCTGCGTCGACGCGTTTCTCGCGGCGCACGAAGTCCGGGGCTGAGCGCGCGCCGCAACTTCGACATAGTCGTGCGGAGACAATCGCCCATGCGCATATCTGTCATTCTGCTGCTCGCCTTCATCGCGTTTTTCACGCCCGCCGCCGCCGACGAAAGAGCGACGGGCGAGATCATCGCGCAGGCGGCGATCGCCCAGACCGGCGTCACGGTCGCCTACGATCCCGCCTATGTCGTCATTCCGTATCCGGACGGCGACGTGCCGATCGACAGAGGCGTCTGTTCGGATGTCGTCATACGCGCCTTGCGCGCTGCGGGCGCTGATTTGCAGCGGCTCGTCCACGAAGACATGAAAGCGCATTTCCGCGCCTATCCGAAGAACTGGGGATTGAAACGGCCGGACCGCAATATTGATCATCGCCGCGTCCCCAATCTCGAAACCTTCTTTACACGGAAGGGCGTTCGCCTGCCGCCGGCGCGGCGGCTCGCCGATTACCGGCCGGGCGACATCGTGAGCTGGGACCTCAAGGGCGACAAAGGCTATCTTCCGCATATCGGCGTCGTGACGGCGGAGAAGGCGCGCTCCGGCAGGCCGCTCATCGTGCACAATATCGGCGCCGGCGCGCGGCTCGAAGACGTCCTTACGCGGTGGGAGATGACCGGCCATTTCCGGCCCGCACGTTTCATCGCGGCGTCGTCGCAACCCGCGCAATAGCCATTTCTGGTCTATCCGGCAGGTGGTGGTGCGGCTTTCTCGCGTCGCGCAATTGTGCCGGGCTAAGCGACGAAGGCGCATGGTCTTTCGAGATTGTACGCTTTGTCCGGCTCCTGATGAGCGAGCGCGTCTTTGATCGCCCGTGTCGCAGAGGATTTGCTTCGTGGCGCAAGCGCAACACGCGATTGATTGCGCGGCGAATGCGAAATGATATACCATTTCGGCCTGGACGGGCTTTCCGACCGGACCGGTCTTGAGCCCAGCCAGATACAAAATGCGCCGCGCGCAGGTCAGGGGAAGGAGATCACATGAAGTCGGTCTTGAAATTCACGGTCGCCGCTGCGGCGGTCGTCGCAGGGTTGGCGTCGGCCGCATCGGCCCAGGTTCAGGAGGTTGTCGTCTCGGCCGAACGGCGGCAGGAATCGATTCAGGATGTCCCCCTAGCGGTCACGGCCTTCAGTCCGGAAGACCTTGAAGCCAAGCAGATCGACGAGCCGCTTGACCTCATTGACTACACGCCGAACACCTACGGCAGCAACAATACCGGCCTCGGCTCGGCGAACGTCTATTACATCCGCGGTCTTGGGAACACGGAATCCATCGCGACCTTCGACCCGCCCGTCGGCACTTATGTCGATGAAATCTATATCGCCCGCCAAAACGGCAACAATGTCAGCTTCTTCGATGTCGAGCAGATTGAAGTGCTGCGCGGCCCGCAAGGCACGCTTTTCGGGCGCAATACGACCGGCGGCGCCGTCATCGTAAGGATGCGCAAGCCCTCCGAGGAATTCGGCGGCTACGCCGAGGTTGGCTATGGCTCTTTCGACCGCCAGACGGCGCGCGCTTCTGTCGATCTTCCGATCTCGGAGATGTTGCAGACCAAAATCACCGGCTTCTGGGTCAGCGACGACGGCTATGTCGACAACATAGTAACGGGCGAAACGCTGAACGGACAGCAGGCTTACGGCGTGCGCGGCGACATCCGCATCAAGTTCGGCGAGAAAGTCACCTGGGACGTATCTGGCGATTATGTCAGCGATGATACGACAAACATCCTCAACTATGTCGAGGGATTTACGGGCCTCGTCAAAAGCGGCGATTCTGGGCGACGCATTTCGCGCACAGGGATCCGCAAAGAGCGCATCGGCGACGATCTCTTCGCCGAAGCGCTCGCCGGCCGCGGCCTCGGCGCCGAGCAGAAATCCTTCTCTTTCACGTCGAATCTGGGCGTTGTATCGGATATCGGCGATTTCAATCTGATCGTCGGCTATTACTCGCTCGACCAGGAATTCGTGCTGGACTTTTTCGACGGCGGTCTTGGCGGCCAGGGTTATCGCTTCGGCGGTTTCACCATCGCCAATGACGGTTCGCACAATTCCGTCAGCGTCGAACTGAAGTACACGAAGAGCTTCTTCGACGGCTTCGCCGACGTGATCGGCGGCGTCTATTATTTCCAAGAACGCAACGAGACGGACTTCACCGACATCCTTGGCTCGGGCCCAGCGCCGGGGGCGCCGATAACGCTTGCAGACCGCGTTCTCAAGAACGACCTCGATTCAATCGCGGTCTATGCGCAGGGCGATTTCCACCTCACAGAGAAGCTGACCTTCACCGCGGGCGCGCGGTGGACGCAAGAGACGAAGTCGATTGACTTTGTCGATCAGCGGGCGCCCGGCGTTGGCGTCGCCGCGCAGCGCCTCGACAGCGCCTTGATCCTTGCTCAAGGCATTCCGCTCAGCGACCAGAAAGCGCTGGTCACGCCGCGCTTCGTGCTCGCTTACGATTTCACGGACGCCATCAGCGTTTTTGCGTCGGCGACCAAGGGCTTCAAGTCTGGCGGCTGGAATGCGCGCGGCACGCGCGCCGACCGCATTCAACCGTTCGGCCGTGAATCAGCTTGGAGTTATGAAGCGGGACTCCGGTCGCAGCTCTTTGACAATGTGCTCCGGTTCAATCTGACCGGCTTCTGGCTTGACGTACAGGACTTCCAAGTTCCGTCCGCATTCGTCGACGGCATTGGTTCTATTCAATTCATCACCCAGAACTTCGCCGACCTCCGCAACAAAGGCGTCGAAATCGAGGCGACATTTGCGCCGACAGAGGCGCTCGACCTCTATGCGGCGATCGGCGTTCAGGATGCGGAATATCGCAATGTCGATCCGTCGATCTTGGCGCAGGCGACCGAATGCCTCACCAATCCCGCGCGGGGCGGCTTGGGCATTGTCGCCCCGAACTGCTCGATTTCCGAACCCGTCCGCGTGCCGGATTTCTCGCTGACCTTGGGCGCGGCCTATGAATTCGCGATCCCGGGCACAGGCTTTTCGTTCACGCCTTCAGTGAACGCGCGCCATGCGGGCTCGACGTTCACCGGCACGTCTAACCTTGCAAATTCGTTCGAGGACGGATTCTGGCAGATCAACGCCGGCGTGATCATCGCGTCGGACAAGAACGGTCTGCAATTCTCTGCCGAGTGCACGAACTGCAACAACACGATCTATGTGCAGTCGAACCTTCCGCCCACGGTCTATATCAACGAGCCGCGGCGCTGGGGCGTGAAGCTGCGCTACCGGTTCTAGGGCGGTCCTTGGCGCGCCGCATTCCGAGGCGAAGTCTCATGGCGGCGGGCGCGGCATCCGCGCTCGCCGTTTCGCCCGTCGCGGCGCGGCGCAAGAGCCTGCGGAAGCCGCCGACTTTCGTGCTCGTCCATGGGGCCTGGCACGGGGCCTGGGCCTGGATGCGCGTGCGGCCCTTGCTTGAAGAGGCAGGCGCCCGCGTTTGCACGCCGACGCTGACGGGCCTTGGCGAACGCGGCCATCTGCGCAGTCCTGTCCCGACGCTCTCGACGCATGTCGAGGACGTCAATCGCTGTCTTTACTACGAGGATCTCACAGAAGTGGTCCTCGTCGGCCATTCCTATGGCGGCATGGCTATCACGGGCGCGGCAGACGCCGCACGCGAAAGGATAGCGGCGCTCGTCTATCTCGACGCCGCCGTGCCGAAGAACGGCCAGAGCATGGCTTCCCAGAAGCCGGGCGCGACCGAAGCCGAGATTGAGGGTGCGCGGGCGGGCCTTGGCGCTCTTGCGCCGGACGGCGCCTGGATGGGTGTTCTGCCGCTTGAAGGCTACGGCTATCATGGCCTTTCCGAAACGGACGCGCGGTGGATTTCGGCGCGGCTGACGCCCCATCCCCTAGCGAGCTGGTTCGAGCCGCTGGCGCTCGGGAACGGCGGCGGAGCCGATCTTGAGCGCACTTACATTCATTGCAAGAACCCTCCCTTGCCGATGTCGAGCATGCCTTTTCATGCGGCGCTGCTGAAAAACGATCCGGCCTGGCGGTATCGCGAGATCGAGTCTGGCCATGGCGCAATGATGACCGCGCCGGAAGCGGTCGCAGCGCTGCTGCTCGAAGCGGCGGCGCCTGCGGCCTGAACGTTCCGCCTACGGCGAGCCTGTAATCGCGCCCTCGAAATCGGCGATGGCGTTGACGACGCGCCGGGCGCCGGCGGGCGTCAGCCAGAACCAGTAATTCGACTCCTCAAGCTCCGGCGCGAGGCGGGCGACGATTTTCTCCGTGACCGGCATCAGGCGGATATTCGCGGCGGCCGGGGTCGCGGCGTCGAGCGGCCTGTAGGCGACGATCCCGGTTTCGGGGTGCCAGACGCGCATTAGGCGGCGCGCAGCTTCGGCGGCGGGCGTATGGCGATCATGGCCCGCGACAAAGGCGTGCACGGTCCCGCGCGCGCCGTCAGCCTCCGCGCGGGCGAGTCTGGCGTAGACATCGAGCATGGCGCGGCGGGGCGGCTCGAGCGCGCTCAGCGCATAATGGTTGACGGCGCCGGGCCGCCAGTTGTCCGTGGTCTTCAGCCATGCCGGCCGCGACGCGTCGCGTCGTGCCGCGTCTGCAAAGGCGGCGTGTTCGGTCTCGACCTTGTGCGCAAGGCTGCTCAGCGTCGCGAGCACCGTGCCGAGACGGTCTTCATCAACAATGTCGAGAACCCAGAGCAGGTTGTAGTTGACGCCCCAGAGCAGATTTTCCTTCCAGCGCTTTTCGAGGAGCTCTGCGCGCTTCATCACGGAAAGATTGGTCGCGCCGATAACCCAGATGTCGAGGCGTTTCGGTCCGTAGGCGAGCACATGCGCGCGCGCCGCAGCGTGAAGCTCTTCGATGCCGAGCGCGCGGCGCGGCTCGGGCGCCGCGGGCGCCTTGCTTTGTTCGTAGGCGGATCGAAGCTCGTCGAGCTTGACGCCGAGCGCCTTGGCGAGGGCCGAAAGCCGTTGCGGACGCGGAAGGCCCGCGCCGCTTTCCCATTGCGACAGCAGGGCCTGGCTGACCGCGAGGCGCTCGGCGAAAGCGCGCTGCGTTGCGCCAGACGCGGCGCGCCGGTCGCGGATCAGTCTAGCGAAGGCGGTGTCCATACAGAAGGTCCGATCAGGTTGATCACTTCGCGCGGCTTCGTCGGGGTCCGCGATGGCAAGTGCCTTGAATTATACCGGGTTTTTCGCGCGGAGGGATTGTCTTGCCCGCGTCATACTAATCAATCACTAATATCACTATGAATCGGTCGCACAACAAGCGGCTGCGGGTGAAGAGGGAACAGAAATGCTGAAGAATCCTTCGTTGTGGCGTAAAATCGAGGCTTTCCAGATCGGCCCCAAGGACGCGGCCCTGAGTTTTGAAGACCGGCTCGCACGCGAAAACGGCTGGTCGAGGGCCTTTGCGGGACGCGTGATCGGGGAATACAAGAAGTTCATCTACCTCATCGCCGCGGGGCGCCATATGCGCACGCCCTCTGAGGCGGTCGATCAGGCCTGGCACCTCCACCTCGCCTATACGCGCTCTTACTGGGACGGCTTGTGCCGCGACATCCTTGGGCGGCCCTTGCACCACGGCCCGACAGAAGGCGGCGCGGCGGAAGATGAAAAATTCGACGCGGCCTATCGTGCGACGCTCGACGCCTATCGCGCCGAGTTCGGCGCGCCGCCGCAAGACATATGGCCGCCAGCGGAAATCCGGTTTCGGCCGGCGCGCGCACGCTGGATCGATGTCGACGCGCATTGGATCGTACCGAAACGCCGCCTACGGTCTATTGCCCCGGCCGGCGCCGTCATGCTGGTCGGACTCAGCGCCTCTGCGGCGCTTGCAGAGGAAGTCGCGAAGAAGGAGCCCGATCTCCTCAAGGCCCTTGGCGTCGGCGCGGCGGGATTTGCTATTCTCGCCATGATCGCCGTCCTGGTGTCCGCCCTGTCGAAAAAGCGCGGCGCGTCCCAACACGGTGAGAAATCCAGCGGCTGTTCGGGCATTTATCCCGTCTCGTCCTGCGGCAGCGGCGGCGGAAAGGGCGGCGGCCAAGATGGCGGCAAGGGATGCGGCGCAGACGGCGGCGGCTCGGGATGCGGCTCTGGCGGATGCGGCGGCGGCTGCGGGGGAAGCTGAGTCCGACGCGGCCGGCGCTTCAGAACCAAAGGCGCAAGCCCGCAACAAAGGCCGCGCCGCCAGGGTCCTCGCCTGCGGCGCGCGCGAAGTCCGCGGTGCGGCCGATTTTGCGCGACCAGGAGAGGCCGATATAGGGCGCAAATTCTCGCTTGATTTCGTAACGCAAGCGAAGCCCGAGTTCGGCCTCGGAAAGGCCCGCGCCGATGCCGGTTGCGGCGATGTCCTGGGCGGCGAAAGACAATTCCATGCGCGGCTGCAGAATGAGACGCTGCGTCAGCAGCACATCGGTCGTCGCCTCGATATTGGCCGCCGCCTCGCCATGAAAACTGAAGAGCAGCTCTGCATCGACATGAAAGAAGTAGGGCGCAAGCCCCTCGACGCCGAGGACCGCCCAGTTGCGGCTGTCTGCCCCGCTCGCATCGAAGCGGATGCCCGCCTCGGCATCCCAGAACGGGGCGATCGGACGCGCATAGAGAGCCGTGACGGAAGCGTCCTCAAAAGTGTCCGTATCAAGAGCATAGGCCGTCTCAGCTTTGAGCCTGAAACGGTGCTCGTCGACGCCGATCGAGCCCTCGACATCGGCGAGAAGCTCATTATCCGACTCCCATTCGAGCCGGTCGGCAAGAAAGTAACTGTGGACCATGCCGCCATGCTCCCTTCGGAGCGCGGCGCGGGCGGCGGCCATACGCTCGGCGCCATAAGCGCTGTCCGCCATGGACCAGGGCTCGCGTTGCGGATCGGCGGCGAGAGCGGCCGGGGCAGCGATCACAAAGCCAAGGGCGAGCGCGGCGCGCATCAGTGATGGCCCCGCTTCGTGGCTTCGGCGTTGGGATTTTCGGTTTCGCCTGCCGGCGCGACAGAGGGCGCTGTTCCGGGTTTCGGCCGTATCGTGACGATCTGCATCATGCCCGCATGCATGTGATAGAGCATGTGGCAGTGAAACGCCCAATCGCCGACATGCTCGGCATCGACATCGAAAGAGAGGATCTCGCCCGGCTTGACGTTCACCGTGTGCTTCTTCGGCGCACGCGCGCCTTTGCCGTTGACGAGGTCGAAGAACATGCCGTGCAGATGGATCGGGTGCGTCATCATCGTGTCGTTGACGAGCGTGAAGCGCACGCGCTCGCCTTCGATCAGCGTGATCGGGTCTTTGACATGCGCGAATTTCACGCCGTCAAAGGACCACATGTAGCGTTCCATATTGCCGGTGAGGTGCAGTTCGATTTCACGCGTCGGCGCGCGCGGGGCAGGCACTGGGTCGAGACGCTCAAGCTGGCTGTAGGCGAGGGCGCGTTTGCCCGGCTCCGGCAGGCCGAGACCCGGATCATTAACGCGGCGCGTCGGCGCATCTGCGAGCATATCGACGCCGGGTCCGCGCTTCACGTCGGCGCGCGAGACCGGGAGCCGCGCCGCCGCTTCATGCGCCGCGTGATCCTCGCCCGACATGTTGCCATGGCCGGCGTGACCGCCGCCATGGTCCATGCCCTCATGGCTCATGCCCATATCGCGGTGGGTGAGGATCGGGCGGGGCCTCAGGGGCGGGCGTTCCGCGCGCGCCTCGGGTCGCGACGCGAGCGCGCCGAACGCCATGCCGGACCGGTCGATCGACTCGGCGACGAGCGCATAGGTCCTGTCTTCCGGCGCGACGATAACGTCATAGGTCTCCGCGACGCCGATCTGGAATTCATCCGTCTCGAGAGGAACGACATCGATTCCGTCGGCCTGCACGACCGTCATTGGCAGGCCGGGTATGCGGAAGTTGAAGATTGTCATCGCCGAGGCGTTGATGATGCGCAGACGCACCTTCTCGCCTGGGGAGAAGTTCGCCCTAAAGCCATCCGCGTCGCCGCGCCCGTTCATGAAGTAGCGATATTCAGCGCCCGTCACGTCCGCGATATCGGTCGGGGACATCCGCATCATCGCCCACATGCGCCGGTCTGCGATGACGTCCGGCAGACCCCGGGCGGCGACGTCGCGGGCGAAGTCGGCGGCGGTCAGCTTCTGAAAATCAAAGCCGTGGCTCTCTTTCTTCAGCCGGTGGAAGAGCGCGTGCGGATCGCGAAAGGTCCAGTCCGAAAGAACAAGAACCTGCTCGCGGTCGAAGGGCGCGGGGTCAGCGCCGGCGGGGTCAATGATCAGCGGTCCGTAATGGCCGACCTGTTCCTGCAGTCCGGAATGCGAGTGGTACCAATAGGTGCCGCTTTGCTGGACCTTGAATTTGTAGACAAAGGTCTCGCCCGGGAGGATGCCGGGGAACGAGACCCCGGGCACGCCGTCCATCGTGAAAGGCAAAAGAATGCCGTGCCAGTGGATGGACGTATCCTCTTCGAGCCTGTTCTCGACACGGATGGTCACGTCCTGACTTTCCTTCAGCCGGATCAGCGGACCTGGCACGGTTCCGTTCACGGCGATGGCGCGGCCTGCTCGCCCATTGACGCGCAAAGGCGCGCGATCAACGACAAGATGAATTGTGTCGCCGGACAGGACGCCGGGCGCTTGCGCGCCTTGCCCCTTCGCCCAGCCGGGCAGGAGCGCCGCAGCGCCGGACGAAAGAACGATGTCGCGCCGCGTCAGCACCTAATGACCTTCATGCCCTTCGTGACCTTCATGCATTTCGGGCGCCGGCCCGCAATGGCCGGAGACCGGCGCCGCTGCGGCCGTCTGACACATCAGTACAATGATCATCGAACCCGCTTTGGTCTGGTGCAGCATGAATTGCACGCGCGCATTCTTTTTGAACTTCGCGATATCGACCTCCGGCGCGACGGCGAAAGTCATCTTCATCGACGGCCAGCCGAGTGCGTCATTGTATTCATAGGCGATGTCGGCAGTGCGCTTCCTGGCGTCGCTCTTCAGGAGAACGCCGACCGCGTCATACATATGGTTCGGCGGCGGCGGCGCATCGTGACTTGGATGGCCGCTCGCTGCAGCGGCGGCGCACAATATGGCAAGGCTCGCGGTCAGAATGCGCATGGGTCGGCCCCTCTGTGGCGCTCTCGAAGGAGACGGGTTTGACTAGGCGATTTCTGCGCTCTAGCATACCCCCCAGGGGTATAAAGAGATGCACGACTCCGTGAAATCAGGTTTGCTGCGGCGCCTTAGCCGCATCGAAGGCCAGGTGCGCGGCGTCGCCGGCATGGTCGCCGAGGATCGCTACTGCATGGATGTGATGACCCAGATCCAGGCGGTTAAGGCGGCGCTCAACAAAGTCGAGGACGCGATCCTGAAATCCCATGCCGCCCATTGCGTTTCAGCGGCCATTGCCGAGGGCGACGCCGCCGAGCAACGGCGGAAATTCGACGAACTCGTCGGGCTTATCGGGCGCTATCGCGCCTGAGGGGCGCCGCGGCCCTCGCGACGGCGCTCGTAAAATCCGCTATGCGGCGCGTCATGCACAGGAGGCGCGCATGATGGCGGAACTGAAATCGAAAAGCCGGTGCTTTGGCGGCGAGCAGCGCACCTATGCGCACCGGTCGGCGGCCTTGTCTTGCGACATGCGCTTTGCCGCCTTTATTCCGCCCGGCGACGGACCGTTTCCTGTCCTGCTTTGGCTGTCAGGGCTCACCTGCACGGAAGAAAACTTCTCGATCAAGGCCGGCGCCCAGCGCGCCGCCGCGCGTCACGGCGTGCTTCTGCTTATCCCGGACACGAGCCCGCGCGGCGAGGGCGTGCCGGGCGATCCGGACGGCGGTTGGGATTTCGGGCTCGGCGCCGGTTTCTATGTCGATGCGGTCGAGGCGCCCTATGCGAAGCACTACCGTATGCGGAGCTATATCGAGCGCGAGCTTCTCGACCTCGCCGCAGAAGCGCTGCCCGCCGACATGACGCGGCTTTCGATCAGCGGCCATTCCATGGGCGGGCATGGCGCACTCACTGTCGCGCTGCGGAACCCCAACCGGTTCAAATCCGTCTCGGCCTTCGCGCCGATTGTCTCACCGATCAATTGTCCCTGGGGCCTCAAGGCGCTGAACCGCTATCTCGGGCCTGATCTTTCGAAATGGCGCGCCTATGACTCTTGCGCTCTGATTGAAGACGGCGCCCGTCTCAAGGAAATCCTCGTCGATCAGGGAACGGCCGATGTCTGGCTCGACCAGCAGCTGAAACCGGAACTTCTCGAGGCGCAATGCGCCCGTGCTGGGATCGACCTGACGCTGCGCCGCCAGGACGGCTATGACCACGGCTATTATTTCGTCTCGACCTTTATCGACGACCACATCGCCTGGCATCGCGCCCGCATGGGATAAATTTCTGAGTGAGTGTCGAATCCTGCCCCGGCGCGGCGTCTCTCAAGGGCAAGCCGCGGGTGCGGCGAAAGGAAGATGGAGGCGTTCATGAAGTACATGTTGTCGATCTGTGAGGACCACGCCGTTTATGGAGGCGGGCCGGAGAGCGAAGCGTTCCGCAAAATTGTCGCCGCGCATCAGACCCTCGTCGAGGACATGATCAAGGCCGGTGTGTTCGTGCATGGGGCCGGGCTGCTCGGACCGGATACTGCGACGACTGTTCGCAAGCGCGGCGGGAAGCACTCGATCCATGACGGCCCCTTCGCGGAAACCAAAGAGCAGCTCGGCGGTTTTTACATCGTGGAGGTCAAAGACCTCGACGCGGCGATCGTCTGGGCCAAGCGCATTCCGATGCTGGCGGACGGCTCCATCGAAGTCCGCCCAGCGATCCCGGACTAATGCCGGGCCCTGCCCCGCTTGAGGCGGCGTGGCGGCGCGACGGAGGCAAGCTCCTCGCCGCGCTCGCCCGCCGCTTCCGCGATATTGATCTTGCGGAAGAGTGTCTCGCCGAAGCGGCGGCGCGCGCGCAAAGCGCTTGGGTCGAGGCGCCGGCAAATCCTTCCGGCTGGCTTTACCGGACAGCGCTCCGTATCGGGATTGACCGCCTGCGGACGAAAACGCGCCGGCGCATGAAAAACCTCGACGATCTCGAACTTGAGGCGGAGACAAGCGCCGCCGAAACGCCGGACGACCGGCTCGGCCTCTATTTTCTGTGCTGCCACCCCGCGATCGGGCAGGAGGCCCAGATCGCGCTGATGCTCCGGCTCGTCGCGGGGCTTTCGGTCGAACGCATCGCCCGCGCCTTTCTCGCTGAGCCCGCGGCGATCCTGCAGCGGATCACCCGCGCCAAGGCGAAGATCGCTGCTGCCGGCGTTCCCTTCGACGCGCCGCCGCCGTCTGAATGGCCGGCGCGCATGCCGAGCCTCCTTGCCGCTCTCTCGATCATCTACGACCAAAGCTATGCTGATATCAGCGGCGGCGTGGAGGCCGAGGCGCTCGCGCGCGAGGCCGCGATGCTGGCCGAAGCGCTTGCGGCGCTCAGCGACGACGCTGAAGCGCACGGCCTTGCCGCCCTCATCCGTTTCTGCGAGAGCCGCCGCCCGGCGCGCCTCGATCCCGCGGGCGCGATGGCGCCGCTCGATGAACAGGATGTGGGTCTCTGGCGTGCCGCAGACATTGCCGCCGGCGCAGAGCATCTTGCGCGCGCGGCGCAGCGACGGGCGCCGGGCCCCTGGCAGATCAAGGCGCATATCCACGCCGCGCATGCGCGCCGCGCGGAGACAGGAGCCTCTCCTTGGCCCGAGATCACCCAACTTTACGATGCGCTGATGCGGCTCGATCCCTCGCCCGTCACAGCGCTCAACCGCGCGCTCGCCGGCGCGCATCTTCAGGGCGTTGAGGTTGCGCTAAGGGAAGTCGACGCGCTCAACACGTCTGGCGACCTCGGCGCCTTTCTGCCCTACCATGCCGCGCGGGCCGATCTTCTCCGCCGCTCGAACCGGCGAGAAGAGGCGTATACGGCCTATCGGCGCGCGCTTGACCTCGGCCCCGGCGCCGCCGAGGCGTTGTTTCTCGAACGGCGCCTCAGAGAGATGAGTGCCTGAGGCCTATTGCGGCGCCTCCGGGTCGCCCGCGCCTTCCTGTCCCTTCTTTAGAAACTCGCTCCAGTCCTCGGTTTCCCAGAAGCGCTGGTCGAGAATGGAGTCGCGCATTTCCGCCGGAATGTCGGTCGCCTTCAGCTTTTTCTGCTCATCCGAGTCGGCGGTGAAGGCCGCGAGATTGACGATGTCGTCCGCCGACATATCGATGACATAGCCGAGTTCGAGATTTTGCAGTTCGACCATAGCGGCCGCCCCGCGCCACATGCGCGCGGCGAAGGCGACAGGGTCGATCGGGTCCATTTCCGTAGCGGCGTCAAGCGCGGGCGCCGCCTTGCCGCCGACGCCGTTCACGGCATGGCACATGACGCAGCCCTTCACGACGAAGAGATCGCGCCCCGCCGCGGCGTCGGGCGTGCGCTCAACGAGCGCGTGCTTGACGGGCGGGTCCTCGCTCGGCGGTTCCTTTTGCGCCTTGGGCGCGCAGGCGATAAGGCTCAGCGCCGATGCAGCAAGGCAGAGATAGCGCGCAACAGCCATGGCGGACTCCTTCAGGTGACCCATTCGGCGACACTAGCAAACCTCACACAGAGTCGCGACCTGCCGCTTGATCCTGATCAACAAACAGCGGTCGACGCTTGACGCCACATCTCCGAAAGCGCAGGCCGCTTTGAATCGCCGCCAAGGAGATGAACGATGCCTAAAATCGATGTCGGCGCCGTCGAAAGACTCACGAAAACGGCCTATCCGCCCGAATACGCCAAAGATGTCGTGGGCCGCGTGAAGCAGCGCATCGGCGATGCGGCAGGCCTCACGCAATTCGGCGTCAATCTCGTGAGCCTCGCGCCGGGCGCGCAATCCTCGCAGAAACACTGGCATGGCGCCGAGGATGAATTCGTCTACGTCGTTTCGGGGGAAGTCGTGCTGCTGGAAGACACGGGCGAATCAATTCTGCGCGCCGGCGAGGCGGCGGGCTTCAGGGCCGGCGTGCCGGTCGGCCACACCATCGTTAACCGTTCCGCGGGCCCTGCCGTTTATCTCGAAATCGGCACGCGCGTTGAGGCCGATGTCGTCACTTACACTGACCCCAGGGTCGATATGATGGGGACGAAGGAAAAGGGCGGCCCCTGGCGGATGACCCGCCGCGACGGCAGCCCCTTTTAAGCGGCGATACGCGTTGCGGTTGCGGCAGGCGGCGTTTTCAAACGCATGCCTCTCTTGTAAGATCGTTCCCCAGTTGCCGTTGAAAGGCGAGGGGAAAGACCAATGAAAATTCTGAAGCAGCCGCGCATTGCGGCGGCGGCGCTGGCCGCGATGGTGTTGGGCGCGGCTGGACCGGCCGGTGCGCAGCAGCAGCCGATCATGGCTTTTACTACAGCTAATGTCATCGAAGCGCTTACGGCTTTGGGCGTAACGAACGCACAGGCGCAGCGCAGCACGGGACCGAGCGGCGCGCCCGTTGATTATGTCGGGTTTGCGGCCGGAAACGTCCGGCATGTCGCTATTCTTGAAGTCTGCAACGCGGGCGCGCCGGGGTGCCTCGGCCTCAATCTTCTGACGATTTGGTCGGATGCAGGCGCCGTCGTGGACCGCAATCGCGTCAATGAATTCAATGCGGCCTATTCTTTCGGGAAGGGAATCGTCGCCGGCAATGCGCTTATTTTTCAGCGCTACACAATCAGCGACGGCGGCGTGTCGCGGGCGAATGTGCAATCGAACATCAGCAACTTTGTCGGGCTCAGCAACACGTTCGCGGGATTTGTCGGCGGAACAGGGGCCCCGGGCACAATCAGCGCAAAGCCTGGCGAAGCGTCGCTCTCCCGCACGGGACTTTCAGCGGAATCGGCGGCGGTTATCGAATCCTTGGGCGCGATCAATCCGAACCATTGGAATGCGGAGCGTTCGCCCGTCTCGATCGATGCCGGCGCGCACGCGCATCGCAAGTAGCGGTCAGGCTCCGCAGCTTTCGCGGGCGATCAGCTCCGTCGGCAGGCGTTCGGAGCTGACCTTCCTGCCATCGCTTTGCCGGCGAGCGCTTTACCTCGTCTCGATAACGGCAGGTCGGGGGGCAAGGCCGAAGGGTCCGCCACGGGCGAAAGCAGCCAAGGGTGCGGCAGATTGTAAAATAGGCGCGGCAAATCCCGCAGACATAGGCGCTATGGGGCGCAATTCGGATTAGCATGCGCTGAAATCCGACTGGACGCTGCCGAAAAGTCCCGGCATTGCCGGGGGTCAAAGGCCCCGACGACATAGGCGGCACAAACCTCTGGCCCGGCCGCCGCGCAAGGAGACATTCATGGCAAATCCGAATGCGCTCGGACCCTTCGATTGGGCGGACCCCTTCCGTCTCGACGACCAGTTGACCGAAGACGAGCGGCTGATGCGCGACACGGCGCGCGGCTACGCCCAAGACAAGCTCATGCCGCGGGTCATCGACGCCTATGCGCATGAACGCACCGACCCGCAGATCTTCGCCGAAATGGGCGCGCTCGGCCTCCTCGGCGCGACGGTGTCTGAGACCTATGGCGGCGCGGGCGCCTCTTATGTCGCCTACGGACTGATCGCCCGCGAGGTCGAACGCGTCGATTCCGGCTATCGCTCCATGATGTCGGTGCAGTCCTCGCTCGTGATGTTTCCGATCTACGCCTTCGGCACGGAACAGCAGAAGAAGAAGTATCTCCCGAAGCTGTCGCGCGGCGATTGGATCGGCTGTTTCGGCCTGACCGAGCCGGATGCGGGGTCGGACCCCGCCGGCATGAAGACGCGCGCCGCGCCCTTGCCTGGCGGCGGCTACCGGCTCACCGGCTCCAAGATGTGGATTTCCAACTCTCCGATTGCGGATGTTTTTGTCGTCTGGGCGAAGTCGGAAGCCCATGGCGGCGCGATCAAGGGTTTCGTGCTCGAAAAAGGCATGAAGGGGCTTTCAGCGCCGAAGATCGGCGGCAAGCTTTCCTTGCGCGCTTCGATCACCGGCGAAATCGTCATGGACAATGTCGAGGTGGGCGAGGACGCGATTTTCCCGGATGTCGCGGGCCTCAAGGGCCCCTTCGGCTGCCTTAATCGCGCGCGTTATGGCATCAGCTGGGGCGCGATGGGCGCCGCGGAATTCTGCCTCCACGCTGCGCGCCAATACGGCCTTGACCGCAAGCAGTTCGGACGGCCGCTCGCGGGGAACCAGCTCTATCAGAAGAAGCTCGCCGACATGCAGACCGAGATTGCGCTCGGCCTTCAGGCGTCTCTACGCGTCGGGAGGCTGATGGATGAGGGGCTTGCCGCGCCGGAAATGATCTCCATCGTCAAGCGCAACAATTGCGGCAAGGCGCTCGACATCGCTCGCATGGCGCGCGACATGCACGGCGGCAACGGCATCCAGGAAGAATACCATGTGATGCGCCACGCTGCGAACCTTGAGACCGTCAACACCTATGAAGGCACCCATGACGTCCACGCGCTTATTCTTGGCCGCGCGATCACGGGGCTTGCGGCGTTTTGACGGGCGCTGCCGACAAACCGCTCACCGGCGTGCGCGTGCTTGAGCTTGCGCGCATTCTCGCGGGCCCCTGGATCGGGCAGACACTCGCCGATCTCGGCGCCGAGGTCATCAAGGTCGAGAGCCCCGAAGGCGACGATACGCGGCGCTGGGGCCCGCCTTTCATCGCCAACGCCGACGGCACGGAGGATGCGGCCTATTTCCACGCCTGCAATCGCGGCAAGAAATCCGTCATCGCGGATTTTGCACGCGCGGAGGATCTGCAGCGCGTGAAGCGGCTCGCCGCGGGCGCCGATGTCGTCATCGAGAATTTCAAGCTCGGCGGCCTGAAGAAGTTCGGGCTCGATTATGGAAGTCTGTCCAAAGACCATCCGCGCCTCATCTATTGTTCGGTGACCGGTTTCGGGCAGGAAGGCCCTTATGCGGCGCGCCCAGGCTATGACTTCATCGTGCAGGGCATGAGCGGCATCATGGACCTGACCGGCGATCCCAAGGGAGAGCCGCAGAAGATCGGCGTCGCCTTCGCGGACATTTTCACCGGGCTCTATGGCGTCGTCGCCGTGCAGGCAGCCCTGATCCAGCGCGCGCGCACAGGCCGCGGCCAGCACATCGATATGGCGCTGATGGACTGCATGACGGGCGTGCTCGCCAATCAGGCGCTCAACTTTCTGGCGTCCGGCGCCGCGCCGCGCAGGCTCGGCAATGCGCATCCGAATATCGCGCCTTATGCCGTCTTTCCGACGTCCGACGGCTGGTTCATTCTTGCCGTCGGCAATGACGGGCAGTTCCGTAAATTCTGCGCGGCGGTCAGCGATGCGGCCATGGCCGAGGATCCCCGCTTTGCGACCAATCCCTTGCGCGTCGCCAATCGCGCCGCGCTGACCGAGCGCGTCACCGAGGCGACACGCCGCTTCTCCCGAGCAGCGATCCTCGCGCTGTGCGAGAGGGAAAGCGTGCCGGCGGGTCCCATCAACACGGTCGCAGACGCATTCGCCGACCCTCAGGTGCTTGCGCGCGGCATGGCGGTTTCACTGGAGCGTGAGGGCGCCGCGGCGGCGCCCGGCGTCCGGCTGCCGATCCGCATGTCGGGCGCGGACCTTGCGCCAACGCGCGCCGCGCCGGGTCTCGGCGCCCATGACGGAGAAGAGTGGGGCGCTTGAAGGGCCCGCCTCGGCCGGGGAGGCCCGGCGCTTGATACGTTGCAGCGCCGCGGGAACCCGTCTTTTGACACCAAGGATGGGCTCGGGCAGATAGCCGCCGACTCCGGCCGTCTCGCGCTGCGACCGGCCGCCAACCCACGCCCGCATTCTTGAGGACCCCCATGATCACGCACGCCGTTCGCGCCCACCGCTCGAAAGACCATCTGAAGCGGGAGGACCAACTCGCGTGGAAATTTGCCGAAGTCGCGACGGACCCTGTCGAGGTCGACGCCGAAGCGACGGACATGATCATCAACCGCATCATCGACAATGCGTCGGTCGCGATCGCGTCGCTCAACCGCGGGCCGATCAAGTCTGCGCGGGCGATGGCTTATGCGCATCCGCGGGCGGGCGGGGCGACCTTGTTCGGCGCGCCGGCGGACCTGACCGTCTGCGCTGAATGGGCGTGCTGGGCGAACGGCACGGCGGTCCGCGAGCTCGACTATCACGACACGTTTCTTGCTGCCGACTACTCGCACCCGGGCGACAATATTCCTCCAGTGCTCGCTGTCGCACAGCAGACCGGCAAGGATGGCCGGGCGCTCCTGCGCGGCATTGCGACGGCTTACGAAATTCACGTCAACCTCGTGAAAGCGATCTGCCTCCATGAGCACAAGATCGACCACATCGCCCATATCGGGCCAGCATCGGCCGCAGGCGTCGGCACTTTGCTCGGCCTGCCGACGGAGACGATCTATCAGGCCGTGCAGCAGGGGCTGCACACGACGATCACCACGCGTCAGTCGCGCAAGGGCGAGATCTCAAGCTGGAAGGCCTTCGCGCCCGCCTATGCCGCAAAGCAGGCGATTGAAGCTGTCGATCGCGCCATGCGCGGCGAGGGCGCGCCGAGCCCCGCCTATGAGGGCGAAGATGCGCCGATCGCCTGGATCCTCAATGGCCGCACCGAACGCGACAAAGGCGGCTCGCCCTATGAGCCGACCTATCACGTGCCGCTGCCCGCCAAGGGCGAGGGAAAGCGCGCCATTCTTGATACGTATACGAAGGAACACTCGGCCGAGTATCAGAGCCAGGCGCTGATCGATCTTGCCTTCCGCATGGGCCGCGAGATCGAAAAGCGCGGCGGCTTCGACAAGGTGACGTCCGTCGTCCTCCACACCTCGCACCACACGCATTACGTGATCGGCACGGGATCGGGCGATCCGCAGAAGATGGACCCGAATGCGAGCCGCGAAACGCTCGACCATTCGATCATGTACATCTTCGCGGTCGCGCTGCAGGACGGCGCCTGGCACCATGTGAAGTCCTACGCGCCGGAACGCGCCAAGCGCCAGGACACGGTCCGTCTCTGGCACAAGATCTCGACCGTCGAAGATCCCGAATGGACCCGGCGCTATCACAGCCACGATCCGAAGGAGAAAGCCTTCGGCGCACGCGTCGTCGTCACTTTCGAGGACAGTTCGACGCTCACCGACGAACTCGGCATCGCCAACGCGCATCCCTTCGGCGCGCGGCCCTTCCGGCGGCCGGAGTACATCAAAAAGTTCAAGACGCTGACGGACGACATCCTCGATCCCAAGGAGTCGCAGCGTTTCCTCGACCTCGTGCAGCGCTTGCCAAACCTGTCTGCGGCGGAAGTGTTGTCCCTCAATCCGGTGGCGCCGAAGGGGTATCTCGTGGAGAATGCGGCGAAAGGGATTTTCTAGGATTGGCCAAGCACCAGAGTACCGGAGATGGCGCGGGAGCGAAGAGACGAGGTTGATATTGACGCCAGGCGTCGAGGCCTCGTCGTGCGCCTTGGGCTGCTGTTTGGGTGTCTTGGCGGGATTGTCGGCGGGTTTCTGACCGGCGAGTGGCTCGCCTCCATTGCCATCGGTCTATCGCTTGGCCTTGCTCTCGGTCTCTTCGTTGGCGGATTTTTTGGTACGGTCGGAGACGGCTGACCGACAGATCAGAAACGACCTTGCCGCGGTCGTCGCCGTCAGCATATCGCTTGTCTTTCTGCGTTGTGATTTGCAGCCGCAAGTTTATGTAGCTCAACTGCGCATGTCGGGCTGCGCTCACATCGACCATTCCCGACAGCAAGCCGGGCCGCATTCTAAGGCCTCATCTAGAGGCCCGGACGCGGCGGCGAGCGGAGCTTAGGAAGTCAGGAGAGCGACGCATGAAGCAACTTGCATACGCATTGGCAATCTCCCTTTGCAGCCTTCACGCGCAGGCAGAGACCGTGACGACGAAGGCCGCTGACGGAACGATCGTCTATGGGGAAACCTATTTCACGACGCTTCCCGAAACCGCGCCTCTGATTGCACTGTTCCACCAGGCCCGCTCAAACGGCCGCGGCGAATACGGCCCTCTCATCCCGTGGCTGAACGGGCTCGGCTATCGTGTGATCGCGTTCGATCAGCGGTCGGGCGGCGACCTTTATGGCGAGTCCAACCGGACCGCCGCCGCCGCCAAGGGCCCGAAAGGCTATTGCGACGCCTGGCCGGATGTCGAGGCCGGCGTCGTTTACGCCCATGGCGCCGCCAAAGGCGCTCCGCTTGTCGTCTGGGGCTCAAGCTATTCCGCCTCGCTCATCTGGCGCGCAGCAGCAACGCATCCCGCGAAGATCGACGGCGTCGTCGCCATGTCGACGGCGACGGGCGGCGCGCTCGACCGTTGCGGCGCGAAGGCCTATTTGCCGGAACTGCAAGATAAAGCCGTCGCGGTCTGGCCGGAGAAGGAAAAGGGCCAAGCAGACGCCCTGAAGAAAACGCTCGACGCCAAGGGCGCCAGCGTCATTCTGGTCAAAGGCGGCGTTCACGGATCATCGACCCTGGTCGATGCGCGGACGGGCAAGGACATGGCGGCCGCCCGCGCCGCTGTCGCAGGTTGGCTTGCAGATTTCACCAAAGGCAAACCATAATTGCACTTCGACAAGAACGCGTCGCCCACGCCTTGCCCTTCGAGGCTCCGCTCCGCGGAGCACCTCAGGGTGAGGTGCTTTGTCTGTGCACGAAATGTTACTTGGAATAGCCCTCATGCTGAGGCGCCCGGCGCCAGCCGGGCCTCGAAGCGCGAGGGCGAGCCGCGCGCGACGCTGCCTTGACAGCGGACTCCTCAATTCTTACTCTTACCGGTAAGACGGAGAAAGCGATGCGCATCACATCCAAGGGCCAGGTGACGATCCCACAGGCCATCCGCGAGAAAGCGGGCCTGCTTCCCAATACGGAAGTCGAGTTCATCTATGAAGGCGGCGCCGTCCGCATCGTCAAGGCGAAGCCAGACAAGAAGCCGGGCCGCGGCGCCGCCATCGTCGCTCGCCTTCGCGGCAGCGGAGACACACGGATGACGACCGACGAGATAATGGCGCTGACACGGTCGAAATGACGGCCGTTCTTGTCGATTCCAATGTGCTTCTGGACGTGATTACAGAAGACGCCGCCTGGTGCCAATGGTCGAGCCGCGCCCTGGAGGAGGCTGCAAATCGATCGCGACTTTGCATCAATGCCGTAATCTTTGCCGAAGCGTCAGTCGGCTATTCGAACATCGAGGATTTCAACCACGCCTTTCCTCGCTCGTTCGCCGAGCGCGAAGCGATTCCGTTTGAAGCGGCCTTTCTTGCAGGGAAGGCGTTCATCGCCTACAGGGCGCGAGGCGGCGTCAAAACGAGAACGCTTCCCGATTTCCTGATCGGCGCGCACGCGGCTGTCGCTGGGTACGAATTGCTGACGCGCGACCCAAAAGTCTATCGAACTTACTTCCCTAGCGTCACAGTCACCGCGCCGCCGGCCAGTCGCTGAAGAAACAGGACGACACCATGCTCTTCACCAAAAAACACGCCGCCGAAAAACGCGCCAACTTTTGCAAAGCGCTGGCTTCAGGAAAGCTCCTGCAGTTCCCGGGCGCCTTCAATCCGCTGTGCGCGCAGATGATCGAGCGCAAGGGGTTCGACGGCGTCTACATTTCGGGCGCCGTCATGTCGGCCGATCTCTGCCTCCCGGATATCGGCATCGCCACGATGACCGAGTTCGCCGATCGCGGGCAGCAGATCGCGCGGGTGACCGACCTGCCGACGATCATCGACATCGACACGGGCTTCGGCGAACCAATGGCCGCGGCCCGCACGGTGCGGATCATGGAGGAGGCCGGCGTTTCGGCCTGCCACATCGAAGACCAGGAGATGCCTAAGCGCTGCGGCCATCTTGACGGCAAGGAGGTCGTCAGCACCGAGACGATGGTGAAGCGCGTCAAAGCCGCGGCCGACGCCAAACGCGACCCGAATTTCGTGCTGATCGCCCGTTCGGACGCGCGCGCCGTCGAAGGGCTCGACCAGGCGATCGACCGGATGAAGGCCTATGTCGACGCCGGCGCCGACATGATTTTTCCGGAAGCCATGAAGGACGAGCGTGAATTCGAGGCTGTGCGCAAGGCGATCAAGGTCCCGATCCTCGCCAACATGACGGAGTTTGGCAAAAGCCGCCTTCTCAACAAGAAGGAGCTCGAAAGCCTCGGCTTCAATCTCGTGATCTACCCGGTCACGACCTTGCGGCTCGCCATGGGCGCGGTCGATCGCGGGCTCGACCGCATCCTCAAGGACGGCGACCAGAACGGGTTGCTCGACCAGATGCAGCACCGGCGCGATCTCTATGATCTCCTGCGCTATCACGACTACAACCAGTTCGATCAGTCGATCTACAATTTCCAGGTCGCGGACACGCCGACGCAGTGAGCGGCGCAAACGCTACGAAAGGAGCGGCGCGCGACATGACCGTCATCTCACCCGCTCTGCCGCATGACTTCATCTGGGGCGCCTCGACCGCCGCCTATCAGATCGAAGGCGCGGCGCGGGAAGATGGGCGCGGCCCTTCGATCTGGGATGTCTTCTCCCATACGCCCGGCAAGGTGAAGACGGGGGAGACGGGCGACGTCGCCTGCGACCACTATCATCGGTACAAGGAGGATATCGCGCTAATGCGCGATCTCGACCTTGACGCCTATCGCTTCTCCGTCTCCTGGCCGCGCGTTCTGCCGACAGGGGAGGGCGCCGCGAACGAAAAGGGCCTCGATTTCTACAGCCGGCTCATCGACGCGCTCCTTGAGGCGGGGATTGAGCCGTGGCTCTGCCTTTATCACTGGGACTTGCCGCAGGCCCTACACGAGCGCGGCGGCTGGACGAGCCGCGACAGCGCCGGCTGGTTCGGCGCCTATGCCGATCTTCTCGCGCGCCGTTTCGGCGGCCGCATCGCGCGCTGGGTCACGTTCAACGAACCGAATGTCTTCACGATCGCTGGCTATGCGACAGGCCTGCACGCGCCTGGCGTTTCGGATATCGGCGCCATGCTCGCCGCCGCGCACAATGTGAATCGCGCCCATGGCCGCGCCGTCGATGCGATCCGCGCTGCGACTCGCGCGCCGGTCGGAATCGTCTGCAACCAGCAGCCTGCGCGGGCGCAGCGTCCCGGCACGGATGATGATGCTTCGGCGGCGTTTCTCGATCTCGTCTGGAACCGGATGTTCGCGGATCCCATGATCCTTGGCGATTACCCGGAAGGCCTGAAACCCCTGTTCGCGCCTTTGATCAGCGACGGCGATCTTGCGGCGATCAAGAGGCCGCTCGATTTCTTCGGGCTCAATCACTATTCGCCGGTCTATGTGCGGAACGATCCCGCCGCGCCCGGCGGCCTCAGCCTCGCCGAGGCGCCGGAGGGTGCGCCGCGCACGATGATGGGCTGGGAGATTGCGCCGGACGCGTTCCGCGACACGCTGATCACGGAGCATCAGCGTTATCAATTGCCGATCGTCGTCACGGAAAACGGCATCGCCTTCCGGGACGCCGTCGGCCTAGACGGGCGTGTGAACGACCAAGGACGCATTGAGTATCTCGCGTCCTATCTCAGCGCCGTCGCGCAAGCGATTCATGCCGGCGCTCGCATCGACGGCTATTGCGTCTGGTCCTTGCTCGACAATTTTGAATGGGCGGAAGGCTACGAGCCGCGCTTCGGCATTGTCCATGTCGATTACGCGACCCAGAAACGCACGCCCAAGGACTCCTACTTCTGGCTCAAGGCTGTCATGGATCAAGGAAGCAACCCCGCATCGACGCATTAAGCGCCGCGACTAACCGCCTGCATTTGAACGCTATTCCTCCGGCGCCGCGCGAAGTGGATTTCGGCGCCGGACATGCTATCAGGACCGCTGCTGCGCACGGTCTCACCAGGAGCGGACCGGGGCCGCGCGACTCCAGAGGGACACTTATGGCGGAAACGGAAGTCAAATACGGCCTTGCAGGCGTGGTTGCGGATGACACCGCTGTCTCCAAGGTGATGCCGGAAATCAATTCGCTCACCTATCGCGGCTACAAGGTGCAGGACCTCGCGACCCGCTGCCGCTTCGAGGAAGTCGCCTATCTCATCTGGAACGGTGAACTGCCCACGGCGCGCGAACTCGCCGCGTTTGTGGATCGCGAGAAGTCCGAACGCGGCCTCTCGTCAGACATGCTGAAGCTTATCCGAATGCTCAATCCCAAAGCCCATCCGATGGATACGCTCCGGACGGCGATCTCGTTCCTGGGGCAGGCGGACAACGCCGCTTGGGATTCGACGCCCCAAGGTCTCTATGACAAGTCGATCAAGCTGTTTGCGAAGATTCCCGAAATCGTCGCGGCGGATTTCCGGGTCCGCAACGGCAAGGACCCGATCGCTTCTGACAAGGCGCTCGGCTTTTCGGAAAACTTCTTCCATATGTGCTTCGGCAATGTGCCGGCGCCCGAAGTCGTCAAGTGTTTCGACATTTCGATGACGCTTTATGCGGAACACTCCTTCAACGCCTCGACCTTCACGGCGCGGACGATCGCTTCGTCGCTGTCGGATATCTATTCTGCGGTGACGGGCGCAGTCGGGTCGCTCAAAGGCCCGCTGCATGGCGGCGCCAACGAAGCCGTCATGCACATGCTGATGGAAGTCGGGACCGCCGACAAAGCCGAGACATGGATGCTCGACGCGCTGAAAGCCAAGCGCAACATCATGGGCTTCGGGCACCGCGTCTATAAGAACGGCGACAGCCGCGTGCCGACCATGACCGACGCTTTCAAGAAGATGGTCGATGTCATCGGTACGGCGGAAGCGCGCGAATACTGGGAAATGAGCTGCATCCTCGACCGGACGATGGTCCGTGAAAAGAATATCTACCCCAATCTCGATTTCCCGACGGGCCCGGCCTATTACCTCATGGGTTTTGAGATCCCAATCTTCACGCCGATCTTCGTCGTCTCGCGCATCACCGGCTGGACGGCGCATGTCGCCGAGCAGCTCGGCGCAAACAAGCTGGTGCGGCCGCTGTCGAACTACACCGGCAAGGCACAGCGCGACGTTGCGCCATTGGGCGATCGGTAGGATGCGAGAATAAGCAGCGCTGGATGTGACGCAATCCCAGCGACGGAACCAGGTCCGCAGAGGTCGAATGCGGCGCAGATGCAAAGCGACTTCAGCTCAGACCAGTCGTGTGCTCAAACTGCGCAAAGACTTGACGCGAGCGCAGCAAAATGCGTCAGACGAAAGCGGCTAGAGGTCGGCTGAAATCGCCGCCGGACGGGAGAAACATGACGGATGCATTGCGAGATCGAAGCGAAGCGGACCGGAAACGGGCGCTCGCCGCCGTGGAGGAACTCATCCGCTGGGCCGGCGATGACCCGACGCGTGAAGGGCTGCAGGAAACGCCGCGCCGGGTCGTCGATGCCTTCCTCGAATATTTCGTCGGCTACGAGCAGAATCCCGAGGAGTACCTAACACGCACGTTCGAGCAGGTCGGCGGCTACGACGATATCGTGCTCCTGCGCGATATTCCTTTTCATTCGCATTGCGAACATCACATGGCGCCCATCATGGGCAAGGCGCATGTCGGCTATTTGCCGCGCACTAAGGTCGTCGGCATCTCCAAACTCGCACGCGTCGTGCACGCTTACGCCAAACGCCTGCAAGTGCAGGAGAGGCTCACCGCCGAAATTGCAGATTGCATCCAGAACGTGCTGGAGCCCGTGGGCGTCGCGGTCGTCATTGAAGCGACCCATGGCTGCATGACGTGCAGGGGCGTCGAGACTCCGGGCGTCAGCATGACGACAAGCCGCATGATGGGCGTCTTCCGCACGGATGACAAAGCACGGCTGGAAGTGCTGAAGCTGATGAAATTCAGCTAGTAGGGCATCAGGGCCGGTTTTGCAGGGGAGAAAGCTCATGAAACGTCTCGGATTGGCGATCTGCTTCGCCTTCGCGGTGACAGCAGGGACAGCGCCGGCGGCGCGGGCGGAAGAGGCGGCTGCCGTCTCGGCGGTCCCGACGATCGTGGAGAATTACTACCGCGTGAAATGGGGCTCGTTGAAGGAGTTCATTGCGCTTTACGAGAAGAACCACAGGCCGCTTCTCGACGAAATGCGCAACCAAGGCTTCGTCAAGGACATCAAGATCGAGTACCCGTTCCTTCACATGGCCGGCGGGCCGCGCTGGGACATGCGCGTGCGCATCACGTTCCGCGACGCGACGGCGGCGATCGATGATCCGCGCTGGGATACGGCCTGGGCGGAGGCGCGGGCGCGGCTGTACAAGGATTTGAAGAAGTTCGACGCCGAGGAGGCGCGGCGCTTCTCGATTCTCGAGGAGCATTGGGACGTCATCGTCAAAGATTTTCCGGGTTGACGCCGGCTCGAGAGCCGCAGGGAAGGAACGCGCTATGGCCTATGAGACCATTCTCACCGAGATCGACGACGGCGCCGGGATCATCACGCTCAATCGTCCGAAGGCGCTGAACGCTTTCAATCGTCAGCTCATGGACGAATTGACCGACGCGTTGAAAGCGTTCGAACGCGACCCCGCTGTCGGCTGTCTGGTCATCACGGGATCGGAGAAGGCCTTTGCTGCGGGCGCCGACATCAAGGAGATGGCCGGCAAATCCTACATGGACGTGTTCATGGAGGACTTTATCACGGCGAACTGGGAAGAGGCCTCGAAAGCCCGCAAGCCGATCATCGCGGCGGTTGCGGGCTTTGCGCTCGGCGGCGGCTGCGAACTCGCCATGATGTGCGATTTCATCATTGCGGCGGACAACGCCAAATTCGGCCAGCCGGAGATCACCATCGGCGCGATGCCCGGCGCCGGCGGCACGCAGCGCCTTGCGCGCTTCATCGGCAAGTCCAAGGCGATGGACATGTGCCTGACCGGCCGGATGATGGACGCTGCAGAAGCCGAGCGCTGCGGGCTTGTGAGCCGCATCGTGCCCGTCGCGGAACTGAGAGCCGAGGCCGTGAAGACGGCAAAGCTCATCGCCGCCTTCTCGCGCCCGCTGGTGATGATGACGAAAGAGTCGGTGAACCGCGCCTATGAGACGACCTTGTCCGAAGGCGTGAGGTTCGAGCGCCGCGTCTTTCACTCGGTCTTTGCGACCGAAGACCAGAAAGAGGGCATGGCCGCTTTCGTCGAGAAGCGTAAACCCGCCTTTAAGCATCGTTAAGGAAGTTTGGTTCGCGTTTGCTTAACGGGGCATTAGCGCTCCGTCGGTAGCGTCTTAGCGCCGACAGGAGACGCCATGCGCACGCAGACACAACTCGCCTCTCGCGACGGATCGCTCCTCGCAGGATATTCCGCGCGGATGGCGGAGGGCCTCGCCCTGCGCCGCGCGGCGCGGGTCGCAAAATCCGCCCGGGCGGCGGCTGAACTTTCCATTCGTTCGCGTTCAGAGTTTCTCTCGAATATGAACCATGAGCTCAGAACGCCTCTCAACGCCATTATCGGCTTTTCGACCATGCTGCGCGACGAGGAGGCATACGGCCTGCCGCCGGAACAGCGCCGGAACTACGCCGAATATGTGCTCCAGTCGGCCGATCTGCTGCTTGCGCATATCAATACGATCCTCTCTATCGCGGACATAGATTCCGGGTCGCTGATGGTTGAGAGCGACGCTATCGACGCTGGCAAGACGTTGAAAGGCGCGGCAGAACGCGCCGCTGTCGCAGCGGCGTCGGCCGGCGTGACGCTCGAAATCAAGGAGACGCCGACGGGCGTCGTGCTCGGCGACGGGATGCGTCTCGGACAAGCATTCGATCACATTTTCCGCGCTGCCATTGCGGCCTCGCCCAAGGGTGGAAAAGTCCTTGCACGCATCAGCCTGACCGCCGGCGGCGGCTGCGAAGTCGCTGTGCGTAATTTCGGGGAAGGCTACGACGCGGCAACTATCGAACGCCTGCTGAACGTTTTCGGCGAAACCCATCGCGGTCTCGACAAGTCGCTATCGGGCGCGCGCGTTGGTCTTGCGATCGCCAAATGCGTGGTTGAATTGCAGGGCGGCGTATTCGCGATTGAAAGCCGGGTCGGCAAGGGCGCCATTGTCCGTGTGACGCTGCCGGTCGCGCAAACGGCTGAGGAGGCCGGCGCGACGCGGCTTGCAAGTTGACGGGAGCGCGAGCGATGAATCGAGAGGCGCAGGCGAAGAAGATCCGCCCCGAAGACATCCGCGCGAGCCTTGATCAGAAGCGCACCATCGGCAAGGTCGTGTCGGTCAACGGATCGCACGCGCTCGTGATGCTCGACGATGCGACGGCCGGATCCGACCGCGCGTCACGTCCGCAGCTCGGCGCCATCATCGGCATAGATGCGGGCTCAAGCGTCGCGCTCGGGCTCGTCTCCGCCATGAGCGTGCCTGCGCCGACGCTCGACCGAGAAGGCGGAGACATACGGCTCATCGAGGTTGAACTCGTTGGAGAGTTCGCCAAGGCGACAGCCAAAGCGCCGGCGCGTTTCCGGCGCGGCGTCTCGACCTTCCCGACGCTCGGAGACGAGGCGCATGTCGCGGCGCGCGAGGAATTGGCGGCGCTGTTTGCGAGCCATACCTTCGCCAGCGTCCGCGTCGGGGTCGTCAAGCAGGACCAAGCTATTCCGGCGATGGTCGGCGTCAATGAGCTCTTTTCCCGCCATTGCGCCTTTGTCGGCACGACGGGCGCCGGGAAATCCTGCGCCATCGCGCTCACTTTGCGCGCCGTGCTCGAACGGTATTCACACGGCCATGTGGTGATCATCGATCCGCATAACGAGTATTCGCGTTGCTTCGGCGACCGCGCTGTCGTCTTCGATCCGACGAGCCTCACTTTGCCCTATTGGTTCTTGACCTTCGAGGAGCTCGTCGAGATTCTCTTTCCGAGCGGTCAGGGCTATGACGACGAGATCGACATTCTCGCCGACCTTATGCCGCAAGCGAAGAAGGTGAACATGCACGCCGTCGCGGGCATGGCGCGCACGCTGTCCGACCGGCGGGGCGACGCGTCGAGCATCACCGTCGACACGCCCGTGCCGTACCGCATTTCGGACGTCTTGAGCCTCATCGACCGCGCGCTCGGCGGACTCGATAATGCGCGCGCGACCGCGCCCTATAAGCGGCTGAAAGCCCGCCTTCAGGCGATCAGCCAGGACGGCCGCTACGCCTTCATGTTCGGCGGCCTCACCATCCAGGACACGATGGCCCGCTTCCTCGGGCAATTGTTCCGTATACCGGTCAACGGCCAGCCCGTGAGCATTATCGAGCTTGGCGGCCTGCCGGGCGAGGTGGCGCAAGTCGTCGTCTCGGTCATTGCGCGCCTCGCCTTCGAATTCGGCATGTGGTCGAACGGCGCAGCGCCGATCGCCATCGTCGTCGAAGACGCGCATCGCTATGCGCCCGCACGCGAGGATGAAGGCTTCGGCCCGACGCGGCGCGCGCTTGTGCGCATCGCCAAGGAAGGCCGGAAGACCGGCGTCTCGCTCTGGGTCGCCTCGCAGCGGCCGACCGAACTCGACATGACGATCCTCTCCCAATGCAACACGATTTTCGCGATGCGCCTTGCGAACCAGGCAGATCAAGAAGCGCTGAAATCCGCGATCCCGGACGCGTCCTCGAGCCTCCTCAGCTGCCTGCCGTCGCTCGGCATGGGCGAGGCGGTCGCCGTGGGCGAGGGCGTGCCGCTCCCGACCCGCATCCGCTTTGACGCGCTGCCGCGGGACGTTGTGCCGCGCAGCCTCACCGCCAGCTTCTCGGACGGCTGGTCAGTGGAGATGGATGAGACCGGCTTCATCGACCGGATCGTCGAGCAGTGGCGGGCGCAGAAGCTCATTCCGCCTGAAGTCTGAGGCCGATGTGAAAAGGGCCGCGCGCCCTTGCAGCCGCCGCCGGGCGCGTCACAATGCGCGCCCGGAGGGCTCCCCATGTTCATACGATTGCTGATTGTTCTTGCCGCGCTCGGCGCGGCGGCGCCGGTTGCGGCGAAGTCGCCTTTGACGATCGTGGTGCATGGCGGCGCCGGCGCCCTTTCCAAAGGGAACTACACGCCCGAAGAGGAGGCGGCCTACCGCGCCAAACTCACTGAGGCGCTCGAGGCCGGCTACGCCGTGCTGGAACGCGGCGGCTCGTCGCTTGATGCTATTGAAGCGGCGATCGTCCTCATGGAGGACTCGCCGCTCTTCAACGCCGGCAAGGGCGCCGTCTTCTCGCGCGACGGCAAGATCGAGCTCGATGCGGCGGTCATGGACGGCAAGACCGTGGCGGCGGGCTCAGTGATCGGCGTCAAGCGCGTCAAAAATCCGATCCGGCTCGCCCGCGCGGTGATGGAAAAATCCGAGCACGTCATGTTCGCTCGTGAGGGCGCGGAAGCTTTCGCGCGCGAACAGGGGATCGAATTTGCGCCGGACAAATATTTCTGGACTGAAAAGCGCTGGAAGCAGCGGCAGGATGCGCTAAAGGCCGAAAAGGCGAAGAAGCAGTCGGCCCTGCCGCGCGATTTCAAATATGGAACTGTCGGCGCCATCGCGATCGATCAGAACGGCAATCTGGCGGCGGGGACTTCGACGGGCGGCATGAACATGAAACGCTGGGGCAGGGTCGGCGACGCGCCGATCATCGGCGCCGGCACCTATGCCGACAATCGCTCCTGCGCCGTCTCGGCGACGGGTTGGGGGGAGTACTTCATCCGCCTGACCGTGGCGCGCGACATCTGCGCGCAAGTCGAATATGGCGGCAAATCCGTGCGCGATGCAGCCGACAATGTGATCCACCAGAGGCTGCAGGCGCTCGGCGGCGACGGCGGCGTCATCGTCCTCGCGCCGAATGGCGACATCGCGATGCCGTTCAACTCAGAGGGCATGTTCCGCGGCGTGAAGCGCGCCGGCGAGCCCGCCAAAACGGCGATTTATCGCGAAGACTTATCGGCTCCGGCGCGATAGCCGCCGCACAGAAGAGAAGGAGATTGCGGCCATGCTTCGCTCGGTTGTCGGCGTCGTCGCCGGAGTCGCCGTTGGCGCCATCGCTGTCTTTGTCTTTGAATTTCTCGGACACGCGCTCTACCCCTCCGCCGTTCCGATCGACATGAAGGATCCCGCGCAAATGCAGCGCCTCGTCGCCGTGACGCCCTTCGGCGCCAAGGCTTTCGTCGTCGCCGGCTGGGCCGCGGGCGCCTTCTTCGGGGGACTTGCAGCGCTCGCCGTCGTGCGGCGCTGGGCGCCTGTCGCGTGGGTTGTCGCCGCAAGCATTTTCGGCCTTGCCGCGATGAACTTCGTCGCGATCCCGCACCCTTTGTGGATGCAGATCGGCGCAGTCGCCGGCTGCGGGCTCAGCGCGCTTGTCGCGATCGCTGCCATGCGCGGCGTCTATGGGCCGCCGCCGGCCGCTCCGAGAAAGCCCTTTTCATGACCGTCATCGCGACGCCGGCGGCGGGGCTCATTCTCCTCCGCGATGCGCCCCGGCTGGAAGTGCTGATGACGGTGCGGCACCAGGCCATGGGATTTGCCGGCGGCGCGCTCGTGTTTCCCGGCGGCAAGATCGACCCCGCAGATCGCAACACGGTCTGGGCGGCGCATTGCGAGGGCTGGGACAATCTGCATACAGAGTGGCGCGCGGCGGCCGTCGCGGCCATTCGCGAAGCGTTCGAGGAGGCCGGCATACTGCTCGCGCGCAGCGCCGATGGCGGCGAGCTTGACGCGGCGCAAGCCGATGCTCTGCGTGCGGCATGGGGCGGACGCCTGAAGGACTCGAACGACGCGTTCCTGACGATGGTGCGAAGCGCGGACCTCAAACTCGCAACGGATCGTCTAGTCCGTTTTGCGCACTGGATCGCGCCGCCGGGACTGCACAAGCGCTTCGACACGCGCTTTTTTGCAGCGCTTTGCCCCGCCCGCCAGACAGCCGCCGCCGACGGCGGCGAGGCTGTGGAGGCGGTCTGGGTTGCGCCGGCGGAGGCGCTCGCCGACGCGGCGGCAGGCAACAGGCGGCTGATCTTCCCAACCAAGCGGAAGCTCGAATTGCTGGCGCTGGCCGATACGGCCGAAGCGACGCTCGCGAGGGCCGCAGCGCGCGCAGTCGAGCCTATCATGCCGGACGTCGCCATGCGTGACGGCGAACCCTGGCTCACTATCCCGCCGCATCTTGGTTATCCGGTGACGGAAGAACCACTTTCAGCTTCCACGCGCGGCTGAGCGGCGATGGCGCGCCGCGTGACGTCGAGGGCGAACACGTCATAGAGCGCATGCGCAATGATCGGCGCGAGGAGGTTGCCGCTGAGCCAGTAGACGACTCCAAGCCAGCAGCCGATGAGACCTGCGATCAGGATGTAGAGCGATGAGCGCGCATGCATCAGGCCGAACAGGATGCTGGGCAGGATGATCGCCGCGGCGATCGGCAGTCGCGCCGCTGCATAACCCTGCAGCACGCCGCGAAACAGAATTTCTTCGGACACGCCTGCGCCAATGGCGATCAGGACGATCCGCATCGGTGTGAAAAGGAAACCGATCTTCGAAAACTCTTCGATCTGCCGCTCGCGGAACTGCGCGATGAACGCGGATTTGGAGCGCATGAACCAGATCAGGAAGAGACACATCGGCGCCGTTGCGGCGACGCCGATCAGCGCGCCCTCGACGCTCCAGGCAAAATCGCCGGGAAACGGCGTCTGCAAGAGAAGAGAAAGTCCGTAGGCCGCCGCGATCAGGATTGGCGTCCCCGCAAACATGGTGATGAGCGCGGCTTTCTCGCTCAGGTTTCCGGCTCCAGGCGGTGCCGTCATCGGCGGCGCTTCAGCGTGCCAAAGAGGCCGCGCACAAGCTCGCTGACGATGCGCGACGACAGCGTGCGCGCCGCCGACTTCATCGCCGCTTCGCCGACGGATTGACGGTTTGATCGGCGCCGGGGCGAGGCGCGCTCTTTTTCGCGCGGTGCGTTACGCTCCTTGTCGCGAACCGTATCGCGCTCCCCTTCGCGGCCTTCGACGCGCGTCTTTTGCTGTGCGCGCAGCGTCAAGACTTCGTAGGCGGACTCTCTGTCAACCGTGCGCCCATATTTGTCGACCAGCGTCGAGCTGCGCAGCGACTCGCGCCGTTCGTCCGGCGTCACCGCGCCCATGCGAGACTGCGGCGGCCGGATCAGCGTCCGCGCGACAGGCGAAGGCGCGCCTTTGTCCCCCAAGGTCGAGACCAGCGCCTCGCCGATCGTAAGCTCCGTGATCACATCGACCGTCTTGAAGGCAGGGTTGGCGCGGAACGTATCTGCGGCCGCCTTGACGACTTTCTGTTCCGCCGGCGTGAAGGCGCGCAAGGCGTGCTGCACGCGATTGCCGAGCTGACTTGAAACGGAATCCGGCACGTCGAGCGGGTTCTGCGTGATGAAGAACACGCCGACGCCTTTAGAGCGGATGAGCCGCACGACCTGTTCGATCTTTTCCAGCAGGTGCTTGGGCGCCTCGTCGAACAAGAGGTGCGCTTCGTCAAAGAAGAAAACCAGCTTGGGTTTGTCGATGTCGCCGACTTCGGGAAGCTCCTCGAACAGCTCAGACAACAGCCAGAGGAGAAACGTCGCGTAGAGCTTGGGCGTCTGCATCAGCTTGTCGGCAGCGAGAATATTGAGGATGCCGCGCCCGCCGGCGTCGACGCGCATGAGGTCGAAGAGGTCCAGCGCAGGCTCACCGAAGAACTTCTCGCCGCCTTGATCTTCGAATGCCAGCAGGCGGCGTTGGATCGTGCCGACCGTCGCTTTGGAAATGTTGCCGTAGGTCGTCGTCAGCGTGCTGGCCTTCTCCGCGACCTCGATGAGGAGCGCGCGCAAATCCTTAAGATCGAGAAGAGCGAGGCCCTCATCATCGGCGTAGCGGAAGGCGAGGGTGAGCACGCCCTCTTGCGTTTCATTGAGATCAAGAAGCCGCGCGATCAGGAGCGGGCCCATTTCCGTCACAGTGGCGCGGATCGGCGCGCCCTGTTCTCCATGAAGGTCCCAGAACATGGTCGGGAAGGCTTCCGCCGCATAGGGCGCAAGACCGACATCGGCGGCGCGCTTGACAAGAAAGTCCTTGAGCGCGCCGGCGCGCGACAGGCCGGCAAGGTCGCCCTTCACGTCTGCCATGAAGACCGGCACGCCGGCTTTGGAGAAGCCTTCAGCGAGAATCTGCAAGGTGACTGTCTTCCCGGTCCCGGTCGCACCGGCGATGAGTCCATGGCGATTGGCATATTTGAGCGCTAGATATTGAGGCTGGTCGGCCTTGCCGACGAAAATCGCATTTTCGTTCATGATGGGGCGTGGGGCTCCCGTGGGGGTTGAGGTCCGGCGGATCTGGCGGGCGGAATCGAAAGCCCGGCTTTAGGGTCGCCGTCCACGGCGGGCAAGGGCGTCCCGAGTCGGCAGACAAGCGGGCTGTATTTGGCCGATGGCGGAAAGTTTGCGCAATTCCTCTCCCTCCGGCATAAATCCTGCGGTAAGCGACTTGCGGCGCAGAAAAATCGCAGTGCTGAGACGCCCGTCGCGAGGACGGGCGGCGCGTGCGCTCAAGGGGTAGGTCTATGTTGAGGATCTTGATCATTATCGCTGTCGCGTTGGCAGTCGTCATCGGGCTGATGCAGCTCGCCAAGCACAACAATGCTGTCCAAGCGCCAGAGGCAGCAAGCGAAGCTGTCGGTACCGACGGGTCGACTTCGGCGCCAAGCGGCGTCGTTGATGCGGCAGGGGACGCCATCGAAACGCCAGCTGAACCTGCTATAGAGCCTGCCGCCGAACCGGCCGTTGCGCCGGACGCTAAATCCGTCGAGCCCGCTCAGGAATCGTCGCCGGAGACAGTTTCGGCCGCCCAGGAAACTCCGCCTGTCGAGCGCCCCCGCCGGGTTGTGCGTAAGGCTTCAGAGACGGCGGCTCCGGCCGTCGATCCGTATGAATTGCAGCGCAGCCTGCAAGAGGAGCAAGCGGCCGCTTCGGCGCCGGCGCCCTCTGCAGAATCGCCCTCTGCCGTTGCGCCGACAGAAACCCCGCCCGCCGAAGCACAACCAGAGGCCCCGGCGCCCGAAGCGGATCCGGCTTCGCCGCAGCCGAATTAACGCGCCTGTGCTGAACTCGCACGTCCCGTTAACCCGCCGCCAAGCGCCGCCGCGCTAAACCGGGAGAAGTACGGAAGAGGGCGGGCAATTGGCGATTGATCTGAAGCACCTCAACCACAGCGTCTTCGGCGATCACGCGCTGCGCGCCGAAGTGCTCGGCCTTTTCGTAGATCAGGCGACGCGCCTTTTTGCTGCTTTCGAGCCCGGCCTCGAGGACGAGGCCTGGCGACATCTCGCGCATACGCTCAAGGGCTCGTCGCGCGGGGTCGGCGCGTTTGCGCTCGGCGACGTTTTGGCGGAGGCAGAGACCTTGTGCGGCGCGATCCCCGACAAGAGCGCGGCGCGCGCTGCACTGATGGTGCGCCTGTCCGCCGAATGTCTTGCCGCTATCGCAGAGGCGGAGCGCCTGTCCAAAGCAGCCTGAGACCCTGATCCGTCGCTGACGGATGATCAGCGCCGCAGCTCCGCCATGGCGCGGTCGAGGCCGGACAGGGTCAGCGGATACATGCGATCGCCGAAGAGATCGCGCATCAGCCGGATCGACGGCCCATGTTCCCAGTGCTGCTGCGGAATCGGGTTCAACCAGACAACGCGCTCATAGATGCCGAGCAGACGCTGCAGCCAGAAGGCGCCCGGCTCCTCGTTGAAGTATTCAACCGCGCCGCCGGGCACGGTGATTTCATAGGGGCTCATCGAGGCGTCGCCGATAAAGATGACCTTGTAGTCGTGGGGGTATTTGTGGAGCACGTCCCAGGTCGGAATCTTCTCCGTCCAGCGCCGCCGATTGTCCTTCCACACATAATCGTAGAGGCAGTTGTGGAAGTAGAAATACTCCATGTGCTTGAACTCGGCGCGCGCCGCTGAAAACAGCTCCTCGCACACCTTAACGAAGGGATCCATCGATCCGCCTACGTCGAAAAACAGCAGGACCTTGATCAGATTGCGGCGCTCCGGGCGCATCTTGATGTCGAGATAGCCTGCGCGCGCCGTCGCATCGATCGTGCCGTCGAGATCGAACTCGTCCGGCGCGCCGGCTCTGGCGAAGCGGCGAAGACGGCGCAAAGCGACCTTGATGTTGCGCGTGCCGAGTTCGACCTGATCGTCGAGATTTCTATAGTCGCGCCGCTCCCAGACTTTGACCGCGCGGCCCTGGCGCGCGCCCTCATTGCCGATCCGGACACCTTCAGGATTATAGCCTCCCGAGCCGAAGGGCGACGTCCCGCCCGTCCCGATCCATTTCGAGCCCCCCTGGTGGCGGCCCTTCTGTTCTTCGAGACGCTTCTTCAGCGTCTCCATCAGCTTGTCCCAGCCGCCGAGCGCTTCGATCTCGCGCTTTTCTTCTTCGGTGAGGTATTTCTGCGTGACGAGACGCAGCCATTCTTCCGGGATCGCGATCGTCTCACCTTCCGGAGCCGATTCGATTCCCTTGAAGACGCGGCCGAAGATGCGGTCGAATTTGTCGAGATTGCGCTCATCTTTGACAAGCGCGGCGCGCGAGAGGAAATAAAAATCGTCGATCCGCCGCGATGCGAGATCGGCTTCCATTGCTTCGATGAGCGTCAGATACTCGCGCAGCGACACCGGCAGGCCGGCATCCTTCAGTTCAAGGAAGAATTTGGCGAACATGCGCCGAGCTTAACGCAATTCTGAGTAGGCGGCGAGGCGCGCGCGCAGTGCGGGACCTGCAAGACACCTCGGGGGCGGCCCACGCAAGAAAAAACCGCCGGACGATTCCGCCCGGCGGTCTTCTGATTTCCTTGCGGAAGCCCGAAATTAGTGGGGCTGTTCCGTGGCCGGAGCTTCGTTGGTCGTCGCTGCGGCGGCGTCCGTCACGGCGTCAGCGCCGGCCTGTACGGCGGCGGCTGCGTCGGTCGCCATTTCGGCGCCGGGCGTTGCGCCTTCGGCCGGAGCAGCGCCTTCAGCCGGAGCGGCGTCGGCCGGAGCGGCTTCTTCCATCGTGGCGGCGTCGGCGGCCGGAGCCGCTTCTTCAACCGGCGCGGCTTCTTCGGTCGCGGCGGCGTCAGCGGCGGGAGCCGCTTCTTCTTTCTTCGTGCAAGCAACGATCGCCAGCGCGGACGCGGCGACAAAAACGGTCTTCATGCCAAGCTTCATCATTTTCCCTGATCTCCAGAACTCGGTAATGGCGGTGCGCTCACTTCGGGCCGTTCCTCCCAAAACGCAAGATACTGGCTGCGCAACCCACTGTCGCAGGGCGAAAAAAGGGCGCCTGTTGCATTTCCGCCGCCCCAAGCGAACGTTTCGTCGATTTCATCGGCTCGGCACGGATAATTTCCTTACAGAATGTTCATTCTCCATGCAGCCGGATCAGGTTGTTTTTGACATTCTGAAGACGATCGGCGGCCTCTCCGGCAAGGCCCGACGACTCAAGACTTCTATGGATCTGGTCGAGCTCAAAAAGCGCAGACCGCGCGTCGGCGGAGCGCACTCGGCTCTTGATCCAGCCCGCCGCGACAAGCCGACTTCCCCGGCGGACGATTTCGACGCGGTGCAGCAATGTGGAGGGGTAAAGCACCAATGCGCCCGCAGCGAGCTTGATAGAATCTTCCGAGCCGATCGGCCGCAGGACGAGCTCGCCGCCATCGTAATCGGCGGGATCATTGAGAAAGAGTGTGAAAGAGAGGTCGGTTCGGACTCCGTCGATATAGGGGGCGTCGACATGGTCGCCATAACCCATGCCGGCGTCGGACTTGCTGATGATCAGGCGGGCGAGCCGGTCAGGCAGGGCAGCCGACGCGACTAAGGGATCGGCCAGAACGGCGCGTGCGATCACCTCCATGGCGGCGGTGGTCTCTCGCGCCGTCGGGTGGGCCTGGAGATTGCGCTTGACCGCTTTGGCCCGGCCCGAGGCCGTCGCGGCGCCATCGCGCCAGAGGGACTCGGGCGCGAGCGATTCGACGATCGCGGCGCAGCGCGCCGCGTCGAGGACGCCGCCAATTTGCAGAATCATTGGGCTCTCTCCCGCGCCGCCAAAATGCGATTGTGTCGCATTCGCCTAGGTGCGAGAAGCGGCGATTGTCGCTGAAACCTCTCAAAACGCCTGTTGGAGATCCCCTTATGTCGCGGCGTTACACGCTCCTCACTGGTCTTTCGGTCGTCGCCCTGACGGGCGCTGTCGCTATGTCTGGCTGCGGCAGCGGCGAGGGGGAGGGCGGCGAAGGCAAGTCCGCCGCCGAGGATCATTCTGCGCATGAGGCGGCGTCCGGATCGTCCGGCGAGGGGGAGGGCGCCGCCGCGGCTGCGGCAGCCGAAGACACAGTCGCCTTTCTCAGCGCGCTGATGGCTATCAAGGGCCATCTGACGAGCGGCCTCGAACTCTACAAGGCGGGCGATACAACCGGCGCCAAGGGCCACATGAAACACCCGAAAGACGAGATTTATGCGCAGCTCGAACCGGCGTTCAGGACGCGGAAACTCCCTGGCTTCAGCGCCGAACTCGATGCGCTGAGCAAGAGCGTCGAAGGCGGCGAGGCGCTCGGCGTCGTGCTTGAAAAGCATAAGGCCGTTTTCGCGGCGATCGATCGCCACATGACCGCGCCCGTGCCGTCCGTGAAAGACCAGCTCCTCAGCGTCGCTCAGTTGCTTCAACTCGCGGGACAGGAATTCGACCAAGGCGTCAAACACGGTTCCGTTGTCAGCCTGCATGAATACCAGGACGCGCATGGATTCATGTCCGTCGCCGTCACGACCCTGGGCCTCCTGAAGACGGCCGGGGGCGACGAAGACGCGGCGGTGGCCGCAGCCCGCGACCAGGCGGCGCTCGCGCTCGCGACCGCGCCGAAGGTCATGCCGCCCGATCTCGTGACGGCCGAGTCCGCGGCCATCTATGGCGCCGCTGCGCGGATCGAACTGAAAGCGCGCGGCCTCTCCTGAGAGGCGGGCGTCTTTCACGGCCTGACGCGCCGGCGGCATTTGCGCCGGAAATGACGATTCCCCGCCAAAGCCGAAAATCGCGAAGCCGCAGAAACATTGGGGTTGCGGCCGAAATTGTACATTTCGTGAGCGGCGGGGCTGCAAGGCGGACCATCCTTTGAGCAGGCGCAATAGCTGCGCGGCGCGAGCGCGACGCGCCGCCCTTGTCCGTCCCTTGAGAGAGGCGCCAAAGCGCGCAGGCATAGGCGATAGACCTCCGTATCTGGAATTTCACGCCGTCCATCGTAAATGCGCTCTCAAGGGGTGCGGATAGATTTATTTTTCTGTAGGCGGATCAAGGCGCCGCATGGTTAATTCGCGCGCGAGTTGCCGCGTTGTTGATTGTTCGCGTGTGTCCATTGCGGAGCAAGCCGTGGCCGAGAGCCGTGCGGCGAGAGACTGGGCCCCGACTTTCGTCGGGGTGAGCGCTGGGAGGGGCGGCGCGCTAAGGGGATAAGGTACGGCTTTGGTCAACAGCCTGTATCGCTCATTCTACGGATCAATGCGCGCGGCCTCCGCGCATCTATCGGATTGGGACTTAAACACAACTCCCTCCACCGCTCATCCCGGCGCAAGCCGGGACCCAGAGCTGAGCGGCAGAAAGCTGGGCCCCGACTCCTCATCCTGAGCCTGTCGAAGGACGTCGGGGTGAGCGCTGGGTGGGAGTTTGCTCAAGGGGTGGGGCAGGGGCTTGCCCAGTCGCCTGCAATGCTCATTCTACGGATCACTGCACGCAGCGCCCGCGCGGACCGCGCGTCGCCCTTCGAGGCCCGGCTCCGGTGACGCTTCGCCGGGCGCCTCAGGGTGAGGCGCTGCGTCCGTATGCGGACTCACGCGGTAGCCTTCATGCTGAGGCGCCCGGCGCAAGCCGGGCCTCGAAGCACAAGGGTGGGCCGCGGGCGCGCCGCCGCCTCCCGCTAAACGAAAAGCGGCCCCGCTAGGGGCCGCTCGGCGCAGACGATTAAAGCCGGCCGATCCTACTTGATCTTGCCTTCCTTGAATTCGACATGCTTGCGCGCGACGGGATCGTATTTCTTGACGACCATTTTCTCCGTCATGGTGCGCGTGTTCTTTTTCGTCACATAGAAATAGCCGGTGTCCGCCGTTGAGTTGAGGCGAATCTTGATGGTGGTAGGCTTGGCCATGAGCGCCCTCGAGAAACTGTGCGGCCGTCCGGCCGGCAAATGGGAAGCGCGGAAAATAGCGGCCAAACGGGTCGAGTCAAGCGAACATGGTCTCTCAACCCGCAAGATTGGGCGTTAGGCATGTCTAAGGACGCCGAGAGTCACGCCGCGGAGGCGATTCTTGACCTCTATGAGCGAAAGGCCGACGCTTGGATCCGCTTGAGACAGGCTTTTGTCGAACGTCGCTGGATTGAGCGTTTCGCCGCCTGCCTTCCGGCGCACGGCGCCGTTCTTGATCTTGGCTGCGGCGCGGGCGCGCCAGGCGCCCATTTTCTCGCCGACGGGGGATTTCACCTTACGGGCGTCGACGGCGCGCCAAGTCTAGTCGCAGAGGCGCGACGACGTCTGCCACACGCGACCTGGATCGTATCTGACATCCGCGGCCTCGCACTTTCGCGCCGCTTTGACGGGATTGTCGCCTGGCACAGTCTCTTCCACCTAACGCCGGACGATCAGCGCGCGATGTTTCCAATCTTCGCCGCGCATGCTGCACCAGGCGCGCATCTCCTTTTCACCAGCGGGGACTCCGAATCCGTGGTCATAGGCGACTTCGATGGAGAGCCGCTCTATCACGCGAGCCTCGAGCCGGACGAATATCGCGCGTGCTTGTCCGCCTCCGGTTTTGAGGTCGTCGCGCATGTCGCCGGCGATCCCGACTGCGGCGACGCGACGGTGTGGCTGGCGCGCTTCCGGTCGCAGGCGCCTTGTTCCGTCTGAAAACCGCGGCGCATCTGTCGCGCGCGGCCCAGACCCTCGGGCCATCATTCTGGATCGCCCGCCGGTCTGGGTTTTGCGTGGTTGCGCCGGGTTCCGAAAGACCGGGGATGCCACTTTTCACCCGGCGATCTAAGGCTCCACCAGCGCATCTTCGCGGCCGTCGCCGAAGCCGTGCATGCGGTTCGCCCACTGGACGCCGACGAGCGCGCCTTTCGACACCGGGAGCAGCCAGAGGCTCAACGCGAGAATCAGCGGCAGGAACAGTGCGAACTGCCAGGCGAGGGACGGCTCGAAAATGCGCGTGACGGCGAGCGCGAGCGGGATCGTCAGATGGCCGACGATCATGATCGTCACATAAGGCGGGGCGTCGTCGGCGCGGTGGCCTGACAGGTCGAGACCGCACGCGCCGCAGGCGGCCGCCGTTTTGGTGTAGCCCGTAAAGAGCTTTCCCTTGCCGCAGCTTGGGCAGCGTTTGGCGGCGCCCCGCCGGAGCGCTGTGACCCAAGGCCGTCTTTCCACGCCGCCGCCGAATGTCCGGACGACGGCGCCGTCAGCGCTTTCGCTCACAGGGCTCTGCCTTCCGCGCGCGGGCGGCGCTATTTGAATTGGACTTTCTTGATCTCGTAAGAGCGCGCGCCGCCGGGCGCGGCGACCTCGATCGTGTCGCCGGTCTTTTTGCCGATCATGGCGCGCGCGATCGGCGAGGAGATCGAGACTTTGCCTGACCGTACATCGGCTTCATAGTCGCCGACGATCTGCCAGGATTTCTTCTCTTCGGTGTCTTCGTCGATCAGCGTGACGGTCGCGCCGAACTTGATGACGTTGCCGCCAAGCTTGGTGACGTCGATCACCTGGGCGCGCGAGAATTTGTCTTCGAGTTCGAGAATCTGACCTTCGATCCAGCTCTGACGCTCCTTGGCGGCGTGATATTCGGCGTTCTCTGAAAGGTCGCCATGGCTGCGCGCCTCTGAAATCGCCTGGATCACCGCCGGGCGCTCTTCATTCTTCAGACGGCGAAGTGCGTCCTCCAGCTTTTTGTAACCCTCGAGGGTCATCGGAACTTTTTCCATGTTCCGCCTTTCTATTCAAACAGTGAATACGACACCGCGGCCGCGCGGGTTTCATCGCGCGGCCGGCGGGCCTGCCAGCTGGAACAAATTAGGATCAATGGCCGTTTCCGGCAAGGGGCAACGGCACAGGCGTCAGCCGTCGCCAGAAAAAAAAAGCGAGGCCGCGCTGCGGCCCCGCTCAAGTAATTCATAAAGAGAATCAGGGCGTTCTTACCAGATCCTCACGCGCGCTTCGGGCGCGAGGTACATCTTGTCGCCCTCCTTGACGCCGAAGGCGTCATACCAGGCGTCGAGGTTCCGGACGACGCCGTTGATACGATAATAAGGCGGGCTATGCGGGTCGGTTTCGAGACGGCCGCGTTCTTCGTCCTCGCGATATTTGCCGCGCCAGACCTGCGCCCAGGCGAGGAAAAAGCGCTGATCGCCAGTCAGGCCCCCGATCACCGGCGCGACGCCGCCGGAAGTTTCAGCAAGATAGCGATGATAGGCGGCATAAGCCATCTGGAGGCCGCCGAGATCGCCGATGTTCTCGCCCAAGGTGAGTTGGCCGCTGATGCGCGCACCGGGCAGAGGCTCGTAGCTGTCATACTGGGCGCTAAGCCGGTCGGTGCGCGTCTTGAACGCGGCCTTGGCCGCCGGCGTCCACCAGTTGCGGATGCGGCCCTTCTCGTCGAATTCCGAGCCCTGGTCGTCGAAGCCATGGCCGATTTCGTGGCCGATGACCGCGCCGATCGCGCCGTAATTGATCGCAGGGTCGGCATTAGGATCGAAGAAGGGCGGCTGCAGAATGCCGGCCGGGAAGGTGATGTTGTTCATCAACGGATTATAGGATGCGTTCACGGTCTGGGGCGGATAATCCCAGCGGTCGCGGTCGACGGGGCCGTTGATGCGGCTCAATTGATCCTTCCACTGAAATTCCGTGAGCGCGAGACCGTTTTCGAGAAGCGCGCCGTCCTTGATGGCGAGCGCAGAATAGTCCGTCCACTTCTTGGGGTAGCCGATGCGCGGCTCGAAAGTGGAGAGTTTGAGAAGCGCCTGTTGGCGCGTCGCATCGTCCATCCACTCATTCTTTTCGAGCCGCTCCTTGAGCGCGGCCTGCAGATTCTGGACGAGGGCGTCCATCTTCGCTTTGTGGCCCGGCGGGAAGTGGCGCTCGACATAAACCTGGCCGACAGCGTCGCCGAGACCCCGGTCGATCTGGTTGATGCCGCGCTTCCAGCGCTCACGCTGTTCTTTCACGCCGCGCAAGGTTTTGCCGTAGAACTCGAAGTTTGCCGTGTCGAAAGCCGCAGGCAAATAGGCCGCATTCGCGTTGATGAAATGGAAGGCGAGATAGTCCTTGAGGAAGACAAGCTCTGCCTTGGCGAAGAGATCTGCGGATTTAGCGACGGCCGAAGGCTGGGTGAGGACGAAGGTCTTGACGGTTGAGAGGCCGAGTTCGCCGAGTACGGCCGGCCAGTCGATCGCCGGCGCGGCCTTGCCCATCTGCTCGATCGACATCGGGTTGTAGATCTTCTGGATGTTGCGGCTTTCTTCCTGCGTCCAGTGGGTCTTGGCGATCTCGGTCTCAAATTTGAGGATCGCTTCGGCCGTCTTCGCCGCGTCCTTGCGGCCGGCGAGCGTCAAGATTTTCGCGATATAATCCTTATACGCCGCGCGGTACTGGACGAAACGTTCGTCCGTCTTCAGATAATAATCGCGGTCGGGCATGCCGATTCCGGACTGGCCCACAAACACGGCGTATTTCGTCGTGTCGGCGGGATCAGCGTCGATGAAGTAGCCGGCGGGGCCCATAATGTGGATGTCGCCGAACGCCTTCATCAGACCCTTACGGTCGGCGATTGAGTCGATCTTCGACATCGCGGCGCCAAGCGGCGCAAGGCCGTCGGCCTCGACCTTCTCGACATCCATCCAGGACTTGTAGAACGAGCCGACCTTTTGCTCGACCGAGCCCGGCGCCTGCGACTTGGCGGCGAGGTCTTCGATGATCGCCTTTACGTCGGCTTCGGCGTCGAGCCGGAGCTTGGTGAAGGACACATAGCCCGGAAGGTCGGTGGGAATCTCAAACGTGTCGAGCCATTTGCCGTTGGCGTAACGCGCAAAGTCGTCGCCAGGCTTGGTCGCGGGATCGCCCTGATCGGGCTCCAGACCGAAGGCGCCGAGTTCGGCTTTCGTTGATTCCGCGGCGGCCTTGGCCGCCTCCGCTTTGTCCGCTTTCTTTGTGCAGCCGGCGATCGCGCCGACGGCGGCGAGCGCGAGCAGCGCCGCGCCGAGTTTCAGTGTCGTTTTCATGACTACCTTTGTGTTGCCCCGCGGGCCGCGGCGAAGCGAACCCCTATGGTGGGGCGAGCATAGGCCGCGTCGCGTCGCGGGCCAAATCGTTTCGCCGCCGTGCGGCCTCGCTTCGGCGGCGGAAAAGCAGAAATTGGGCCGGTTCCTGCGCTTGGCCTGTGCGCTGTCCCACAGGCCCATGAGTCAGGGCGCGACTGTACCAGAAGGAGGTTAGCCTAGCGGACTGTCGCCGGGAAATAAGACTGGAGCGGCGCGACTTCGAGCGCGCCGGCGCGCATCGCCTCGATCGCCCGCACCGTCGAGCGCGCGCCCGTCGCCGTGGTGATGCAAGGGATCTTCAGCGACAGCGCCGTCGTGCGGATCGAGCGCGAGTCCTTCACCGACTGCGCGCCCTCGGTCGTGTTGAAGATGAGGTGGACCTCGCCATTCTTGAGCGCATCGACGATGTGCGGCCGGCCCTCAAGCACTTTGTTCACACGGGCGACGTCAAGCCCTTGCGACTTCAGATACTCCGCCGTGCCGCCAGTCGCGATGATCTTGAATCCCATCTCCAGCAGTTTGCGTGCGGACGAAACCATCGCCGGCTTGTCGCCGTCGCGCAGCGAAATGAAGACGCAGCCCGAAAGCGGAATGCGCGCGCCGATGCCGAGGAGGCTTTTCGCCCGGGCCTTGTCGAAATCGCGGTCGAGCCCCATGACCTCGCCGGTCGAGCGCATCTCGGGGCCCAGCACGGTGTCGACGCCGGGAAACCGGGAGAAGGGGAAGACGACTTCCTTCACCGCCATGTGGTTGAACTTCGGCGGCGCGGCGACGAGGTCTTTCAACTTCCTGCCCGCCATCACTTTCGCGCCGATCTTGGCGATGGCGACGCCCGTCGTCTTGGCGACGAAAGGCGCCGTGCGCGAGGCGCGCGGGTTGACCTCAAGCACGTAGATCTCGCCGTCTTTGATCGCATACTGAACATTGACGAGGCCGACGACGCCGATCTCAAGCGCCATGCGGCGCGTCTGGTCTTCGAGCTCGCGGATGAGGGCGTCAGGCAAAGTGTAGGGGGGCAGCGAACAGGCGCTGTCGCCGGAATGGATGCCGGCTTCCTCGATGTGTTCCATCACACCGGCGATATAGACCTCGGCGCCGTCGCAAATCGCGTCGACATCGACCTCGACGGCGTTCTGGAGATATTGATCGAGGAGGAGGGGCGAGGCCTCGTTGATCTCGATCTGCGCTGTCTGGAGATAGGCCTTGAGGCTCTCATCATCGCGCACGATCTCCATGGCGCGTCCGCCAAGCACATAAGACGGGCGCGTCACCAGCGGATAGCCGACTTCAGCCGCGATCGCGGGCGCGGCCTCGCGCGAGGCCGCCGTGCCGTTGCTCGGCTGCTTGAGGTGCAGGCGGCGCAGCAGTTTCTGGAACCGCGCGCGGTCTTCAGCGAGGTCGATGGCGTCGAAGGAGGTGCCGAGGATCGGCACGCCTTCCTCATGCAGAATTTTCGCAAGTTTCAGCGGCGTCTGGCCGCCATATTGCACGATGACGCCGAGGAGCGTGCCCTTCGCCTGCTCGCGCGCGACAATCTCCAGCACGTCTTCGGCGGTCAGCGGCTCGAAATAGAGCCGGTCGGACGTGTCATAGTCCGTAGACACCGTTTCCGGGTTGCAGTTGACCATGATCGACTCAACGCCGATGTCCGCGAGCGCGAAGGCCGCGTGACAGCAGCAATAGTCGAACTCGATGCCCTGGCCGATGCGGTTTGGTCCGCCGCCGAGGATGATGACCTTGTCGCGCGCCGAAGGATCGGCTTCGCAATTCGGCGCCTGCGGCCCGCTCCCGGCGGTTTGCTGTCCGGCGCCCGGCTCATAGGTTGAATACATATAGGGCGTCTTGGCCGCGAACTCGGCGGCGCAGGTGTCGATGCGTTTGTAAACGGGGCGCACGCCGGCCTTCTGCCGAAACGCGCGGACTTCTTTCTCCGTTCCCTCGCCAAGCTCGGCGAGGCGCTTGTCGGAAAAACCCATGGCCTTGAGGCGGGCGAGGCGCTGCGGATCGGACGGCAAGCCTTCTTCGACGACGCGCTGTTCGGCCGCGACGATGCCCTGGATCTGTTCGAGGAACCACGGGTCATATTGCGTGATCGCGCGCACCTGTTCGATCGGCAGGCCGTGGCGGAAAGCTTCGGCCGCGACGCGGATGCGGTCCGGCGTCGGCGCGGCGAGCGCGGCCCGGAAGGCGTTTGCGTCATCGCCCTCGCCGAGGCCGGGGATCGCGATCGGGTCGAAACCGCAAAGGCCCGTCTCAAGCCCGCGCAACGCCTTCTGCATCGCCTCCTGGAAATTGCGGCCGATCGCCATCACCTCGCCGACCGACTTCATCGCGGTCGTGAGGTTCTTCTCGGCGCCCGGAAACTTCTCGAAGGCAAAGCGCGGAATTTTCGCGACGACGTAATCGATCGTCGGCTCGAAGGCGGCGGGCGTTGCGCCCGTGATGTCGTTGTCGAGTTCGTCGAGCGTGTAGCCGACGGCGAGCTTGGCGGCGACCTTGGCGATGGGGAAACCCGTGGCCTTCGACGCAAGCGCCGAAGAGCGCGAGACGCGCGGGTTCATCTCGATGACGACGAGGCGGCCATTCTCGGGATTGACCGCGAATTGCACGTTGGACCCGCCAGTCTCGACGCCGATCGCGCGCATCACCGCGATCGAGGCGTTGCGCATGACCTGGAATTCCTTGTCAGTCAGCGTCAGCGCCGGGGCGACGGTGATGGAGTCGCCCGTGTGCACGCCCATCGGGTCGATGTTCTCGATGGAGCAGACGATGATGCAATTGTCCTTGCGGTCGCGCACGACCTCCATCTCGAACTCTTTCCAGCCGAGCAGGCTCTCGTCGATGAGCACCTGGCCGACCGGCGAGGCGTCGATGCCGCTCCGCAGGATCTGTTCGAACTCCTCGCGATTATAGGCGACGCCGCCGCCCGTGCCGCCAAGCGTGAAGGCCGGCCGGATGATGGCGGGCAGGCCAATCTGGTCGAGCGCGCGCAAGCCCTCGAGCACGCCGGCCGCGCGGTCATAACCGGCGACGGCGCCGGCGGCGTTGCGGATCTCGGGCGAGGACGCGATGGCCGAGCGCGGCGATTCGAGGCCGATCGCCTCCATGGTTTCGCGGAAGAGCTTCCGGTCCTCGGCCTTGTTGATCGCGTCGGGCCGCGCGCCGATCATCTCGACGCCATACTTCTTCAGAACGCCCGCGCGTTCGAGATCGAGCGCGCAATTGAGCGCGGTCTGCCCGCCCATGGTCGGCAAAAGCGCGTCGGGGCGCTCTTTGGCGATGATCTTCTCAACGAAATCCGGCGAGATCGGCTCGATATAGGTCGCGTCGGCAAGCTCGGGGTCGGTCATGATCGTCGCCGGATTGGAATTGACGAGGATCACCCGGTAGCCCTCGGCCTTGAGGGCTTTGACCGCCTGCACGCCCGAATAGTCGAACTCGCAAGCCTGTCCGATGACGATCGGCCCAGCGCCGATGATGAGGATCGAGGAAATATCAGTGCGTTTGGGCATTCTACACTCGCGCAAGGACGGCCAGGGCGCTCGCGCCCGCGCGTCACCAATCCGGATTGTCGGCTAAGCGCGCTGCTTAGGCGAAGATGGGGGAAGAGGGAAGGGGTTGTTGCGGGGCGGGGCGAGTAAGGCTCGTCGACGCCAATGAGTAGGGAGTGTTGCGGGGCCGGCGCCACAGAGAGCGCCGGCCCGCGGGGCGGTTCAAGGCGCCGGCCGCAAGGGCGAGAGCCTCGTCGGCAGCGGCGTCGTCTTCCCGAAGACGTCGCGGCCCGGCGTGAAGCGCACTTCGGCGAGGATGTGGCGGCAGAGCGCGACGTCGTGGCCGTCGTCGCCGGTGCTGCCCTCAATCTCGCATGCCAGCGGCGCGCCGGCGGCGCTGACGGCGACGATCGCGCCGACGCGGGTCCACTGCGGATCGCGGAGAACCTCGGCCGGCAAATCGGCCGGCGCCAGCCTTGCGCCTGCGACCGGGAATGGCGGCGTGTTCTGATACTGGACCGGCAGGAGGGCCGCGGCGCGACCGCGCACCCATTCGACCCGCAGCGGAACCGGCTTGTCGCCGGGAAACGGGCCGAACCGCGTACGCGACGCATAGCGCCCGGCAGAAGCGGCGGCGCATGTGCCGCTGTCGATCGCGTCGTCGCCGGTCGACTGGATCGTCTCACACGCACTGACGTTCCCTTCCGCCGAAAATTGCAGGCCGACGATCGCGACGCCTGACCAGGTCTTCTTACGGCCCGGCGCCGCCTTCCAGTCGGGCTGTTCGACTATGACGAATGACGTCGCGCTGTATGAGATCTCCTTGCCGTTGACGAGGCCCGGCGGCGGCGGGGCCGGCGACAGGGGCGTCCGCGCCTTCCCCGGCGGAAGCGCTTCGAAATAGATGCTCAGCCGGACGGGCGCGCCGGTCGGCGCTCCGGCGCCGTCCAGCGCATGGCGGAAGCGGCCGCGCGCGAGGATCGCCGCGCAGCTCGCGGCGCTGAAGGCGTCGGCCGGAGCGCCGTCCGCAGGCTCGCAGGCGACGACGTCGCCGGCCTCGCTGATCGTCGCGTCGACGGTCGTGCGGCCCGATTGGAAGGTGCGGCGCGCGTCGGCTGGATAGTCGGCGTCGCGAAACCAACTCTCCGGCGGCGTCAAGGGCGCCGCGGCGCGCAAGTGGCCTGCGGCGCCGCCGGCGCGAAACCAATAGGCGTAGATGCGCACTTGCGGCGAAGACTGCGCCGCGGCCTTAGCCTCAACTTTTGCCGCCGCAGGCGTCGCGCCGGCCGTCATCGCCGCTGCGAGCAGCGCCATTGCGTATTCGATCACGAGCCCCACCTCCTGCAGCAAAGACCGCCAAGGCCCGCCTTTGTCCATATTGGGTCGTTCCTGATCGCAAATCCAGTGGCGCAAGCCGGCGCCGATGATCGACGATCGGCGATCGCGCAGCGAGCAAGTAGAGAGCATAAAACGCGGCGCGAGGCTCGGGGGGGTAACGAGCCGCACCAAGTTGACCCGGCGGCCTCGAATTGTATTCTCCCGTGGCATCAAGGGCCCGTTGCGGTAAGAGGTGGTGCATTGCGCCTTGGGCTTACTGCCTCCCACTTGCATGCTGAGGGGGGGTATGAGAGGCGAACGAATGGCTCCGGAGCGCTTCCCCAAGACGGCCGCCATCCGCTTCACGGATCGGTTCGTTTGGGTTTACGCAATGGCGTATGGGGGGTTGTCGATCGCTGACCCGGACAGCTTCAGCGTCGTCTTTGATGCGCCGATCGAAACGGGCGCGGCTGTCGGCCAAGCAGCGCGCTCGGCCATTGCAGCGTCCCGGCGTGTCGATGCAGACGCAGTCGACGCTGTCGTCTCCGGCGCCGGTTTTGGCGGATTTCAGGATCGCCAGGCTGACCTAATGTCGCGATACAAATTCAGTTCACTGATTAGATTGAATAAAGCAACGAAAGAATTGTGGATCCGTAAAGACGAGCACGGCCTCTCTCTACGGCCCACAACTAGAAAGGGGGGCGGTTGGTCGGGTCTTGATCATTTGGTGATCAACGACGACAATCTGACTGACACAGAAATGTCGGCGCTGTTGCTTGCGCAAATGGCAAAATGTCAATGACTTCATGCTTTGCCGATCAACGCCGATCCATTGAAGGTTGCGAGCTAGGAGCTTGACGCATAACCACGCGTGAGGATGCGCGCCGAGGCAAGCTCGCGCATGGCGAGGAATTTGTCGCAGGGTTTTTCGTAGCGTGTGGCGATGCGGCAGAAGTGCTTGAGTTTGCTGAAGAAACGCTCGACGATATTTCGCAGCTTGTACAGGGACGAAAAGAAGCCGCGCTTCTCCTTCCGGTTCGAGCGGTTCGGAATGTTCGGGCAGATGTCGCGTCCATGACGCGTCCGCGTCGTACGCCTTGTCGGCGAGGAGCACCGCGTCGAGGAGGTCGTAGCCGCACGGACTGCGGGGCGTGCAGTTGGGTGCATTAAGCCGAAGGCGCAATGCACCGCACGGCACGCGAGACGCGCCGAGACGACCCGGCGGCGCCGAAATCTCTTCCCTCATGGCATCAAGGGCCTGTTGCGGTAAGAAAAGGTACATTGCGCCTTCGGCTTAATGCACCCTGCTTGCTTGCTCGCAGTCGCGAGGCGTACTGTGGCCGTAGGGCGGGCCTTGGCCGGCCGATCTTTATGTGGGCGGCGTGGCGGTGACGCGGCTTATGCCGCGTAGCTCATGCGGGGCCTCCTTCGCCTGATCCTCCTTGTCCTGACGGCACCGTGCCGGCACATTTCACAAAGCTCGGCATTCCGAATGTGTTTGCAATGGCGATCAGGATCCGCGGTCCAAGGCCCGCCCAACGGCTGATAGTTAACGCCCCCTGGCACATTGCTTGCTGCGTTCCGCCCCGGGGGCGTCGGGCGAACCATTCCGGCGCAGACTTTGTCATGGCGCTTGTCTTGGCCCGAAGCGGTCGGCATGTTGTCGCAACAAGAAGAGCGAAAGGCTCATCGACCATGCCGACGGCCGATCCGGGGAACAGCGCGGCGAGTTTCGTCCAGTCCGAATTGTTCGCGCGCACCTTTCGCGAGGGTATGACGCTCGTCGAGGAGACCGCCAATTATCTCGACGGCGCGGGGCGCGAGGCCTCCAAGACCTTGTCCCGCTCTTCGGCGCTCGCCTATGCCGGCGCCTCGATGCGCCTCACCACCTTGCTGATGCAGATCGCCTCCTGGCTCCTCGTTCTCCGCGCGGTGCGCGAGGGCGAGATGAAGGTCGACGAGGCGCGCGAGGATAAATACCGCCTGAAGCCGCGCGAGACGATCATGGGGGATCTGCGCGCCGAGGGCGTGCCCGAGCCCCTGATCAACCTCATCGAGTCGACCGGCGTTCTCTACGCCCGCATCGCCCGGATCGATTCAGACCTCTTCGGCGCGACGCGCGCCAAGCCCGCCGAGCGCGACGCCCACGCCCAGCAGCGCGCCTTGCTTGAGGCGTTCGGACGCGCGAAGGCGGAGTAAGGCGCAAGTCAGGGCGAACTCGCTCATTAACGGATTCTTGTGCGGTTGCATGGCCTATGCTATGGCATAGGCCAACCGTTGAGCGAGTCCCATGAGCGCCGAACGCAAGGTCAAATTGTTTCGGAACGGCCGCAATCAGGCGGTCCGCATTCCGCGCGAATTCGAGTTGCCGGGCGAAGACGCCGTGATGCGCAAGGAAGGCGCCGCTCTTGTGATTGAGCCCGCTGCGCCGACGTCTCTGCTCGCTTTGCTGAAAACCTTTGCGCCGATCGACGAGGATATCGCGCCGATCGATGACCCGGCGCCGGTCCCCGTCAAATTCTGAGCGGTGGCGCCGTGCACGGACGATTTCTTCTGGACACGATGACGGTCTCAGACCTCGTGCGCCATCCGCAAGGCCGCGTCGCGGAAAAAATCGCCGAGTATGGCGAGGCGGCAGTTGCGACAAGCGCGATCGTCGCGGCCGAGCTGCGTTTCGGCGCCCGAAAGAAGGAGTCCGAGCGACTTATCACCCGTGTGGACGCGATTTTGCGCGCGATGGAGGTGATTGCATTCGAGGCGCCGTCCGACGCGGCCTATGGCGATCTGCGTTGTGCGCTGGAGAGCAGGGGGCGGCTGATCGGGGGCAATGACATGCTGATCGCCGCCCAGGCGCTTGCTCTCGACAGGACGCTCGTCACGGACAATGCGCGCGAATTCAAACAGGTCCCGGGCCTCAGGCTCGCGAACTGGCTCCGTTGACCGTCGCCAGCGCCGCAATCTCCTTGACGAGCTTTGCGGCGACCGCCGCCGTCATGCCGTTGATGTCGCGATCGGGATTGTACTCGACAATATCGGCGCCGACGATGGGCGCGGTCTGTCGCGCAAGGACATCGAGCGCCTCGCGAACGCTGATGCCGCCGGGCTCGTGATGGGAGACGCCCGGCGCGAAGGCGGGATCGAGCCCGTCTAGGTCGAAGGAGATGTAAGTCGGCCCTTCAAGCACCGGCACATGCTCGGGCCGGAAGCCGCGCATCGGAATGACCTCGACGCCGAAGCGTTCGACTTGCGCGCACGGATGCGCGTTCAGCGTCCGAATGCCGACCTGCACGAGGCGCTTGGCGAGGCCCCGTTCCATGATCCGCGCGAAAGGCGAGGCGTGCGACCGGGGATTGCCGGCGAAGTCATCATAGATGTCCGCATGCGCGTCGAAGTGCAGGATGTTCACTGGACCGAAAGCAGCGGCGACAGCGCGGAAGGCCGGAAAGGTTATTGCATGGTCGCCGCCGAGGATGAGCGGCACAGCGCTCTCGGCGAGGATGCGCGCGACGCCCTCGGTGATGCGCGCGTCGTCGGCCGGCGTTTCGTCGATTGGGAGATCGCCGTGATCGACGAGATCGATGCCGGCGCCGAGCTCCAGGCCGCATTCGGCGGCCGGATTGCCCATGTCCGAAAAGAGCGCCGCCCGGATCAGGGGCGGCGCCTTGGCTGGACCGCGCAGGAAGCTGCTGTTGCTGTCGGTCGGCGCGCCGATCAGGGCGATGCGCCTCACAGACTTACTTCTTGAGACCGAACGCGCCGAACCTGTTGTTAAACTTCGAAACCTGACCGCGTTCGGTCACTTGCTGCGGGCCGCCGGTCCAGGCGGGATGCGAGAGCGGGTCGATGTCGAGGTTCAAGGTGCCGTTGGGCTCGCCATAGCAGGACTTCGTCATGAACGACGTCCCGTCGGTCATGACGACCTTGATCGGGTGGTAGTTCGGATGGATGTCCTTTTTCATGGCGGCAGCCTTAAACTTGCGCGTCCCGGTCGGTCAGCGGTTCGGTGGAAAGCCCGCGCGTATACGCGCCGCGCCCCCGAATTGCAAGCGCCGGTTTTTTCGCATTTTGCGGCGCGCGCGGTGGCTGGGTTCGCTGTGAGTTGATATAGGGACACACCGCGGCGCAAGGGCCGCAAGTTCAGCCGCGAGTTGAGGCATGGGGCGCGTGTCGGGTTGGTTCAGCGCGGCGGCGCTGGTTCTGTTCGCGATCGCGACCGCCGGCTACTTCACGCTCGAAGCGTTCGATCAGTTCAGCCCCGTCGAAAACGCTTTCAAGGGCGTCTGCACGCCGGTCAACGGGATCGCCGGACCCGAGGACGTGCAGATCGATCCGGCGACGCGGCGTGCTTTTATTTCTTCACACGACCGCCGTCAGTCGGGAGGGACGGGACAGCGCGGCGCCGTTTACGCCTTCAATATCGACGACCCGCTCGACGCCTCGAGCTGGAAAGACCGCACGCTTGGCAAGCCAGAGCGCTTCGAGCCGCATGGCATTTATCACTATCAGGATGAAAATGTCTCCCGCCTCTTCGTGGTGAACGCCGCAACGCGCGGGATCGAACTCTTCGACGTTACGCCTGAAGGCGATCTCCTTCATCTTGAGACGATCGTCGAACGGCGTCTAACGAGCCCCAATGACATTGTCGCCGTCGGTCCGCGCGCCTTTTATGTCACCAATGACTCAGAGCCTGGCCGCGAGACCTTGCTCGGACGGCTCTATTTCCTGCTGCGCGCAGGCTCGGGGAGCGTCCTCTATTTCGACGGCGATGTGTGGCGCGTTTCGGCGGAGGGCTTGCGCTTTGCAAATGGGATCGCCGTCAACATGGCGGGCACAAAGCTCTATGTCGCAGAATCAGCCGGCGGCGCCTTGCGCATCTATGACCGCGAGCTGCGCAGCGGCGCACTCAACCTGTCGTCGGTCTTGCCTGTGACGGGCGCGCCCGACAATCTCAATTTCGACCGCAGCGGCTCCCTATGGATCGCTTCTCACCCCAAGCCCCTCGCGCTCCCTGGTTACTTCGCCAATCCGGAGGGACGCTCCCCCTCGCTGGTCATGCGCTTTGACGATGTCGAAGGCGCGCCTGCCCGACCGATGGACGTCTATTCGAATGACGGCAAGCAGCTGTCCGCATCCTCAGCGGCCGCGCGCTTCGGCTCAACTTTGATCATTGGCGCCTTGCTCGACACCAAATTCCTGATCTGCACCTTGCCGGAATAGGGCGACGACGTCTTGGGATCGCAGCCCGCACTCCAGTATATTTCGACCCGCGGCGGCGCGCCCGGCGTGTCCTTTCGCGAGGCTTTGCTCGCCGGCCTTGCGCCAGATGGCGGGCTCTATGTGCCGGCGCAATGGCCGGCCTTCGACGCTGAGACGCTTGCGAGCTTTGAGTCCGCTGACTTCTCCGAAGTCGCGGGCGCGGTACTCGCCGCTTTCGCCGCGCCCTGGATCAATCGCAAGGATGCAACGGCGCTCGCGCGCGAGGCTTACGCCTCGTTTGAAGAGCCGGAGAGTGTCGCTCCTCTGCGCATGCTGACACGCGACAGCTTCCTTCTTGAACTCTTCCACGGGCCGACGCTCGCCTTCAAGGATGTGGCGATGCAGCTCCTCGCGCGGCTCTATGCGCGTGCGCTCGGCGAGTTTGGCGAGCGGATCACGATCATCGGCGCAACCTCCGGCGATACGGGCGGCGCTGCGGTCGCGGCCTTCGCGGGCGCGGCCAATGTCGACCTCTTCGTGCTGTATCCCGAGGGGCGGATTTCCCCAGTGCAGCGCCGGTTCATGACGACTTCAGGGGCGCCGAATGTGCGCGCTATCGCCGTCAGCGGCACATTTGATGACTGCCAGTCCATCGTGAAGGCGCTGTTCGCCGATCGGGACTTTGCTGCCCGGCGCAATCTTTCCGGAATCAACTCGATCAACTGGGCGCGGCTCGCCATCCAGGCGACCTATTACTTCACGGCATCTGCGGCGCTGCGCCGGCAAGGCGATGTCCGGCCGCCGGCCTTTTCCGTGCCGACGGGCAATTTCGGTGACGCGTTCGCAGGCTACATCGCCCGGCGCCTTGGTCTTGTCTCGGGCCCTATTCTTTGCGCGGTGAACGTCAACAATATTCTTGATCGCGCCATGACGACCGGGCGCTACGCCCCGCGGCGCGTCGTCCAGACGGAAGCCCCGTCCATGGACATCGAAGTCGCGAGCAATTTCGAGCGTCTCCTGTTCGAGGCGTCGGGACGCAAACCGGCCGAAGTGTCGGCCCTGATGGCGCGGCTGAAATCGGAAGGCGCATACGACATTCCGGCCGATTGGCGCGCCGCCATGGACGCCGAATTTCTGTCCTGCACGGTCGAGGAGCCCGAACGTGTCGGCGTCATGCGGCGGTCCTATGACGCCCATGGCCTCGTGATCGACCCCCATACGGCGGTCGCCCTTGCCGGAGGCGAGCGGCTTCTCAAGGAGCGGCCGCATTGTGCGCCGGTCGTAACGCTCGCGACCGCGCACCCGGCGAAGTTTCCGGAGGCCGTTCTCGCGGCGACCGGCGCCGATGCTCCCTTGCCGGCGCGGCTCACCGGCCGGCTCGGCGGCGCGGAAATCAAGATTGACGCGCCGCCGGACGCGGCGGCGATCAAGCGCATCATCGACGGCGCTCTGCCGTGACGCCTTTGGCGGCGCCGCGGCGCAATCGCATCATTGTGGGAGCATCGCGCGGCCGCATTTACCTTTGAGGAGAGGGTGGCGCGGGCCTTGCGTAACAAGGCCTGCCGCGAGAGAATAGAGCCGGGATGGGATAGCCTTTCCTGATGCTCCGCAAGCGGACTGAGGGGAGGGCGGCCGCCGCGGGGGACAGCGGCGCGCCGCGGGACAGGTTGGGTAACCATGATTGAGATCGCATTGTCAGCAGCGTCGGCGCCGTCGATCGGCGCCGGCGGCGAACTTGACATCGGGCGCGGCGCGATCGCCGGCGCCTTGATCGTCGGGGCGGCATTCCTCGCCGCGCAGGCCGTCTTGAAACGTAGCGCCACGGCGGCGACCGGCTTTTTCATGCTCGCGGCGGCCGCGGCGCTGCAATTTGCGCGGATCGGCGTCATCCCGGAGGTGTCCGCCGGCGCTCTGCGCATGCTCGAATGCGTGTTCGGCGCGACGGCGCTCATTTTCGTCTCGGTCGCGATCCGTCCCGTGCGCCATAACGCCCTGCTCGGGGGTCTCATTTTCGCCGGCGCGCTCACGCTGGTCGGCATCGGCGTATTCAACATTCTCGGCCGCGCAGACATGTCCGAACTCGTCCGCATGGGGACGATCGGCGTCGGGATCGCCACGGCCGGCATTGCGCTTCTGAATGTCGGGCGCGACGCCAGCGCTCGCATCGTCCTGCCAGGAGCGATTATTGCGCTCTCTGCGCCTGCCGTCGACATGCTCGGCGGCGGCGGCTTTTCTCTGGCCCCGAGCGCCGTCTTCGTCGTCGGCGTTCTCTTGGCGAGCTTCGTCGCCCTCATCGATGGGCCGGAGCCGCGTTTCCGCGACCTTGGCCTGCATGCCGAGGGTGTGCACAAGCCCGCCGCGCCGACCGTTTCGCATGCAGCGCCTGCGCTCGCCGAAGATCCGATGCACGTTTCGGAGACGCAGCTTGCGCAAGTGCTCGACTATTCCGGCGTCGCGGTGTGGGACTGGAACGGCGACGGCGGCCGCCAGACGAACAGCCTCGCCGTCATGCTCGGCGCGGAAATGCGCGGGCCGCTGACGCCTGCGACCTTGCGCTCGCTCGTGCATCGCGACGATCAGACCCGCCTCGACGCCCGCGTCTTCGATACGGCGCAGGGCGACGGGGCTTTCGACGTCGTGGTCCGAACGCACGACAACAAATTCCTGCGCATGCGCGGCGCACGCGCCGTCGCATCATCGGGAGAGATTGAACGGCTCGTCGCGTTTTTCGAACCGGCCTCTGAAAAGCGCCCCGTGAGCATTTTCGGCAGCGGCGCCGCGCCGATCGCGTCGCATGCGCCGGCGGCGCAGGCTGGCGCGCAGCGCAGCAGCGACAAGCTCGACCCTGTCGCGGCGTCTTTCGCCGAGGCGCTCGACAAGGGCGAGATCGTCACGGTGTTCCAGCCGATCGTCACGCTCGCGACCGGCAAAGTCGCCGGCTACGAAACGCTCGCGCGCTGGCGCGGCGGCAAGGACGGCGAGGACCGCGTCAACGCCGACGAACTCGTCCGCGCGGCGCATGCCTCCGGCAAACAGGACGCGCTTGCCGCGCTCGTTCTGAAAAACGCGACCGAATTCCTCTGCGACCGGTCGCATGGCGACGGCCGGGACATTTTCGTCGCGATGAATGTGTCGATCCGCCAGGCGCAATCGCCGCTCTTCGCCGAAGCCGTCCGCGCGCTGATTTCCGAACACAAGCTGAAGCCGAAAGCGCTGGTCCTTGAGCTGACGGAGACTGAGGCGCTGACCGACATTGACGCCGCGACCAAGGCCTTCCGCACGCTCGCGGAGCATGGCGCGGCGCTCGCTCTTGACGACTTCGGCGCCGGCTTCTCGTCGCTGAGCCACCTCAAACAGTTCAAGTTCGACTATCTGAAGATCGACAAGTCCTTCATCAACGATCTGACGAGCGAGAAGGGCAGCGGCAAGATCGCCCGTGCGCTCGCAAGCCTCGCCCAGGACCTCGGCGTCGCTGTCATCGCGGAAGGCGTCGAAACGACGGAGATGGGCGAAATCGCCCGCGGCGCCGGCTGCGCTTTCGGTCAGGGTTATGCGTTCGGCGCGCCCGCGCCTGCCGTGCAGTTCCGGGCCAGCACGCCCGCGGCGCCGGTCGCAGCGCCGCTCTTAGTGTCGGCAAAGCCCGACGCCATTCCCACGGCATTTGCGGTTGGAGGCGATGAAGCCAGCATCGAGATCATCGGCGAACCTCAAGGCAAAAAGTCAACCGAGAAGTCAGCGCTGAAAACGTCTGCAAAGCCGGACGCCAAAGACAAACAGAAGCGGGGCTTCTGGGGCCGCTCCCAGCGCTGAAGGTTGAGGGCGCTGTCGGCCTTTGGCAGGGCGCAATAGGCCTTATCTGCTGAAATCTTATGCTAACTCAGCAGGAGATACCACGCTTTGCGCGAGCGGCGCACTAAAACTGCTCAAATTTGGCGCCGGCCTCTTGCGTTGCTGCGGCGCATCATGTTCTGTGCGACTAGGGCCCTTTATGGGCGTCGCAACAGGACGATTGGTTGAGCGACCGTGGACGAGCGTTTGCTGAAATTCGTTTCCCGCGACCGGGAAGCGCCGCCAAAGCGCGACGCTGCTGCGCGGCGCTGCGATTTCGGCGAGATTCAAGCGCCCTTCCAGACGGACGCGGCTGAGGCGCAGTCGTCGCGCTGTTCGCAATGCGGCGTTCCCTTTTGCCAGAGCGCGTGTCCCCTCGGAAACGACATCCCCGACTGGCTCCGCCTCGTGGCCGAAGGGCGGCTTGAAGAGGCCTGGCGCGCTTCGGCTGCGACCAACTCCATGCCGGAAGTCTGCGGCAAGATCTGTCCCCAGGACCGGCTCTGCGAAGGCGCTTGCGTCATCGAACAGTCGGGCCATGGCGCGGTGACGATCGGCGCCGTCGAGGAATTCCTCACCGAAACCGCGTTCGCCAATGGCTGGATCGCGCCCTTGCGCGCGCGGCGCGATCTTGGCCGTTCCGTCGGCATTGTCGGCGCCGGGCCCGCAGGCCTTTCCGCTGCCGAATTGTTGCGCGAGGAAGGGTTCGAGGTCTTCGTCTACGATCGCTATGACCGTATGGGCGGGCTTCTCGTGTACGGCATCCCGAATTTCAAACTCGACAAGAGCGTCGTTGCGCGCCGGGTCGCGCGGCTCGCCGAGGGCGGCGTGCGCTTCGTTCCGAATTTCGCAGTCGGCCGGGACGCCACGCTCGGCGACTTGCGTGAAAAGCACGACGCCGTGTTGGTCGCGACCGGCGTCTATCGTCCGCGTACGCTCGATTGCCCGACAGACGCCGCCGCGCCCGTGATCGAGGCGCTGGATTACCTCACAGCCTCCAACCGGCGCGGTCTCGGCGATGTGGACGCTGCCTGCACCAATCCGGCGCTTGATGCGGCGGCAAAACGCGTCGTCGTCATCGGCGGCGGCGATACGGCGATGGACTGCGTGCGCACGGCCGTGCGGCAGGGCGCATTGTCCGTCGCCTGTCTCTACCGGCGCGACCGCCAGAACATGCCGGGTTCGGCGCGCGAAGTGAGACACGCGGAAGAAGAAGGCGTCGTGTTCGAGTGGCTCGCCGCGCCCAAGGCGGTGCGGGCGGACGGCGTCGTCGCCGTCCGGATGCGGCTTGAGGGCAGGGACCTTTCCGGCCGCGCACAGCCCGTGGAAACGCCGGGTTCGGAGTTTCTGGCGCCTGCCGATCTCGTCATCTGCGCCCTTGGCTATGATCCCGAGGATGCGCCGCGTCTTTTCGGCGCGCCAGAACTTGCCGTGAACCGCCGCGGCGCGATCAAGGTCAACCCGGCGACGTTTGAGACGGCGATCCCCGGCGTCTACGCCGCTGGCGACATCGTGCGCGGCGCGTCGCTCGTCGTCTGGGCGATCCGCGACGGGCGCCTCGCCGCACAGGCGATCGCCGCGCGCCATGCCGCGGTGCAGGCTTCGGGCGCGGCCCTTCTTGCGGCGGAATAGACCATCATGACCCGGACGATGTCCTTCGAAGAGCAGCTTGCCGCGCGGGAACGCGCGCGCGCTTCGGGCCTGTGGTCGCCGGATGACGAGCATGACGCCTGCGGCGTCGGCCTCATTGCCGCGCTCGACGGCAGGCCGCGGCGCGAGGTCGTGGATCTCGCGATCCGCGCCCTCAAAGCCGTCTGGCATCGCGGCGCTGTCGACGCCGACGGCAAGACCGGCGACGGCGCAGGCCTCAGGGCTTCGCTGCCGCAGGACCTCTTCAAGACGTTCGTCTCGGCGATGGGCGGGACGCCCTCCGCCGCCGACGTCTGCGTCGGTCAGGTGTTTCTGCCGCGTACGGATTTCGGCGCGCAGGATTTCGCGCGGTCGATCGTAGAAGCCGAACTTATCTGCGAGGGCTTCGAGCTGCATGGCTGGCGCCAGACGCCGGTCGAGGCGGCCGTGCTTGGCGCCAAGGCCAATGCGACGCGCCCCGAGATCGAGCAGGTTCTCTTCTGGGACCCGGCGGGCCGCGCCTGCGACGATCTTGCCCGTGATCTCTTTATCGTCCGGCGGCGGATCGAAAAGCGCGCGCTCGCGGCGAATATGGCGCAGTTCTATATCTGCTCCTTCGGCCGCGATGACATCGTCTACAAGGGCATGTTTCTCGCGCAGGCGATCGACGAATTCTATCCCGACCTTAAGGATCCGCGATTCGAATCGCGGCTCGCCATATTCCACCAACGCTATTCCACCAACACTTTTCCCGAATGGCGGCTCGCCCAGCCCTTCCGCATGCTCGCCCATAACGGCGAGATCAACACGCTGAAGGGCAACGTCAACTGGATGAAGAGCCATGAGATCCGCATGGCGTCCGAGGCGTTCGGCGCGCGCGATGCGGACGTCAAACCCGTCATTCAACCGGGATCGTCCGACAGCGGATGTCTTGACCAGGTGTTCGAAGTGCTCGTGCGCGCCGGCCGCGACGCGCCGATGGCCAAGACCTTGCTCATTCCGGAAGCCTGGTCGAAGCGGCAGGCGTCGATGCCCGCGCGGTGGCGCGCGCTCTATGAGTACGCCAACGCCGTGATGGAGCCCTGGGACGGGCCGGCGGCGATCGTCGCCTATGACGGCCGCTGGGCGATCGCCGGGCTTGACCGGAACGGCCTTAGGCCCTTGCGTTTTGCGCGGTCGTCGGACGGCCTCCTTGCCGTCGGATCCGAAACTGGCATGTGCCCGCTCGATCCCGCACGGATTGTCGAACGCGGCGCGCTGGAGCCGGGGTCAATGATTGCGGTCGACTGCGACGCCGGCGAGTTTCTGCGTCATGCTGAAATTCTCGACCGGCTGTCGGCGCGCCACCCTTATGAGAAATGGACCGCGAACATTCTCGAACTCGAGGAGAAGATTGGTCCCGGGCCTGAGGATCGTCTCTTTACGGATGACGAGGCGCTCCGCCGCCAGGCCGCCGCCGGTTATACGATGGAGGAAGTCGACCTCGTGCTCCGGCCGATGGCGGCGGAGGGCAAGGAGGCGGTCGGCTCGATGGGCGACGATTCCCCGCTCGCCGTGCTTTCCGGCGGCTGGCGGCCTCTGTCGCATTACTTCCGGCAGAAGTTCAGCCAAGTGACGAACCCGCCGATCGATCCCTTGCGCGAAGCGCGGGTGATGAGCCTTAAGACGCGCTTCAAGAACCTCGGCAATATTCTCGCCTCGGATGAGACGCAGACGGATGTTTTCGTGCTCGACAGCCCTTTCCTGTCGAACGGCATGATCGAGCGGTTCAAGACCTATGTGCCTGAGGCCGTCGAGATTGACTGCACATTCCCCCGCGCCGAGGCGACGGGCGCCGGCGGCGCTTTGAAGCGCGCGCTCGACCGCATCCAAGCTTCCGCGGAAGATGCGGCGCGGGGCGGCGCCGCCCATGTCATACTGTCCGACGCCGGTCAAAGCGCCGAGCGTCTTGCGGCGCCGATGATCCTCGCCGCCGGCGCGGTCCACAGCCGCCTGGTCGCGGCGGGACTGAGGTCGCGGTGCTCGATCACCGTGCGGTCGGCTGAGTGCGTTGATCCGCACTATTTCGCGGTGCTGATCGGCGTCGGGGCGACGACCGTGAATCCGTATCTAGCTTGCGAATCGATCGCCATCGAACACGCGCGCGGCCGCTATCCGGGCAAGACGGCGGGCCAGTGCATTTTCAGCTATAAATGTGCAATCGAGGCAGGTCTCATGAAGATCCTCTCGAAGAGCGGCATTTCCGTCGTATCAGCCTATCGCGGCGGGCTCAATTTCGAAACCATCGGCCTGTCGCGCGCGCTCGTCGCCGAGTACTTTCCGGGCGCGCCCTCGCGCATTTCGGGGATCGGCCTTGCAGGCATCGAAAAGCGAAGCGCGGCGCTGCACGACCGCGCCTGGGGCGGAGCGGCTGAGTCCCTTTCGACGGGAGGCTTCTACAGACAGCGCACGCGCGGCGAGCGCCATGCGCTGGAAGCGGGCCTCATCAGCGACCTGCAGACGGCGGTGCGCGAGGACGATTACGACGCCTACAAACGATACTCGGATGCGCTCGGGTCTGCGCCGCCGACGCAATTGCGGGAGTTGCTGCGTTTCAAGGACGCGCCGGCGCCAATCCCGCTTTCCGAAGTCGAATCCGTCAACGCCGTGCGCCAGCGGTTCGTGACGCCCGGCATGTCGCTCGGCGCGCTCTCGCCCGAGGCGCATGGCGCGCTCAACATCGCCATGAACCGCATCGGCGCAAAGTCCGTCTCCGGAGAAGGCGGCGAAGACAGCGCGCGCTATCGCAATCTTCCGAACGGCGACAACGCCAATTCGGCGGTCAAACAGATCGCCTCGGGCCGTTTCGGCGTGACGGCGGAGTATCTCAATCAGTGCCGCGAGATCGAGATCAAGATTGCGCAGGGCGCAAAGCCCGGCGAAGGCGGCCAACTGCCGGGCTTCAAGGTGACGGAGTACATTGCAAGGCTTCGCCACGCGACGCCGGGCGTGTCGTTGATTTCGCCGCCGCCGCATCACGATATCTATTCGATCGAGGACCTCGCCCAGCTCATATACGACCTCAAGAACATCAATCCGGAGGCGCGCGTCTGCGTGAAGCTCGTCTCGACATCCGGCGTCGGGACGATCGCGGCGGGCGTCGCCAAGGCGAAAGCCGACGTCATTCTCATCTCCGGCAATGTCGGCGGCACGGGCGCATCGCCGCTCACTTCGATCAAATTCGCCGGCGCGCCGTGGGAGATCGGTCTCGCCGAGGCCCATCAGGTGCTGACGATGAACAATCTGCGCGCATCGGTCACGCTGCGCACGGATGGCGGCATCCGCACGGGGCGCGATGTCGTCAAGGCCGCGATGCTCGGCGCGGAAGAATTCGGCATAGGGACGATCTCGCTCGTCGCCATGGGCTGTCTCATGGTGCGGCAGTGTCACTCGAACACCTGCCCGGTCGGTGTCTGCACGCAGGACGAGGACCTGCGCAAGCGCTTCAAGGGCGCGCCCGATCATGTCGTCCGCCTCATGACTTTCATTGCTGAAGAGGCGCGCGAGATTCTGGCGCGGCTCGGTGCGCGCTCAATCGACGATGTCATCGGTCGGTCCGACCTCTTGGAGCAATTCGCCCGCGGAGCCGACGATCTCGACGATCTCGATCTCAACCCGATCCTCGCGCGGGTCGACGCCGGCGCTGCGCCAATGCGCTCCTCGCGCGCCGGCCGTATTGAGCCCGCGCCTTCGCTCGATATTGAAATCCTCCGCGACGCCGCCCCGGTTTTCGAGCGCGGCGAGAGGATGGAGCTCTCCTACGCCGTGCGCAACACACAGCGCGCCATTGGCGCGCGGGTATCGTCGGCGATCGTTCGGCGCTTCGGCCCCGGCGGCCTCGCCGACGGACAATTGACTGCGCGCCTCAAGGGCTCGGCTGGCCAGTCGCTCGGCGCCTTCGGAGCCAAAGGCCTCCGGCTCGAACTTGACGGCGACGCGAACGACTATGTGGGAAAGGGGCTCTCAGGCGCCGAGATCATCCTTCGTCCGTGGTTGGAGGGGCGCGACGCGCGCGAGCCGCAGGCGATCATCGGCAACGCCTGTCTCTACGGCGCTACGTCCGGCGCGCTCTTCGCCGCGGGCCGCGCCGGCGGCCGCTTCGCCGTTCGCAACTCCGGCGCCGTCGCGGTTGTCGAGGGATGTTCGGCGAATGGCTGCGAATACATGACCGGCGGCGCCGTCCTCATTCTTGGGCCCATCGGCGACAACTTCGCAGCGGGCATGTCCGGCGGGCGCGCCTATGTGTTCGATCCCGACCGGCGCTTTGCGAGCCTCGTCAACGAAGACAGCGTCGAATGGGTCTCGCTTGCGGCGCTCGAAAGCGGCGCATTTGCGGGCGCCGCCGATGAAGACGAAGCGCGCGCGCTGCTCGAACGGCATGTCGCAGAGACGCGTTCGCCGCGCGCCGAAGCGATCCTCTCGGCCTGGGACGCCCATCGGGCGCAGATCATCGCCGTGGCGCCGAAGGAGATCCTGTCTATACGCCGCAAGCAGCTTCTCGCTGCGGAATAGGCTCCGGCTTCAGGCCGTGCAGGCCGCGAGCACAATGGCCGCGCGTGCGGCGTAGGCGTCCGCGACTCGGCGCGTAAAGCTGCGCCAGCCTTCGCCGCCGTCGCCGGACAAGGACGCGGCGAGGAGCCCCGCCTGTTCAGGCGGCGGAAAGCGGTAGGAGGGATAAAAGCGGCAGAGCGATTGCGCCGCGTCGTCGAGGGTCGCGTCGTCACCGCCGAGCATCGCCGAGATGATCAGAACACGGATGGCGTCCGGATTGTTGGGATAGGCGGCGACCGCAAGCCGCGCCCTGTCGAGCGCCTCGGCGTCGCGCCCTGAAGCCGCGAGCATATAGGCGAGGGCGCCGTTCACTTGCGAGCGCTGCAGGGGCGAAAAGACCGCCGGCGCGAGCGTCGCGATCCTTGCCGCGGCGTCTTCAAAGCCGCCGCTCATCCGTGCAACAGCGTCGATCGCGCGCGCGCGCGTCGCCGGGAGGTCGTGACCTTGCTCAATGAGACGGCCATAGGCGTCAGCGGCGGCGCGATAGCGGCCGGTCGAGAAATAGACATCGGCTGAAACGCCCGTCACCCAGCGCGATTTGGGCGCCAGGGTGACGGCCTGTGCAAGCTTTTCCTCGGCCTGCGATGCGAGCGCAGCCCCGGCCCCGGGGTCGATCACGCTTAGCATGAATTCGGCCTGCGCCGCGGAGGCGAGTAATTCCGCATCGAGGGGGTGTTTCTTCAGGCCCTCGCCGAGGACGCCGATCGCCTCGCGCACCCCTTCTTCCGTCCACGGCGCATAGACGCCGCCGGCAAGCGCCTTTGCGATGTATTCGCGCGGGGCGAGGGCGGCGGGCGGCGCCGCTTTGAGGCGCGCGCCTTCGGCTTCATAGAGGCCGCGCCAGATCGCATCGGCGAGCTGCATCGCGACGGCGGGGTCGTTTGGCGAAGCGCCTGGCGCAGCGGCGGAAAAACTCCAGGCGATCGCCTCTGTCCGCGCGTCGACGACGGTCGCCATAACCCGCGCACCGGCGCCCTTACCCTCGACCGCGACGACAATCCGATAGGACGCAGGGCGCTTGGCCTCGCCGGTTTCAGAGGCAACGCGCATCCAAGGCGCGCGCGCAAGCGACGCCGCGAGCGCGTCGGCGAGCGATCCGCTGTCAGCCTGCTCTGGCCGTGCGGAAACGCTGACCGAAACGGAATCCCGATCGGGCGTTTGCGGCGCCCTGTCGCGCATTGCGAAAAGGGAAGCCGCGATGCTGACCAACCCAAGCGCAGCGGCCGCGATGATCAAGACCCTGACTGGCCGCTTCGGCGCCGGCGCGGACAAAAACACGGCAGGCGCTTGAGTGGGCGCTCTCGCTGGCGTTGCGGGCGCCCCTTTCAGTCTTTCGAGATCAGCGATCAGCGCGGCGATGGCGGCGTCGTCCGGCTTGCCGGCGGTCTCCGCGTAATCGATCGTATGCAATTGGCGAAAGCCCATGGGCGGCTGGGCGGCGCCGATGCGCAGGGGCACGAGCTTGCCGGCGTCGCGCCCGGCCGAGGCCTCTTCCTGCACCCAATGCGATTGCGCCGCTGCGTCGGTCCAGACGACGACGACCGCGAGCGCGCCGTCAATTTTGCGCTCGATCTCCTGCGCGAAGGCTGCGCCGCCCGCGAGATGCCGATCCCACCAGACGCGATAGCCCGACGCCTCGAGCCGCGCGGCGAGCCGCTCGACAAGGGCGCGATCTTCGCGCGCATAGGAAAGGAAAACTTCTGACATCGGATGATGAGCCCGGTCCCCGGCGATCAACACCCCATCGCTGGCGCCGCCGGCGCGCGAAAGCAACCCGAATCAGAACCCCTTACTGCGCGGCGTGAACGCCCCGCGCGATCGCGCGCGCGACGCAATCGGCGAGCGCGGACCCCATGGCGGCGAGCGCGAGCGCGCGGTCGCCAGCCGGCAGATCGACGCGGCCCGTCGCCGTGCAGAAGAGAAGGTCCCCGTCGAAGGGCGTGTGGGCGGGTCGGACGGCGCGGGCGATCCCGTCCTGCCCCATCATCGCGAGGCGCTTGCACTCGGCCGGCGTCAGGCGCGCGGAGACCGCAACGACGCCGATGGTCGTGTTGGCGCCGAGCAGGGATTTGTCCGCGTCGCGGAGCCGCCCTTGATCCGGGAATGGATGGCGCGCATGGGCGTCCGCGCCCGGACGCGCGCCGCCGAATTCGCCGTCGATCTCAAAGGGCCAGGCCCAGTAGGTTTTACCATCCGGCATGACCGCCGAGCCGACGGGGTTGGCGACCATCAGCGCGCCGACCACCACGCCGCCTCCAAGGTCGAGCGACGCCGAACCAAGGCCGCCCCGCATCAGCCCCGCGCGCGCGCCGAGGCCAGCGCCGGCGCGGCCGATCTTGAACGTCTCCCCGGCGCCGGCGAGCGCCGCCGCGCCAAGCGTGCGATAGAGCGCCGGCACGCGCGATTTTTCGCCGCCATTGGTGAGATCATAGATGACGGCCGCGGGCACGATCGGGACATAAGGCGCGCCGGGATGAAGGAGCAGCCCTTCCTTGCGGGCCGACAGGGCTTCGGCGACGGCGTCCGCCGCGCCGAGCCCGAGCGCCGAGCCGCCGGTCAGCACGAAGGCGTGCGCCCGCCCGACGAGACCGTCCGCTGCGAGAATCTCCGTGTCGCGCGTGCCGGGCCCGCCGCCCCGCACATCGACGGCGCCGGCGACGCTGTCCGTACACAGAACGACGGTGACGCCGGTGCGCGCCGCCTCGTCCTCCGCGCCGCCGACGCGGACGCCCGGCACGTCGGTGATGAGATTGCGCGGACCTGGACGATGTTCAAATACAGCGGCCACCATCGACCTCCATGGCGACGCCGGTGATCATGGACGCTTCGTCTGACGCGAGGAAACAGACGGCGCCTGCAATATCTTCCGGCGTCGAAAACCGTCCCAGCGGAATTGTCGCGAGGAACTTCGCGCGGATTTCTGGCGTGTCGGCGCCCATGAAGGTCGCGAGCATCGGCGTTTCGCCCGCGACAGGATTGACGGCGTTGACGCGCACGCCGAAGGGCGCAAGCTCAACCGCCATGGCGCGCGTCGCCGTGACGACCCAGCCCTTTGAAGCATTGTACCAGCAGAGATTGGGGCGCGGGCTCACGGCGGCCGTCGAGGCGATGTTGACGATCGCCCCGCGCCTGGCGGCTTTCATGCGCGGCACGATTGCGCGCGCGCTGTTGTAGATCGACAGCATGTTGACGCGGAAGATCCGGTCAAAAAGCTCCGGAGACAGACTGTCGAGCGGTTGGGGCGTATGGCCGAGCCCCGCATTGTTGACAAGAATGTCGAGGCCGCCTTGCGCCGACGCTGAGAGCGCCTCGAAATCCTCCGGCCGCGTGACATCGCAGCGATGAAACGACGCCGCCGGACCGATTTCGCGCGCGAGCGCCGCGCCCTTCGCCTCGTCAATATCCGCGATGAAGATGCGCGCGCCCTCGGCGGCGAAGCGGCGCGCAATCCCCGCGCCGAAGCCCGACGCGCCGCCCGTAACCGCCGCTGTTTTTCCTTGGAGGCGCATCAGGAGATCCTCGCGTCAGCCGTGGCGGAAGGCGACGGTCTTGACGGTCGAGAATCCATAGAGCGCCTCGAAGCCTTTTTCCCGTCCGTGTCCAGACTTGCCGACGCCGCCGAAGGGCAGTTCGACGCCGCCGCCCGCGCCATAATTGTTGACGAAGACTTGCCCCGCCCGAAGACGCCGCGCAAGCCGCATCTGGCGCGCGCCGTCGCGTGTCCAAACAGCGGCGACGAGGCCATAGCCCGCGCCATTGGCGATCGAGACGGCTTCGTCGTCTGTGTCGAAGGGGATGACGGCTTGCACCGGCCCGAAGATTTCCACTTGCGCGAGTTCATGCCCCGGCGGCACGCCGGCCCAGAGGCTCGGCGCGCAATAATGCCCGCCCGGCGGCGCATGGGCGACGATCTCGCCTTGCGCGGCGCATTCGAGCCCATCGCGGCGCGCGCGTTCGAGAAATCCCGCGACGGCCGCCTTCTGCCGCGCGGAGACCAGCGGCCCAAGGTCGAGGTCGTCGAGCGCCGGCCCAGCACGAAGCGCGCGATAAGCGCGGGCAAGGCGATCGACGACGTCAGGGTAGATGCGCCGCTGCGCCAGGATGCGCGAGGCGGCTGAGCAGGTCTGCCCCGCGTTCTGGATGCCGGCGTTGACGAGAAAGGGCAGGGCGGCGTCGAGATCGGCGTCGTCGAATACGATCTGCGGCGACTTCCCGCCAAGTTCGAGCGTCACGGGCGCTGGGGCGGCCGATGCGCGCGCCTGCACGATCGCTCCGACGGCGGAGGATCCCGTGAAGGAGAGATGGTCGAGGCCTGAATGGCCCGCGAGCGCTGCGCCCGTCGTTTCGCCGAGGCCCGGCAGAATGGCGAGCGCGCCCGGCGGCAGACCGGCGTCGAGCGCGATCTGGCCGAAGGCGAGCGCCGTAAGACACGCCTCTTCGGACGGCTTCAGAACCGCGGCGTTGCCCATGGCGAGCGCGGCGACGACGGAACGGCCGATGATCTGCATCGGGTAATTCCACGGGATGATGTGGCCCGTAACGCCATGCGGCTCACGCAACGTCATCACGGTATAGCCCGCCTGATAGGGGATGGTCTGGCCGTGCACCTTGTCCGCCGCGCCGGCGTAAAACTCGAGATACCGGGCGAGCGCGACGGCGTCGGCGCGGGCCTGCCGCAAGGGCTTGCCGACATCGTCCGCCTCAAGCCGGGCGAGCGCATCGGCGCGTTCGAGCGTTAGCGCGCTCATGCGTGCGAGAATCCGTCCGCGGTCGAGCGCCGTCATCGCGCCCCAAGGGCCGTCAAGGGCGCCGCGCGCGACGCTCATCGCCTCATCAACATCGGCTCCGGAGGCGTGGGCGATCGTCGCCAGAGGCGCGCCTGTCGACGGGTTGGAGAGGGCAAGATGCGCAGCGGTCTTTTGCCAGCGCCCGTCAATCAGAATGCAGTCTGTAGGCCATCTGTTCACAGAGCGCTCCTCACGGCGTCGGCGGCTTCGACAAGCGCGCGCGTGACGGGATGGGCGGGCGCCGCAAGGATCGCCTCCGTCTCCCCCTGTTCGACAATCGTGCCTTGCTCCATCACCATCATCCGCCGTGCAAAGCCGCGCAGCACATTGATGTCATGCGTGATCAGAAGATAAGCGAGGCCGCGCTCCTTCTGAAGCTCGGCGAGCAGGATGAGGATCTGCTTCTGTACGGTGACGTCGAGCGCCGAAAGCGCCTCATCCAGAATGACAAGCCGCGGCTCGGCGATGAGGGCCCGGGCGATGGCGACGCGCTGGCGCTGGCCGCCGGAAAGGGCGTGCGGGTAACGCATCCCGGCGTCGGCGGGAAGGCCGACGCGCAAGATCAGCGCTTCGGCCCGGTGGCGGCGTTCGGCCTTGTCGAGCTCCTTCCGGTTCCATAGCGGTTCGGCGACAATGTCGCGCACGCGCATCCGCGGATTGAAGCTTGCGCCCGGATCCTGAAAAACGACCTGCACCGGCCCGCCTTGGTCGGGCGCTGATTCAATGACCGCCGCGTCGCCTTTCGGGTGCAGCCGCAGGATGACGCGCGCCAGCGTCGATTTTCCGCAGCCGGACGATCCGACGAGGCCGAGCGTTTCGCCGGCGGCGATGTCGAGCGCCACGTCGCGCAGCGCCGTTGTTCTGCGGCGTACGTGGCCGAGCGGCGACCGCTCAGCATAGTCGGCGCTCGCGCGCATGGAAAGGGCCCGCCCAGGGAGCGGCGATGGCGGCGCGGGCGGCCGGAAGCGCGCCGCGTCGAGTAGCGCCTTGGAATAAGGCCCTTGCAGCGAATCAAAACCGTCGCTGGTGCGCAGGGATTCGACGATGCGCCCCGTCTGCATGATGGCGATGCGGTCCGTGACCGAAGCGGCAAGCCCGAGATCATGCGTGACGAGGATCGTCGCCATGCGCCGCTCGCGCGAGAGGTCTCGCAGGAGTGCGATGATTTCCCTTTGCGTGACGGCGTCGAGCGCGGTCGTCGGCTCGTCGGCGAGGAGGAGAAGCGGATTGCGCACGATCGCCATGGCGATGAGCGCCCGCTGACGCTGGCCGCCCGAAAGCTGATGCGGATAGCGTTCCGCGAAGCCGGCAGGAAGCTCGGCGCGGCGCAACGCGTCGGCGACCCGTGCGTCGCGGTCGCCCGTCAAGGTCTCGCCAATCTGACGCCCAATCGTCTGCAGCGGGTTCAGCGCCGCCATGGGTTCCTGAAAAACGAATCCGATCTCTGCGCCGCGGATCTGCGCCATCGCCGCGTCGCCAAGGCCGCAGAGTTCCTTGCCGTTGAGGCGGATGGAGCCGGATACGGACGATCCCGCCGGCGCAAGGCCTGCTATGGCCGCGAGGAGGAGCGACTTGCCGGAGCCTGACTCGCCGACGACGCCGAGGATTTCGCCGGCCTCAAGTGCAAGCGAAACCGGCCCGACGAGCGGGCGCCCGTCAATCGCGATGGAGACAGCGTCGAGGGCGAGCACGCTCATGCCGGCGCCGCCTGATAAGCGCGCTTGGGGTCGAGCCGGTCGCGCAAGGCGTCGCCGAAGACGCTGAAGCTCAGCACAGAGAGCGTCACGGCGAGGCCCGGGAAAAGGATCTGCCAGACAGACCAGCCGAGCATGGATTGCGCGTCGGCGAGCATGCGCCCCCAGCTCGGCGTGCCGACGGGCGCGCCAAGGCCGATGAAGGAAAGCGCCGCTTCCGCGCCGAGCGCAATCGAGAGCTGGATCGTCGCCTGCACGATCAAGGGCGCGGCGAGGTTCGGGAGGATATGGTCGGCCGAAATGCGCAGGCGCGATTTGCCCGCGACGCGCGCGGCTTGCACGAACTCCTTGTCCCACAGTGAGCGAGCGGCGCCGCGCGTCAATTGCGCGAAGACGGGGATGTTGAAGATCGCAACCGCGATCATGGCGTTCTCGACGCCGGGCCCGCGCGTCGCCGTCAAGAGGATCGCGACGAGCAGCGCCGGAAAAGCAAAGACGACATCCATCGCCCGCATCAGGATCTGATCGGCAAGGCGCGAGCCCGCCGCGGCGAAGAGGCCTAGCGCGACGCCGAAGAGCATCCCGGCCGCGACAGCGACTGCAGCGACGGCGAGCGAGGTACGCGCCCCGGCCATGGCAAAGCTCGCAATGTCGCGGCCGAGATGGTCCGTCCCCATCCAATGGGCAAGAGAGGGGCCCTGAAAACGGGCGCCGATGTCGATGGCGTCGATCGGGTGCGGCGTCCACATCAGCGACAGGAGCGCGACTGCGACTAGAAAGAGGCAGCCGGCCGCGCTGACCTTGAGGAGACGATCGGACCCTGTGCGCTTCATCCGGTCCTCGTCCGGCGGGGATCGAGCCAGCCCGTCGCCAGTTCAGCAAGGAACATCACGGTCACGACGATGACGACCATGACGATCATGGTTCCGCGCACGGTGACGAGGTCGCGCTGCGCGACGGCCTGCAGCATCAGGCGGCCGAGGCCCTGAATGTAGAACACGTTTTCAACGATCACCGCGCCGACGATGAGAAACGCGATCTGCAAGGCGATGATCGGCAGCGAGGCGACAAGCGCATTGCGCAAAGCGTGACGCCGCAGCGCCTCGCCGAAGGTGAGGCCCTTGGCGCGCGCCGTGCGGAAATAGTCCTCGCCCATCGCTTCGAGCAGCGCCGAACGCAGCACGCGCGTCAATATCGCCGCTTGTGGCGCGGCAAGCGCCAGCGCCGGCAAGGTCAGCGTCCAGAGCACGGTTAAAGGTCCCGCGCGCCAGTCCGCGCTGCCGCCCGCCGGAAAGAGTTGCAGATTGACGGCGAATGCCCAGAGGAGAATGAGGCCGAGCCAGAAGCTCGGCATGGCGACGCCGAGCTGCGTCGCCGCGAGCGCTACATCGGCGATCGGGCGTCCGCGTCGCGCGGCGAGGAAGAGCGCGGCTGGAATCGAGACCGCGATTGTCAGTGCGAAAGCAAGCGCGGCGAGAGGAAAGGAAACGCTGAGCGCGCGCGCGATGAGATCGCCGACCGGCACGCGATAGGTGTAGCTTACGCCGAAATCGCCGGTCGCCATGCCGGCGATCCAGTGCGCGTAACGCAGCGGCATCGGTGCGTTGAGGCCAAGCTGGGCTCGGAGCGCTTCAACGGCGGCGGGATCAGCATTGACGCCCATCATATAGCGGGCGACGTCGCCGGGCAGGAGTTCGAGCGCGAGGAAAATGAGGATAGAAGCGGCGAACAAGGTCGCCGCGAGGCCGCCAAGTCTTGAAAGAATAAACCGGGTCACGGCGCTGCGCTCTTGGCGACGCGCGTGAAGTCATTCGCCTGGATAGGCGCATCGCGCCAGACGCCGCGCACATCGCGCTTCCACACGCCGACTTGCGGCAGTTCAAACAGGAAGACGGCGGCCGCGTCCTCGGCGAGCATGCGTTGCGCGGCGATCGACCAGCGCGCGCGGTCTTCCGGCTGGCGCGCCTCCCGCATGGAGGCGACGGCCGCGTCGAAGTCCGGACGGTCATAGCCGAAATAGTTCGGCTTGCGGGCGAAGAAGTCGAGATCGTCGGGCTCCGTGTGCGAGACGATGGTCATGTCGTAGTCACGGTTGACAAGAACCTGCGCGAGCCACTGCGCCCACTCGATCGGCTCGATCTCGACGCGCACGCCGACCGCGCCGAGTTCCGCGCGGATAATCTCCGCCGAGCGGCGCGCATACTCCGTAGGCGGAACGGCGAGCTTGACAGAAAAACCTTCCGCAAGGCCGGCGCCGGCGAGAAGGCGGCGGGCTTCGGCCGGGTCGTGCGGCGAGAGCGCGAAGCCGTCGAAGGAGTCTGGCAGGCCCGGCGGGTAGAAGCTGCTGATCGGCGTTCCCGCGCCGAACATTGCGCCGTCGATAATGTCCTTGCGATTGATCGCAAGGCTGATGGCGCGCCGCACCTCATAACGGTCGAAGGGCGGGCGCGCGGCGTTGAGGCCGAGCACGGTCTCGCCCATGGTGCGCCCGACCGTCACCCGAAAGCGCGGATTCTTCTCGACCTGCCGCACCATTTGCGGCGAGGGGAAATTCGGAAAGCCGTCGACATCACCGGCCATCAGCGCGCCATAGGCCGCCGCGCTGTCCGCGATGATGCGGAAGGTGATGGCGGCGAGCGCAGGAGCCGCGCCCCAATAGCCGTCATGGCGCACGAGGCGGATCTGTTCGCCCGGCCGCCAGCTTTCGAACCGGAAAGGTCCCGTGCCGATCGGCTTTTGCGCATTGGTCGTCGCGCTTTCCGGCGCGACGATGACGGCGTCGCCCCAGCCGAGATAGCGCGGGAAATCGACGATGGGCCGCGACAGCGCGACGACGACTTCGTCCGGCGCCGGCGCATCGATGCGCGCAATCGCTGAGAAGAGCGCGCGCTGGGCGTTGGTTGAATCCGCGGCGCCCGCGCGTTCAAGCGAGAATTTCACATCGACGGAGTCAAAAGCCGTTCCGTCATGGAAGCGGACGCCTGTCCGCAACCGGAACGTATAGGAAAGCCCGTCGGGCGCCGCCTTCCAGGAAGAAGCAAGCGCCGGCAGGACCGCGCCGTCCTCGCCGATGCGGGTCAGGCCCTCAAAGACATTGGCGTAGACGACCTCGTCGGTCGCGGCCGCCGCCGCCGCAGTCGGGTCGAGATTGGGCGGCTCAAGCGCCATGCCGACGACGAGTTCTTCGGGCGAATCCGCGGGCCGGCCGCCGCCGCAGGAGGCCGCCGCCAGAATCGCCGTCGCCGTCAGAATCCGAACGATCATCGTTCCGTATGCAGAAGGGCGAAGGCCGAACGCGCCATCACCTTGGCGGACGCGACCATGTCCGCGATCAGGACATATTCATCCGGTTGGTGCGCAAGGTCGAGTATGCCGGGGCCGTAAGCGATGCAGTTTTTGAGCTTGCCGATGCGGTCGACATGTTTCTGGTCATAGCTGCCGGGCGAACAGACAAACGCCGCCTCGCGCCCCAGAACCTCGCGGATGGCGCGCGCCGTCAGCCGCGCGACCGGCGTCGCCGGATCAATCATCACGGGCGCGACTTCAAAAAGTTCACGCAAGGAATAGCGGAAGCCCGCGCGCGAGCGGGCGAGGCCGTCGAGGACGGCGCGTACCTGATCCTTTACGCCCGCAACGTCTTCCTCGACCAGAAAACGGCGGTCGATGATCATGCGCGCCGAATCGGCGACGCAAGGCGCGGGCAGGCCGCCATGAGTCGTTTCCGGCTGGCCGGCATGGAGCGAATTGATGTTGAGCGTCGAACGGCGCGCGCTTGGCGGCACGACCGGCATCGCCGTCTCGACCCGGTCAAGCGCCGGATAGAGGTCGCGCTCGAAGCGCTCGAGCACGGCGCCCATGTGGCGGATCGCGGAGTCGCCAAGGAACGGCATCGAGCCATGCGCGATGCGGCCATGGGTTTCGATCTCCGCCCACCAGACGCCGCGATGGCCGATGCAGACGCGATCGACATTGAGCGGCTCGGGAATGATGACGTGATCGACGCGCGGCTGGGAAAAATAGCCGCGCTCGGCGAGATAGGCGACGCCGCCATAGCCGCCGGATTCTTCATCGACCGTGCCGGAGATTTCGAGGACGCCGCAATAGCCCTCCGTCGCCGCGATCAACGCCTCGACAGCGATGATGGAGGCCGCAAGCCCCCCCTTCATGTCGCAAGCGCCGCGGCCGTAGATGCGCCCGTTCTCGACCGATGCGCCGAAGGGATCGCGCGTCCAGCCGTCGCCCGGCTCGACGACGTCAACATGGCTGTTGAAATGCACGCAAGGTCCCGGCGCCTTGCCTTCGCGGCGGCCGATCACATTGATGCGCGGATGGCTGTCGGCGTCGCCGGGCGAACCGAAGCCGCGCACAAAGGTCACGTCGAATCCGGCCTTGCGCAGGCGCCGGCCGATATACTCCGCACAAGGCTGATACGCGTCTCCCGGCGGATTGACCGTCGGGATGCGAATGAGGTCTTGCGCCAGCGCGACGAGATCAGATTCATGCGCGTCGATCCAGCGGTCGATCTTGTCTGCCGGAAACGGGTCGGGTTCGCGTCTCACTGCGGGTCAGCCTCCTGCAGGAGCAAGGACGGCGCGACGCGCGCAAAGAGCTTGCGCGTGTGGAGATGCGCCGAGCGCATATGGTCCGTCATGATGCGACGCACGGCGGGCTCGTCTTCGGCGCGCAGCGCGGCGATGAGGTCCTCATGAAAGCTGCGATTGTCTGCGGTGAAACAGTCGAAACTCGATTCATCCTCGCCCTCGAATTCGATGTAGTCGCGCAGGAGATCCGTGAGGAAGCGGCTCTGGAAGGCGAGCAGAGGGTTTGGGCAGTATTCCGAGAGGATGAAGTGGAAATCGAGTTCGCTACGGCGGACAAGCGTGCGCAGACCTGAGCGCCGCGCCGACGCGTTCGCGCCGTCGAGCAGGCGCGATTCCAGCAGCGCAAAGCCTTCTTCATCGATGCAGCCGACCGAAGCGGCCGCCATCTCGACTTCGGCGACGAGCCGCGCCGCATAGATGTCGTCGATCGAGAGCGGCTTGAAATTGAGAAAGCTGCGCAATTGTTCGGCGGCGCGCTCGTAACTTGCTTCCGACATGACGGGACCGCCATGTGGGCCGGCGTTGATCTGGACAAGGCCCTGGACTTCCAACGACTTCAACGCTTCGCGCACCGTGCCCTTTCCACAGGCGAAAGCCTTGGCGAGCTGCGATTCATTCGGGAGCCTGTCGCCGGCGTTCAATCGTTCGCGCACAGCCCATCGCTTGATTTCATGGGCGATAAGATCAGAGCGCTTGCGCCGACGCGGCGCTTCGACGCTTCCAAATGCGCTGACGTGATGTCTTGTCAAAACGAGCTGCGCCCCGATCTCGATCGCGTGTCCCACGATCGCATCTGCCTCGTTCAATTATGCGCATAATATTGACAAATGCGCGCATCATGTCAACCTTGTGACTGGATGAACCAGGGTGGGCTCGTTGGACTGGCGCACGGCAAGGGTTCTCGCCCGCTTGGGCGAATCGAAGGATCGCGGCGTCTCGCACGGCGCACAACGTCCAACTCCTAGTTGTTCTGGACACGGAACGTCTCTGCAGAGGCCGGTGCGCTACGATTAGAATGTCAATGGGGAGGCTCCAAATGAAGAGGGATGTCATGCATAAGCTCGGTATGGCGCTGATGGCTTGTGTGTCAATGACGGCGCTCTCTGCGCCGGCTATGGCGCAGTCATCGGATGATGAGGCCGGCGTCGACCAGATCGTCGTCACCGCCCAGCGCCGCGAGCAATCGGGCCAGGATGTGCCAATCGCGCTGACGGCGCTGTCGGGGCAGGACCTCACGGACCGCGGCATCACCAATGTGAAAGGCGTCGAGCGCATCACGCCCTCGCTCGAGATCGAGCGCACCTTCGGAACGGGACAGCCCGTCTTCACGCTCCGCGGCGTCGGTTTTGACGATTACACGGCCAACAATGCGCCGACCGTCGGCGTCTATGTCGATGACATCGCCTACACCGTACCGGTGATGACGCAGGGCGCGCTGTTCGACCTCGCACGCGTTGAGGTCCTGCGCGGTCCGCAGGGCACGCTCTACGGCCGCAACACGACGGGCGGCGCCATCAACTTCGTCAGCAACCGCGCGACAGAAGACTTCCAGATCGGCGGCAATGTCGAATATGCGCGCTTTGATGCTGTCACGGCGAGCGGCTATGTTTCGGGGCCTGTCGGCCCGTTCCGCGCGCGCATCGCCGCCATCACGGAACAGGGCGGCGGATTCCAAAGCAACCGCCGCACCGGCGAGGAACTCGGCGATGCCGACCGCTTTGCCGGGCGTTTCTCGATCGAAACAGGCGATGAGAGCGATTTTTACATCCGCCTCAATGGCCATTACTATGAAGACAATTCGGATGGGCTCGGCGCCTATCTCCTCGCGCCGGTTGTCGCCGGACCGCCCTTCGGAACGATTCCGGCGGACACGAATCGCCGCATCACCGACTGGAGCTCTTCGGCGACCTTCGCGACGCAAACGGGCGTGCCCGTCAATTCCAAACCCTTCCGCAACAATGAAGGCTGGGGCCTCAACCTCTTCGGGAGCTACAATCTCGGCATTGCGAATGTCGTCAGCGTCACGGGCTATGAGAAGCTCGACCGGCAGGAGTTCAACGATTTCGACGGCACGCAGGCGAACATTGCGGCGACGCTGTTCAATTCCAAGCCGCGCGTCTTTTCACAGGAATTGCGCATCGTCTCGAACGGCGAAGGCGACTTTAACTGGATCGTCGGCGGCTATTACAGCAATGAGCGGCTGTCGGACGATTTCCGTTCGGACTTTATCGACGCGCCTGGTCTCGGCTTTACGGTCTCGACAACCTATCGCCAGAAAGTGCGCACGGCGGCGGTCTTCGGTCAGGCCGACTGGCGTTTTGCTGATCGCTTCGTCGCGACGGCGGGCCTGCGTTACGAAGACGAAAACCGCCGCCTCATCGGCCTGACGACGCAGATCCCGGAATTCGCCGTGCCGTTTGCGACCGACGTGAACCGCCAGGTCGGGCTTTCGGAAGTCTCAGGCAAATTCGCACTCACCTTCGAAGCGACCGAAAATGCGCGGCTCTACGCCTCTGTCAGCCGCGGCGTGAAGTCAGGCGGTTTCACGACTTACAACACCCTCGTGCCGGAGCAGGCTGACCCATTCCAGCCGGAAGTGCTCTGGAGCTATGAGGCCGGGGTCAAGTCCGAGCTGTTCAACAACACACTGCGATTGAACGCTGGCGGCTTCTACTATGATTACAGAGACCAGCAGATCCAGGGCTTCTATATCGACCCGGTCTTCGGCGCCGTCGGCCAGATCGTCAATGTCGAGAAATCGAAGATCTATGGCGGCGAAGTCGAGCTGACCTGGGAGCCGATCAGCAATTTCACGATTTCCCAGAGCATTGGCTACAAGACGGGCGAATTCGTGCGGTTCCAGGATGTTGATCTTGGCGCCTCGCTCGCCGTCGGCCCGCCTTTCGCGCCCGTCTTCATCAATCGCGACGGCGAGGACCTGCCGTTCCCGCGCCTCAGCTATAACGGCTCGGCAAGCTATGTCGTGCCGCTCGGCGGCTTCGACATGACCGCGCTCCTCGATTACAGCTTTCGCGACAACGACGACCGCTCGCGGCTCGGCAGCACGATCTACAATGTCGACAGCTATTGGCTGGTCAACGCACGTCTCTCGCTCGCCAAATCCGAGAGTGACGCCTGGCAGGCTTATGTCTTTGGGCGGAATATCTTCAACGAAGGCTACGACCTGACGCGCAACTTCTTCCTGCCGGTGGCGCAGCTCGGTTATACGGGCGAGCCCGCGACCTGGGGGCTCGGCCTCACGGTCAATTTCTGACGCGCAGGAGGCGATGGGCGGCGCAGCCGGAAACGTCTCACGCGGCGGCGAAGCGGATCAGGGCGTCCGTCGCCGCTCCGGGGTCGTCCCAGAAGAGAGAATGCGCCGCGCCAACGATCTCCTCGTAGCGTGCGTTCGGGAAGCGCGCGGCGAAGGCGCGGCAGTCTTTCGGCGTGAACAGAATATCTTCTGCGCCGGCAAGAACGAGCACGGGGTCGCTGGGCAGATGAAGGGGCGTTTCATAAGCGAGAACGGCCGCCGCCTGCGCCGCGAACATCTCCGTTGTCGAACTATATGGATAGGCGAGGGAGGCGGCGACAGCGGCCTCGATCATGGCGGGATCGGCGAAGAAGGCGGGCTTGAACAGCCAGGGGAACAAGGCGCGATACCAGTCTGCGCCGCCGCCAAGGCGGGCATGCAGCGCCGCCAGCGACGCGACCGCGGCATCGGCGCGCGGGTTTGAAAGCCCGGCGCCCGCAAGCGCAAGCCGCGCCGCAAGGCGAGGGCGCCGGAGCGCCGCCTCGACGGCGATCGCAGCGCCCATGGAGTGACCGAGAATGAGGCAGCCCTTGAGCCCAAGATGATCCGCCAACTGAATGATATCCCCGGCCATGCTTTCGACCGAAAGTCCGGCGAGCCCCGCCTTGGCGCGCGTGCGCCCGGCGCCGCGATTGTCTGGCATGATGAGGCTGAAATGCGCAGCCAGAGCCGCACGAACCGGCGTCCAGCTTGCGACGTCGCTCGCAAGGCCCGCAATAAGAAGCGCCGGCGGGCCCGCGCCGTCGGTCTCGTAGTAAATCTCGGCGTCCTGCGTTTCCAAGACCGGCATGCTCTGAGCGCTCCTCTTTGGACGGCGCCGCGATGACGTCGCCGCTTCACGACACCTATCGCAACGCGCTTTCGACGCAAGACGCAGCGGCGGCGGCGGTCATTGACGGCTTCATTGAAACCTATCTCGGCTATCGCGGCGGCTATCCCGACATTCTGAACGCCGTAGAACGCTTCCCCGCGGAGCCGCTCGTCAACGCCTATGCCGCGCTTCTGTGGCTGTTCCTCGAATCGCCCGAAGGGCCGGTTCGCGCGCGGCCTTTTGTCGAGCGCGCGCTTGCCGCGCGGGCGGGCGCCACGGCGCGGGAACAGGCGATGGTCGATTACGTCGCCGCCTGGGCCGCAGGCGATGCGGCCTTGCGCGATGCGATCGGCGAACGCGCTGTCGATGCGGCGCCCACCGATCTCGTGTTCGTCAAGGCGCATCAATACCATCAGTTCAATCGCGGCGAGGCGCCGGGCATGTTGCGCACGGCGCGGCGCGCGCTCGCCGTCCTGCCGGAGGACGCGCATGTCCTCGCCATGGCGGCCTTCGCCTTCGAGCAGTGTCACCTTCTGCGGGAGGCTGAGGCCGCGGCGTGGAAGTCTCTATCCGTTTTGCCCACGGAGCCCTGGGCGCAGCATGCGATTGCGCATGTTTGCCTTACTGAGGGCCGCATCGCGGAGGGTCGCGCTTTTCTGACAGCGCGCTCGGCGGGTTGGTCTGGCCTCAACTCCTTCATGTCGACGCATCTGTGGTGGCATCTGGCGCTCTTCATGCTGAGCGAAGGCGCCTTTGAGGCGGCTTTGTCCGTCTACGATCGATCAATCTGGGGCATCGACAAGAGCTATTCGCAGGACCAGGTCGGCGCAATCTCCATGCTGGCGCGGTTCGAGATTGCCGGCGTCGATGTCGGCGATCGATGGCGCGATGTCGCGGACCATGTCGCAAGGCGGGGGGCCGATGCGACCGAACCCTTTCTCACGGCGCAATACGTCCTGTGCCTAGCCAAAACCGGGCGCGCGGAACTTGCAGCGATGCGCGCCGCGGTCGCCGCCCGCGCCGAAGCGGAAGGCGGGGAGGGTGTCTGGTCGACGGCCGCCGAACCGCTCTGCGACGCGATGGCGGCCTATGGGCAAGGGCACTTCGCCGCGGCGCGCCGCCTGCTTGCGCCGGTTTTGCCGCGCTTGCGCGAAGTCGGCGGCAGTCATGCGCAACGCGATCTCTTTGAACAGATCCTGCTTCAGGCGACCTTCCGCGACGGCGCGCTCATCGAAGCGCAGCAGATGCTGGAAACACGCCGCCGCGCTGATCCCGAAAGCGCGCCCTTGAACCGCATGCTCGCCGATGTCTATGCGCGGCTTGGCCTTCCCGAGGAGGCCGAAACCGCGCGCGCCCGTGTCTCAGCTTTCACCGAAAGACCGCCCGCATGACCGCCAACGACCTCAACGCCTTCTGGATGCCGTTCACGGACAATCGCTATTTCAAGGCCAATCCGCGCCTCCTCGCGCGCGCGGAGGGCATGCATTACTACAGGCCAGACGGCCGCCCGGTGCTTGACGGCACGGCGGGCCTCTGGTGCGTCAACGCCGGCCATTGCCGTCCAAAGATCGTCGAGGCCATTCGCGAGGCGGCAGGCGCGCTCGACTATGCGCCGACCTTCCAGCTCGGCCATCCGCTCGCTTTTCTCCTGGCGGAGCGGCTTTCCGGCGTCTTTCCGAAAGGCTTTGACCGCTGGTTCTTCTGCAATTCGGGCTCCGAGGCGGCGGAGTCTGCGTTGAAGATTGCGCTCGCCTATCAGCGCGCCATCGGTCAGGGCGCGCGCACGCGGCTCATTGGCCGCGAACGGGGCTATCACGGCACGAATTTCGGCGGCATTTCCGTCGGCGGCATTCTCGCCAACCGCCGCGCTTTTGGGTCGCTTGTCTCCGGCGTCGATCATCTGCGGCACACGCATGATCTTCAGCGCAACGCTTTCAGCCGCGGTCAGCCTGAGCATGGCGCCGAACTCGCCGAGGATCTTGAACGCCTCGTTGCACTGCATGGCGCGGAGACCATCGCTGCGGTCATCGTCGAGCCGATGGCGGGGTCAACCGGCGTGCTTATGCCGCCCAAGGGCTATCTACAGCGCCTGCGCGAGATCACGAAGCGGCACGGCATTCTGTTGATTTTTGACGAGGTGATCACGGCCTTCGGCCGCCTCGGGCCGATGACCGCCTCGGAATTCTATCGGGTGACGCCCGACATCATGTCGATCGCCAAAGGTCTCACCAACGGCGCCGTGCCGATGGGCGCGGCAGGCGTGAGAACCCATGTCTATGACGCGATTGTCAATTCCGCGTCCGCGGGCATCGAGCTTTTCCACGGCTACACTTATTCAGGCCACCCGCTCGCCTGCGCCGCAGCGCTCGCCACGCTCGACGTTTTTGTTGAGGACGACCTCCTCGCGCGCGCGCAGGGCCTCGCGGCCTATTTTGAAAATGCCGTGCACGGACTGAAGGGCAAGCCGCATGTCATTGATATCCGCAATCAGGGCCTCGTCGCGGCGATCGAACTCGAACCCCGCGAAGGAACGCCGCGCGCGACGGAGATTTTCCGCAAGGCCTTCGACGCCGGCGTCCTCGTCCGTGTCACCGGCGAGACGATTGCGCTCTCGCCGCCGCTGATCGTTTCGAAGGCGGAGATCGACCGGATGGTCGAAGTGCTGGGGGATTTGTTGAGCGAGGAGGCGTGAACGACTTCTCTCCGTAAGATCGGCCGACCCGCGCGCCATTGCGATAGCGGCGTCCTTACTCCGCCGTGAGCGCGGGAAGGGTGAGGGCCGTTTCGACAGCCGCCCAATCCACATATTTGAAATTCTGATTCGCATCAGGTTGCGTGTTCCGGTCATCTTGCGCGACGAGCAGGCCGCGCGAAAGCTGCGGACCTAGCGGAACGGAAACGACGTCGATGCCGTCTGTCCCTGTCGCTCGGTCGATCGCCGTTGCACCGCTGATACGGAAACTGCCGCGCGACTGATGCGGCGGCGCCCGGTCATAGACGACATAGCTGTCGCTTCCCTGGGACGAAACGACGAGCCAACCCTCGCCATTACGGCCGCGCCACAAAGTCACGCCCTCGACATCCGCAGTCAGTCCGCTTGGCCCGCCGACGCGGTCGATCAGCACTGGAGCCTTATCAAGCGCATCAAGATCGAACGCATGGACGCCGACAGCCTCTTCGCCGACGAAGAGCCGGCGGTGGTGTTCATCGACGACACAGCCTTCGAGTTGGGACGGGAGTTTGACGGTTTTTTCCGCCAGCGCTTCTAAGGGACTGCCTGCAGCGGGCGCCGTAAGGCGATGCAGCCTGATCTCACCGTCCTTGTATGTGACGACGACGAGCAGCGATCCGCCCTCGGCGCCGAGACAAATCCCGTACGGCTCAGGCTTTCCTGAGGGAAACTCACCCACAACGCGCACAATCCCGCTCGCGCGCTCGATTTCGAACACGACAACCACGTTCCGCACGTCTTCGGTCGCCACGGCATAGTCGGCGCCGTTGACGTTTTGGCGCAAGTCGACGTTGTTGAGCGGACCGACGGCCAGTGTCTGCAGCAGTTTTCCCTCGAGATTGTACACGTAAAGGCCGGTCTGCTTGTCCGTGCCGAGCACACGGGACTGCGCGGGATAACCCGGCGATATCCAGATGGCCGGATCGTCTGCGGCGTCTTCCGCTGACGGCATGGGCTCAGTCTCAGCAAAGGGCGTAATGCTCGGCTGACTGCTCGAACACGCGCTGAGAGCAAGCAAAAGTGCGAACGCGGCGACCTGCCGTCCGGTCGTCCGCGGAAGGAATGATTTCATGGCGGCGTCCCGATGTAGATGCGGCCTCACCTCACCGCACGCTCGCTTCAGATCAAGAAAGCAGTTGTGTCAGTCCGAAACGGCGGAAGCCGGGGCTCCTTTCGGAAGGCCCCGGCCCCGTCGCACCCCGCACCCCGCGTTAGAACGCCAGCCGCCCGACGAGCTGGAACCAAGGTCCAGCTTGCTCGGTCTCAAGCTCAAACTCGTCAAATGTCCGGGAAATCTGATCGTCAATCGTCGTGAACTTATTGAAGATCTCGTCTTTTGAACCGTTCAGCAAGTTTGACCCGACAAAGCGCAACGTGAATTTCTTGGCGAAGCGCTTTTCGACAAAGACTTCGAGGTCGGCGCCGTAGGTCGTGGTCACTTCTTCGCCGATGATGCGGCCGAAAGCGTCGCCCTGTTTGCGATAAGTGGCGCCGAACGCCGCGCCGAGTGTCGGCAGGTCGTGGATTAATCCCGCATTGTAGACGTAATTCGATTGGTCATTGAAGCGGCGCGAACCGAAAACATCGTTGATGTCGCTTTCGAGCCAGGAGAAGTTCGCGAAGATGCCCGTGTTCGGCAGGCCAATGAAGGTGAGCGGCGTCGAAAGGTCGAACTCCACGCCGTAGACTTTGCCGTTGCCGGTGTTCTCGGGCGTCAGGACGAACGTGCCCGGACCTTCCGATCCCTCAGCGCCCGTATTGGCGACCTCGACGAGATCGTTGATTGCCCGGTAGAAGAAGTTGACGCCGACGACGCCCGAACGCCCAAGGCGCCGCTCGTAACCGACATCAGCTCCCCAAGCCGTTTCTGGTCTCAGGTTCGGATTGCCGAGGAAGTCATTGTCGCCGAGCTCGGCTTCGAGCAGGGCAGGCGAGATGAAATTGAGATTGGGCCTGCGGGCAGTCCGGGCCCCCGAGATGGTGATGCGGTCCTGTTCGGTCAGATCGAACTTGATGTGGGCGGACGGCAATACGAATCCGTATTTCGTCGTGTTCGTGGCCGGGAACGGCGTGACCGTGAAATCATCAACGGTGACGTCGGTCGATTCATAGCGGACGCCAGCCTCAAAGGACAAGCGGCCCGATGTGCCCTCGACGAGGGCAAAACCGTCAAGGCGCGTTTCTTCAACGGTGTTGACGCCGCCAGGCGCGGGCGCAAGGCCGACATAGGGGGTTGCGAATTCATTCGGCGTGCGCAGGAATTGGTTATACGTGGCGACGCCGCTGGTGACGTTGAAGCGGTTGCGACGGTTGACGATTTCAATGTCGCGATCTTTGTTCTGCCAGAACACGCCAAACACAACGCCGGTGTTTTCTGCGATATCGATATCGTGAGACGCTTCAAGCGTATATTCGCGATCCTTGATCGAGGTGATCTCCCTGTCGCCCGTAAAGCGAGGGGTCGAACGGTCGAAGTCAATTTCCTCTTCGGTGTCGAGACGTTTTTCGAAGAATCCGGCGGTTGAAGCCCTGAACTTGGTGCGGCCGCCCAGCATGTCGCGCTCATATTTCACGCGGCTTGAGTAGTTCTGTTGGTCGATCTCCTGGACTTGCGCGTTATCGGTCAGGAGGTTGCCGATCGGCACGCGCAAGGTGATGGCTGTCGGGTCGTCATACTCGAAGGACCGCTCCGTCTCTGTGCGGTCAGTGTTGACATAAAAGCCGCTGATCTCGAACGTTGAGCCGTCATCGTTCCGGATTTCATAGTCGGCGTTGAACGAAATGTCCTGACCGTCGCGGATATCCGACTGATCTTCGCGATTGTCAAAATCGTCCGTGGCGAAATTAGGATTGTTCTCCGGCGAGTCGCCGTAGCGCAGGCTGAGCTTTTCTTTGGGATTGTAGCGCCCCTGGAGGTTGAAGCCGAGCAACAAGCGGCCGGGACCGACCTCGCCGCCCCATACCGCGCCAACCGTCGGCTTGATCGTGGCGTCATCGAACCGGAGCGCGCCGCCGCGAAGATAGGCGCCCTCGAGCGCAAAGCCGTCGCGCAGCACGATGTTGAGCGTGCCGGCCACCGCATCGCCTGTCCGGCGTGCGCTCGACGAACGCACGATTTCGACGCGCTCGATCAACTCGGCCGGAATGCGGTCGAGGAAGAACGAGCGGTCGACATTGCCGCCCGGGACGCGCTCGCCATTGATGAGGATTTGGGTATAGCCGGGATCAAGGCCGCGCAGTCGCGCCCCGTCGGACTCAATGACGTCGGAGAGGAAGGTGACGCTCGGCACGCGCTTCAGCGCATCCCCGGCCGTCAGCGGTTCAAAGCGTTGGAAATACTCTTCGCCATATTCAAGCGTCGGCTCGACCGAAAGGGTGCGATTGCGATAGCCGATCGACCCGATGACGACGATTTCATCCGCCGTCGTGATGCTGCTGCGGTCTTTTGCGTCCGCTTCGCCGACGGCCGCAGGCGTTTGTGCTGCAGCGCCGCTCGCTGCGGCCAGCGCAAAAAGCGACGATGCGCCGAGAATGGCGCTCAGTTTCTTCGACATGTCATAATTCCCCTAAACCCCGAGAGCGGGGCCCTTAGCACTGGGGCATGACGCGAAGATTGCAGATCCGTGTCGATTCTACGACGATTGCGCCGCTGTGCGCGGTGGGATCGACCGCAAGTCGAGGCGGAACTTTTCGCTTCTTGCCTTGGAGCATTCGGCGCAGGCGGTCGCGCATCACTGGCGGGCCGCACTTGGCGAAAATGACTATGGTGTCTCCAATGCCGCGTCATGATTACCGGTAAGTGGTCACTTTTGGATGGTTGGGCCGGCAGAATGGACTTCGTGGCTTAGCCGGAGAATGACGTTCGGTATCCGGCCGAGCTGGCCGAAACATCGGGCCTTCCACGATCGAAGTCTCGATGCCGAGCTAGACGGATTTGGCTTTCCGGATAATGCTGAAGCGGCGCGACGCGTGACCGAAGCCGCTGACCTCTCAGGCAGCGCCCAGGGTCAAGGCACGTGCGGAAAGCATCGTGTTAGGAGAATTCCATGACCGAAGCCGCTGGCCTCCTGCTCCTTCTCGGGATTCTCGCGTTGGAGCCTGACGTGTCGGTACAGCGGCCGAGTACCGACGCTGCCGCGCCTCAGGCTGCCGCCTTTATTCCAACAACGCCCGATCAGGCGGCCTTACTCGCCGCCGACGCGGCGCAGCGTTCCGCCGTCGCCGAAGTCGATCTCGCCGCCATCCGGGCTGGTGCGCATCCCAACCTCCGGGTGAACGCGCCCAACAACCGCATTCTCACCCGCGACGACCTGGTGAGGATGGTGGGTTCAGGAGAAATACGGAACGAGGTGTTCGAGCGCGTCCCGGAGGAAGTGATCGTCACCGGCGATGTCGGTGTCGTCATGGGTCGAGAGACTGTCTATCCTGGAGCGGACAGTGAGCAAGCCCGCATGTATGGCCGCCGCACGCTCAATCGCCGCTACACGAACATCTATTTGCGCGAAGGCGGTGTTTGGCGGCACCTGGCGCGGCATGCAAACGTGATCCGATAAGCCAATCCCACCATTTTGTGGGAAGGCGCCAGCGCCATACGCCAGGCCAGGCGTTTGGATCCTTGCGCAAAGGCAGGCGTTTGCTGTCCTTGAGAAATAGCGCGATGCGGCAGGGGCTGCTGTCGATGGAAACGCAATGTTCCGGCGCGCCCACAGCGAAGGTCGTCAACCGGCAGGTGCGCGGCTCTGCAATATGACGCCGGCTGTCTTGATGTTCGCTGGCGGCGCGGCAGCCGGAGCTTTTGCCGTGGAGGCTTGGTGGTTTTGGTGCTGCCCTTCACCCATGGCAGTGCTCGATTTGTTCGCAATGCGAACCATCTCTTGAGGCCGGCGATCGGCCCCCCATTCATCTGCTCCTGGAGCGCATTTTACATAACTCGGCGTAACTCTGCTGGTCGCGCATCAAACGTGATCGACAACCCTAGAATTCGAAAGACGCAATCCAGATTTCGTTAGCGCTTGAAAAGCTAGGGCTTTGACGGGCGCAATCGCAGACGACGGCTTAATGCGCTCGAGGAGCCATGTAGGCATGACCCATAGCGGCGAAACATCGGCGTGCGGAGCAGGCAATCCAGATATTGAAGCGTCAGGCGGCGACCTGACTTCGAGATCAATACCTTTCTGCTCGAATCAGCATCTGCAACGGCGCACAGTGCTCGCGCTCGCCGCTTCGGCGTCGGCGTTAGCGTCTTGTGCGGCGCCGGCAGACGTCGCACCGACGCCCGCTCCTACGCCGACCCCGACACCTACCCCAACCCCCACTCCGACCCCGACGCCACCGCCCATCACCCCGACTCCGGCGCCCAGCTTTCCTAACACGCGTGCGCAGGCCTCACGGTTCCTGGCCCAGGCGACGCTCGGCGCCGCTAATACGGACATCGATCGCGTCATGCAGGTCGGATACGCCGCCTGGCTCGACGAGCAGATGGCCTTGCCTGTTCAGCACAATCACGCCCGCTTCGTGCGCGACCGCGCCGCGCGCAAAACGGGACAATATGCGAACAGGCCCGAAGTTATTGACGTCAATGAATCCATGTGGATCGGCATGATGAAGTCCGATCTCCTGCGCCAGCGCGTGATGTTTGCGCTCTCGCAGCTCTTCGTCATCAGCCTGAGAGACGGCTCGACCTATTATCAGGGCAGCGGGCTCGCCGCCTATGTCGACATGCTCTACGAGAACGGTTTCGGCAATTGGCGCAACCTTATCGAGGGCGTCGCCCGATCGTCCGCCATGGGCGCATTTCTCTCCCACATTTACAACCGCAAGGAAAACCCCGCGACGGGGGCGGTTCCCGACCAGAACTTCGCCCGCGAGGTGATGCAGCTCTTCTCGATCGGCTTGTGGGAGCTCAATCGCGACGGCACGCGCAAGCTCGACGGGCAAGGACAACCCATCGCGACCTATACGCGCGACGACGTCATCGGCGCGTCGCGGGTCCTGACGGGCTGGGCCTATGATACGGCGACGACCACTGAATGGAACAACGGTTATCAATTCTGGGCGGCGGCCGACATGCCGATCCAGGAACGGCCGATGCGCGCTTTTCCCGCTTACCACTCGACCAGCGAAAAGCGGTTCCTCGGCGTCGTCATCCCGGCGACGACCAATCCCGATCCGGTCGGCAACCTCCAGATCCTGCTGGATCGGCTGTTCAATCATCCGAACACGGCGCCGTTCTTCTGTAAGCAGATGATCCAGAGGCTGGTGACGAGCAATCCCAGTCCGGCCTATGTGACGCGCGTCGTCACTGTCTTTGAAAACAACGGCCAGGGCGTGCGCGGCGACCTCAAGGCGGTGTTCAAGGCCATCTTGCTCGACGACGAGGCGCGCAGCGACGTCATGCTGAACGAGCCGACGTTCGGGCGGCCGCGCGAACAGATCATCCGCATGTGCAATGTCATGCGCGCCTTCAAGGCGGCCCCAGGGGTCGATCCTCTCGGATTTGGAATACCGCTGTGGTTATACGATCGCAGAAAGGGCCTGTGGCAGACGCCGCTGGGCGCTTTGACAGTTTTCAATTTTTTCTATCCCGACCACGCCCCGCCCAATACGGAGGTGAGCCGTCGCGGCCTTGTGGCGCCGGAACTGCAAATCGTCACGCAGTCTTCGGCGAGCGACACGGAATGGTTCTTCCGCGACATGCTGCAAAACAACGGCCTCGCCGATTGCTGCTCCACACAGCAGCGAAACACCTATTTCCTGCGGCTCGATTACGCCGAGTGGCTGCCGCTCGTCAGCGACCCGCCGCGATTGACCGACAGGCTCAATGAACTCTTCATGTCCGGGCAGATGTCGACGAATCTCAGAAACGCCATCATCGGCGGCATGAACGCGCGCAACCAATCGCAGTCGGAAACCAGCGGCATTACGCGCGGCGTCGCTCAAATCAAATTGGCCGAAGCGGTGGGCCTCATGCTTCTGTCTCCCGAATACGTCATCCAGAAGTGAGGTGTCCGCCATGACCCACGACGAATCGCGCAGACGCTTTCTTCGGTCCGCCTCTCTGCTGGCGACCACGCCCCTCGCCCTCAATCTGGCGGTGATGTCAAACGCGGCCGCCCAGACGGCGAACGACTATCGGGCGCTTGTCTGCCTCTATCTCGGCGGCGGCAATGACCATTTCAGCACCTTCGTGCCGTTCGACACGACTTCATTCAACCAGTATTCCGCAATACGCGGCGGGCTCGCGCTCGCACGACCGGCTTCTGGCGCGCTGGCGACCACGCGCCCGCAGAACGGGCGTCAGATCGCCTTGAGCGACGAGCTTGCAGGCGTGAAGGGCCTCTACGATCAGGGCCGCGTCGCGGTGCTTTCCAGCGTTGGGCCTTTGACGGCGCCGTCGACGAAGTCGGACCTCCTCGCCGGGCGCGTCGCCTATCCGCGACAGATCGGTTCGCACAATGATCAAGCCAATCTCTGGCTGACGCTTGGCGGGAATAACCCTCTCGGCTGGGGCGGCCGCATCGGCGACGCTGTGGCCTCGCTCAACGGCAGAGCGAACCTGACGACGATCAGCGGCAATGGCGGATACACCGTGTATTTGGTCGGAGAGCAGACGTCGTTTTTCGTCGTCAGCGACGGGGGCATTCCCTCCGCGTTCTTTGACGGCGACGTCAACAAATCGGCGGCGGTCCTCGGCGGCGGTTCGGCGCAACGCGCCAATCTTCTCGAAAAGGCCTATGTGCAAACCCATGAAGGCCTGCGCGACGGGGCGGCGCTCTTGCAGTCGAACGCAGTCGCGGAAGGCAGCCTCGCCGCGCCGCCGAGCCAGAATGTACTTGCCGGCCAATTGCTCACCGTCGCGCGGATCGCCGGCGCCCATCAGGCGCTCGGCATGCGCCGGCAGGTGTTCTTCGTCGATTATGGCGGATTCGACACTCATAACGGACAGAACGACCGCCACCCGGGCTTGCTCCGCGGTCTGAACAGCGCGCTCGTCTATTTCGACTCGCTCCTCGGGCAGCTCAATTTGCGCAACAACGTGACCTTGTTCACGACGTCGGAGTTCGGCCGGACCTATGTCCCCAACGGCGACGGCACGGACCATGGCTGGGGCTCTCATCACCTGATCATGGGCGGGGCCGTGAAGGGCAAAGAAATCTACGGCGCCCTTCCAGACATGGCGCAGCAAGGGCCCGACATCATCCAGGACAGCCTGATGATACCGACGACAGCCACGGAGCAATATGGCGCGACGCTCGGCAAATGGATGGGTCTCAGCGTGAGCCAAATAGACGCGACATTCCCCGATCTGACGCGTTTTGCGAGCCGCGACCTTGGCTTCATGAACTGATCTCGCGCTTCGGCGTTGAGCGGGGCGTCACGCCCTGCCGAGGCTCGCGCCGCCGTCGACGGACAGAGTCTGCCCAGTGATGAACCCGGCCGAATCCGACGCAAGAAACGCGATCGCCGCCCCGATCTCAAAAGGCTTGCCGAGGCGCTTCATCGGGATCTGAGCAAGATAGCGCGCTTCGCTTTCGCTACCCGCCGCGTTGTTGGCGCGGAAAAGTTCCGTTTCCGTCGGACCCGGCGCAACGGCGTTCGCGGTGACGCCTTCGGCCGCGAGCTCGATCGCCATGGTGCGTGTCAGACTTTCGAGGGCGGATTTGGCCGCCGCATAGCTTGCGCGAAACGGCAAGCCGCGCGTCACGAGGCTCGTCACATTGACGATGCGCCCGAACCGCGCGGCGCGCATCGCAGGCAAGAGGGCCTGGGTCAATTGCAGCGCGGGCCGCACATTGAGGTCCATCACCGCGTTGTAAGCCGCGAGGTCGACTGAACCGAATTGCTCCTGTTTTGCGACGCCGACATTGTTGACGATGCCGAGCACGTCGCCGCGCGCGGCGAGGCGCTGCGCCAGCGCTTCCGTCGCGTCCTTGTCGGAAAGATCGGCTGCGATGAATTCGCCGTCAAAGCCGTCTTGCGCCTGCCGCGCGACGCCGATGACAGACCACCCGTTTGCGGACAGAGCTTGCGCCGCGGCGCGGCCGATGCCCTTCGATGCGCCCGTGACGACCATTTTTCTGTTCATCCCAACCTCCTCAAGCCGCCAGCGCGGTCGTACGCGCGATGGCGCGCTGGAACGCCGGGCGCGCTTCAAGCTTTTCGTACCAGCGTGCAAGATGCGGCGTCGCCGCGAAATTGAACCCGGCGAACTCCCGGCGCCACAGCCATCCGAAATGCGCGATGTCCGCGATCGTCAGCGCGTCGCCGGCGACGAAAGCCTGCTTTTCGAGGATCCGGTCGAGCAGGCCGAGGATGCGAACGCCTTCAGCACGGAACCGTTCGATCGCGAGCGGAAGGGGTTCGGGGGCGAATTTGGTGAAATAACCCGCATTGCCGAAAGCGGGCCCGAGACCCGAGGCATGGAAGAACAATTGCTCGAACACACGCGCGCGGGCCGCACCGGAGGAGGGCAGGAGTTTGCCGGTCTTTTCCGCAAGATAAACGAGGATCGCCGCGCTCTCAGACAGCGTAAGCGGCCCGCCCGCCGCTTCATGATCAATCAACACTGGCACTCTCGCATTGGCGTTTCTGGCGACGAAAGCCGGTTCTTTTTGCGCGCCTGTGCGGATGTTCACCGCATGCAGCACATAAGGCAGGCCGAGTTCTTCAAGGACGATCGGCACTTTGACACTATTCGGCGTTGAAAAGGCGTAGACTTCAATCATGATGTTATCCTTTGGCATTGAACGCTATGGCTTAGCGAGGCGAAAGCGAAACGGCGATTTGACGAGCCCCATGATCGTCAGCAAACCGGCGAGCACGACTGCGACGCCGAGCCCCTGCAGCAAAGTCGGCGTCTCGTGCGCAATGGGGATGCCGATGATGATGGCGACGGCCGGCACGATGGCGGGAAACACGGCCGCGCGCCCCGCGCCCAAGATCTGAACAGCTCTGGTGAAGGCGATGATCGAGACGACGCCCGAAAGAACGCCTTGCAGAAGCACGAGCCCGAGCAGGTCCGTCAGGGGGAGCGACGCGAGCCGTTCCAACCCATGAGCATCCATGAACCAGGGCACATAGACCAAGGCGGAGAGCACGGAGACGACAGCGGTCGCCGGTAAGGGCGCGATATTCCATTTCCGCGTCAATGCTGTGAAGAGCGCCCACATCAATCCGGCGATGACGAACATGAGATCGCCGATCAGGGTCTCCGTCCCGCCGCCGAGCAGGCCCGGGCCGGCGACGACGCCGAGCCCGACGACGATGATCCCTGCGCCGATCATCCGTATACGGGTGAAGGCGTCGCCAAGAAGAAGCGCGGCAAGCGCCATGCCGCCGATCGTCAGCGCCGCAGGTTGGAACACGGCGCCATGCGCCAGGGGCGCGAAGTTGTAACCGCCGACGCCCATGAAGATGAAGGCCGGTCCGCCGAGGAGCGCCATGATCGCGCCTTTTTTCCAGCCGACTCCGGCAAGATGGACGGCGTCATGACGCAAGAGCCATGGCAGCATGATGGCGCCAGCCGTTGCGAACCGGATAAACGCGATGTCTGCCGCCATCAGACCCGATGCTGCGCCAGCGCGCGCCGTCGCGAGATAGGCGCCCCAGATGAGCGCGGCGAGGACGCCGAGAGCAATGCCCATGGCGGCAGGCGCGGTCTTGCCAGCAGATTCAACCGGCGCGTGGCGGATCATGTCAGGACCTCATGCGGCGCGTTGTTGTGCGATGGTTCTCAAGGCTGCAAGGATATCGGCAGGCTCAAGCCTCTTGCGATAGTCAGTGTCGATGAAGGCGAGCGCGATTGTCCCATCCTGCGCGATCACAAAGGTCGCCGGGATGGGCAGCGTCCAGCTTTCGTCGCCGTTTCTGTCGGGGAGCGCATGGCCGAACTTCGCGTAGATGGGGCGCAATTCCTCGGCGAGATCGAAGGCGATGCCGAAGGCGCGAGCTGTCTTCGAGCCGGTATCGCTGAGCACGGGGAAGGCGAGCGCGTTCTTCTCGGCCGTCGAGAGGCTTTCATCTGGGGTCTGCGGCGAGATGGCGACGAGGCTGGCGCCGAGATCTTTGAGTTCAGGCAAAGATCTTTGCAGCGCCCGCAGTTCAAGATTGCAATATGGACACCAACCGCCGCGGTAGAAACTCGCTACGACAGGCCCGTTTTTCAGGAGCGCGGCGAGCGAAACGGCGGCGCCGTGCGCATCGGGAAGAGCGAAATCAGGGGCGGCATCGCCGGCGCGCTTGGCCTTTTCGACGATGCCTGAAGCTGCAAGGTCGAGGTCGGCGCGCGCCATCATTTCGCGGATTTCGGCGGGCGCCTTACCCATGAATGCGGTGCGGAAGTCCTGGAGTTCTGAAGCGAGCGTGGTCATGGGTGAAACTTTCATTCTAGGTCGCGTGAGGTCTGTGGATCTTATGTCGTTTGGCGAAAGGTATTGGCATGGCAAGTCCGCCCTATGCGGCGCCGCGCCATTACGCCGGATGGAATGGATAGTCAGTGTAGCCATCGGCTCCCCCGCCATAGAGGCGAGCAGGATCGAGGGCGTTGAGGGGAAGATTTTCGGCGAAGCGGCGCGGCAGATCCGGGTTGGAAATGAAGGGCCGTCCGAACGACGCCGCATCGATCCGCCCAGAGACGATCGCTTCGCGGGCGCGCGCAGCTGTGTAAGAGCCGTTGCCGATATAGGGGCCGCCAAAGGCTCGCCGCAGCAGGATCGGATCGATGAGCCTGTCATTGGGGTCGCCCCGCGGATCGCTTGGCTCGACGACATGAAGATAGGCAAGCTTCCGCTTTCCAAGCTCTGCGGCTGCAAACCCGAATGTCGAGGCCGGATCGCTGTCGCTCATGCCCTGGATGGTGAGGGAGGGCGACAGGCGAATGCCGACCCTGTCTGCGCCCCACACGTCCGCCACGGCATCCGTGACTTCAAGCGTGAAGCGCGCGCGGTTTTCCACGCCGCCGCCAAAGGCGTCGGTGCGCCGGTTCGTCCCGTCACGGAGAAACTGGTCGAGCAGATAGCCGTTTGCCGCGTGGATCTCGACGCCGTCGAAACCCGCTTTTTTGGCATTCCGCGCCGCGTGTGCGTAGTCTTCGATAATGCCCGGGATCTCATGGGATGCGAGGGCGCGCGGCACGACAAATTCCTGCGGCCCGTTGTAAGTATGGGCGTGGCCTTCAAAGCCGATCGCGCTGGGCGCCACCGGCAGCTGGCCGCCAGGCTGCAGCGACGGATGGGACACGCGGCCGACATGCCAGAGCTGCAGGACGATGCGCCCGCCCGCTTTGTGAACCGCAGACGTCACAAGCCGCCAGCCTTCGACTTGACGGTCCGAGTAAATTCCTGGCGCGCCGGCATAGCCCTTGCCTTGAGGCGAGATATGCGTCGCTTCGGAAATGATCAGTCCAGCCGCAGCGCGTTGCGCGTAATAGGTCGCCTGGAGCGCGTGGACCGCGTCGTCGGCATCGGCGCGGGTGCGCGTTAGAGGCGCCATGACGATCCGGTTGGGAGCCTCTATTGCCCCAAAGCGGATGGAAGAAAACAGCGTGTCGTCGTTGTTGTTCATGGATGGGCTCCTTTGCGACGCAGAAGCGGCTGACTGTCGGTAGGGGCGACGGGAGCGCCTTGCAGCGCTCCCGCTTCGCCGATCAGCGTTGTGATTGAAGCGTCTCGACGAGGTCCGCCGCGGACGCGCCTTCAAGGGCCAGGCCATAGCCGACTTCACGCACGATCCGCTCTTTCAGCGGCTGGATGAAATGCGCACGGGTGTTGCGGCGCGTGACTTCGGGCGCCTTGAGATAGATCGCCGCCAATTCCTTCGCGCGCGCGAGGGCTTTGCCGTTCTTCGTCACTTCTGCAACGACGCCCCACTCCATGGCGCGCTGCGCGGTGATGGGCGCAGGGTTCAGCAAAAACGCTTCCGCACGGCCGGGGCCAGCGCGATACGACCAGGTGGTGAAGATGCCGTCACCCGGCACGATGCCGCCCACAAAGTGCGGCAGATCGTTGAACGTTGCGCTCTGTCCTGCGACAATCACATTGGCGAGCAGCGCATATTCGGAATGCACGTGTGCGCGTCCTTCGACCGCTGCGATAACGGGAACGCGGATGTTGGCGAGATTTTCGAGGATCTGCACGCCTTCGTCATGCACCTGGCTCCAAACGTCCGGATCCGCCACATTGCCGAAGCTCGCGAAGTCGATACCGGAAATGAAATCGCCGCCGGCGCCGGTCAGGATGACGATCTTGTTGTCGCGATCTTGGGCGATCCTGTAAAACGCGTCGACGAAATCGGTGTGGTCCTTGGCGGTGAAGGTCAGCGGACCGCCCTTGGTGTTGAATGTCACGACCAACACGCCTTGCGCGTCTCGTTCGAGCCGCAGCGATGGATAGGCCGAGAAATAGGCCGGCTGCGCCGTTTCTTGGGCCGTTGTTGGCGCGGGCTGCGCTATTGCGACGGGCATCGATCCGCCGATAAGCGCGGCGATGGTTGCGGCAGCAAGCAATGCGTTTTTCATGAGCTTTTCTCCCTTTTTGGGCGCTGCCGGCGCAGCGCCCTGATGTGAGGTTTCAGGTTCAGGCGGCAGCGTTCAGCATGCCCGGCGCCATCCACTCATTGCCGGCCATGAAGTCGTCATTGGGCGTTGCAGCGAAGTGATTGGCGTAGTTCGAGATCAGCTTTGTCGCCGCAAGCACGAGCACGTCGAGGGCTGCCTGGTTGGTGAAACCGGCCGCTTTGAACGCCGCGAAATCGGCAGGGCTCGCCACGCCGCGCGTGCGGGTCACTTTCGCAGCGAATGTCCGCAGCGCCTGCAGGCGCGCATCGGCGAGTGGACGATTGTCGCGGATCGCGGCGATCGTGTCGGCGTCGACGCCCGCCATCTTCGACAGGCCCGAATGGCCGGCCATGCAATAGGTGCATTCGTTCTCGAAGATGATTGCGAGATAGGCGACATTACGCTCGACGGCGGTGAAGCTGGTCTTTTCCGCAATGCCCCAGAGCGCGCCATAGGCTTCGAGCGCGGCCGGACTTTCGGCGAGCACGCGGTGGAGGTTCGGCACAAAGCCCCAGGCTTTTTGAACGCCGTCAAGCATTGGCTTGGAGGCGGCAGGCGCGGTTTCGGTCGTGTGGATGGCAAAGCCGTTATTGGTCATGGTTGGTCTCCCTGGGGTTGAATGAAGTTCGTTTGTGATTGGAGGATCGTTCATTCGCCCGACTTGCGGCAGACAGGGCGGGGCGATATCAATTATTCCACGGAGGAATGGGTATGGACCGCCTTCAGGCGATGGAGACCTTTGTCCGCGTCGTCGAAAGCGGGTCGTTCTCGGCCGCCGCCCGAGATCTAAGGGTCGGACAGCCGGCCGTGTCGAAAACGATCGCGACGCTTGAAGACCAGTTGCGCGTGCGCCTGCTCGTCCGGTCGACGCGCCAGCTGACGCCGACCGAAGCCGGACAGATCTTTTATGAACGCGCCCGGCTCGTGCTCGCCGATGCGCAGGACGCCTGGACCTCGGCGAAAGGCGCCGGCGCCAGCCTCGAAGGGCGCTTGCGGGTCTGCGCGCCCGTGACCTTCGCGCGGTTGCATGTCGTGCCGAAACTCGGCGCCTTTCTGGAGGCGCACCCCAAACTGCGCGTCGAACTCGTAATGGACGACCGCGCGATTGATCTCCTGGAAGAAAACATAGACATCGCGCTGCGCCTCGGCGCGCTCTCTGGCGCAAGTCTCACCGCACGGAAAATTGCAAGCGCGGACAGGCTCGTCGTCGCAAGCCCGTCCTATCTCAAATCGCACGGCCGACCGGAAAAGCCGATCGACCTTCTGCACCACGAGGCGATCGTCTATGCGCAGGCCGCCGGCGGCGAAGAATGGCGTTTTCGGCAAGGCACGTCGGAAACCTCCGTACGCGTTCCTTCGCGGCTCGCCTGCACGGCCGCCGAAGGCGTGCGCGAAGCCGTGCTCGCTGGCATGGGCGTCGCCATAGTCTCGCGCTGGATGATGCAGCCGGAGCTGGAGAGCGGCGCTGTCATTCCGCTCCTTGAAGAATGGCGGCTTCCTTCGCTCGACCTCTGGGCCGCGTTTCCGAGCGGCCGCATGTCGAGCGCTAAAGCGCGCGCGTTCACAGCCTGGTTTGAGCAAGCGCTCGGCTGATGTGCGATATGAGGGCCGAAGTCGAAGGCGCGCCCTCATTGCCCACCCTGCCGCCTCCGGGGCGAATATCAGCCGGACCTGCAGCAGGATCGCTGCGCCGCGGAGTATGGCCTTGGCGTCATGTGTATAGAAAGCCGTGAATTACTCTGGACGTTGCGTATCGATGGCTCCTTCGAGACCGAATTCGACGCGTTGCCGGCGCTGGTGCAGGACAAACTGCTGGCCCAGGCGACAGTTATTGGGGAGTTCGGCCCGAAGGCGGGCCGCCTGCACGTCGATACGTTGAACGGCTCGAAGCAAGCCAATATGGATGAGCTGCGCTTCGGTGCTGATGATGGAGTTTGGCGGAGAGCGGCGAACTTTGTTCGAACGCTCTTTACGACACTCTAGCCGATTGGGAACACCAGCTTAAGCACGCAAGTCCGCCGTTCGAGGAGATGTCCCCATGACAGGCTCCCCGAACAAGACAGGCGGTGTCCTCGGTGAATTTCTCGCCGCCGCGCACGGCCAAGCCGTTGAATCTGCTGCCTCCAAGCCAAAGCATAAGCCGCAACACCCGTTCTCCATCCGCCTGACGCAGGAGGAACGAGAACGGCTGGAGCTGGAGGCCAAGGGCAAGCCCCTGAGCGTCTATATCCGCGAACGGCTCTTGGGTGACGGGACGGCCCCTCGAAAGCTCCGGCGCAAGCCTGCCGCCGATCAGGCATTGCTGGCAAAAGTGCTGGGGATGCTGGGCCAGTCGCGTCTGGCCAATAACCTCAACCAGATCGCCAAGGCCGCCCATATCGGGGTGATCGTCCTGACACCCGCTCTGATCGACGATCTGGAGCAAGCCTGCCGGGATATCCGCATGATGCGCGATGCCCTGCTGACGGCTCTGGGCTTTCCGCCTGCGGGGTCCGGGCCATGATCCTTGTCGGCAATCAACGCGGCGGGGCGCGAAACCTTGCTGCGCACCTTCTTTCTCCAGACAACGAGAACGTCGAAGTCCATGAGGTGCGGGGCTTCGCTGCCGATGATGTGCATGGGGCATTCCAAGAGGCCCATGCGATGAGCAAAGGGACGCGCTGCAAGCAGTTCCTGTTTTCGCTCTCCTTCAATCCACCGCCGCAAGAGCGGGTGCATACGGATGTATTCGAGGATGCGATTGCCCGCGCTGAATCCAAGCTGGGCCTGACCGATCAGCCCCGCGTTGTCATCTTCCATGAGAAAGAGGGCCGCCGCCATGCCCATGTGGTCTGGAGCCGGATCGGCACGGAGGATATGAAAGCCGTCCAACTCTCCTTCACCCATAGAAAGCTGCAAGACCTCTCCCGCGAACTTTACCTCGAACATGGCTGGCGGATGCCTGAAGGTTTGGCGAATCCCAGCCGCAGCGATCCGCGCAACTTCACGCTGGATGAATGGCAGCAGGCGCAGCGCCAAGGAAAAGACCCGCGCACCATCAAGACGGCACTACAGGATGCCTGGGCGGTTTCGGACAACAAGGCCGCGCTCATCCACGCCCTGAAGGAACGGGGCTTTACGCTCGCCCGTGGGGATCGGCGCGGCTATCTCGCCGTCGATCACAACGGCGAAGCCTATGCGCTGCCCAAATGGGCGGGGGTGAAGACCAAGGATGTACGGGCGCGACTGGGCGAAGCCGACGCGCTGCCTTCCCTCGAAGAGGCCAAGGCCGCCTTCGCCAAGGAGATGCGGCCTGCGCTCACGCGCTGGCAAACCGAGATTCAAAAGCGGATCGACGCGCACCACGCCCGCACGGAAGCGGACAAGCGCGACCTTCTCGAACGCCAAGCCGCCGAACGGCAAAAGCTGTTCGATGGGATTGAAGAACGCCGGGTCAAGGAAACCCAAGCGCGGCAGGAACGCTTCCGCACGGGGATCGCGGGGCTGTGGGACCGCTTGCGCGGTGAGCACCGCCGCCTGCGCGAAGAGAATGAGAAGGAAGCCTATGACGCCTTGCTGCGGGATCGCCGCGAGAAGGACGAACTGATCTTCTCCCAGCTCGAAGCGAGGCGCGACCTGCAAGAGCGGCACAAGCAAGGCGTCGCGCGACTGCAAGAGCAACAGCGCGAGTTGGCGGACGACCGCGCCCGTTACGAACAGGCGGCGCAACCGCCTACGGATGTTTCGGATCGCAAGCGGGCCTTCCTCGAAAGCCGCCGTGAGGCCGTGCAAGCGCCGGAACGTGACCGCGCTCACAGCATCGAGCCGGAACGCTGACGTGTGTTTTCATATCCCCCTAAAACGCCGCCTTCGATGCGTTATGATCCGCGACTCGGACCGCTTCTCTGGAGAAGGATATGGGTGAGCCGCACGTATCGACCGACGAAACACTTATTGGCGATCTCGAAAGCCTGCTGATCGCGCTCGAACTGCACCCGATGTTCACGCGCCAGTCCTTCAAAATCCTGCGCTATAACCTGCTGCACATGAAGACGGACGGGCTGACGCCAGACATTCTTGCGCTCAAGGCGCGGTTTGCAGCGCTGCCGGATGAGGAACTCCTGCCTGTGTGGTTCGCGCTGCATAACCCGTGGCGGTTTGAAGACCGCGCCCTGCATTGAGATGGCCTTATGATTGATCTAGCGAAATGGGTACTGCCGCCGCATGAGAAGGCGAGCGTAGTGCGGATGTATGAGGCGGCGCGGAGCGCTTATGCACGGCATTTTCCAGATGCCGAAGATGCGGAGTGCGCGGCCAGCTTCTGGACGGCATGGCACTGCACGAAAACGCTTGAACTTCCTCAGCCGCTGATCCGCTGCGCGGTGACGCTCGGCGTAGAGCCCCTGCGGTTGATGAACCGGATCGCGGATTATCACGATCTCGAATGTCGCGAGCCTTTGCTTTGCGCGCGGGCGGATGTGGATTTTCAGGCGGCGTGCGTCCGGCTCACGGGCGCGGAACTCGGCCCGCGCCGGTTGAGGCTGGTCTGGAGCCGGCGGGATTAGTGCCGCCAGAAGACGTGCACTTCCTCGAATCCGGTTTCGAGCGCGAGAATGTCGTTGATCTCCAGATCGCGGGCCATGCGCTCCCAGTCGATGTAGTATTGCAGGTTTTCGGGAATCTGCGTGGTTTCCTCGGTCAGTTCCTGTGCGAAGTCGGCGATAGATGAATAGATGCCCGCGTAATGGTCGCGCATGGCCTCCTTGGCTTCCTCCAGATCGGCGAAATGCTCCATGAGCTTTCCGGCCACGGGGCCATATTCGTCGATGAAGATTGCTATTTCGGCCACGCTGGCAATACAGGCGTATTCGCTGATGCCGACACCTTCGAAGCCTTCGGTGTCATGGATGGCGTATTCCTCAGCGAACATGATCGGGGAAGCAGCCAGCATCGCCTTGATGCCGTCCCTCATATGCTCCTCGCCTTGTGTGGCGTCGATCCAGCGCCCGTGCAGGATGCCGTTATTGTAAGCGGCAAGGCACGCGACATAAATGCGGATCGCGCCGTCTTCGTCTTTCCGTGCTTCGGGATGTTCGCCCAATTCATGCTCGGCCAGTTCGAAGCCCTGCGCCTTGCGGGAGTCGATTTCGTTCTGACTGGCGTTGCGCTCCAGCTTGATCCACTGGCCGTTGGCATAGTTGGGGTGCTTGCCCCACAGAAATAGGTCCGTCATCGGAGGTTTTCCTTTCAATAGGAATGGGTTGCTCATGCAACCCTGCCTCGTGGCGAACAGGGGGTGTGCAAGCGGAAAGGAGAATCTGCGGCGGGCGCACAAGCGCAGCGCGGAGCCTCGGGAGACCGCTGATTGTCCTTGAAGCGCGCTGAGGGCACAGCCCTAAGCATTGCGTTCTATCGTCACTAGATTTTTCTAATTCCAGGATGGCACTAGAGTGCAAGCTGTGCGGGGCAGAGCGCTAGCAGATACCGACGCCGGTCCCCTTCCGGAGAAAGCGCGTTGGTCCGTTCCTCCTGTCGGAATTGTCGGTGATGTAGAGCAGGTATTCCTCGGCGCGCGTCACGCCCACATAGAAAAGCCGTTTGGCTTCTTCGATTTCCGAAGCTGCTTTGGACCTATAATGCGGCAAACGCCCTTCGGTGAGGTCCATGATCGCAACTGCGCGATACTCGCGCCCCTTCGCATTGTGGAGAGAAGACAGTTTAAGGGCGGAGTCAGGGCTGGCGTAGATACCCAGTTCGGGAATCGTCATATTCGCGAGATCGACCTTGTTGTTGCGCATATCATTCTTCATTTCTTCGACCGCCATCGGAAAAATGTCGCCCTCGACCGCTGTGAGATATCCCGCTTCAATGAGAATTTTTGAGAACTCCCGCGACGACGCTTCAAGCCAAGCAACCGCGCCCTCGTTTTGTTCATGCAATTCGCGCGCGCAATTTAGTAAATGAAATACGACCGTGCGACCGGTGTACGAATAGACCTCGAAGTGCGCGCGCCCGGTCGCATTCAATATCGTATGAAACAAGCTCCGCTCGATGGCGACAAGTGCCTCCGGGTCAGGCTCCATCAAGTAGCCGCACACTTGCTCTGCAAGCGGCGCGAACACACGATTACGCCTGTAGGGCCGTGCGCCCGGTCCCACAATTGATACGCCGTATTCCCGCAGGCGTCGTCCCAGCGGGAATAGCGAATACCATGAAGGTGCAAGAATTGCGGCGTCGCCAACAGGGATGCCGTACCCTTCCAGAGCGGGGAGGAAATAGTCAGTGATGACCTTGAATGCCGACGGGTTTCCCTTCCAGACCGGCACGACGGCAACATCCCGCGTGGGTCCTAAGGCTTGCATCGGTGGAGTGCGCGCATAGAGCAAGTTGGCGTGGTTCGTGATCGGCGTGCTGCAACGGAAGTTGCCCGACAGCGTCATATCTGTCCGCGCGCCGATGCGTTTGGCGAAAATGTCGGCGAGGTCAGGCCGTGCGCCCGCAAAGCCGAAGATGGATTGGTGCGGATCACCAACCAACAAAAATTTCGTGCGTCTGGCGTTCGCGATCAATGTAAGGATTTCGACCTGAATGTCTGTCGTGTCCTGAAACTCGTCCACCAATATCCAAGCAAACTTGGCGGACACATAACTCAGAATTTCGGGCCTCTTCTCCAGCAGCAAGTATGAGTAGTAGAGGATGTTTGCGAAGTCGATGAATCCGGCCTCGCGCATCCGCTTCCAGTACGCGCTCGCAAGTTCGACCGTTATTGCGCCTCGTGCCAAGACTTGCCCAGCCGGTGCGCCGTCGATGCCCACCCGCAACTGGGTGAACTCATCGAAGTCTTGAAAATTTAGGTTGTAACGGTTGAACTGCGCGCATACCGCCGTCACCAATTTCTCAAACTCGGCGCTGTCTGGCGTCAGAAGCTTGAACCCCTTTTTGTAGCCCGCGATCAGGTGACAGAAAGGACGAAAGATGTGGTTCAAGCAGAAGGAGTGGATCGTACAGATGTCGTAATAGGCGTCGTCGCCCGGTTGAATGTGATGGCGCAGACGCGCTTCGATCTCGTGGACGGCGGTGTTCGTATAGGTGATGCAGGCTACGGAGCGCGGAGTTTCGCGCACCTCGTCAACAACGCGGGACAACTTGGAAATGATGACACGCGTTTTTCCACTACCGGGACACGCCGTTAGCATCAGGTTGTCCTCGCAACGCGAGGCTTCGAGCTGTTCTTCAGTCAGCTTCATTCGCTGTGAGCCACTCCACCGCATCGGCTAGATATTTCGGTATAACCTGGGCTTGGTCTACGTGGCGCGCAGCCACTTGTGCGAATCGCGCCTTTCCAAAGCGCTTCGCGGTGTTCAGCACGGAGTCGCGCAACGGGTTCAGGATTTTGTTCTTTTCGTCGTCGTCCGGTTCTTCGGTCTCGATCCTGTCGAGCGCAGCACGCAGTTTTTTCGCGATCACGGGCGCGCCGATGTCGTCCGCCGCGCGCGCAAACATTTCAAGTGTTCCCTCAAAGATCAGCGCGCGCTCGAAGGTCGTCTTACAAGCGAAGACCCGAACATAGTCGTTTTGCAACCCCGCCAGATTAGGCGGGGGCGGCAAGTCGTCCTCTGCTTCCGCATCCTCGTGCGCGTCGCTCGGTTTCAGGTCGCCATCGGTGACGATCGCGCACTTCTTCGGAAGAGCGTTTTCCGAAAACAACTTAGCGTACACATCGAAGTGGACACCATAGATCGGTATGACGGAAACACCCAAACGGTCGAGGTCAAGCTTTTCGACTTCCTTCAATAGTGCGGGGATGAGGAAAAGCTCGGCTGGACCCTCAACCAGCATAACCTTTCGCGCAAACAGAAGATTTGAGCGGGTGGCGTCCAGATAGCGTTCAAGATCGGCGATCTCGCTTTCACCGAGCTCGGCATCCACAACAGGCATGGAAGACGCGACGGCTGGTGATCCGGTTTGCGAAAGCACAACATAGGAATTGAGGGGCGCGTTCGACGTTATGTGCGTGCTGTGCGTTGTAAGTACAGATTGGAAGGGCAAGCCGCTCAATGCTTTGAACAGAGTGACTTGCAACTGAGGATGCAGGTGTGCCTCCGGCTCCTCGAAGAGAATGATCTGTCCAGCCGACTTCTGCTGCGCCAGCCGCTTGTGGAAATACTCGATCAGGATCGAGACATAGAGGATGTTGTTGAGGCCGAGACCGTTGGACGACGGGTCGAAACTCTTCATCGCCACATTAGAGAGGAGGATACGCAGAGCCCGCACGATGGCCTGAAAGGTGGGCTCTGCCAGACCGAGCGCCACGTCCATGCTAAACGCTGGGCCAGCGACAGTTTTGAACGATTTATCGATGGCTTCCGCGATCTTGGCGATTGTGTCCGCTTCGGCGATCTGTTCGTTTGCGGTGCGAAGCGCCGTTAGCAGTTCTTCCTGTTCCGTCGCGTCGATTTCCATCGCGTCGATCAGACGGGCCAGTGGTGACGCGCGGGGTTGTCGCAGATCGCTTTCCACGTCCCGAAGTGCGGGCAGGAAGACGACGAGGAAGGATTGAAGGTCGGAAAAGCGGATGGACGAGCCAAAGTCTTGGCCCCAAGTCACGTCGGCCATGTCTGTGGCGGGATCGCCGCCGCCCGTGATCTCCCAATGATAGTCTTCACGAGTCAGGTCGCCCGGCTGAACTTCGCCAGTCTCCAAGTCTTCGCGCACCTTGAGCTTTGGTCTGTACCGATAGACCAGCCGCGCCAACTTCGGCTTGCACTGCCAAGCACCGACAAGGGCTTCCTCGTTGGTCTTGCCAGCGAAGTCCGTTATCTCCAGCCCGACGAGCACCTGATTAGGTTCCGAAATATCCACGGCAGAGTGGATGTCGTTCGGGGCGAGTGAGCGGAACGTGGAGGACAGGCCAGAGTCGATGCAAAGGCGAACAGCGTGAAGAAAGTTGGATTTTCCGGTGTTGTTTTCGCCGATCACGCACGTCGTGCCAGCGGCCAGCCTCACATCAAGGTGCTCAAACGAGCGAAAATTCCTAATTACGACCCGGCTTATCTGCATACGGACTCCCGCAACGCTATCCCCAATTTGGTGCTAAAGCTCTCCCTTGAATGCCTTTTCGAGCAAGGACGGAAATAGCCTTCTAATGCTTCTGCGGACTCTGCCACGCGGGCCCTTTCATCAGGCCATCTCGTAGAGTTGGTAAGGGCGCTCCCATTGTTGGCGGGATTGTGAGCTTTGCTAATCCGCGCATAAGCGCCGAATACTAACGTCATCGCCCTAGAACCCCGTCGATAAGCGCAAAGTTCTTGTCCGGCACAAGAAGAAAGTCACAAACGCCTCCGGATGCCTCGGCCCACTTTTTGCCTATTAATTCCTTTTCTTGCGTATCTGGCGAGTCCGCGCGATCTGCGCCCTTGTACTCGATAGCGATAGTGCGACCGTCTTCAAGCGAGGCGACAAAGTCAGGATAAAACTTGTCTTGCGACGTCTGTAGCCAGAAGGCACGAGATTGACGTTCTGGATTTCGAACCCAACTGCGCACTCGTGGATGATTGTCGATGTGCACCGCACACTGGACCTCTTCGCCGTTCATATCGCCAATTCGATCTAGGCAAACGTGTTTCTCGAAACGTACAGCGCCTTGATAAAACCGGGCGGGAAAGTACGTCTCGGCATCGAATGCGGCAGCTATGTCACTCGACGTTCTGAACGGCAGGTTGCCACCAAAGAGGCCAGTCTCGAACGACGATGTTTCTCGATCTCTGCGGTGAACCTCAATGACGCGCGATAGTGCATCGAGAAGTCGGAACCGCAGGCGTGCAAGCTGCTCAAAGCTATGACCACCCTGTGCCTGCAATGCTCCAAGGCATTTGCGGATAAAGGCTTGCGACGAGGCCTGCGTGATGTCGCGACGATTAGTAGGTGCAAGGCGTTTGTCTAGCCACCGTATAAGATGCGGCTCTGACCATCCCCGCTCTTCCAATGACAATGCGAGCTGTGCATGCACGTCGCGCACAAACTCTATACGGGCCTTTCCTTTCTCATCCACATCAACGCGCGCCTCATCCGCACCGCCTGACGGCAGTGTGAACCTAGTCAAAATAGGCGTTGGATCACATCCGTCGAGACGCCAAGGGATATCAAGAAAATGGCCTCGATCAAATATTTCGAGCTGGTCGCCGCGTTGCACACAGAGATAGGGAACACGAAACCCAACAGCCGGACCGCTCGACGGCAGTGGCTTTCTCGCTTTTGCGGCAAGGGCCTCCAAGGCCTTTACTGCGCTGGCTGGTATAGAAAGCAGCGCTGTGGTCACATCACGCGGCTCCAATGGCTGTAATGCACGCAATCTGCGGCTAGCCAAGTCTACTTCAACACGGCCCGCGAGTGTATTTCTCAGTACGGCGTGCAATGCTTCAGTATCAACGTCTTCTGGCAAGTCCACTTCGTGATGAAAGGTTGATGCATCGTCCGAAAAACCGGGCAGTGTCGAAGGAGCGCGCACAAGCGCGTCTGCTTCGATCTTTTCGAATCCATTGGCGATCAAGCCGTCCTTGAGGGCGTTGGCAGTATCCATGAAGGACGTGGTCGCAGCGAATGCGTAGGCTTGATTCAACTCTGAAATTTGCTTCCGCGTTGCGCTTGGCAAACGCAAGACGCGACCCAGAATCTGCTCCACTGCGGTCGAGCTTCGATTTTCCGCGATGCTACACAAGACGTATGCGTTGGGGCAGTCCCACCCTTCTTTCAGGGCCTGAACGGTGATGATGAACCGGACCGGGCAATCCTCCGCCGCAAGGTCCACGCCGTCCAGTTCCCAGACGGAACCCGTCGCAATCGCGATTTGATCCGCCGGGATATTCAGATCCTCGATGAGTGCGGTTTTCACATCGTCAAATGTGATGTTGCCGGCACCTTTCTTTTGCGCCTGAATCAGCATGACCGGGCGGATAAGTTCGCCGGTAGCCCTTCGCTCGGCCTGTGCCTTAGCATCAAGCTGGTCGAGCCAGAGGCGCGCATCCTGAAGCGCAAGTTTCCATTCGCGGTTGGCCCGCAGAACAATCGGAAGTTTGACCATATCCGCCGATTTCAACTCGGCGGCAGAAACGTGATGCAGCACATTGGAGGGGATACGCCCCTTGGCGATGTCGCGCGTGAGCGACGGCGTGGCCGTCAGTTCCAGAATGAGCGATGGATCGAGACGCTTCAGCGTCTCAAAGGAAAGATCAGTGCGGGCGTTGTGGGCTTCGTCCACGATAAGCATTGGACGCCGCATCCTTAGCGCATTCGCCAGAGACGGCACCGGCGTGCCGTCGGGCCCCATATCGAGCCGGTCGCGAATATGGTTGGGAACGGCAGAAACATGATCCATCAACTCGCCATTGGGATCATAGACCTTACGCCCTTCCGTCTCTTCGACACGAAACGCCTGGATGGTGGCAACAATGATGACCGCGCCGCCATCATAGTCAGGGCGCTTCGAGTAAAGCGCCTCCGCGATGCTCATCACGCGCACGTTCTCGCCGAAGCGTTCTGCAAGCGCCCGGCGGTAGGGGTGCGCTCGATCCTTAAGCGCCTTGATGGTTTGCTCTCGGATCGGATTTGAGGGAACAAGCCAGACAACGCAGGGCGTGTCCGTTTTCAAGAATGCATCCGCCGCCACCCCGACAGCGTGCGCGGCCATGAGAGTCTTGCCGCCGCCAGTGGGAACGCGTAGGCAAACGTAAGGTAGGCCTTCAAGACCTTGGGGCTCATCATAAGTCTGTCTGGTGAGGTCCATGTAGGCAAGGCGCGAACCAACTTCGACTGCCCGCTCCAAATAGCGCCGAAAGGTGAGAAGCGCGAACGCCTGATAGTCTTTGAGTATAATGTCGCGGGCCATGCTCACAGGCCCTCAAGTTGGTATGGAATCTGATTAAACGTCACGCCGAGTGCGGCGAGCCGTTCCGGCGGGACTGTGCAGCCCTCCGCGTAGACCATGCGCGGGCCGTCAAATCTATCGTCGGGTGGCGGAAGGCGATTGAGCACGTCAGGCGTTAGTACGTTGCCGAACTTTGCACTCGGCACTCCCTGCGATTCCTGAACATAGAGAAGGTAGATCGCGCGTCCTTGGAACGTGCCGATCAAAGGACTGCTCGCGTCGGCGCGCTTCGGAATCGGCGTTCCGGTATCGGCGAAAAACACAAAGGCTGCGAGGTCGTTGAACGAAACGTCAGCACCTACGCTGCCGAGTTCATCAAAGAGTGGAACCCCAAGGCGGCAGAATCGAATGCCAGCCTCTGGATTGATCGCCTTGACTGCCGCTTCTATCCGCACCTTTGTGAGGCGCGTGCTTATCGTCTCGTCCATCTCAACAACGATGAACCTGCGGCTGCCACCGTCTTCGGCATTCACTTTCAGTACCGCTTCAGCGGTTGTTCCAGAACCTGCGAATGAATCTAAGAAAAGTGCGTCCCTATCACCCGCGAGGTAGACGAGTTTGCGGATTAGATCGACAGGCTTCGGATAGTCGAAACCTACTCCACCGGTCAGCTTCTTTATGTGCTTACCGGCGCGGTCAGTAGAAAGTTCTGGACCCCACCAGAAAGACTTCGGTTTAGTCGAGCGCTCCACGGGTTCTCCCGTCTCATCGTCATAGTCGTCGCCGTCATCTTCATCGTCGATCTCGCCTGCATCGAGCGGCGCAAGTGCAGGGTCCAGATAAACCTTGTAAGAAATGTTCCACCGACCGGACTTAGCAACTTGACTGGCAGAGAGAAGCTTTAGGTTCGCTTGCACTTTTCCTTTGCCCCACCGCCACGCTCCTTCCGTTCCGTCCGATTTCTGCGGAGTGATCTCGACATCGGCTGCACTTCGCCGTTGTAGAGCAAGTGAACCGTCTTCATGGAGGTAGACGGGAAAAAACAAATTGGGACGGAGAATGCGAGTATCAGCGCCGCCCCGCTTTCTCAGGTCACGGAGGTCATAGAGTTCGCCACTTTCATCGCTAAACCGAAATTTCTTCTTCTGATTGTCGGAAAGAGGTAGCCCGGCAGCAACAAATCCAGGTCTGGCGAACATCAGCACATACTCATGGCACTGCGCGATATTCGCCTGATCGTTGCGCCCTTTCATGTTGTTCACGACAGGAATGATTGATAGCGCGCCCGGTGCGAGCAACTCCTGGAGGAGAATTGTAAGACGCGGCAGTTCGTGATTGTCGCAAGATGCGAAGAGCACACCATCCTGCGTTAGGAAGTCCTTGAGCAATCTAAGGCGCGGATACATCATGCATAGCCACTTGTCGTGGCGGCTGAGGTCTTCGCCTTCCTTGCCGACCACTTTTTCGAGCCACGCGCGAATTTCGGGGCTGTTGACATTGTCGTTGTAGACCCAGCCTTCATTACCCGTGTTGTAAGGAGGGTCGATGTAGATGCACTTCACCTTCCCCGCATAGAATGGCAGGAGCGCCTTGAGCGCTTCTAAGTTGTCGCCCTGCACCAGAAGGTTGCCCGAATCGGGATCACCGAAGGAAAGCGCGGGGTCGCAATGCAGGAGTCGCGTCGGCACTTCGCGGTGGTGGTTAACAACGGCTTTCTTGCCGATCCATTCAAGCGTGGGCAAACGGCACCTCAATCATAGTTCTAGCTCGCAAGACAGTATGTGGCCGCACTAGATGCCCACATTTGGAAGCGGCGCGTGTTGCACCGAACCTGATAATCATCATGCACCTAGCCCTCCTCAAAAAATTCATCGTCGATCTTCTTCAGGTGCAAAACCTCCTCGGTTCGACATCCCACCCCGTACTTGATCATCAGGTTTGAAAGCTGATCGCCATCTATCAGCACGATCCTCGTGCTCAGGTCTCTGGCGGTCTGGGCCGCACTCGGACTGAAGGAGGAAGTCGTAAAAAAGATGCCTTTCTGTGCCTTTTTCAGATTGAGCGCTCCGAAGAAGTCACGGATTTCACTGGCAGAGATCGTGTTTCCCGGCGCGTAGCGCTTGGCCTGAACGTAAATCTGATCGACGCCTAGTGGGTCTTGATCGACCACTCCGTCCACGCCGTTGTCGCCGGAACGCCCAAGCGCCCGCGCCGCGTCTTGCGCTGCGCCACCGTACCCCATTGCCAACAGCAGAGAGACGATCACATCCTCGAAGAACTTGGGGGATGCCGCTCGCACCCTCTCAAGGAGGTCAGCACCGAGAGCTGCATTGATCTGACGATGGGCAAGCCGGAGCGTTTCGTCCGGTGTCGCATCGTTGGCCGGGACTGCTTCGTCTGAAACGTCAGGCTCGTTTTCTTCTGAATGCCTACGGCTACGAAATGCCCGAAAAGCCTCGAACTCCATGAGATAGTCGGCGTCGATCCGTTCGGGATTTCGGGAAAGAACCTTCTGCCCGTCTTCGGTGATGAGGAAGAAGCCTCGGCGCGGGTAGGTCAGGAGTCCGGCCTGCTTCAAATACGACTTTGCCCAATTAATCCGGTTATCGAAAGTCCTCTGCTTGCCACTTGGCAGGATGTGTTCGCGTTCTTCGCCGGACAGTCCAAACTCGGCAGCAAGACTTGCGACCACCGCCTGTGTCTGCACTGGCTGGTCTTTGGCGGCCTTGAGGACCGGAAGCATCAGGGTTTGGTAGTCGGGGATCATTTTTTCTTCTTCTTGTCTGACGCCATTTCAGACGATGCGTTCTGGTTCGCGGCGATGTAGCTCCTCATGAATTCCCGCAGCACTTGTGCGGCAGGGCGATCCTGCTCACGGCACAGGGCGAGAAACCTGTCCCGAAGTTCTCTCTCCACCCGAATGCGAAGGCCCGAATCTTTCATGGTGGCCAGTGTAGCCGTTGGATACACGATTTGCGAGAGTGAATTGGGTCATGCGGTCGTATGTGCTGCGCATCCAAGGACGCTGCTTGGCCGGGGTCCAGCTTCGGAAGGCTGGCGGCATCCAACCGGCGGACGGTTGGTCGATGGGTGTGCAGAGGGAGAGCGAACTCTCCCTCGGTCATGGAAGGTGTCGGAAGGAGCAGGAACGCTCCTCTGACTGGCGGGTGTCGGGGGCCAATATCCTGACGAGCGGGGTTCAGGGGGCGCGACAGCCCCTGAGCGATGGGTGCAGGGAGAGCCGAAGTCTCCCGCTCGTGGTCAAGCGGCGATACGCTTGATGGCGCGATCTGGCTCAATGCCGGATGAGCGCCACAGGCCGGGAGGGATGCAACGGGAGGCGCGCAGCGGGCCTCCCTTGCCAAGATGGCGTTGTACTACAACGCACATCTTGCGTTCGCCTTGTTTGGCAAAATCGGAACGCACTACAATCAAGGCTCTGTACTACACGGTCTCACCGGCAACATCATTTGGAATGGGATCGCCGCTGCAAATGTTGTAATGTTCGTCATGCGCACGACCACAATATTCTGTGAAAGGATTATGTTATGGCGACAACGAATAAGGCAAAGGGCTCTGGAACGCCTGATGATCCATGGCAACTCAAAACGCCACCACTAACGTCTGATTTCACCATGCATCGCGATGAGAAAGACGGAAAGCCCGTGATCGTATGCACGGTTGGCAAGACGGTTCTGCTCTATGACGCCCGCTGTCTCGACGATCTTCATGCCATGTTGAAAAAGCATGGCGACTGGATGGAGCTTGGTTCGGCAGACGAACAGAAAGATGCCAAGGAAGGCACCGTCGAAGCGTGGGCACGGTCTCCGAAGAATCCCGTTGGCGGCTGGTATGGCCTTAAGAAGGGACTGCGCGGACGGTTTGGCATGTATATCCCCCCGCTGATGGAAGCCTTGGGGCTGGCGGAAGTTGAGCACAATCCACGCAATAACCGTATGCGGGCGATCTGAAGCCGACAGGATTTTTCTTCGCCTCCGCCTTCGTTTGCTTGGCAAGCACTAACGGCACGAGCGCTTCACCGCTGTTTCCGTAATTGTATCCTCCTGAGCGAGTCGCAAACAGGTATAGAAGGCGGCGCTCATGACCTCGCCCTTGCCCTATATCCCGCCCTCGAAGGCGCTACTCCGGTCCCTGCAATCGGACGTGCGGATGCTCGCCCATGAACGGCTGGCAGAAACCCTGCGCTGGTATCAGACGCTCCACGGCTTCGATGATGAAACCATCGCCTCACAGATGAACGCCTGCACGGGCGTAATCGGCATTCGCGGACGCAAGGATGACGATGCTCATGCCCCCATCAGTCCCGCCAAGGTGACGCGCTTCAAGGACCGCAAAACAAGACCGCAATCGCAGACGCTGGAACAAGTGACTGCCTTCCTGAGGCAAACGCTGGGTGCTGATTCCTTGCTCTTCTGGATGGACATGGATGATGTAATGACCGCGCTTCATGACGGACGGCGCTTTCGCAAAGAACGCACCCGCAAAGACCTGCTCGGCCTCGCAACGGGTTGGCTCTTCGCCGATCTGTTTTCGCCCAGCCTGACGTGCGTGATGGCGTTTCAGCTTTCGCCGCTTTCCAATAATCCGATCATTCCTGTCCGTGGCCGGATCGCCGTCCTTCGTGAAAGTCCGGCCCCGCCGCATCAGCGGAGCGTTATGGATGTCTGCATCCACGGGTATGCAACCCTGACCGCCCGGAACCTCAATCTTCATATGCGTGATCCACAAGGCAGGCAGTTCATCGTCACCATCGACGTGGACGCCGGACCATTCGAGGATGATAGCGAGGCCACGCCTTACCTCGTCATCCAGCAAGTTCGCACGCACCTTCCGCCGGAGTTCGGAGCCGATTTCCCACCGCTCTTCGTCAAGGCACGCACTATGCGAAGCCGGGAGGAGTATTCGCTTCATCTGACCGAGCGGGACGCCACTCTGTCAGGCAGGCCGCTTGCAGCCTCGTTCTTCAGTTTCGGCAAAGTCGAGTGGGATTCTGTTCAGCTCGTCGCGCCCTCGGACAAACAGGTCCAGATGCTCGCCCACAAAGTAGACCTGAGCCTTGGGCAACTGGGGCTTCTTCACCCCGGACCCGTGCGGGATGAGGATGAAAGGCTGATGGCCGCCGATGACTTTGGACGGGCCGTCGGAGACCTCAAGCATCTGATCCAGATCGTCGAGAACAAGCTGGCCGAGCGCTACTGACCGGCGCTACCGCCCTGACAACACGCCAAAAAACAAAATCTGAAAAATCAGGAGTCGTTTTGTTTCGCCCTGAGGCCGGAACGTCCTTTCCACGGCGCGATCACGCCGCGCCGCCCGGAAGGAGGTTCCTATGGCGTCGTGTTCGCTCTGTATTATCGAAAACACCTGCACGCAAACGTGGCTGGTCACGGACCGGGAGCTTTCCGATCCCGCTTTCATCCGCAGGCTGCGCGATTTCTGCTATCGCCTCAACATCTCCAGCTATCAGTGGCTCGATTTCCTGACCGATCAGTACCGCGATCTGCGCGGCTGCATCGTCGATGACGCAGGCCGCACGGTCTATCTCGACATGGAAGTCTTCGAAGTGCCGCATATCCGCGACTGGTTCCGTGATTTCTGCTGCACCCCATGCCCACCGCATATCACGCCCTATGTGCGGGGCGAGGCGAAGGAACGTGTGCGGATTCTGGCGACGATTCTGCGCTGTTCCCGGGCCGCTGCTCAGCCTAGCACTTAGGTCTGATGACAGGCCAACGCCAGACGGAAACCCTTATGTACGCGGATAACGAGTAAAGATCACAAGTCTACTGTACGCATTTGTCTGTATACCGCCGCAGCCGCTGTTGCGCCCAATATCGCCTCATTGAATGTTCTATAAGGAATCGTCTTCCGGATACCAGGCAAACCTAGCGCCATCAGCGAAACAACTCCTTCGCCCACCTGCAAATCGTGCTGACTGCGATCAGGATTCTGGTAGTGGGGGCTCGAAACTCGATTGATGCCGTGATCTCCAATTAATACCAACCCTCATTGAGGATCACGCATGGGCCCAGTCGCGCAATCCGATGGA